>NZ_LWHJ01000001.1 GCF_001652725.1 Pedobacter psychrophilus
TCTAATAAAATATCATATCCCATTTCTAGCGCCTTCATGCAGGGTTCGTAATGTAAATTATCAGGTGTAGAGATAATTACTGCGTCTGCAAATTTTGGTTTTTTGAAAACATCTTCCCAAGTATCAAATCTGTTTTTATCCTCAATATTATGGATTTTAGCATATCTGTCGTTCCGATATTTCACCGGTTCTGCAACGCTTATTATATCCATTTCCTGAGGGAATTTTGCTGCAAAACTTCCATAAATCATTCCTCTGTTTCCAGCTCCAATTGTAATTACAGTAATAGCTTTGTCTTGAGGGCGATGCGACTTATTGGCTGGGATATTATAGATAAAAGAATGATCACCAATGGCCCTATTACATCTGTGCTAATCACAGTTGCTCCTAGAGAGATACTTAGGGTTTTTAAAAGATTTCTTCTGTTCATTTCTAATAGGTCTATATTCTATTGCTAATTTTTTTTATTTACTTTCAGTTTCTTTTGTTATTACTTTTTAGACGCTCAATAGTTTCTTTAATATTTTTAATGTCGTATTCTGCACACTAAATATGAGATTCTCTTAAACAATCCATTTTGAAGTTGTTAACTATGTACTTTAAAATTAGCCTTTTTCGGAAAAATATTCGGCTTTATATAAAGAAACTTTCATCATTAAATCCACATAAATTCTTATTATAAAAGTATGAATTTTTTGCTGTTTTGAGTTTTAGACTTTACACACAAAACATTAAAATAATAGTTAAGAAACATTAAAATTTCAAATCTTTCGCATCAATCAACTCAATCTCCATTTTCATTTTCTTTTGAATTACCTTAAAATGATGTTCCTCTTCTGGAGTTATTAGAGAAATAGCTTCTCCTGGATTTTCTGAACGCCCAGTTCTTCCAATTCTATGGATATAATCTTTAGGAGAGCGTGGTAAATCATAGTTAATAACAAAGGGAAGAAATTTAATATCAATCCCTCTGGATAGAATATCGGTGGCAACCAAAACTTTCAATTTACCTTCTTTAAAATCAGATAAGGCTTGTGTTCTAGCAAACTGACTTTTTTTACCATGAATGCTTTTAGCCTTAATATTATTTTTATTTAACTTATTAACAACTGCATCGGCATCAAAAATTGAAGAAGTAAATATCAAAACCTGTTGCATGTTTTTCGTATCGATAAGATGTCTTAATAAAGGTCCTTTTTTTTCAGGAGAAACAGCATAAGCGGTTTGATTAATTAGCTCAACACTATTTTCATCTGAAGCAATGTGAATAATTAAAGGGTCATTCAACATCACACGCTTTATGATTTCTATATTGGGGTTTAATGTAGCTGAAAAAAGAAGGTTTTGCTTCTTTGTTGGTAATAATGAAATAATTTCATCCAGTTCTTTTTTGAATCCGAGATTGAGCATTTTATCAGCTTCATCAACTACAAATATTTTTACTTCATTTAAATGAACTGCATTTGTCGAAATTAAATCTAGCAATCTACCCGGAGTTGCAATTAGGATATTAACATTGCTCATGGTTTTCATTTGTACATTTACAGATGTACCGCCATAAACAGCCATAGTTTTAAAAGTAAAAGGAAGCGCTTTGCTAAAAGTTTCAAATACATCATTAACCTGTAAAGCCAATTCTCTTGTGGGTACTAAAACCAACACCGCAATATGTCTGTCTTTTAGTTTTGGTTGTTTTTCTAAATTAGCAAGTATGGGTAATACAAAACTTGCTGTTTTCCCCGAACCTGTTTTGGCAATTCCCAATACATCTTTATTATTTAATATAGCTGGAATGGCTTGTTCTTGAATTGGAGTTGGAGTTAGCAGATTATTTTGTTCAAGATTGTTTAAAAGATATTGTGGTAAACCGAGTGAAGAAAATGACATATTTTTAAATTGACTGGCAAATTTAACCAAGTTTTGGGGATTGATGTAAATTAAAAATTTAGCGTTATTTAATCTTTTATTTATTCCAAATGAATTGAAAGTAACAATTCTTATATAAATACTAATTTTGTTCTAAAATTAAACACCAAGCGTATTTATTTATTAACTTGTTTAATATTTAAATACAAACACCATGCAGCCTCTTAAGAAAGAAGATATCAACCAAGAAGTTTTCGATTTATATGATGATTACGCCCATAATAAACTCAATAGACGGCAATTTGTAGAGAAACTTTCGATCTATGCTATTGGCGGACTTACAGTTGGCTCTCTATTAAGTTTTATGTCTCCTGATTATGTGAATACACTTTTAGTGGCTACAGACGACCCAAGGATTAATTCTGATTATATTAAATATGATTCTCCTAAAGGCGGTGGTAGTATAAAAGCGTTGTTATCAATCCCAAAAGATTTATCAGGAAAATTACCAGGTGTAATTGTAGTGCATGAAAACCGTGGTTTGAATCCTTACATAGAAGATGTTGGACGCCAAACTGCATTACATGGTTTTATAAGTATTGCCCCAGATGCGCTGACTCCGCTTGGAGGTTATCCCGGAAACGATGATGATGGACGTGAAATGCAAAAAAAGCGAAACAGTAATGAAATGCTGGAAGATTTTATCGCTGCGTTTGATTATTTAAAAAACCATAAAAATTGCAATGGTAAAATTGGAGTGGTAGGTTTCTGCTTTGGTGGAGGAATAGCTAACAAGATGGCAGTGAATGTACCAGAACTTAAAGCCGCTGTACCTTTTTATGGTGGACAACCTACAGCAGAAGAAACCGCAAAAATAAAAGCTTCTCTTTTAATTCATTATGCAGCACTTGATACTCGGGTTAATGAAGGTTGGCCAGCTTATGAAACCGCACTAAAAGCAAATAAAGTAGAATATACAACGCATTTTTATGAAGGTGTTAATCATGGATTCCATAATACCACTACGCCCAGATATGATAAAGCTGCAGCGGAGCTAGCATGGCAACGAACCATTGCATTTTTTAGAGAGAAGTTGGTTTAGTTAAACTATAACTTGTAAAACTTGAAGATTTGATAATTTGTAAAGAAACGGTGTTAATGCAGAGCCATTGTATTATAGCAATAAAATAATTAATTAGCTCATGAATTAACGTAAACTACAATCATGTATTTTGTGCAAATTTGCTATTAGTAGCCGTATTTTTTCATATGTTGTTTTCCATTGTTTTTATACTTTTAGTTAATTCCGCATTCGAAGAACTCCATTTCTTAGTTTCTTCTAACCATATTGAGAAATTTTCTTTGTCTTTTTTTTCGTAAAAAGTATATAATAAATTATAACAATTTTCTCCATTATAACTTGTGTCTTTACAAATAGCTAATGCTTCTTTACAGCTTTTCGAAGCATCTTCTAATTTGCCAGATTTTAGTTGTGCATAAATCAATTCTTTATTGACATAAGCATCTGTAGGATTTGTTGAAAGTGCTTTCTGCAATACTTTAACTGCCTTTTCATAATCTCCTAGACAATTATATGAGAATGCTAATTCAACAGCCAAGCCTTTAAATTCGGAATTAATTTCATTAGCTTTTAAAAGAAAAGTTAATCCTTTTGAGCATTCGTTCCACCCATTGTACATATAACCCAAATTATAGAGTCTTTGAATTGAATTACTATCTGATTTATATAACTTTAACCAATCTGGAATAATTTTTACTTCTAGTTCTTCCAGCTTACCTTCCGGAATTAATGCAACTTTTACATTATTCGCTTGAAGCCTAACTTTCATGCTGGTTTTGTCAAGTTTTTTAGGGATAAATTTAAAGTTAGAATTAATTTTAAAAGACCCTTCAAAGTTTAAAGTTAAACCAGCAGTTGGGTCGATATAAATAAAGCCATAATTATAAGAACTGTCTTTATTGATTTGAAAAGCTACCCATTTGTCTTCACATTCAACAAATCTTTTGTTGAAATTCAAATCTGTCTGTGCTTTTAAGTTTAAGGAGGTTAGAGTAAGTAGAATTAAAAAATATTTCATGAGTAGATATTGACTTTCTTTTTAATTACCGTTAAAGTTTGAAAAATTTTTGCAGAAATGACACTAATGCAAAACCATTGCCATACTGCTCTAAATTAAGTAAATAAGTGATTAAATAACATAAACAACAATTATCCATTTTTTGCAAATTTGCTGTTAGCAGTAATTTCTTTGTAAATCTAGTTTCCGTGTTGAGCAATTTCTTTTGGAAATTTATCTGCAATTAGATTTAATTCAATATTATGTTCTAAATATGCTTTTAGTCCTGCTAAAACAATTGTAAAACCACCTGTTGAGTCTTTAAGAGCCTCAATAAGCTCGTCTCCAATCTTGTTAAAATCGTAATGTTTTATTTTTACAAAAGTTGTCCCATCCTTCAAAGGTTTGAATTCAAAATCAACTTTAGTAGGTAGATCAGCTGTAAACCAATCAATACTGATTTTTTTGTTTTTCAAGATTTCAGTTGCAATAACCTCTGTCGAGAAGTTATACATTTCCCAAGTCCAAGATACGGGTTTACCAACTTCTAATTTTCCACTACTATTTGTAAACCAAAAATGTTTAGTTATTTCTGGATCAATAAATGCTTGGAAAACTTCTGAAATTGACTTCCTGATTTGCATTTGTGCTTCTGAATATTTCAAATTATTACTGTCCATATTTACTGCTTATTTATGTGATAAATGTTTATGTAGTGTCGTTTCCAATGATCCCTAAAGTTTTGGGACTTGGCGAAGTGGAGGAAATTGAAATAAAAATGCTCAATTCAGCACTTCCTCCCCCATTTTCCTAAACGCATGTTGTCGGTTCGTTGTTTTATTTCGTTACAATAATCCATTGTTTTATAATTTCTGTCAACGCAACTTTTCCGTTTTCAATGTCTTGCCTATTTTTAAATGAAGCTATTGCTCTGTCATTTTCTTTCCAAACTAACATTTTACTCTTATTTGCAATCATTTTGTCAATCGGTTGCTCTTGTTTCTTTGCTCCTCTATGAAAAATAAGTTGAATTTGCTTAGTGGTTGTTGGCTGAATTCTCATAGTAATTCGGTCATCTTTGTTAAAGCAATAATTCGGTCCGTTCCATTTAATATTTTCGGATAAATTGTTGTCTGCTGATAAAATAACATTTCGCAAAAATTCAATTTCTTTTCTTAATGGATGATTTAGTTCTTCCAAAAAGTCAGTTACTTCACTATTTAGGTTAATTGTTTGATTAGCCATTGTTTTCAATTTTTTCCTGTCGTGTCGGCTCATAATAAAATATTGTTGAACCAGATTTTAAAATTTTTGTCTTAATGAGTTTCAACATAATCCTATCCTTTATTTGGTCAAATAGTTTTAGTCCTTTACCTTCGATAATAGGATGAACACAAATTTGAAACTCGTCTATAAGATTGCTGTTTAATAATTGAATAATTAAACTTCTACTTCCCACCGAAATGTCCTTACCCGATTGTTGTTTAAGTTCTAATACTTTTTCGTTAAGCGGTATGTCTGAAAGTTCTGCACTGTCCCAATTTGTGTCTTTTAATGTGCTGGAGAAAACAAGTTTTGGAACTTTGTCTATTGAAATTGCAAAGTCGTCCATCGATTTTTTACCAGAAGGATTTTGCAATATCGTTTTCCAAAACTGCATAAGTTCGTAGGTTATCCTTCCATATAAAATAACTCCTGTATTATCTAATAGATCAGAATAATGTTGATGTAAATCTTCACTAGGAATACCAGTTGTATGATCGCAAACACCATCAAGTGTCATATTAAATGCTGCAATTACCTTTCTCATACCATGTTATTTTGTTTTTCAAGATTTAAGTCGATAAATTCTATCCATTCTGTATTTTCTGTCTGAATATACCATTTGCCAATTATTATTGAGTTTTCTTCGTTAATTGTTCCAATAAATTTCAAACCATCTCCTTCGATCTTAAATTCATTATTGATTATAGAACTCCACATCATACCATCTTCGCCTTTAGAATTGAAGTATTGCATTTTTGCCTTTTCTAATGAATTATCCAATCTTATTATTTCAAACGTTTCACTTTTATCGTTACCCATTTTTACGTCTGCTTTATGCAAAATAAAATTACCGTCAAGGATTAATTCGTAACTGTCAATTCCTATCAATTTCAGATTTTCTTTTCCTGATTTTATTTCTCCGGTGGTTTTCCAAATACCAATAAGTCTTTTAAAGTTGCTATCCCCTATTTTTTTCATTGTGATTTTTTTTGATCATTTTTAAATGTTAGAGAGTCATTTTTCACTAACTGCTAACGTTTTGCGAGTTCGAGAAATAGCGGATTTGAAAACACTTCACTCTCGTTTTGGTAAAGAAATCTATTAAAACTATAGACCTTAAATTTAGCAATGAACCCGCTATTTCTTATACCCTCAATTACCTGCAGTATTTTTATTTTTTTTCGAAGAATTCGTCTAAAAATGCCGTTGCAAATTTCGAATTCAAAACATTTCCTTTACCTAAATCAAAAGGAGCACTTAAATTTTGGCTGTTTGCTAAAATCACTAAAGTCAAATTCTTTTCAAGAACTTTAAGGTATAATCCCGAATATGCGTTTGGTTGTAAGCCATAGTGCCAAACCAAAGTGTATCCTTTATATTTCTGTAAAAACCAGCCGTAACCATAAGGCGCAAAGGTTTTGTCTGTTAATATAAATGATGTTAATACTTTCTCTTTACTTTCTTTAGAGATAATGCTGTTATTGTTAAAAGCTTTGTCAAATAGCAATAAATCATAGGCTGAAAAAACAAGTCCAGCTCCAGCGTTTAATTCCATGTCAGGAAAGTCAACTCTTTCGAAATTTCCGTTATCATTAATTTTATAAGGCAAAGCAATGTGATCCAAAATGTCTTTTTTTGAGCTATCTAATTGTGAAGAAGCTGAATTTTGTAAATTAAGTTGCTTAATTACCAAACTATCCACCCATTTATCAAATTTTTGATTTGTAGCCGTCTCTACTACTTCAGAGAGCATTCCGTATAGTAATCCATTATACTTATAAGCTGTTCCGGGAATGTTTTCAGCTGTATGGGATAGATGGTGCTTTAATAAAATATCGTTACGCTCAGGATAATACTGATTTAAGAAAAAAGAGTATTCTGGCATTTCTCGATTAAAATATCGTAGTCTTCGTGTACAACTTTCAAGGTAATCTGGGTAATGGTCTTTAATTTTCCAATTCAAATCTAATTTTCCTTTCTCAGTCAGGTGCATAAAGATTGTTGAAAAAATAGGTTTGGTCAATGATGCAATACGCAAAGGTGTATTTCCTGTCATTGGAATTTTTTGCTCAACGTTAGCAAGTCCAAAACCTTTAATTAGTTGTATTGAATCATTAATAGAAATTCCTACACTAATTCCTGGAATTTTATACGCTGTTCGCAAAGAATCAATTTGTCTTTCAAATTGAGTTATTTTATTAATTTCATTTTTTTGCTGCGATTTACAAGAGATAGAAATAAGGAAACAAAACAGTAGCGTTAATATTTTCTTTGTCGATTTTTTCATATTGCAGGTAATGATTTAAAAATTTGTATACAAGTGGCATTGCTTGCAGTACCATCGTCGCACCTTACTAAATTAAATAAATAACTGATAAATTAAGTTAAACCACCATCAGCCATTTTTTTAAATTTGCTTTTAGCGGTTGAGCTTTTATTCAATTTGTCTTTCCTTTCTGCTGCTGTTACCTACTACCCTTTCTTTCGTCCGCTTTCTCCAAGTCTGTCTTTAGAATTGTCAATGCGTTTTTCAAAAGTCCGTTTATATTTTTCAAAAGGAATAAGTTTATCGCACCCCGAGCAAAAAAGCTTTTTGGGACTATTTTATAAGTCCATTCAATTTTGGTTTGTTCATTACCAAGGTCGGTAAATATCCAATCGCCTTCAATTCTTTTTGCTAAAAACCGAAGTTGAGAAGTAAAATCTTCAATTCTGTATGAAAATGAAGTGTGAGGAACAACTGTCAAAAGTGTTTCTTTTGAAGTTGAACCGTCTTCAAAATAAACAGTTCTTGTTAAACCTGCTTTAAACCACTTTTCTTTTTCATCTGTCTTTATAATTGCAGGCAGATTTTTGTGTTTCTTAAAAATGTGTGGTAACTCAACAGGAACAATGTAATTAAAAGCACTTTCAATAGGTGCGTCAATAGTCATTATGATTTTAGTCTGTGGAAATGTTGTCATTCTATTTTAAGTTTAAATTATACTGCAAAACTCGCAACATAATTCTTGACAATATTTGCCAAATGGCAAAAAGTGAATTACCTGATATTTTTTCTTATTCTGCTCAATGAAGATTGTGTAATTCCTAAATACGAAGCCAATAATGAAAGTGGTATTCTGTTTGCAAGCTGGGGGAATTTATCAAGAAAACTTATGTACCGGGCTTTTGCGTCTTCTGCAAGCATTGGACTAATTCGATTTACTTTTTCAATTAATGATTTTGCTGTGATTGCGTTAATTATGCTGTCCCAGGCGATGATTGTAACTGATAAGTCTTTTAATGCGTCTGCCGAGAAAACGAAAAGTTTGCAGTCTGTAACTGCCTGCACATATTCAGAAGATGGAATTTGGTAAGAAAAACTATTTAAGTCAACTGCAAAATTATTTTCATCTATAAAATACCTTGTAATTTCTTCGCCTTTATTATTGTAATAGCAAACTCGTAAAATACCATCGTCAACGAATGCGACTTGCCGGGCAATTTTCCCTGCTTCGGAAAAATAATCTTCTTTTTTTAGTTCAATTACTTTCGCTTTGCTTTTTATCAGGTCAATTTGTTGCTGGTTCAGTTGTCCAAATTGAAGCAAATAATTTATCAGATTTACCATTGTCGCAAGTTAGCAAGTGTCTTATTGTTAAATTTGTCAAATGACAAATAATTTGAATTTTGTTAGTTAGATGTTGGTCTGTTAAGGTTGCAGTTAACGTTTTGCAGCTTGGCGAATTGAGGGAAATAAAAGCGCAAATGTTCTATTTTGCACAAATGCCAAATATAATTACAAATGCAATTCTCTAAACTGTCTTTGTAACACGAAACCCCCGCCTTCTGGGTAAAGGGCTGTTAGCGGTTCATTGTTTATAATCGTTGTCATTTGGTCTAATTTGGTCAGCCAGTCTTTTAGGTGCAACTTCACAATATGCTGTTGTCAATGCGTCAACAAACATTTCTTCACTAACTTTACTCTTTTCAATTAGTGTCCACCCTTGTTTGCCCCATTTATTGTCAACAGGAAAAATAATTGCTTTATCGGCAGAGGAAAAAACATCTTGGTCAATTTCAGATAATTTGATACAAGCTCTTTCCTTTAATCCGTCATAAGTTGCAAAGATTTTCTTTTTTACTCTAAATGAAGTTTTTTCAAAATGAGGTTCTTCTGTAGCTTCTGGAAACGAAAGTGCCAATTTTCTAAAAGTGTCAATAGTTACCATTTGTCAAGCTATTTTTTTACAGGCGTAAGGTGAGTTAACACACAAAGCCATTGGTCATTTTCTTTCTTATAAACATCAGTAATCCATTCGTCTGCTTCCAATGGTTGTCCTTGCCAGGTTCCAGTATTTTGTCCACGTCCTGTTACTAATGCAATGTCTCCATAAACTTTTACTCTCAAAATTTCTTTTGTCATTGTCGAATGAGTTAGAGAGCCTTGTTCAAGAACTTTGAAAAAACCTTCTTGTGGAATAATTCCACCTTGACTATCCACGAGAACCCAGTCGCTTGTGATACATTTTTTAATTTCGTCAACTTTGTTAGAAATTACTGCAATGTTGAAGTTGTTTTCGATTTGTTGAAACTGTTTTTTTAATTGTTCTTCTATCATTTTGTTTCATTTGTATTGCGTCATAACCCTTATCAGTTGTGTCGTCCGTTACAATGACCACTAACAGTTTCGCGGCTTTGCGAGGTTGCGAAGTTCGTCACCAAGATTTTTCTGCTAAGATAAAATTCTTGCGAAAGATAAACTTGAAATTACCACACATTTCGCAATCTCGCAAAACCGATGTTATCTGCTGGTTTTTATTTATTTCAAAACGGAATTATAAATTTCATCCAACAATGTATTTCTAATTTTTGAGTTTCTTTGATTTATCAATATAATAATTCCCCAATTTTTAGCTCTATCATAACATATAATTGAAGATTGCCCCATAGAATCACCTGATTTCTGATAAAGTGTATTTTTTTCATCCGTCATGATGTTTGTGCCTAATCCTAATTCTCTTTTTTCATCCTTATAGAAGATTTTTTCTGTCACAATAGCGGCTTTTCCTATTGCTGATTCATTGTTTAAAACTGCTTTCAGGTATTTAACCATATCAAAAACATTAGATTTTATTAATCCAGCTGGTGCTGTAACATTCCAATTAAAGAATTCTTGAGCACCTCCGTCAGGGTTGTAACCAACTACTTTGTTTTTTACATCGAAGTCTTTAGTGAAAGTATTGGTCATTTTTAATGGATTTATTATTTTGCTTTTAATAATTTCATCATAGCTTTTGCCATATACTTTTTCTAATATTTGCCCTAGTAAAGTATAGCCAATTGTAGAATAACGGTATTTACCATAATCATCTAGACCAGTACAATTATTGATTATTTTATTTAATGTTTCTTCCGTTACATTGTTTAAAGGCTGCTGTGGATTAATCGCTATTAACTTTCCAAAATCAATATCAGGCAAACCAGATTGATGAGAAGCCAAGTCGGAAATCTTGATTTTGTTTTTGAGATTTTTATTTAAAATATAGGCTTTCGGAAGATAGTTATCGATGTAATCTTCTAGTTTTATTTTATTCTCAATAGCTGCCTGTGCAATTAAATTTGAAGTTAAAATTTTAGTAATTGAGGCAATTTCGAATAGCGTATTTTTGTCAACTTTAGTCTGACTATCCTTGCTCAAATTACCGTACGCTGTAAAATATGCTTTATTATTGCTAACGAAACCTACGCTAATGCTAACGTCAGGATTATTTTGATAATTCGTATTTATTATAGAATCAATCTTTTTAGAAATGTCTTGTCCATAAGATAGGTGGCTTACCAAAAGCGCTGCTAAAATTTTTAATGAAGTTTTCATTGTATCGTTTATTTTGTGTTAATAAATTATTTCGATACAAATTTGTAGAAGAATTGAAACTTATGCGACCGAATGGATGTATTCGTCCACATTTTTTTTAAAAAATTGGTACGAATAGTTAAAGTAAAAAGTACGAGTAATTACAACTATTTGTTTTTAAGGCTTTTACGATAATCAGTTGGCGTATTTCCGGTGTGTTTTTTAAAAGCAGTATTGAAAGAAGATTTTGAATTAAAACCAACTTCATACAAAATCTCAAGAACTGTGACTTTACTTGATGAATCTTTCATAATTTCCATTGTATTTTCGATGCGGTACGTGTTCACGAAATCATAAAAATGCTGACCCAACTGATGATTAATTAAAACCGACAATTCACGAACTGGAATACCTAAAGAATTTGAAATATCCTGAATCGTCAAAGCAGGATCAAGAAATGGCTTTTTATCAGCCATATATTTCTTTAATCTCAAAAGATCTTTGTTTAAAGTTTCAGGTTCGATTTTTTTCTCTTCAGAGATAATATCAGAAACCAGTTTTAATTTTGAATCAATATTCCTGAATAAACTGGGATTATTTAATGCTTTATATAAATACCAAAAAATGATGAAGAATTCAAATACCAGCAGTCCAATTTTTAGCCCTTCGGAAATGTTAGGATATGCTGTAAACTTAAATATGTTTTTTACTAGCGCAATGAAGTAAAAGGCTGACAATGCAAAGGTAAATTGAAATAACCAATTAAGTGATTCGATACTTGCTCCCGCATAATTTTCAAGATATATTTTCCTTGCTTTTCTCAATATCATAAAAGCTGCAACGATGTAAAACAACGTTTGAATGTGCATTAAAACATGATTAAACTGTATTTCTGGCATACTACTACTTTTTTCGAGAAAAAGGATTTTAGAATTCAGGTCGACAGTATAAAAGTGGGGTAACAAGATTAAATTTGCTATTAAAAAAACGATGCTGTGAACTAAATGTTTTGGTTTGAGCTTAAAATCAGAATAGCAGACCGATAAGACATATATATAAAAAGTGGGAAGTTGTAAGAAAAAAAATGAACTTATAAAAACTCTAACATTTAACGAAATATCAAACAATGAGTTTGTATTCCCAATCATATCAATTGCAGTTAAAGCGAGAAAAAACGCAAAAAGACGATTACTTAATTTATGTTCTGTTTTGACTGTGTATAAAAATAATGCTAGAAATAATGAAATGAACATTGTTATTACAGAGATTGTAACCAATAAATTAATTTTATCCATTAATCTCTTTTTTATTTTTCATTGATTGTTTCTTGGGTTCTAGCATTTTTTTAAGCTTCCAGCTAACGTTTTTGGGCTTGCGAATAAAGGGATTTCAAGGTACAAATCTTAAATATAACACAAATGTTCAATTTTGCACTTCTGCACTCGTTTTGCCAAACCCTTGTTAGCTGCAAGCGTTTTTTCGTTCACCTATTTCTTTGCGAAATTGGTTTCCAAAAAATTAAAAATTAAATCAAAATGTTTTAATGGTTCTGTGTGTCCTCCTTCAATAGCAACGTGTTCAAAATAATATTTAAACTTATTAGTTTTTAGCCTTGTAATTATCTTTTCACACATTGGTGTAGAAGGACAAATCTCATCCTTTGTAGCCGAAATCAATAGAATTGGTCCATTAATATTTTCAACGTTTATCAAGGCTTTTTCTTCTGCTATTGTGTCTTTCAGCATTGTTACAAATGTACTTCTTAAATCTCCTTTCATCAAAAAAGGAACTGCTTCTTCATTTACAGGCACAAATGGTAATTCTTTTTTTTGATATGTCCAGGTAGATGTAGTAAAGTGATTTGTGTTGCCTGGGAAAGTAACATTGCTTGCAACTAAGCCAACAACGCATTTAATGTTTTTGTAATAACTTCCTAAAAGTAATGCCAAATCTGCACCTCTTGAACCACCAACAATAGCAATTTTTCTTGTGTTTATCTTCTTGTTCTTGGCTGCAACTTCAATGGAATAATGAACATCTTCAATAGCAATTTTTTCTAATAATTGTGGTGTTCCTTTAGCTCCGAAATAACCAATGGCTAAAAAGGCGTAGCCTTTTTCAATAAATTGATCTCTTGTTTTTTTCCAATAGTCGCTTGTCCATGCATTGCCGCCTTCCGAACCACCAAGTCCAACAATTAAAGGTTGATTGTTACTGTTTCCGAGATATAATTTACTCTCGACATTTGGCGTTGCTAATTTTATTTGAGAAAATGAGTTGGACGAGATAACTAGGAAAAGTCCAAAAATGATGTGTTTTAAGTTTTGCATTTTTTAAGTATTGCGTTTGAAACGTAAAACTGAAACTTTTAATCGTCATAAATTTTGACCTATATCAAAAAATCACTTTTCGGCTCTAATTCTGCTCAAAGTTTCTTGTGTGATGCCTAAATAAGTTGCTATCATTCCCAACGGAATACGACCATAAATATCTTGATAGGTTGAGCAAAAATGGTCGTATTTTTCTTTTGCGGTTGTAAATCTTAAAGATGTTATTCTTTCTATTAAATGTCCAAAAACCGTACCCATAGAAAGGCGAGCGTAACGTTCCATCTCGGGGAAATTTTCTAACAGAAATACAAGGTCGTTTACATGTAAGCAAAAAACATCGGTATTTTCTATTGCGTCAATATAATAAATGTCGAGTTGTCTTTGCATAAAGCTACGTGGCGAATTTACCCATTCGGCTTCACTACAAAAATATTCACTTATCTCTTTTCCATCTTTTAAAAAATAAGTTCGCAAAAGTCCCTTTTGGATAAAGTAACTTTTAGTGCAAATTGTGTCTGCATTATGAACAAGTTTACCCTTTTTAAAAGTCTTGAATATAATTCTTTTAGCAAGTTCACTTTCTAAAGTGTTGCTTAGCTTTATATACTTTTCAAAGTGTCTGAATATTTCGTCTGTCTGTTCGATAGTCTATCTGTTTAATATTGGTAATACGGTTCGGGGCGTTTGCAGCTACCGTTGAGTATATAAAAAGTAGCGGCTAAAAATGTATAATTTACTGTTTATAAATTATGTTTTTCAACATGCTCGTCATTTCGATTTAGCACTATACTCGCTCTTTTTTTATATACCCTATTGTTTAGTTTTTTTTCGATTTCAATTTAAAAACACTAGTTATTCTTTATTATTTTTCAGCCATTCTTTTCGCCTGGTATCAGGTAAATGTTTAATATTAAATTCCTCAAATAATGCGTCAAAACCATTTCCATCAGGACTTGCAGCCATCATACCAACCATTACAGATTTGTTGTCCGAAAGATAAGCTACATTAGTCATATTGTATTTAATACCATCTAAAGAATAATATATTTCAACAGCATCTATTTTTCTAGTCGCTTTTATCCATATTGACTTTGGCTTTCCACTTAATTCAATTACGCTCCAATTACTATGTACGTCTGTAACTACTGTGCTAAAATTATAAACGCCATCAACGTATTCTACTCCTGTCTTTATCCAATGTTCTTCGTCAATTCTTAACATTAGTCCCATTTGGTCAAATCGAGTTTTATAATCTCCAGAAATTTTCATTGATACTTCAAATTCGCCACCTCTTGTTGTGTAATAAAATGGCCCATCATCAACTGTAAATCCATAATGTGTTTTCCTCCAATAATCCGATTCTGGTGTTACTTTCATTTTTAAATTTCCATCCTTAACTTCCCAAGACTCGGGTTCGTTAAGCCAATTCATTTTTTCCATATTTTGACCCATTAGATGATTTGTTGCAAACAAGCAAACTATAATTAAAACTTTTACTTTCATATTTTCTCTTTCAATTTGTTAAATTCTTTTTTAACATGATGTTGTTAAATTAGGCATAACGTTTTACAGCTATAAGAATTTGGCGATCTCGAAGCACTAAAATGTATGCCATCACAGAATCCAGATTTTCGGGACACAAAGCATTATTAAACTACTGAACCTCCGATTTCTTGTAACTGTTGTTAGCGGTTCATTGTTTTTCTACCACGGCATTTCTCCGTCTTCGTTAAAAAATTTTCCATTTGGCCCGTCATTGTCAATTGTTGCATATTTTACAATTACACCTGCTGTTTGGTCGGGAATTTTGTCGCCACGATGATTATTAAAATCTGTTGCAGTGTGTCCAGGATTTACAGCGTTAACTTTTATTTTCGAGTCTTTAAGTCCAAACGCTAACATAATGGTGTAACCGTTCAACGCTGTTTTAGAAACGCTGTAACCTGCGGATTTAAAAGGATAAAACTTCCAGGTCGGGTCGTTATGAAGTGTCAGCGATGAAAGGTCGCTTGTTACATTTACTATTCGTCCTGCTTCCGATTTTTCAAGTAGTGGAATAAATTCTTGAGTTACTTGAATTGTTCCAAAAAAGTTGGTGTCAAAAATTCGTCTAATCTCATCAACTGAAGTCGTAGCTGCTGGTTGCGGAACAGTTCCTAAAATTCCTGCATTGTTTACTAAGATGTCGAGACGATTGGATTTTGTTTCAATTACTTTTTTTGCTTCTGTAATTGTCGTCACTTTGGTGATGTCAATTACTATTGTTTCTGTGTTTATTAGTCCAAGTTTGTGAAGTTTTTCAACGGCTTGTTGTCCTAAACTTTTGTCACGGCAACCAATGTAAACGAAATGCCCAAGTTGTGCTAGTTGTTTTGCGGTTTCAAAACCAATTCCTCTGTTTGCTCCGGTTACTAAAGCTACTTTCATTTTATATTTTTATCGTTTGTTTATTGTCTGTTTATTCATTTCAGCACAATGACCACTAATGGTTTGGAGCTTGGCGAAGCATTTGAAAACGCCAGCTTGGATTATGCACCAAAGCACAATAGAATTACAAATGTTGAGGCTTGTACTTCAGCCCCTTTTTTGCCAATACCTTTTTAGCGGTTCGTTATTCTTTTGTCCAATTAATTTGTGTCACGTTGTTGTAGATTAAATACTGTTCCTGCTGGGTCTTGAATCCAATGCATATTGTTTGGAAGTTCTTCAATTTCGTCACAAGTTTCCACACCGTTCAATTGTAAATAGGTTGTCGCTTCGTCAACATTTGGAACGGTAAGCTGCAACCAGGTTTCCGAGTGAGTATAGTTGTCCACGCAGTCTAACCATATAACATTATTTCCAAACTTTACTTCGTGAGTTCTCGAAATTGTCGGATTGTCAATAGGCTTTTCTTCGACTTCTAGTTTCAAAATGTCTTTATAGAATGAAACCGTCTTGTGGTATTTACTTTTTGGAATTTTTATAGCAATATTAATTCCTGCTTCAAATCTTATATCCATATTCATCAGTTCTCGTTGTTGAGTCAAATTGTTCATTTCTTTATTTTTGCCTCTGATCGTTGTTATTCGGCTGTCATACTTGTTTCGTCATTTCTTTGTGTCAACAACAGCAAGATTATTGATAATTCTCCATTCGTTGTCAGCGTCTAATACTAACGAATTGTATGATACAAAATAATTTTCAGAACTTTCCAAGCGTAGTCTTACCATTGCAATATTTCCAATGTAATCAATGCTTTCAATTTTCATTATTCTTGGTAGTCCCCCAAAAAATCCAGCTTTTATATTCGATAAATATTTTTGTTTGTCAATGATTGTAACTCCTGATGTTCCCATAAAACCATTATTTGTTACTCTAAAATCTTTATGTAAAACATTATCTAACATAACTGAGTCGCTGTTGTCGCCACCTTTTACAAAGTTTGTTATTGCTTGTTCAATTTTTTCACTTATTGTCATTCTTGCCCTTGTTTAATTAATTTGTATTGTAATTAGTATTTAGGGTGTCGTTTACAATGACGCTAACATTTGGCAAGTTTTGTACTGAAATGGCGTTAAAGCAGTACTAAAGTTAGCTTGCATAAACTTAATTAATTTGTAGAAAGTTATTTTAAATAGGTCAGCCATTTTTGTACAAACTTATGGTTATAAGGCGCTTTTCTTTTTAAAGCTTTATCGAAAGTTCCAATTGTCCCCCAAAGCCTAGTTTCACAATTTTTTGAATCGTAGAGATGCGAGCTTCTTTTATATTGTTCTCAATTTTAGAAATATAAGATTTGGTGGTTCCTACTTTCTCAGCAAGTTGCTCTTGGGTCATTCCCATTTCAATTCTAGTGTCATGAATTAATGCACCAATTTTGAAATTTTCGTAGCCAGCTTCGAGTTCGTCACGTTCAATCGTTCCTCGTTTACCATAGTTTTTTACTTTAAACTCTTCTAGAGTCATCAAGTCATTATTTTCTATTTTCATATTCTGCCTTTATTTTAAGTGCGTGTTCGATTTCTTTCTTTGGTGTTTTCTGAGTTTTTTTTTGAAAGCCATGGGCTAAAACAATTAATTGACCTTTGTCGAAGAAACAAAAAATGCGAAAAATATCATTGCCAAATTGAACCCTTATTTCATAAAGGCCGTCAGTGTTTTCTAGATGCTTTAAATATGTTTCGGGAACTCTTTGCAAATCTTCGACTAAATCAAAAGTCCAAACAATCTTTGCTTTTACCTTCGTTGACTGTTTGTCGAAAAAGTCTTGAAAGTAATTTTTAAAGAAGATGATTTTTCTATATTTTTGATTTTGACCCACAAAGTAAAGATAAACAAAGTTTACCTAAAGTGAAACATTTGGTTTTTATTTTTTTCTGAGATTAGTTCAATTAAAATGCCTTATAACGTTTTTCTAATTTGTGCAAAAATGACATTGCTTGCAGAACCATTGTCGTACCGCACTAAATTAAGTAAATAACTGATGAATTAACGTAAACCACCGTCAGCCATTTTTGTGCAAATTTGCTGTTATAGCCAGTACTTCTTTTTATTAAACTTGCAGAGTTAGTTTTAAATGTCCGCCCAAACCTTTTTGAATGATTTTCATTAAGGTCGAAAGTCTAATATCGGAAGCGTCGTTCTCAATTCTTGAAATGTAAGATTTGTTAGTTCCACATTTTTCAGCAAGCTGTTCTTGTGTCATTCCCAATTTTGTCCGAGCTTCTTCAAGTAAAGCGCCAAGTCGGAAAGCCTCAAATTGCTGTTCCCATTCTTCACGTTTCGAATTCCCTTTTTCGCCATATTTCTTGTCAAGGATTTCGTCAAGTGTCGTAATATTCTTTTTAGATGTCATTTTGATATTCCTCCATTATTTTAAGTGCCTTTTCAATTTCCTGTTTTGGTGTTTTTTGACTTTTCTTCTGAAAACCGTTTCCGAGAACTACAATATTTCCCTTGTCGAAAAATGAAAATATGCGATAAATATTACTGCCAACTTCTACTCGTATTTCATAAAGTCCTTTTGTTCCTTGCAGATGCTTGAAAAACTTTTCGGGAACTTTTGGCGTAACCTTTATTAAATTTAAAGTCCATTCAATTTTTGCCTGAACTTTGTCGGTTTGGTCTTCATAGAAGTCGAGAAAATAATTCTTATATGCAACTACCTGTCTGTCATTATTCACAATACAAAGTTAACTGTTTAGACAACAAATTCAAAATATTTTCTAGCCGATTCTGTCGGGTAGTATTGGCTATAACGGTTTGCTAATTTGCGCAGAAATGGCATTGCTTGCAGAACCATTGTCGTACCATACTAAATTAAATAAATAACTGATGAACTGACGTAAACCACCG
>NZ_LWHJ01000002.1 GCF_001652725.1 Pedobacter psychrophilus
GTGGTTTACGTTAATTCATCAGTTATTTACTTACTTTGGTGCGGTGCGACAATGGTTCTGCAAGCAATGCCATTTCTGCACAAATTTGCAAAACGTTATAAGCCATATTAAACCGAATAATGAGAGAAAGACTATGGTATGAATTAGGACAAGTGAAGCACAATCATTGCTATTGTACTTTTTTAATTTCAAGACAGCGACGTTTTCTTAATTATTTCAATATTATAATTTTGACCTTTTCTTCTGCTGGTGTTATGGGTTGGGTTATTTGGAAAGATTCCCCCTTTATTGCCTGCATAATAGTTGCATTAATTTCTTTGCTTAAGCTTTTAAGCCCTCATATTGTTCCATCAGACAAACAAATCGAAAAATTAGACAATGTTACAGACTTCTATTTCGACTACTTTAATGATTTAGAACAAATTTGGTATGACCATTACAATTATAGAATTTCCGACCAAGAAGCCCAATCAAAATTTTATACTTTAAAAAACACAGAACGAGAAATAAGTAAAATTGTCAATGAAATTGTAAAATCCACTAATAAAAAGATTTACAAAAAAGCTGACATCGAGACAAGGAATTATTTACAAAGAATCTTTAACTAAATTTAATATGCCAGAAAAATCGAAACCAACACCAAGACCGACTCCGTCGACACAGCCCACATCTGTAAAACAGAGTAACAATTTACCATCTTTCCAAAATCCACCACCACCTCCTCCTCCAAAAAAAAAGTAATTAGGTAATTTTGGTGGCCAACAAGCTGACAGATTTTTAATTTCTAGAAATTCGACAGCTTGTTTTATTTTTATCGAAATATTATTAATATCGTGAATTACAAAGAAAAAAATACGGCTTATAACAGCAAATTTGCACAAAAATGGCTGACGGTGGTTCAACTCAGGTTTTTCGTTAATTATTTAGTTTTGTACGGTACGACATTGGTTCTGCAAGCAATGCCATTTCTGCACAAATTTTCAAAACGTTATGAGTAACTTTAAAAATAAACGACAATTGAGACTTCAAATATTAAGTTTTGCTTACTTGCTCATTTCTTGTAATTCACAAGTCGACGATAAAAGATTAAATAAAATTGATGCAACAGACAGTCCAACTGTACTATATACAAATAATAAGTCTGAACTTCTTTATTCTGAAACTGAAAGTCCTGAAAAACTCGAACATATTTTAGCAAATAGACGATTAAAAATTACACTAGTAAAATCTTACCTCAACAGTTATATAACTCATGATTATTCACATGGTACAGATAAATATAGAGATGTACAATTTGCTTTAATAATAAAACAAAACTCTCAAATACTTTTAGATACTATTTTAAGAAAAGAAGATTTTGTTAGATATGTAGGAAAAGAATGTGTACTTAAATCAACGCTTGACCAATATTTTTATGTAATTGACAATGACTTCCCGAATAAAATCGAATTTTTAGGGAAACTGGACACTCGCTCTTCTAAATCTGTATTTTTTAAACATCTTTTTGACTTAAAGAATTATAAATTTGAATTTGTTAAACTTAAAGGTGAAGACCAAATGCGCATTAACTAGGGTTTTTTTAATAATTCCAACAATAAAATGTAACGCTATTATATGTTAATTAAATAATTGTCATTCTAAAAACTCTTTTTACCTACAATACTAAATATGAATTATGCCAGAATTCAGAAAAATAGTTTTACTATATATGTTGATTTTCTTTAATTTAATTATTTCTTGTGACCAAATAAAAGAAAACAAAAGAAAAACGGTTGAAATAACAAATAATCCAACAACAATTGTTACAGACAAATTTTCAAATGTTAAATTTTCAGAAACAAAAGGACCAGAAAGAATTGAAACAGTAATTCTTGATAAAAAATTACAAATTATAGTTTTACAAACTTATCTTGATAGTTATGTGACTATTGATGACGATTCAAATGAAGTGGCTAAATATAAAGACCTTCAATTTGAATTAATAATTAAGCAAAATTCAAGAATACTTTTAGATACAACAATAAAAAAAGACCTATTCACAAAAGATGTTACAAAGGATTTTTATAAAGGATTTTTGAATAAATCAATTTTAGATTATTACACCTTTTTAGAATTAAATAGTAATAAGCTTGTATTTAGAGGAAGAATTATTGATCCACAGAAATCATCATCGGATTATGAATTTATACATTCTTTTGACTTGGATAATAACAAGTTGAGTTTTTCTAAATATGAGAATACTGAAGATGAAGAATAGCATAAAAAAGCTACTCATAACAGCAAATTTGCACAAAAATGGCTGACGGTGGTTCAACTCAGGTTTTTCATTAATTATTTAGTTCTGTGCGGTGCGACAATGGTTCTGCAAGTAATGCCATTTCTACACAAATTTTCAAAACGTTAGCGGCAACCCTATGCGGACACTCCCAACTTTCTACGGGCAGACAAATCATAGTGTGCATTTAGAATTTTTTTGACTTCACCTTTTAGTTTTGACAAGTGTTGAGCATCATTTAGAAATTCGTTTGCGTCCCAAATTACTGCATTAGCTTTGTCAATTGACTTTAGAACGGACAAAAGATTTTCTTCTACTTGTTCCATTTGGTTTTCTGAAATTGATAGTTTTCTCATTGCTCAATAGTTTTAATTGTTGTTTTAAATTCTCCTCTTAATTCTCGAAGCTCATAAATTTTGCCTCTGATTTTATTGCAGTATTCTTTCAATTTACCTTCATTGGTTTCGACACCTGAAAAGGTATCACGAAGCCCACCTGCAATTTCATAGGCTTCCATAAGATGCTCATACATCTTGTCTGTGTGTTCTAAAATTTGTTCTACTTTCATTTTGTTTATTTATTTAATTGTGAATAATTCGTTTGACAGAAGGGCAGCCGCTAACAACAGGTTTAAAAAATTGCGGGCGACCTGCTGTTACTTAATTACTGCTATTCATTTAATTGTTGCTGGTCCACATTTTCTGCAAGTAATCCGCAAATTCTTAAACCTGCCAAACGTTAGCAGTAATAGTATGACCGACCTGCAAATAATCGAACTGATAGAAAAAGAATTCAAGTATAAAACACTTGGAGCAACAGAACAGTATCTTGAAATTCATAGCCCAGTTTATTCTGACAATCAATTAAAAGTTGAACGTATCGACCGAGAGGGAAAAGACAAATTAATTGTAGGCTACATACCTGTAATTGGCGAAAGATTTTATTTTGCTGTTTACATTGACATCGAAGCAAATGAAATAATCAATATCGGAACTGAGGCAAAAAATAGTGTATACTTCAGGGCGGACTCAGACAAATTTAGCTTGATGGAGCTTTCTAAAATGACCACTCTTGAATCAACAGGTGGACGAAATAAAGGGGATGAGAGAAGAAATGGAATATTTTGGAAAGAAAGTACGATTTTCTTTGAGCCCAATAAAGAGCCAGACGAATTCGAGGACAAACTAAATAAACTTCTTTCTTTTTTAGAACAAGATAGAACAGGAATTTTAAAACTTGTGGAAAAAGCAGATGGCTATATTCAAATCGCAATAGAATTTCATAATGGAAACACAATGCTCGGCGGTCCTCATATCGACAAAAAAGTAATCAAAAGAATGAATGACCTTGGAGTTTCAATCAATTTCGACCTATACGTTGGCGGAAAAAGCTTTAAAGAATAAAACTACTACTGCTAACAGCAAATTTGTTCAAAAATGGCTGACGGTGGTTTACGTTAATTCATCAGTTATTTATTTAATTTAGTGCGGTACGAAAATGGTTCTGCAAGCAATGCCATTTCTGCACAAATTTTCAAAACGTTAGGTACAATTTTAAAACGAACTCATCTACAAATATGAAAGCCACATCTCTGACAATTTTAATCTTTCTAAGCATCAATGTTTTTGGACAGAAAAGTTTTCCAACACAGAATTCAACTCATATTTTTTGGCAACCAGAAGTTAGGTTGACAATAGATGAATATCAAGGAAAACCCATACCAGAAATTGATAAGTTAATGGATAAATACGGATTTTCCGCTTCGGCATCAGTTGGTATTTGGTCGGTAATTGACATTCCTAAAAAAAAGAGTCAAAGAAATAAGCTCTTTGAAAAAGTATATTTTGCACCTGCGTTTGAAAAAACAACTTCTTATTATACATCGAAAGACACTTTGCAAATTGAAATGCAGAACTATTACTTTGACATTTGTGAAATTTGGGCAAGATGGGCAAGGAAAGAATTAAAATCATATCAGGACTCAACAAAATCAATTGGAATAATTTCTATTTTCTATATGACCGTAAAAAATGAAATGAATGAAAACAGAATTGCTATGTTCAAAGAATATTTTAAGCAAGTATTTATCGAAAAAAAAGACGGAGCATTTATAAAATGGAGATCAATAATGGAAAAAAACCTTAATGAAACGAAGTTATGGGCGACGACACCTGAAGATTGCTACAGATTAATGACACAATTGCCAATAGACGACAACTATATAATGGCACCAAATGTTGTAGGGCCTTTAACAAATAAGTAGAAATAAAACTGTACCTAACAGCAAATTTGCACAAAAATGGCTGACGGTGGTTTAAGTTAATTCATCAGTTATTTACTTAATTTGGTGCGGTGCGACATCGGTTCTGCAAGCAATGCCATTTCTGCGCAAATTTTCAAAACGTTAGCAGAAATTATGACCGACTTTACGGAATATTATCACTTGGAAAAATATATCAGGGGAAAAGTTAATCGCAATTTCCACCAAGATGGGTTTATCAATGCGGAAGATTTTTTCTGTATTGTAATTTGGAAAGCCAATAGAGCCAAATCAAAAATTGCGAAACTATTATTAAAATTTGAACCGGATTTAGAATTATGTTGTAAAAACCTAACCAGCAAACTTTTTAAAGCTGAATTACCCAAAGAAAGACTTGAGATTCTAATAAAAGAATATGGTTTTCGTTTACCTATGGCTTCTGCGATTTTATCTATTTTATATCCGAAAGAATTTTCTGTTTATGATTACAGAGTTTGCGAAATTTTAACACAATTTGCTGACCTGATTAATTTAACAGCATTTGAAAATATTTGGAAAGGATATAATTCTTATCTAAAAGCTGTCAATGAATGTACTAATCCCGACCTAAATCTTACGCAAAAAGACCATTATTTATGGGGTAAATCTTTTTATAATCAACTTCAATTAAACATTAAATCAAACTTTAAACAAAAATTATGAAATTAACATTATTACTTTTTATTCTATTACCAATTTTAACATTTGGACAGAATAAAAAACACACTTATTTTAGTGATTACCAATTTGACAAAACTTTTAACGGTTCAAAAGTTGAAGGACATAAAAAGGTTTCTATAACGTTTAGTGACCCAAAATTAATTACTCCAAAAAATGCTGAATTTGAGAATTTACCCAGAGGATATGTGACATTTAAGTTCGAAGGATTAAATCCAGTAACCGAAACTATTGTATTTATAGGTAAAAATGGCGACGGTAATGATATTTACGCTATTACAAATTCTAACGTCGACCTTGATGTTATTTATTTAGTTAAAACCGTGGAAAAAATAGGTTCTAAAAATTATAGCTACATAATACTTTGGGGAAAAGCAGACAGCAATAATCAAGGTGGTTTACCAAAATATTTTACCGCTTTCCATTGTAATTTAATAAAATAACTTCTGCTAACCACAAATTTGTATTATAATGGCTGAACTGCTTTACGTTATTTCATCGCAATTAACTAAGTTTATACGGGCAGACAAGTTTGTGCTTTTTATGCCATTACAACACAAATTCGCAAATCGTTAGGCAACATTAAAACGACTATGCGTCTACAACAGACATTCGACTATATAAAAGACCCGAAAAAACTACCTCACTTACTGACTTACGTTTTAGGAATATTTGCTATCGGACTTTTTTATAGCTTTAATGTTGCTTTACAGCTTGTTTTAGTTTTTCTTACTGTAGCAATTTATACTGCTTTAATAGCCGAACTATTTTTAATTATTAGAGAACTCAGCGAAAAGACGACATCTAACAAGAAAGACCTTATTATAATTTCATTTGCGACAATAATAGTGTCTATAATTAACGTTTTTGCGTTACGACCAAAACTATGGAATGACATTATAGCGCTTACTATTACACTGACTATAATAATACAATTAATGCTTTACATTAGAAACCGAAAAAATTAACGTCGCCTAACAGCAAATTTGCACAAAAATAGCTGACGGTGGTTTATGTCAATTCATCTTTATTTACTTAATTTAGTGCGGGCTGACATTGGTTCTGCAAGCAATGCCATTTCTGCACAAATTTTCAAAACGTTACCTGTAAGCCTTTACTAAACGCATAAAAAAAACGACACCTAAACAAATATTTGAAAATGGACTTTAAAGATGAAATCAAACAATTCGGCGAACGAGTTGAAAAACTTAAAAATCAAATTTTAACCGAGGAAGCTACTAAAAATGCGCTCATTATGCCATTCATAAAAGCTTTAGGCTATGACGTGTTTAATCCTTTTGAAGTCGTTCCAGAATTTGTTGCAGACATTGGTATCAAAAAAGGAGAAAAAGTTGATTATGCAATTGTAAAAGACGGAAAGCCTTGCATTTTAGTTGAATGTAAACATTGGAGCGAAAAACTCGACCCACATAATTCACAGTTATTTCGTTATTTCCACACGACAAAAGCTAAATTCGGTCTCTTATCAAACGGAATAGTTTACAGGTTTTATACCGACCTAATCGAACAGAACAAAATGGATGAAAAGCCATTTTTTGAATTTGACGTAACCGACATCAAAGATAATCAAATCGAAGAACTGAAAAAGTTCCATAAATCTTATTTTGACGTTGACAATATTCAAAACACAGCAAATGAGCTGAAGTTTATGAATGAACTTAAAATACTTATCAATACAGAGTTCCAAAATCCTTCTGATGCTTTCGTAAGGCACTTTGCAAAACAAATTTATAGTGGGGTTTTGACTGCCAAACTAATGGAACAATTTGTTGTTCTGACGAAAAAATCTTTACAACAATATATCAATGACCTTATAACAGAAAGATTAAAATCTGCGCTTAAAAAGGAAGACGATAATGAAAAAGATAATTCTAAAATCGAAAGTTCAACAGAAGACCCAACTACCAAAGACGCTAAAATTGAAACTACAGAGGAGGAAATTGAAGGTTTTATGATTGTAAAATCAATTTTAAGGAAAATAATAAAAGCCGACCGAATTGGTCATAGAGACGCACAATCTTATTTTGCCATTTTACTTGACGACAACAATAGAAAACCTATTTGTCGACTTTATTTAAATGGTAGCAAAAAATACATCTGCACATTCGACGAAAATAAAAAAGAAACAAAAAACGAAATTCAGACAATCGACGAAATTTTTGATTTTGCAGAAATACTGGAAAAAACTATTATCAGTTATGGTGGCTAAAAGGCCAACAGGTAACAGCAAATTTGTGCAAAAATGGCTGACGGTGGTTCAACTCAGGTTTTTCGTTATTAACTTTGGTCTGTGCGGTGCGACAATGGTTCTGCAAGTAATGCCATTTCTGCACAAATTTCCAAAACGTTACCAGAAACCTTAACTCGACAAAATCGACATGAAAACAGTAATATTGGGTCTTCTAATTCTTTGGGTCTTACCATGTATGTCTCAATCATTTATAGCCAATAAGATTGTGGTTGACACAGTTAAGCTTGAATTCAATATTCTTCCTATTATTAAAATTGAATCTTCAATTCCACAATTAAAAATATCTTCTAATCAACTTATTGCGACTAAAATAAACCATGATTTAAAAAGATATTTTTTTTCAAGCACTACTAAATCTGACACATCTTTTCTCTTAAAATCATTTCTTAAAGACAATCTAATTACAGTGGCAGAATTAGAAGATTCAACTGATTTGAAAGCCGACGTAATCAATGAGTTTTTTAATATTTCTTACATATCAAATGATTTTATAAATATCACAGTTGAGCGTCAAATAGAGCCATATGGAGGAAAAAATCAATTATTTTTCAATAGTCTGTTCTATGACCTAAGAACCGGTAACAGGTTGAGCTTTTCAGACTTATTTAGCTTAAATACGCAAAAATTAGTTGAACTGTTAAACTATCAGGGATATAGAATAGAATACAATGATGTTAATCTTGATGAGTTATTAATTAAAATTGATGCCAATGATAAAATTGATAATTCTTTCTTAAAAGACACTTTAGAAGTTAATTGTATTGACTTTTACCTAAAGACGATTAACAAAAAATTATTTTTGGCTTTCAAATTTCAGTGTTCTGGGCCACAACCGCTAGATTACGGAATTCCTATAAACCTATTAAAGACGTACATCACTTATTCTGGATTGAAAAATTCTTTAAAGCTTTGGGGTAGCGGAATTAATTCTCTAAAAGGCAAATCAATTTCTAATTATACTTCGCAAATTGATTTTGAAAACTATTCAATTTTAGAAGGAGGAGGTTATCTGATTTCGAAAAGAAACAAAACTTCCGAATTGGAATTTGGTGTATCGTCATGGTTTTCAAAAGACAGTGTTTTTTATTTATTCGAAAAACACAATTTTATAAATAATATTAAAACATCTAATATTTTGGACATTCTTAAACTTAGTAAGAATGATCTAAACGATAAAAATTCATTTGTTTTCGGACTATGCCAAACACAAAAAACAAATTACGACTCAGAAATTATAGCTTTAGTTAAAGACAATAAGAAAAATCCTGAATATTTTAACAAAATAATTAAAGCTTGGAAAGCAAATAGAATAACACAAAAGTTCGAAGTACTCGACAGGAAAAAAGTAAAGAAATGCTACAACGAAAGCTACGGAATATAAAGTTCAATACACTTTAAGTATAATTAAAAAAAGGCATCTGGTAACCACAAATTTGTGTAATAATGGCTGAAGTGGTTTAACGTTATTTCACTTCTATTAATTATCTTTAGTGCAACTTGAAAAGTTTGTGCAAATAACGCCATTACTACACAAATTCGCCAATCGTTAGTGGCAAGCTATCTAGACACACTTCAAAATGAAACAACAAATTTTAAAACCCGAAAATTGGCAAGATTTTGAAGAACTATGCAAAGTTCTTTGGGGCGAAATTTGGGACTGCCCAGAAATCAAAAAAAATGGCAGAGCAGGACAAAATCAACACGGAGTAGATATTTATGGAATTCCAAAAAAAGAAATGCAATATTTTGCAATACAATGTAAAGGAAAAGACGAATACACAAAAGCAACTTTAACAGAAAAAGAAATTACAGTTGAAATAGAAAAAGCTAAAACTTTCAAACCCAAACTAAAAAAACTTTACTTCACAACGACCTCCAATAAAGACGAAAGGATTGAAGAGTTTGTACGATTGAAAAATGTTGAGAATATTGAGCAAAATATTTTCGAAGTTCATCTTTTTTGCTGGGAAGACATCGCATATTTAATAGAACAAAATAAACGAGCTAACGATTGGTACATTAAAAAACAGAACTTTGCATCAAATCATAAAGTTAAAGTGACGTTTGAAAACGATGAAACTTTGAAATCATTCAAACCAGTTTTACTAAAAAATCACATAAAATATAGCGTAAAAGAAGAAACCATTGGAGTTTCTAATTTTGGATATCGAAAAGACCCTCAAACATTGCGGATGGAGAGATTGGAGATAGACACAGAAGCTCAACCTGTTAGATTTTTTATAAATGCAACTAGCCACAACAAAAGTAGTTGTGTTTTTGCTGTACGACTTAGAAATATTGGCAACTATCAGCTTGAAAATTTTAAACTTTATCTAACGTTTAATGACGATTGCTTCAAATCAGAAAGAGTGTGGAAACAAAGTCGGTTTTTAGACACATTTAAATACGAATACAATATCAAATGGAATAAAGGAACAAATGATTTAGAGCTAAAAACGCATAATGAACTTTTAGTTCCAAATGACGAAATTCTTTCAGACAAAATATGTATAAGACCAGACATAGAATTTCCATTTTGTACAATTATACCTTGGAAATTAGTTTCGAAAGACTTTACTGAATTTGGTAGTTTGTATTTAGAGTTTGACTTAAGAATTAAGGAGAAAAATAGTATGAAGACTTACTCAGCATATTTTGCTGACGAAACGATTTTAGAAAATTATACAGGAAGAGACGATGACTAAAATTAGCCAGCCACTAACAGCAAATTTGTTCAAAAATGGCTGACGGTGGTTCACGTTAATTCATCAGTTATTTATTTAATTTAGTGCGGTGCGACAATGGTTATGCAAGTAATGCCATTTCTGCACAAATTTTCAAAACGTTACCTGCCATATTAAACAACCTGACCTAACGACAAAAATGAAACCTTTTACATTAATATTCATATCGACTTTGCTTTTAACAGGAGTTTGT
>NZ_LWHJ01000003.1 GCF_001652725.1 Pedobacter psychrophilus
TGAACTGCTTTATGTTATTTCATCACATTTAACTAAATTTCTACGGGCAGACAAGTTTGTGCTTTTTATGCCATTACAACACAAATTCGCCAATCGTTACCTGCAAGCATATGAATGACACAACCTGCGATTGCAAAACATATAGACAAAGAAAATATATCAAATCACCTGACGATTTGAACAAGTATTTAAAACTTACTAAAGAATTAACCGAAAATGGGGTTCTTAAATTAACAGGTGACTTTGGCGACAATTCAGATTATTACCAGAAAGAATTTCAATGTATTAACTGTGGACAAGAATTTATCTTAGAATGTGAAGCATATCACGGTAGTGGTGGTTCTTTTGGACAAAAATCAAAAATAACCTCTGAGCACCTTATCAAGATTGACTATTTATGTCGTAGAAGTAGAATTGAAGAAACATATCGTGGCAAGGACATTTATGACGAAAAGAAAAAAGGTGAATGGGTTTATTTCGACTGTTATTTTGACGAACAAAAAATAAGACAACGGTTTAATTTACCTAAAACTGTAAAATATTATGAATATGACGGAAGATCAGCGGGACAAGAAAGTGGTTTCGTTGACGAATTGACGAATGATGCTGTATTAGGAAATCACCCATTCTATGGACAAAATAGAAATAGGAAGAAAATTGAATAAAATGCCAGCAGGTAACCACAAATTTGTATTATAATGGCCGACATCGGTTTACTTACTGTTTACTAATTAATTTAATTTCTACTTTTACAAAAAATAGTGCTATAATGCCATTACAACACAAATTCGCCAATCGTTAGTGGCAACCTTAAAAAAACCGAACAATTTTCACATCATATAGTAATGGAAAATAACTCAATTTATGGAGCAATAAAAATTGACAGAGATTATGCCAATTCTATTGCCTTTATTAAGTCACTTGGAGAAGACAAGATTTATCCATTCATAAATACAAATATGTTTGGTCTGGGAGAGTATGTGCGACCGTTCTATTATGAAAATATGTTAATTACGTTTGGAACGACTTATAAATCGTTCGGCTTAGAACTTATTGACTGGAATCTTTTTATATTAAAAATGGAGCATATTTTACGAAATATAGATTTTGAAAGTGCGCAGTTTCATTTTGATAGTAATATAGGCGATTTTGTTTTTCATTGGGTCAATAAAAATAAAGTTCTCCCACATTGGAAAGATGACTATAAGAATAAGGAATATAATCTTATAGAATCTGAGGAATTCTATTTCGGGTTTGGAGACAGAGGATTGACGACACCCTATCCTGCTAGATTTGAAGCTGAGCTTGATGAGCTAAGTGTTGATGAATTTTCCTATCCTATCAAATTTCAAAAGACCGCAGTAGAAAAAGTAAGATTGTTTAATAAAAGGATTAAAGAAATTCAAATAGGAACTAAGATTAACTTTGAAACTATCATGAATGAAAGAATGGACGACCGGGTATTTGAAATTTTATATGACCTTAAGTTAAAAGGATTTTATGACATCAACGAATACTATGGTGATGTGACTTTATATAAACATGTCGACTTATAAAAAAGGCAGCCACTAACAGCAAATTTGTTCAAAAATGGCTGACGGTGGTTTACGTCAGTTCATCTTTATTTACTTAATTCAGTGCGGTGCGACAATGGTTCTACAAGTAATGCCATTTCTGCACAAATTTTCAAAACGTTAGTGGCAAGGCTACCCGACAAAATCGAAAAAAAAGTAAATAGGTTAAAATTTAGAGAATGGAAATTAATGGTAGTGAGAACTAAATTGACCTATGACAAAGAAAATTTGGTTTAAGTTGAGTTTGAATGCTAAAACAAGTTAGACAATAGAAACAGAATTAGAAAGTGAATAAACACAGTACCGATTTAAAACACAAGTATAAAGATGATTTTGAAATTGTTCAAGGCTTTGTAAATGAATTTGACCCTTGTGGGCTTATAAATTCAGGTGCACCAATTGACGAATACGACTGTTTGACTAATCAACTTTTAAGCGCTACTTACAACGGAAAGACAAGAACCGAAATCAAAGAATTAATTTTACACGAAATAGAACATCATTTTGGAACACCTGACCTTGAAATTTTGGATGAACCCTACAAAACGAATTTTTATAACAACATAGAGACATTAATCGACAAACTCGAAAAACAAATTGAAAAAAAGCCCAGCCACTAACAGCAAATTTGTTCAAAAATGGCTGACAGTGGTTCAACTTGGGTTTTTCGTTAATTATTTAGTTCAGTTCGGTACGACAATGGTTCTGCAAGTAATGCCATTTATGCACAAATTTTCAAAACGTTAGCGGTAATTTTACAGAACGACACAGTAAACAAGAATGATAAATTTTGACAACATAAAAACTTACTCAACTGACTTCCCAAAGACTTGGAGTTTTTTGTGGTCGCCTGAAGAAGCAAATGAAATTCCTCAGGAACATAAAGACCAAATTTTCTTTCTAAACAAAGAAGCGAGTGAATTTGTCAAAAACTATATTAACAGTTCTAAAATGGTAACAGGTCCATTATGGAAACCATTTAATGAAAGATACTTTAAGACAATTGAAGAATTTGAAGTAACAGAGAACTGTGAGACAGAAATTAAGAAGTGGCTATACAACAAACCCATTCCGTTTGACAAGTATGTATTTATTGACAGCGAAAGAAGTGGACAATCAGTAACACTAACTTGGAAGATGGTAATTAAATATTGGCAAGGACTTTTCTTTGCTGACGACCTAATAATATTTGACGAGACACTTAATTGGGGACTTTTTTATTTCCACGAAGACCGACTTTATTTCGGCAGTGACAAAATTTATGATAAAGAATTTGAGTATGAAAAAGCGAAAGAACTTAATGAATTTAAACAAAAATTCTTCAATAAAGACAATCTGAACTATAACAATGACAATAAGAAGAATTCAATAAAAGACTTTAAAGACAAGTATAACACAGACAGAATTGAATAAAAAAACTACCGCTAACAGGCGTTTGGCAAAAGTGGCGGTTCAGTGCTCCGCAGACACATTTGTGGTAAATCAAAGTTTGGTTCTCCGCATCAACATTTGTGGTGAAAATCGCCACCTTCGCCAAGCGCCAAAACGTTATGTGTCATACTTACCCGACCGCAACGATATTACTCATTGGAAATATTTTCGTAAATTAACACAATGAAAAAAGAGCAAGAAATACAATTGGATTTTGTGGTTGACAAACTGACCAATTCCATCCAAAATACTATTTCTGGCGACAGTTTTCAGACCGAAGTGGCGAGATTTACAATTACCGATAGTAAAAATATTACGGTTAAAAACGGTTGGAATTTCAATTGGAAAACCGAGTTGAAAGATGACATTAAAGAAGTTTATAAACTGACTATTGTAAACAATTTAGACATCGTTCAAGGTTTGCTGAGTATCACAAAAGAAGCAGACCACATTTATATGAATTTGCTTGAAAATGCTCCTTTCAATATCGGACAGAACAAACTTTACGAAGGTGTAGCAGGAAATTTGGTTGCCTATGCTTGCAAACTTTCATTTCAGTATGGATTTGACGGCTTCGTTGCATTTACCGCAAAAACAAAATTAGTCAGACATTATGAGGAATCATTGGGCGCTTATCACTTCGGTGGACATCGGATGATTATTCCGACCGAATCGTCTAAATTATTAGTTGAAAAATATTTTAAAACCTAAAGATTATGGGATTTATAAGAGAACCAAAAGGAGTTGACTTTATTATTCAAAGCGAGCCTTTAAACGACAAAGAAAGAAAAGCAATCAGCCAGTTTATTACAGACTACAAGTCGAAGAAGTCAAAAACAGAACTGAAAGAAGTGGGTAACAAGCGTGACAAACAGCTTTCATAACAGTACGAACACATAACAGCAAATTTGCACAAAAATGGCTGACGGTGGTTCAACTCAGGTTTTTCGTTAATTATTTAGTGCAGTGCAGTACGACAATGGTTCTGCAAGTAATGCCATTTCTGCGCAAATTTTCAAAACGTTAGGTGCAACCATAACTCGACAAAATGCATAAATTGAAAGTAATCTAAATTGAATTGCAAATCGACAAATGACAATAAAAAATAATGTGTGAACATTTAATAGGTTTAGAAACAGAATTGAAAGAGAAGGGGATTAAAGAGACTTTTCGAGGGAAAGCTTGGAGTGAAAATTGTCGAGAATGGGTTTATTATGACTGCGTTCTGAACTTAGAAAAAATCAATAACAGATATAATTTTCCTGACTGCGTAAAAATTCACATTAATGACGACAACAAATCCGGAATGGAATCAGGGTTTTATTGTGAAGTTTGTAAGGATGCAATTATGGGAATTCATGCTTACTTTGGCGAAAATAAAATTAAAGTCCAATAATAAATATCAAAAGAGACAGACGATTATCTTAAATCGGGTTTTAATTATAAAATCGGAAATATAAAACGAAAAACATGGCTTCACCTAACCACAAGTTTGTACAAAAATGGCTGACCTGCTTAAAGTAACTTTCTGCAAATTAATTAAGTTTATGCAAGCTGACATTGGTACTGCTTTAATGCCATTTCTGTACAAACTTGCAAACCGTTGTATGCAAGCTTACCGAAAAACCGTAACAGAATGAAAAAAACATAAATAATAGAAATAAAAACAAGAAATTCGGCAAAAGAAGTTCCTATATTTTGGAAAATTACTTCTCGCTGATATCTTTTTAATAGGTAAAGGGAGTTCCTATATATACTCCAAATTACTCCTCACTTATTTTTAAGAAATTAAAATGAAAACACTTAAATTATTTAACTCGGTAGTTCTTAAAGAAACTGACGAAAAGCCTTTTATTTCAGAGCAAGGGTTCATTATTGAACCTGGTGCTTTATGGGCAAAAAAAGAAATTCTCAATTTCTACAAGAATGAAAAATTAGACGGATATGGTCTAAACAAAACTTTTCATAAATCTTGGAAAACAATTTTTAGTAGTTCACGAACAGATTTGTTAATTGAACAAATTAGACATTATATTTCAACTTATGGTAGTGAGTTTGAAGATGAAATTTATATCCCCAACGAAGTATTAGAAATCCCAAACACAAAAGTTGTATTTAAGGTTGTAAAATCGTATCCAAAAGAAGTAATTATTGAAAAATGTTTACAATTACTTCAATCGGGTATTGCATTAAAAGAAGAAACAATCAATGATGTATTATCAATTCTCGTTGATGAACTTGATTATAAATTTACAGGAAATGAAAATATTAAAAACAAAGAAGCTGTAATAAAAATTGCAGATATGTATGGAATTATTCCAAATGATATTTTGGAATTCTTTAGATTTATTATTTATAGAACAACTGGCGAATCTCTTTTGATTAAAAGCAAAGAAGTAATTGAAGCAATTAAAGCCTCCAATTATAACCCTGCTATTCAATTTGAAAAATTTGGATTAGAAAAATTAGCCGAAATATTCAATCGTTTCAAACCATTATTCTTAGCATTCAAAACCAAATGCCCAAAAGCAATTAACAAAATCGCTAAACTTTCAAAAGTTCACCATAAACCATTAGTATCAAATCCATTAAATTATGTAACCAGCATAATTTTGAACCAAGAAGATGATTTACATTGGCTTAATAATGCAACTTCATTTGCCTTGTTCAGAGCCATTTCTGCTTGTCATTCAAGAATACAAGGTCAATATGCTTTTGCATACAGAATTAGAAATGGAAAATCTTTTATTAAAACCAATAAAGTTTCTGGTGCTGCTTGGTCAAACTATGAATTTCTTATAAATTATTGTAAACAGAGATTTACACTTAATGGAAAAAGATTTTTTCTCCCTCCAGATGTAGAATATGCTTTGCCAACTTCCGAAAAAATGTTCGTTGGAAATATACCGACTGGAAGTAAATTCTTTGGCGAAACTTTGGCTATTGGTGTGTATTGGGAAAATCAATGGGGCGCTCACGACATAGATTTATCAGGATTAAATATTGGTGGAAAAGTCGGTTGGAACTCTGAATACAAACAAGGAAATGGAGAATTAATGTATTCAGGCGACATAACAGATGCTCCAAATGGTGCAGTTGAATATTTGTATGCAAAAAATGGTTTAAATGAACCAACATTGATTAACAGTAATGTATATTCTGGACAAGGAAATTGCGAGTATAAAATCGTAGCAGGAAAAGGAGACCAAATAGATTACAATTTTATGATGAATCCTAATCATTTATTCCTTGAAACCAAATGTCAATCTGTTCAAAATCAAACCATTTTAGGTATACTAATACCCGTAAACAATAGGCAAAGTTTTGTGATTTTAAATTTTGGTGCTGGACAATGTAGGGTTTCAGGCAATTCTGAAATTACAATTACAGCAACTAAAGCTTTATTTCAGCAATGGAGTAACCCAATTTCTTTAAGAGAAGTTCTCATTGCTTTTGGTGGAGAAATTGTAAATGAAAAAGAAAATGCAGATTATAACCTTTCATTAGACAATTTACAAAAAGACAGTTTTATTAAAATATTTAAACAATAAAGATAAAAAAGCCTGCATACAACAGGCGTTTGGCAAAAGTGGCGGTTTAGTGTTCCGCAGACACATTTGTGGTAAATCAAAGTTTGGTTCTCCGCATCAACATTTGTGGTGAAAATCGCCACCTTCGCCAAGCGCCAAAACGTTAGGTGCAAAAGCAAAATGAGAAAACGCATACCGAACATAATTATAATTACAGCAGGATTTCTGACTTTAATAGCCTTAACATTAGACTTAACAAACGTCGGTGAGAATTGGAAAGACATTTGGCAAAATTTTGAAATAAAGAGGTTTCTTTTAGTAATTATAATTCTATGTTTTTCTGGACTTGTGCTCGGCTTATTTGTTTTTCGTAAATTAAAATACGTAAAAAGAATAAAATTAACTATTCCAATAGCTTTTATAGTTTTTAGTTTATACGACCTAACTAAAGCAGTGGATTATCATTATGGACTATCTGAATATTACAATTATTTCACAGCAAAGAAAGACCTCAAAGAAGGGAAAGTTCAAATTTTAACAGCGGGATTTCTTGTCTCAAGTGATTCTGAGAAAACTGCAAAAGCCAAAGATTCAATTAGAATGCAATTTGGATTTACGTTCTTGAACGTAGGGATATATTCCAAAGGACTTAAAAGATATAATGAAGTAATCCATAAATATTTGACAGAAAAAAATGGAGAAAACTGGAAAAAGCGACTACAACTCAAAATTGACTCGTTAGAAAAATTGCAAAATGAATAAAGCTTCAGCACCTAACAGCAAATTTGCACAAAAATGGCTGACGGTGGTTCAACTAAGGTCTTTCGTTAATTATTTAGGTCTGTGGGGTGCGACATTGGTTCTGCAAGTAATGCCATTTCTGCACAAATTTTCAAAACGTTAGGTGCAAGCATAAAAAACCTACTAACAATAAAATTATGATTGATAATGAACACGGTAAAAATAATGACAATTTAAAAATTGCAAAATCGAAAATTCGTGGCTGTTTTGGTTCAGAAGACGGGGAATTTGCTGGACATCCTGCTGATGAAAGTAGAGCTAAAGAACTGCGAAAATTAGCAGTTTTAAACCATATTTCATTAACCGAAATGGAAGATATTGCATTAGAATATTTACATGAGAAAAAATATACCGAAAAACACATCACAGAACAAATGAAGGATATAACAAAATTTTTTAAAGAGAAATTGAAATAAAACTATTTGAATTTCTAGCTAAAAATCATAAGTTCTATTGATTTTTCAAATAAACTAACAACTAAAAAATGGAAGAAAAACCAACTATTTTCTGTGGACAATGTGGAACGAAAAATCCAAAACAAAACAAATTTTGTTTTAATTGTGGTAAGCAACTATTAAAAATTGAAGAATCGAACGCCTTAAAACATAAAAATGAAAATGCTGAACTAAAGAGTTTGATTGGAGTAGAAGCAGACGTTGAAAAAATTAAATTAGCGAAACCTGAACTTGGGAATAAAAAAGACATTAAAATTGAAGTGAATGTTACACCCAAAGAAGAAAAGTATTTGAAACTTAAGGAGGAATTAGTTAAATTAATTGAATATGGAGGGTTTTTTATAGCATTTACAAAAGATAGTTTTATCCAATTTTTCAAAGAAAAAAACAATCCAGTTATAATATTTGATTTAGGTTATGCCAGTAATTTTGGTACTGACCAAATAATTAAACTAAAGGCATTAGGGTTTGAAATAAGCGATACAAATCTTAATAAATCCGTCTTGTTGACAGACAATGAAGTTGTTTTAAATAAAATGATTACTGAGTCTAAACAAATTTTTGAAAACATCTTTAATTGTCATCCGACTGAAAATTTTGATTTTGAAGAAGAGTTTGAAAATAAAAAAAATCAGAAAAGTAAGACGCTTATCAAATTAGAAGAAATTGGAGAAATGGACCAGCCTTCATTTAATAGAAAGTATGGTTGGTATCTTGGAATTGCTATTATAATTATTTGCCTAATTTTTCACTTTTCTAAACCAAAAGCAGAAAGAGAAGCAGAAACCGCTAAAAAGGAAGTTGAAAATAATTTCAATTACTATGATGGTTCACATTTAAAATTGGTAGAATATACAAAGCAAAAGCTGAGAGACCCTGAAAGTTTTGAACACATTGAAACTAATTATACTGATAATGGACAAACTCTTTCTGTTACAATGATATTTAGGTGCAATAATGGGTTTGGTGGTAAAAACAATGATGTAGTTAATGCGACCTGTGACAAATAAACTGGTCAAGTATTAGATTGGAGAATAACTGAAAATTAAAAAAATGCCAGCTGGTAACAGCAAATTTGTTCAAAAATGGCTGACGGTGGTTTACGGTAATTTATCAGTTATTTACTTAATTTGGTGCTTAACGACAATAGTTCTGCAAGCAATGCCATTTCTGCACAAATTAGCAAACCGTTAGCATACATTGCCATGACCGAAGACCAAATCATAGAAAAAATATTATCGAAACTTTCCGAACATAACGGAAGTCCTTTTTTTGTAGCCGACTTTGTGATCCATTTACTTGGCGACGAATCAGCTCCATATAATACATTTGTTGACAGGCTAGAATCTTTGAATTTGGCAAGACCGACACAACCTCGCCACGCTATGGTTATAACCGACCATGGACGACAGGTTTTCACAAATGGCGGTTGGTTAAAATATCTCGCCGAAAAGAAATCCGAAAAATTTAAAGCTGACGACAAAGAGGCATTAGAAGCTGAATTGACAGTTTCAAATATTGAGGCGAACCGACTCAATAAGCGAAACTCAAAATATAACATTTGGTTTTCAATAATTAATGTCATAATAGGTTTATTAAATTTATGGCTAATACTAAAAGCTGTAAAATAGCCGAAATGGTAAGAACAAATCCAAGTAAATTAGTCTTATACAAATCGACAAAAAAGCAACGAATGCTAACAGCAAATTTGCGTAAAAATGGCTGACGGTGGTTCATGTTAATTCTTTCGTTAATTATTTAATTCAGTGCGGTGCGACAATGGTTCTGCAAGTAATGCCATTTCTACGCAAATTTTCAAAACGTTAGCTGCAACTTGAGCAAAACTGACCAACTCCGAATTCAAATCAGACAATAATGAAAATACTTAAATTTCTAATGTTTAACCGTTTTGTGAGA
>NZ_LWHJ01000004.1 GCF_001652725.1 Pedobacter psychrophilus
TCTCACAAAACGGTTAAACATTAGAAATTTAAGTATTTTCATTATTGTCTGATTTGAATTCGGAGTTGGTCAGTTTTGCTCAAGTTGCAGCTAACGTTTGGCAGCTACCCGAAGGGCGGGATTTTTACCACTAAACTTCATTCGGAGAACTGAACTTTCGGCTACCACAAATGTGTCTGCGAAGCACGAAACCCCGCCTTTTGGGTAGGTGCTGTTAGCGGTTCGTTGTTTTTCTTTCCACCGATTTTTATTAATCATTTTCGTCAGTTTGAGTGAATAATTTTTTTGTCAAATTAAGGTCTGTTAAATTATGGTTTTTAATTGTCAAAAAATATTTCGTCTGCCAACTTTGAGTTTTCTCTGCTTGTTTATTTGTCGCAACGTCCCAAGGTGGATAAACTCTAATTCCACGTTTCCCTTCTTTACCGTTTCTTGTTATTATTCCTTTGTCTGCCAAAACAGATTTTGTGAAAATAAATTGTCCAAAGTTGTCACCGCTTCTTGATGTGATTATTATAAAATCTATGTTGTCTGAAATGTCGAACGGCTCAGTTATTCCGTCTTTGTTTCTTTTCCAAATTGTTACAAACTGTCCTGTTTTTGTCGGTGTAATTTTAGAAACACGGTGTTGAATTGTCTTTCCGTTAAGTCCAAATGAGCAAGCTCCGTATTCTGCACTTTCGGAATTCAATTTTGGGTCTGTCAAGTCAAAACCACATTTGTCATAAACCAATTCTTTCGCAACTTTTAGGTCGCTATGAAATGAATTTATAATCGGCAATGTGCTTTCTGTTGTCATATTTTATAGTCGATATTTTGTTTGTTGGTTTTGTGTTCTAGTGTCGTCTTACAATGACCGCTAACGGTTGGCAGGTTTAAGAATATTGCGGTTTTACTTGCAGAAACTCTGTCGACCTGCACAAATTAAGTAAATAAACACTAACTAAGTACAAGCACTTCGCCCCGCAATTTTTTAAACCTGTGGTTATGGGACGTTGCGATTGCTATTCTTGCGATATTTAAGTTCTGTAAATACATTTCGGTTAACGATTTATGAATTTAGTTCGGTCAATTTTCTTGGATTTTTTGTTGCTAACCAAAAAAAAATCTTTAGTTTTTCGATTCATTTCCTTTGTTCATTCAGGTCGGCTAAAACGTTTTGTTTAATTGGATTTTGTCGGAACAAATTTAAGTTGAGCGATTTGGTCGGCCAAATAAACCATAAATACCAAAACCTAAAAGTTCAGTTCGGGCGGTTAAAAAAACGCAATTGAGCAAACTGTTCGGCTAAATACTTTTAAAACTTTTCGTTCAGTTCGGTCGGTAATTATTTTTAAAATACTATAAGTTATTCAGTAGCAATGCCCCATAACGTTTTGCAAGTTTGTACAGAAATGGCATTAAAGCAGTACCAATTTCAGCTTGCATAAACTTAATTAATTTGTAGAAAGTTATTTTACCATAGTCAGCCATTTTTGTACAAACTTGTTGTTAGCGGTTCGGGCTTCTTTTTATCAGTTGTTAATTTGTCAATGTTAATTTGTCTTTTCATTTGTCCTTAGTATTCTGTTGAAGTTGTTAGGAAACCGAAGCCATAAAAATAATGCTATAGAACCAAGTCCAAGTAAAAGCATAAATGCCGTCAATGGACTTTTGTCTGTTCGCACCTTTTCAAAATCCAATAAAGTTGTTTTATCGTTGTCGATTTGAAAAACTTCTGGTTCGTATTCATCAACTTCACTTTTTTTAACCCAAACCGTAACTGAGTCTGCTTGCTTCAAACCTTGCGAAATTTTTTCATATTTGTCGAAACGCCATTCGTTACCGATATTTTCTGCCAAATAGAATTTCTGTTGTCGTCCGTTTATATAAATAATCAGTTCTGATTTTCTGCTGTTGTGTCCACTTTGGTCTGTTACGTTAGTAACATATGTGTCAGCGGCTCGAAGCGTTCCTTTTATTTGTGTCAAGTTTGATTTAAAAGTCCAAATTGTAGGAAGTTGATAAATGCTAAATCCTGTCAGCATAATACCAAATATCAAAAGTCTATTCTGATAATTTCTTGTCCACCAATCGTATTTCTTTTTTACCAAAAGTTTTTATTTTTTGTTTGTTCAATTGTTGTCAGTTGTGTCGTTTTAGCCTGAACGCTAACGTTTTGAAAATTTGTGCAGAAATGGCATTACTTGCAGAACCATTTTCGACCCGCACTAAATTAAGTAAATAACCGATGAATTAACGTAAACCACCGTCAGCCATTTTTGCACAAATTTGCTGTTATGCGCTGGTTTTTTAATCTCATTTTTTGTCTGGAAATCAAATAGTTATTAATTAGGAAATGTCATTTCAAATTCTCCATTTACTACATAAAACCAGTGTTCATCAAGTTTGTATATAGTGATAGGATTATAAAAAATTTCCGAATGTTCATACTTTGTATTTAATTTAAAATCAGATATTATAGAGCTGTCAGGTATAGGGATATATACAAATCCCTCTGTTCTTACCGTAAAAAGACCAAGATGTACAGGGAAATATATACAGTTTAAGCCTTTAATATTTTCAATAACCACCAAACTACTGTGTAGCGTGTGATATTTATAATCATTTACAAACACAGTAGCAGATTTTTCATGATTAAATTTATACTTGATTTCTCCATTCAATATTTTATTCACAAATACCTGTCTTTCTTTATTTCTAATAAAAAAATCAATTCTAGATGAATATTCTTTAGTTATTAGAGTTAAAATTAAAAAAGGAGATATGGCAATGAATATAGCTTTTAATTTATTTTCTGTTTTATATTTAATTGTAATAAAAGCTGATAAAATTGCCGTTATGATTAAAATTAACCAGATGAGTTTTGATAATAATTCAAAAAGTATATAGAATGGATTCTCTGCTAATAAATATAAATAAACCTCAAAAAGTTGAAATAATAGTAAAATTAAGGTGCTTACTATTATTATTTTAAAAAATAAGACCGGGATTTTTCTATGATTTGGTTTAATCATAATTGATTTAGTTTAAAAGGTCTGTCGGGTTAAACTTGCGCATAACGTTTTGGAAATTTGTGCAGAAATGGCATTACTTGCAGAACCATTGTCGTACCGCACTAATTTAAGTAAATAACGAATGACTTTACATAAACCACCGTCAGCCATTTTTGCACAAATTTGCTGTTAGGGGCAGTAATTTTTCTAAGGTTTCGAATATGGCTCCTTGTCAATTATTGCTTTTCTGATTTTTGCTTTAAAATATTGTGTCAAATCCTTGTCGTATTCAAGGACGTTAACGAATTCTTCAAGGTCTGTTAGAATTAAAATTGCTTTGTTTACTAACGCTTCTTTGCTTGCGATAATTCCTGAATCAGCAAAACCTGATGCTGAAATAAAAATACCCTGTGCACTTGTTCTATGGTAAATTCTTCCCAAGTGAGCAAAAATATCTTCACTTCCTATCTTATCCTTTTTCCACTTCATTTCAACCAAATAAATTTGGTTGTCGATTTCTATAACTCCATCAATTTGCTCGATAATCCCTTCGCCATTGTCGCCCTTACGTGTAAATGCTTCTCTAACAAGAATTCCATATATAGAGAATAATGAATTCAATACTCCTTCTAATTTCTTGCCTCGTTCTTGTGGATTGGTTATGCTAAATAAGGCGTAGAATTCTTTTTTAGTCTTTTCAATTAGTTCAGTTCTCTTTTTAATTTCTTCAACTTTTTTTGAGTAAATTTCACTATGCTTAGCCTGAATGCTTTCTTTTTCTAGTTTCATTCTTGTAAAAGTATCTTTTACATTTACAATCGTTCTTATTTCAGAAACAAGTCCCTTTGCTTTGTATTGATCAGTTTCCCAGCAGTTTGTGAAAGATTCAAATTCTACAACACGTTTTAAAAGTTCTCGTCTTTCCCTAATATAGGTGTCTGTTTTTTCGTTAATCCTCGTTAAGATAGTTCTGCAAATTTCATATTTATTAATACTGTCCTTATCTGCATCTAATTTTTCTGAAATATCTTTGTATAATTTCTCTGAAATTCCAGCTCCTCTAAAAAATAGAAGTACTGACTTTTTAGACCTGTTCAATAATGGAATTGCTCCAATAAGCAGTTCAAGTAATTCTGGGGGATAATGGAATGTGTCAGTTTGTGTCATTTAAGTTCTTTAGGTGTTTTTGCTACTGACGTTTGCGAAACGATTTTAATAGTAGTAATTTATATTTCAAGGATTAATGTTCCAAGAGTAATCTCGGTATTACTTTTAATTTAATTGAAGCTTTTGGCGTAATTTTTATTTTTCGATTAATTATTCATAAATGTATCAGCTTTTATAATTCTAATATTAGGATTTATTTTCTCAATAAGTTCTTTTACAAATCCAAAATCTGCATTACTCATAGCTACACCTGTAATAATCTCTTCAATAGTTATATCAATAAAATGTCTGTCTCTAACAAACGCTCTTACTTCTTCTTCATAGTTCCAAACTACAAGTTTATGGCTTAAAATTTCAGTTGCAGTTTGGTCATTAAAATCTTGATTTCTAATTGAGACAAGTCCATTGTATTGGATGGGTTTAACAGTATATTGGTTGTTATCAATTCGTAAACCAATTGCTACGCCTCGTTGTCCATTAGTGTAGTGTGACCACATAAGTTGGTTATCTCTGACTTTTGAAAGTGAACATAGTCTTAACTCTCCTTTTTCTTCTAATAGTTTATTCCTAATCTCTCTGTTCAGTTCGCCCGATTGATAATAATATTGCCCTTCCATTGGGTCATTCAGGTCTTTATATTTTGAAGCAAAAAGTCTATTTTTTAGAATTATGTCCACAAAATTCTTGAAATTGTCTAAACTGCGATATTTATATAAAATTTCTGTCATCATTGTATGTTTCGGCGTTCGGTATTATTGCCCCTAACGTTTTGAAAATTTGCGCAGAAATGGCATTACTTGCAGAACCATTGTCGTACCGTACCAAATTAAGTAAATAACTGATGAAATAACGTAACCCACCGTCAGCCATTTTTGTGCAAATTTGCTGTTAGCGGTAGTTTATTTATAAAATATGATGATTAATCTGTCGGTTATTAAGAATGTAATTGTCGTCAAAAAAGTGTGAGTATGGCCTAAAAGCCCCATTGTATAATTCATAATTTTCAATGTCCGAAGTAAAAAGCGACTTTGTTTTCAGCTTTCGATGAATAGTTAAAAGTTTAGCATAAATAACGTCTTTATCATGCTTTCTACAGCTGATACCTAGCAAGAACATGTCGTTTTGGTCGGTAGGGTCTTTCTTTAGGTCAAAGTATGCGAAAGCCCTTTCGTCAGTCTTACTTTGAAATACCTCTATTGAGTGGTTGTTTCGATTAAGATATTTCTCAACAAGCAGTTGTTTGTCAATAGTTATTTGAAGTAACTCTAAAATTTCAAATAGTTCAGTTCCATCCAATTCCGTTTCCCATGAGGAATTTTCAACTATGAATATTTCATAGAAGCAGGTGTAAAAAGAAAACTCTATATAATCCTTATTCATATAAAAATATCCATCTACTGTAAATCAAATATTCCATGTGCATTGTCAGTCATAAAGTCGGCAGTTAAATTACCGCTAACGTTTTGCTAATTTGCGCAGAAATGGCATTGCTTGCAGAACCATTGTCGCACCACACTAAATTAAATAAATAACTGATGAATTAACATAAACCACCGTCAGCCATTTTTGTGCAAATTTGCTGTTATGTGTAGCCATTTATATGCTTTTTTTATTAGCCTGTCAATAGAATTAAATTTTGTACATATTACTACTTATAGCATTGAAGTATAACAGGAAATTAGATTTCTTGCAAATTAGTCTTTATTCTGAAACATTTAAGTCTTGGTTAAATTTGAAATTATCATTTTAGAGGTTCATTTCTCATTACCTTAACTTAGATTTTCAGTATTCTTTTCTATTTACAATATTCAGATAGTCCACTTACGCATACAACTAACCTATTGACTTTTCCTTTTGAATAGTCATAGCTTAAATTCTTTTTAGCTAAAATTAACGTTTGTCCAATAGGCGTATTAAGAACTACCAAATTGGCATTTTTTTTAACTATTAATAACTCGAAATCCGAACCTTTTAGCTCATAAGGTTCGTATTGAATATAATCACCTTTTTTGAATTTTGCATTACAATCAATATCTTTTAAGTCTGTTCGTACTATTACATGACTTGCTTTAAATCCCTGAACTTCCACTGGTAATTTACAAATTAAAATATCTTTGTCTTTATCAAAAGTTCCTTCTGGTAAATCAAAATATTTGTCTACATTAAACGAGTCACTATCAATGAAAATTTCAAAACATGCTTCATTAGATAATATATTATTTGAGTTGTAACCTCCAAATATTCTCATTGCAATCCATAAAATCACAACTATGCCTATTATAATACCTAAAACTTTTTTCATACTCATTTTTTTTTATTACGATACTCAATGTTTGCAAACATATTGCTTATAATTTCTAAATTACTTTGTTGAATTTAACGAATTTCCAATTTTAATTTATCTTTTTAAATCTTTCCGTTCAGTAGGTTTATTCTAATTAGTTTTTTAAAAATGTCAGTTCGGTTTTTTTTACTTAAAAAGTTTAAATATTATTTCTCAATTGTCGATTTGCAATTCTATTTCAATCTATTCTTATTGACGTATTTCGGTCGTTTTATGGTTACACATAACGTTTTGAAAATTTGTGCAGAAATGGCATTACTTGCAGAACCATTGTCGCACCGCACTGAACTAAATAATTAACGAAAAACCTGAGTTGAACCACCGTCAGCCATTTTTGTGCAAATTTGCGGTTATGTGTAGTATTATTTTTTATTTTTAATGTCGCTTAACATTTCTTTTAATGTCTCGTCTTTGTTAGGTAGTTGATTTAATTGATTTTGAATTTTTAAATATAAATTTTCGTAAGTAGATTCCTTATTCAAAACTTTCAGAGTGTATTCAAAAGGATAAAGAGACATCACGACACCATCTTTGTTGTATTTGAGAGTAAGAAATCGAAGTGAAGATTCAGGCTCATTGTCACTATATAACTGAAAGTCAAAATTTTCTGTGAAATAATTACTAAAACAAATTGATAATGTCATACCAATTTGTTTATCTTCCATATCCAAAGATTTACAAAAGTCGTAAAAACCTTCATTTAACACTTGGTCGATATTTACTGGATGATTTGTAGAACCATTAAACTTCTGTGAAATATTATTTACTTGAAAATAATCATTAATCATTTTGTTACTATCTTCAAATATAGGATTGTCAGAATCTAATTCTTTATACCGCTTGTCAAAGGATTCGTCAGTTAAAACTGACTTAATCTTTTTTTCTTGGCTTGTCATTCTGTTTGTTGAGAATATTTTTTTAAAAAAGTTCATATCTTGTATTTAGGTCGTTTGTAATATTATACATAACGTTTTGAAAATTTGTGCAGAAATGGCATTGCTTGCAGAACCAATGTCGCACCGCACAAAATAAATAATTAGCGAAAAACATGAGTTGAACCACCGTCAGCCATTTTTGTGCAAATTTGCTGTTACCAGTAGTAGCATTCATCAATTTATTATTTTTTTTAAGTATAAAATGGAAAAGTCCAAATTCGATTAACATAGTCTGGCCAAACTTCATGAATTTTTTCAAGTAACTCTTTTCCACCAACTGTAATTGAACTTTCATGTGAACAATAAATAACAAATTGAAATTTTTTGTCAGTATATATGTATTCCAATCCATCATAAACAAAATCACATTCAGTCGCTTTTTTGAAAGTCATATTTCCGCTCTCTTGAATTTCAAATACTTCAATTATATCATAGATGTCTTTAAGTATGTCTGGAAGGTTCGTAATATGTTCAGTAAAATGGTTTGATTGATAAATTTCGGTATTTGGTATTCCTTTTTCTCCAGTTATTGGAATCCAGCCAAATGGAAGATTGCAATTCCATTTTTCATTAAGGTTTAATAAAACTAAATCTTTTGTCATTACATTTTATTTTGTATTTCTTCGGCGTGGCTATTACTGGTAACGTTTTGAAAATTTGTGCAGAAATGGCATTGCTTGCAGAACCATTGTCGCACCGCACTGAACTAAATAATTAACGAAAAACCTGAGTTGAACCACCGTCAGCCATTTTTGAACAAATTTGCTGTTAGCGGTTGGCATTTTTTAAGCTTTAAAATCGAAGTCTTTAACTTTTATTTTGCACATTTCGCCATTCTTTAAGTTATGCCAAACAATTCCTTCAATTCCTGAACCATTTCCAAACTTTGTTTTTTGTTCTGGTAACCATTTTTTTAATCCTTCAAAGTCTGTCGGAACATTTTCATATTTCACTTTTTCGCACCAGTCAGCAAGTGAGAAAATAAATAAAGTATGTCCAACAAGTTTTAAAGGGTTTCCTTGTATTTTTTCTCCTAAAGCTTCAGCACTCCATTCGCCATCAGGAACAGATGAGAAGTCGGTATTTTTAACTGCTTCAAAGATGTATCTGTCAGCTGTTTCCGCCTCATCGGCGTCAACGTACCACGGATCAACTATTCCATCGTTTTTTTGGGTTTTGTCTGGGTTTCGTCGTTTTTCAACTCTAACAATAGTATGATTTCTCACTGTCACACGAACATTCATTCCATCTAACTTTTCTGTTGCAATAGAGTTTTCGAAATCAAAATGTTCAAGAACTAATTTTTCGTTAACTTTTCGGTTTGTCTCCCAGTTTCTGTCGAAGATTGTTGGTATTTTTTCCATTTATTTTTATGTTTTAATTAAGGTGTCGTTTTGTTATGCTTACCGCTAACGATTGGCGAATTTGTGTTGTAATGGCATAGAAAGTAAAAACTTGTCTACCCGTATAAATTTAGTTAATTGTGATGAAATAACTTAAAGCAGTTCA
>NZ_LWHJ01000005.1 GCF_001652725.1 Pedobacter psychrophilus
AATCCAATTGTATTTCTTGCTCTTTTTTCATTGCGTTAATTTACGAAAATATTTCCTATGAGTAATGTCTTTCCGGTCGGGTAAGTATGACACATAACGAACAGGGCTTGGCGAAGGTGGGGAATTAGAATTCCGTCCGTCTGGAACTGCTGCTGATTAAAAAACTGATGATGAAGATAACAACAAAAAGCCAAATAGAATTCCGTCAAGCTGGAACAAAAGCGAAATAGAATTACAAAAAGTTGATTGTTATTCCGTCCGCCCCACTTTTGCCAAACCCCATGTTATATGCCGTTTTTATTCTTCCGTTAATAGCCTTGTATCGAAATAGAATGGATGTGCAGAAATTAGGTGATTGTTTTCAATAACATATGCCTGTATCATTTCTGTTTCAATGATTTTTTCTGTTTTAAAAACTGTCCCACGAATTTTTGAAATGGCAAAAACTATATTTTCACATGAATAATAGTCAGTTTTCAAAGTTTTAAACTCTTTCCAAAATGTAGAGAATTTTTTGAAAAAATCATTCAGTCCGTTTGCGCCAATGTACTCGCCACCATAGGGAAGAGAATTGGCTTGTTTTAAAACGAAGTTGTCCGATAAACAACTATAAGCACCTTGCTTGTTGCCATTTGCAAGGTACTCATAGAATTGTTTTACTAATTCAATTTCAGTCATTAGTTTTTTTTAGTTTGAATTTGATGCATTAAGCTTGACCAATCAACAACGTCCCAATGTTCTACAAGTTTGTCATTTTCAATCCGCCACCAATCTGTCCCCGTCCAAGTTGCTTTAACATTTGAGGCAGGAACTCCAAAAAGTTCGCCTTTATGTGTTCCTGTCCAAGTAATTCGGGCAACAATGATATCGCCTTCAACCACAAGTGCGTCAATATTTGCTGAAATATCAGGAAAAATACTTTCAAACCATTTTGACCCTTCTTGAATACCAACTAACCCTTGTTTTACCATTGGGTTATGTTGTTTATAGTCCTGTGATATAATTTCTCCGAACTTGTCCGATTGTTTTGTTGTCATCAGTTCTACGAACCTTACAACCAACTGCTTTTTTTGCTCTGTTGTCATATTGCTCTTTTTTTGCGTTTGACCATAAGTGGTGGCTGTCAGTAACAAACCACACATAATAAAAACTACTTTTGCATACTTCATTGTGATATAAAATAGTTTAAATGATGTTGCAAAGGTAGAAGGCAAATGTTTTTTTGAATTGTGTAAACTGTCCTTTCAATTGAAGATTTGGGACATCTCTTTTCTAAACTCGGTTGGCGTTTTACTATTCATTTTTTTGAAGAAATTATTGAAATGACTTGCATCTTCAAACCCCAAATCATAGCAAATGTCTTTTATTTGATTTTCACTATAAAACAGTTTTCGTTTTGCTTCTAAGTTTATCCTTTCGTGAATAGCGGATAAAGCTGTTTGGGTAGAAATTTCCTTACAAATTCTATTCAATTGTTTTGTTGTTATAGATAGCATTTTTGCATATTCTTGCACTGATTTTATTTTAATAAAATTGTCTTCAATGAGTTGTAAGAAATTTGCAAACACACTGCCTGATTGTGTTTTTTTCTTTTTTGTATCTCTTTCTTCTCTCCAAATATGGGTCAGCAATATTTTAATGAAACCAAAAACAAGTTCGTTAGATTTTTGTCTTTTACCTTCTAACTCTGTTTTGATTTCTTCAAAAAGTGTAGTAAACAATTCTTTACGTTCTAAATAAAATGCAGGTGATTTTGAAAACTTACCGAAGAGATTGGTGAGGTCATTTTCAAACAAGTCAAATATTTCCCTGTCCAATGAGATTGCATACCCAAAGTTATGTGTGTCAGGTTTGGCGGTTATATAGTGTATTTGATTGTAAGAAACCAAAAAGAAGGAATTGTCAGTAATTGGGTATTCTTCAAAGTCAATAAAATGACTTGCGTTTCCCTTTTCAAAATAGAAAATCTCATAATGTTTGTGGAAATGAGGACGACTTACAAAGCCATTATTATTCGCTTTATAGTCAATAGAGAAATATTTTATTGCGTTTTCTTTCAAGTTTGTGTCGTACTAAAATGGCATATAACGTTCGAGTATTGCTGCAGTTGGGGAATTGACCAACTGTCTGCCCGGAACTGAAGCTAAATTAATAAACAAAAGTTGAAGTTAACAACTAATGACCGGTAGAATTCCGTCAGCCGGATATAAAGCTTGGAAATGCACTGCTGATGATTGCTGCAACGTCAAGCCCCAATTGCAGCAATACTTTTGTTGTGTGCCGTTATTCTTCTTCGCCTATTAGACTTTTTTAATTTCTGTAAACCACTTTGCCTGTCCCACTTTGTTTGTTTATAATTGCTTTGCCTTTTCCGAAGTTCACTATGTCGCCATTGCCATTCATCTCAACATTGAAATTTGTGTCTGTCCTGATGTTTACATCGCCATTACCTGATTTAGAAATGTCCACTTTTTTTGAAATGATATTTTTGGCTTCAAGGTTGCCGTTACCATTATTTTTTATTTCAATGTGGTCAACAACAGAACCAACAAGAGATATATTGCCATTTCCTTTGTTTTCAATTCCAAAGTATCTACCTACAAAACTTTTAACACTTACATCTGCATTAGAAAAGTTGAATAGTTTAGAAATTTCTGGCATAACAATCTTGACTTTAACCACCTTTCTATTCTTCCAATCTGTTTCAAATTTGCTGTTTAACTTAACCAATAATTTGTCTTCTGATTTGGTTATTTTGACCTGCTCTTGTGCATTGTCTTTAACTGAAACAGTTATGCTATATGATTTACCCAACTCTATTTCAACTTCTCCATTTATATTTTCGATTTGAACTTTGTCAAAGTTCTTGAAGTCGTAAGTCTTAGTTTCATTTTGTGCCTTTGTAATTTGCGAAACAAAAAGTAAAGCTAAAATGACTAATGATGATTTAATTTTTTGCATTGCGTTGATTATTTTTTTAAGGTTTCTAAAATGTCTTTTGTTTGTTGGTCGTTGGGGTCAAGTTCTAAGGCTTTTTGATAGCTTTTAATTGCATTTTGCTTGTCGTTAAGTTTTAAATAATAGTCGCCCAAACGACTATAAACCATTGATGAATTTGGATGTTGCTCTATTGCCAAATCTAAAATTGTTTTAACAGCAATTGAATTTAATGGCTTTTTATGCATTAGGTCGTAAGCCAAATATGTTATTTGTCCTTCGTTCATATTCATTGCTCTAAATGCTTTTTTTGCTTCATCATATCTCTGCATATTCAGGTATTCGCTTGGCGAAAATTCATCGTCTCTCATTTTCGGCATTGGCTTTTCTTGATAAATATTTTGAAGCCCTATCACTTCGCCTTTTTCATTTCTTTTGAAGAAGCCCTTTATGTTGAAATCAGTAAATACAATAGTGTCTTTTGATATTGGGAAGCAATAAATGTCAAAGCCATTATTGATTTTTTCAACCAAATAGTTTTTTTCTTTTCGCAAATAAAGTACTTCGTCTGTTGCCATTCTGTAACGACCTTCCATTTTATTTAATTCAGTATCAGGCAAACTGATTGGCTTTATTTCTGTTGGCAAATTATTAGTCCAATTATATACTTTTGCAACTGCTCTTCTTATTTCTCTTCCAATTCCGTTTTGATTATCTCCCGAGTTCAGCATTATAATTACTCCGTTGCCACCTTCAACACTTGCCATACCATAAGCTAAGAAACCTGCATTTACTCCTGTGAACTCAAAGAAAACTCCTTTTGGGTCTTTGTTGTCTGTTCTTTGAATTAAAAAAGGTCCAATTGCCATTTGTTCTTTATATCCACCGTCTGAAACATTTACTTGTGCAGTGAGCATTTTCTTGGTGGTCGCTTGGCTCAAAATCTTTCCTTTACCTAAGTATGATTTTTGAACATCAATAAAAAACTTTGCTAGGTCGGTTGGTGTGGTGTAAAGCCCTGCTGCTGCTTGTTGTGGGTAAACGTATGGCATTCCCTTAAACCAAGATGCATCAGAATAAGCCCAAGAACATTGCCTTGTAAATTTAGCTGGAACTGGTTGCTCAAAGGTTGAATTTTTCATTCCAAGTTTGTCAAAAAGTATTTCTTGTGTTAGGTTGGGAAAACTTTTTTTTGAAACGTCCATCAGTGCTAATTGTGCAATCATACTTCCGCCACCTGAATAACGAAACTCTTTATTTGGTTCGCTATTTACAACTACTGGTCTTGTCTCTGAAATTTTTGCACCACTCAAAACTTCAACAATGGTTGGCAATTGTTGAGTTGGTGTAAAACCAAAATAAGATGTTTGTGATGTTCCTGCTGAATGGCTCAACAACATTCTCAATGTTATAGGTGTCTTTTTTGTAAAATCATTCTCGGCAATTTTCCAAGAAGTGAGATAGTTGTTGATTGGCTTCTCCAAATCAATTTGTCCATTGTCAACCATTTTCAAAGCTGTAACAGCCATTAAAAATTTACTTATTGAGCCTGCCGAAAACATTGTTTCAGTCGTTACAGGTGTATTTTTGAGGGTGTCTGCTAAACCATAACCTTTTGCCCATTCAATTTTATAGTCTTTCATAACTGCAATACTTAGTCCTGGTACTTTGTAGTATTTCATTCTCTCAATGAGGTTCCAACCTTCAAAACCTTTTACAGGAACGTAAGGAATAAGGTTGTTCTCAACTTGTTTAATTCTGTCTTGCACTTGCTTGTTTTGAGCAAATGTCTGTCCGGCAAAAAGTGTCAATAAAAGGAATGTAAAATTTCGCATAATTTTTTGAAGATTGAGGTCTGTCTATAATGGCACACAACGTTTTGCATTGGCGAAGTACGGGGGCCTTGTTGCTGGTCCTGCCCGGCGGTAATGTTGATTAGAAAAATGATTATGAATTTACAAAGTTGCTCAAGAAAAAGAGTCCAGCCCCCAACCACAGCTGCCATGTTGCTTATGCTGAAGTTACAATGTCCTGCCCCGTATTTTGCCAATGCATTGTTGTGCGTTCGTTCTTTTTCTCGTTGTATTTTTATTCTGATATTGATGCGTTTACAGAATTAAATAATAAAAAGTCCGCTTGTTTATGATTTGGATAAAGTGCTTTCATTTTGTCCATTGCTTCGGTTCTTGTTTTTGAAGTAGCTATAGTATTTTCAAAATTCTCAATATAGCCTTTCACTTCTGCAAATAGTGAAACGTCTGTTACGTTGCCGTGTCCTGGATATATTTTTGGTTGTAGTGAAGCTAACCCCTTTGAAAACGTGTCTAATTGAGTTTTCCAATAAGCTATATTTTTTTTATCAACTGCCAACCAAATATGAACGCCATTATAGCAAAAGTCGCCTGTAAAAAATGCGTTTAAGTCTTTGCTGTATATGGTAGTTAAGTGTTCACACTCTGCACCTGAATAATCGCTATTAAGTTCAAGTATTGCACCATTAGCTAAAGACAATTCTTTTGCATTTAAAACTCCAATGTTATTTTGATAGTCAAAACCATTAGTATTTGTTTCTGACTTTGGTTTCATCGAAGGCTCTTTTTCTAACCAACCTACGCTTTCCATCCAAGTTGAAAATCCAAGAATATCATTTTTGATTTCCTGTTTCGTTACCACAATTTTTGCAGATGGAAATTCTTGTCTCATAACATTCATTCCGATGTAATGGTCTGGGTGTCCGTGAGTAATTAAAATGTGAGTAAGATTTTTGTTCTTACTTTTAATGAAATCTGCTAAGTTTTTTGCTTCTTCACTGTTTCTTAAACAGTCTACTAAAATAGCACTTTCATTGTCTGTAAATAGATAGGAATTTACAGTTGCTTCAATGCCATTGTAAACTTCAAGGTTTAAATTATTTTCCATTTTTTTAATGCGATTTAATTCTGCAATATTGCAATGCAAAGGTGTCTTGATTATTGATTTTTGTATATGGAAATAAACGCTTTTTATATGGAAATTTAGGCAAACTCCTTTTTAAATTCTTGTGGGGCAAAAGTTGTATTCTTTTTAAAAAGTTTAGAGAAGTAAAGTTGGTCTTCAAAGCCTAATTCAAAAGCAATTTCCTTTATTGATTTTGATGAAAACAATAGCTCTCTTTTTGCTTCTAAAATTAATCTCTCGTTTATGAGTTGAAGCGTATTTTTTCCTGTGGCGTTAAATAAAGTTTGGGTTAAAATCTTTGAAGTTATTTTTAATTTGTTTGCGTAGAAATTTACCAAATGCTCATTTTTAAAATGAGTTTCAAGTAAATCAAAAAAAAATTTCAAAGCTGGTTTTTGATATGATTTTAGAAAATAATTTAATGGCATAAAATCATTAATCTTCGTTGCAAATGCTAAAAATAAAAATCGCAAAGTATTTTTATTATTCTTGTTTTGAAAATATTCTTTTTGTAATAGCGTAAAGAATTGCAAAACATCGTTCCATTCTTCGTTATCAAATGTTAGCAAGTTAGTGTTAATAGAAGCATTAAAAATTTCAAAATGAGCCAATAAATCGCCTTGTTCTTTCGTCAAAAATTCGGGTGTAAAAAGAACAATATATCCTTCCAATTTTTCCTTAAAACTTCCTTGATGAATACTGCCTTTGGGAATTATTAAAACCTCCTTTTCGGTAACATTATAAGTTTTAAAATCTACAATTTGCTTTGTTTCGCCTTTTGTAATAATAACAATTTCATAAAAATTATGTCTATGTATAGATGGTGGAATTTCCCTGTCGAGATTCGACAAGCTTATTATCTCAAACAAAATTCGCTTTTCGTCTGGCAGCTTAAATTGTAAGGTCTGAATATTTTTACTTTCCATTTTTGTTTGAAACTTGGGTCAATTAAGGGCTGTCACAGAATGACGCACAACGGTTTGCTAATTTGCGCAGAAATGGCATTGCTTGCAGAACCATTGTCGTACCATACTAAATTAAATAAATAACTGATGAACTGACGTAAACCACCG
>NZ_LWHJ01000006.1 GCF_001652725.1 Pedobacter psychrophilus
AAAGGCTTTAAAAAATAAAAAAAAAGATTTGGAAGTTAAATAAAATAACCACATCTTTGCACCCCGAACAAAAGGGAAACACAATCGGAGCGATTCCGAGAGTGGACAAAAACAGATCATAATCACGTTTAGTGAGATAAGATATAGTAGCTTGACCGATAGGTACGGGCGATAAAGTTCTTTAAAGAGATATCATGTAGCGGAGCCGGTTTCGACCGGCCCGAGCAAAGAATACAAAAACAAGAATACAGACATCATGTCGGTATCTTACTTAACATTATACAATGGAGAGTTTGATCCTGGCTCAGGATGAACGCTAGCGGCAGGCCTAATACATGCAAGTCGAACGGGATTGGGAGCTTGCTTCCATGAGAGTGGCGTACGGGTGCGTAACGCGTATGCAACCTACCACCATCAGGGGTATAGCCCGAAGAAATTCGGATTAACACCGCATGAAGACACAGTACCGCATGGTACAATGTCCAAATATTTATAGGATGGTGATGGGCATGCGTGCCATTAGCTAGTTGGCGGGGTAACGGCCCACCAAGGCGACGATGGCTAGGGGATCTGAGAGGATGGCCCCCCACACTGGTACTGAGACACGGACCAGACTCCTACGGGAGGCAGCAGTAAGGAATATTGGTCAATGGGGGCAACCCTGAACCAGCCATGCCGCGTGCAGGAAGACAGCCCTACGGGTCGTAAACTGCTTTTATACGGGAATAACCCCCTTCTCGTGAGAAGGGCTGAAGGTACCGTAAGAATAAGGATCGGCTAACTCCGTGCCAGCAGCCGCGGTAATACGGAGGATCCAAGCGTTATCCGGATTTATTGGGTTTAAAGGGAGCGTAGGCGGCTTGCTAAGTCAGGGGTGAAAGACGGTGGCTCAACCATCGCAGTGCCCTTGATACTGGCAGGCTTGAATATAGTTGAAGTGGGCGGAATGTGACAAGTAGCGGTGAAATGCATAGATATGTCACAGAACGCCGATTGCGAAGGCAGCTCACTAAGCTATCATTGACGCTGAGGCTCGAAAGCGTGGGGATCAAACAGGATTAGATACCCTGGTAGTCCACGCCCTAAACGATGATAACTCGATGTTGGCGATATACAGTCAGCGTCCAAGCGAAAGCGTTAAGTTATCCACCTGGGGAGTACGCCCGCAAGGGTGAAACTCAAAGGAATTGACGGGGGCCCGCACAAGCGGAGGAGCATGTGGTTTAATTCGATGATACGCGAGGAACCTTACCCGGGCTTGAAAGTTACTGAAGGTGCCAGAGACGGCACCGTCCTTCGGGACAGGAAACTAGGTGCTGCATGGCTGTCGTCAGCTCGTGCCGTGAGGTGTTGGGTTAAGTCCCGCAACGAGCGCAACCCCTGTGTCCAGTTGCCAGCATGTAATGATGGGGACTCTGGACAGACTGCCTGTGCAAACAGAGAGGAAGGCGGGGACGACGTCAAGTCATCATGGCCCTTACGTCCGGGGCTACACACGTGCTACAATGGACGGTACAGAGGGCAGCCACCCAGCAATGGGGAGCCAATCCCAAAAAGCCGTTCACAGTTCGGATCGGGGTCTGCAACTCGACCCCGTGAAGTTGGATTCGCTAGTAATCGCGTATCAGCAATGACGCGGTGAATACGTTCCCGGGCCTTGTACACACCGCCCGTCAAGCCATGGAAGTTGGGGGCGCCTGAAGTACGTAACCGCAAGGAGCGTCCTAGGGTGAAACCGATAACTGGGGCTAAGTCGTAACAAGGTAGCCGTACCGGAAGGTGCGGCTGGAATACCTCCTTTCTGGGACTCGGGCCTTTTGTGCCAAAACCGCTACATGAATATTTTCTTTGATAAAGGGCCTGGAAGGGATGTGAGTCGGTGTATCCGGCCACTGTTGTTAGGGAGAACTGAAAATAGTCCCGTAGCTCAGTTGGTTAGAGCACTACACTGATAATGTAGGGGTCAGCAGTTCAAATCTGCTCGGGACTACACATACATCTTAGACGGGGGATTAGCTCAGCTGGCTAGAGCACCTGCCTTGCACGCAGGGGGTCAACGGTTCGACTCCGTTATTCTCCACCATAATAATTACCGGATGTTTTTACATCCAAATTTAGTTCTTTGACATATTGGAAGAAGTTATCCGAGAGAGGATAACGACACAACAGGTAGAGCAATCTACAAATAAGAGAAAGTAAACAAGAGCACACGGGGGATGCCTAGGCTCTCAGAGGCGATGAAGGACGCGATAAGCTGCGATAAGCCGCGGGGATTGGCACATACGAATCGATCCGCGGATTTCCGAATGGGGAAACCTGGTTGGCTGAAGGCCAACCGCAATAGCGCAAACCTGCCGAACTGAAACATCTAAGTAAGCAGAGGAAGAGAAAACAAAAGTGATTTCCTGAGTAGTGGCGAGCGAAAGGGAAACAGCCCAAACCTATACCGTCAAGGCGGTATGGGGGTTGTAGGACCACAATATGAGAACCATAGTGAAGTCGAACGGGATGGGAAGCCCGGCCATAGCGCATGATAGCTGCGTAGACGAAAGCAAAGGTAGGATAGTGGTATCCTGAGTACCGCGGGGTCGGAGACGCCCTGTGGGAATCCACCAGCACCATCTGGTAAGGCTAAATACTCCTGAGAGACCGATAGTGAACCAGTACCGTGAGGGAAAGGTGAAAAGAACCCCGAACAGGGGAGTGAAATAGAACCTGAAACCGTGTGCTTACAAGCGGTCGGAGCAGACTTGTTCTGTGACGGCGTGCCTTTTGCATAATGAGCCTACGAGTTACTCCTCACTGGCGAGGTTAAGCCCTTAAGGGGCGGAGCCGAAGCGAAAGCGAGTCTGAATAGGGCGTATAGTCAGTGGGGGTAGACGCGAAACCTTGTGATCTACCCATGGACAGGTTGAAGGTGCCGTAACAGGTACTGGAGGACCGAACCGATAAACGTTGAAAAGTTTCCGGATGATCTGTGGGTAGGGGTGAAAGGCTAATCAAACTGGGAAATAGCTCGTACTCCCCGAAATGTTTTTAGGAACAGCGTGGCGGTTGAGTTTGACAGAGGTAGAGCTACTGATTGGGTGCGGGGGAGTCAAATCCTACCAAATCCAGACAAACTCCGAATGCTGGTCAAATATACGCTGCAGTGAGGCCCGGGGTGCTAAGGTCACGGGCCGAGAGGGAAAGAACCCAGACCAACAGCTAAGGTCCCAAAATTACCATTAAGTTGAACTAACGAGGTCCGATTGCACAGACAGCTAGGATGTTGGCTTGGAAGCAGCCATTCATTTAAAGAGTGCGTAACAGCTCACTAGTCGAGCGATCGGGCATGGATAATAAACGGGCATAAAATGGTATACCGAAGCTTTGGATTTATACTACGTATAAGTGGTAGGGGAGCATTCCAGTTGCGGCGAAGGCATACGCGTTAGCGGTGTTGGAGCGGCTGGAAAAGCAAATGTAGGCATAAGTAACGATAAGGCGGGAGAGAAACCCGCCCACCGAAAGACTAAGGTTTCCTGATCAACGCTAATCGGATCAGGGTTAGTCGGGACCTAAGGAGAACCCGAACGGGACATCCGATGGACAACTGGTTGATATTCCAGTACTCTTTATAACTGCGATGGGGTGACGGAGTAGTGACACTGCCGCGAACTGACGGAATAGTTCGTTGAAGGCCGTAGGTATTGGTTTGGTAGGCAAATCCGCCAGACTAGCTGAAAGCTGATAGTACAGCAAACCTTCGGGGGCGTTGATAGTGCAGGTAATCAGACTTCCAAGAAAACCCCCTAAGCTTCAGGTTATGAAGACCCGTACCGTAAACCGACACAGGTAGTCGAGGAGAGAATCCTAAGGTGCTCGAGTGAATCATGGCTAAGGAACTCGGCAAAATGGCCCTGTAACTTCGGGAGAAGGGGCGCCCCACGGTAAGACGTGGGGCCGCAGTGAAAAGGCCCAGGCGACTGTTTAACAAAAACACATGGCTTTGCGAAATCGAAAGATGATGTATAAGGCCTGACACCTGCCCGGTGCCGGAAGGTTAAGAGGGGATGTCATCCGCAAGGAGAAGCATTGAATCGAAGCCCCGGTAAACGGCGGCCGTAACTATAACGGTCCTAAGGTAGCGAAATTCCTTGTCGGGTAAGTTCCGACCTGCACGAATGGTGTAACGATCTGGGCGCTGTCTCGGCCATGAGCTCGGTGAAATTGTGGTCCCGGTGAAGACGCCGGGTACCCGCAACGGGACGGAAAGACCCCATGAACCTTCACTACAGTTTAACATTGACATTGGGTACAGGATGTGTAGGATAGGTGGGAGTTATTGAAGCGGGCTCGCTAGGGTCCGTGGAAACAACCTTGAAATACCACCCTTTCTGTATTCGGTGTCTAACCCCGCTAAGCGGGGGACACTGTTTGATGGGTAGTTTGACTGGGGTGGTCGCCTCCAAAAGTGTAACGGAGGCTTTCAAAGGTATGCTCAGTACGCTTGGTAACCGTACGAGGAGTGCAATAGCATAAGCATGCTTGACTGTGAGGCCTACAAGCCGAGCAGGGTCGAAAGACGGATATAGTGATCCGGTGGTTCTGCATGGAAGGGCCATCGCTCAAAGGATAAAAGGTACTCTGGGGATAACAGGCTGATCTCCCCCAAGAGCTCATATCGACGGGGAGGTTTGGCACCTCGATGTCGGCTCGTCACATCCTGGGGCTGGAGAAGGTCCCAAGGGTTCGGCTGTTCGCCGATTAAAGTGGCACGCGAGCTGGGTTCAGAACGTCGCGAGACAGTTCGGTCCCTATCTGTTGTGGGCGTTGGAGATTTGAGTGGGGCTGACCTTAGTACGAGAGGACCGGGTTGGACTGACCGCTGGTGAATCTGTTGTCCCGCCAGGGGCACTGCAGAGTAGCTATGTCGGGGATAGATAAGCGCTGAAAGCATCTAAGTGCGAAACTAGCCACAAGATGAGATCTCCATAATAGGACCGTAGAAGACTACTACGTTGATAGGCGGCAGGTGTAAAGGTGGTAACACCAAAGCCGAGCCGTACTAATTGTCCGATACTTTCCGGTAAAAAAACTGGACTGTTGTCCTCTCTCCAAGATAATTTCTTCCAATGATATGTCAATGTTGATGTATGGGTTTAAAGTAAAAAGTTTAAAGTTGAAAGACTTACTACTTATGACCTATTACCTTCAGCATTAATGATATTCAGGTGCCTATATCGGCGGTGTCCACCTCTTCCCATTCCGAACAGAGAAGTTAAGCCCGCCTGAGCCGATGGTACTGCGGTAAAACGTGGGAGAGTAGGTCGGTGCCAGACCTTAACGCCCCCCTTCCTTAACGGATCGGGGGCTTTTTTTTG
>NZ_LWHJ01000007.1 GCF_001652725.1 Pedobacter psychrophilus
TGAACTGCTTTAAGTTATTTCATCACAATTAACTAAATTTATACGGGTAGACAAGTTTTTACTTTCTATGCCATTACAACACAAATTCGCCAATCGTTATAAGGTATTACTACTGAATAGAATATAGAAGTTAATAAAAATAATTACCGACCAAACTGAATGAAGTTTTTTAAAAGTATTTAGTCGAACAAATCGCCCAATTGCATTTTTTGATATACCAATAATTATGAAAAAATTAAATTACCTATGTATACTAATTTCTATTATTGCTTGTAATAACAATATTAAAGAAGAAGAAAATAATATAGTTGTAGATAAAAAACCAGCAATAAACAATCCAGTTTCTAGTCAAAAGATAGATAGTTCAGCATTATATCCATTAAATGGGAAACTCCCATTTGGAAGTATTTATTTGGAGAATCTTGATACTTCATATGGGTGGGATTCTCCTAAATGGGATAATGTTGACCTCTTAAACAGTAATATTTTAGACTATTATCGTATGTTGAATAAACTCAAAGTGATAAGTAAACCAAATATTTTAAAAAAAGAATATTTAAAATTAAAGTTTACAACGCCTTTTATAGACTCAATAACGCATTCAATAGATAGTATACGATATCAATTCGAAAATATTGGTCCTTATGAGTGCTATTATGCACAATTGGAGGACGATTTTATTAAATATCCTGCTGGTTTTTATGACGAAAAACGGCTATGCAAAAAATCTGGGAATTTGATTCTATATAACCCTAAAACACAGGTCGCTAAAATAATCAATATTTTTACAATAATTCAGGAGCCATACGATTATGAGTCTAGAAATTTTTTTATAGGTAAAAATAAAGAGATAAAAATTTTTCAATTTGTGGGAGATGATGGGGGATTAACCGGCTTTTATCAAAACTACAGTATAAAGATATTAGATAACGGAGAAATTAAAATAAAAGAACTAAATCAATAAAAGCAAACTAATAATGGTTTACATCTTCAATTCCGATTTATCAATCTGCAAAAAATCAATTACAAACCGAACGAACTGAATACTAAACCGCTCAACTCGTCTTTTACCGACCGTGACTGACCTAGCAAAACTAAAAAACAAAATTGTTTAAGCCGAAGTGAAGGAAATAATTTAATTGGAAAAATGAACGTTTTTATTTTTCCAATTAAAAACAAAAAACCCAATGCAAATTGACCGAACTAAATTCATAAATTACTGACTAAAATGGATTTGCAAAACGTAATTATCGCAAGAAAAGCAAACGTAACACCTTATAACAGCAAATTTGCACAAAAATAGCTGACGGTGGTTCAACTCAGGTTTTTCGTTAATTATTTAGTCCGGTGCGGTACGACATTGGTTCTGCAAGCAATGCCATTTATGCACAAATTTTCAAAACGTTATAGGAAATCTTACCGAACTGAACTAATAGAAAACTTGAATAATTATAACTAAAAACTGAACAAAATGAAAAGTATCAAAGAGTACAAAGTAGTGATGGCACAAGGAACTGGCAATTTAGAAACGGTAGTCAACTCTCTTATTGCAGAAGGTTGGCAACCTATTGGAGGAGTTTTCATAACTCAAAGTCCTGTAGTCAAAAGAGTTGATAATTATGATGTTGTAGAAACTTTCTCCCATCAAGCTCTTGTGCGGTAACAAAGGATGCCCGTCTCTTGGTACAAATTAATTACGTCTTCTTTACTTTTCAAGTTGTACTTCTTTTGTTTTTTAACTGTTAATTTCATCTCTTTTGTTTTAATTTAAACAAAGATAATTAATATATTTAATCATATTTTACATAGCTAAACACCGAACTATATGGTAAAGAAACCTGCAAACAATGGAAAGAATTGGACTAAAGAAGATACTGAAAAATTAAAAGACTTGGCAAATGGAAATACTCCGACAAGGATTATAGGTCTCAAACTTAAAAGAACAGAAAGTTCTGTTCAAGCAAAGGCTATACAGGAAAAAGTTAGTTTGAACCCTCCGAACCAATCTCCTTACGACAGGAAAGTTTCTGATGCAAAGAAAGGTAAGAAGTAATCTTGTTGAACTCTTTTTTAAGTTCAGCAGACCAAACGAAACCTTTATCGGCTAATTCCGAACCTAATGACATTAATAAATTATATATTCTCTCTTCCATAATAAACAAATATACGTACCGAACTTTATGTATTTTAGGGGTGGTTAGCTAACTTAATTAAATGAATATGAATAAATTTTTAAAATTATTATTAGTAATACCCGTAACTATCTTAGCATACTTGGTTGGCTATCTTGGTGCTTATTACGCTCAATCGTTTTCTATTGGGTTTATGTTGGGTGGGGATATTACTAAAGGTTTTAACGCTTTCTCCCTGCCTTTACTTTGTAGTGGTTTTGGTATGTGGTCAGCAGTGGTTGCTGGTACATTAACTTCGCCACTATCTAAATTAATTATGCTTAGGATTTTCCTATTTGTTTTAATTGTTTTGGTGCTATTAAGCATAATTCCATTATTTACAAAAGCTTTTAATGTTAAACCAATATCTGAAATTATTGGGCTTACAGCAGGTTATTTAATCGCTCGGACAACGATATTTCAAGAGGCTGATAATGAAGAAACAATTGTAGAAATTTAAAGAAAGAAAAAAAATGATAGACTTAAATTTAATCATAAGTTGTGTTTTCCTTATTACTTATGTTGTGGTTTTCCTTTTTCAAAAAAGTGTTATAAAAGGGCAAAAAGAGTTAAATAAAACCTTAACTGACAAAATGCTTGTTTTAGAGAAATTCCAAAACATATTTGATTTAGATAAGTTTGAAAAATACGTAAAAGTTTTAAAAGAAACACACCAACAAGATTTAGACCAAGCCTTTATTGCTAGAACATCTGAAACAGTTAGAGCAGTGGTTAATAAAGCTTATAAAGATTTACCTAAAGAACTTAGTGACAGTTATTACGAACTCTTAAAAGTAACATATATAACAATAATGCAATATGAAAAAGAAACACAAGAAATGATGTTAATGCTTATGCCTATTAATGAGGAAATGATTAGAGATTTAATGGCTTCTGGCAGGATACCACATAAGCCTTAGCTTTATTATAACTATCAATACTGTCAATCCCGTATTCTAAAATAAAGCTAAAGTAATCATCAAAATCTTCATTGGTAATTGGGACTGACCCTACATTAGGTGCGACCTTACATTGTGGACAGGAAAAAGACTTCCTATAACAACAAATTTGTGAAATAATGGGTGTTGTGCTTTTAACTTCTTTCATCTTTTCTATTTAGTTTTGTGGTGGTACGAAGATGTGTTTCGGGGTTAATCCCATTTCTTCACAAATTCGCCAAACGTTAGCGGAAATAGTTCGACCTAGACAAACTTCTAAAAACCACTTATTTTAATTTTGAAGAATAAAAAATTGTATCTTTGTATGGAAACAATTTGTAT
>NZ_LWHJ01000008.1 GCF_001652725.1 Pedobacter psychrophilus
AAATCCCAACCACCAATTTCTTTTCCGGGTAAATTACTGGCGTTGTTACACCACAGGTTTATTACTTTTAATGGTGCAAAAGATAAAGGTTTGGTAATCGTCCCTACAGAATTGATCGTGGATAATGCCACCCAATTAAAGGACATTTTACTAACCCTCTGTAAAACAAATCATCTTCCTCAAGATTTTATCACTTGGTTACATGAGAGCAATCATTTCTGCAATTCTTTGGTAGATTGTATCGTACCGGGCAAACCTGATAAAAATCAGTTAAATGAAATAAAAACCGAACTTGGTTATGATGATGAACTATTAATCATGTCGGAAGTATATCGACTTTGGGCAATTGAGGGAAATGAAATAGTTAAAGAAAAACTTTCTTTCGCACAAGTGGATAGCGGTGTAATTATTACGCCAGATATTAACCTTCACCGAGAACTAAAATTAAGATTGTTAAACGGAACACATACCTTAAGCTGCGGATTAGCCTTTTTGTCAGGATTTGATACTGTTAAATCTGCTATGGATAATGAAGACATGGAAAGTTATATCCGTGATTTGATGATCAATGAAATTGCACCCGCAATACCTTATGAGATATCAAAAGAACAAAAGGACACTTTTGCTACAAACGTATTGGATAGATTTAGAAATCCACACATCAACCACCAATGGTTAAGCATAAGCGCTAATTATACATCAAAACTAGAGATGCGGGTTGTGCCTATTTTACAGAATTACTTTAAGCTATACCACAACGTTCCAGATTTTATTGCCTTAGGTTTTGCTGCTTACATCAGGTTTATGAAACCTTTCAATACAAAAAATAATAAATATTTCGGTAAAATTAATAATCAGGAATATTTGATAAACGACAGCAAAGCAGCTTGTTTAAGTAAGCTTTGGAGTAATAAACCTAAAGAAATTGTAAATGCTATACTTAGCGATGACACACTTTGGGGAGCAGATTTGACAACTTTGCCTAGTTTTGAAGAAGCTGTAAATAATTACCTAAAACTGATGGAAAATCAGGTATCCATAAAACAACTCATGATCAAAGAAAGCGTTAATTAACAGAAGATGGATAGAGTTTTAAAGGTACATCCAAAGGATAACTTGTTGGTTGCGTTGACCGATCTTTTTAAAGGAGAGATCATTATCTATGAAAATGAAAAGATAACATTGTTGGATGATGTAAAGGCCAAACATAAATTTTTAACAACCGATTTAAACATTGGCGAAGAATTATTGATGTACGGGGTTTTGGTTGGGAAGGCGCAAATTGATCTAAAAGCGGGCAACATTATCAATACCAATAATGTTAGGCATGCGGCAAACCCATTTGAGGTTGGTGAGAGAAAATTAGCATGGGACAGACCGGATGTGAGCAAATGGAAAAACACAACATTTAATGGTTTTCACCGAGCGGATGGCAGCGTAGGAACTGCAAACTATTGGCTAGTAATCCCGATGGTGTTTTGTGAGAACAGAAATTTGGAGGTTTTACAGGAAGCATTGGTTACCCCATTAGGATATGGTAGAAAGAAAGCTTATCAAAACCAAGCTTTAAAGTTGATTGATCTTTATAAATCTGGAGCAGATAAAAACTCCATTTTAAATGCAGATATCTTTATAGAGGAACAACCTGAAAAAAGCAAAAGACTTTTTCCTAATGTAGATGGGATTAAGTTTTTAAATCATGATGGTGGTTGCGGTGGAACTAGGGACGACGCACAAGCTTTGTGTGCTTTATTAGCAGGATATATCACTAATCCTAATTGTGCCGGAGCAACGGTATTGAGTTTGGGCTGCCAAAACGCTCAAGTTCCTATTTTGGAAGAAGAGATTAAAAAGAGGGATGCAAATTTTAGTAAGCCACTTTATATTTTAGATCAGCAAAAAGTAGGTACCGAAGCAGATTTATTGGCCTTGGCCATTAAACAGACCTTTGCAGGATTGATGGAAGCCAATCAACAAGAAAGAAAACCCGCACCATTAAGTAATATTACCATTGGCTTAGAGTGCGGCGGATCGGATGGTTTTTCTGGTATTTCTGCTAACCCAGCAATTGGTTATACATCTGATTTGTTAGTTGCCTTGGGTGGTAAAGTGATTTTGGCAGAATTTCCAGAGCTTTGTGGAGTTGAGCAAAATATCAGCGATAGATGTGTTACCATAGAGGAAGCCAATCGTTTTTCATCTCTAATGAAAACTTATGCTGCAAAAGCGGTTGCGGCCGGTTCTGGTTTCGATATGAATCCTTCTCCTGGTAATATTAAAGATGGTTTAATTACAGATGCCATTAAATCTGCGGGAGCAGCAAAAAAAGGAGGTACTTCTCCGGTTGTTGCAATTTTAGATTACCCAGAAATGGTGACAAAACCAGGACTGAATCTTTTATGTACACCGGGAAATGATGTAGAATCTACCACAGCAGAAGTTGGTTCAGGAGCGAACGTTGTTTTATTTACAACCGGGCTTGGTACCCCAACAGGAAATCCGATTACGCCGGTTATAAAAATTGCGAGTAACACTACGCTTTTTAATAAAATGAGTGATATTATGGATGTAAACACAGGAACTATCATTGATGACGGAGAAACCATTTATGAGGCAGGTGAGCGTATTTTAGACTATGTGATTAAAGTAGCAAGCGGAGAAATAGAAGTAAGCGCAGTAAGACATGGTCAAGATGATTTTATCCCTTGGAAAAGAGG
>NZ_LWHJ01000009.1 GCF_001652725.1 Pedobacter psychrophilus
TGAACTGCTTTATGTTATTTCATCACATTTAACTAAATTTCTACGGGCAGACAAGTTTGTGCTTTTTATGCCATTACAACACAAATTCGCCAATCGTTATAGGGCATTTTAAAAAGACGACACAGCAATGAAATTTGAATTCCTCGGACACGGACTTTTTGACGAACACGACACGACCGTAGGAAACTATTTGCACAAATCTTTCCAAGACAAAAATTTTGACACTTTTCAATGTTTCGTTGCTTTTACAACTTTATCAGGACTATCAGTTTTTATTGACGAACTTGAAGCAGTAAAAGAACGGTATAAAAAAATAGAATTTTATTTAGGAGTTGACGACAAAGGAACTTCAAGAGAAGCGTTACTCGAACTTCTAAATAGAAATATTGACACATACATTTATTACAATCCGACAAAGCGAACAAGGGCTATTTATCATCCAAAACTTTACATTTTTCGTGGGGTCAAGGCAAACAGAGTAATTTTAGGCTCTTCCAATCTTACAAGACCAGGACTGTTTAATAATATTGAAGCTTCAATTGCAATGGATTTTGTTTCCGGAAATTTTCAAGGAACAAAACTCCTGAAACAAATAGAAGAATACTTTGCTTCATTCTTTGGTAAAGACAATCACAACCTTCAAAAATTAAATACTGCTCTTATTAAGTATTTAACAGATAGAGAACTAATTCTCCCCGAAAAGAGAATTTTCAAGGACGAAGAAGAAAAAGAAAAAACTAATGTTACAGACGAAGAAGGAAATGACCTTTTTACTGCAATTGAAGCACCATATGTTGACCTCGAAGACCTTGAAAATGTTGATAGTGAAACCGAACAGAAAGAATATTTACCAAGGACAATTGCTCTTACAGAACATTATTTTGCAATGTGGCCTGAGAACTTCCAAAAGTTCAAAGAGTTTAAATTAAAATACAATACAGTAATTGTTCCGAGAGACTTTGAAAATCCAACACTTTATGGATGGTATGTAAAGCAAAAAGCCCTTTACAGAGAAGAGAGAATTCCCGAAGAACATTTAGAAAAGCTAATAGAAGTTGGTTTTTCGTTTAGTGACGGACACCAAATTCGCTTTGATAAAATTTGGGAAGGATATTATCAAGAATTGAAAACGTATTTCATTGAAAACGGTCATTCTGATGTGCCAAGACGTAAAGACCGAAACGACCCTTTTTATAGACTTTCCAACTTTGTCGCTATGCAACGACATTTTAAGAAAAAGGGTGACCAGCGAATGACTGATTACCGAATTAAGAAGCTAGACGAAATTAAGTTTAGTTGGGAAGTAGGTCCAAGAAATGCAGGTTTGACAGTGAAACACGATGACCAATGGTTAGAAACACTATCCCAATATTCCGACTTCAAGAAAAGATATAAAAGAGAACCAAAGCAGAAAAGAAATTCTGATGAATATAAACTTGGTAAGTGGAGAAATGACCAAGCCGTATATCGCAAACAAGGAATTTTATCACAAGACAGAATTGAGTTATTAGAAGCTGAAGGAATAATATGGGATTTGGATGAACACGACTTTAATCAGAAAATTCAAAGACTTTTAAAATATAAGGAAGAGTTTGGAAATTTTGATGTTCCATTAAGCTATACGATTGATGGTGTTTCACTTGGACAATTTGTTTATAGCGTTAAAAAACGTGGGACAAAACCAGAAAATAAAGAAAAGTTAGAAAGAATTGGAATGATGGGTGTTATTCTTCGCACCGAAGCACAAACTACAGGCAACAAAAGAAGCCATATAACAACTGAATGGCGACAAAATTTTGACCAACTTAAAAAGCTCAAGGAAAGCGGAGTGAATATTAACGAAATTAACCAAGACAATAAAGAGCATCCGAAAATTGGAAATTGGATTTTTAATCAACAAAAACGTTACAGACACAGCAAACTAAGTGAAGAACAAGAAAGTCTATTGGAGCAATTAGGTTTAAGACTATCAAGAGAAGACACAAAAGAAGCTCGTTGGAATATTTTTTATGAGTTACTTTGTGACTATAAAAAGCAATATGGTGACTGCCGAGTTTCAAAGTCATTTGACAAAGAGTTAAATATTTGGGTAGGACTTCAAAGACGTGGATATAAAAGAAATACATTAATACAAGAACGAATTGACAAGCTAAATGAAATACAATTTGAGTGGACAGTTGACACATCGACAAAGAAGAAAAACGCCCTATAACAGCACCTACAAAAAATTGGCGGTTCAGTGGTTAAATGAAGCTTTGTGCTTCGTATTAAGTTTTGTGGTGGCAGACAGTTTTGTGCTTCGAAATCGCCAACTTCTTGTAGCTGCAAAACGTTATGCCTAATTTTAAAAAACACGAACGACAATGAAAATCTTTCCAGAAAGTGATTACAATTTTAAAATAACTGGAAGTGAAATAGAAGCTATTGAA
>NZ_LWHJ01000010.1 GCF_001652725.1 Pedobacter psychrophilus
ACAAATTCGCCAATCGTTATGCGTCACCCTACCGACCAGTACCAAAGTAGCAGGCAGACAAATAACGAAACAAAAATCAAGCTTATTTTGCGTAAATTTGTAGTAAGACACATAGAAATGGAAATAAGAACAGATTTATTTTTGGGTGACAGCAAAGAAGTTTTAAAGAAACTTCCCGATAATTCTGTTGATCTTATCGCAACATCACCACCTTACGCCGACCAAAGAAAAGGAACTTATGGTGGCATACATCCCGACAAATACGTTGAATGGTTTTTGCCGATTTCGGAACAATTATTTAGAGTTTTAAAGCCTACGGGAACTTTCATCTTAAATATAAAGGAAAAAGTTGTTGATGGCGAACGGAGCATTTACGTGATGGAATTAATTATTGCGATGAGGAAGCAGGGTTGGTTGTGGACCGAAGAATTTATTTGGCATAAAAAGAACTCTTTTCCAGGAAAGTGGCCAAATCGTTTTAGAGATAGTTGGGAAAGACTTTTGCAATTCAATAAAAGTAAAAACTTCAATATGTATCAAGACGAAGTCAAAGTACCTATTGGAGATTGGGCAAAAGGAAGGCTAAAAAATTTAAGTGAAACGGACAAAATCCGAGATAATGCTAAAAATGGAAGTGGCTTCGGCAAGAATGTTTCTAATTGGTTAGGAAAAGAAACTGTGTTCCCGACAAACGTTTTGCATTTGGCTACAGAATGTAATAATAAAAATCATAGTGCTGCTTTTCCAGAGGAATTACCAGAATGGTTTATAAAATTATTTACAAAACAAGAAGATACAGTTTTAGACCCGTTTGTTGGTTCGGGAACAACTTTGTTCGTCTCAAAAAGAATGAGGCGTCATTCTATCGGAATTGATATCACGCCAGAATATTATGAAATGATAAAAAGCCAAATCAACCCTGTAGAATTATATTTGTTAGAGCCTAAAGTAAAATATGGAGAAGCTAAACCTAAAAGACGTTACGCAATACGTTGAGAAAAATATTGGAACGTTTCACGAAAAACGTATCCAAAGTCTTGATGGCTTAAAACTCATTAAAGTTTTAAAAAGAAAAAATCCTTACCTATTTAAGGCAAAATATGTATTGACCGCTGAAAAAATAATTAACGGAATAGTTGATGCCCATATATCATCAAACGAAGAAACAATTTTTGGTGATTGGCTAGAAGGGCTTGCTATTTTTATCAACGGCAAAGTTTATAATGGACGTAAATCAGGTATTCCAAATATTGACCTTGAATTTGACAATAATGATACACGTTACATAGTTACTATAAAATCAGGGCCAAATTGGGGTAACAGTTCCCAAATTAAAAAATTGGCTTCAGACTTTAAAACAGCAAAAAAGACTTTAAGAACAAGCAACTCAAAACTAAATATTGTAGCAGTAAATGGCTGTTGCTATGGAAGAGACAACAACCCCGACAAAGGGGATTATTTTAAATACTGCGGTCAAAAGTTTTGGGAATTTATTTCAGGTGACCCTAATTTATATACAGAGCTTATCGAGCCATTAGGACATAAAGCGAAAGAGAGAAATGACGACTTTGTTCAGTCTTACTCACAGATGATTAATAAATTCACTAAGGAGTTTACAACAGACTTTTGTGATGAAGATGGTGCTATAAAATGGAAAGAAATTGTCGAATTAAATTCAGCTACTGTTGCGCCGTCAAAACAAAAAGCAAATCCCGCAAAAAGGGCGAACGCATAACAAGGTATTGGCATAATGGCGGGTGACGTACTTCGATTGAACATTTTTGCAAAGTTCAAGTTTTGTTCTTCGATTGAATTTTATTGCTAATAATCCGCCACTACGCCAATACCTAAACCGTTAT
>NZ_LWHJ01000011.1 GCF_001652725.1 Pedobacter psychrophilus
TGGGCAACAGGTGAAAAAGGCGAAACTGGAGCGACAGGTTCAGCAGGTACGAACGGAACAGATGGATCAAAAGGCGATACCGGTTCAACAGGTTCCGCAGGTACGAACGGAACAAATGGAGCAAAAGGAGATACCGGAGCTACAGGTTCCAACGGCACAAATGGAGTAGATGGGGCAAAAGGAGATACAGGTTCAAATGGCACAAATGGAATCGACGGAGCAAAAGGAGATACAGGAGCGACAGGTTCAGCAGGTACGAACGGAACAGATGGAGCAAAAGGCGATACTGGTGAAAAAGGCGATACCGGAGCAACAGGCTCACAAGGCATACAAGGATTAAAAGGTGACACCGGAGCAACAGGCTCAGCAGGAACAAATGGAACTGATGGTGTAAAGGGCGATACCGGTGCAATAGGCTCACAAGGGATACAAGGATTAAAAGGAGATACTGGAGCAGCGGGTTCAGCAGGGACAAACGGTTCAAATGGAACAAACGGAGTTGACGGAGCAACAGGAGCAAAAGGCGATACAGGAGTAACGGGTTCAGCAGGAACAAACGGTTCAAATGGAGTTGATGGATTAAAAGGCGATACAGGAGCAACGGGTTCACAAGGAATTCAAGGAATAACAGGAAATACAGGCTCAACTGGCGCTACTGGAGAAACTGGCTCGCAAGGAATTCAAGGATTAAAAGGCGATACAGGAGCAACAGGTTCAACCGGTATAAAAGGTGATACTGGAGCGGTTGGTAATAAAGGAGATACTGGTATTAACGGCGAAAATGGCTTAGATGGAAAGAGCTATGGGGGCACTTCAGCAACATCTTTAATAGTTGATAAAGGAGACCAAGTTTTTGAGACAGAAAAAGATTTAGCATATATTAAAGGTCAAAGAATCAAAGCAATTAACCCAAAAGATAGTAAAACCTTTATGGAGGGCTATGTAAAAGAATATCAAGATGGAAAATTGATAATCGAGGTTTTAACAGCAAATGGTTCTGGAAATAATGATAACTGGGAATTTGGTATAGTAGGTGAAAAAGGAGAGACTGGTGATGTAGGACCACAAGGAATTCAAGGTTTGACAGGATCAGCAGGAACAAATGGAACCAACGGATCTGTTGGAGCAACAGGATCAGCGGGAATAAACGGTACTAACGGAGCAGTCGGTGCAACGGGAGCGACAGGATCAACCGGAGCAACAGGAAATAACGGAACAAACGGAACGAACGGAGCAGTAGGTGCAACGGGAGCGACAGGTTCAACAGGAGCAACAGGAAATAACGGAACAAACGGAACGAACGGAGCAGTAGGTGCAACTGGAGCGACAGGATCAACCGGAGCGACAGGAAATAACGGAACGAACGGAGCAGTCGGTGCAACGGGAGCGACAGGTGCAACAGGTTCACAAGGAATAACTGGATCGACAGGTGCAACAGGTTCACAAGGAATAACAGGAGCAACAGGTGCAACAGGTGCTACAGGGTCAGCTGGAACAAATGGAACAAATGGAGCAGTAGGTGCAACAGGAGCGACCGGATCAGCAGGAACAAATGGTACTAACGGAACAAATGGAACCAACGGAGCCGTTGGCGCAACAGGCTCACAAGGAATACAAGGAATTCAAGGATTGAAAGGTGATACAGGAGCAACCGGAACAGCTGGAACAAACGGAGCGATAGGTGCAACTGGAGCGACAGGCGCTACAGGGCCAACAATTGATGCAACTGCAACAACAAAAGGAGTTGTACAATTAGCCGGTGATTTATCAGGAACTGCTGCATTACCAAGAATTGCACAAAATGGGGCTACAACAAATCAGATTTTAACATGGAATGGTAGTGCATGGGTGGCTGCAGATCAAAATATGCCAAAAGGAACTGTTACTGGACAAACAGCAAGATGGGATCAAACAACTGGTAAATGGATAGTTGATGCTACTATATCTAATAATGGAGCATCAGTGAGTATTACTGGAGCAACCTCTCTTACTAATACAACTGCTTCTACTAGCTCAACAACTGGTGCTTTAATTGTATCTGGTGGTGTGGGTATAGCAAATAATATAAATATTGCTGGTAACTCAACTATCTCAGGAAATTCTACAACTACTGGTACATCTACCCTTACAGGCAACACAACTAGCGCTGGTGCGGTAAATATTACAAATTCAACCACATCAACTAGCTCAACAACTGGTGCATTAAAGGTATCAGGTGGTGTAGGAATTTCGGAAAATTTGAATGTTAATGGAAATGTAAGTGGAACAACAACATCTACCATTTCTGGATTTAATGCGGCATTAAATAACAAGACTGGTGCATATACGCTTACGGCTTCTGATAATGGCAAAGTGTTAACTTTTAATGTTGGAAGTAATGTCAATCTTACAATACCTTCAGGATTGCCAGTTGGTTTCAATTGTATGATAGTGCAGACCAACTTAGGACAAGTAATTTTTACCCAAAGTGGAACAACTATTAGTAACAGAAGTGGAAATACCAAAACAGCGGGTTTAAATGCTGTAGCTACAATATTAAATATTAGTAGTAATACATTCGTTACTTCCGGTGATATGAAATAAGCAATTTAGGGTATGAAAAAAAATATTAGCATTTCAAGAATATTAACCTCTATAATTATATGCGTTTTGAGTTGTCAGAATTTGGCAGCTCAAATAGCTATATCAACTTTTCAACCTGCTGAATATGTGCCTAATATTATTAAAACCGAATATATTAATAGGATTTCAACTGCTGCCGGGAATTCAAATACAGCAGTTGTGGGAGGAAGTATTAGCAATTCATTAAAAACTTCTACCGAGGTAGGTATGGTTTGGAGTACAAATGCCCAACCAGATTATACCACTGATCCTCACAGTCAAGCGACAACCGTTGCAAATGTATTTACTGCTAATTTGAGCGGTTTAAGTAATGGTACAACTTATTATGTATGCTCTTATGCATTAGATAATAACGGAAGGTACTATTATGGAGATCCAATTAAATTTATTGTTGGAGGCTCAGCTGATGGTAATTTAAATTTTACTAGCTACTCTTCTCCAGTACAAGTTTATGCAGATGATTTGAACGAATTGGATATTCTTTTGGATGGAGGTACGGTATTAAGTAGAGGTACAGCTGCTGCAAATCCATTAATTAACTTTACCAATGCGAATCAGCTGACTGCTGTTGGAGTTACACTTACCTCTAGTAAAGATGATTTTAGTATTTTTTTACAAGGTTTTTTCATCCCAAAAGAAACGGGAAGCTATCTATTTACATGTGAGGCAGATGATGCCGACGATTTATATGTAGATGGACTTCCTTTAATTACACAATATGGTGCACATTCGGCCTCTGGTTTAGGAAGTCACACTGCATCTATTTCTTTGACAGCAGGCGTTAAATATGCTTTTAGAGCTAGAATGCAAGAAAGAGCAGGGCAAGAGGTTTTACAAGTGGCATGGAAATCACCTTCAATTCAAGCTGCAAACGGCGCTTATGTTTTAGATGCCACAGAAATTTCTTCATTTTAAATGGTCAAAAACAATATATAAGAATTGTATTCAAGTTAATCAAATCTAATTATTTAGCAAGAGTCTTTTTAGGCATAGAAAGACTCTTGTTGTATAATAATATGTGTAATTCAATAATTGATTATTTTTTAAAGAAGTTTTGTTTTTTGAAGTGCAAAGCATATGAGTTAGATATTTTAAGAATATAATCAAAAAAATAATTTTCCATCTAGCTTAATATTAAAAAACAAAAAAACAATTTTATAATATTATTTGAGTCAATAATTTCTACGCAATGGGTAAAAAATTCAACATATATTTAAGGCTATTTAAAATTTATTGTAACCAATTCGTTTTTACTACGTATAAGGCTTTTTTAATTCAAAAATTCATTTTATAATTATTTACAAATCTTAACATTGTAGCCTTAATAGGCTATTTAAATTCATTTATTCCCCAATAAGTATATTTAATTACCCAAATTAAGATTAATTTACCCAATCTAATTCTTTACTTCTTAAATTTTAAGAGAATGTTATCTTCAAATTTAAAATTTTTTAAAATTATCATAAACTCACTTTAAACATTAAAAAACGCATATTTAATCCTAAATATTGATATTTTATCAATTAATATAATATGTAAAGCGGGGAATTTGTAACCCAATTTTTTAAGCGGCGTAAAACTTGTCTTAGTAATAGCATGAAGACAATAATTTTACTATCATTTTTAATTGCAGGTTTCGGGTTAAATTCTTACAGTCAAACAGTAGAAAGGTTAGCTATAACATCTGGTGGTGGTTCAGCAACATCAGCTTTAGGAGAAACTATCCAATTTACAATTGGTCAATCTTATTTTACACAAACATTAACTGATGGTAATTCAAATTACTTAACACAAGGATTTGAACAGCCAGTTAATCATAATTATGCTTCAATAGATGCTCCTGCTTATGCAGATGTTTATTCTAATAAAATAGAAGCATATCCAAACCCAGCAGTAAATTATGTAGATATTGTTTTAAGCTTAATTGATGATGATGGTGCAAAAATTTCTATTCTTGATATGTGGGGACAACCATTAAAGAAAGAAGATTTTTCTGTAACACAAGGAAAACAACAATTACATTTTGTATTTGGTAATGTACCAGCTGCGCTTTACACATTAAAAGTAGAAGCGAATAAAAAGGTATATTCCAAAAAATTATTAGTCGCAGGTACTAGCTCTAGAGTATCTTTATAAAAAAACTTACAACGATCTTCATAAATTAACAATCTTAAGAGCCGTTTCTAGCAATAGAAACGGTTCTTTTTTATAATATTTTGTTCGAAGCTTGATTTTCGGGTTTATTAGGATAAACAAGATTAGATTCTATAAATAGCGATATTATAAAATGAATAGAATTATTTTTAAAATTTGGATTAAATCAAACCTTTCCAGAATCCTATTTTTCCTAAAATTGGTTTAATTCTGATTCAGAGATTTTAATTTAAGGTGTAATCCAACTCCAACTCATCTAAACTAATCAGCAATTCTTTTGAAATATTAATCTGACGGGTTTTGCTGGGAAGTTCGATCCTGATTTTCTCCTTTTTATCTACAACAATAAAATTTAGCTTTTTAGAGCCCACATAGTTAGAAAACATATCATCTAAATCTTGAATTAAATCTTCATTAATATGATTGATATCTAAGCAGATATCAATTTTATTGGCTTGTTTTTCTAAAACGTCTCGTAGGTCAGAAAAATCGGCGTAAGTCCATTTAGTTCTTTTACCACCATCTTGTAAAGTATAATAAGCTATATTACCTTTTAAATATAGGTAGCTATTTAATACCAAATGATGTTTAAACTTCATGTAGTCGTCTTTATAAATGCTAAACTCATACATATCGTCATAACCTTCTAATTTAAACTGAGCCCAACCTCTTCCTTCTTTATTAAGCCGATGATTTACAAAAGAAATGATGCCGCCAACTTTAAAAGAAAAATCGGCTCCTTTATCAATCTCATTAAAAATTTGTAGGTTGCCTTTATTGCAATATTTATCCAAAATCAATTTGTATTCATCTAAAGGATGTCCTGAAATATAAATTCCAACTACTTCTTTTTCTTTGGCGAGTTTTAACATTGCGCCCCATTCTTCACAAAGGCTCAAACTTGGTTCGGGCATTTCTACACTTGCCCCACCTCCAAATAAACTTCCCTGAGAAGAATTTTCGTTTTCTTTATGTTTAGCTCCGTATTTTATAGCCTGTTCTAAAACGGTAGTATTATTTTCTTCATAAAAATATTGCGCTCTATGGGTATTTTTGAAACAATCAAATCCTCCGGCTAAAACTAAATTTTCTAAAGCTTTTTTATTGGCAGCTCTTAAATCTACTTTCTTAGTAAAATCGAAAATATTTTTATATTTTTCTTTTTCTCTATTAGCGATAATAGTTTCAACAGCACCCGCTCCAACTCCTTTTACAGCGCCCATTCCAAAACGGATGGCATAATCATCATTAACAGTAAATTTATGGTAAGATTCGTTTACATCCGGACCCAAAACCTGTAAACCCATTCGCTTACATTCTTCCATAAAGAAAGTAACCTGTTTGATATCATTCATGTTGTTAGAAAGCACCGCAGCCATATATTCTGCAGGATAATGTGCTTTTAAATAAGCAGTTTGGTAAGCAATCCAAGCGTAACAAGTAGAATGAGATTTGTTAAAGGCATAACTCGCAAAAGCTTCCCAATCTTTCCAAACTTTTTCTAAAACCTTAGCATCATGACCTTTTGCCGCAGCTTGAGAGATAAATTTTGGTTTCATTTTATCCAAAACATCTTTTTGCTTTTTACCCATCGCCTTACGCAAAACATCGGCTTCACCTTTGGTAAAATCTGCTAATTTTTGCGATAAAAGCATCACCTGCTCTTGGTAAACTGTAATTCCGTAGGTTTCTTTTAAATATTCTTCACTATCAGCAATATCATAAGTAATTACTTCTTCCCCATTTTTTCTACGGACAAAACTTGGGATATATTCCATCGGACCTGGGCGATAAAGCGCATTCATGGCAATTAAATCTCCAAAAACGGTAGGCTTTAAATCCTTCATGTGCTTTTGCATCCCTGGAGATTCATATTGGAAAATACCTACCGTTTCTCCTCTTTGGAAAAGCTCATAAGTTTTCTCATCATCAATAGGAAAAGAATCTGGATCTAAATCTAAATCCAATCTTTTCTTAACCAGTTTTACGGTGTCTTTTATCAGCGTAAGCGTTTTAAGACCTAAAAAGTCCATCTTTAACAAACCGGCACTTTCTACAACCGAGTTATCAAATTGAGTAACATATAAATCAGAATCTTTGGCCGTTGCAACGGGAACAAAATTGGTAATATCACTTGGCGTGATGATTACTCCACAAGCATGGATTCCTGTATTACGTACAGAACCCTCTAAAACTTGTGCCTGACGCAAAGTTTCGGCACTTAAATCGTTTCCATCGGCAATGTTTTTAAGCTGATTTACCAACTCCATTTCTTCTGATCGGAGTGCGCTTTTCAAAGCAGCATCATCTAAAGTGAAGATTTTTGCCAGCTTCATATTAGGAATCAGCTTTGCTAATTTATCAGCCTCGAAAAGTGGCAAATCTAAAACTCTAGCCGTATCACGAACGGAAGATTTTGCAGCCATAGTTCCATAGGTGATAATTTGCGCTACTTGGCTAGATCCGTATTTTTTGATAACATAATCCATTACTCTTCCACGTCCTTCATCATCAAAATCGATGTCGATATCTGGTAAAGAAACACGATCAGGATTTAAGAAACGCTCAAAAAGCAAATCATAAGCAATAGGATCAATATTGGTAATCCCCAAACAATAAGCAACTGCAGAACCAGCCGCAGAACCACGACCAGGACCCACCGAAACATCCAAACGCCTGGCTTCGGCAATAAAATCTTGAACAATTAAAAAATATCCCGGGTAACCGGTTTTCTCAATAGTAGCGAGTTCAAATTCTAACCGGTCTTTAATTTCCTGGGTTAAATCTGGGTATCGTTTTGCTGCACCAACGTAAGTTAAATGTGCTAAATATTTATTCTCGCCACGTTTACCACTATCTGCCTCATCTTCTGCAACTAAAAACTCATCAGGTATTCCAAATTTTGGCAGCAGCACATCACGGAAAAGTGAATAAGCCTCAATTTTATCTACAACTTCTTGGATGTTGATAATCGCTTCAGGTAAATCTGAAAAGAGCTTTTTCATCTCCTCTCCCGATTTAAAATAATATTCTTGATTTGGCATTCCGTATCGAAAACCTCGTCCACGACCAATTGGAGTCGCTAATTTTTCTCCCTCTTTTACGCAAAGCAAAATATCATGGGCATGCGCATCTACTTTATCAATATAATAGGTGTTATTAGTTGCTAAAATCTTAACCTCATTCTTTTTTGCTAAATCAATTAAGGTTTGGTTAACACGATTTTCATCTTCTTGGTCATGGCGCATCAATTCGATGTAGAATTCTTCTTTAAAAGTGTCTTTCCACCAAAGCAACGCTTCTTCTGCTTGGTTTTCACCGAGGTTTAAAATCTTGTTTGGGATTTCTCCATAAAGATTACCAGAAAGTACAATCAAATCGTCTTTATATTGCTCAATAATTTTTCTATCGATACGAGGAACGTAATAAAAACCAGCTGTATAAGCAATGGACGACATTTTTGCCAAATTGTGGTAGCCTTTTTTATTCTTGGCCAAAAACACAACCTGGTAACCATTATCTTTTCTCTTTTTATCTGTATGATCATCACAAACAAAAAACTCGCAACCAACTATAGGTTTAATTATGGTTTCTATGGCTTGTTCTCCGTTTGCTAATAATTCTTCATTTTTGGCTTTCGCCGATTTATTGTGATAAGCAACCGCACTCATAAAGTGAAAAGCACCCATCATGTTTGCATGATCGGTAATGGCAACGGCAGGCATTTTATTTTTAGCAGCAGCCCTAACCAAACTCGCCACAGAAATGGTAGATTGTAAAACAGAAAACTGACTGTGATTATGCAAATGGACAAAATCTACATCAACCAACTCTGCTAAATTTGCATTTTCTTCTTCAAAATTTGTAGGTGCATTTGGCGTTGCGCTTTTAGCCTTTAGCTTTGCAGATTCTTCTTTTAAATTGATATGCCTAATCCCAACGGATTGGATTTCATCAGAATTAAGAGTTCTAAACTCATTGAAATATGAAAAATCAACTTGTAACTCGGCAGCAGTAAAAACTTCTCTTTTAATTAAAGCAAAAAAGCAACGTGTAGTAGCTTCTACATCAGCAGTGGCATTGTGCGCTTCTGCAAAAGGTTTATTAAAAAGATATTGGTGTAATTCGGTAAGGTTTGGAAGTTTAAATTTCCCTCCACGACCTCCCGGAAGTTGTAATAAACTAGCGGTAACTTCAGTACAAGTATCTAAAACCGGGAGTTTAACCAATAAATTATTAAAGCCTAAGCGGTGAAATTCGGCTCCCATAATATTAATATCGAAACCTAAATTTTGTCCAACTATAAATTTGGTTTGGCTTAAAGCTGAGTTAAATTTCTCTAAAACTTCTGAAAGTTGAAAACCTTGTTCTTGCGCTAATTCGGTAGAAATTCCATGAACTTTTTCTGCATCGTAAGGGATATTGAAACCATCTGGTTTAACCAAATAATCTTCATGGGAAATTAGCCTCCCCATTTTATCATGCAATTGCCATGCTATTTGAATACACCTAGGCCAATTATCCGTATCTGTGAAGGGAGCGTCCCAACGTTTCGGCAATCCGGTGGTTTCGGTATCAAAAATTAAATACATGTTAAAAGCTTATCTTTTTATGAATGAGAATATTAGAAAATGCCTATAGAAATAGAACACTATCTCCAAATTTAACAAAAAATAGGTTTGATTTTCTGTTGTTGAAAAGTAGTTTTTGTGTTAAGATCTTACTTTAATTAATCTTTAAAAATAATTCTATGCAATCCTTTGCGGAGCTATATTAACACGTTTAGAGGGAGCTTATGGTTATAAATTTAAGGAATTACGGCTTTAGAATTATTGCTTAATTTTTAATTTTCTTTAAAACAGTTAAATTAGCATACAAATATTAAACATCTATATCTAGTTTAATTTAGCCAATTATGATAACAAAAAATATTTCAAAACTTTTATTGTTTTGCCTGCTTTTTACAACCAGTGCTTTTTATTCTTGCAGCTCAAGTAAAGGACTTAAATCATCCATTACAGTTAATGTAGAAAATAATTCTAGCATCGTTAAAAATGATGAAACTGTAGAAATTGCTTGGACATCTTTAAAAAAATTAGGAGTATTAAACCCAGCAGAGTTAATAGTGATGGATTTATCTTCAAATAAAGAAATTCCTTCTCAAGTAATTTATAACGGACAAACTACACCACAATCAATAATTTTTCAAGTAGATATTGCCGCAAATACTAAAAAGGATTATAGTATAAGCAAGGGAAAACCAGCAGATTATCCTAAAAAAGTATTTGGCCGACAAGCAACAGAACGCTTTGATGATTTTGCTTGGGAAAATAATTTAGTCGCATTTAGAATGTATGGCGAAGCATTAGAAGGCAAAGCCGGTATGGCAAAAGGAATAGATTTTTGGGCAAAAAGAACACAAAAGTTAGTAGTTAACGAATGGTATAAATTGGATAATTATCATCACGATAATGGCGATGGAGTTGATGCTTATAGCGTTGGCTTAACTTTGGGTTCTGGAGATGCCGAACCAATTGTTGGTGATGAAATTATTTTTCCTATCAATTATTCTTCTTATAAAATTTTAGATCAAGGACCAATCAGAATAAGTTTCGAGCTTACTTACAAACCTTTTATGGTAGATGGTAAGATGGTAAATGAGACCAAAACCCTTTCTTTAGATGCAGGTTCTCAAATGAATAAAGTGATTAATCATTATGATCGTAATGATTTAAAAATTGCAGCTGGAGTTACCAAACATAGTGGTGATGGAGTACCAAAATTAGATTTAGAGAATAATTATGTTGCCTATTGGGATTTAGCCGATGCTAAAGTAAATGGATATATTGGTGTAGGAGTTATAGTGCCAACAAAAAGCATCGATAATATTAAAACGACAAATCAGCATTTATTAATAATTAGTAAACTTGATAAAAACAATAATCTAGCATATTATCAAGGTGGCGGATGGAGCAAAAGCGGTAATTTTAAGGATGAAAATGCATGGTTTGATTATGTAAGGAATTTTAGTCAAAGCTTAAAACAGCCTTTGAAAGTGAGTATAAATTAATAGAAGATTAAACAGAATAATCATTCAAAATATAAATAATTGATAATGAATTTATTTGATTTAAGTGGGAAAGTTGCCCTAGTTACTGGTTGCAATAAGGGAATAGGAAAAGGAATGGCTTTGGCATTGGCAGCAGCAGGAGCTGATATAATTGGTGTATCTGCAAATATGCCAATGAGTGATGGTGAAACGGAGAATGAGGTTAAAAAGTTGGGTAAAACATTTAAACCCTATCGTTGTGATTTTGGGGATAGAGATTCTTTAGAAACCTTCATTAAAAAAGTAATGGAAGAAAATCCTCAGATAGATATATTGGTGAACAATGCTGGTACCATCATGAGAGCGCCTGCAGCAGAACATCCTAACGATTATTGGGATAGTGTGTTAGCTATTAATTTGGACGCACCATTTATTTTAACCAGAGAAATAGGAGCAAGAATGGTAGCGCAAGGTTCTGGTAAAATTATTTTTACGGCATCCTTATTAACTTTTCAAGGAGGTATAAATGTACCCGGATATGCAGCAAGTAAAGGCGCAATTGGTAGTTTAGTAAAAGCTTTCGCTAATGAATGGGCGGGCAAAGGTGTAAATGTTAATGCAGTTGCACCAGGTTATATCGCAACTGATAATACTGAAGCTTTAAGAAATGATGAGGATAGAAGTAAATCTATATTATCGAGAATACCAGCCGGAAGATGGGGCACACCAGAAGATTTTGGTGGCGTAACCGTTTTCTTGGCATCAAAAGCCGCAGATTATGTACACGGAACAATCATCACCGTAGATGGTGGATGGATGGGGCGATAATCTTCATATTTAATTGCTTAAAGCTGAATGCAAAAGGCTATTTAAAAATTCAAAATAGAGAATAAAAACATGGAACAAAGATATCATAACAGTCAGAAAGAAGTAAAAGAGATGAACACCGCAGAATTGCGTGAGCAGTTTTTAGTGGATGAATTAATGGTAAAAGGAGAAATTAAATTTACCTATAGCCATTATGATAGAGTAATTGTAGGAGGTGCAGTACCAACCTCGGGTAAATTAAGTTTAGAAAACTTCCCAATGTTAAGAGCAGAATATTTCTTAGAAAGAAGAGAAATGGGTGTGATTAACGTTGGTGGAAATGGAAAGATTGAAGTTGACGGAAATACGTATGAAGTAAATAAGAAAGACTGTCTTTATATCGGTAGAGGCAGTAAAAATATTTCTTTTTCTTCTGCTTCTGCCGATGAGCCTGCATTGTTTTATATTTTATCTACACCTGCTCATAAAGAATATGATACCAAATTAATGAAAGAATCAGATGCTACACCAGTAACATTGGGAGCGGCAGAAACTTCTAACCATAGAACCATTTACAAATATATTTTTGCCGATGGTTTACAAAGTTGTCAATTGGTAATGGGTTTAACTATTTTAAATACAGGCAGCGTTTGGAATACCATGCCAGCTCACGTCCACGATAGAAGGATGGAAGCCTATTTCTATTTTGATTTAGCTGATGATCAAACTATTTTCCATTTTATGGGAGAGCCTCAAGAAACCAGACACATCACTATCCATAATAATGAAGCAGTAATAAGTCCACCTTGGTCTATCCACTCTGGTTGTGGTACCAGCAACTATTCTTTTATTTGGGGAATGGGTGGCGAAAACCAGGATTACGGAGATATGGATCCTGTTAAAATTACAGATTTGAAGTAATTACAGTTAATTTAAGTCAACAAAAAGGGTGATGATTTTAAAAAATCATAACCCTTTTTTTATAAATGAATTTTCACTTAAACCTCGTAAGTTGTAGAAGATGTATCTCCACCTCTTCCTGTCCAATTGGTATGAAAAAATTCTCCTCTTGGTTTGTCTACTCTTTCATAAGTATGTGCGCCAAAGTAATCGCGTTGAGCTTGCAAGAGATTTGCCGGTAAACGCTCACAACGGTAACCATCATAATAATTTAAACCAGCACTCAAGCAAGGAACAGGAATACCATTAATAACTGCTGTTGAAATTACATTTCTCCAACCAGCCTGGTGATCTTTCATTTTTCCGGCAAAGAAAGAATCTAATAAAAGGTTGTTTAAATCAGGGTTTTTATCAAAAGCTTCTTTAATATTACCTAAAAAGCGAGAACGTATAATACATCCACCACGCCACATTAAAGCTACACTTCCATAATTTAATGTCCATTGAAATTCTTTTGCTGCGGCTTTCATCATTTGATAACCTTGTGCATAAGAAATCACTTTTGCTGCGTATAAAGCTGCGCCTAAATCTTTAAGAAAAGCTTTTTTATCTCCATCAAAACTTGGAGTTGGACCATTTAGTACTTTAGAAGCTGCAACACGCTCATCTTTTAAAGCAGATAAACATCTGGAAAAAACAGATTCGGTAATTAAAGTTAATGGAATACCCAAATCTAATGAAGTATTAACAGTCCATTTTCCAGTTCCTTTTTGCATGGCGGTATCTAAAATTTTATCTACCAAATGCGTTCCGTCTTCTTCTTTGTAAGCTAAAATATCTGCGGTAATTTCAATTAAATAACTATCTAATTCGCCTTTATTCCATTCTGCAAAAACATCTTGCATTTCGCTGGTGCTCATGCCTAAAACATCTTTCATAATTTGATAAATCTCATTGATTAGCTGCATATCGCCATATTCAATTCCGTTATGTACCATTTTTACGAAATGCCCAGCACCACCATCTCCAACCCAATCACAACAAGGTGTACCATCTTCTACTTTTGCAGCAATTCCCTGAAAAATAGGCTTAACTGCTTCCCAAGCTTTTGGAGAACCTCCGGGCATAATAGATGGACCTTTTAAAGCACCTTCTTCGCCGCCAGAAACACCAGTACCAATAAATAATAAGCCTTTACTTTCTACATATTTTACTCTACGTTCGGTATCTGGGAAATGAGAATTTCCACCATCAATAATAATATCTCCTTTATCTAAAAGTGGAATCAAAATTTCAATAAAATCATCAACAGGTTTACCTGCTTTAACCATCAACATTACCTTTCGTGGCGATTTTAATGAACCAATAAAATCTTCAATAGTATTCGCACCATAAATATTTAAACCTTTCGCTCGGCCTTCAATAAACTTCTCCACTTTATCAACAGTTCGGTTAAACGCAGATACATGAAAACCTTTACTTTCCATATTTAAAATTAGGTTTTCGCCCATTACGGCAATTCCTATTACACCTATATCAGATACTTGCTTCATTTTTGTAATTATTTTTTAAGAATTGTTTTTTAGTTTGATAGCCAAATTTAACCATTTATTAATGGATAGCAATTAAAGATTGACATATGGTTTTATAGAATTTGAATCAATACGATATCAGAAATGTATAATTTAGGCGTTTTAACACGCTATCCGCTGTATCTTTTTTCTGAAATGAAAAAAGGATGCCGCTACTATCGTTAACGCAAAAAAACTAAGTCGATTAAATGTTACCATAATGACTTTTTAAATTTCTAAAAAACACATTAATTACTATTTTTGTGAGCTTCATTAAGAAATTAAATGAGCGACCAAATCAAACACGAATGCGGTATTGCATTCATCAGATTGTTAAAACCCCTATCTTTTTATCAAGAAAAATACGGCACATCACTTTATGGCTTAAACAAGCTGTATTTGTTGATGGAAAAACAGCATAACCGTGGGCAAGATGGGGCCGGGATTGCAACCATTAAACTTGATGTTAAGCCTGGAAACCGATATATAAGTCGTCATCGCTCTATGGAGAAAAATGCTGTTCAGGATATTTTTTCTTATGTAATGCGAAAGTTTGCGGTGATAGAAAAGGAACAACCAGAGCTTTTAAAAGACGCAGAATGGCTTAAAGAACACGTAAGTTTTACTGGAGAGGTTCTATTAGGACATTTAAGATACGGAACTCACGGTAATAATAGCATTGAAGCTTGTCACCCGTTTTTACGTCAAAATAATTGGATGACCCGTAATTTAATGATTGCCGGTAACTTCAACATGACAAATGTTGATGAGCTTTTACAGCAGCTTTATGATTTAGGGCAGCATCCAAAAGAGAGAGCAGATACAGTTACAGTTTTAGAAAAAATCGGTCATTTTTTAGATGACGAAAATCAATTTCTCTTTAATAAATTTAAAAGGGAAGGTTACGATAATAATGAGATTTCTCAACTCATAGGTAACCAATTAAACGTTAACAGAATTTTGCAAAAATCTGCAAAAACTTGGGATGGCGGTTATACCATTGCAGGTATATTTGGACATGGTGATGCTTTTGTATTGAGAGATCCAGCAGGAATTCGTCCAGCTTATTATTATCATGATGATGAAATTTTTGTAGCAGCTTCAGAAAGACCAGCATTACAAACAGCTTTCAATATAAAAATTGGGCAGGTTAAAGAAATTGAGCCCGGTCATGCTTTAATTATCAAAAAAGACGGAACCATTTCTGATGAAATATTTAGAGAACCAGTAGAAAAAAAGGCATGTTCATTTGAGCGTATATATTTCTCAAGAGGAAGTGATGCAGATATTTATAAAGAGCGTAAAAAACTAGGAAATTTACTTTGCCCTAAAATTTTAGAACATGTAAATCATGATTTAGAGCATACGGTTTTCTCTTACATTCCAAACACTGCTGAAGTTTCATTTTACGGATTAGTAGAGGGTTTACATGCTTATACTAAACAGACACAAAGAGATGCTTTGATAAATAGCAGGGATAATTTAACAGATGAAGAGTTAGACCGTATTTTAAAAATCACCCCAAGGGTAGAAAAATTGGCAATCAAAGATGCAAAGATGCGTACTTTCATCACTCAAGATGCAGAACGTAGTGATATGGTTGCCCACGTTTATGATACCACTTACGGTTTGATTAAACGAGATGTTGACACTTTAGTGGCTATGGATGATTCTATTGTAAGAGGTACAACATTAAAGCAAAGTATTTTAAGAATTTTTGACCGACTTGGTCCAGTTAAAATTGTAATCGTTTCTTCGGCACCACAAATCCGATACCCAGATTGTTACGGAATTGATATGAGCAAAATGGGCGAATTTGTAGCTTTTAATGCAGCAATTTCTTTATTGCGTGAACGTAAAATGGATAATGTAATTACCGCTGTTTACAATAAATGCCAGGCACAAGCAAATGCGCCCAAGGAAGAGGTAATTAACCACGTGAAAGAAATCTATGCACCTTTTACGCCTGAAGAAATATCAGATAAAATTGCCCAAATCATTACTCCAAAAGAAGTTTCAGCAAAAGTAGAAGTGATTTATCAAACTTTAGAAGGTTTACATGAAGCTTGTCCAGACCATTTGGGAGATTGGTATTTTTCTGGAGATTACCCAACGCCAGGTGGGAATAAAGTAGTTAATAGAGCTTTTATGAATTGGATGGAAGGTAAAAATGCAAGGGCTTACGTTTAGGTGATTAGGTTGTTAGTTAGTTAGTTAGTTAGTTAGTTAGTTAGTTAAGTTGTTTTTAGTTAGTTTTTAGGCTTTTCAAGTTCATTAGTCAACAATTCATTAGGATTGTAAAGTTTTAAATCTAAGAATCTTTCAATATTAATATTCTGTCTGTAGAGTTTAGCGTAGTGTTCTCTACGGATTGGCAAATAAAAAAGAGTCTCCAGACTCGAGTTAGTAGTAAGAACATTAAACTCAGGGTCCTTTACAAGAGACCCTGCTATTACAAAAAAAATGCAAGGGCTTATTTGTAGGTGATTAAGTTGTTAATTGGTTAGGTTGTTGGGTGGAGTTAGTTAGTTAGTTAGTTAGTTAGTTAGTTAGTTAGTTAGTTAGTTAGTTAAATTGAGTCTTTATTCTTCGCTCCTTATTCTTTTTCTACGATCTAAATCAGTGTATTGGTAAAAATCAAATTATAAATCAGCTTTAACGCAAAAATAATAATGATTATCCCTGCGATTTTATTCAAATTCTGAAGACTTTTCTCCTTAATCTTGTATCTCATTTTATGGGCAAAATAAGCTTTAAGGGTATCCATAGAAAAAAGAGTAATCAATATTGCCCCAAAAAACGGAATAATTTGTTTGCTTGTTAATTCCCCATACATAGAATATACCCCGCTAGAAACGCTAATCCAATATAAAAGAATAAAAGGGTTGAAAATACACATGAAAAAGCCCTTAAAAAAATAACCAGCGTGTTTTATTCTTGAAGGTACATCTGTATAATCGAGTCTGATTTTTTTGAATAGATAATAAAAACCTATCCCTAGCAAAATAGCACTTCCCACAATGCCAATGGGGATGCGATAAGTGCTTTCAAAGCTAAGTAGTGAAGTGCCAAAAAGAGTAATCGTCATGTAAATGAAATCGCTGACAACCACTCCACTAGCTAATGCAACGCCAGCATAAAAACCTCTCTCAATACTTGTTTTAATAAGGGCGAAGAATACAGGTCCGGTTAAGAATGAAAGTACAATCCCTAAGCCAATTCCCGAAACGATAAGTTCTAGCATGTATAATTTATTGGTGTCCCTTCAATGCGAATATGCAATTTTAAGATGCAAAAACATAGATTTTTATTTAAAACGCTTAAATCTAATGGATGTTTCCGAGTGCTCATTTTTATAATTTCTCAATTCTAATCTTAAAATTTATAGGTTACTTTGTGCAGCACCAAAATTTTAGATTTAAATGAAGTTAAGTTTTAACGAAATTTTTATGAACCTTGCTGCCGATTTGGCCAAACGTTCTCATTGTGTAAAAAACCAAGTTGGTGCGGTTTTAACAAAAGATACTAGAATAATTTCTATCGGTTACAACGGTCCGCCGGCAAATACCCACAATTGTGATGAAGAATGGCCAGGAGAAGGTTGCCCTCGTGATTCTAGAAACAGCTGTTCTTTAGCACTACATGCAGAAGAAAATGCAATTTTATACGCTATAAAAAACGGAACGCAAATTCAAGGTGCTACATTATATACTACGCTTTCGCCTTGTATTGCTTGTGCAAGGTTGATTTTATCATCAGGAATTAAAGAAGTGATGTTTCGTTTTTCTTATGCTGAATATAAAGGTTTACCAACCGATGAGGGCGTAGAATTTTTAAATAAATTTGGCGTTAAGTGCTTTAAATTAGCTGAGGAAATAGCTGCATCATAAATATGAAATACATTTTATTTATCATCTATATTTTCGCAAGCTCTACAACTTTTGCTCAAGAAAACCATCTTCAAGATGAGGCTATTAATGAGCTTTCAGGTTTGGCAGTATCTTCTAAAAACGATAATTTAATTTGGGTACACAATGATAGTGGCGATAAAAGTTACGTTTACCTAATTAATAATCAAGGTAAAAAACTAGCTAGAATCAATTATAATAAAGAAGTTAAGGATTGCGAGGATATTGCATTATTCACTCCTAAAAATCAAAAACCACAAATTTATGTTGCGGATATCGGTGATAATAATGCTAAAAGAGACTACATAAGCTTATATAAATTTGATGAGCCCAATTCAGATATAAACGATACAGATTTTGATATTAAAAACGTCGAAGAGATTAAACTAAAATATCCAGATGGTCCAAGGGATTCAGAGTGCTTAATTATAGACCCGATAGATAAAAACATCTATATTATATCAAAAAGAGAAGATAGCGTAAAGGTTTACTCTACACCAATTAATACTCGCTCAAACCAGAATACTACATTAAAGAAAGAAGCAACTTTGTTCTTTCCAGGTTTTGTTAAGCTTAAATTTATTACTTCTGGAGATATTTCTAGGGATGGAAAACAGATAGTGATAAAATCTTATGGTAACATCTTTTATTGGGAAAGAAAAGCCAACGAAACTTTTGTTAACGCATTAAAAAAGCCTTTTAAAATACTGCCTTACAAGCCAGAACCTCAAGGTGAAGCAATAGGCTTTACTCATAGTGGCAATAAATATTATACCATTAGCGAAGGAAAAGGAGCAATAATTTATTTAAAAAGTATTAATTAATTTACAACGTCGTCTTCGTCTTCTGGCAATATAAAATCGTCTCCAAATTGCTCATTAACATCATGTGCCCATTCCTCTTGGTTAGTTGCCTCATGTACGTTTTCGGTTTGTTTGTTGACTATTTTATCCTCATCGTTAGTGATTTTTACATCATCAGCATTTTTCTTTAAATCTTTTGGGTCTTGAGTATTTTCCATGATTGATTTTTTAATAGAATAATCAAAAATCTTACCATTTAAATTTTTAGGACTTTCTCAGCGTCGAAAAAAACTGCGACGTATTTTAATTAAAGACTTACTAAGTTTCAAAAACTTCGTAAGTCTTAATAAGAAAATAGTATCAAAACCGATACAATTTCTATATCATTTTCAGTTATAAAGATTTTTTCTAAATTGCTTTTTAATAAAACCAAAAGTCAATAATATGAAACTAAGAATTTACTTATTCAATGCATTTCTAATTACCAGTTTATCTGTTTTTGCCCAAACAAAAAATCCTATTATAGATCAAATTGTTAAGGAAGAAAAAGAAAATTCCCAATTAAAAATGCTCGCCCATGAGCTCACGGATTTCATTGGTCCCCGTTTAGTAGGCTCTCCACAAATGAAACAAGCAAATGATTGGGCTGTAAAAAAATATACCGATTGGGGCATCAATGCTAAAAATGAAAAATGGGGCGAATGGCGTGGATGGCAACGTGGCATTACCCATATTGATATGGTTTCGCCTAGAGTAAAATCTTTAGAAGGCACACAACTGGCTTGGAACCCTTCTACATCATCTAAAGGAGTAACAGCAGAAGTTATTATTCTCCCAGATTTAGCAGATTCTACTGCATTTAGCAATTGGTTGCCAAATGTAAAGGGAAAGTTAGTAATGGTTTCCATGTTACAACCAACGGGACGCCCTGATGATAATTGGGAAACATTTGGTACCAAAGAATCTATCGAGAAAATGAAAACCGAACGAGCCGAAATGACTAAAGCTTGGGCAAATCGTATTCGTAAAACAGGTTTCACTTCCCGAACTTTACCATTAGCTTTAGAAAATGCTGGAGCTGCTGGTGTTGTTACTTCTTATTGGTCGGCAGGATTTGGTGTAAATAAAATATTTAGTGCCTATACCAAGAAAATTCCTTCAGTAGATATTTCACTAGAAGATTATGGAATGTTATATCGTTTGGCAGAATCGGGCAATACACCAAAACTTAAAATAGTTGCAGAAAGTAAAGAAATGGGCAAAGTGCCTGTTTTTAATACCATTGCAGAAATTAAAGGATCAGAAAAACCTGATGAATATGTAATCCTTTCTGCACATTTTGATTCCTGGGATGGTGCTAGCGGTGCAACCGATAACGGGACCGGAACAATTACCATGATGGAAGCGATGCGAATTTTGAAGAAAGTTTATCCAAATCCAAAACGTACCATTTTAGTAGGACATTGGGGCAGTGAAGAACAAGGTTTAAATGGCTCAAGGGCTTTCGTTGAGGATCATCCCGAAATTGTTAAAAACATTCAAGCGGTGTTTAATCAAGATAACGGTACAGGAAGAGTAGTAGATTTATCTGGTCAAGGATTTTTAAACGCTTACGATTATTTAGGAAGATGGTTATATCCAGTTCCAACAGAAATTAAAAATCAAATCAAAACTAACTTTCCAGGTACGCCAGGTGGGGGCGGTTCTGATTACGCTTCTTTTGTAGCAGCCGGCGCACCAGCTTTTTCATTAAGTTCTACCAGTTGGGCTTATGGTAATTATACATGGCACACTAACAGAGATACTTACGATAAAATTGTTTTTGATGATGTACAAAGTAATGCTATTCTAACTGCAATTTTAGCTTACATGGCATCTGAAGATCCAGAAAAAACATCTAATGTAAAAAGTATATTGCCAATGGATAATAGAACAGGTAAACCATCAGCTTGGCCAGTTCAGCGTTCTCCAACTAGGTTAGGTGGAATGGATTAAATACTAATAATTAAATCAATGGTAGTTTTCTTAAACTCACTAAATATTTCATAAACGATTGACCTATTTCATGCAGATAAAATAAACGTGTTAGATAATGGAAAAGTGGTGGAAGAGGGTAACAATTCTGATTTGATTTTAAAACAGACACATTATTATGATTTATGGAAACAGGCTTTTCCTAAGTAATTTCATAATCAAGTACTTGCAGTAGAAATTTTAGCTTGTTATTTAACAATTTCCTTTTTTTAAAACTGATATTTTCAAAATCATTTAATTTAATATTATGAGAATCATACCATTAATGATATTATTTTTAATTGGTGTAGTTAGCACTGATTGTTTTGCACAACAAAAAATCTCAGGTCAAATATTGGATAGTCTAAATTCTAAACCAATTGCGTATGCGGTTATTCAGGTTTCAAAAAACACGGTAATCTCAAATTCTGAAGGTAATTTTGAATTAAATATAAAAGAGGATAAAAATGACAGTTTAATATTATCCTGTTTTGGATATCAGCTTAAAAAGTATTCATTTAAAGAATTATCAAAGCAAAACCAAAAATTTTATTTAAGTCCTCAAAGTATAATTCTTATCGAGGTTACTGTTAAGCCAATCACCATTAAAGAACTTTTGATATTGGCCACTAAAACATCTTCAGAGAAATTTAATAGCCCAGTTCTACTATCAGGTTATTACCGTGAGGTAGTAAAAAGAGATTCGCTAATTTCTAAATATTCTGATGGTTTATTAAATTATTTTATAGAAAAAGATAAAAAGGGAAAAACGGATATTACCGTTAAAATAGACCAAAGTAGGGTTAAAGAAGTAGATTTAAAAGAAGAAGATGATAAAATTGACGCTCTTAATAGTAAAATACCTGTAACGCTCTTACCATCTTACATACGCCCAAATTTATTAAGTATTTTAGACAGCAACAACTTTAAAAATTATAATTTTAAATTGGTTGAAATTGAAGGTGCCCAACCATTATATAAAATCACTTTTAAACCTCAATTAGAAGCCAAAGTTCCTCTAAATGAAGGTGTAATTTATATAGATAAAGAAACAAATCTAATTTTAGAAATGGAGGCAAAATTTTGTCCTACTCCAAATGTACCGTTTTTTAAAACTGTATCTATGTTGGGCATAACAGTTAATGTTACAGACAGAAATCTTTATGTAAAGTATAAACATATTGATGATAATTATTACCCGCTTTATTCGCAATTTGGAATTAAGGTGTCAATTGCTTCTAAAAGAGTAAACCAAACTTCTGAACTGCGAAGCGAGTTTTTAGCTACAGATTATCAAAATAAATCTGTAATTAAACCTAATACCAATGTTTTTAATAAATTGTATTTATATAAAAACGGCTCTAATTTTACTTATAATTTTTGGGAAAGTATGATTTCTACTTTAAACAGCAAAGAAGAGTTATTATTTTTGAAGGAATGATAATTAAATTAAAAACAGTTGCTTAATACAATTTAATTAAACACTATAAAGTTTCACCATTTTTTCGGTAACCTCTACACCTCTACCGGTTTTTAAATCAATCATTATAAAATCAAACCAGCCATCAGTGCTGGTTTTTTTTGTTTTCTTGTTAGTGATTTCAAAAGTCACTCTGCAACCTCTTTTATTAATACTCTCAATTCCAGTTTCTACTATAAACGAATCTCCTAAACCTAACGGACGTTTATAATCTATCATTACGGTTTTTACCACCCAGCCAAAACCCATTTCTAAGAATTTTTCCATGCTCATTCCGTAAAAGAGTTCCATTTGCTCGTAACGGGCGTTTAGCACATAATCTAAATATTTACTGTTATGAACATGATAAAACATATCAATATCATCTGGTCTAACTTTGTACTCGGTTTTAAATCTGCTATAGGTTGGAGTCATGGTTTTTTAAATACAATAGTGATTCCGCTTTTTAAGTTTTTTGGGATAATGGCTTTAAAGGAACGGTAAAATTTTGACAATGTAGATGGATATTCAAAATATTCATCAAAGATAAAATGCTCAATGATTAATCCATTTTCTTTGCCTAAATCAACAAGTTCTTTTGCGGTATATTCTCTAAAATGTCCTGGATTCTCTAAATTTTCCCGTAGCATTTCAAAAGGATTCTTTCCAAAAAATAGAGCCAATCTTTTTCTTAAGGCAACTGCATTTGGCGTTTGGATAATCAATAGACCTTCTTTATTTAATAAATGACTTAAGTTTTTAAAAAGGATTTTTGGTGATGTATATAAATGCTCCATAACTTCGGCGCAAATAATTAAATCGTATTTAGGTAAATCCTCGGCGTAAGCCTTAAAAAAATTGAGGTCTTGTTTGATTAATTTTATTTTTTTTAAGATAGCAGAATTTGGTAGATGTCCTCCTTCGCTTACTTCTCCATCAAAACCTAAAAGGGTTAATTTTTCTCCAAATTTTTGATACAATAGCTCACTCAAAAATGAGGGACCAATATCTAAAATGGCATTAAATTTTTTATTTTCGATAGTTGATAAAATAGTTTCAAAACGTTTAGCATGGATTTCCAGGTAATCCTTTTTCTCTGGATTAAGCTCAAAATTATCGTAAAAATATTTTTTGATTTCCTCTTTTTGCATCAACGGTTTTTAAATTTTAAATCGATATAAAATTAAAAGAATGTTAGCTTTAAGCCCTAATATATGACGTATTTTTTCTTTTATTGGCTTTTAAAAATTACTGCTAAACTTTATTTTAAAAAGATAAGGGTTTACGATTATGAAAACGTTAGCCCTAATAAACCTCTAATTATTTGTGCAAATCATGGTAATTCTTTTATGGATGCCGTTTTAATGGCAGTTATTTTTAAAAGAAATCTTCATTTTTTGGCCAGGGCCGATGCTTTTAACACGCCATTTAAAAGATGGTTTTTAGGTAAAATTAACATGATGCCTGTTTACCGGATTAGAGATGGGAGGGAAGTAGTCAAAAATAATGATGCTATTTTTGATAGGTGTCAACAGATTTTAGAGAATAACGGAGCAATTTTGATTTTTCCTGAAGGGAATTGTGTGGTAGAAAAACGTTTGCGAACTTTTAAAACAGGATTTGTGCAGATGGCTTTTGCCAGTAAAATGCAAAATTTACAAGTATTACCAGTTACCATAAATTACAGCAATCCTTTGGAATTTTATTCTGAGGTTTCTTTTCAGTTTCAAAATCAAATTGATGTTAATTTAATAAAAGAAGAAACCCAAAACGATTATATTTCTTTTTCTAAATTATTATTATCAAAAACTATTGTTGGTATATCTCACCAAATGTTAATTCTCCCTGAAATTGAAGATGGGTTTTATGAACAAGCTTTAGAAATCAATTTGAATAATTTAAAAGTGGGTTTTGTAACCTCTCAACTCCATGTGATTAAAGAATTGGATCACATGAGATTAACTGACTCAATTTTATTTGAGGATTTGAAGATTAAGACCGCTAACTATTTTAAGCACTTAAATCAGTTAAATATTAATGATGAAGTTGTTGTAGAAGGCTCAATTATTAATCCATTTATATCAATTTTAGTAATTCCATTTTATTTTCTAATAAAAGCAATTCACTATTTACCTGCAACTTTAGTCAGTTTTATAATCAATAAAAAAATAAAACAATTGCAGTTTAAAGGTGCGGTTAGGATGATTTTAGGAATGTTTGTTTATTTGATTTATACCTCTATTTTCTTGATTGTTTCTGTTCAGTTTCTCGGATTTTTCAATTCGATAATTTTTATGCTTATTTTCTTTAATCCATACGTTTATAATAGATTAACGATAACGTATAAATCGATTAGAAAAAAAGAATTTTTACCTAAATTATTGGACTTAAGAAAAGAAATAATAGGTAATTTTAATCTTTAACCTTAGTTAAGCCTAAAAGCTTAACCATCCAATCTGGTAAATTTTTATCTCTGTTTCTCTTTTTCATGTTGAGATAAATTCCCCATTTCTTTAAAATAGGCACTTTATGTGTCTCAACAAATTCTATTAAAGTACCATCTGGATCTTCAATATATGAAAAATGCCCAGCGGCTTCTCCCATATCAAAACTATTCTGGCTATCTACCGTAAAGTTAAATCCCGCTTTTGCACATTGATCTTTTAATAAGTTCATGCCAATTACATCAAAACAAACATGGATATAGCCACTATCGCCCCAAAACCTATTTTGATAAACTTTAGTTCCTGTTTTATCTTTTCTTTCAATCAACTCTACCTCGGTTTTTCCAAAAAGCTTGCTAAAACCGCCAGATTTTTCTTCCGAATGTCTTAATAAAACTCTCCTAAAATCTGTATCTGATTGATTTAAAGATTTTAAATCTTCAAAATTTTCAGTTTTATCGTAAGCTATAGTATCGTAATCTAAAATATCTTTATATAGTTTTAATGAAGCATCAATATCAGAGACACCAATTGTAATTCCACTTACACCGCCCGTTAAATCATTATTTTCTGAAAACCAGTCTTCACTTTCTACTATTTCAAATAAGTTTTGATAAGGGTCCATCAGATAAAAATGAAGCTTGCCTTCCGGCGATTTTACCAATTCAGTTTTTAAATCTAAACCTTCAGATTTAAAGAATTGATAAGTTTCAGAAACGTTTTTAGCTTTAATTTTAACAATGTTGATTCCGAAATCACCAATCTTAATTGGCTGAAGATTATCAACAGGTTTTCTATCTTTAAATTGCCAAAGTTCAAAACCGCCGCCGCCTTGCATATTCATAGCCAAAACGGCATATCTTTTATGTACTTTATTTCCGGTATATTGATACATTAAAGCAGCTTCGGCAGTATCTTCAAATACAGGAACGTTCATCCCAAAGTATTTTCTATACCATTTCCAAGATTCTTTTATATCCTTATAACTAATCCCAACTTGCTGAATGCCACAAATTTTCTTATTCATATTTTAGTATTTCAGCTCGTTCTTTTCGTGGTTCAATGTCTTTTTATAAAATTTGATAATTTTATCGTGATCTACTTTTGCATAAAACATCATAAAGGCAACAAAATTTGCATAATTAACTTTTAAATAGCTGTTATAATCGTATTTTCTAGCAGATACAATTACATCTTTAGGTATAATTTTGAAAGGATGTTTTTTTCTTGCCCGTAAAATAATATCATAATCTTCCATCACTTTATGATTTTCACAGTAGCCACCTAAATCATCAAATAATTCTCTGGTAATAAATAAGGATTGATCTCCGCCCCTACACATCAGCCTATCAAAACGAGTGAAATAAGAATTCAATTTTAATAACTTTTTATCAGAATTAAACTTAAAACGATAACAGCCCATAGGGAAACCTTCTGCTATAGAAAGCTTTATATCTTCATAAAAAGATTTAGGTGGTAATGTATCTGCATGTACGAAATACAATACATTTCCTTTAGCTTTTTTGGCAGCAAAATTCATTTGTTTTGCCCTTCCTTTTTCTTTTGAGCTTAAAAGTATTGCCTCGTGATTCTCAATCAACTTTTGGGTTCCATCTGTACTTCCACCATCAACCACAATAATTTCTATATCATTACGGCTTATTTCTTGCAAAAGGAGCAATAATTCACTGATATTTTCACTCTCGTTATAGGTGGGTATGATGATACTTAAAAACATATATTAATACAAATGGATTTAATTTAAATGAAAAAAATAATAAATTAAATCTATTAAAAATCTAAACTAATATAAATTACGTCTTTTAAATAAAATAAGATTTTAAATTCAAAACCATGAATATAATAAAAATGAAAACCTTTGCCCTAATTACATTTATTTCTATAGTTGCAACAAGCTGCGGAATAAAGAAACCTCAACCTCAAACAGAAAAAACTGTTGAGTCTACCATGTATAATGATCTTTCTGTAAAGATGCTAGAAAACTTGAAAGCCAATAAATCTGTAAAAGAAATACAAGATAAGTTGGAGAGTGTTACAGAAAAGGAATTAATGGAAGGTTTGCCAACTGATGCTAATAAAAAAGCTTTTTGGATTAATGTTTATAATGGTTATATCATTGCGATATTGAAAAAGGATAAAAGTCAGTTTAAAGATAGAAACGCTTTTTTTGGTAAAAAACAAGTGAAAATAGCAGGCGAAACTTTAAGTTTTGATGATATAGAAAATGGAATGATTCGTAAATCTCAATATAAATTTGGATTAGGATATATCCGTAAAGTGTTACCTTCAGCATTCGAACGTCATTTAAGGGTTGATGATAGAGATTATAGAATACATTTTGCTTTAAATTGCGGTGCTAAAAGTTGCCCTCCAGTAAGAAGTTATAAGCCAGAAGGGTTATATAATCAATTAGAAAATGCTGCAAAATCTTATCTAACTGATTTCACAAAATATAGCGAAAAGAAAAACGAAGTTGAGTCTAGCGTTTTGATGAGTTATTTCAGAGGAGATTTTGGTGGTAAAGGCGGACAAAAGAAAATCTTGAAAAGCTTTAAATTGATTCCAGAAGATAGTAATCCTACAATTACTTATGGAGATTATGACTGGAGTTTGGATATTGACAACTTCGCCAAATAAAAACGTTTGAATAATTGATAATTAAATGTACTTTGCATCCTTATTAATTAATTATATCACTTTAATATTATTCAAGAATGTATTTAAGTACAGAAAAGAAGAAAGAAATCTTCGCACAACACGGAGGAGTAGATACCAACACTGGGTCTGCAGAAGGTCAGGTAGCATTGTTCACTTATAGAATTGCTCATTTAACTGGTCATTTAAAGAAAAACAGAAAAGATTTTGGAACTCAATTATCTTTACAAAAGCTAGTTGGTAAAAGAAGAGCTTTATTAGCTTACCTTTTCAAGGTTGATATCGAAAGATACAGAGCTATTATCAAAGCATTAGGATTAAGGGATATTATCAAATCAATTTAATCTATTATTAAGAATAATTAAAAGCATTTCCTGATAAAGGAAATGGCTTTTTTGTTGAGGTAGTTTATTAAAAGACTTACGAAGTTTTTAAAACTTCGTAAGTCTAAATCATTGTTTAAACTAATTTTATCTTAACAAAAAAGCCAACCCTAATTAAAGGATTGGCTTTTAAAAGATTAATTAGTGATTTACCTAAACATCAATCTTAGCATATTTCGCGTTTTTCTCAATAAACTCTCTACGAGGAGCAACTTCATCGCCCATTAACATAGAGAAAATATGATCAGATTCTGCTGCGTTATCAATAGTAACTTGTTTAAGCGTTCTTGTTTCAGGGTTTAAAGTAGTTTCCCAAAGTTGCTCTGCATTCATCTCTCCCAAACCTTTATAACGTTGTATGTGTACGCTATCTTCTTTACCTGCGCCTTTTAAACGTTGAACTGCAATATCACGTTGAGCATCATTCCAGCAATATTCAAAATCTTTACCTTTTTTAACCTGATATAAAGGAGGCGCAGCAATGTAAACATTCCCAAATTCAATTAAATCTTTCATATACCTAAAAAAGAAGGTCAAGATAAGCGTGGTAATGTGAGAACCATCAATATCCGCATCCGTCATGATGATGATTTTGTGGTATCTCAATTTATCGATATTCAGTTTCTTATCATCATCTACAGTTCCGATACTTACACCAAGAGCAGTAAATATATTCTTGATCTCGTCATTTTCGTAGATTTTATGCTCCATCGCTTTTTCTACGTTTAATATTTTACCTTTTAAAGGTAAAATAGCTTGAAAATCACGATTACGGCCTTGTTTAGCAGTTCCACCTGCAGAATCTCCCTCGACTAAATATAATTCACAAGCGTAAGGATCTTTGTTGGCACAATCGGCTAGTTTTCCTGGCAAACCAGAACCACCCATTACGTTTTTACGCTGAACCATTTCTCTTGCCTTACGGGCAGCAGCTCTGGCTGTAGCCGCAAGAATTACTTTGCCAACAATCAGCTTTGCTTCTCTAGGATTTTCTTCTAAAAAGTTACCCAAAGCTTCACCAACAGCAATATCAACTGCTCCGGTTACTTCATTGTTTCCTAATTTAGTTTTTGTTTGTCCTTCAAATTGTGGTTCTTGAACTTTTACAGAAATAACCGCAGTTAATCCTTCTCTAAAGTCATCACCAGTAATTTCAATTTTCAAGTTTTTTAAAAGTCCAGATTTATCTGCATAAGATTTTAAAGTACGGGTTAAACCTCTTCTAAAACCAGCAATGTGAGTTCCACCCTCAATAGTGTTGATGTTATTTACATAAGAATGGACATTTTCACTATAAGAATTATTATAAGTAAAAGCTAATTCTACTGGAATTCCATTTTTTTCTCCCTCAATGTAAATTGGCTCAGGGATTAAAGCAGTACGTGTATCATCAAGGTAACGCACAAATTCTCTTAGACCACCTTCGCTGTAGAAAAATTCAGAAACAAAAGAACCATCATCATTTGTTTCACGCTCATCCGTTAAGGTTAATTTGATTCCTTTATTTAAAAAAGCAAGTTCTCTTAATCTTCCTGCTAAAGTATCAAACTTATATTCAGTGGTTTGTGTAAAAATACTATCATCTGGAGTAAAAGTTATAATTGTACCTGTATCAGTACAAGTTCCAACTTCTTTAACATCGTATTGAGGTTTACCGCAAGAATATTCTTGCATATAAATTTTACCATCTCTACTATGAATTTCTGCACTTAAATGAATAGAAAGTGCATTTACACAACTTACACCTACACCGTGTAAACCTCCAGAAACCTTGTAAGTGTCTTTATCAAATTTACCACCGGCGTGTAAAACCGTCATTACCACTTCTAATGCTGATCGTTTTTCTTTAGTGTGCATACCGGTTGGGATACCACGACCGTTATCGACAACTTTTATAGAGTTATCTTTTTGAATAGTAACATATATATCTGTACAATAACCTGCTAAAGCCTCATCAATAGAGTTATCTACAACTTCATAAACTAAATGGTGTAAACCTTTAAAACCTGTATCGCCAATATACATGGCTGGGCGTTTACGTACCGCTTCTAAACCTTCTAAAACCTGGATATTATCCGCCGAATAATTTGATTTGTCTTCCTGTTCTTCGCTCATTTCTTAATTTAAGTCTTACCTGTAAAAATACGTTTTTAAAGGCATATACGGAAACTTGTGGAGAAAATTATGACTGTTTGGTTATGAGCTAGAGACATTTAAATTATTTGTTTTTTCTTTTAAAAATTAAAGTTTTAGAAGAAATTTATTTTGGCGTTTTAACACGCTATTCACTATATCTTTTTTTGCCATTTGCTTTATGGCAGGAGCAAAAAAAGGATGCCGTTCCTATCGTTAACGCTCGCAATCAACAAAGGCTTTAGTAAAAAAATCTCTTCTAGGTTAATTAATAATTTTAAAACAGACCTGTATAGTAACCTTCTTATTTTTCTTTCGTACAAAATCCCAACAATAAAATATTAAGCACAATAAAAATTATCAAAATGAAAAAGCACTCTTACTTTTTTTATGTATTAATTGCCCTATTTATTACATCATGTACCTCAGAACAATTACCTGGGGTTTCTCCATATTCATCTGAAAAAGATTTAATAGAATTCAATTTTTTAAAAGCAAATAATCCTGCGTTAGATAAAGATTATAAAGCTTTTATAGATGGTGCAAATGTATCTATCGAAATGCCTAAAGGCATTAATCTGAAAGCATTAATTCCAACTTTTAAAATATCAGACAAAGCCACTTTAAAAATAGGCGATGTTGTTTTAGAAAGTGATAAAACACCTGTTGATTTAACTCAAACAATCACTATAAGTGTAGTTGCCCAAAATTTTAAAGAAATAAAGAAATACTTTCCAAGTGTTTTGTTAATCGGCATTACTCCAAATACAAAAATTAACGCAACAGCTTCTTATCAAAATTACATTACCAACAAACTTTATATCGATTTATCTGAGGCAATTCCAACTACTATTTTTAAAACCGGTTATACAAAAGATGCCTATATAGCAAGAGCTTACGCAGATTTTGATAAAGATGGCGATATGGATATTATTGCTGTAGCTGCAAATGCTTACGGAAACTCTGGAGTTGATGTGGAGTTTTTTAAAAACAATACTTTTTCTTTTGATAAAGACCAAAGTGTTTTTACTGGAAGCGTACCCAAAATGTTAAATGGCAAAAAAATCATCGTTGCAGATTTAAATAATGATGGTTGGTTAGATGTTGTTATTGCAGGGACCGGCTTTGATAAAAGTCCTTTTTCTGGAGAAACTGTTAAAGTTTTAATGAACAAAAATGGAAAGTTTGAGACAAAAGATTTAGGATTAAAGGCAGAATATTATGGTTCTGTAACTGCTGGTGATATTGACAATGATGGAGATGTTGATTTGTTTGTAACAACTAATCAATCAACAAGCAAGTTTATGGTAAACGATGGTAGTGGTAATTTCCGTGTCGAGCAAGATATATATCCAAATTCATTTTATAATGTAAGATATTTTGTCTCTGAATTGTATGATATTAATGGCGATGGTTATCTGGATTTAGTAACTGCAGGTAATGAGCAGTTAAGCGCTAAAAGCATGGTCTTATTTGGCAATGCCAGTGGAAATTACATCACAGATAGAATGGCAAATTTGCCAAAGGTTGATGGTTTTGGAGTAGTGCTGGATATTGATTTTATAGACTATGATAAAGACGGTAAAATGGATTTATTGGTTACCCGTACAGGCGATGGCAGTAGTGCACAAGCCTATTACAAAGGGTATAATTTACAAATTTTAAAGAACAACGGAACTTCATTTGAAGACGTAAGTAGCAAAGTTTTAACAGGAAATAAGGATGCTTCCGCAAGTTATATTAATTGGTTAAGAGTGCAAGATGTTGATGGTGATGGAGATTTAGACATCACAACGGATGATAAATCTTACGGATTAGAATGGATAAATAACGGAGGGATATTCTCAAAGAAATAGTTTATTGTTGGTTATAGTGTTAAGCAGATAAGATTTTTCTTATCTGCTTTTTTTATTTATGTAATACCTACAATCTTTATTCTTTCAGCGAAGCGGTCTTTATTCTAATTAATATTTCATTAATTTTAAAAATGCAAAGTAAGGAGATTGATTTAGACGATCTGGTAAGTTTCGGTAATCTTGAATTATTGGCACAACAGATTGTGGAAGGTTTTATAACTGGACTTCACAAAAGTCCTTTCCACGGTTTTTCGGTAGAATTTGCAGAACATCGTTTATATAATGAAGGCGATTCCATTAAAAATATCGACTGGAAATTATTTGCAAAAACTGATAAACTATTTGTTAAAAGATTTGAGGAAGAAACTAATTTAAGATGTCAAATTTTAATAGACCATTCTGCATCAATGTATTATCCAGAAAAAGGATTAAATAAATTTCAGTTTTCCTGTTTATCTGCGGCTGCAATAATCAACTTATTAAAAAAACAAAGAGATGCTTTTGGAGTGAGTCTTTTTGCTGAGGAAATAGAATTTCATACCCCAACAAAGTCAACGACCGTTCATCAAAAATATATTTTAAGTGAATTAAATGGTTATTTGGATTCAAATTCTTTAAAAAGCAAACAAACCGAAATCATTAAAAATTTACATCTTATTGCCGAGCAAATCCATAAACGTTCTTTAGTGGTGCTTTTTTCAGATTTATTCCAAAATAGTTTAGATGGAGATGGTTTACAAGAAATATTTTCGGCAATACAACATTTAAAATATCTCAAAAACGAGGTCATTATTTTTAATATTCATGATAAAAAACATGAGATAGATTTTGATTTTGAAAATCGTCCTTATCATTTTATCGACATGGAAACAAATGAACAAATAAAATTGAATCCAAGTCAATTTAAAGAGATGTACACGGTTAAAATGGCAGATTTTAAAAAAGAGATAGCATTAAAATGCGCTCAATATAAAGTTGATTTAATTGATGCTAATTTAGAGGATGGATTTTATCCCGTTTTAAATGCTTGGTTAATAAAAAGAAACGGGATGAATTGATTTATTCTAAGGCTGAAAGCAAAATACCTAAAGCAAAAAGCTGATTTTTAAGTTATGAACCTTATGTATCAAGCTTTTGCCTTTTAAGGTTAACCAAATTTTAATCTCTTTGTAAACTTACCAATGGTTAATCCCTGAATTAAAATAGAAAAAGCTACTACAAAATAAGTGACGGAAACCCAAAGGTCTTTATCTAAATCTGGGGTTAAAGATAAAGCCAAAGCAATAGAAATCCCACCCCTTAAACCTCCCCAAGTTAAAACCATCACCGTTTTATGTTCAAATTTATCTGTAAACCTAATCAGTAATGAAGGGATTAAAACGGATACATATCTTATCAATAAAATGATAAATATCATGGCAATCCCTACCCAAACAAAAATCTGAATATCCTCGATAATCAATAATTCTAAACCTATTAAAACAAAAAGGAGTGCATTTAAAATATCATCTATCAACTCCCAAAATTTAGAAATGTATTCGCTTGTTTGGTTTGACATTGCATATTTTTTACCATGATTACCTACTAATATTCCAGCTACAACCATTGCCAAAGGACCAGAAACATGAATAAAACTGGCCAATGTATAACCACCCATTACAATTGCTAAAGTTATCATAACCTCCACTTTGTAATTATCAATGCTGCGCATTAACCTAAAACCAATATAACCTACTATAAAACCTAATAGCATTCCGCCAATAGCCTCCCTTAAAAAAAGTTCGCCTATTTCTAAAAAAGTAGGTAATGTTGGCGATTTTGCTGCTTCCCAAATGGTTATAAAAATAACAACAGCAACACCGTCATTAAAAAGAGATTCACCTGCAATTTTTGTTTCTAAAGATTTGGGAACTTTTGTTTCTTTTAGTATTCCTAAGACTGCAATAGGGTCGGTTGGTGAAATTAAAGATCCAAATAACAAGCAATTAACATAAGAGATATTAAACCCGAAAAAAGGCAGAATGAAAAAGGCAATGCTACCCACTAAGAATGTAGAAAAAAGTACGCTTAAAGTACTAAAAACCATTACCGGGATCTTCTGCTTTTTTAAATCATCAATATTAATATGGATGGCGCCAGCAAATAACATGAAACTTAACATAGATCCTAGAACCAAATCCGAGAAGTCGAAACTTCTGATAAATAAGGTAACATCATCGAGAGCGGAATTAAATAATTTACCTGTAATAACTAAACAAATAGAGCTTACAAGCGCAATAAGCATTAACCCTATTGATGAAGGAAGCTTTAGATATCTGTAATTAAAATAGGCAAAAAAAGCCGATACAACTATAAGTATGGAAAATGTATGGTATAAACTCATTTGTTTTGCTGTGGATTTTAGATAAATGTAAAAACTCAAAGTTAATATTGGTTTTTATTTGTTTAATTTTAAAACAAGATTTTATTTGAAACAATGAACAAGCCTGATCAATCCCAACAAAATAATCCTCTACATGGCATTAAATTAGAAACTATTTTAACGGAATTGGTTGCTTATGTGGGTTGGGAGAAAATGGCTAAACAAATTCCAATCAATTGTTTTTCAAAAAATCCAACCATTAAATCAAGCTTAACTTTTTTAAGAAAAACACCTTGGGCAAGAGCAAAAGTAGAATATCTATATCTCTATAATATCATGAGAATAGAGAAGTTTAAAAATTTGGATGAAGGTAAATAATACTTTTTAGCAAAATAAATGCACTTATTTATGGCTATCAACTGTTTAAACAAATGCTAAAAAACGTTAATATTCTGATATTCCTTTTTAATGATGCTTATTTTAAGTACCTATTTGTTAATTTCGCAGATTAATATTTGTTTATGGAAGAATTTGAAGACAGCCGAGCAGCAAGAAAAACCAAAACCATTTATATTTCTACCGTAATTAGCATTTCTTTGGTGCTTTTAATGGTGGGTTTATTAGGTTTAATTTTAGTTCACGGACGTAAGTTATCTAATTACGTAAAAGAAAATATCGTTTTAAACGTAATCATAAACGAAGGAACTAAAGAGGTAGAAGTATTGCAATTGCAAAAACAGATTGAAGCAAATAATTATGTAAAAAGCACTCAATATATCAGTAAAGAACTGGCTGCTAGAAATTTAACTCAAGATTTAGGCGAAGATTTTATTAAATTTTTAGGTTATAATCCGCTACTTTCTTCTATTGATGTTTATATGAAAGCAGATTATGCAAATAATCAAAGCATAGATGTTTTAAGTAAACAATTGCAAAAGAACCCAATGATTAACGAGGTGCGTTATCAAAAATCTTTGGTTGATATGATTAACCAAAATATCCGTACCATTTCTTTGGTGATTTTAGGTTTCGGAGGCGTTCTATTAATAATTGCAGTTGCATTAATCAATAATACCATTCGTTTAGCAATTTACTCGCAAAGATTCATCATAAAAAGTATGCAATTGGTGGGTGCAACACGTGGTTTTATCAGAAAACCATTTATAAACTATGGCATTTTACATGGCTTTATTGCTGGTTTAATTGCGATAATTTTATTAGTGTTAACGTTATATTTCGCTCAAAAAGAAATTCCAGAATTGGTAATATTAACCGACTTTACAGAATTTGGAGTTGTATTTTTAGGAGTAATTGGCGTTGGTATTTTGATATCAGGAATAAGCACCTACTTTGCAGTAACTAAATATTTAGGATTAAAAACACAAGATTTATATAGATAATCATGGCTCAAAAACCAGTTAAAAATGTAGAAAGCGGAACCGTACATTTCGTTTTTGGAAAGCAAAATTATCAGCTTTTAATTGCAAGTATTGTGGTTGTTATTATTGGCTTTATATTGATGAGTGGCACAACGGATATTTACAGTTTTAGGAAAATTGTTTTGGCTCCAATTGTTATAATTGGGGGTTTTATTTTAGGATTTTTTGCAATCTTCAGAAAGTCTCCAGATAAAATATGAACATTTTTGAGGTAATTGTACTGGCCATTATTGAAGGTCTTACAGAGTTTTTGCCAGTTTCTTCAACTGGACACATGATTATTGCATCTTCATTGATGGGCATCCAATCAGATGATTTTGTAAAGTTATTTACGGTCGCCATCCAGTTAGGAACTATACTTTCTGTAGTAGTATTATACTGGAAACGTTTTTTTAAAAGTTTCGATTTCTATTTTAAACTTTTAGCAGCTTTTATCCCAGCTGTAATTTTTGGTTTATTGTTCAGCAAAAAAATTGATGAATTATTAGAAAGCCCATTAACAGTCGCAGTTTCGTTAGTTTTGGGTGGTATCATATTAATATTTGTGGATCTTTATTTTAAGAATGCAACTTTAGATAATGCCGATCAAATCTCTTATCCGACAGCTGTTAAGATTGGTATTTTTCAATGTTTAGCCATGATTCCTGGAATTTCTCGTTCTGGAGCATCTATTGTCGGCGGTATGACTCAGAAATTAACTCGAAAAGCAGCAGCAGAATTTTCTTTCTTTTTGGCAGTGCCAACCATGTTTGCAGCAACGGCAAAAAAACTTTTTGATTTTTATAAAGATGGCCATACCATCAATTCTCAACAACTTAATTTATTGTTAATTGGTAATGTAATTGGTTTTGTAGTGGCCTTAATCGCTATTAAAAGCTTTATTGGTTATTTAACAAAATATGGTTTCAGGGCATTCGGAATTTACCGTGTAATTGTAGGAACTATTATTATTATTTTGCTTTTAAGCGGACATTCTTTAAAGATTATTTAATGAGTGAAAATGAGAAGCAATTCCCGAAATTTAATTTTAAAGAAGGCGAGGTTTTACTTTTAAATAAACCTTATACATGGACATCTTTTGATGTAGTCGGTAAACTCCGCAATTCTTTTAAGCCGCTAAAATTAAAAGTCGGTCATGCCGGTACTTTAGATCCTTTAGCAACCGGTTTATTGATTATTTGTACTGGCAAACTCACCAAACAAATTGACACTTACCAAGCTGAAGAAAAGGAATATACAGGAACTTTTACATTAGGTGCTACCACTCCATCTTATGATTTAGAAACAGAAATTGATCAAACGTTCGATATTTCTAATATCACAGAAGCACAAATTTTAGATAACTGCAAACATTTTATTGGCGATTTAGACCAATTTCCTCCGGCTCATTCTGCTATAAAAGTTGATGGAGAACGCTTATATTTAAAAGCAAGAAGGGGAGAAGATGTAGAATTGAAATCGAGAAAGGTAACTATCAAAGAATTTGAGATTACTAAAATTGAATTACCAGAAGTTGATTTTAGGGTAGTTTGCACCAAAGGAACTTACATCCGATCTTTAGCTAAAGATTTTGGAGAGAAACTAAATAATGGCGCTCATCTTTCCAAATTGAAAAGAACACGCAGCGGAAACTTTAAGTTAGAAGATGCGTTTGAAATTATGGAACTGGTAAATCATATTAGGGAAATTAAGACTGAAGAAGACTTTAAGTAGAGTTTTGGAAGTAAAAAGTAAAAAGTAAAAAGTCGCCCGTCATGTCGACAAAGGAGACATCACACAAATAGGTTTAAGAATTAATATTAAGACTTTCCTTGAAGTAACTGAAAGCAAAATCAACATCAATAATGCACATCTACCATCATATTAATGATTTTAAAAGGTTAAAAAATGCCGTGGTTACCATCGGTACTTTTGACGGTGTGCATTTGGGTCATCAAAAAATCATCAAAAAATTGATAGAGGAAGCAAAAGAAATTGGAGGCGAATCTGTTATCCTTACTTTTTTTCCTCATCCCAGGATGATCCTAAATCCAGAAGATCATCAAATAAAGATGATCAATACGATGCCTGAGAAAGCAAAATTGCTGCAGGATTTTGGCGTTGATCATTTAATTATTACTCCGTTTACCAGAGATTTTTCTAATCAAAGTCCGCAAGATTATATTAAAGATATTTTGGTTGGGCAAATAGGTATGAAATCTATTGTAATAGGTTATGATCACCGCTTTGGGAAAGATAGAAAAGGGAGTTTTGCAGAACTTCAGGAATTTAGTGAAGTTTATGATTATCAAATAAATGAGATTCCCGAAGAAGACATTAAAGATTTAGCGGTTTCTTCTACAAGAATTAGAAAATCTTTAGCCAAAGGCGATGTTGATGATGCCAATGAATTAATGGGACATCCGTTTGTTTTATGCGGAAAAGTAATTAAAGGCGATCAAATTGGCAGGACTTTAGGTTATCCAACAGCAAATTTATTTGTTGAGGAAAACTATAAACTTATTCCTTCTGACGGGATTTACGCAGTTACAGTAGAAATTCAAGAGAATAAAAACAAGAATCAAGAATTGCATAATCCTTATCAACCCATAAATTCTAAACCTTCAAATCTTGATACTCAATACTCAATACTCAATACTAAATTCTATAAAGGGATGGCTTATATTGGCCACCGTCCAACCATAAACGGATTGAGCCAAAACATAGAAGTAAATATTTTTGATTTTTCAGAAGATATCTATCATCAAACTATTAAAATGGATTTTCTACATTTTATCCGTCATGATGTAAAGTTTGAAGGTTTAGCAAAGTTAACCGAGCAATTGGGAAAAGATAAAGAAGCTACTTTGGCTTATTTTGAGAAAATCTAGAATTTATTATTTCTTAAATGCAGTTTCATAAAGCTCAATCCATTCTTTTGGGCTCATTTTTCTCACTAATTCTGCGATTAAATCTAAAGGGATTTCATTTGTTTTTTTAAACCTGATGCAACTTTTTCCTATATCTAATTTTGAGACAGAAAATTTTGGATATTCATTTATAAACCAATCATATAAGCTTTTATCCGCATAAATACCCATGTGATAAACAGCAATGAAATTCTTTTGGGAAGCAATACTTAAAAAAGGTAAAGGCAATTTTGGATTGCAATGATAACCTTTTGGATAGATAGAATGTGGAATACCATATCCAATCATGCCGTAACTAATTGTCTCGGTAAACCCTTCTGGTAAATTATCAAGTATTACTTTTCTCAGTTTCTTAAAAATATCTTTTCTTTCTTCTGGTAAGTTTTCTATGTAAATATCTGGCGTTAAAGATTCTGATTTCATCTTTTTAATTGTTAGGTTTTAAACCTTTTGTTAGTGGTACTACTTATTTCCTTTCGTAAATGGAAGAAGGTCCGTCAAAAGCGTCAACTGTATAAACAAGTTTTTCATTTTCGATTTTCACTGAAATTTTCACTGAATTACTTTCATTATCGTAAATAATTTTGTCAACAATTTCTTTCGTGAGAATTGATTCTTCTTTTACAATTTTAAAAGTTCCATTTTTTAGAAGTGTCCCGTTGGAATAAATTTTATAATTTAAGTTTGTGAAATCCAAAATATTCCCGTTCCCTTTTGGAAAATTCTCTGATTTTCCGGTTGAACCATTAACAGTTGTTTTCAATTCCCATGAACCTTGAATTTGTTCTGCAATTATTTCAACTTTTTGATTGTCTTTTTCACAGGAATAAAGGATTGAAAAAGAAGTTAAAAGCATAACAAATAAAATGTTTTTCATGGCTTAATATTCTAATTTTCGTTTAAAGTTAGTTTTTGTCATAGTGTTAACACTAATGGATGGCAGGTTTAAAGAATTGCGATTTTACTTGCAAAAACTTGTTTGCCAGCACCAAAATAAATAAAAAAAGTTGATGGGAGTAAAAGCACTTTGCCCGAAACTTTTTAAACCTGACGTTACCTGTAGCCATTCTTTTTTATTCGATTGATATTATTCTTACAAGTGTCCAACTAATAAAGCAAATTATACCCAAAATAAAAATTCTATTCCCATGATTTCTTTCAGATTTTGTATGAGCAAAAACTGTCTCTCCATTCGGGAGTGTTTTTTTGTGTGAAAACAAATGCTTTCCAATAAAAATTCCAATAAACCCGCCTAAAACCGAAAATATATAGCCAGCAATTATCCAAGCTTTTTGACTTTGTTCGGGTTTTGCCAATTCTTCAATTCTTTGTCGTTTAAGTTCTTTAAGTTGGTCAGATGTAATTTCCTTTCCTCTTTGTTTTAGAATTTTTTGCGCTAAAGAAAAATTTAATTTACTCCATTCCTCACTTTTTACGATTACTTCAATTAATTCATCATCTGTAAAATCATTTAGATAATGGTCTTTATCTATGTTTTCTGATAAATTAATAGAAATTTCATTTTGAATTTTATCGACTTTTTCAAAGTCTGCTTTTTTTAATTTTATGAAATATATTTTCCCGAAATCATTATTGGCAAAAGTTGGGTCGAAACTGATAGAATTATCTTCAAACTCAAATTCTATATTATTTTCTTCAAGAAATTTTGAAAATTCTTCAACTTCATCTTTGACTGTAAATTTTTGATATGTTATAAATTGGTTTTCTTGCATTAACGGTCTTTTTATGGTTACAGGTAACTTATATATATCTGGGGTTCATTCCCTCAATCCGCCAAACAGTCCAACCTAAAAAGTATATCCTAAACTAAAACCAACATAATAAGGAACAAAAACTTCACTACTAAAAAAAGGAGTAATACCTCCTCTAAACGAAAATCCAGATTTTATGGGTTGTAATCTATACATGAAAGCCATCGTTCCTAAAACCGTACTTCCACCATCTCCAAAAAGAAAGTCATCATTAGTTGCTAAGCTTGCATAAGTTGCACCTAGGCCAATCTCAAAAAGATTTTTTCCGTCTCCTAATAAATAATTTAAAGAGACAGGAACTGTTATAAAGCTTTCCCCACCGCCACCAATTCCACCAAAGCCAACTCTGCCTCCAAGTCCGGTTCTTTTATTGCTGAAACGGGTATCGTAGTTTACGGAGAATAATAAACCTTGCCCTAAAATTTCTGCATATACATTTTGGGCTCTTTTTTGTGTTTCAATAGCTATTTCTTTAGCTACATTTTCAAAAGTTTCAACTTTGCCATTTTCATAAATTATTTTGATAACGTCTTGCTTATTAACTACATAATTTGGTCCGTTTAAATTAGCAAAAGCTTTATATCTGATTTCAGAAGTCCCAATTTCAATCACTTTGGTTTCTAATACTTCGCCAGATTTTTTATAAATTTTGTCTTGGGCAAATGTTGCACTAGTTCCAAATAAAATGGCAAGAGAAATAATGGTAAATAAATTTTTCATTTTTAAGGGTTTGGTTTTATTATCCAATGATAATTAAATTTTTAGTTTTTAAAGTAATACGAACAAAAGAAATAGAATGCTACCTATTTAAAGATTAAAGAAACAAGAATCAAGATACTTGAAACAAGATTCAAGTGGAAAGAAAAAACACAAAAAAACCGCTCTAAAATTAATTAGAACGGTAAGTCTTTATACTAAATACTATTTACTTAATACTCAAAACACTACTTAGAAACATACATCACTTCTTTAACCGCCTTTACCACACGTTCTGCATTTGGTAAACTTGCTGCAATTAAAGTTGGTGCATAAGGAAGCGGAACATCGGCACAAGTGATACGGATTATTGGCGAATCCAAATAATCGAAAGCATTTCTTTGAACATTAAAAGCAATCTCAGAAGAGATTGACGCTAATGGCCAAGCTTCTTCTACCACTACCAAACGGTTGGTTTTCTTAACCGAATTAATAATACAATCGTAATCAATAGGGCGTACAGTTCTTAAATCTATAACTTCTGCGTTAATACCTTCTTTTTCTAATTCTATTAAAGCTGGGGCAATTACACGGCTCATCATTTTACCAAAAGAAACGATGGTTACATCCGTACCTTCTTTGGTGATATTTGCTTTACCAATTTCCAGGTAATATTCTTCTTCAGGTACATCGCCTTTATCGCCATACATCAATTCAGACTCCATAAAAATAACCGGGTCATTATCTATAATCGATGATTTTAATAAACCTTTTGCATCATAAGGAGTAGAGGGAACAACTACTTTTAAACCTGGGCAGTTTGCATACCAGTTCTCAAAATTTTGAGAGTGTTGAGCTCCTAATTGTCCGGCATTTCCAGTTGGTCCTCTAAATACAATTGGACAACCAAACTGTCCGCCACTCATTGATAAAGTTTTAGCAGCACCATTAATAATTTGGTCAATAGCAACCAAAGAGAAGTTGAAAGTCATAAATTCTACAATCGGGCGAAGTCCGTTCATGGCAGAACCAATGGCAATACCAGCAAAACCAAGCTCTGCAATTGGAGTATCAATTACCCTTTTTGCACCAAATTCATCTAACATCCCTTGGCTCACTTTATACGCACCATTATATTCGGCAACTTCCTCACCCATAAGGTAAATCTTGTCGTCTTTGCGCATTTCCTCGTTCATCGCTTCACGTAGGGCTTCTCTATATTGTATTTCTCTCATTATAATATCTCTAAAATTAATTAAGGAACGCAAATATAATTAATGTTGTTTTAAAAGCAACCGTAAAGGTTTGTAATAATTTGGATTAAATGAAAAGAAATAGCCTTAAAATAACGCTTCGTGTAAAAGAGTTTGAAATGATGGTTAATTTCTCTTTTTGTTTTAGATAAGGATAGATTTTTGAATTATTGATCTTGAATTTTTATTTGATTTTTATTTCAATTATTTCAGGATAAATACATGTTTAAAATGATAATTATTTGGGCGTTTTAACACGCTTTCCGCTGTATCTTTTTTGTTGAAAAGCAAAAAAGGATGACGCTGCAATCGTTAACGCAATATCAAACGAAAATTTTGAGTTCAATTTTATGTTTAAAAGGACGGCCTCTGAAGATTTGAAAGGGAAGACCAATAAATCTTTTGCAAAAACTATTATAAACCTACCCTCCGTGGTTTGTGTCCTCACAAACCACAAATTGGAAGTGTTTTGAATTTCCCAATACTTCCCCTAATCAAATCCTTAATCCCAACCCAAAAAAGTAATTTCTTGTTGCAGCGGGATTATAAAACCGATTTCCAAAAGCATTCAAATCATTGCCCAAGCTATAATTCTCGTTTAGTAAATTATCAACACCAGCATTAAATTTCAAAGTGCTTTTTCCAATTTTCTTTCCCCAGCCCAATTTCATCATTACCAAATTATAAAGGTCAGCAAATACATTTGCAGCATCATTTAAAGAAGTTTTTCCATTATATTGATGTTGAATGAAAAGGCTGATTTGATTTTTAAAACTAAAATTTAAATTGTTATTAATATTAAGTTTTGGGACGCCAGTTAAAATATTTCCGCTGAAATTATCAGCTGCAATTTGATAATCTCTAAATTTAAAGTCATTTAAAGTAACAGCGATATTATAGGTGATTTGCTCAAAAACAGATGATGGTTTCTTTAGCATACTGGCATTTAAACTCAATTCAATCCCTTTTTGATTGGTGCCACCAGCGTTTAAATAAAAATCTTGGTCAGCGGCATTTACCCTTCTTACAATGGCATTGTTTAAACGATAATAAAAACCTGCTAAATCAATGTAAACTCTTTCAAAAGGTGTTCTAAATCTTAATCCCAACTCGTAATTCCAGCCCTGTTCTGGGTTTAGATTTGTGTTGATTTTTGCGTCTGATGCTCGCACTTCTGCAGTTGTTGGTGCTGAAAAACCTCGACTAACAATTCCCCTTAAAACAAAGTTTGGATTTAAAAGATAGGAAATTGCCAATTTGGGCATTACTTCGGGTTTTAATTTTTGCGTTCCTGCAATGCTCGAATTGGTAGATTCTGGCAAAAGCTTAAAATCATAATTGGTAAAATTAAGGCTGGATGAAATCTCGGCATTTAGTTTTTTTTCGATATCAAACACAAACCTTGTAAAAACAAATTGTGATTGGTTGATGATTCTATCGGCAGCAATAATTGTTGTTGCCGTACCTTTATCATTATTATAATTTAAAATATCGGCATTGCTTTGCTGAAATTCATAACCCAAATTCCACTCAATATTTAACTTTTCAGAGGCTTTCTTTTGATAATTAAAATAGGTCCTTAAAGCTAATGAGTTTTCTTTCCTCTTCTCGTAATTGGTAATGAAAGGGTTTTTAAAATCGGTGGTAATTCCTGAAACGGAGAAAACATGTTTCCAATTTGAGTTGAATTGATATTCGTGACTAATTCCTGCAAATAATGTTCGGTTATAAATACCAGCATTTTGTTCTTCTGCGCCAGGTGTAAAATTAGTTTTCGGTCTTGCTGATGTTGGGTTTGCATCTTTTTGTGCCAATGTTAAACCTCCTGGGGTTTGGTAACCTAAATCACTATAAAAACCAGAAAATTTAATGCTTCCTTTATCGTTATAATTTACTTTTTGTGTCGCCTGAAAAAAGTTACGTTTCATTTGACTTTGATCTCTATATCCATTAGCATATTGATAAGCTTGATGAATATTGAACTCGTAATTTTGATTGCTTTGGTTAAAGCCTACATTTTCTCTAAACAAACCATAAGAACCTGCTAATAAATCGGCGCTTATTTTATCGGCTTTAGCCTGAGTATTTATTAAAACAACACCGCCAGAATTTGCTCCAAATAAACTCCCATCCGGACCTTTTAAAACTTCTATATTTTGGATTGCAGATTGGTCGATTAAATTGATATAAGTATTTCCACCAGCATCGGTTAAAGGAAAATCATCATAATAAACTTTTAGATTCCTCACGCCAAACGGAGAGCGCAATAAACTTCCCCTGATAGAAAGTCGGTAACTGCCGGGAGAGCGTTCTTCCATTTTAACTCCTGCAACACTATTTAAAGCCGGAATTATGGATTGTGTTGCACTATTTTCAATCTGATTTTTATTGATGATTGAAACTGTTGCAGGCAAGCTAATCAGTATCTTTTCTGATAAATAGGCTTTAACTTTGACCTCGTTTAAAATTTTGGTGCTATCTTTTTGTTGAGCAAAGGAAATATTGAAAATCAGGAAAGATATTAGCGAAAGAATGGTTTTCATTGAGTACACAAGGCTATAAAAATCATTCCACATCTGCCTTTAAACGATATTTTAATTTTTGTAGGATAAATTGATCAGGATAAGACAATAGATAAATAACCGTTCCTTTTTCTCTGGCATACTGATTTTCTACTTCACCAATCTTCAAAGTGTTTTTAAAATTTGTATCATAATCATGATTTGGTTGTTCAGATATTCTGATGACATGTTGAGTATTTTTTATCTCAGGAAACCAAGGAATATAATCTAAAGAAAAGGAAACGGCATTTTTAATTTTTTTACTGTAATAATTAATGGCTCCGGTTTGTCCATAATTATCACAAATTACTAAAGTATTTTTTCTTTCCTGAACTGGGATTTTACTAAATGCCGCATCAGCTTTGCTGGCCATTTCTTTCCAACCCAGCATATCCGCAAAATCTTGAGGTAAAGGATGTTCTTTTCCATCTTCCCACCGGTGTGCGCCCAATTTTTCACCTACATTTTTATGGGCTACAATTTCTGCCGGCGAAGATATAGGAAGTAAATTTTGAGCAAAAACTACGATTAATAAAATATTAGCTACTATTAAAACAGGTTTTATCCAGGCGGTTCTTTTTGTTGATAATGTTCTATCTAAATAAACCGCACCGAATGCGAATAATATTGGGTATAAACCAATTGCGTAATAACCTTTTCCATGTAAATAAACAAAAAGTAAAATGGTTAATAGGTATGCGAAAGCAATAATGCGATAGCGTTTAAAAGGTTTGTAGAATAGGATCGCTAACAAACCGCCCAACCAAAACGGTAATGCTCCAAAAAAGAATTTGAGTTGTTCAAGTAGGAAATCTACTCTGGAAACATTTATTAGTTGCGTTTTCTCTAGCGTTTTCATGTGCCAAATTACTGGCAACCCGTTTTGAAACTGCCACCAAATATTTGGCGAAATGAGGAGAAGTGCTAACAACATCGCAAGCCAAAAATCTCTTTTTAAAAACAGTTTTTTTTGTTGAGTAAAAGGTAAAGCAATCAATAAGCCTATCAATAAAAAACCGACATTATATTTATTTAAAATACCAAAACCAATGGATAATCCTAAAAAATAAAGATTGATACTTTTATCAGTTCTAATATATCGGATAATAAAAAAGAAAATAAAAGTGTAGAAAAATATATCAAAAGAATTGGGTTGAAACAAGATGTTTAGCCTTAGCAATGCAGAAAAAAGCAAACAGCAACATGCTATTATTGCGGCATATAATGTTCCTTCTAATAACTTCACTGTTTCCCAAACTACCCAAATGGTAAGTGCTCCAGCTAAAGCAGGGAAAAACCGAACCCAAAAAATTCCGTTTCCCAGCCATTTGATAATTAATGCTTGCCAACTCGAAAATGGAGGGACAGATGGATAACCCCATTGTAAATGGTTGGCTTGGTCCAAATGTAAAAACTCATCTCGGTGAAGTTCATAAACTGGTGAAACAGCAAAATATTGAAGAATAAATTTCAATAGGATAAATCCTAAGAGAATAAACCATGGAAATTTGTTGTTATTCATTATTTAACAGCAGTCATTTTTAAACAAACCGGACTTCCAATTTTTAACATTTGATTATTATACGTTAGCATTCCAGTTTTTTTGTTTCTCTTAAATATATAAATGTCATCAGAGTTTTGATTGGCAACCAATAGAAACTTATCTGTTGGGTCAATTATAAAATTACGAGGCATTTTGCCTTTGCAATCTACAGCTGCCAATCGTTTTAAGGTACCGTCTTTTTTATCAATTTTAAAAATTACAATTTCATTTATATTTCCTCTGTTAGTGGCATATAAAAATTTCCCATCGTTACTTAAATGAATATCAGCACCACCATCATTTCTTACAACGCCATCTAAGTTCAGGTTAACGATACTATTTTTTGTAAGGACTTTATCTTTATAATCAAAAACAGTAATCATAGCTTTCATCTCTGATAAAAGATATAACTTATTTCCACTTTTATTAAAAGCAAAATGTCTTGGGCCAAAGCCAGGTTCGATATTTACGAAAGGTTGTGAGGCATCTTGTAAAGGTTTTTCTAACGAAGAATTATAATTGTAAGCATACAATTTATCGGTACCCAAATTGGCAGATAAAAGTGTTTTTCCATCATTAGAAAAAATAACAGAATGTGCATGTGGTGCAGTTTGTCTGCTTTTGTCTATGCTACTTCCTTCATGTTGTATCAACTGACTTAATTCGCCAATACTTCCGTTGCTTTTTAAAGGCAAAACGCTAATACTTCCGCTGCCATAATTGGCTGTAAAAATAAATTTATTATCATTTGCAACACTAATATAGCAAGGTCCGGATCCTATTGTTTCTTGTTTGTTTATCAAAGAAATATTACCAGTTTTAGTATTAAAATCAAAAGAACTTACACCACCTTTTCTATCAGTACCAGATTCGTTAACGCTGTAAACTTTTGTTCCTTCATTATTTATTGCCAAATAAGATGGATTATTTACACCTTCGGTTTTAGATTCAAAAGTTAGCTCACCAGTTTTAGTATCAAATTTGTAAACAAAAATGCCATTAGTTTGCGTTTTAGTATAAGTGCCAATTAACAAATGCTGATATCTTGAAATAGATGATTTTTGCGCAAACTTAAAAATGGGATTATCAAAATGGTTAAAACTAATTTTAATTTAATTTTCATAAGATTAATTGGTTATTCAAATGCAAATTGCAAAAAAAAAGCTTTCATAAAATGAAAGCTTTTAAATATTTAATTTTTTAAAACTATGAAGTTGGAAAACTAGAAACGTTAGCCAACATTTTTTCCTGGTTCAATAACGCTGATTGATAATTGGCACTATTACCATTGATAAACAAACAGGTTTTATCTTTAATTAAAGTAATAATTTTTTCATTTAGCTCTGGCGATACCGCTGGGCAACCAAAACTTCTACCCAATCTACCAGTTTGTTTTATAAAACTTTCGCTCACATAATCAGCACCGTGTAAAACAATTGCCCTTTCTCTGGCCGAATCATTTATGCCTTTATCTTGTCCGTCTAATTTTAAAGACAAACCATGATTACCTAAATAAGTCTCGTTAGTTACATAAAATCCTAAGCTACTTTCATGAGATTCTGCAGTATTAGAAAACTTAGTCGCTATATCAACACCACTACCTTGTCCATGCGCTACATAAGTATTTAATAACAATTTTTTATCTTGTATATTAATAATCCACATTCTTTTAGCAGTGCTGGCTTGCGTAAAATCAACAACTGTTAAAATTTGCTTATCATTATTTAAGGCTCTGCTATTTTTTAAATTTAAAAATCCAATTAAAGCTTTCTCAAAAACAGGTAAGGATAAATTAGCTTCTTTTAATTGAATTTTTCCGTAAAGATCATTCACATAATTAGTAAAAAGGATGTCTTTATGTAAAATCGTAGCCGTTGAATCTAATTGAACAATGCGCTCATTAGAAATCCCTAAAATGGGATCTTTATCAGTTTTCCAGCTAATGTTTAAAAAAGTAAATAATAGGATTACAGTTAAAACACTGGTAACTGAATAAACTTTTAATCTTTTTTTTCTTTTGAACATATATCTTTTTTAAAGGTGCGATTAAATTATTATACTTAAATATACGCAAAAAGGTTCGCAATTCGCCATATTATTAACTTTCATGACCTTAATCTTACATTGTGATTTCTCACTGTAAACCTTAATTATTAGGCTGTTATTACGAATAAAAATGTTATTTATTATCTAGGTATTTAACATTAATTATTTGGGCGTTTCCCATCCGCTTACTAGCGGATGGGTCGGGCTATACATTATATCTTTTTTGCAATTTGCTAAATGGCTATGGCAAAAAAGGATGCCATTTCTATCCCTAACGCAAAAAAAATCCTATTTATCATCAAATCTTGTAAATCAAGATTTAGACAATAAATAGGATTCAAGGAATATTTAAATTATTATCCCAACAAATTTTTCCAGCTTACTAAATCACCAATAATCTTTTGTAAATCCGCAATAGCCACTCTTTCTTGTTCCATACTATCTCTATGGCGAATGGTAACTGTATTATTTTCTAAAGTTTCATAATCTACAGTAATGCAAAAGGGTGTTCCGATAGCATCCTGACGGCGATAACGTTTTCCAATCGAATCTTTTTCATCATAAGCCATGTTGAAATCAAATTTCAATTGATCCATTATTTCACGGGCTTTTTCTGGCAAACCATCTTTTTTAGTTAAAGGTAAAATGGCAGCTTTATAAGGCGAAAGAGCAGGATGTAATTTCAAAACAGAACGAGAATCTTGCTTCTCATCGGTGCTTAAATCTTGTTCCTCAAACGCATTGATCATCGTAACCAAAAAGAAACGATCTAAACCAATGGAAGTCTCAATTACATAAGGAACGTAATTGCCATAAGGTTTATTAGTTTCTGGATTTACCTCAGCATCAAAATACTGCATTTTTTTACCAGAAAACTCTTGGTGTTGGTTTAAATCGAAATCTGTACGAGAGTGAATTCCTTCTACTTCTTTAAATCCGAATGGGAAATCATATTCTATATCAACAGCAGCATTAGCATAATGTGCCAGTTTTGCATGATCATGAAATTTATATTTCGCAGGATCTGTTCCTAAAGCCAAATGCCATTTTAAACGTGTTTCTTTCCATTTTTTATACCATTCCATCTCAGTGCCAGGGCGTACAAAAAACTGCATTTCCATTTGTTCAAACTCTCGCATACGCATAATAAACTGACGAGCAATTACTTCGTTTCTAAAAGCTTTACCAATTTGCGCAATCCCGAAAGGAACTTTCATTCTTCCAGATTTTTGAACGTTTAAAAAGTTAACGAATATTCCTTGTGCAGTTTCTGGTCTTAAATAAACTTCTTCAGCACCTTCGGCCATTGCCCCAAACTGTGTAGAAAACATCAGATTAAACTGACGAACATCTGTCCAGTTGCAAGTTTTAGAAACGGGGCATTGTATTTTATGTTCTTCAATAAGTGCTTTTAAACGAGATAAATCCTCCGCTTTAAGCGCATTATCCATTTCAATTTGCAAGCTTTCTGCTAAAATATGTTTAGGATGGTTTTGGAATTTTGTTTCATTTAGATCATGAATAATTCCTGATTCAATATAAGGCTTATCTCCGAAAACCGCTATTCTAGCTTCAGTTTCATAAGCTGCAATTTTATCCTCTAATAATTGATCAGCTCGGTAACGTTTGTTAGAATCTTTGTTATCGATCATTGGATCGCTGAAACCATCAACATGTCCACTGGCCTTCCAAACTTTTGGGTGCATAAAAATTGCGGCATCAATTCCTACAATGTTTTCATGCATTTGCACCATGGCTTTCCACCAATAAGTTTTGATGTTGTTTTTTAGTTCAGAGCCTAACTGACCGTAATCATAAACAGCGCTTAAACCATCATATATTTCACTGCTTTGGAACACAAAACCGTATTCCTTAGCGTGTGAAATCACATTTTTAAAAATTTCTTCGTTATTATTTGCCATGATGCTGCAAATATAGCATTTGATCAATCATTGCTAAATGATTGTTTATTTTAATTGCTGGTGGATTAAAATGTTGTTCTCGTTCCTGAACTGATACTCACCATTCGGCTTAAGCCATTGTAGAAACCGATATCATAACCTTGAAAATCTACATTTATAGCTATTGAGCTTTTTTTGAATCCAAAAAATTCATCGTTGCTTAAAGAAGTACTTATGCTAAAACAGTCCATATAAGTGTAATCACTAGATTTTGGATTGAGAGGAAAAACCCAACTTACCTTATTACTTAATGATTGGGAAGTTGTTAAAGGGTTTTTTCCAATTCTTTTTAGCTCCATTTCGGCATTTGGACCTGCGAATAGAGAAATCCTGGCACCTTTATTTGCTGGCGATCTAATAAAAACGGCATTAACCTGTGGACCAGCATATAAATGGTTTGTAAATTTTTTATTGTAACCACAATTTACGCCCATTATAGTTTTAACGCTAGTTGCAGAAGATAATGTTGCAATATTAATATCCAATCCGACAAAAAAATAACCATTTTTTTGAGGTATTCCTTGTCCGTAAGAACTTTTAAAGAGAGAGAGAAATAAAATAGAGAGTAGAAGTTTTGATAAGGTAAATTTCATTTTCATACGATACTTGTAAGAGCATTGTACGAGAAAATCTAAAATAGGTTATAAAAAATATTAAATATTAGACTTACGAAGTTTCAAAAATTTCGTAAGTCTAATAAGATTAAATCAAAACCTAATTTTCTGGCCTGCCCAAAGCTTTGCCTTTCAAATAAAGTTTTTCTTCCTCTTCGGTCTGTTTCTTTTCTTGTGGAGTAATATTTTGTTTGACCAAATTTTTCATATCAGGTTGCCCCGCATCTACCCAAGCCGTATACCAAAAACTTCCAACATCTAATATAGAACTACGCATTTGGCGCTCAACCATTCCTTTTAAAGCATCATGATAGGCTTTTGAATAAGGGATAGAATATTCTTTGATTACTCTTCCATTGCGTTCATTATAAGTGTATTTCCTATCTACAGGGAAACTTTTAGTCAAGTTCTTTTCAATAGTTAAGGTAGAATCTAATAAACTATAAGTATTGATAACAATATCCCAGGCCTTATCTAAAGGATTATCTATATATTTTGCCTTCCCTACAAAATAATCGTAATCATTGGCAAAAAGTTCTGGCAATCTACTTTCCCAAAAACCATGGATGCCAACCTGATTAGTCATTTGGCCATTATAATTCTCTGAAGTATGCAATGGAACATGAGCATCAGCAATGTAATGACCTAAATCTGCAGAATATTTTAGAATCAAAACTGAGTCTCTACTTTTAAATGCATCAACTAATTTGTAATAACTACGTTGTATCTGCCAAGGCACAATACCATAAGCGTTTAATGTATCTTGAGATAGTTTTTCAACCGCATCTTTCCACTTTTTTGGGATAATTATAAAAGGTTCTTTACCATAATGATCTGCATCCAAATAATGCCTTGGAGCTTCTAAAGAATCTGCATATCTCCGCTTATCCGGATCAACTGCATGTTCTGTGATATAATTAATGTTACTTTTATAAAAGCCTATTAAATTGCTTGGGAGTGTAAAAACAGCTAATCTGTTGATTCTCATATGTGCAAAAAATCCCCACGAAGAAAAAATGAATAAACAAGGAATTAGCAGGATAAAAAAGTAATTTTTTATTTTCATGATATAAATTTAAAAATACCATTAACAAAATAGGTTATAAAGGAGTAAAAAATATTTTAAATTTGCATTTGTATTTAAAATAATTCAACCTATATTTGCATCCCCTAATAAAGGGATATTACTCAACGGAATAAAAAGCTTACAATGGCAAATCATAAATCGGCAATTAAAAGAATCAGAGCTAACGCAACAAAACGTTTACGTAACAGGTATCAAGCAAAAACTACCAGAACTTTTATCAAAAGGTTGCGTAATGCGGTTTCTAAAGAAGAAGCACAGGCTTTATTGCCAAAAGTAACTTCAATGTTAGATCGTTTAGCTAAGAAAAACGTAATTCACAAAAATAAAGCAGCTAACAATAAGTCTAAACTGACTAAGTTCGTTAACGCTTTATAAGAGATAAAATATTTTACTGAAGGCAGGATTCTTACAAGGGTCCTGCTTTTTTTGTTTCAAAGAATTTTGGCGTTCTCAGCTAACTGGCGGAGATTTTCATTTCTATCCCAACCGCAAAACTTGTTCAGTATAAAACCCATCACATAAAACTTATAACTTTTGTAAACAACCTAAAACTTAAAACCTTTTATTACTTTAGTTTTATGGAACTGCCTTATCAACAGAAATTTACGATAAAAGCTTGGGCAGAAGAAGACCGTCCGAGAGAAAAGTTATTGCAACATGGCAGAAGAACGCTTTCTGATGCAGAATTGATAGCTATCTTAATTGGTTCTGGTTCTGTTACAGAATCAGCAGTAGAACTCAGTAAAAAAATCTTGCACTCATGTCAAAACGATTTGAATCTATTGAGCAAACTTTCTGTTCAAGAACTTTGTAAATTTAAGGGAATTGGGGAGGCAAAGGCAATATCAATTATTGCGGCTTTAGAATTAGGACGACGTAGAAAGGAAATTGAATTACCGCCAATTGAGAAGATAAATACCTCGAGAGATATTTTTAATGTACTATTGCCTTATTATAAAGATTTACCTCACGAGGAGTTTTGGATACTAGTTTTAGCAAAATCAAATAAACTAACCCATAAAATTCTAATCTCTAAAGGCGGCCAAGCCGGTACAATAGTTGATTCTAAAATAGTTTTTAAAGCAGCTTTAGAAAACAACGCAGCAAATATTATATTAACCCATAATCATCCTTCAGGTAATTTACGTCCAAGTCATGAAGATATATCTTTAACCAAAAAATTAGTTGCTGCAGGTAAGCTAATGGATATTGGAGTTTTAGATCATGTTATCATTACAGACGATGCTTTTTTCAGCATGGCAGATGAAGGTTTGATGTAAACTGTCTTAATAAAATTGAATTAGGTTTTAAACAATTATGTGATTTTCCACTTAATGTAGTTAGAAAATTTTCAGAATCATATTTTTGTAATAGAAATTTAATCTGTTGCAAAATAATTCGTTTTCCTTCTCGGTTAAACAAAAAACTCCTATCCCAATCTATTTTTCTTATTTTTGCTTTTCTTAAAAAAATCGAATGAAAATTTCTTATAACTGGCTTAAAACTTTTATAAATACAGATAAAAATCAAGATGAAATCTCTACCATTTTAACCGCTATTGGTTTAGAGGTAGAAAGTTTGGAGAAGGTGCAGGCCATTCCCGGAGGATTAGAAGGTTTGGTAATTGGCTACGTTAAAGAGTGTGAGCAACATCCAAATGCGGATAGATTAAGGATTACAAAAGTAGACGTTGGTAGTGCAGAGAATTTACAGATTGTTTGCGGAGCGCCAAATGTTGCAATAGGACAAAAAGTGGTTGTTGCAACTGTTGGTTGCGATGTGCACCCAACAGATGGAGAGCCTTTTAAAATTAATAAATCTAAAATTAGGGGAGAAGTTTCTGAAGGGATGATTTGCGCAGAGGATGAAATTGGTTTGGGTAAAGGACATAATGGAATTATGGTTTTGCCAGAAGATGCTCCAATCGGGATTTTTGCGAAAAATTATTTTAAGCTAAATGATGATTTTGTTTTCGAGATCGGTTTAACACCAAATAGGGCAGATGCAGCCTCGCATTTTGGCGTTGCGAGAGATTTGGCAGCATATCTAAAAACGGAAATTATTAAACCTAAAGTTGAAGATTTTAAAATTGATAATTATAATCTAAAAATAGAAGTTGAGGTTTTAGATGAGGATGCCGCACCAAGATATTCTGGGATAACTATTTCCGGAATTACCGTTCAGGATTCTCCAAAATGGTTAAAAGAAAAATTAGCAGTTATTGGCTTACGCCCGATAAATAATATTGTAGACGTAACCAATTTTGTATTGCATGATTTGGGACAACCTTTACATGCATTTGATGCCGATGAAATTGTTGGCGGAAAAGTCATGGTTAAAAAATGTGCTGAAGGGACAAAGTTTAAAACTTTAGATGAAGTAGAAAGAACGCTTACCGCTGATGATTTGATGATTTGCGATAGCGAAAAACCCATGTGTATTGCTGGAGTTTTTGGCGGTGTTGCATCTGGAGTGAAGCAAAGCACAAAAAATATCTTTTTAGAAAGCGCTTATTTCAATGCGGTTTCTGTAAGAAAAACGGCAAAAAGATTTGGGTTAAAAACAGATGCTTCTTTTAGGTTTGAAAGAGGCACTGACCCCGAAATTACCGTTTATGCTCTAAAAAGAGCAGCACTTTTAATTCAAGAAGTTGCCGGAGGAGAAATTAGTTCCGATATTTTTGATCATTACCCAAATCCTGTTGCAGCGTTTGATGTGGAATTAACCTTTGATCACGTTCAAAAACTGATTGGTAAAGCAATCCCAAAAGAAGAAATTACTTCAATTATCAAAGCTTTAGGCATTGTCGTGATAAATGAAACCGAATCTCAATTATCGCTAAAAGTGCCAACTTATAAGGTAGATGTAACTCGACCGGTTGATGTGATTGAAGAAGTGTTAAGAATTTATGGTTACGATAATATCGAAATTCCGCAAAAGGTAAACGCATCATTAAACGTTTCGCCAAAACCCGATAAAGAAACTATCCAAAACACCATTGCAGATCTATTGACTGCAAACGGATTTTATGAAATTTTATCTAACTCTTTAACCAAATCTTCTTATTCAAAAGATTTAGATTCGGCGGTAAAGATTTTAAATCCTTTAAGTTCAGATTTAGATGTGATGCGCCAAAGTATGCTTTATTCTGGTTTGGAAGCTGTTGCTTATAACCAAAATAGAAGAACTGCCGATGTAAAGTTTTATGAGTTTGGCAAAACTTATCAAACAGAAAACGGAAAATATAAGGAATCTAATCACCTTTCGGTTTTTATGAGTGGCAAAGCCGATAGCGAGCAATGGAATCAAGCTGGAAAAGGAATTAATTTTTATCATCTTAAAGCTAGTGTTGATGCAATCTTAAAAAGATTGAACATCGAAAAACTTCAATCAGACGTTGTAGAAAATGAAGATTTTTCTTACGGAATTTCTTACAAAAGAGGAGCAAAGATTTTAGCAAGTTTTGGAGCCGTAGCACCAAAAGAATTAAAAAAAGCAGATGTTTCTAAACCTGTTTTTTATGCTGATATTGATTGGGATATGCTTTTAATGTTGATCAAAAACAACAAAATTTCTTATCAGGAAGTTTCTAAATTCCCTGCAGTAAGAAGAGATTTATCTATATTATTAGATAGCAACGTTAGATTTGAAGATTTGAAACGTATTGCTTTAAAAACGGAAAAGAATTTATTAAAAGAAGTAAATGTTTTTGATGTTTACCAAGGTGATAAATTACCCGAAGGAAAAAAATCTTATGCGTTAAGTTTTATACTTCAAGATGAAGAAAAAACTTTGACCGATGCTCAAATTGATGAAATGATGAAGAAATTAATTGCTAACTTCGGTAAGGAAGTGGGCGCTGAGATTAGATAATTTTCTTAATCAATTTGTTTCAAGGCGATAAGGCGTTAACGATAGAAACGGCATCCTTTTTTTTTGCCTCACAATTTTGCAAGTTGAAAAAAAGATATAGTGATTAGCGTGTTAAAACGCTCAAATCATTTTTAATAAATAGGATAAAAATTAAATTTTAAAATTAATAAGAAATTAAATTAACACAATAAATGTCTGTAATTGCTAAGAAATTAGATCAGGTGCTGGACCGCACCCAAAAGCTGGTAGATTTGTCAAAAGCCTTACAGGAGCATAATGACTTGCTAAATTTGGAAAATGAGCACATGAAAGTTGCTTTAGAAACCAGTGAAAACAAGCGAAAAGACCTAGAAGAAAAGTTAAGAGTTTTAAAGATGGCGAAAAGTTTAGAAGGCTCTAGCGAAAAAACACTTGACATAAAGCAAAAAATTAACGAATTTGTGCGGGAAATAGATAAGTGTATTGTATTACTAAACAAGTAATACATTGTGAACCTAATGCTCAGATGGGAGAAATCTCGATAAAAATAAATATTGCCGACCGTGTTTATCCCTTAAAGATTAATATGGAAGAGGAAGAAGTGGTGAGGAGAGCTGCCAAGTTGATCAATGATCGTATCAAAGAACTTCAAGAGAAGTATGCGGTTAAAGATAAACAAGACTTGCTTTCTATGTGTGTATTACATTACGCCTCTGCATCTATACATGCAGAAAAAAAGGCGAGCAATGAAGATACGGATGTAGCAGAGAAGGTTTACCAATTGGATAGTTTGTTAAACGATTTTTTTTCTAAAGGAAAATAACATTCTTTATAATTAGCATATAAGATCTAACCGTGTTAGATTTTTGGTTTCACTATTAAAAAACTTAACACTTCGATATGAAGAAGGGTTACAAAAGCATTACTCATTTGGCTTTGCCATATGTTTACGGCTTAAACCCTAAGCGTGATCGACAAGTTTACAATACATGAAGTCTGAAATTTAACGCGGTTTTTTTATTTATTTTAATTACAATTTATGGAAATATTGATTTACCTGATTATTGCAGTAGTAGCTTTAGGATTGGGTATTGTGATAGGGAGATTTTTACTACGACAGCTTTTGAAACAGCAAGAAGTTGCTGCACAAAACAAGGTTAAAAAGATTTTAAGGGAGGCAGAAAGTAAAGCCGAAATCTTAAAAAAAGACAAATTATTAGAAGCGAAGGAGAAGTTTTTGCAAATGAAATCTGATCATGAGCAAGAAATTAATCAAAAGAATACGATTGCTGCACAACGTGAAAATACGTTGAAACAAAAAGAACAATCTTTAAATGATAAGATTGAAAATGCTGGTAAAAAAGAACAAGAACTCGAAAAATCTAAGAGTAATTTTGAAAAACAAGCAGAAATACTAAAAAATAAACAAGACGAAGCTGAGGCGATAAAAAGTCAGCATATTGTACAATTAGAAGCTATAGCAGGACTTTCTGCTGATGAAGCAAAAGCACAATTGGTTTCCAACTTAAAGGAAGAAGCCCGTACAAATGCAATGGCGTCTATTAAAGATATTGTTGACGATGCTAGATTAACAGCGGCTAAAGAAGCCAAAAAAGTAGTTATCCAAACTATACAGCGTACAGCTACAGAATCTGCAATAGAAAATACGGTTTCTATTTTTAACATCGAAAATGATGAGATTAAAGGTAGAATTATTGGGCGTGAAGGTAGAAACATTAGAGCGTTAGAAGCAGCAACAGGGATAGAAATTATTGTTGATGATACGCCTGAAGCCATTATTTTGTCGGGATTTGACCCAGTAAGACGTGAAATTGCTCGTTTAGCTTTACACCGTTTAGTTACAGACGGGCGTATTCACCCTGCAAGAATTGAAGAGGTAGTTGCGAAAACTCAAAAGCAAATTGAAGAGGAAATTGTTGAGATTGGAGAGCGTACAGTAATTGATTTAGGTATTCACGGCTTACACCCAGAATTAATTAGAATGGTTGGGCGTATGCGTTACCGTTCTTCTTATGGACAAAATTTGTTACAGCACTCTCGTGAGGTAGCTAATTTTTGTGCTACAATGGCATCTGAATTGGGTTTAAATTCAAAGATGGCCAAAAGAGCAGGGCTTTTACATGATATTGGTAAAGTACCTGATGATAATCCAGAATTGCCTCACGCAATTTTGGGGATGCAATTGGCCGAAAAATATAAAGAACATCCAGAAATCTGTAATGCAATTGGCGCTCACCATGATGAAATCGAGATGACTTCTATGATTTCGCCAATTATACAAGCTTGTGATGCCATTTCTGGAGCAAGACCCGGAGCAAGGAGAGAAGTTGTAGAAAGTTACATCCGTAGGTTAAAAGAATTAGAAAGCTTGGCAATGTCATACCCCGGTGTAGAAAAAACTTTTGCAATACAAGCCGGTAGAGAATTACGTGTGGTAGTAGAAAGTGAAAAAATTACTGATGCACAATCTGAAATTTTAGCTGCCGATATTTCTAATCGTATTCAAACAGAAATGACTTATCCTGGTCAGATTAAAGTAACTGTAATTAGAGAAACTAGATCAGTGGCTTACGCTAAGTAATATTTGGGCGTTCGGGCGGGCTTTACACTATATCTTTATACCGAAAAAAAATCGGTATAAAGGATGCCGTTTCAATCCCTAACGCAAAACAAAAGCGGTGATCATTTCATCGCTTTTTTAATTTAATAAATTTGCATTTGCTTAAAAAGATGGCTAAACAAAGAATAGAAGAAAAAAGAAAAATAGATGTCTTATTTGATAAATATTCTGAAAGCCATCAAAATCCGACAAATAAATTGATTCATTGGATTTGTGTACCACTAATTGTTTTTAGTATCGTTGGATTATTAACAGCAATTCCTTTTCCTCATTTAGGCTTTTTAGGAAAGTATAATATGTATATCAATTGGTTTTCTTTCGCATTAGCCATATCTATTTATTATTATTCAACACTTTCTCCCATATTATCCTATCTCATGCTTTTCTTTTTTGGGATATGTTATTTCTTCATCATCAAACTAGAACATTTAGAAAAAGCTGGTGGTCCGGCTTTGTGGGAGGTAAGTGTAACTATTTTCGTTTTAGCTTGGATAGGTCAATTTATCGGGCATAAAATTGAAGGTAAAAAGCCATCATTTTTTGATGATTTAAAATTTTTATTGATTGGCCCGTTATGGTTATTTCATTTTATACTTAAAAGTCTGAATATCAGATATTAAATTTAACACTTAACTTTTACTTAACATTAATGTAGCGGTTAATTAATTTTTAGCTAACAAACCCGTAACATTAGGCTAATACTTTTGCAACAACTAAAACAAGCAAAAGTGAAACAAACGTTTTTTTTAAAATCTATAAAACTTAGCGTCCTGCTAATGTTAATTTCTGTAACAGTTTTCGCACAAACAGGTAAAATTGCGGGTAAAGTAACTGATAAAGTTTCTGGCGAAACCTTAATTGGATTAACTGTGGGTATAGACGGCACCTCAAAAGGAGCCGCTACAGATGTAGAAGGCAGATTTGTTATTTCTAATCTGACCGCTGGAAAATATAACGTAACTTTTAGATACATTGGCTACCAAACCAAAAGTATTACTGGTGTTGAGGTAAAAAATGGTGAGGTAACTGCCTTAAACATCATTATGGAAGAGGCTGCCACCCAAGCTCTTGGTGAGGTTGTTGTTACAGCTACTTATAGTAGAGCAACTGTGGGGTCTTTATATGCACAGCAAAAATCTAGTGTGATTGTATCAGATGGTATTTCTTCTGAAAGCATCAAAAGATCTCCCGATAGAAACACAGGAGAAGTTCTAAAAAGAGTGAGTGGAACTAGCATACAAGATAACAAGTTCGTTATAGTTAGGGGATTGAGTGATCGTTATAATTCAACATTGTTGAATAACGCCCCTTTGCCTAGTTCTGAGCCAGATAGGAAAGCATTTTCCTTTGATGTTATTCCTTCAAATCTTATTGATCAAATAGTTATTAATAAAACAGCATCAGCAGATTTGCCAGGTGATTTTGCAGGTGGAGTAATTCAAATCAAAACTAAAGACTTTCCAGTTCAAAAAGTTTTTGATGTAAATTATACTATTGGCTTCAATAGCATTTCAACTTTTAATGATTTTAAAGGTGGAGAAAAAGGAAAATTAGATTTATTAGGATTTGATGACGGTTTAAGAAAACTACCTTCATCTTTTCCTGTAGATAGAAGAGCTTTTGTGAATTTAACACTTCAGCAAAAGGCAGATGTATCAAAAGATTTAAACAATACTTGGGCAGTGAAAAACCAAGGCATTGCAATTCCTACTCAAAATCTTCAGGTAGTCTATGGAAATTCTTTTAAATTAAAAAAAGATAAAAAATTCGGTTTTGTAACCTCTCTTTCTTACCGTAATAGTATGAATTTTAATGAGCAAAGAAGAGCTGATTATGCAGAATTAACAGGGACTTCATCTAATGATTTCACTTTCGATTATAATGATAAAATATATATAAACAGTATCAATTTAGGTGCATTGGCTAATTTTGCTTATAGCTATAATAAATCTAAAATTGGGTTTAAAAATCTTTACAATAGATCTTATGATGATAAATTTACTGATAGAACAGGCGCTTCATTTGAAGATCCAGACTTTGAACAAAAAAACACCCAATTTGAATTAGTACCTAAATCATTATTTAATTCTATATTAGAAGGAGAACATGTTTTTGGGAAGAAGAATTACAAGTTCGATTGGAATACTTCTTTTAGCACAAGTAGCAGAAGCCAACCAGATTTAAGAAGAATTTTTTACACCAAACCATTAGGATCAGCAAATCAATTTGAAGCCGCAGTTCCTGTAGGTTCAGGTAGCCCTAAAAATGCAGGTCGTTTTTATTCAGATTTGCAAGATTTAATTTACGGAGCTTCCACAAATCTTTCCATTCCATTTGAAATTAACAAGATTAAACAAATCGTTAAAATTGGAACTTGGACAAATTACAGAACAAGAAGTTTTGATACCAGACAATTTGGATATATAATACCAAGACCAAGTAATTCAGCACAAGCTTTATTAACACTGCCTCAAGACATAATTTTTTCTACACAAAACCTTAATCCTGATGGTTTTGTTATTGATGAAATTACAGATAATAGAGATAGTTATGATGCTTCAGGATTTTTGAATGCAGGTTATGTCATGTTTACAAACGAACTCACAAAGAAGTTAAAGGCAAACTTTGGAGCCAGATTGGAATCTTACCAAGAAGAACTAATATCAGTAGATCCTGCTACGCCTAAGGTCAATAACAGTTATTTAGATATTTTGCCTTCTGCCAATTTAATTTACAGTGCAACAGAGAAAACAAACATTAGATTAAGTTACTCCAACACTGTAGCAAGAGCCGAGTTTAGGGAATTAGCTCCGTTTTCATTTTTTGATTTTGAAACAAATAATGTAATTATAGGTAATCCTGATCTCAAAAGAACCAAAATTGATAACCTTGATTTAAGATTTGAATTTTTTCCAGCAACTGGGCAAATATTTTCTATATCTACATTTTACAAGAATTTTAACAATCCAATTGAGCAAATTTTTAATACAGGCTCAACAGCTGCCAGTAAAACTTTATCTTATAGAAATGCAAATTCTTCAACGTTATATGGTTTAGAAATTGAAGCAAGAGAGAATCTTGGCCTTTTAGGATCAGCAAAATGGTTAGATAAACTAACAGCTTATACAAATTTTGCACTTATTAAATCTGATGTTAACTTAGATAGAGTTCAATTCCCTAATAATAACGATAGCAGAAGTTTGCAAGGTCAATCCCCTTACTTAATTAATGGAGGATTACAATATGTTGGTGATAAATGGAATTTTAATGCTCTTTATAATAGAATTGGCAGAAGAATTAATATTGTAGGATTTGGACAATTTGTTAACAATGAATTTCAACCTGATTATCCAGATATCTATGAAAACCCAAGAGATGTGATTGATCTTCAAATCAGCAAACGCTTTTCTAATAATAAAACTGAAATAAAATTGAACATTGGTGATGTACTTAATCAGAAGAGAATACTTTATCAAGATGTTAATTTAGATAAAAAGTATAAAGAAGTTGATGACCAGACTATATCTACCATTAAGTTTGGAACCAACTTTAATGTTTCTTTTAGTTATAAGTTTTAATATGTATTAATAATAATTTAACACAATCTTAAAGTTAAGGAGACACTAATCACTTACTTTCGCATTAAAATAATTGAAGAAAAAAATGAAAAATCTAAAAAACTTATTCTTTGCCTTTATTGGTATTGCAGTTTTAATTACATCTTGTAAAGATGATCCGGCTCCTACTCCAGAGCCAATAGCACCTGAAACAATAACTGGTAACTTAACAGCTAATAAAACATTAACAGCTGATAGAGTATGGGTTTTAAATGGCTATGTAAGGGTAATGAGTGGCGCTACTTTAACCGTAGAGCCTGGCACTGTAGTTAGAGGAGATAAAGCTTCAAAAGCAGCTCTGATAGTTGAACGTGGAGGAAAACTTATAGCTAACGGAACAGCAGCTAAACCAATAGTTTTCACATCTAACCAGCCAGTTGGACAGAGAGCAATTGGAGATTGGTCAGGTGTGATTCTTTGCGGAAATGCTCCAATAAATCAAGCAGGTGGTACTGCTCAATATGAAGGTGGAATACTAGGTGCAGATGTTGCCTTATATGGCGGTGGTACAACCCCTAATCCAGCTGATAACTCAGGAATACTTACTTATGTAAGAATAGAATATGCAGGATTAGCTATACAACAAGATAGAGAAATAAACAGTTTAACCATGGCCGGTGTAGGTTCTGGTACTGTTATAGAAAACGTTCAAGTTTCATTTGGTGGTGATGATGGTTTTGAATGGTTCGGTGGAACTGTAAATTGTAAAAATTTAATTGCATACAGATGTACTGATGATGATTTTGATTTTGAATTTGGTTACGTAGGTCGTATTCAATATGCAATATCTATAAAAGATCCTAACGTATTTGATGCTTCTGCTAGTGGTGCTTCTAACGGAATAGAGTGTGACAACGGCGGAACAGTAAATGATAACCCAGCAAACAAACCAGTTCTATCTAACTTTACATTTATTGGACCTGGCGCATCAGCTAATGCAAAACACAACTCAGGTGTAATTTTTAGAAAAGGAACAAGATTTATTTTAAGAAATTCAATTATTGTAGACCATCTTAAAGCAGGTTTTGAATTAGCAACAGTTGAAGCTGGTGATAGATTAAATTTGGGTGAATCTGAATTTAAAAATAACTTAGTTTTTAACGCGGTAACTGCATTTAAGGTTAGCACTGCTGGAACTTCGTTTACTTCCGATGCAGCATTAGAAACATTTGCTTTATTAGCTGCAAATAACAATACTAAGTTAGCGAGTTTAGCTGCTGCTGGTATAACAAGCGCTACAATGATAAATCCTAATTTAACTCTAACTTCTAATTCACCAGCTAAAACTGGAGCAAGTTTCACAGGTTTAACTGGATTTGAAACAGTAACTTATAGAGGTGCAATGGATACAAACAATTGGACATCAGTTTGGGCTAATTTTGACCCACAAAATGCGATTTACTAGTTTTAATATAAGTATTTAATTGAAAGCCTTACCAATTTGGTGAGGCTTTTTTTATGCTCAATAATTATTTAATTTTTAATAAAACCACATAACTAAAAATGTTCTTACATCAGCAATAAAATAATATGGTGTTAATAATAACTTAAATTCACATTGCTACTATTGTTTAAATAAAATAAAGAACTATGAATTTAAAAAGCAAAAAAATCCAATTTATCACACTAATGTGTGGCGTAATTCTAATAACTTTCGGTTGTAAAAAGGATACAGAAAATCTTTTAAAAACATCTTCAAATACCGAGGTCGTTAAAAATAGTGTAGAAATAGATAAGCTATTATCCTATTTATCTTCTATTACACTTATTGATAAGAAAGAACTTTCTTATAATCCAAATGATGAGCAATTTTATTACAAAGAAATAGCTCAAATAAATTTATATTATCTACGACTTTCTTACAATCAACAAATTAAATAATAAGCTATGAAAAACATAATAATAATTTTTTTAATTTTTAATTTTTATGCAATAAGTCAATCGAAAGCTCAAGTAAACGCTTATGCTTGGCAGGTTAAAAGTGAATATCTTCAAAATGGTAAAATTCTTATCAATAATTCTACACCATCTACAACTATAAAATATGATCTTTCTTTTGCCAAAAATAATGGGTCTGGTACCGTCAAGACTCGGTTAGTTACATTTAATCAAAGTGGTGTAAAAATTGATCTAACTAATCAAACAACCGTAAGTGCAAGTGATTTTCCTCCTAATGTTACAATTATTACTAAAACTTACGAAGTAGATTTGCAAAAAAATTTATTAGATGGAAATCCAATTTATCTTGGGGTACAGTTAGGTTCTAACACTGAAGGATTATATACTAATGGTAGTACAAAATATAATTATATAATTCCACCAGCGCCACCATTAATTCCGCCTATAACAATAAATGCTGTAAATAAAGTGGAAACTATACTATTTGGAACTGATTGTGGATTAGCTCACGCATACGGTGTTTCATATAATCCAAGAGGGCATATGGAAAATGGTGTTTGGAAGTTTGCTTATGAAGTGAGCTTCACAAAAAACAATTCTAACATTTCTGATGATGATGTTTTTTGGGAATGGGTTGTTTCTGATTTTTCTAATTATCCTGTAACTGAAAAGCAATTCTTAGTTTATCCATATGGTACTGATAAAACAGTTGTTATGAATGGAGAAAAAAAAGTTACAGTCGAAGCAAATGATTATTTAGATGAGTATGATTCAGTAGTTAAAGTTAGAGCTAAGTCCAGATCTACTGGTTCAATTCTTTCAAGTGATTTTACATTTTACTTTACTGCTGTAAACCACTAAATATCATTTATAATTTTTTTACATCAACTTTTCAAATAACCTAAATTAACAACTTTTTAAAGGGATAATCTTAAATGATTGTCCCCTTTTTTATTGAATAGAAATTCAGAATTTCTAATAAAATATTATGAGTTAAAAGCATTAGGAAACAAAAATCTTTATAATAAACAATTAGATGGTTGATGTTTGTGTAATAATAATATATGTTAAAAATATTTTTTAATCGCATTAGCGGTTGAAGCGGCACCCCACAACAACGCTTTTTTTTCTAGGCGAGTAGAAAACCGGACGATACGCCCAAACATTTTTTTTGTGTAATGACCTAATTAATCATTTAAAATTTAGGATAAACAATAGTTAAAAAAATGGTATCAAACATTTCCTTTTTCTACTTGTGTAAGTTCGGCTATTAATACATTTATTTGCGTAATTACCTTTCCAAAAGAACATTTAAACATCCATTTGGCTAAATAATAACTAGCTGGAGTGAGAACCACAATACAAACTATTAGTGCATAAATAATTATTGGTTTGGTTAATAACTCTTCAACAGTTTTACCAGAACCTATCACTCCTCCCAAAAAGTAGCCTCCAGTAGCACTAAAGGGATAAATAAATAACGCAACCTTACATTGGATGTTCATCCATTTATTTAGCGTATTTACAACCCTTTTTAATTCGCTTAATAAATTATTGGCACTAACATTTGAATCTATACTTTTATAAAGTATAAAAGCGGTGTAGCCGGCCCAAATATTAAAAATAAGGGTTATGCCAATAAATAATTGAATTTGCCAAAAACGGTAATAGTAAATAATAGGAATATAGATAAGCCCAATAATAATTGTCCAGATGAGGTTTGTAAGTATTGTTTTTTTTGCTCTCTTTAAAGGGTTTTTAAGCCCATTACTTTTTATTTGAGCAATATGATTAATCTCGGGTAATTTTTCTGTAGAAGCTTCAGAATCGTTCCAAATTTTTTGTAAATCCATTAAAGCTGAGTTAAAAATGTTTGTAACTGATTTTTAATCCGAAAAAGTTTAACACCTACATAATTAGCACTAATTCCAAGAATGTCAGATATTTCAGGATTTTCATATCCTTCTAAATGAAGTGTAACGATTACTCTATCTGTCTCATCTAATTTTCTTATGGCTTGGTGTAAACGCTGCACATCTTCCCTAGTTTCTGATTGCGGTGCTACAGGTATAATCAAGTCTTCCATTGCGCTGTGGTAGGAAATTGGTTTTTTATAGTTTCTATTATAGGTTAAAATGGTGTTTAAAGCAACTTTATAAAGCCATGTGCTAAATTTAGAATTCCCTTTAAAACTATTAATGCCTTTCCATGCATTCAAAAGTATTTCCTGATAAAGATCATTCCTGTCATTAATTGAATAGGCATATAGGCCAATCAATTTTAAGATTAAACCTTTACAATCATTAATTTGCTTTATAAAAATGCTTTCTTCCAATTATTTAGCGATAATGGAATAAGTTAATAAACTTAGGCCAATTAAAAGGTGTAATATTAACCAAGCTCTTTGCCAAAGGGGTCTTTTTGTCCATTTAATACTGACATCGAAAGGATCAAATACCAATGCTAATGAGATCATTACTGATGCCATTGACCATTCTTTAAAAATAAGATATATCACACCAAAAGAAATCATAATTGCATAAGCGGGCTTATTAATGTTTAAACCTTTTGCATTTTCCTTTTCCGAAGAATGAGTGTTTGTTTTCATTTAAAATAGTTTTGATAATAAGTAACTAAATATTAAAATTTATTACAAAATCTTTAAACTATTTTTTCTCGATATTAAATTCAGTTATAATATGCTTAATAATATCCTCTTTAGATTTAGAAGCGTCAATGATTAAAATATCTTTTTCTTTAGTTAATGGGATTTCTAATGCTTCTATCTGACTGTGCAATAAAGAACTAGGCATAAAATGCCCATCTCTATTTTTTAGTCTTCCAGCAATTTCATTTTCATCAGCTTTTAAAAAAAGAAATCTAACTTCTCCTGCTGTTCTTAAAATATCACGGTAGGAAGCCTTCAGGGCAGAACAGCTTATTATAAAACCCTGTTGCTCGTTAATTTTGTCTGAGATTTTTCTTTTGAGAATATTTAACCAAGGCAAACGGTCAGCATCATTAAGGGCGATGCCGTTTTGCATTTTATTAATATTTGCTTGCGAATGAAATTCATCACCTTCTATAAAATCTATACCCAGTTTCTCTGCCAATATTTTACCAATAGAAGTTTTCCCGCTTCCAGCAACACCACATACAATCAAATAATAATGATCTTTTATCATCTATAAATATTCAGAAAAACCAACCACCTAACAAACTAACCACCTAACTATCCAATTAAAGATTTTTCCCCAATTTCTCTAACATATCTGCAGGTACACTTTCTAAGTCTAAGACTAAAAATCCATCTAAACAATCAGAAAATTTTGGATCTATATTAAAGCAGATAATTTTTGCATTTAATGCGATATACTGCCTTAATAAAACAGGAACTTTAATATGCGATGTTTCAATCTCGCCGATAAGGCTATCTAAATTTTTTAAAGAACTGCTGCCTGCAGTCAATATATCGGCATCTATTTTAGAAAAATCTACTTTAAACTGTTTACGCGGTTTTACCATTTGAGCCATTTCAGCATCAAAATGATTACGATAGATAAAATTTACGATTAAAGACTTAGAAAATTTACTAAAAACATTGCTAATTGAAACCGGGCCAATTAAATATTTATATTTTGGATTATCAATCAGGTATTTTAAAATCCCTTTCCACAATAAAAATAACGGTAACGGACGCTGTTGGTATTCTTTTCTAATCCATGATCTGCCTAACTCCAGGCTTTGTCTTAAAACAGGAAAAAATTGATGTTTTATTTTAAAAAGCTCATAAATATAAAAACCCTTTTTGCCATAGCTGTAAAATATCTCGTCCCCTTTACCAATACGGTAAGCGCCAACAATCATTTTTGCCTCTAAATCCCAAATAAAAAGGTGATGGTAATAAATATCATAGGCATCTAAATCTGATGATTTATTGGTGCCTTCACCAACTTCTCTAAAGGTTATTTCCCTTAACCTTCCTATTTCTTTAATGATATTTGTAATATGGATGGTTGGGGTTATAAAAACTTCGTAATTTTTTTCGGTCCATACCAAATAATTTTCTCTCAGGCTTTTTACCTCGTTTTCAATTAAATCTTGTGAGATAGGTTTAATTAAATCTTCTGGTTGCTTATTTATTTTAAATATATTTCTGGGATTAAAAATTTTTCTCTCATTTTCCAAACCAGCGCCTAAAGCATAAGTTTTTGCTCTTAAATAGGCCAGCATATTTGTGTTGTTAGTATTGTCTGGAATATCAGTAAAAGCGATTGCCTTTCCAATTCTTACATGTATGGTATGCCCTTTTTTATTGAATAATTCTGACGGTAATTTAGCGGTTCTTAAAGTTGGATGTATAAGTGCTAATAAGTTGAATAACAGTCCGTTATTTCCATGAAAATAAATGGGTAATACCGGTACTTTTGCTTTTCCAATTAACTTACCAACTACCGGATGCCATAATTTATCGGTAATTTGTTGCTGACCTAATTTATATGTAGAAACTTCGCCAGCTGGGAAAATACCTATAGGTGTTCCGGTTTTTAATAAACTTAACGTGGTTTTTATGCCACTAATGCTGGATGAGTGTTCAATGTTTTCAAATGGATTTACAGCTACAAAAAAGTCGCTAAGATTGGGAATTTTCTTTAGAATAAAGTTGGCCATTACTTTTGCATCAGGCCTAACGGTGCATAAAACCTTAATTAAAATCAAGCCTTCGATACCTCCATAAGGATGATTTGCAATGGCGGTAAAAGCACCATCTAATGGGATATTCTTCAAATCGCTTTCGCTGATTTCTACCTTAACACCAACTAACCTTAATATTTCATCAACAAAATCAATACCTTCAAAATTCTCAGCAGCTTCAAAAGTATCGTTGATGTCATTTATTTTCATAATTTCCATCAACAAAGACGCAAGTCCAGGCATCCTTAATTTATTTAGCTTGGTAGCTTTAGCAAACTCTTCTGATGTTATAATCTTCATTTAAAATATTTAAGATTAAATTGGTTTAATATAGTTGTAAAAATAGCAGATGATTATCAAATTATGTTAAATAATATTTCTTAACCTATAACTAGTTAATTTATAGTATTGTTAATACATTAGAAAAAAATATAGCTATCTGTGAATAAAAAAATTAAAGGTCTTTTTGAGTTCACTCCTGGTGAGATGCGGGGTTTGATAATATTTATTATTATCCTGGCAATTATAATGATTTCTCCTTATGTATGGCAAAAATTTAATTATCAGCCTTTAAAAATTACTGTTCAAAATTTGGAACCTCAAATTAAAGAAATAGATGGTTTTAAAGATAAAAATCATTTTTATGATGATGAGGAAAATTCTGATATATCAAAACCTGAAACTCAACTTTTTGATTTTAACCCTAATAATTTATCTGTTCAAAACTGGATGAAACTTGGTTTGTCAGAAAAACAAGCAAGTAGTATAAAAAGTTATGAGGCAAAAGGCGGGAAATTTAGAAGCAAAATTGATGTTAAAAAGATGTTTGTTATTTCTGCTCAAAAGTTTAAGGAATTAGAACCTTACATTCAGATTCCTGCAGCCGAAGTTCAAAATAAATTAGATTTTACATCTACAAATCCTACTTACCCAAAAAAAGCTAGAGAAAATATTACAGTAGAAATTAATTCTGCCGATTCAGCAACTTTAACAACAATCAGTGGGATAGGACCATCTTTTGCATCTCGCATTATAAAGTACAAAAATAGGTTGGGAGGCTTTAATCATATCAATCAATTAAAAGAAGTTTATGGAATTGATTCTTTAAAATTTGAACAAATAAAAAATCAGATAAAAGTTGATAACACAAAAATAGTCTTCATAAGTATAAATGATTGTACTTTTGAACAATTGAAAACTTTTCCGTACTTAGGTTACAAACAGTCTAATGCAATTATTGCTTATAGAAAGCAACATGGAAATTATAAAAATCCAACTGATTTAAGTAAAATAGCAATCTTAAATTCCGAAACAATTCAAAAACTATTGCCATATCTAAAATTTTAATGTTAGAGAACCAAATTAAAAATGTAATTAGAGATATAAAAGATTTTCCAAAGCCAGGAATTATCTTTAAGGATATTACTCCCATATTAAAAGATCAAAAACTTTGTAGCGACATTGTTGATGAATTTGTTTTACAAATAAAAGATTTAGAATTTGATGCGATTGCAGGTATAGAAAGCAGAGGTTTTTTGTTTGGATTAATGCTAGCTAATAAATTAAATAAGCCTTTTATTCCGATAAGGAAATCAGGGAAATTACCTTTTAAAACTATTCAACAAAGCTATGATTTAGAATATGGGTCGGCAATTATAGAAATTCATGAAGATGCTTTTGAGCCAAACTCTAAAATTTTAATTCATGATGATTTACTAGCGACAGGAGGAACAGTTGAAGCTACATCCTTACTTATTCAAAAAATGAAAGGTGAGATTGCTGGATATTCTTTTCTAATAAGCCTCGATTTTTTAAACGGGAAAGAAAAATTGAGAAAATTTTCTGAAAATAATTTCTCACTTGCTAACTATCAATAATTTGTGTTTAAATAGTGCTTGCTAAATATTTAGACTAAAAACCGTTTTGGCTTTAATTCGTATATAAAATTGATACAAACTATTTGTTTAAATAATAAGTATTTTGAGGGTTAACCAATTATTATATGAACGATAATCAAGCTGAATTAGGCTATAATTTTACACAATCAGAAAGTCAAACCATGATTGCACAAATGGTAAAAGACTTTGCTCAAAAACATATCAAACCCCATGTAATGGAGTGGGATGAGGCACAAATTTTTCCCGTAGAGCTTTTTAAAAAATTAGGAGAATTAGGCTTAATGGGCGTTTTGGTGCCAGAAGAATATGGAGGCTCTGGTTTTGGATATTTTGAATACGTTAAGGTAATTGAAGAAATTGCTAAAGTTTGCGGTTCAATAGGTTTATCAGTTGCAGCACACAATTCTTTATGTACTGGCCATATCATGACTTTTGGAAACGAAGAACAAAAAAGAAAATGGTTGCCAAAATTAGCTACAGCACAATGGATTGGCGCTTGGGGATTAACAGAGGCAAATACTGGCTCGGATGCTTTAGGAATGAATACAACCGCAGTTTTAGAAGGTGATCATTACATTGTTAACGGCTCTAAAAACTGGATTACTCATGGTAAATCTGGTGATATAGCAGTAATTATGGTTCGTACTGGAGAAAAAGGTGATTCTAAAGGAATATCAGCAATAGTAATTGAAAAAGGAACGCCTGGCTTTTCTGCCGGAAAGAAAGAGAATAAGTTGGGAATGAGAGCATCAGAAACAACAGAACTTATTTTTGATCATGTAAAAGTGCCTAAAGAAAATCTTTTAGGGAATGTAGGTGATGGCTTTAAACAAGCAATGAAAATATTAGATGGAGGTCGTATTTCTATTGCAGCCTTATCTTTAGGAATTGCGAAAGGAGCTTACGAAGCAGCTTTGGCTTACTCAAAAGAGCGTCATCAATTTGGACAACCCATATCTAGTTTTCAAGCTATTGCTTTTAAACTAGCAGATTTAGCTACCGAAATTGAGGCGTCAGAATTATTAATTTACCAAGCTGCCGATATGAAAAATAGAGGTGTAAAAATGACTAAGCAATCTGCAATGGCTAAATATTTTGCATCTGAGGTTTGCGTAAAGGCAGCTACTGAAGCTATTCAAATTTTTGGTGGTTATGGTTATACCAAAGATTTCCCTGTAGAAAAATTTTACAGAGATAGTAAGCTATGTACAATTGGCGAAGGGACCAGCGAGATTCAGAAAGTTGTAATTGCCAGGGAAATTTTAAAATAATTATTTTGAAATTTATGATAAACATTAATAATTATTGGAGTAATTTTCTTTAAAGATTATGTTTACTGAAAACGAGTTAAGCTATAAAAATCAATAAATACTTTATATTTATTCACTTGTTACATTATTTATTTATCTTTGCAGCCCCAACAGAATTTTAAAAGGGATAGAAAGGTGGTATTTAACAAATGATCATTATCAATGTAAAAGATGGCGAATCAATTGACAGAGCATTAAAACGCTTTAAAAAGAAATTCGAGAAAACTGGTGTATTAAGAGAACTTCGTAGTCGTCAAGCTTATGAGAAAAAATCTGTAGCTAGAAGAATGGAAGTAAAACATGCAGTTTACGTAGAAGGAATGAACAAAGAAGCATAATCTTTTTAGATTATTTTCTTTCAATATATAAACTATTTGTATATTCACTTTTAGTGAATGTGCAGATAGTTTTATGTTTTTAGAGCATTTTTTTAATTACCTACAAAATGAAAAAAGGTATTCCAAGCATACCTTAATTGCTTATCAAAATGATTTGCAACAATATTCTCAATTCTTAACTTCACTAGAAACTGATATTTTAAACTCAAATCATCATGCTATTAGAGCCTGGATGGTAAGTTTAATGGATAGCGAAATAGATCCACGTTCTATAAATAGAAAAATATCTACCATAAGGTCATTATATAAGTTTTTGCTCAAAGAAAATTTAATAGAAGAGAATCCAGTTTTAAAAATTAAAGCGCCAAAAGTTGCTAAAAAATTGCCAACATTTATACCGGAATTAAAATTAATCCAACTTTTGGACACCAATTTTTTTGAAGATTCCTTTGCTGGTTTAAGAGATAAATTAGTAATAGAATTATTCTTTGGAACTGGTATAAGACTAAGTGAACTCCTAGGCCTTAAAATAAATGATTATTATCCAAAAGAAAATACCATTAAGGTTTTAGGTAAAAGAAATAAAGAAAGAATTATTCCTATTCCTGTTGCTTTGGGAAATCTATTAGATCAATATTTAATTTCTAGGGCATCAATAAATGTCTCAAATGAAATCAAATTACTAATTATTACGGATGGTGGTTCTGAAGCATATCCAAAATTTATCTACAGATTAGTACAAAAATATCTATCTTACATTTCAACTCAAGATAAAAGAAGTCCTCATGTATTAAGGCATTCTTTTGCTACAGCGCTCCTTAATAAAGGAGCTGATATTAATGCAATAAAGGATTTACTCGGGCATTCAAATCTTGCAGCCACGCAGGTTTATACCCATAACTCAATAGAAAGATTAAAATCAATTTACAAACAAGCTCATCCAAAAGCTTAAAAAAAAGGAGGAAAAATGAAAATTGGAATTCAAGCAATCCACTTTAGTGCCGATCAAAAATTATTGGCATTCATTCAAAAAAAAGTTAACAAGTTAGATCAATTTTATGATCAGATCATTTCTGGAGAAGTTTATCTTAAGTTAGATAACATTTCTGAGGAAACTAATAAAACCACTGAAATAAAATTGATGATTCCTGGTATTACTTTGTTTGCAAAAGAAGAATGCAAATCTTTTGAAGAGGCAACAGATTTATGCATTGAATGTTTAAGAAAGCAAATTACAAAGCACAAAGATAAAATTCGCTCCCATGAGAGTAAGCATAAAGAGTTACCAAAGCAACAAATTGCAGTTTAAACCCATTTTGTTGATTACTAATACAATTAAATCAATGACCTAAAAATTCATTGATTTTTTTTTGAAATAAATTTTGTTCGAGTATTAATTTTCGTAGTTTTGCAGTCCCTTAGGCAAAAGAGCTAAAAGGGAATAAAGAAATTGTTCTTTAATTTAATAAAAAAGCCTCCTTAGCTCAGCTGGTAGAGCAACTGACTTGTAATCAGTAGGTCATTGGTTCGATCCCGATAGGAGGCTCTGTTTATTCATTGAATGAATAAATGAATGATAAAATGTTATTTTAATATTTAATAATTCATTCATTAAAATATTCAATATTTAAACTAATGGGGGGATTCCAGAGCGGTCAAATGGGACGGACTGTAAATCCGTTACTTCGGTTTCGAAGGTTCGAATCCTTCTCCCCCCACAAAAATAATGAGTGAAAACTTGATTTATTATGATTGAATTTATTCTGTCATTCTAATATTAAATTAATCAACATTAAATTGCGAAAGTAGCTCAGTTGGTAGAGCGATAGCCTTCCAAGCTATAGGTCGCGAGTTCGAACCTCGTCTTTCGCTCATTTGAGCTCCTTAAAAGAGCAAATTTATAGTTTAAAATGTTCTTTATTATAGTTCTTAGTTTACTAATGAGCTATTTTACTATTGAATTTGATAAACTAAAAATAAGCCGAAGTAGCTCAGCGGTAGAGCACTTCCTTGGTAAGGAAGAGGTCGTGGGTTCAAGTCCCATCTTTGGCTCTGAAGGGCATTAATTGTAATATAAATAAAAATTAACCTAGTAATAAGTATAAAATCATGGCAAAAGAAAAATTTGACCGTAGTAAACCACACCTTAATATCGGTACAATCGGTCACGTTGACCACGGTAAAACTACATTAACTGCAGCTATCACTAAAGTTTTAGCTGACGCTGGTTTCTCAGAAGCTCGTTCATTTGCTTCTATTGACTCTGCTCCAGAAGAAAAAGAAAGAGGTATCACTATTAACACGGCTCACGTTGAGTATTCAACTGCTAACCGTCACTATGCTCACGTTGACTGTCCAGGTCACGCGGATTATGTGAAGAACATGGTTACTGGTGCTGCTCAAATGGATGGTGCTATTATTGTTGTTGCTTCTACAGATGGACCAATGCCACAAACTCGTGAGCACATCTTATTGGCTCGTCAGGTAGGTGTTCCTTCATTAGTTGTATTCATGAACAAAGTGGATATGGTTGATGATCCAGAATTATTAGAATTAGTTGAAATGGAAATCCGTGAATTATTATCATTCTATGATTTTCCAGGTGACGATATTCCAGTTATCCAAGGTTCTGCATTAGGTGGATTGAATGGTGACGAAAAATGGGTTGGAAAAATTATGGAATTAATGGATGCTGTAGATAGCTATATTCCAATTCCTCCACGTTTAACTGAACTTCCTTTCTTAATGCCAGTTGAAGATGTTTTCTCTATTACAGGTCGTGGTACAGTTGCTACAGGTCGTATTGAAAGAGGAATTATAAACTCTGGAGAAGGTGTTGACATCTTAGGTATGGGTGCTGAAAATTTAAAATCTGTAGTTACAGGTGTTGAGATGTTCCGTAAGATTTTGGATAGAGGTGAAGCTGGTGATAACGTAGGTTTATTGTTACGTGGTATTGAGAAAACGGACATCCGTCGTGGTATGGTAATCTGTAAACCAGGTTCTGTAACTCCTCATACTGATTTCAAAGCTGAAGTTTACGTTTTATCTAAAGCTGAAGGTGGACGTCATACTCCATTCTTTAACAAATACCGTCCACAATTCTATTTCAGAACTACAGATGTAACTGGTGAAATCACTTTACAAGAAGGTGTTGAAATGGTTATGCCAGGTGATAATGTTACAATCAATGTTCAATTGATTAACGCAATTGCAATGGAAAAAGGTTTACGTTTCGCTATCCGTGAAGGTGGTAGAACTGTAGGTGCTGGTCAGGTAACTGAAATTGTAAAATAAATACAAGAATCCTTCGGGTGTCTTGATAATGAAAAGTACTTAGGAAATACTTCCTAAGTACTTTTTATCTAAATACAAGATTGAAATCTGAAAGGATTTATAAACGGGAATAGTTCAACGGTAGAATAGAGGTCTCCAAAACCTTTGATCAGGGTTCGAATCCTTGTTCCCGTGCTAACGAAATAATAAGAATGGCTGGTATTGCAGAATATATTAAAGAGTCTTATATAGAGTTAACCGAAAAGGTTACTTGGCCAACTTGGAGCGAGCTTCAGAATAGTGCAGTAATTACTTTAGTTGCTTCTTTGATCATTGCTTTGATCATTTTAGCAATGGACGAATCTGCCGGAAACTTATTAAAGTTAATGTACAAATCATTTGCGTAATATATAAACAATGAGCGATCAGTTGAAATGGTATGTTGTAAGAGCAGTAAGTGGGAAAGAAAAAAAGGTTAAGCAATATATTGATGCAGAAATAAGTCGTTTAGGCCTAACCCATTTGGTTCCTCAGGTTTTAATACCTATGGAAAAATACTACCAAATGAAAGACGGAAAAAAGATTGCTAAAGAAAGAAATTTTTACCCGGGATATGTTTTAATTGAAACAGCCTTAAATGCAGAATTAGAACAGATTATAAAATCTATTAACAGTGTAATTGGTTTTTTAGGTGATAAAAGCGGTAACGCAGTTCCACTAAGACCAGCTGAGGTAAATAGAATTTTAGGTAAAGTTGATGAAATGGCCGAACAAGGAGAGATGATGAATGTCCCTTTCTATGTTGGTGAAAACATCAAAGTTATGGATGGTCCTTTCAATGGTTTCTCGGGAGTAATTGAGGAAGTTAACGAAGAGAAGAAAAAATTAAAAGTTATGGTTAAGATTTTTGGACGTAGAACTCCATTAGAGCTTAATTACATGCAAGTAGAAAAAGAATAAATAGAGTAGCAAGAATTTGGTAGCAAGTAGCAAGATTAATAGTCTTATTCTTGTGTCTTTAATCTTGATTATCATTAAAGATCTTAAATGTTACAAATGCTTCCACATTATTAACGTTGAGAAATAAATAAATAAAAAATGGCAAAAGAAGTCAGTGCGTTAATCAAATTACAAATCAAAGGGGGGGCGGCAAATCCATCACCACCAGTTGGTCCTGCATTAGGAGCAAAAGGTGTGAACATCATGGAATTTTGTAAGCAGTTTAACGCTCGTACCCAGGAGAAAGCAGGCAAAGTACTTCCTGTTGTAATTACTGTTTACGCAGACAAATCTTTCGAATTTATCATCAAAAATCCACCGGTTGCAATCCAGTTAATGGAATCTGCAAACATCAAAAGTGGATCAGCAGAATCTAACCGAAAAAAAGTTGCCAAGATTTCTTGGGAACAGGTAGAAACTATCGCTAAGGATAAAATGTCGGATTTGAATGCATTCACAGTAGAATCAGCAATGAAGATGGTTGCAGGCACAGCCCGCAGTATGGGAATAAACGTTACAGGTGACGCACCCTGGACAAATTAATTAACACATTAAGTAAAAGACAAGTGGCAAGATTAACAAAAAATCAAAAGACGGCACTTTCCAAACTTGAAGACGGTAAAGCTTATTCTTTAAAAGATGCAGCTGCCTTGGTAAAAGACATTACCACCACTAAATTTGATTCATCAGTAGATATTGATGTTCGTTTAGGAGTGGATCCACGTAAAGCCAATCAAATGGTTCGTGGTATTGCAACTTTGCCACATGGTACCGGTAAAACAGTTCGTGTTTTAGCTCTAGTAACTCCTGATAAGGAAGAAGAAGCAAAAGCAGCAGGAGCTGATTTCGTAGGTTTGGACGAGTATATAGCTAAGATTGAGGGTGGCTGGACAGATGTCGACATTATCGTTACTACACCTAGCTGTATGGCTAAAGTGGGTAAATTAGGTCGTATCTTAGGTCCTCGTAATTTGATGCCTAATCCTAAATCAGGAACTGTAACCATGAATGTGGGACAAGCAGTAACTGACGTAAAGGGTGGTAAAATCGACTTTAAAGTTGATAAAACAGGTATCATTCATTGCTCAATAGGTAAAGTATCTTTCCCATCTGATAAGATTTATGAAAATGCTTTGGAGGTTCTTCAGACTATTTCTAGATTGAAACCATCAGCTGCAAAAGGAACATATTTTAAGAGTATCAATATCTCTTCTACTATGTCTCCAGGAATAAATATTGAAACTAAATCAGTAGCGGGAATTTAATATTATGAGAAAAGAAGAAAAACAAGAAGTTGTTTCTGCTTTAACCGAGAAGATGAAAGAATATGGTAATTTTTATATTACCGATACTTCTAGCTTAACGGTTGCAAAAATCAATAATATTCGCCGTAAATGTTTTGAGAAAGAAATAGGGATGCAAGTTGTAAAAAACACGCTTATCAAAAAAGCTTTAGAGCAATTAGATGGCGATGTGTCTCCTTTATTTGAAATTCTTAAAGGTTCATCTTCAATTATGTTTTCAACTAATGCTAACGCTCCGGCTAAGCTGATTAAAGAGTTGAGAAAAGGAAAAGAAGAAAAACCAGTTTTAAAAGCAGCTTATGTAGATTCAGCTGTGTTTATAGGCGATAACCAATTAGAAGCGTTAGTAAATCTTAAATCAAGAGAAGAACTTATTGGCGAAATCATTGGATTATTACAATCTCCAGCTAAAAATGTTATTTCAGCATTGCAGTCTGGCGGAAACAAATTGGCAGGTATTGTCAAAACTTTACAAGAAAGAGAAGGTTAATTCAAACACCTTAAGTTTGATAGTAAATTATTTGTAAAAAATTTAAAAATAAATATAATGGCGGATTTAAAATCGTTTGCTGAACAATTAGTAAACTTAACTGTTAAAGAAGTTAATGAGTTAGCTCAAATCTTAAAAGATGAGTATGGTATCGAACCAGCTGCTGCTGCAGCTGCTGTTGCTGGTCCTGCTGCTGGTGGCGAAGTTGCTGCTCCAGAAGAAAAAACATCTTTTGACGTAATCTTAAAAGAAGCTGGTGGTTCTAAACTAGCAGTAGTAAAATTAGTAAAAGACCTAACTGGTCTTGGACTAAAAGAAGCTAAAGATTTAGTTGATGGTGCACCAAAAGAATTAAAAGCTGGTGTTACTAAAGACGAAGCAGAAGCTTTAAAGAAACAGCTTGAAGAAGCTGGAGCTGTTGTTGAGATTAAGTAATTTATTACCCTCAATAAAAAAATAGCCATAAACTCCTTCGCTAAAATGCGAAAGGAGTTTACGGCTTTTGGTGTATATCACCAATGCAATACTGAATATAGATTCAGTTTTTTAATCGAATTTTCGGTTTAACTAAAATTTAAGACCCTTGGCAAACAAAAGCAATCAAAGGATTAACTTTGCTCAAAGTAAGCATGTGTTAGATTATCCTGATTTTCTGGATGTACAAATCCAATCGTTCAAGGAATTCTTTCAGCTAGAAACAACTTCAGATAACCGTCATACAGAAGGTTTATTTCAGGTTTTTGCTGAAAACTTCCCGATTTCTGATTCAAGAAACATTTTTGTTCTCGAATTTCTGGATTACTTTATCGATCCACCTCGCTATGACATCCAAGAATGTATTGAGCGTGGTTTAACTTACAGTGTACCTTTAAAAGCAAAACTTCGCTTATCATGTAATGATGAGGAGCATGAGGATTTTGAAACTATCGTACAGGATGTTTATTTAGGAACTATTCCTTATATGACTCCCAAAGGTACTTTCGTTATCAATGGTGCAGAGCGTGTTATTGTTTCTCAGTTACACAGATCACCAGGTGTATTCTTCGGCGTAAGTCGTCATACAAACGGTAGTAAGCTTTATTCTGCTCGTGTAATTCCTTTTAAAGGTTCATGGATAGAATTTGCAACTGACGTTAATAACGTGATGTACGCTTATATCGATCGTAAGAAAAAGTTCCCAGTAACTACATTGTTAAGAGCAATTGGTTATGATTCTGATAAAGATATTCTTGAGTTATTTGACCTAGCTGATGAAGTTAAGGTTAGCAAATCAGGATTAAAAAAATATATTGGTCGTAAACTAGCCGCCAGAGTTTTAAAAACTTGGGTAGAAGATTTTGTTGATGAGGATACAGGAGAAGTTGTTTCTATCCCTCGTAATGAAATTATACTTGAGCGTGAAACCATTTTAGAAGATGATCATATTGATATGATTGTTGATGCGGGAGTAAAATCCTTAATCCTTTCTAAAGAAGATGGCAACACTGGTGATTATACTATCATTTACAATACGTTGCAAAAAGATACTTCCAATTCTGCAAAAGAAGCGGTAGAACATATATATAGACAATTACGTAACGCCGAACCACCTGATGAGGAAACTGCTCGTGGTATCATAGATCGTTTATTCTTTTCAGATAAACGTTATGATTTAGGAGATGTAGGTCGTTATAGAATCAATCGTAAATTAAAAATGGATACTCCTGTTGAAACTAAGGTTTTAACTAAGTTAGACATTATTGCGATTGTTAAATATTTGATCAAGTTAATTAACTCAAAAGAAGATGTTGATGATATTGATCACTTGTCAAACAGAAGGGTAAGAACTGTAGGCGAGCAATTGTACGCTCAGTTTGGTGTTGGTTTAGCTCGTATGGCTAGAACGATCCGTGAACGTATGAATATTCGTGACAACGAGGTATTTACACCAACAGATTTAATTAATGCCCGTACTTTATCTTCTGTAATTAATTCTTTCTTCGGAACTAATCAGTTATCTCAATTCATGGATCAAACAAATCCATTAGCAGAGATTACACACAAACGTCGTTTGTCAGCTTTAGGTCCAGGTGGTTTATCAAGAGAAAGAGCTGGTTTTGAGGTTCGAGATGTTCACTATACTCACTACGGTAGGTTGTGTACTATTGAAACTCCAGAGGGACCAAATATTGGTTTAATTTCTTCTCTTTGTGTTCATGCGAAGATTAATAACTTAGGTTTTATCGAAACTCCTTACCGTAAAGTAAATGATGGTGTGGTAGTAGTAGATCAGCCGGTTACTTATTTATCTGCTGAGGATGAAGACGGAATGACCATTGCACAAGCAAATGCTCAATATAGCGATAAGGGTGTTTTTGAAGATGACAAAGTTAAAGCAAGATATGAAGGTGACTTCCCTGTAATCGATCCTGAAAAGTTAGATTATATTGATATTGCTCCAAACCAAATTACTTCAATTGCAGCTTCTTTAATTCCTTTCTTAGAACATGATGATGCGAATAGAGCCTTAATGGGTTCTAACATGCAACGTCAGGCTGTTCCTTTGTTACGTCCACAAGCTCCAATTGTTGGAACTGGATTAGAAGGAAGAGTTGCTCGAGATTCTAGAACATTAATCAATGCAGAAGGAAACGGTGTTGTTGAGTATGTTGATGCTAATAAAATTACTATCAAATACGAAAGAAATGATGATGACAGATTAGTTTCGTTTGATGGCGAGTCAAGGAGTTATAACTTAATTAAGTTTAAGAAAACTAACCAAAGTACTTGTATCAATTTAAAACCTATCGTTAAGAAAGGTCAAAAAGTTGAAAAAGGACAAGTTCTTTGTGAAGGTTATGCCACGCAAGATGGAGAATTAGCATTAGGTATCAACTTAAAAGTAGCATTCATGCCATGGCAAGGATACAACTTTGAGGATGCGATTGTAATCTCAGAAAGAGTAGTTTCTCAAGATATTTTCACTTCACTTCATATTGAAGAATTTGAATTAGAAGTTAGAGATACAAAAAGAGGAGAAGAAGAATTAACACCAGATATTCCTAACGTTTCTGAGGAAGCTACTAAAGATTTGGATGAGCATGGAATTATCCGTGTTGGTGCAGATGTTCAAGAAGGTGATATCTTAATTGGTAAGATTACTCCAAAAGGAGAATCAGATCCATCTCCAGAAGAAAAATTACTAAGAGCAATTTTTGGTGATAAAGCGGGAGACGTTAAAGATGCTTCATTGAAAACTCCACCATCCATTAAAGGTGTTGTTATCGATACAAAACTATTCTCCAGAGCTAAGAAAACTTCTAAAGCAGAAGAGAAAGCGTTAATTGAAAAATTAGATGCTAAACATGAAAAAGCTGTAAGAGAGCTTAGAGAAAGTTTAGTTGATAAAATGTTTACGATTGTTAACGGTAAAACATCTCAAGGTGTTTATAATGTGTACAAAGAACTATTAATTGCTAAAGGTGTAAAATTCACCCAGAAGATATTAATGGAATTAGATTATAATCACATCAACCCAACAAAATGGACTACTGATGATGATAAAAATGATTTGATTAAAATCTTGTTACACAATTTCGGTATCAAAACTAATGAAGAATTAGGAGCATACAGAAGAGATAAGTTTGCGATAAGTGTTGGTGATGAATTACCATCAGGTATTGTTCAAATGGCTAAAGTTTATGTTGCTAAAAAACGTAAATTAAAAGTTGGTGATAAAATGGCTGGGCGTCATGGAAATAAAGGTATTGTTGCTCGTATCGTAAGAGACGAAGATATGCCTTTCTTATCAGATGGAACTCCAGTTGATATTGTTCTTAACCCATTAGGTGTGCCGTCTCGTATGAACTTAGGACAGATTTACGAAACTGTTTTAGGTTGGGCCGGTAAAGAATTAGGGTTAAAATTTGCAACTCCGATTTTTGATGGTGCATCTCATGATGAGGTTGAAGCATATGTGAAACAAGCTGGTGTACCAGAATCTGGAAGAACATATTTATACAACGGATTAACAGGTGAGCGTTTTGATCAACATACTACTGTAGGTATTATTTATATGCTGAAATTAGGTCACATGGTTGATGATAAAATGCATGCTCGTTCTATCGGACCGTACTCATTAATTACTCAACAGCCATTAGGTGGTAAAGCACAATTCGGTGGTCAGCGTTTTGGTGAGATGGAGGTTTGGGCATTAGAAGCATTTGGTGCATCAAACATCTTACAAGAAATCTTAACTGTTAAATCTGATGATGTTGTAGGTAGAGCTAAAACTTACGAAGCTATCGTAAAAGGCGAAAACTTACCAACTCCAGGTGTTCCGGAATCATTCAACGTATTGGTTCATGAACTAAGAGGATTAGGATTAGATATTACATTAGACTAGTTTTAAGTTATAAGTTGTAGGTTATAGGTTTTACTTATCACTTACAACTTACAACTTTTAACTTTCAACTTAAAGAAAGAATATGTCTTACAAAAAGGATAGTAAAATAAAAAGTAATTTCACTTCTATTACCATCAGTTTATCTTCTCCAGAAGCAATTTTGGAAAGATCAAGTGGAGAAGTGTTGAAACCAGAAACCATCAATTACAGAACTTATAAGCCTGAACGTGATGGTTTATTCTGTGAAAGAATCTTTGGTCCGGTTAAAGATTACGAATGTCATTGCGGTAAATACAAAAGAATTCGTTACAAAGGAATCGTTTGTGATCGTTGTGGTGTTGAGGTTACTGAGAAAAAAGTACGTCGTGAGCGTATGGGACACATTAACTTGGTAGTTCCGGTTGCGCACATTTGGTATTTTAGATCTTTGCCTAACAAAATTGGTTACCTTTTAGGATTACCAACAAAAAGATTAGATTTAATTATCTATTACGAAAGATATGTAGTAATCCAGTCTGGTATGATGACCGACGAAGGAATTAGTTACATGGATTTCTTAACAGAGGAAGAATACTTAGATATTTTAGATAAGTTGCCTAAAGACAATCAATATCTTGATGATAAAGATCCTAATAAATTCATCGCCAAAATGGGCGCTGAAGCTTTAGAAGATTTATTAAAAAGATTGAATTTAGATCAACAATCTTATGATTTACGTCACCAGGCAGCAAACGAAACTTCACAACAACGTAAAAACGAAGCTTTAAAACGCCTACAAGTTGTTGAGGCTTTCCGTGATGCTAAAACTCGTATAGAGAATAACCCAGAGTGGATGATTGTAAAAATCGTCCCTGTAATTCCACCAGAATTACGTCCGTTAGTTCCTTTAGAAGGTGGTCGTTTTGCAACTTCAGATTTAAATGATCTTTACAGAAGAGTAATTATCCGTAACAATCGTTTAAAACGATTAATGGAAATTAAAGCTCCAGAAGTAATCTTACGTAATGAAAAACGTATGTTACAGGAAGCTGTAGATTCATTATTTGACAACTCACGTAAAGTGAATGCTGTTAAAACTGAAGGTAACAGAGCATTAAAATCTTTATCAGATATATTAAAAGGTAAGCAAGGTCGTTTCCGTCAAAACTTATTAGGTAAGCGTGTGGATTATTCCGGACGTTCTGTAATTGTTGTTGGACCAACTTTGAAATTACACGAATGTGGTTTACCTAAAGATATGGCTGCTGAGCTATTTAAACCGTTTATCATTCGTAAAATGATTGAGCGTGGAGTAGTTAAAACAGTTAAATCTGCTAAGAAAATTGTTGATAGAAAAGATCCATTAGTTTGGGATATTTTGGAGAATGTACTAAAAGGACATCCAATTCTTTTAAACAGAGCGCCAACATTGCACAGATTAGGTATCCAAGCTTTCCAACCAAAATTAATCGAAGGAAAAGCAATTCAATTGCACCCTTTAGTATGTACAGCATTTAACGCCGATTTTGATGGTGACCAGATGGCAGTTCACGTACCACTAGGTAACGCTGCAGTTTTGGAAGCTCAAATCTTGATGTTAGCTTCTCATAATATCTTAAATCCAGCTAACGGAACTCCAGTAACAGTACCATCTCAGGATATGGTTTTGGGTCTTTATTATATGACCAAAGGCCGTAAAACTGAAGAAGGACATATAATTAAAGGAGAAGGACAAACATTTTATTCTTCAGAAGAAGTAAATATAGCTTACAACGAAAAGAGAATTGATTTACATGCTTTTATTAAAGTAAAAGCTCACATCAAAGAAAATGGTGTTTTGGTAGAAAAAATTATCGATACAACTGTTGGAAGAGTATTATTTAATGAAGTAGTACCAAAAGAGGTAGGTTACATTAATGAACTTTTAACTAAAAAATCATTACGTGATATTATTGGTGAGGTTGTAAAAGTAACTGGTATGGCTGGTGCTGCAGATTTCTTGGATGAAATTAAAACATTAGGATTCCAATCAGCATTTAGAGGAGGTTTATCTTTCAATCTGAAAGATTTAAATATCCCTGATGAAAAACATACTTTATTAGAGCAAGCCCGTAAAGAAGTTGATGATGTAATGAATAATTACAACTTGGGTTTCATTACTAATAATGAACGTTATAATCAGATTATTGATATTTGGACACGTATTAACAATAGATTAACTTCTCATGTAATGACGCAGTTAACTAATGATAATCAAGGATTTAACTCAGTTTATATGATGTTGGATTCTGGAGCTCGTGGTTCTAAAGAACAAATTCGTCAGTTATGTGGTATGAGGGGATTGATGGCGAAACCTCAAAAATCTGGTTCAGGTGGAGAGATTATCGAAAATCCAATTCTTTCTAACTTTAAAGAAGGATTATCTGTATTAGAGTATTTTATTTCTACTCACGGTGCTCGTAAAGGTTTAGCCGATACAGCATTAAAAACTGCCGATGCGGGTTATTTAACACGTCGTTTACATGATGTAGCACAAGATATGGTTATTAAACACCATGATTGTGGTACTTTAAGAGGCATGTTTACTACCGCTTTAAAAGACCAAGAGGATATCGTTGAACCATTATATGACAGAATTTTAGGTCGTACTTCATTACATGATGTTTATGATCCTGTTAGTAATGAATTATATGTAAAAGCAGATCAGGATATTACTGAAGAGATTGCTAAAAGAATTGAAGAATCTCCATTAGAAGGTATAGAAATACGTTCTGTATTAACCTGTGAAGCTACCAGAGGAGTTTGTGCATTATGTTATGGACGTAACTTAGCATCTGGAAAGCCAGTTCAAATGGGAGAAGCGGTTGGTGTAATTGCTGCTCAATCTATTGGAGAACCAGGTACACAGTTAACTTTACGTACATTCCACGTGGTGGTACTGCATCTAACATTGCTGCAGAATCTCAAATAAATGCCAAATTTGATGGTATCATTGAATTTGAAAATTTAAGAACTGTTACCAAGACAACAGAAGACGGAGCTACAGAAGTAGTTCTAGGACGTTCTGGTGAATTTAAAATTACTGATGCCAATTCTGGTAGAGTAATCATGACAAATAATATTCCTTATGGTGCTTTCCTTTTTGTAAAAGAGGGAGATAAAGTAACTAAAGGAGATAAGATTTGTTCTTGGGATCCATATAATGCTGTTATTATTTCAGAATTTACAGGTAAGATTGAATTTGAATCTGTAATTGAAGGTGTTACTTTCCGTGAGGAGTCTGATGAGCAAACTGGTCACAGAGAAAAAGTAATTATTGATACAAGAGATAAAACTAAAAACCCGGTTGTTAAAGTTGTTGACAAAAAAGGTGGTTCTATCAGAGAATATAACGTTCCTGTTGGTGCACACGTTTCAGTTGATGAAGGTGATGAGATTAAAATGGGAGAAATTTTAGTTAAGATTCCTCGTACAACTGGAAAAACAAGAGATATTACCGGTGGTTTACCAAGGGTAACAGAATTATTTGAAGCAAGAAATCCTTCTAATCCTGCTGTTGTAACTGAAATTGATGGAGTGGTTACTTTAGGCGGTATCAAACGTGGTAACCGTGAAGCAACTATCGAATCAAGAGATGGACAAATAAAGAAATACTTGGTTCCGCTTTCTAAGCACATTTTGGTACAAGATAATGACTTTGTGAAAGCTGGTATGCCTTTATCTGATGGTGCTATTTCTCCTGGAGATATTCTATCAATTAAAGGTCCTGCTGCTGTACAAGAATACTTAGTTAATGGTATACAAGAAGTTTACCGTTTACAAGGTGTAAAAATCAACGATAAACACTTTGAAACCATCGTTCACCAAATGATGCAGAAAGTATTGATTGAAGATGCAGGCGATACAAGTTTCTTAGAAAAACAAGCTGTTGATAGATTTGATTTCGCAATTGAAAACGATGATATCTACGATAAAATGGTTGTTGAAGACGCAGGTGATTCTACAGTTTTAAAAGAAGGTCAAATTTTATCTGTACGTAAATTACGTGATGAAAATTCTCAGTTAAAACGTAAGGATTTGAAATTAGTTAGTGCAAGAGAAGCAAGAGCAGCTACTGCAAGCCCAATGTTGCAAGGTATAACCAGAGCATCTTTAGGTACTAAATCATTCATTTCTGCCGCATCTTTCCAAGAGACTACTAAAGTATTGAACGAAGCAGCAATTGCTGGTAAACGTGATAATTTATTAGGATTGAAAGAAAACGTTATCGTTGGACACTTAATTCCTTCTGGAACAGGCTTACGTGATTACGAAAGAATCATTGTTGGTTCTCAAGAAGAATACGATAAGTTAATGGCTTCTAAGAAAGAAGAAGAGGAAGAAGTTGAGGCTTAATTTTTAGTCCCGATAGCTATCGGGATGAGTATTGAGACTCTCAAAAATTTAAGACCTGCATTTTTGCAGGTCTTTTTTTGTTATAAAAGTTTTCTGGTATTATGAATATGAAAAACAATTTGTTGGCTTCAAAAGAGGATTTAGCAAATACTAAATGACAAATTATTAAATGGATGCTTCTATTTTGGATTGGTCAGATAGGAGTAACCCTAGGTATTATCTATGCCTATATAATAAAGTAATTTCTTTGTTTATTGCGTTAGGGATAGAAACGGCATCCTTTTTTGCCTATCACCGATAAGCAATTAGCAAAAAAGATACAGTGAATAGCCCGTTAAAACGCCCAAATTATTCTACTATTGAATTTAATAATTATCAATTAATATCTAGTATAATGATTTTATTTAATCTTCATCACTAACGCCACGCCTTACCACAGGCATTCCTAAAATTTTATAAAGGTCATCTAGTTGATTGATGCTGCCATTTACCAGATTACTCAATATAACAATGGTGATGTCACGTTTCATATCTCTCAAAAAAATATGACGGAAACCATGCCACCAACCTGTATGATAAATGATTTGTTCGTTTTTAGCTGAATCTACAAACATTCTCCAACCTAAACCATAACCAAAATAATTGTTTTGTAATTTGCTATGCGGCGTGTAAGCAGAGTTTAAAGTTGTTTTAGTTAATAAAAGACCATCTCTCAAAGCTCTGTCAAACAGAAATAAATCTTCAACAGTAGAGTAAACACCTTTATCACCTGTTGTTCCATCTAAAAAATCTTGACGAACAGATCTGCGCCATATCCTATCGTGACCAACAACATCAACTGGGATTTTCTCATATTTTGCAGTACTGTAAATGGCAGTATTTTTCATGCCGGCAGGTTTAAAAACATTTTCTTTCATGAAGATGTCAAAGTCTTGACCTGTTACCTTTTCTACAATTGCCGCTAATAACATAAAATTGGTGTTATTATAATGAAATTGCCTATTAGGGGGGAAATAAGGTGCAGGTTTATACTCAGCATAAAGCTTAATGACATCCTTATTAGTCATGCCTTTATACTTTTGTTTCCAAATGCCATCCGTAAAATAAACGTAATTATTTAAACCAGATCTATGGCTCAATAACATTTCTATAGTGATGCCTTTATATGGAAATTCGGGATAGAATTGATCAACAGTTTGAGATAACTTTAGCTTTCCTTGTTCCATTAACATCAATACGGCCGTTCCCGTCATTGTTTTTGAAATGGAAGCCAATTGAAAGACAGAACCCATTTTTAATGAATCTCGATGAAGATAATCTGCCCAACCAAAATGACCTTCATAAATTATTTTTCCTTTTTTAGCTACTAATACATTTCCGTTAAAATTTCTTTTTTTGTGGATATCTTCAAAATAATTTTCAATTTTTTTATCAGGTTTAGAAGAATTATAAATCAATAACAAGCTATCACGTTTTGGATCTGTTTTCTTCTCTTCTTCGGCTTTTTGTTTAGAACTACTTGATGAACAAGCGGATAAAAATATAGGTATTGAAAGTAAAAGTAACGGCAATTTTAATTTGATCATTTTTTGTTTTTGATTGTAACGAAGGCGAAAATTATAAATTATATCAAGATTTAATTAAAGGAGTTTTAAACATTATTATAACCTTTTGGTTACGTTACAAAACGGTAAAAAATCTTAATTTAGCAACATCAACAAAATCAAAAAAATGGAATATAGAATAGAGCATGATACTATGGGAGAGGTTAAAGTTCCCGCTGATAAATTTTGGGGAGCGCAAACCGAAAGATCTAGAAATAATTTTAAAATTGGGCCTGAGGCATCTATGCCGAAGGAAATTATCCATGCTTTTGCTTATCTTAAAAAGGCTGCAGCGATGACTAATACAGATTTAGGCGTTTTAACTGCCAATAAAAGAGATTTGATTGCTAAAGCATGTGATGAAATATTGACCGGTAACTTGGATGATCAATTTCCTTTGGTTATTTGGCAAACAGGTTCTGGAACTCAATCAAACATGAATGCTAACGAGGTAATTGCCAATAAAGCACATGTGATGAATGGTGGTGATTTAAGCGATGATAAAAAGGTTTTGCATCCTAATGATGATGTTAATAAATCACAATCATCTAACGATACTTTCCCAACGGCAATGCACATTGCTACTTACAAACAAGTGGTAGAAATTACATTGCCAGGATTGACTTTATTAAGAGATACGCTGGCAAATAAAACTGAAGAATTTGCTGAAATCACAAAAACCGGACGTACCCATTTTATGGATGCTACCCCTTTAACTTTAGGACAAGAATTTTCTGGTTATGCACAACAATTAACTAATTCTATCAGAACTATTAATAATGCTTTAGAGGCAGTTAAAGAATTAGCTTTAGGCGGAACAGCTGTAGGAACGGGATTGAATACGCCAAAAGGTTATGATGTCATGGTAGCCAAATACATTGCAGAGTTAACAGGTTTACCTTTTATAACTGCACCCAATAAATTTGAAGCTTTGGCAGCACATGATGCGATGGTAGAAATGTCTGGAGCGTTAAAAAGAGCAGCGGTTTCTTTGATGAAAATTGCCAACGATATTCGTATGCTAAGCTCAGGCCCAAGATGTGGTATTGGAGAAATCATAATTCCTGATAACGAACCAGGTTCTTCAATTATGCCTGGAAAGGTAAACCCAACTCAACCAGAAGCTTTGACAATGGTTTGTGCGCAAGTGATGGGTAATGATGTTGCGGTTTCTATTGGCGGATCTACAGGGCATTTCGAGTTGAATGTTTTTAAACCAGTTATTGCAGCAAATGTATTGCAATCTGCCCGTTTAATTGGTGATGCTTGCGTTTCATTTAATGATAATTGTGCAAAAGGTATTTTACCTAATCTGCCAGAAATACAAAAGCACTTAGAAAATTCTTTGATGTTGGTAACAGCTTTAAATCCGCATATTGGTTATGAAAATGCAGCAAAAATCGCTAAAAAAGCACATAAAGAAAATAAGACTTTACGTGAAGCAGCAGTAGAATCGGGCTTGCTTACAACAGAACAATTTACAGAATGGGTGAAACCAGAGGAGATGGTTGGATCTTTAAAATAACTGAATTATTAAATTTAAACTTACGAAGTTTTTAAAACTTCGTAAGTTCTTCTATATCATCACATGAAATTTCAACACCTATCTATTTTAGTAATAAGTATTTTATTTTCTTCTTGTTCTCCAAAACCTTTTCAGGAAGCGAAAAAAATACAAGACGAAAAAGTTCAAGAAGTTACTGAGAAATTAGATATTAATTTAGCTCCCGTTTTAATAGATTCATTAGGTAATCCATTAAAAACCAGCTATGTTCCTACCGTAAATTTTGGAACACGAAGACCAGATTTTGTTATCATACATCATACTGCACAAGACTCTTTAGCGCTTACTTTAACTACTTTCACTTTAGAACGTACCCAGGTGAGTGCACATTATGTTATTGGTAGAGATGGGCAAGTTGTGCAAATGTTAAATGACGAATTAAGGGCTTGGCATGCTGGTTTAAGTAAATGGGGTAATAATGTTGATATGAATTCTTGTTCTATAGGAATTGAGTTAGATAATAATGGACTTGAGCCATTTTCTGATATACAGATAAATAGTTTAATGATTTTACTAACGAAATTAAAGACAACTTATAATATCCCAGCTGCTAATTTTATTGGTCATTCTGATATTTCACCAAAAAGGAAGCAAGATCCAAGCATTTTATTTCCGTGGAAAAAGTTAGCTGAGAATGGTTTTGGATTATGGTATAATATTCCAAATTTTCCCCCACCGGCAGATTTTGATGTGGAAGGCGCTTTGCGAAGAATTGGTTATGATACCAATGATTTACCCGCAGCAATCATCGCTTTTAAAAGACATTTTGTTCAGCTAGACTTAAACCCTGTAATGACAGATTGGGACAAATGTGTCTTGTATAACCTTTACAGGAAATATTGATGTAAATAAATTCCAAACTTATCCTAGGATTAATTTTTTGATAGGATTTATGTTGGGGATAGATTTTTCCTTAAATATTCATTTCACCAGGAAGAATTAATAATGTTCTGCTATTTTTCTGTTACCGTTAGCATCTGCAATTTTTAATTTTTAAATTGCTAATCCTCAATATCATTAAAATGAAAAAACAATTACTCACGCTATTTTTAATTGCTAATGTTGCTATATCACAAGCTCAAGAATTAGGTAAACTTACCGTTGATAAAATTATGAGAGATCCAGTTTGGATGGGAACTTCTCCAACAAACATACAATGGAGTGCAGATAGTAAGACTATATACTTTCAATGGAATCCAAAAGGTGAAAGCAAAAGTTCAACGTACTTTATCACAACATCTGATACAGAACCCAAAGAATTGAGTCAAGATGCAGAGAAAGAATTGCCTTCATTTAGAGGCACTTTAAACAAATCAAAGACACAAAAACTTTACGAAAAAAATGGAGATATTTTTTTGTTAGCTATTAAAACAGGAAAATCTAAACAACTTACTAATACTTTAGATAGAGAATCTGGAGTAAATTTTAATAAAGACGAAACTGCAATTGTTTACCAAAGAGGCGATAATTTGTATCAACAATCATTATCTAATGGAGAATTAATACAAATAACCAATTTTGTAAGAAGCAAACCTAAAGGTGAAGCTAAATTAAATGCTCAAGAAAAATGGTTAAAGAACGAGCAACTCAATTTGTTTGACATCCTAAAAAAAGAAAAAAAGGAAGATTCAGAAAACAAATTAGAAGCAAAATTTAATGAAGTTAAACGTCCTAAAGAAATAAATATAGATGACGCTTCTTTAAACGGTTTACAAATTAGCCCAAATGGAGATTACATCACTTATAGACTAATTAAAAGGGCAGAGGCAAAAAACACTATTGTGCCTAATTATGTAGATTCTTCTGGTTTTACAACACCCATTAATGGCCGTACAAAAGTTGGGGCTTCACAATCAACATCGGTTTCTTTCATATACGATATTGATAGAGATACATTAATTAGTATCAAAACCTCATCGCTTGTTGGCATAAAAGATTTACCTGATTACGTAAAGGATTATCCGCAACAACTCGCCGAAAGGCAAAAGAAAAATGCCGACCGTGAAGTGAATATGGGATTGCCAGTTTGGAACGAGAGGGGTACAAAAGCGGTTGTTTCTATTTTTTCTCAAGACAATAAAGACCGTTGGATAATGGAGTTAAACCCGCAAAATGGAAATTTAACTTTATTGGATAGGCAACGAGACGAAGCATGGATTGGAGGCCCAGGAATTGGTGGTTCTTTTGGCGGTGGAAGTCTTGATTGGATTGATAACGAAACTATTTATTTCCAAAGTGAAGCTTCTGGTTATTCACATATTTATACTTTAAATACCAATACAAAAGTTAAAAACCAAATTACCAATGGTAATTACGAGGTACAAACTTTAAATCTTTCTGCTGATAAAAAGTCGTTTTATTTTACGGCAAATATGGAGCACCCTGGGATTACTCATTTTTATAAAATACCTGTTATTGGTGGTGAAGCTGTGAAAATTACATCTATGAAAGGGGGAAATGAAATTTCGCTTTCGCCAGATGAAAAATATTTAGCCATTAGATATAGCTATTCTAACAAACCCTGGGAGCTATATTTACAACCAAACAAAGCAGGAGCAAAAGCTAAACAAATTACTCAATCAACAACTAAAGAATTTGAATCTTACCAGTGGAGAGATCCAGAAATGGTCACTTTTAATAATCGTTACGGGACAAAAGTTTATGCTCGATTATACCAATCAAAAAATGCTGATGCGACAAAACCAGCGGTAATTTTTGTTCATGGAGCGGGTTATTTGCAAAATGTGCACTATCAATGGAGCAGTTATTTTAGAGAATACATGTTCCATAATTTATTAGCAGATAATGGTTATACCGTTTTGGATATTGATTATACTGGAAGCTCAGGTTACGGCAGAGATTTTAGAACTGGAATTTATCGCCACATGGGCGGAAAAGATTTGACCGACCAAGTAGACGGAGCAAAATTATTGGTTGATTCATATGGCGTTAATCCAAAAAAAATTGGGATTTATGGCGGTTCTTATGGTGGCTTCATTACGCTGATGGCGATGTTCACTACTCCTGATGTATTTGCAGCAGGAGCAGGATTACGTTCTGTTACAGATTGGGCGCATTATAATCATGGTTACACTTCTAATATTTTAAACGAACCTTATAATGATGAAAAGTCTTATCAAATCAGTTCGCCAATTAATTTTGCCGATGGTTTAAAAGGACATTTATTAATGTGCCATGGGATGTTAGATTTGAACGTCAATTTTCAGGATATTGTAAGGTTAAGTCAGCGTTTAATAGAGTTGAAAAAAGACAATTGGGAGTTAGCTGCATTTCCAATTGAAGACCATGGGTTTGAAGAACCAACTAGCTGGAGAGACGAATATTCTAGGATTTACAAGCTTTTTGAAGAGAACTTGAATAATTAATAAGTATGATGATTACTCATTTTGAAAGCTTAATTAAAAAAGCTTACACTGCTTTTAATTCAAGAGATATTGACAAAGCACTTTCTACATTTCATTCTGATATACAATGGCCTAAGGCATTTGAAGGCGGTTATGTGATTGGACATAATGATATAAGAGAATATTGGACAAGACAATGGACAGAAATAAATCCGACTGTAAAACCAGTTGGATTTATTGAGAGACCTAACGGAACATTTGAAGTAACTGTTCACCAAATAGTTATGGATTTAAAAGGAAACCAAGTATTTGATGGAATAGTTAAACACATCTATACATTAGAAGACAACTTATTGAGAAGAATGGATATTGAACTTGAATAGATAGAATAAATTAATATTAACGTAAAACCTCAAGGTTTCATTAATCTTCCTTGCTCTTTAAGTACATTCCTGATTTTAATTCTTGTACTAATAAACCTCCCTAAAATTACACCAGCGGCAAAACTGAAAGAAAAAGCCGATAGCATGTCGCCATGTATCCAATGTCCAAAAATCCATCTTCGCGAAAGCGAGAAACTTAAATAAATAACCAAAATGATAATGCCAATGCGGTCCATTTTTGCAATTACTACGCTATCCTCTTCATGCCATTTTATTTTACTGATGCTGCCTACCAAATAACCCAATAAGTTTCCAGAGCCAAAAGCCAAAAATGCTAGCCAAAAATTGATTTTACCAGTTAGTAAATCATATATCATAATGCCCGACATAATCATAAACATTATGATAAAGATGATAAGCCTTCTCTTCAATTTATGGTGAATAAATTTTCTTCTAGCCCATCTTTTCTTTGACCTAAAGCTCATAATTGAATTACAAAAACTCCATCAAACTTTCCAGTTTCATTCCTCTAGATCCTTTTACCAAAACCAAAGCATCGCTTAAATTCTTCTCTTTTAAATAATCGGTAGCTTTTCTGGTAGATTCAAAAAAAACCACGTTTTTTAAATCTTGTTTTTGTTTATAGAAATAATCGCCAATAAAGATAATCTCATTAAAAGGATAGGAAAATGCTTTGGTAATTATGTTTAGATGTTCTAATTCTGTTTCATCACCAAGTTCATACATATCGCCTAAAATCAATATTTTTTTATCCGCTTTTAGCTGATTTATATTTTCTATGGCGACCAACATGCTACTTGGATTGGCATTATAAAAATCACAAACCACAGTATTTTTAATGGTTTTGGTAATTTGTGATCGGTTATTTTGAGGCTGATAATTTTTTATTCCTTTATTAATCTCATCGGGCGAAAGCCCAAAATTTAAGGCAATAGCAATTGCAGCCAAAATATTCTCAAAATTATAAGTACCAGTTAATTGACTTAAAACTTGGTGATTTTCTTTATCTTTATGCTTCCATTTTATTTCTAAATAAGGTTGGTTTGATATCAATTCGCCAGAAACATCATTATCATGACTTTTACCATAATAAATTTTAGATGCTAAATTTCTCTGTTGCACCATTTTAGTTAAAACGTCGCTATCTTTATTGATGAAAGCTGTTCCACTATGTTTCTCCAAAAAATCAAATAGTTCTCCTTTGCCTTTTTTTATGCCTTCTACTCCACCAAAACCTTCTAAATGTGCTTTTCCAATATTGGTAATCAAGCCATAATTTGGTTGGCAAATTTCACAAAGCATCTCAATTTCTTTTTGATGGTTGGCACCCATTTCTATAATCGCTATTTCGTGAGATGCATCGATTTCTAATAAAGTTAATGGAACTCCAATATGATTATTTAGATTACCTGTAGTTGCTAAAGTTTTGAATTTTTGAGAAAGTACACTATTAATCAGCTCTTTGGTGGTAGTTTTTCCGTTAGAACCAGTTAAACCAATTACAGGAATTTTTAATTGCTCTCTATGGTATTTTGCTAATTCTTGTAAAGCAATTAAGGTATCATTTACTAATATATATCTTTCATCTTTTTTATAGATAAGATTATCAATCACCGCGAAAGCTGCCCCTTTTTCTAATGCAGTTTCAGCAAATGAATTAGCATCAAAATTTTCGCCACGTAGTGCAAAAAACAAATTGCCCTCTTTTATTTTACGGGTATCTGTAATTATTTGAGAATGGGCTAAATATATTTGATATAAATCTGAAATATTCATATAAAGTTGATTCGAGGATAGCTAAATTAGTTAATGTTTTTTATTTGATGATAATACGACTTTTATTGGGTGTTAAGTTTCTCAAATCTTTCAAAAATTGTAATTAATATACAAATTTTACTGTTTTTTAGATATAAGTCGGCCTAAATTAAGTAACTCATAATTTTTTATTTAGTTTAGTTATATGAAAAAACCATTACTATTCTTTAGCCTTTTATTCTTTAGTCTAAACTTTTGTTTTTCACAACAAAAGCTAAAAACCCCTTCTCAATTTTTAGGATACGAGTTAGGAACTCATTTTACATTACATTATAAAGTTGTTCAATATTACGAGTATTTAGCAGCTAATTCTAAAAATGTAAAGTTAGAATACTATGGCAAAACTAATGAAGGCCGTGAGTTAATGGTAGCTTTTGTAGCAAATGATGAAAATATAAATAGGTTGGATGATATTAGAAAAAGTAATTTATCCAATGCAGGTATTTTGCAAAACAATTCAATTTCAAATCAGCCTGCTATAGTTTGGTTAAGTTATAATGTACATGGAAATGAGTCTGTTTCTACAGAAGCTTCTATGAAAACCATATATGATTTGTTAGATCCCACGAATCAAAAAACAAAAGAATGGCTAACTAATACCGTTGTAGTAATTGATCCATGTATTAATCCTGATGGAAGAGATCGGTATGTGAATTTTTATAATCCTGTTGCTAATTTAATTCCTAATGTAACATCGTATTCTCGAGAGCATAGAGAGCCTTGGCCAGGTGGACGAGTTAACCATTACTATTTTGATTTGAACCGAGATTGGGCCTGGCAAACGCAAATTGAAACCAAGCAAAGGTTAAAGCTTTATAACAGTTGGTTGCCAGAAGTACACGTAGATTTTCATGAACAAGGAGTAAATGATCCTTATTATTTTGCTCCTGCGGCAGCTCCATTTCACAAAGTAATCACGCCTTGGCAAGTAGAGTTTCAAACCATCATAGGAAAAAACAATGCTAAATATTTTGATGAAAAAGGATGGATGTACTTTACCAAAGAACGTTTTGATCTTCTTTACCCTTCTTACGGCGATACTTATCCAATTTATAGCGGTTCAATTGGGATGACGTTTGAGCAAGGCGGAGGTGGTGTAGCAGGTTTGGCAATATTAAATGAAGAAGGCGATACACTAACTTTAAAAGATAGAATAAACCATCATTATACTACCGGACTTTCTACTATCGAAGCAACCTCTAAGAATGCCCAAAAAGTAGTCTCAGAATTTAAAAAGTTTTATAACGACGGTAAAAATAATCCTACCAGTGAGTATAAAACTTACATTATTAAATCTACAAACAATGCCAACGCTCAAAAACTTGCAGATTTGTTAAAAGCAAACGGTATTGAAGTTGGTTATGGTGTTTCTAAACAATCATCTGGCTATAATTATGTAAATGGTAAAACGGAAAATTTCAGTATAGAAAAAACAGACATAGTGGTGAGTGCTTATCAGCCAAAATCTGTTTTGGCTAATGTACTTTTAGAACCTAAAACTTTTGTAGCAGATTCTAATACGTACGATATTACAGCTTGGGCTTTACCTTATGCTTATGGTTTGCAAGCTTATGCATTAAAGGATGCAATTAAACCTATTAATAATTTGCCTCCTCCGCCTCGACCAGTAGAACCTGAACCAATTGGGAATACTTATGCCTGGATTAGCGAATGGAAATCTGTTGATGATGCAAAATTTCTATCTTCTCTACTCAAAAATAATATAAAAGTGAGGTACACCGAATCTCCTTTTGAAGTAAATGGAAAAAAATATGATGCAGGTTCTTTAATTATTGCAAAAACAAGTAACGAGGGAATGGGCGAAAAGCTAGCGCAAAAATTAATGGAACTGGCAAAAGAAAGCAATCATAATTTAAATAAGATAACCAGTGGTTTTGTAGATAAAGGAGCAGATTTTGGATCTGATAAAATCAGATTTATAAACAAACCTACAGTAGCCGTTTTAGCTGGTGAAGATGTTAGCCCTATCGGCTTTGGTGAAATATGGCATTTCTTTGAACAGGAAATTGCATATCCAATAACAGTAATTAAAACAGATGATTTAGGAAGAGTAAAATGGAATGATATAAATGTATTAATAGTACCAGATGGTTATTATACTGGTTTAGTTAATGATAAAATTATAAATTGGATAAAAGCAGGCGGAAAAATAATCGCTGTTGATGGTGCTTTAAAGTCTTTTGCAGATAAAAAAGATTTTAGCTTAAAGAGCAAAGAAGATAAACCAATAAAAGATGGTAAGGAGGATATTAAAAAGGATCTTTATGCTAATCTAAAAGTTTATGGAAATAGAGAGAGTGAAGATTTGACAAATAATATACCAGGTGCTATCTATAAATTAGAATTAGACAATACAAATCCATTGGCCTTTGGTTATCCAAAATACTATTTTAGCTTAAAGCTTGATACTAATATTTATAATTTTTTAGAAAAAGGGTGGAATGTTGGTTATGTTAAAAAATCTAGTTATGTAAGTGGCTTTACGGGAGCAAAAATAAAACAAAAATTACAAGATGGAACCTTATTTGGAGTAGAAGAATTAGGTAGAGGTTCCGTTGTATACTTAGCCGATGATCCACTATTCCGTAGTTTTTGGGAAAATGGTAAATTACTTTTTAGTAATGCTGTTTTTTTAGTTGGGCAATAGATTTATTAACTTATAAATTTTAAAATGGCTAGTGTTAGTTAAAACTAATACTAGCCATTTAGTTTTAACACGTTTTATAAAATTATTTTGGTTAAGTTATTGCTATTTTATTTAAAATTTTAGATACATAATTTTAATATATGGATTTTAACAACGCTTACAACCTGTTAATAGATAAATTACAAAGATGGTTTGCAGAAACCATTAAGTTACTTCCAAATATTGTTTTAGCGGTAGTCGTATTAATTATAGGGATTTTAATAGCCAAACTTGTTAGGAAATATTCCTATAAAATCATTCAAAAACTATCCTCTATACAAACTATCAATAAGTTATTTTCATCGTTTACTTACATAGTTGTTATCATAATTGCGATGTTTACTGCCCTTAATATTATTGGATTAGATAAAGCAGTAACTACTGTTTTGGCAGGAGCTGGTATATTAGGATTAGCGTTGGCTTTTGCTTTTCAAGATGTTGCAGCTAATTTCATGTCGGGTATTTTCATGTCTTTTAGGCGTCCATTTGATGTTGGAGATTTAGTCACAGTAAATGATAAAATGGGTAGGATAGAGGCGGTGAATCTACGTGATACAACACTCATAACTTTACAAGGGCAAAGATTGATAATACCTAACAAAGATGTTTTTCAAAACGCAATCGAAAATTTTTCTTCAACAGGTAAAAGGCGTTTAGATTTTACTGTTGGTATTTCTTATGGGGATGATTTAGAAAAGGTAAGAAGTTTAGTTAAAGATTGTTTGACCGACTTACTCCAAAGGGATTTAGATAAAGAAGTTGAGGTTTTTTACGATGAATTTGGAGATAGCTCCATCAACTTTAAATTAAGGATTTGGCTTAATTCTGTGCATCAGGCAGATTATTTGAGTGCAAAAAGTGAAGCGATCATATTAATCAAAAAAGCATTTGATAATAATGATATCATGATCCCGTTCCCAATCAGAACATTAGATTTTGGAATTAAAGGAGGAGAGAAACTTTCTGAAATGAAACTGAATTTATTAGATGCTGCAGTTAAAGAGGGTGAAGAGTTAAAAGCAGGATAAATATTTTTTTACTTGCTTTCTGTAATGAATAATTTTTATTTTCAGTAATAATAGTTCGCCTCTAAAATAAGTGGCGAACTTTGTAAACGCATACATTTCACTATGACAAGTTTTCTTTTGTAATAACTTTACACATTTATTTTCTCTATTTCTTTATTATTTGGCACTTTGGTAAAAGGCATTTTGTTAAACTTAATAAAGGTAGTAAACCAACTTCCAAAAGTCCGCCTTATGTACTTAGAATTTGCGAAGTATTTTTTTGTTATTGTCTCAAAGTCTTCAGGCTCTTTCCCTGTCAATTCCTTAACAATGTTTGTAGGTTCAATATTAAAACGGTTCATTCGCATTTGCTTATGATAAAATATAGATTGTATAATAGCGAATTTGTCAAAGCCAAATTCCATACCGCTCATAATACCTGCCTTTAAAAAAAGCCAATCAGGGATGTTAACTTTTAGAATCCTTTTGCCACTAACTTGAGAGAATATTTCTTTCATTTCTTTTGGAGAAATTGATTTGCTACCTGTTATAAAGAGTTTCTGCCCAAAATATGATTCTGGTTTTTTCAATAATTCAACAAGGCATCTGCTCATGTCATCAATGGAAATCCAAGGATTTTTTCCGTTTCCGAAAGGACTTGGCATTAAGCCCAACTGAAGCACATATTCTGCGATTACAAAAGCATTGTCGGCAAAATATACAGGATTAAAATACACTACGTTTAATGCTGACTTTTCTAATAAGTCGTAGCACTTTCTTATGTCAGTTGTCAATGCACTTCCTGTATCATTAAATTCTGCAATAAATTGTCCCATAAAGACAACTGCATTAATTTCTGCTTTGGTAGCTTCTTCAATAAATAGTGTGATATCATTAGCCATTCCTGGTTTATATGGGTAACAATAGTAAACATTTTGAATGTCGGTTAATGCTATGCGAAGCTGTTCCCGATTGTTAAAGTTTCCAATAACTGTTTCTGCTCCAAGTTTTTCTAATTGAGTGGTTTTTTCATTTTTGGAACGAACAAATATTCTAATCTGATAACCTTCTTCCAATAATTGTTTGGCAGTTGCAAATCCTGTTTTTCCGTTTGCTAGAGTGATTAATATTTTACTTTTCATTTTTTATTTGTTTGATTATTATTTAAAATAAGTTGCCTGATACTTGCTAAATGTGAAAATAGAACAATAGGTACAATGCAAGCTGGTAGAAATATAAATGGGAAATGGAGCACAGCAATATTTGGTTGTTCAAAGCCAAATTGTTGAATTTGTGTTGGCGCTGATAGCATTCCGTTTATCATGATATTGAGCAGAAGTCCAATACATAGCACATTCCAGCCGATTAGTATTGACTTGGTCAACTTGGGTTCTACAAATCCGAAATAGTAAACAAAAGGTGCGGTGATGCCTGAAATTATATCAAAATTTCTACCTTCAAAAGTCATAAGTTGAGGCACCGCTTTGGCAATAAAAAGCCAATACAAAATCAGTTCAACAGGAATTCTTATTACGTGAATAATTGTAAGGGATTTCAAATCTAAACTATCAATAAACAGCACACCTCTTTTAGTGGTAAATTGAACAATGGTAAATACCAATGGTGGTAATAAGAGAAATGGAAATCTTGGCGGTATAGAATTGGTTAAAGTATAGAAACCCAAAATTCCAATTACAGATTGAACGGTAATCCAAATAGAGAGAAGCACAATAAATCCTTTAGATTTTTTAGTGGCTCTATAAAACAAATAGAGTGTTGCAAAAATTGTTAAGCTGAAAGCAGCATAAACATAAAAAGGGATATTTTCCATCTGCAAATAAAATTTATTACTGCAAAGGAACACCGAGCAGATTTTATTCTGTACGACAAATGGCGTAAAATAAAATGAGGATTATTTTTTTGTAGAGTTTAACCTTATTCGATTGAGCGTTCGCTCACTAACCCCAAGATAAGAAGCAATATGTTTAAGCTGAGCATACTGAAATATATCCCGATTAGCTTTCATAAGTTGTAAATATCTTTCTTCTGCACTTAGATTTATCATTGCCAATGTTCTTTGTTTATAGGCTACAAACTCAGTAACTATCATTTGTCGTCCAAACTCTCTGAACTCTGGAACAGTGTGAAATAGAGTATTTAATTTTTCAAAAGTTGTGAAGTAACCTATACATTTTGTTAAAGCTTGTATGTTTTCAGTTGATGGATTATGGAGAAAAAAAGAAGATGCATCAAAAACAATTCTTCCTTGTGGATAAAAGTATGTAGTTACTTCGTTTCCATCCGTATCATATGTATATACTCTTAAAAAACCTTCTGAAAGAAAAAAGTAATCACTAATTTTTCCGCTTTTGAGCAAATGATCATTCTTCTCAAAGCTTCTTTCCTCAAATTGGTCAGCAATTTTTAACAATGCTTCTCTATCCACCGAAATATTTGGAATATTCTTTTTGAGAAAATTTAATAAAGACTCTTTCTCCACTTTAAAGACTTTTTTTACGAGAATAATTAAATCAAATCTTAATCTTCAAAATAGCACCAATTGTTAATATACTAGATTTTAAACCGTTTAATTCTTTGATACTTTGTACAGTAACATTTTCAAATCTTTCTGCAATAGAAATAAGTGTATCTCCTGCTTTAACCTTATAAGCCAATAAATCCGATTTTTTTTCAATTGGCTTTTTGACTTCTTCAATAGGTTTATTTACCACCAGCTTTTGTCCGATAGAAATGGTATAGTTTGGTAAATTGTTCCATACCTTAATATCCTGTACTTCTACTCTATAATTATCAGCTATTCTATTAAGGTTTTCACCTTGTTTTACGGTATGAGTTATAGTTTTAAAAGGTTTTGTGGGCTGCTGAATTACATTCACAATTTTAATGCTTTCATCTTCATCAGCATTTAATGCATCAAAAAAGTTTGTATAATCTGTATAAGTTAATTTTGGGATAATTAATCTTTTTGGATTTTCTTTAGTGCCATTAATCAACAGTTTTTTATAAGATGGATTTAGATTTTGGATATCATTAGCTTCCAAATTTAAAGCTGAAGCAATTTTATCAAACGATATAAATTTGTTTACATAAACAGAATCTGTTTTTAAAATATTTTCATTAATGAGTTTAATTTGGGAATGCTTACCATAATAATTCATGATGTAATTTGCAGCTATAAAAGCTGGTACATAGTTTCTAGTTTCGTTTGGCAAATACCCCTGAATTTCCCAAAAACTTCTGGCACCACCAGCTTTCGATATAGCTCTAGTTACATTTCCTTTACCACAATTATAAGATGCCAAAGCCAATAACCAATCGCCAAGTTCGTTATAAGAATCCCTTAAATAAGCTGCCGCGGCATAACTAGCAGCAATTGGATCTTTTCGGTCATCAACATAATTATCAATATTTAAACCATATACCCTACCTGTAGTGTACATAAACTGCCACATACCCGTTGCTCCAACTCGTGAAACCGCCATTGGATTCATGGAAGATTCTATGATTGGTAAATATTTAAATTCCTGAGGAACATGATAGGCCGCTAAGGCTTTCTCGAAAATTGGGAAATAGTATTTACCCAAATTTATCATGTGTCCAACTTCTTCGTTTCTCTTTGTTAAAAAAACATCAATATAGGTTTGTACATAAGAATTATAGTCCATTGGCACTGTTGCGTTCAATGAATCTAAACGGTATTTATAGATTAAATTTGGATTGTATTTAAAAAGCTCTAATTGCAGGTTTAAATTAGCAGGATCAAAAATGGTATCTGTTTTAATTAAATTTTTAATGAGCTTTGCTTCTTTAGCGCTCAGCTTAATCTTTTTTGTGGTATCTAATTTGAATTTTTCTTTTGCCGAGATTGATAAGCTTATTAACAAAATTATACTCGTAATTAAGGCAATTGTTTTTTTCATAATTTCAAATTTTAATCCAAGCTAAAACCAAGAATAAATTAACGATAAAGGTTTTTAGCAAAAGCTAACAAGTTTTCTTCCTTAAATCTTTTTCCTATAACCTGCATTCCTATAGGTAATCCAGCTTTATTTTTTCCTGACGGTATTGATATTGCAGGTAAGCCAGCTAACGAAGCTCCAACGGTAAAAATGTCTGCTAAGTACATTACCACCGGATCAGTTATTTCTTCGCCGATATTAAAAGCGGGAGTAGGAGTGGTAGGAGTGATAATGAAATCATAATTTTCTAAAATATGATCCATTTTTTCTTTAATTAAACGTCTGGCTTTTTGTGCTTTAGAATAATAGGCGTCATAATATCCTGCGCTCAATACAAAAGTGCCTAACATAATTCTTCTTTTAACTTCTTCTCCAAATCCTTCTGATCTAGATTTTTTGTAGGTGCTCATCAAATCTGTAGCATCAGGACTACGATAACCATAATGAACGCCATCATATCTTGCTAAATTAGAGGAAGCTTCCGCCGTAGTTAAAATATAATAGGTAGCAACAACGTAGTCTAAAAACTCAAAAGAAACAGGTTCTACAGTATGACCTTCATCTTTTAATTTCTGTATTTGTGATAATATATTGTCTTTTATTTCAGGGTCTAAACCGTCAGAATGCAAAGTTTCTTCTATATAAGCAATTTTCTTTTTGCTCTTATCATCCAATAGTTTAGAATATTCTGGGACTTTTAAATTCGAAGAAGCAGAATCATGAACATCGTTTCCAGCAATTACTTCCAAAATTAAAGCTGCATCTTCTACAGATTTTGTAATAGGGCCTACCTGATCAAATGAAGAAGCATAAGCAACAACACCATATCGGGAGACTCTTGAATAGGTTGGTTTAAGTCCAACAACGCCGCAAAATGCTGCCGGCTGTCTAATAGAGCCGCCAGTATCAGATGCCAGAGAAGCAAAACATAAATCGGCTTGTACAGCAACGGCAGAACCGCCAGAAGATCCACCAGAAACTTTGGTTTCGTCTGCAAAATTTTTAACAGGACCAAAAAAGCTAGTTTCATTAGATGCTCCCATTGCAAATTCATCACAATTTAGGCGTCCAATGATAATGGCATCTTCTTGCAAAATTCGCTTGGTAACAGTTGCGGAGTATACAGCGTGATAACCTTTTAAGATTTTTGAAGAGGCAGTCATCTCATGGCCTTTAAAAGAAATATTGTCTTTTAAACCAATAATCATCCCAGCTAATTTCCCCGCTGTACCAATATCAATTTTTTTTTGTATTTCTTCTGCTCTTAATAATGCTTCTACTTTAAAAACTTCTAAAAAAGCATTTAGGTGTGCAAATTTTTCTATCCTTTCACAATAATATTCAATAAGGTCAACCACTTTTAACTGACCAGTTTTTAATGCTGATTGTAAATCGGAAAATTTAGTATAGGATTGGATTTTTTCTGTAATCATTATATAAAAGAAAACCTTGAATCCCCGAAATTAAGAATTTCAGCGGTTCAAGGTTAAAAGAATCCTAAATAAATAGGATTTAATTACATATTTCTTGTTTTTTCGTCAGTTTTATCTAATGGCTTTTCGTATTCAGGTTTATCAACGCCACTTTGAGCATCTTTAAATTCCTTAACACCTTTTCCCATTCCTCTCATTAATTCTGGAATCTTTTTTCCGCCAAATAGTAGCAATAAAGCTAATACGATTAAGATAATTTCTGGAGCACCTAAACCCATCTTTTTATTTATTTAAATTGTGTGTATTAATCTTGTTTTTCTTTGCTAGAAGAAACCTCAGTAACTGCTGGTATTGTAATTTCTTCATCTATAATAGAAGAAGTTTCAGTTTCTGAGGGTAATTCCTTTTGAACTATCTCTTCTCTTTTAAGTTCTTCATCAGCAGTAAGCTGATTGATGTTTCTATGAATTTCTCTTTTAACACCATCAGAAGCATCTTTAAATTCTCTAATTCCTTTACCTAAGCCTCTTGCTAATTCTGGTAGCTTTTCTCCACCAAAAAGCAATAATGCAGCAAACATTATTAAAACAACTTCTTGAGTGCCAAGATTTAAAAAAAGTAAAGTATGTAGAAACATTTTTTGTATATGCTAAGCTGATTCAAATATAATTCTTTTATTTACTAAAATGATTAACGAGTTTATAATGATATTAGTTTTAAAATTTTTTTAATTAGGTGCCAACCAATATTTTGGATCTTGTTCTTCCCTTGATTTGTAGATATGAAATTCTATTTCTGCTTGTCCATCAGCTGTTCCCAATGATTGTTTTGTACTTACTTTTTGTCCTTTAGAAACATTTACCGAAGCTAAATTTTTATAAGCAGTAAAAAACTCACCATGTTTTACAATCACTACAGTTGATCCCACGATATCAATTACTGTTGTAACCTGACCTTCAAAAACAGAACGAACCGAAGAACCTGGGTTTGTTTTAATGATCCAACCAGTATTATCAACTACAACGTTCACGCCAATTTTTTGTCGACCTGCAAATTGTGTTACCACACCGTTTGCAACAGGCCATGGTAGTCTACCACGATTGCTTACAAAATCTGCAGATAATTTTGCGGCTTCTGGAGTAGTATTTAAAACAGAACCGGTTTTAGCTGCTGGTGCTTCTTTACCTGCGGCTTTAGCTTTTGCTGCAGCAATTCTCGCTTCTTCTTCTGCCTTTATCCTTGCAATTTCTATTTCTTTTGCAATTGCTTGCCTAATGGCTCTATCCAATTGCTGTGCATCCCTTTGCTTTTTTGCTAAGTCTTGTTTTAATTTTTTTTCTTGGGATGTCAAGCTATTTACAGCCTTTGCTTGTTTATCTTGGGCAGAGCCTAAAGTTGTTTTTTCCTTTTCCTGATCGTTTAAAAGGTGATCTTTATCTAATTTATTTCTATTTAACTGAGATATTTTACCTTTTATAGAGCTTTGGGTATCTTCAATATATCTCGCTTGCTTCTGTCTGTATTCGCCAAATTGTTGCAAATATTTCATCCGCTTGTAGGCTTGATTAAAATCTTTGGCTGCAAAGATGTACATCAATTTACTGTAAGAACCTTGATTTTTTTGTGCAAACCTGATCATGGCCGCATAATCTGATTTTAATTGAGCAAGCTGAGACTGTAAAGACCTTACCTGATTAACATTTTCGTTTATTTGGCCATCAAGTAAACGAATTTCAGAATTGATGGTGTTTATTTTTTCTTCTTTTAAGCGGATTTGGGCTCTCAAAAGATTCAATTGTTTTAAAGTAACCTTTTTATCTTTTGCAGTTTTATTTAAGATATTATTGGTCATTTCAATATCTTTATTTAATTGAGCTTTTCTCTTTTCCAGTTCAGATCTTGATTGCGAAAAAGCATGAACTCCAAAAAATACCAGTAAGAGAATTAAAATAGATTTGAAATACTTCATTTTGGCAAAGGTATTTATTTTACTCAATCAGTGAAAATCTTTTAGGCACATTAAAGGGAAATTCTACAGGTTGGTCAATAAATGTTTTATCATAATCCATTATCAACTTCACATTTTTATCCTTTGCAATAGAAGTTAAAGAAATTGTTTTAGCAAATATTTGATTTAAGATTTCTTGAAAAGCGGTAATATTTACCTCTAATTTTTGTTGATTAATCTCTGAAATTAAAACAGTTGATTGAGGCTTTAATAATTGATTTAAACCTATTTGGTAAACCATCTGATTGGTTTGTCCGGTTATAGTGGTAATATTTTCTTTTTGGTTTATAGCAATATTATCATTTAATACAAAAGGTAAACAATTGCCTACTAATACAGCTTCTAAGGCATTATAATCAATCTCGTTATTGCTGAATTTATGAATATAGTCAAACTGCTTTTTAATGTATTCGTTATTTATACGATCCATAATTTTTAAACTGTCTGGGGTAATCATTGCTCTTGCTACTTCTACACCTGCGATATAGGTGATAGATGCCCAGATTGCTTCTCCTTTTTTAATTCTGATGTTAAGCGTAACATCAAAATTTTTATCGTTTATGGTAAGGTTTGTAGCTGCTTTTGTTGAAAATGTATTAAATGTTGCTTGTTTAGCCTCAATTTTAGAAAAGTTAGCTTTTACAATTTTATTATTAGTAGGTGGGACTGCAATAATGTTTTTTTTCGATTTACAGGAGAAAAGAAAAGCGACACAAAAAAGGAAGATTATTTTACTCAATATATTTTTTTTCATTAATTTTTTTCTGAAGGAGATCATTGTTACTGTTTATTTGCAAACTTTTTTTCCAGTTGATTAAAGCATTATTTACATCGCCTTGCTTAAATAAAATATCTCCTAAATGTTCAAACTGAGTTGCACTATTTGGATTGTTCTTAATTGCTTTCTGCATCCAATCTTTTGCAGCATCATACTTTTTTAATTTGAAAAGTATCCAGGCGTAAGTGTCTTCAAAAGCTGCATTATTGGGTTCTAACTGATTTGATAAATCCGACATTTTCTCGGCTTTAGCCAAATCTTCATTCCTTAACGATAAATAGTAAGCATAATTATTTAAGGTATAAGTGTTTTTTGGCTCAATGATTAATGCCTCATTGTAAGCGATAACAGATTCTTTATATTTTTTTTCTGCTTGATAAGCATCTCCAAGCCCGCTAAATATTTGGGCTTTTATCCCTAAATTATCAATATCAAAATTAAGTGCATTGTTAAAATAGCTAATGGCTTTTTTTGCATTTCCCTCTTGTAAATAGCCAAAACCCGTATAAAAATATAAGGCATATTGATTTGGGAAATAAGATAATGCTTCCTCGCCTTTGGCAATTAATAATTTGCCATCATTTAAAAATAGCTGAATTCTTAATAGCTGATCCCATATAGCGTAGATGTTTTTATTTAATTCTAACGCCTTTTCGTATTGGGTTTGCGCAGGTTTATAATCTTGTTTTTGGTAAAGAACATCACCATATAAAGAAAATGATTTTGGGTCTATGGAATGAACTTGGGTAAGGATTAATGAAAGTTCTTCCGCTCTATTTAAAGCAGTTGGGTTAGGAAAAGCATCAAAATATTTAATGATTATTTTAACCTTTTGGTCGATGTTTAAACTTTCTTGCTTGAATGCTGCTTTAATCTCTTCATAAGCTTGTTCTGGTTTTTTCTGTGATTCTAATATTTGCGCAATCGCAATTCTTGTGAAAGGATTGTTTTCATCAAGCTCTTTTGCTTTTTGGTAAACAGTCAGAGCTTCATCTGTCATTTGATTTGAAAAGTATAAATCGCCTAAAAAAAGATAATATCTAACATCTGATGGATTATTCTTTATAAGCTGTTCCAAATCGGCGGAAGCCTTGGTAATATTTCCCTTTTTTAAATAAATGCGTTGCCTGCCTTGTAAAACTTGATCTGTTAAACCTACTTTTTGCTCTAATTTATTATAAAGCGTTAAAGATTCATCAGGTTTACCCATCATAAAAAGCGCATTTGCCTTATCAAATTGGTATTCTATTTTATCTGGAGCTAGTTTTACTAATTCATTTAATGCATAATCTAATAATAGAAAATCTTGCTGTTGCTGATAAATATTAGCGTTTAATAGCCAATACCATTCGTTATCGGTTTTTATGGTAACCGCTTTTTGAGCAAAATTTTTAGCTTGTGTTAAATCTCCTTTTTTAAAATAAATAAGCGCTAGTTCATAAAAAGCATTATGGTTAGCGGGATCTATTTGTAATATTTGATTAAAATAGTCTACAGCTAAGGTTTGATTTTGAACTACTTTTTCTCTTAAACCCGAGTAAAAAAGTTGGGTTACTTTATTGCTATCTTCGGTACTAAGTTGTTTACCGCTAACAATAACGATTTCTTGTTTAGGAGTTTTGTTTTTTTGTGCTAAAACAGAAAATCCGGATAGGAAAAATAAATAAAATAGGATTTTCTGTTTGCTCATATTATTATTTAATGCCAGTATGTCCGTAACCACCAGCACCACGCACTGTTTCAGATAAAGATTCTACTGCTATAAATTCTACAGTTTCATGCTTTGCAATTATCATTTGTGCAATGCGTTCCCCATCTTTTATGGTAAAGTCTTCATTAGATAAATTAACCAGCAGTATTCCTATTTCACCACGATAATCTGCATCAATAGTTCCTGGTGAGTTTACAATACTGATTCCATGTTTATAAGCTAAACCGCTTCGTGGTCTAATTTGCGCTTCGTAGCCTAATGGTAACTCAATGGATAAACCAGTAGGAATTAACTTCCTCTCTAAGGGTTTTAAAACCACTTCCTCGTTTAAGTTTGCCCTTAAATCCATGCCGGCAGATGCTTCTGTGCTGTAACTTGGTAGTGGGTGTTTTGATTTATTGATGATATTAATCTTCATAAATTGGCTATTATTTTTTTGATTTGATGGCGTTCTGTATATAAAATTATTAATCCAAAAAGGATAAACAAAATGTTTCCGATAATTAAATCTCTTTTAAAATAAACATAAGAAAACCAGACAACAATAACAGAACTTAAAAGGTAAATTACATTTCTTTTTAAATGATAAGGAATGGCGTAATTCTTTTGTCCGAGGATGTACGATAAAATCATCATGCTGGTGTAAGCAGTTAAAGAAACCCAAGCAGAAGCCATATATCCATAAAATGGGATAAAAATAAGGTTTAACACAATGGTGATAATTGCTCCAACGCCAGAAATATATAAACCATATCTTGTTTGATCGGATAATTTATACCAAATAGAGAGATTCATGTAAATGCCTAAACTTACATAACCAAATAATAAAATGGGCACCACATCTAAACCAACCCAGTAAGACTCATTACGGATAAAATGTTTTAGAATTTCTATGTTGGCCACAATCCCAACAAATATTAAGGTAATGATCATCACAAAATAATTCATGATGGTGGCATAAGTTTGTTTGGCGTTCTCATTTTTGGCATGAGAAAAGAAAAAAGGCTCGGCACCTAGCCTAAACGCATTGATAAAAATGCTGAGGAAAATAGCAATCTTACCGCAAGCACCATAAATACCAACTTGTGATTGACTAATAGAATTAGGCAACAAACGACCTAAAAATATTTTATCTAAGTTTTCATTTACGATGAAGGATAAATTAGCCACAAATATTGGCAGGCTATACAACATCATTTCTGCCAGTAATTTCTTATCAAGCTTTAACTGAACTTTTAACAGCTCTGGTAATAATAGTATCAAGGTTAAAAAACTTGCAATAAGGTTTGATATAAAAACGTAACCAATCCATTTTTCTTGATACCAGCTTCTAAAAAAATCTGCAAGAGGAAAATGATTTTTTATTACGAAGGGAATTACGAAAATGAAAAATAGATTTAAAGATATAAAAGTTAAGATGTTAATGATTTTCAAAACCGAATATCTGCCCGGTTTTCCATCTGCTCTTAATCTTGCAAAAGGGACGACACTTAAGGCATCAATCACTAACATAAAGCTAAAAAACTTAACGTATAAAACGTAATCTACTAGTGGTGTGTTTGTTGCGTCTTTTAACCAAACTGCTATTGGGTTTACAAAAGCCAAAATTGTAAATAGAAAAACAGCACTTATAAAAGCAATCATCATAAAAGTATTGCTATAAATCGTTTCTTTTTGACCTTCTTTCTTATTTAGATACCTAAAAAAAGTAGTCTCCATACCAAAAGACAATAAAGGATTTAAAATAGAGGCATAGCTATACATCTCTGTGAAAATGCCATAAACCTTAAGTGGATAAACTTTGGTATAAATGGGTGTTAAAAAGAAATTTAAGATACGAGAAGCTATGGTACTTATGCCATAAATAGCTGTTTGGCCCGCAAACTTTTTTATTGTCGACAATATTATTTCTTTAGGATATTAAAATTTTGATGATTTTTCACTTCAATTTCTTCAACAATGGTTTGATCAACTTTGGCATCATCAGGGCCATATTTACACCAATCTAAAAAATCGTTCATAAAAAAATCTTCGCCCTCTGCTTCTATCAAAACAGAACCGTCTTTTAAATTTTTTACAAAACCCTTTATTCCTATTTGATCTGCAACAGCCTTTGTACTTGCCCTATAGAAAACACCTTGAACCCTGCCAAATACTTGAATTTTTAATGCTTTCATTTTCTTTAAAGCTTTTTTGAGCGATAATTTAGATTTCAAAAATAGGTTTTTTAAAAGATAGGATATACTAACTGATAAATTAAATCAACTTTTTCAGTGTTGTTTTATCTGTGATTTCACCATTTTTTAAATTTTGCAGTAAATTTAATCCAGGAGTTTTTCCTACTTCAATACTTCCAAAATCGGTTTCTAATCCAAGAAATTGAGCACCGTTTATAGTTGCCCATTTTAAAATATCTGCGGTGGTAAAAGATTTTGTGTTTTTTACTAAAACCTTTATCTCGCTTAAAATATCTAAAACATCATTAGAAGCTAGACTATCAGTACCAATTGTAATTGGATAGTTGGTGTGTTTAAAAAAATCGATTTTCGGCAAAGTGTTCTCAATATATAGATTGGCATTTGGGCAAAAACACCAGAATAAATCTAATTCAAAGCGTTTTGTGAGATAAATATCTTTTAAACAAGTAAAGGTATTGTGTACAAATAAAATCTTTTGGTTTTTTGGCAAAAATGGAAGAATAGCTTGAATGGAGTTTTTAGATTGCGCTTTAAAAGTTTCTGCATTGATATTTAAATCTTTAAAAAAATCTAAAAATGCGCCTTTTTTACCCTTATAAAGTTCGGCTTCAGCTTCACATTCTTGTAAATGAATGGCTATTTTATTCTCGTTATTCTTACAATATCTTTTTAATTCTTTTAACAATTCTTTAGAGATAGAATAAGGAGCGTGAACAGTTATGGATGTTGGAGTCTTAAATTGAGCTTTTAAATCAATTGCATTTTTTATAATTTCTTGTGCTTTGTAAGCATCAAGTCCAATCATTTCTATAAATGTGTGGTATTTAATTTTACTTTTTTGCTTAATTTCTGCCGATATAGATTGGTTAGAAATATCCCCAACAGCAACAATACCATTTTGCCACATTTGTTCATCGGCTTTTTTCATAGCTTCATGAATTACATCTTCATGAAAGTTTCTGGTATAAATTACATCTTTAATAAAAGAAATTAAACCTTGTTGTTTCTTTATTTTTTGATGAAGATGAGAAAGTTCTAAATGGCAATGAGTATTTATAAATCCGGGAGTAATGATCCCATCATATCTTTCAATATGTGGGTCTAAAGAAATTTTTTCATCGGTTATGGCTAAAATTTTTCCATCATCGTTGGTTACAACAATCCCATTTGGTATGATATTGCCAGTAATTGTATAAATAAAATCTGCACTAAAGCGTCGCATCAATTAAAAAAGCATTTAAAATTTAATGATTTACCCTTAACATTGTTTCAAAGCTATCCAATTTTTAAACTTACCATTTTTAACAAAAAACTGTCAATTTATTCATCATAAATTTTAAAAATTTTACGTCCAATTTAATAATGCTAATTTTACAACCGCTTTATGGAAGACATTGTTAAAAAGGATATTAGGAGTTTAGATCTTAAACAGCTGAAAGAAGTTTTTACCCAGATGGGCGAAAAGTCTTTCAGAGCTACTCAAGTTTATGAATGGTTATGGAAAAAATCTGCTTTAAATTTTGACGAGATGAGCAATCTTTCTAAAGATTTGAGAGAGAATTTAAAAAATCATTTTGTTATAAACGCAGTAAAAATCAACAGTTCTCAATTTAGCGCTGATAAAACAATAAAAAATACTTTTAAACTTTATGATACCCATTTAATTGAAGGCGTTTTAATCCCGACAACCGAAAGAATGACCGCATGCGTATCATCACAGGTGGGTTGTAGCTTAACTTGTAAGTTTTGCGCCACAGGTTATATGGAGCGAAAAAGGAATTTGAATGCCGATGAAATTTATGACCAAGTGGTTTTGATTAATAATCAAGCTATCGAAAATTATGGAATCCCACTTTCAAATATTGTTTATATGGGGATGGGAGAGCCGCTTTTAAATTATACAAATGTTTTAAAATCTATTGACAGAATTACCGCTGAAGATGGATTAAATATGGCATCGAAACGAATTACTGTTTCTACTGCCGGTATTGCTAAAATGATTAAAAAATTAGGTGATGATGAGGTAAAATTCAATTTAGCTTTATCTCTTCACGCTGCTAATGATGCTAAACGAAATGAGATAATGCCAATAAATGAGCAAAATTCTTTATCCGCTTTAGCCGAAGCTTTAAAGTACTATTTCGCCAAAACTAAAAATCCTGTTACTTATGAATATATTATTTTTGATGGTGTTAATGATAGTTTAACCGATGCAATGGACTTGGCAAAGTTTTGTAAACACGTTCCTTGTAAAGTAAATATCATAGAATATAACCCAATTTCTTTTGCAGATTTCACCAATGCCGATGTTGATAAAACAGAGATTTTTGCCAATTATTTAAAGAAACAAGGCATCAACACACATATAAGAAGGAGTAGAGGGAAAGATATTGATGCAGCTTGTGGGCAATTAGCCGTTAAAGAAAGTAATTAGTAAAAGATGGCCGCATCAATTAAACAGTTTTTTAAAGATTTTGATGCGCTATTTTTTCCAAATATCTGTCAGGCTTGCGGCGGTTCATTAGTGCAACATGAAAACAGCTTTTGCACCATTTGTTTGCACCAATTACCTTATACCAATTATCACTTAATCCCAGATAATAAATTGGCAAAGCAGTTCTGGGGAAGGATAAAAATCCAATCTGCGGCAGCTTTTTTATATTTTAACAAGGCTGGTAAAGTACAAAATATCATGCATCAGCTTAAATATAATAACCAGCCAAAAGTAGGGGTAGAGCTTGGGAAATTGTATGGAAAGGAGTTGGTCAAAGAAATTCATTATACCCAAATTGATGGAATTATTCCTGTTCCCCTGCATCCTAAAAAATTTAAGAAAAGAGGTTATAACCAAAGTGAACAATTTGCAAATGGTTTATCAGAAACTTTAAAAATTCCCGTTTTCAGTGATATTTTAATTAGGGATTTAGAAAAGGAAAGTCAGACTGGTAAATCACGAAGTTTACGTTTTGATAATATGGAGGCAGTTTTTAAAGTACAATCAAATCATCCAAAATTAAATAATGTGCTTTTGGTTGATGATACTATTACAACAGGAGCAACTTTAGAAACTTGTGCTGCGGTTTTGCAAAACAGCGGAATAGAAAATATAAATATTTTAGGCCTTGCTTTCACAGAATAGTTAAATTAATCCATATTTGTGTCGATGAAAAATTCAGTTTTAGCAGTTTTAATTTTAAGTTTTATGATTTTTTCTTGTAGAAAGGATGATAAAATTGACACTAGTCCTGATTTGAAACTTCAATTTTCTACAGATTCTTTGTTATTTGATACAGTTTTTACAAGCAGCGGAACCACTAACAGGGTTCTTAAAATTTTCAATTATAATAAAAATAGCGTTTTAGTTACTAGTTTAAAATTAGCAGGTGGTACTGCATCATCGTTTAAAATAAATATTAATGGCGTTGCCGCCGATGCCTTAGAAAACATCAAGATAAGAGGAAATGATTCTATTTATGTTTTTGTGAAAGCATTCATCAATCCAAATAGTGTTAATTCTCCCTTTTTGGTAGAGGATGAATTGCAGATAAATATAAATGGTAATCAGCAAAAAATACCAATTGCCGCATATGGCCAAAATGCTGTTTATTTAAATAAAGCAGAAATAAATAACAATACCACATTTTTAAAAGGAAAGCCATATATAATTTATGATTATGCAATAGTAAACCCGAATGTTGTTTTAACGGTTAATCCTGGAGCTAGAATTTATTTTCATAAAGATGCCAAGCTTTTTATCTCAGGGACATTAAATGCCACGGGAACTTTAACAGATAGCATCACTTTTACAAGCGATAGAACAGAAAGAATTTATGATGATGAACCTGGACAATGGGAAGGTTTACATTTTTTAAGACCAAGCATCAACAATAAAATTAATTTTGCGGTTGTAAAAAATGCTTTGGCAGGCATCAGGGTAGATTCTTTGAGTAATAATACTAATCCCAAATTATTAATCACCAACTCTATCATTAAAAATCATGAGGTAGCTGGAGTTTTAGGATATACAGCCAGTATCACCGCAATTAATAATTTAATTTATAATTGTGGTCAATATTTAATGATAGGTTTATATGGTGGTGATTATAATTTTTACCAAAATACTTTGGCAAATTTCAATTTCAACTTTCCACGTAAAACACCTTCCGTTTATTTTAGCGATAATTTAAATGGCGATGCAAATAAAATTTATGCTTTAAAAGCTCAATTTTTTAACAACATCATTTATGGAAGCTTACAAAAAGAACTGGATTTTGATAAAAAAGGAAATCTGGCTTTTGTAACTGATTTCCAAAACAATGATATTAAAACTGATAAGCCAGATTTAGGTCCAATTAATATTTATAATGAAGATCCTTTGTTCTTAAATAGCAGGAGAGAAAATTATCAAATCCCATCAAATAGTGGAATTCATGGAAAGGGAAAAGATTTAAGTACAAATATTTATTTTAATGATTATTTAAATAAAGATTTAACGGGCAAAACAAGGGTTTTTCCCTCATCATTAGGTTGTTACGAAAAATAAAAATATTTTCATTTTTTATGTAACCTTAGTAGATAAGCTTACGTAAAAATATTCGAGAGCGTTAATTTAGATTAGAGAAGGCGGAGTTCATAAGAACTTCGCCTTTTCCTTTTTTTAAAGTTTTTGTGCCATAATATGGTGATGATAAATCGTGATCCTTATAGTTTTTCTTTTTGAAAAACTTGGTGCACTCTCTAGCTTATAAACAAAAAAAGCAGATTAAATTTTCATCAACCTGCTTTTTTAAATAGTTAAATTATGCTTTATCTATTACTTGGCATATCATTTTCACGGTCTACTTTTGGTCTTTCAGCTCGGTTAGCTAAATCCCAAGCGGTATAAAATACCAATTGTGCTCTTTTTGTAAGCAACGGAAAATTGATTTTTTTAACCTCATCCGTTTTTTTGTGATAATCTTCATGAACTCCGTTAAAATAAAATATTATTGGAATTCCATGTTTAGCGAAGTTATAATGATCAGAACGATAGTAGAATCTGTTAGGATCTGTTGGCTCATCATATTTATAATCTAAAACCATGTTAGTGTAAGTCTTATTGGTTTTTTCGCTAATTTCTTTTAGCGTAGAGCTCAATTTCTCAGACCCAATTACATAGACATAATTTGCCGAATCTTGCTTTCCTTTATAAAGTTCGCCAACTCTTCCAATCATATCAATATTCAAATCGGCAATGGTATTTTCTAAAGGAAAAACCGGATTTTCAGAGTACCATTCAGAACCTAAAAGACCTTTTTCTTCTCCAACAACCGTCATAAATAATATGCTTCTTTTTGGCCCTTTACCAGCTTTTTTCGCTTTAGAAAAAGCCTCAGCAATTTCTAAAACTCCCGTAGTTCCAGATCCATCATCATCAGCACCATTGAAAACATCTCCATCTTCTCCAACTCCAACATGATCATAATGAGCAGTTACCACTAAGATTTCACTTTTTAATTTAGCATCAGAACCTTCCATAAATCCTAAAACGTTTTTAGCTTCTAGTGCGGTCATTTTGCTTTTTATATCAACGCTTAAATCAGAAAAGAAACCGAAAGTAGCAGGTTTCGAGGTTTCTTTAATGCTGTTAATTAAACCATCAATATTTTTGTCTGATTTTGACATGAGGTTATTAATTGCCTCTTTGCTAAAATATAAATTCAGCAAATTTTGATTAGCAGTTTCTTTTCCTAAGACTAAAGAAGGTCTTTCAAAAAAAGCTTTAGCGTTTTGCATTCTAGCCATATCATTACTTAAAGTGATAATTGCAATTGGATTTTTTGCCTTTAAAGCAGCTAACTTTTTATTTCTACTGGTACTCCATTCAGACATTTTTGTGGTTCCGGTAATTAATGATTTCCCATCAACCATAGGTTCGCCGGTTAAAATGATGGCTACTTTACCAGTTAAATCGGCATTGGTTAAATCGTCGTATTTTTCGGAGGCAATTCCATAACCTACAAAAACAAATTCTTTATAATTCGATTTTGTGTCATTAAATGTGCCGGGTAAAATGTAATAATCTTTTAAAAATTCTAAAGTTTTACCACTTGCTACAATCTCTCTTTTATCTAAAGACTTCTCTTTTAAATCTAACATTTGGAAATAAGAAGAGCTATTAACCGGACCTTTTAATCCAAAACTTTGAAACTGACTTTTAATATATTCTGCAGCTCTTAAAGCTCCAGCTTTACCAGTTTCACGACCTTCCATGCCATCTGCTGCTAAAATATTTAATCTTGTAGACGCATCCTCTTTCGTGATAGTTGCTGCATATTTCATTGCAGTTTTATCTTGAGCGTTTGCCAAAAAAGCCAAGGCTAAAAATGGAATTATAAATAATTGTTTTTTCATTCGTTTAAAAATATTAATGAATTAAGATTTATTGCAATTTCAAATGTATGATATTTTGTGAAATGGTTTTGTAAAGATTTGATGGGTATATGTTTAATGATAATATTTTTTAGTAATTAAAATCGATAGCGAAAATCAAAATAACTTTGTCTGCTTATTATCCAAATCCTTAACTCTCGCTTCATTTACTATTAAATGAGCCAATCTTGTAGGCTCTGGAATGCGGTGATTTAGTGTACAATTTTTCATAATTTCCAGGCTTTGCGTTAAACTTATTTTATGACCCGGAGAAATATAAACTGTTTCACAATTAACTTTTGTTTTTAAAGCATAGCCAATCTGTTCTTCACGCCTATTTAATGGCGAGTTTGCAAAGCGTTGATTTTCTGGTTCCTGATAATTTCCTGTCAGCTTACTTTTAGCACATCCGATGGAAGGAACATCCGTTAATAAACCAAAATGGGTTGCAATTCCCATCCCTCTTTCATTAGCAATTCCTTGCCCATCTAAAATCATGACATCTGGTTTTTGTGGTAATAATTCCCAAACTTTTAATAAAGCAGGCACTTCTCTAAAAGCCAAAAAACCAGAAATGTAAGGAAATTTTGAAATAGCTTTAACAGTTGTTTTTGAAACTATTTTCATGGAAGGATATTCTAAAACTATGATACCGGCATAAACATAATCTTCATTTTTATTGAAGGAGATATCAGCACCACCAATTAATTTTATTTCTTTATTTAGCGGTGTAAGGTTAATGTTTTTTCTCATTTCCCACTGAATGGCAATAGCTTCTGAGGTACTTAAATGATCATAATTATCTGGGAAAGACATAGTTATTTCTAAGCAATGAATGCTCCAAAAATTAATAAGCTTTGGAGTTCTTTATTTCTCTTTTGTAGTGATGATTTGTTTAGTATTAAGCAAGAGGTGAGGTTTAAATCTATGATGTTAATTTCTTATTTATAATTATATTTGATAATGGACTACCGTGAGCATATTCAAATTAATTCTGAAATCCGTTTTGGAAAACCTTGTATAAAAGGAACTCGAATTGCTATTTACGATATTTTGAGTTGGTTATCGGAGGGGATGTCTATTCGAGAAATAATTTCTGATTTCCCTCAATTGAGAGAAGGTGATATTTTAGCTACTCTTGCTTATTCTGAGTATTAAAATTTAATACTTCAATATGTAGTTTCAACCAACCTTGAACAGATTCTAATGTTTCATGACCTGAAGCGACTGACAAAATGAAATCTGTTAAAATTTCATTTGTTATTTTATCTTGAAGTTGATAGCCGTTAAAATTTAAGAATAGCAAACAACTATCCAAGCCTGCTCTTTTGTTCCCATCTGTAAATACATGATTACAAATAATATTAAATAAATAAACGGCTGCTATATCATAAATTTCTGGATAGAGTTTTTGACCAAAATATTCAGAATTTACTATTTCTACTAAATAATCTAGTGGATTTTCATTTAATAAATTACTTGGAGGCACAAAATTTCCACCGAATCTCTGAACATTATTTTTATTTAAAAAAATAATTTCTGCTTTGGTTAAAAATCGCATTTTCTACGATAAAGCCTTGTAAGTTGATTCATACTTTTTATGAATAGGATTTATCTTGTTAAGAATCTCTTCTTTGTTTAATAAAGATTTTTGTATTTCTTCTTTTATTAATTTTCTGTCATCATCATTAAGCTTCAATGCAATCTCTAATACTTCTTCAACTGTGTATTGATGTTGTGTGTCCATATCTGATTTTTTATTTAAAGTTACGAAGAAAATTTTTATATGTATCTATTCTTCAGATTTGATTAAAAGTGTATATGTCAACTGAAATTTTTTTTTGATTATGAAAATAAATCCTAACTATCCTAAATTTATTACCACAAACCTTACTTTTCCAAAACAAAAAAAATCCTTGCCCAAATTAATGAACAAGGATTTTTTATATATTAAGCAATTCAGCTTTAAGCCTTTAGCTTTTTGCTTTAAGCCTTTAAAAATTACATCATGCCGCCCATGCCGCCGCCGCCCATTGGTGGCATTCCATGTCCTGCACCAGCACCAGCCTCTTCAGGCTCATCTGCTAACACACATTCTGTAGTTAATAACATAGCTGCAATTGAAGCTGCATTTTCTAAAGCTACACGAGATACTTTAGTTGGGTCAATAACACCTGCTCCAATTAAGTTTTCGTAAACATCTGTACGGGCATTGTAACCGTAATCTGCTGTACCTTGTTTTACATTATGAACAACGATAGAACCTTCAATTCCTGCATTAGCACAAATCTGACGTAATGGCTCTTCAATAGCTCTTGTAATGATTTTTATACCAGTATTTTCATCTTCATTAGCACCTTTCAAATCTTTTAAAGATTCTACCGCTCTAATAAAAGCAACACCTCCACCAGCAACAATTCCTTCTTCAACAGCTGCTCTTGTAGCATGTAAAGCATCGTCAACACGGTCTTTTTTCTCTTTCATTTCTACTTCTGTAGCAGCACCAACGTAAAGAACAGCAACTCCACCAGATAATTTGGCTAAACGTTCTTGTAATTTTTCTTTATCGTAATCTGAAGTTGTAGTATCTATTTGAGCTTTGATTTGATTAACCCTAGCTTTAATATCCTCTGACTGACCAATTCCGTTAATGATCGTTGTATTATCTTTATCGATAGTGATTTTCTCACACTGACCAAGGTAAGACAATTCAGCGTTTTCTAATTTGTAACCTCTTTCTTCAGAAATTACGGTTCCGCCTGTCAAAATTGCGATGTCTTCTAACATTGCTTTTCTTCTGTCACCAAAACCTGGAGCTTTAACAGCTGCAACTTTCAAAGAACCACGGATTTTATTTACAACCAAAGTAGCTAAAGCTTCTCCGTCTAAATCTTCTGCAATAATCAAAAGTGGCTTACCAGTTTGAACTTGTTTTTCTAAAACTGGCAACAATTCTTTCATGTTGCTGATTTTTTTATCGTAAATTAAAATGTAAGGACTTTCTAATTCAACCTCCATTTTATCTGCATTGGTAACAAAGTAAGGAGATAAATAACCTCTATCAAACTGCATACCTTCAACAGTTTTAACTTCAGTTTCAGTACCTTTTGCTTCTTCTACAGTAATTACACCGTCTTTACCAACTTTAGCCATTGCCTCAGCAATTAAAGAACCGATAACATCATCATTATTTGCAGAGATAGACGCAACTTGTTTGATCATGTTATTATCATCACCTACAGTTTTAGACTGAGATTTTAAGTTAGCAACAACCGCAGCAACTGCTTTATCAATGCCACGTTTTAAATCCATTGGGTTTGCACCCGATGCTACGTTTTTAATACCTGCAGTAACTATAGCCTGAGCTAAAACTGTTGCAGTTGTAGTACCATCACCAGCAATATCAGCAGTTTTTGAAGCTACTTCTTTTACCATTTGTGCACCCATATTTTCTAAAGAATCTGATAATTCAATCTCTTTAGCAACGGTAACACCATCTTTAGTAATAATTGGAGAACCAAATTTCTTATCGATAATTACGTTTCTTCCTTTTGGACCTAAGGTTACTTTAACCGCATTGGCTAAAATATCTACACCGCGTTTCAAAGCATCGCGAGCTTCTACATTATATTTAACTTGTTTTGCCATTTTATTTTAGATATGAGATTTGAGTTTTGAGTAATGAGACTTATAAATCGCAATAAACAAAACCAAACAAATTTTAAATTAATTTATTTTTTTAGTTAGAGACAGAGTTGAACTCTCAATACTCAAATCTCTATACTCAATACTGATTAAAGAACTGCGTAAATGTCTGACTCACGCATGATTAAGTATTCTTTACCTTCGTAGGTAATTTCTGTACCACCATATTTGCTGTATAAAACTTTATCACCAACTTTTACATCCATCGGAATTTGCGCACCTGTAGAATCTGCAAATTTTCCACTTCCTACTGCTACAATTATTCCTTGCGAAGGTTTTTCCTTAGCTGTATCTGGAATATAGATTCCCGAAGCTGTTTTTTCTTCTGCAGCAGCAGCTTCTACCACTACTCTGTCTGCGATAGGTTTAATGTTCAATGCCATAATCTATTTTGTTTTTTTTAAATTTTATATTGTATCCTTGTTTGTACACAGAATATGCCAAAGAAAGAAAATGTCAAATTTTCGCAGTATAAGTCAGACAGGATTATTCTATCGTAAAATGAGAGTGTCAGCTTGTCAGTTTGGTTTTAAAATTGTTAAGTTTTGACTATAAAAATTAATGATTTGGGCGTTTCCCATCCGCTAGCTAGCGGATGGGTCGGGCTATCCATTACAATCTTTTTGTGAAAACAAAAAGGATTTTCATTACTATCCCTTACGCAAAAAACAACCTCAATCTTAAATTTTAATTATCAATCCATTTCATTTATTTTATAATTTTAAACTCATGAAAACAGCAAAATATTTCATAGAAAAACTTGGTTTACAAACGCATCCCGAAGGTGGTTTTTATAAAGAAACTTACCGAGCTAAAGAAGAGGTAGAAAATGAGCATGGAAATAAAAGAAACTTAACCACCGCTATTTATTTCTTGTTAGAAAATGATAATAAATCTCATTTCCATAAAATTAAATCAGATGAATTATGGTTTCATCAATTCGGTGCTACTTTAGAAATTCTTTATATTGAAAAAGATGAATTGAAAACCATTTATTTAGGAAATGATGTGGAAAATGGAGAAGTTTTGCAGGCAACAATTCCTGCAAATACATGGTTCGCCTCAAGAATGAAAAATTATGAAAGCTTTGGTTTAGTAAGCTGTACAGTTTCTCCAGGCTTTGATTTTGCAGATTTTGAAATGGCTAAAAAACAAGAATTAATTAAAACTCATCCTCAGTTAAGCGCAGTTTTAGAAGAAATGTGCCTGGATTAATTTACTTCCAAGTTCCCATTTTCCCTGATCTAAAATCAGCGTAAGAATCCATAATTTCTTGTTGAGTATTCATTACAAATGAACCTTGCGCAACCATTGGCTCGTTGAAAGGTTCTCCATATCCTAATATTAAATAAGAATCTTTATTTGCTTTTATAGAGATTTTAGTATCATCATTTTCAAACTGAACCAACTGATGTTTTTGAATTTCAGTTCCGTTCACAACCAATTCGCCATTAGCTAAATAAAACAAAATTTCATCTTTTTTATTAATTTCTAAATCAAGTATTCCATCGGCTTTAAGCCTGATGCTTGTCATGGTGAGGTTACTTAAAGAATCTCTTGGCCCTTTATTTTCTCCCCAATTTCCAGAGATCAAATCAACATTAACTTTTCCATTGTCTAAATCGAAATGGCAAATATCGCCGAAAGGCAAACCCACATAATTAGGCTTTACCATTTTGTGTTTTGCAGCTAAGTTTAACCATAATTGGATAACTTCTACTTCGCCACCATTATCCTTAAATTCTTGAGAAGAAACTTCAGAATGAATTAAACCGCTTCCGGCCGTCATCCATTGAATGCCACCTTCTTTAATTACGCTTTCTCCGCCGCCAGAATCCTGATGAGTAATGTCTCCTTTTATAACGTAGGTTAAGGTTTCAAAACCTCGGTGAGGATGCGGACCAAAAGGTAATCCGTTATTATTTTTTCTGTAAAATTGTGGTCCATGATGGTTTAAAAAAAGAAAAGGATCCAGGTAATCAATACTTTGAGTAGGTATTGCCCTAAAAGTTTCTAAATCATCAATTGGGGAATAAACGGCTTTGTGAATTGCTTTAATCTTTCTCATCATCTTATCTGTTAATTAATAAAACAGTAGGTACCATTTTTGTTTCAAAAGAACCAAAAATTAGTCCAATTGACAGTTGCACTTTTTTAATTTACATTAAATTGATGAGATTAAAATTTTCTGAATATTGATTTTATTTGTCTAAATATTGATTTACAGGATTATAGGTTTTTTTTGATGTTTATTAAACTTTCTACCTTACCAATTTTTCAAAATCCTTTGTATGCTGAAAATCGAGATTCAGACTAAAGATTCAAACAAAAAAATTCAAACAAAAAACTATTTCCCAATCTCTTTAGCCCAGGTATCTTTTAGAGTAACGGTTCTGTTAAAAATCAAATGATCTGCGGTAGAATCCGCATCTAAACAAAAATAACCTTTACGGATAAATTGGTAACGCCTATCTGGATTTTCTTCTAATTGTTGTTGAGCGTTTGCTAAATCTGGTTCTATATAAGCGTTTTTTAAAACAGTTAAGCTTTCTGGATTTAAATATTCTTTAAAATCACCTTCTTCTCTATCAGGTTCTTCTGATGTGAAAAGACGATCATATAATCTTACTTCGGCAGTTTTTGCATGTTTAACACTCACCCAATGCATGGTTCCCTTAACTTTTAAACCCGATGTATCTTCTCCGGATTTAGATTCTGGAAAATAAGTACAATGGATTTCAGTAACATTTCCTGCTGCATCTTTTACAAAATCATCGCATCTAACAATATAGGCGTTCTTTAAACGACTCATTAATCCAGGGCCTAAACGAAAGAATTTTTTTGGAGGTTCTTCCATAAAATCATCACGTTCTATCCAAAGTTCGTTGCTAAAAGGAATTTGCCTTTCGCCATCATGCCCTTCAACTTCTGGATTGTTTTCACCATGCAACATTTCTTCCTGGCCTTCTGGATAATTGGTGATGACCATTTTTATTGGATCTAAAACCGCCATTCTTCTCCAAGAAGTTTTGTTTAAATCCTCACGGATAAAAAATTCTAATAAACTGTATTCAATTAAATTATCTCTTTTAGCAATGCCGATGCGTTCACAAAAATTACGAATAGAAGAAGGGGTAAAACCTCTTCTACGCAACCCGCTGATGGTTGGCATTCTTGGATCATCCCAGCCGTTTACAAAATTCTCATTTACCAATTGCAGTAATTTTCTTTTACTAGTTACGGTATAGTTTAAATTTCTGCGGGCAAATTCATATTGGTGAGATGGATATATTCCTAATTTCTCAATTAACCAATTGTATAAATCTCTATGCGGAATAAATTCTAAAGTACAAACAGAGTGGGTAACATGTTCAATTGCATCACTTTGTCCGTGGGCAAAATCATACATTGGGTAAATACACCATTTATCACCCGTACGGTGATGTTTTGCGTGTTTAATTCGATATAAAATAGGATCACGCATTAACATATTTACATGAGCCATATCTACTTTTGCTCTTAAAGTTTTGCTGCCATCAGGGAAATCACCATTTTTCATTTGAGCAAAAAGTGCTAAATTTTCTGCTACAGAACGATTTCTAAAAGGGCTATCTTTTCCAATTTCTGTTGGTGTTCCTTTTAAGTTTGCCATTTCCTCTGCACTTAAATCATCTACGTAGGCAAAACCTTTTTCTATCAGCTTTACAGCAAATTCATATAGCGTATCAAAATAATCTGAAGCGTAAAGTTCGTTTTCCCATTTAAAACCTAACCATGCGATGTCTTTTTTGATGGCATCTACATAAATGGTATCTTCTGTAACGGGATTGGTATCATCAAAACGAAGATTGGTGTAGCCATTAAATTTTTGGGTTAATCCAAAATTTAGGCAAATAGAACTAGCATGCCCTATATGTAAAAAGCCATTTGGCTCTGGTGGGAAGCGGGTAATAATTTTATCGTATTTGCCAGAACTTAAATCGTTCTCTACAATCTCTTCAACAAAATTTAATGATTTTTCTTCTGACATGCTCTAAAATTACAAGTCGCAAAAGTAAGAATTTTTAAATATTTTTATCCATTGGATAAATTTGTATTAAATGTTGCGATAAATTATTTAAAGCAAAAAGGCTGTAAAATGCGAGCGTTAACGATTGGAACGGCATCCCACGCCAGTAGTCGGGCAAGCTTTTTTCTTTTCAGAAAAAGATATAGTGGAAAGCGTGTGAAAACGCCCTAATAAATTATTTCATAGGTAAGATTAAAAATTAGATCATTTCAATCTTCTTCTGTTCCTTCTTCCAAACCACCGTCTAAAAAATGATGAACGGCTTTATAATGTAAGTCAAATGCTTCGGCAACGCCTCGGTAAACCACTTCTCCTTTTATAATGTTTAAACCTTTTAACAGTTCGTAATTATCTAAACAGGCTTTTTTCCAGCCTTTATCGGCTAATTCTAAAACATAAGGAAATGTACTATTTGTCAATGCAATAGTGGATGTATAAGGAACTGCACCTGGCATATTGGTAACGCAATAGTGTAAAATACCATCTACAATATAGGTTGGATTTTCATGAGTAGTAGGTTTGCAGGTTTCTATACAGCCGCCTTGGTCAACAGAGACATCAACTAAAACAGTTCCTGGTCTCATTAATTTAAGCATATCTCTGGTAATAACCATCGGCGATTTACCGCCAGGAATTAAAACCGCACCAACAATTAAATCGTGATTTGCAACTAATTTTCTGATATTATATTCGCTACTGTACATAGTTACCACATGTGGCGGCAAAATATCGTTTACGTATCTTAATCTTTGGATATTGGTATCAATTATGGTGACGTGTGCACCTAGACCCGAAGCCATTTTTGCAGCTTGAACACCAACGACACCAGCACCAATAATTAAAACTTTTCCAGGTGTAACGCCTGGTACGCCACCTAATAAAATTCCACGACCCATTACTGGTTTTTCTAAATATCTAGCACCTTGTTGTATGGCCATTCTGCCGGCCACTTCACTCATTGGTACTAGAATAGGTAATGATTTATCGGTTGCTTCTACAGTTTCATAAGCCAAACATATTGCACCACTATCCATCATGGCATAAGTCAGTTTTTTGTTGGATGCAAAATGGAAAAAGCTAAAAATCAATTGGTTTTTACGAGCCATTTTATATTCATGTTCTTCAGGCTCTTTAACCTTAATAATCATGTCTGCCCTTCCCCAAATTTCATCCTCAGTAGAAATAATTTCTGCACCAGCTTCTTCATAATCATCATTTCTAAAACCACTAGCAGCACCAGAATGAGTTTCTATGAGCACTTGATGTCCTCTTTTTACCAATTCATGAGTTCCGGCAGGGGTTAAACCCACTCTATTTTCATGATTTTTCATTTCTCTAGGCACTCCGATAATCATAATCTCAATATTTTTAAACTAAAAGTAGTTATTTATCAATAATAATTAAGAAAAATATTAAAAAGTTAATGATTTTATTAAAAATATATAAAAATGATAAATTATAAAATGTAACATTTAGGTTTTGAAACGAAATTTTAAATTGTAAATTTATTTTTTGAAAATGATCATAAGAGAAGAGCTAGACCAGTACCTTTTTATAACCCAACATGATCATGCATACATAGCAGGAGAGATGTTTTCTAATCTAAAAAAGGAATTTCTTCCAAGTAAACACTATGAGTCTTTAAAATTCGCAATACATCAGCATGATAGGGCATGGGTTATACCAGATTCTCATCCTTTATTAGATGATTATACTGGGAAACCATATAGTTTTCTTAACTATCCTGAAAAACTAAAATTACAGTTTTATAAGTTTGGTATAGAGCAGGTAAACATGGCCAATTCTTACGCAGCAATATTATGCAGTTTACACTATTGTAGTTTGGTGAAAAACAATGTTTCTAACGATTGTAAAGTATTTGTAGAAAAGGAAAAATTGCGCCAGAAACATTTAATAAATAAGTTAAAACTTTCCCAAAACGAAGTTGAGATACTTGATTATCAAATTAAAATACTAAACCTTTGCGATAACATTGCATTATATGTTTGCATGACCCAGCCAAATATTAGAAAAGATTATGAACATCCTATGTTTGAAAAAGGATTTGAAAATTCAGATTTCTTTAATCAGTCTGGTTACAGAGGTATTGTCCCTATGTTTATCCAGGGCAAGCTAAAGGTTAAATTTAATTACTCTCCATTTGAGCATCATTTTGATGTTAAAATCATTTATAAAACAGTAACCAAAAGTTTAATTAAAGAAATAGGTTTAGCTTCTGCTTATCAACAAGCCAATTCTAGTTATTATGCTTTAAGAATCACCTAGATTTTACCGATAAAATAGCACAGTTCACCGAGTTTCTAATGCCACTTGTCGGAATTCCATTCCACAATTTTTCAAAAGCCTTTACATTTATCCTATAAATTAAAAAGTAATGGAAAATCAAGAAATAAAAAGACACCCAAATCCTAACGGAAAAAAAGTTATTGGGGCAGCGATACTCTTAGTAGGAGTTGCGCTATTAGTGAAACAATTTAATTTAATCCAATTCCCGTCCTGGCTGTTTAGCTGGCCAATGATATTGATTGTAATTGGATTAGCAAGCGGTGTAAAGCATAATTTTAAAAAACCAGGCTCATTTATCATGATTTTGATTGGAGGGGTTTTTCTTTTAGAAAAAATGAATTCCGACTGGAATGTTGGTAACGTAACTTGGCCAATTATTTTAATTGGAATAGGGATATGGTTTATTTTTGGCAAAGGATATAAAAGGAAAGATTACGCAAATGGAAGAAATAAATGGAGAGAAAATTTCGATTTAACTTATGATTCTGCTGCTCAAAATTACGATAGCCAAACACCAAAAAATGAAGAGCCTGTAGCTAATGAAACCCACCGCACTACAGGCGATGAATTTTTAGACAGTGTATCTGTTTTTGGTGGAAATAAGAAAAACGTCCTATCAAAGGATTTTAAAGGAGGAGATATTGTAACCATTATGGGAGGCTGTGAAATTAATTTTCTTCATGCTGATATTATTGGAACAGTAGTTTTAGATGTTACCCAAATAATGGGAGGCACTAAAATAGTGATTCCACCAACCTGGGATGTGGTAACAGAAATGACCGCTATTTTTGGTGGGATTGATGACAAAAGATCATTGGTACAAGTGTTACCAGATAGAAGTAAAATATTGTTAATAAAAGGCACTTCTATTTTTGCCGGTATAGAAATCAGAAATTTTTAACATAAAGATTAAACGATGAATTGGTTTGTAGCAAAAATGATATTTCAGATTGAGGGTAGCGAAAGTTCTTATCCTCAATTTGATGAGCAATTAAGATTAATAGATGCCATAAATGAAGAATTAGCTTTAGAAATGGCGCATCAATTAGGTTACATCTATCAAGATGAACTGAAATCTAATAAACAAACAACAGTAAAATGGAAATTTGTTGCAGTAACAGAATTAGAACATTTGGGCAATTTAGAACATGGCAAAGAAATACATTATCACATTGTAGAACCAGACAACCTAGAAAATTATCTTTGTTTTATTGATGAGAAAGCAAATGCGTTAAGAAAAAGGAAAACAGCATAATTGTGGCAAATTCTCCATTATCTGATAGAAAGTTTAAGTGGGCATTTTTATCCATACTGATAATTTTGGGGAGTTTGCAATACTATACTTTGCTAAGTTTAGGCATATCAGAAAACGTTGCTTTAAAGGATAGTGTAGTTTCAAATGCCATTTTAGGCTTGGTTTGTTGGATAATTTCAAACGTATTTTATTATTATCGACCTAAAGGCACAAAATATATTTATGTAATTGTGTTGTGTTTAATTTTATCTGCAAAATATGCAGCTATCATTAGGTATTCGTTTTTTAAATTGATTAGCAATGATTTAATTTATCAGAATATCATCATCACATCATTGCCAATTCGGTTTGCTTTTTGTTTTTTATTGATTGGCTGTATGTCTGCCATTAGCATTTTATATTATAACCAACAAGATCATCAGGAATTAATCGAACGTAAAAACGAGGCAGAAAAGCTCACAAGAGATGCAGAATTGTCATCTTTAAGAGAGAAATTACAACCCCATTTTTTATTCAATAGTTTAAATTCTATTTCGGCATTAACTTTAAGCAAACCGCAAGAAGCCAGGAAAATGGTGCAACAATTGTCGGATTTTTTAAGGGGAACCATTAAAAAAAATGATGATTTAACAAATCTCCAATCAGAATTAGAACATCTGGACCTTTATTTAGAGATAGAAAAAGTAAGGTTTGGTAATCGTTTAAATACTCAAATCTTAAATGATGGAGAATCTTTACTAAAACTAATTCCGCCAATGTTGTTGCAACCCATTGTAGAAAACGCCATCAAATTTGGTCTTTACGATACATTAGATAACGTTACCATACAAATAGTAACAAGTTTTGAAAATCCATATTTAAAAATTAACATTTCTAATCCCTTTGACCCAGAAACGGCGCATCCTAATAAAGGAACAGGTTTCGGCCTAAACAGCACTCAAAGAAGGTTGGCTTTATTATATAGCCGTACGGACTTATTAAAAACATCAATAACAAAAAACACTTTTACAACCACAATTTTAATCCCTCAAACCACATGATCAAAGCTTTAATTATAGATGATGAGCCTTTGGCAAGAAGTATTATTGTGCAATATCTTTTGGCTTACGCCGATATTGAGATCGTTGCAGAATGTGGAAATGGTTTTGAAGGATTAAAAGCCATAAATGAACATCAACCACAATTGGTTTTTTTGGATATTCAAATGCCTAAGATTACAGGTTTTGAGATGCTAGAATTATTAGATGAAATGCCATCGATTATTTTCACTACAGCTTATGATGAATTTGCGCTAAAAGCATTTGAAGCTAACGCGATAGATTATTTGCTAAAGCCATTTGATCAGGAAAGATTTAATAAAGCAGTTGATAAATTTTTAGCTAACAGCCAAACTCAAAATCATCAACAAAAAGAAAAAATAGAAATCACTGCACAACAAAATAATACTCAAAACGAGCGTATCGTTGTAAAAACAGGAAATAAAATAAAGGTAATTTCGGTTTATGACATTACTCATTTAGCCGCTGACGATGATTATGTGAACATCCATACTGCCGAAGGCGCATTTTTAAAAAATCAGACTTTAGCTTTTTTCGAGAAAAATTTAAATCCTAAATTATTTGTGAGGGTTCATAGGTCTTACATTGTAAAAATAGACCAAATCACAAAGCTAGAACCTTATGACAAAGACGGTTATTTAATTATCCTAAAAACAGGTGAAAAAATACCTGTAAGCAAAACAGGTTATCCAAAATTAAAAGCAGTTTTAGGAATTTAATCTCCCAAAAATGTATCTTCGTTGCCATGTCGCTTTTTGATGCAAAAGACCAAATAGATGCCCTTGTGCGGGAATTAAAACAGCACAACTACAATTATTATGTATTGGCAATGCCCTCAATTTCTGACTATGATTTTGATCAGAAACTGAAAGAACTAGAAGTTTTAGAAAAAGCAAATCCACAATTTTTAAATCCAGATTCCCCAACTCAAAAAGTAGGTGGAGAAATTACCAAAAACTTTAAAACCATTGTCCATAAATGGCCAATGATGAGTTTGGGAAATACTTATAACGAACAAGATTTAATAGATTTTGATCAAAGAATAAGAAAAGCCATAGGCGATGATTTTGAATACGTTTGTGAGTTAAAGTTTGATGGATTATCCATGAGTTTAACTTACCAAGATGGAAAATTATTAAGAGCGGTAACCCGTGGCGATGGCACAAAAGGAGATGAAGTAACCGCAAACGTAAAAACGATTAGAACCATTCCCCTTCAAGTTTCTGGTAAAAGTATGCCTGATGATTTTGATATACGTGGGGAAGTTTTTATGCACAAAGCAGCATTTGAAAAACTGAACGAAGAACGTTTAGAAAACGGAGAAGTAGCTTATGCAAACCCAAGAAATTTTGCATCCGGAACGGTAAAAATGCAAGACTCTGCTGAGGTTGCAAAGCGTCCATTAGATTGTTTTCTATATTTCTTTTATAGTGATAAAAATCCTTTTAAAACACATTGGGAAAGTTTGCAAGCGGTAAAAAGTTGGGGATTTAAAATCTCGGAAGAAAGCAGGTTATGCAATAATATTCAAGATGTTTTAACATTTATTGCTGAGTGGGACGAGAAGCGTTTTAAGCTAAGTTATGATATTGACGGAATTGTATTGAAGGTAAATAGCTACGCTCAGCAACAAGAATTAGGTTTCACAGCAAAATCGCCACGATGGGCAATCAGTTATAAATACAAAGCGCAAGAAGTTGAAACCATTTTAGAAAAAGTAACCTATCAGGTTGGCCGGACAGGGGCGGTTACACCAGTAGCAAATTTAAAACCTGTTTTATTGGCTGGTACAACCGTTAAACGAGCTACACTTCATAATGCAAATGAAATGGAGCGGTTGGATTTGCATGAAAACGATACAGTTTTAGTTGAAAAAGGAGGGGAAATTATTCCCAAAATTATTCGTGTTAATTTAGAAAAACGCTTATTAAATGCTGAAAAAATAGAATTCCTCAACAAATGTCCAGAATGTGGATTTATATTGATTAGACAAGATAATGAAGCAGTACATTATTGCCCAAATGATGAAGAATGTCCGCCCCAAATTATTGGGCGTATGCAGCATTTTATCAGCCGTAAGGCGATGAATATTGAAGGGATTGGTGCGGAAACGGTAGATGCCTTTTTCCAGAAAGGACTGTTAAGGCATATTAGCGATATTTATCAACTTAAAAACAAAATAGAAGAACTGAAAGAATTAGATCGATTTGGAGAAAAATCGATTTTAAATATGCTAGATGGTATTGAGAAATCTAAAAACATGCCTTTTGAAAGGGTTTTATTTGGATTGGGGATTAGGTATGTTGGTGCAACAGTCGCTAAAAAATTAGCTCAACATTTCAAGAATATCGACAATATCATAAAAGCTAGTTTTGAAGAGTTAATAGCTGCAGATGAAATTGGTGAACGTATAGCTCAGAGTGTAATAGATTATTTTATGCAACAAGTTCATGAAAATGAAATCATGAATTTAAAACAAGATGGTTTAAATTTCAAGATTGAGGAAAAGGAAATCATTTTAGCTTCAGAAAATTTAAGTGGAAAAACTTTCTTAATCTCTGGCGTTTTTGAAAACTACAGTCGTGATGAATTAAAAGAAATGATAGAAGCGAATGGAGGAAAGATTTTGAGCAGTATTTCTGCAAAATTGAATTTTTTGGTAGCAGGAGATAATATGGGTCCAGCTAAGTTAGAAAAAGCCCAAAAATTAAAGATTGATATGATTTCTGATGTAGTTTTGTTGGAATTGATAGCAGGAAAGCAACCGCAATAAATTTCAAAAATCACTTTATATTAAGTTTTATTTTATTTAGTACTTTCGCAATCCTATTTAACAGCAATTAAAATTTAAATATCGTTTTAAAACGATTTAAGAAATAAATAAATGATTGAACTAATAAATCAAATACGTTTGAGGTTTGGCTTTCATCAGTTAAAACAAGAGATAAAAAAACAGATGCGTAAAAACAAATCTGTTTCTTTAGATGATGCTAAAAACATAGGTATATTGGTAAATATCCAAAACCAAAATCAGTTAACCGAAGCAGAAGATATAGTAAAAAGTTTATCAGGAAATAATAAGAAAGTTAAATTATTGGGTTTCATTTCTGATAAAAGCTTAAAGCTAAAATCTAATATTATAGATCTAATCTCATTAGAAGACGTTGAATGGAATCTTATCCCTAAAAAAGATAAAATCAAAAACTTTGTAAATAATGAGTTTGATATCCTTTTAAACCTTTGTACAGAAATTTGTTTCCCTTTGGTTTATATTACTGCATTATCAAAATCGTTGTTTAAAGTTGGGGCTTATGATAAAAAGAACTCCCCTTTCTTCGATTTTATGTTGGCAACCCAGCAACATAGCATAACCGGTTTTACAACCGAATTAAAATACTATTTAGATAAAATAAAATGAGCAAATTTTTTGGGACCGGAGTAGCCATGGTTACGCCTTTTCTTGAGGATGGAAATGTTGATTTTGATGCTTTAACAAAAGTTATTGAGCACTTAATCAGCGGAAAAGTAGATTATATTGTGGTAATGGGCACCACTGCCGAATCGGCAACTTTAACTAAAGAAGAGAAACAGAAAATCTTCCAATTCACTGCTCAAAAAGTAAACAATCGAATTCCATTAGTTGCCGGGATTGGAGGAAATAATACAGCAGAAATAGTAGAAGCAGTTTCAAAATTTGATATGGCAGGTTATGAGGCAGTGCTTTCTGTTGTTCCGTACTATAATAAGCCTAATCAAGAAGGCATTTATCAGCATTATAAGGCTATAGCCGAAGCTTCAAAATTACCTATCATTCTTTATAATGTTCCAGGCCGTACGGGTGTTACCATGTCTGCCGAAACAACTTTGCGTTTAGCTAAAGAAAAAAACATCATCGCCACAAAAGAGGCATCCGGAAATTTTGATATTTTTAACGAGATAGCAGCCAACAAACCAGAAGGTTTTTTATTGATTTCTGGCGATGATCCGGTTACTTTACCAATGATGGCTATTGGTGCAGTTGGGATTATTTCGGTAATCGGGAACGCAGTTCCATTGCAACTTTCTACAATGGTGCGCCATGGTTTAAAAGGAGATTTCAGCGCTGCCCATGCTGCTCATTTTAGTCTATTAGAATTCACCAAGCTATGTTTTATAGAAGGCAACCCAGCTGGTGTAAAAGCAGGTATGAAAGCCTTAAATATTTGCGATGATCATTTAAGATTGCCACTAGTTAAGGTAACAGAACAAACTCGTTCTAAAATTGAAGTAGAGATTAAAATGCTTTCAGGTAATTGAAAAGATGAAAAGAAATTAAACATTAGTTTATTTACTTAATGTTTAATTTTTTGGCAGTTTTATTGGGTACTTAATTTTTTTAATAAATCCATTCTCTTTTAAATGCAAGTTGTAAATAAAGAATACCCGTTCTACCTAAAATTAGCCTGTATTTTGTTAAGTATTATAGCTTTATGTTACATTGCTATTTACACAAAAGAACTCTTATCACCATTGATATTTTCTTGTTTGTTTTCTATGGTTTTAATGCCTTTAACAAACTTTTTTGAAAAAAAATGGAAGTTCCATCGTGGTTTGGCCGCAATGGTTTCAGTATTACTTTTGTTAAGCTTAATTATCCTTGTCCTATATTTTATTGGTTCTCAAGTAAGCAATTTGGCTGATGATTGGCCACGTTTTCAAAGTCAACTTAATTCTACAGTACAAAAAGCGCAAATTTATATAGAAAGTACGCTACACATCAAAGCGTCTAAACAACTAGATTACATTCATCAAGCCACTACAAAGTTGCTATCATCAAGCACTGTTTTTGCTGCGGCAACTTTATTGTCTTTATCGTCTATATTCTTGTTTTTGATCTTCACTTTCATTTATACCTTTTTCTTTTTGCTTTATCGCAGACTAATTAAGAAATTTTTAATGGCTGTTTTTAAAGATGAGAATAGTTTGGTGGTGATTGATGTTATTGAGAATGTACAATCAATTATCAGGAAATATATTCTCGGGTTACTTTTAGAAATGGCAATTGTAGCAGCTATTGCTTGTTTAGCATTTTGGGCATTAGGAATAAAATATGCAATTTTATTAGGTTTAATAACAGGGATTTTTAATATCATTCCCTACATAGGGATATTTGTGGCATTGGTTATTAGCGTCCTCATCACTTTTGCAACAGCAACAATTCTTTCCAAAACTTTATTAGTCCTCATCACCATAATCATTATACATTTAATAGATAGTAACATTTTATTGCCAATAATTGTGGGTTCAAAAGTCAGGATAAATGCTTTAATTACAATTTTAGGTGTGGTTATAGGTGAAATGCTTTGGGGTATTTCTGGGATGTTTCTTTCTATACCAGTTATGGCAGTTCTCAAAATCATTTTTGATAGGATAGAGAGTTTTAAACCCTGGGGAATGATTATGGGAGAAGATGAAAAGGTTTTTGAACCTTTAGAAGAAATTTTAAGTTGAGAAAAATTTGATAATCTATTTCTTTAGGAATTATATATCATCCATTATGTTTCTAGTTTTATCTCAGCCGAACTTTAATCAATAATATTCCTCTGTCTTAAAAAGACTCTCCTAAAGAAATATATAAACCAGAGATTCTATTTTCTCCAGTTGGTTTTTCGCCCCAAGCATAATCAAGTCTTAATGCCAGGCTTTTATCTAAATCAAAAAATGCTCTTGCGCCTATCCCATAACTAGGCTTTAAATTTTCTTTTGGTAGAAAACCATTATTATATACAGCACCAACCCCACCAAAAGCCACCATACCTAATCTAGGTATTATCCTGTATCTAAGTTCAGTTTGTAAAGCCATATAATTTTTATCTCTGTATCTCCCCAAATAATATCCTCGCATAATTTGGTCATTTCCCATTTGTCGCAACATATAAAATGGAATGTCCTTGTTACTCCTAATAGCTTCATAAAATGCTTGGTTAGCCAAAACCAAGTTTTTATTAAGGGCTTTAAAATATCTTAAATCTGTAGTAAATAAATTGCCGCTAAAATTATTTCCTCCAAAAAAATCGGGAGCATAACCATATCTGAACCTGCCATAGAACCCCTTTGTCGTATAAGTGTTACTATTTCTAGTATCCAAAAGCTGGGTAATTTTTAAAAATGAATACCTACCTCCATCTTTGTCATTTAATGTGGCTTGATTTTCCAAGTCAAATATGCCACCTATCTCTTTGTCCTTAAAATTTAAAGACTCAAATTCTACACCAATACCTGGATAGTAAAATTTAGTCAGTTGTTTTTCAATTTCGGCTCCAACTCTCCATCTTGTTTGTACTATTAAATCTTCATCATCCTTTTTTGTAGCACTACCTAATCCATAAAAGTTAAATGGAATATTAGAGAATCTTGCTTCGTAAAGAGAGTGCCATTTATTCCCTTTACTCCAGATGTCACCTTTACCAGATAACTGACTAACTCCTTTTGTACTAGTGAATGCGACGCCATATATTTGTGATGCTCTGATGGTTTTATCTGTTTTATCTACATAAAAAGAATAAATACCAACGGCTCCAAATTCAAATCCAGCTTCCTGAGAAAAACCAATTAAAGGGACTGGTAAAAAACTGTTATGCCTTGTAGTATCGCTAGAAAATAATTTATCTATAATTTTCTTTTGCGCCGAAGCGCCAATCGAGATAGTTAAGATTAAAATAGTGTAAAAAATTCTTTTCATTATTATTTTTAAAAATGCAAATTAAAGGAAAATCAGCTTACAAAAGTTAATCCTTTTCTTTTGATAGATCCTAAAATCTTATTTTTGGAAAAAATTAAAGCACATTATGAATCAAGAAAGAGGTCCAATTTCACAGTTTATAGAAAAAAATTACCTTCATTTTAATGCAGCGGCATTGATGGATGCGGCCAAAGGTTATGAAACTCATTTAGCTGAAGGCGGTAAAATGATGATTACCTTAGCTGGTGCAATGAGTACTGCCGAAATGGGAATATCATTAGCAGAAATGATTAGACAAGATAAGGTGGCCATCATTTCTTGTACTGGTGCAAACCTAGAAGAAGACATCATGAATTTGGTGGCACACTCTCATTATAAAAGAGTTCCAAATTACCGTGATTTAAGCCCTCAAGATGAATGGGATTTACTGGAAAACCATTACAACCGTGTTACAGATACATGTATTCCAGAAGAAGAGGCTTTTCGCCGTTTACAAAAACACATTCAAAAAATTTGGATGGATGCAGAAGCTGCAGGCGAAAGATATTTTCCTCATGAATTTATGTACAAGATGTTACTGAGTGGAGACTTAGAACAGTATTACGAAATAGACCCAAAAAACTCCTGGATGTTAGCTGCAGCTGAAAAAAACTTACCGATAGTGGTGCCAGGATGGGAAGATTCTACAATGGGTAATATATTCTCTTCATATGTGATAAAAGGGCAGTTAACAGCAACTACCGTAAAAGGCGGAATAGAATATATGGCTTGGTTGGCAGACTGGTATGTTAAGAATTCTGGAGGAAAAGGAATTGGATTCTTTCAAATAGGTGGGGGCATTGCCGGTGATTTTCCAATTTGCGTAGTACCAATGTTATATCAGGATATGGAGATGGAAAATATTCCCTTTTGGAGTTACTTCTGTCAGATATCAGATTCAACAACATCATATGGATCTTATTCCGGGGCAGTTCCAAACGAGAAAATAACATGGGGTAAACTTGATATCCATACACCTAAATTCATCGTAGAGTCTGATGCAACTATTGTAGCACCATTAATATTTGCCTGGATATTAAGGCAATAATCAACAAAAAAACATAAACAAAAAAGCAGGATCTTCATTTAAAGAACCTGCTTTTTTATTTAATAGATTTTAATAAAAATATTAATTATTCTTCGTTTTATAATCTGGTAAAGAATTTGCAAAAATCACGACACCAACCCCAGCAATAAATAAACCGCCAAAGAAGTACATTGCAGCTGCATGGGTTCCGTTGTTAGAATCGGCTGGATTAAAAGAAACAGCAGGGGTTAAAACCACAGCTCCTAATAAGATTAATGCTCCAATAACAATTATGGCAATCCCAAGTGTTTTTTTCATCTTTTTAAATTTGAATGTGGCAAATATAATAAACTGTTTAAATTTTAATCACAATTATTTTAAATAGAATTTTCAAACGCTATTTAAATTTCCTCGTTATTTTTTTATTCATAAAATGGATTATAAAAAAATTCAACTTTGTTTACACAAAAATTAGCTGGTTAAAAATGATTTTAGTTTTATTTTTAAATATTTAAGATCATAAACTTAAATGCAGTTTTAATCATTCACTAAAATTCAATTCAAAAGGGCTAATTCTCTCAACTATGATAGTATAATAATCTTGTTTAGAATTATTCTAAATTATTAATACACGTCATGAATTTGTCAGCCCATGACTAAATAATTATACTTTTGTCCATCGGAAATGTTTATAGGACAATGTCAATAACACATTTTTAAACCCTAATATTTTAATTTAGTGTATAAGAAACTCAATATGAGAAACTTCTCATCTGACTTTAGAAGATTTTTAAGACCTTTTGTTATAGTTACAGCTATTGCATTGGGTGCTCTAGGTTCATCATTTATTCAAACTGCCCCTGCAGATACTTCAAAAACTGCTGCCCCTACTGTTGCTGGTGCTGCCCCAACTGGAGGAGATGCTGCAGCAGCTGGCTCTACGGTAGCTGGTGATCCTAAAGCTGGCGAAGCATTGTTTAAGGCTAATTGTACTTCCTGCCATGCGCTTAATAAAAGAGTATTGGGTCCTGCGTTGGCCGGAATAAATCAGAAATACAATGATCAGACTTATTTAACTAAGTGGATCAAAAACTCTCCTGCAATGATTGCATCTGGCGATAAAAGGTCTGTTGCAATTTATGAAGAATACAATAAAGCTGCGATGACACCATTTCCTCAATTTAGTGATGGAGATGTAGAGAATATTTTAGCTTATATACAAATAGAAGGGGATAAAAAACCCGACGCTGTTGCAGCAGGAGCCACTGGTGCCACAACAACTGCAGAATCTGGAGTAAGTGATTTTATGCTGATAGGTTTAATTGCAGTCGTTATTATTGCTTTTCTAGTTATACTGGTATTAAATAGAGTTATAGGAACTCTAGAGCGTTTATTACTTAAAAAAGGAACAGATATTATCTTAATAGAAGATGATGAGAATGATAACGCAGAGCCAAAGGATAGATTAGCCACCGTAAAGAAATTAGCAAAGAATAAAAAGTTAGTGGCTTTTGTTGTTATAGCCATTATAATTACATTAGGTTCTTTCGGTTGGATGGGTTTATGGAATACTGGTGTACAACAAGGTTACCAACCAGTTCAACCTATTAAATTTTCTCACCAGCTACATGCTGGTACAAATCAAATACAATGTCAATATTGTCACTCTGGAGCTTGGAAATCTAAAAATGCTACAATTCCTTCTTTAAACATTTGTATGAATTGTCATAAATACGTACAAGCAACTGAGAAATATAATGGAGAAATTTCACCAGAAATTTCTAAAATTTATGCAGCATTAGATTATAGTCCAGAGACACAAAAATACGGAGATAATCCAAGACCTATTGAATGGGTTAGAATTCATAATTTACCTGATTTAGCTTACTTCAATCATTCTCAACACGTAAAAGTTGCGGGTATTGCTTGTCAAAAGTGTCATGGTCCTATTCAAGAGATGCAAGAAGTTTATCAATATTCTCCACTTACTATGAAATGGTGTATCAATTGTCATAAACAAACTGAGGTTAACTCAAAAGGGAATCCATATTATGATAAGGTAATTGCCGCTCATGAGAAGATCAAAAAAGGAGAAAAAGTTACTGCAGCGGTTTTAGGTGGTCTTGAATGCGGTAAATGTCATTATTAATAGTTAGCAACAAAACATTACAGTCTTATATAGCTTAAATGGAGCGCACAAAAAAATATTGGAAAGGTTTAGAAGAAGTTCAAAAAACCACTGATTTCGTTGAAAAAAATAAACACGAATTTGCTGAACCACTTCCTGTAGAAGAATTATTAGAAGGTTCTGGTTTAAATGCATCTACGCCTCGTAGAGATTTTTTAAAAGCAATGGGTTTTGGATTAGGAGCAGTAAGCTTAGCGGCTTGCAACGTTGCTCCAGTTGTAAAATCTGTTCCTTATTTAATTAAACCAGAAGAGGTTACACCAGGTATCCCAAATTTTTATAATTCTAGTTACAAAGGCGGAAGTATCATTGTTAAAACACGTGAAGGCCGTCCTATTAAAATAGAAGGTAACCCAAAATGTATCATTAATAATGGAGGTTTAAATGCGCAAGCACAAGCTGCTGTTTTAGATTTATATGATATTTCAAAATTAAAAGGTCCTGTTTTTAACGGAGTTGATAAATCTTGGGAAGAAATTGATAATCATGTTAAGCAAGAACTAGCTAAAGTTCAAGCTTCTGGTAAATCAATTGTTTTAGTAAGTAATACTGTTAGCAGTCCATCAACAAAAGCAGCTATTGCAGATTTTTCTGTTGCTTATCCAGCAACAAAACATGTCATGGTAGATCCAGTTTCTTATTCTGGAATATTAAAAGCAAACCAGGCAAGTTTTGGTAAAGCTGTTTTACCTCAGTATCGTTTTGATAAAGCAAATGTAATCGTAAGTTTTGGTGCAGATTTCTTAGGTTCCTGGATTTCTCCTGTTCAATTTACTAAACAATATGTAAAGAATAGAAATCTAGCCTCTTTAGAAGAAAAGAAAATGTCTCGTCATATCCAGTTTGAATCTGGTTTGAGTTTGACAGGTACCAAAGCTGATTCAAGAATAGCTATAAAATTATCAGAAGAAGGACCAGCATTATTAAATTTATATGCAGCCATAACTGGTGCATCTAATGGAGGTGCTTCACTTTCAGCAAATAATGCAGCGGATGCAGCTGTAAAATTAGTAGCCCGAGAACTATTAGCAGCAAAAGGCGCTGCTTTGGTAGTTTCAGGATCTAATGATGTGGCCATTCAGAATATAGTAAACTCAATTAACAGTGCTTTAGGCGCTTACGGAACTACTATCGATTTAGATAATCCTTCTTATCAATATTTGGGAGATGATGCTGCTTTTGCAATTTTGCTATCAGATATGAAAGCAGGGAAAGTAGGAGCGGTAATGTTTTTAAATTCTAATCCAGCTTACTTCTCATCTGCGGCTAAAGATTTTGCAGAAAATATTAAAAAAGTAAATCTAACAATCTCATTTGCTGATAGAATAGACGAAACAGCTTCGCTATGTCAAATTACAGCTCCAAATAGTAATTTTTTAGAAAGTTGGGGAGATGATAATGTAGTTGATGGATATTTCACTATCGTTCAACCTACCATTAATCCAATATACAATACGCGTCAAGCCGAAATGAGCATGCTGAAATGGGCTAATAGTCCAGTTCAAGATTATTACTCTTATGTAAGAGCGAATTGGGAGAAAACAGTTTTAGCTTCTGCAGGATTAAAGTGGGATGATATACTACAGTCCGGTTTTGTAACAATTGCTGCTAAGCCAATGGTTACCACTCAAACTGTAGCTGATGTTTCTAATTCAGTTTCGACTATTATTAAACAAAGTAAATCACTAGAAAAAGATATTCAATTACAAGTCTATCAATCAGTAGCAATAGGTTCTGGTGAGCAAGCTAACAATCCTTTTTTACAGGAAACTCCAGATCCGGTATCAAAAGTAACTTGGGACAATTATGTAGCCATCAATCCAAAATATGCTCAGTCATTAGGATTGGCTCAGTATGATATTGTAACTGTAAAAGGTTCTAACTATTCTATTGATTTACCAATACTTCACCAACCTGGTCAAGCTCAAGGAACTGTTTCAGTTGCTTTAGGATATGGTAGAAAAAATGCTGGTAAAGTAGGTGATAACGTTGGTCAAAATGCCTATCCATTCTTAAGTTTGTTAAATGGCACACTTCAAAATAATACTACTGTTACTTTAACTAAAACAGGTGGTTATGAAGAACTGGCACAAACACAAACTCACCATACTTTTGAGGGTAGAAGTATTATAAATGAAGCTTCTTTTGCAGAATATAAAAAAGATCCAGCACATGGAAGTGGTAATCATGGTAAAAAGCATGAAACCCATGATCTTTGGAATAAATATGATCAACCTGGTCATAATTGGGTTATGGCTATTGATTTAAATGCTTGTACTGGTTGTGGTGCTTGTATTGTTGCCTGTAATGCAGAAAATAATGTACCTGTTGTTGGTAAAGATGAAGTAAGACGTAGAAGGGAAATGCATTGGATACGTATAGATAGGTACTATACATTTGATGATGGCGGAAAGCAATTAACTGAGGAGGATGCTATCGTAGAAATGGAAGGTAATATGGAAAATATTTCTGTAGTACACCAACCAATGATGTGTCAACATTGCGAACATGCACCTTGCGAAACAGTTTGTCCAGTTTTAGCAACTGTACACTCAAATGAAGGTATTAATCATATGGCTTATAATCGTTGCGTTGGAACTAGATACTGCGCAAATAACTGTCCATATAAAGTACGTCGTTTTAATTGGTTTAATTACTGGAACGATTCAAGATTTGATAACTACCTAAATAATGAATTTACACAATTGGTATTAAATCCAGATGTTACCACTCGTTTCCGTGGAGTAATGGAGAAATGCTCAATGTGTGTACAACGTATACAAGCAGGTAAACTAAAAGCAAAAATAGAGAAAAGAACTTTGGCAGATGGCGATGTAAAAGTTGCATGTCAGCAAACTTGTCCTGCAAATGCAATTGTGTTTGGAGATGCAAATGACCCTAATTCTGAAGTTTCAAAAGCATTAACTAATGAAAGAACTTATTATGTTTTGGAAGAGTTAAACGTACAATCTGGAGTGGGTTACATGACAAAAATCACAAATAAAGGATTACAAGAAGCTTAATATTTAAACATAATTTAAAATATGTCATCTCATAACGAATCAATATTAAGAGAACCATTAATTACTGGTAAAGACATTACCTACGCAAAAATAACGGAGGATGTTTTATGGCCAGTAGAAAATAAGCCAAATAGAGCTTGGTGGATAGGTTTTATAGTTGCTGCTATGGGCGCCTGCCTTTGGCTTTTTGCTGTAAGTTATACATTTTGGAATGGAATAGGAGCTTGGGGATTAAACAAGACCGTAGGTTGGGCCTGGGATATTACGGGTTTCGTATGGTGGGTAGGTATTGGTCACGCTGGAACATTAATTTCAGCTGTATTATTGCTATTCCGTCAAAAATGGAGAAATTCAATTAACAGATCTGCAGAGGCGATGACTATTTTCGCTGTAATCTGTGCTGCTACTTATGTTGTGTCTCACATGGGTCGTCCATGGTTAGCTTATTGGCCTTTACCATTACCAAATCAATTTGGTTCATTATGGGTTAATTTTAACTCACCATTGGTTTGGGACGTATTTGCCATTTCTACTTATTTTTCTGTTTCATTAGTGTTTTGGTACGTTGGTTTATTGCCTGATATTGCTACTATTAGAGACCGAGCAACAGGTTTAAAAAGAAGAATTTATTCAATCTTATCTTTTGGATGGAATGGTTCAGTAAAATCTTGGCAAAGATTTGAAACTGTTTCATTAATATTGGCAGGTGTAGCTACACCTCTTGTACTTTCTGTACATACTATAGTATCTATGGACTTTGCAACTTCTGTAATTCCTGGATGGCACACCACTATTTTTCCTCCTTACTTTGTAGCAGGAGCAATCTTTTCTGGATTTGCAATGGTTCAAACCTTATTATTAGTTACAAGAAAAGTGTTAGGATTAGAGAATTACATCACCATGTTCCATATAGAATCAATGAATAAAATTATTGTTTTAACAGGTTCAATTGTAGGTGTAGCTTATTTAAGTGAATTTTTTGTGGCTTGGTACTCTGGAGTAGAAGGCGAACAATATACTTTCATCCATAGGTTTACAGGTCCATATTGGTGGGCAGGTTGTATGATGTACGGATGTAATGTGGTAATGCCTCAATTATTCTGGTTTAAAAAGATAAGAACTAATATTGCAATTTCATGGTGTTTATCTATTATAGTAAACATCGGTATGTGGTTTGAGCGTTTTGTGATTATTGTGCTTTCGTTACATAGGGATTACTTGCCATCAAGTTGGGCAATGTTTTATCCAACATGGGTAGATATTTCGATTTTTATTGGGTCTATCGGAGTGTTTTTTACTTTATTCCTGTTGTTTATTAGAGTATTGCCTTCAGTAGCAATGGCTGAGGTTAGACTATTGCTTAAAACATCATCAGAACAAGCTAAAAAGAAGTTAATTGCCGAGGGTAAAGTAAATAAAGAAGAAGTTGAATACTACGTGGAATCTTTAGATAGCTATGATAGTGTAGAACAAGCGGATTACGTAAAAATATAATAATGAGCGATATTAAATATATTTTAGGCTTATTTGAAGATCCAGATGAGATGTTACATGGGATTGATAAGCTACAAGAAAATAACATCGGTATATATGATGTTTATACACCTATGCCTATTCATGGTATTGAAAATAAATTAGGTGTTAAAAGAAGTAGACTTGATATAGTGGCATTTATTTGCGGTATAACAGGAACCTTTACCGGATTTGGAATGATTTACTACATGATGGCAGTAGATTGGCCAATGAACATTGGAGGTAAACCAAATTTTGCTATTCCAGATTTTATTCCAATTACTTTTGAATTAACAGTTCTTTTTTGTGCTTTTGGGATGGTTTCTGCATTCTTTTTCAGAACCCATTTATTTCCAGGAAGAGCACCACGAGTTATGGAATTAAGAGCTAGTGCTGACAGATTTGTAATCGCAATTGATGCAAAAAAAGGTTTCGACAGCCAAAAAATTGATGAATTATTAAAAGAAGCAGGTGCTATTGAGATTAAGCACAATGATAGAAAATATGTTAGCTATGAATAAAACAAATATTTTAGGTTTAGCTATTATTATGGTAGCAGTAGCTACTATTTTAAGCTCTTGCCATGATAAACGCAGTAGAGGTTTAGAGTATGCCCCTAACATGTATTATCCAATTGCATATAATCCAGATCAAAAAAATCCAATTTTTGAAAATGGAATTTCAGCTCAGGTACCACCAATTGGTACAACCCCAATCGGATTTACAAAATTTGACGAATTTCCAAATACTCCGGAAGGCTACACAGCTGCTAGTACAGGAATTACTAATCCTCTACCGGTAACAAAAAAGAATTTGGTAGAAGGTCAGCAATTATATATTGCAATGTGCGGTCCTTGTCATGGACCAAAAGGAATGGGTAATGGTCATATTGTTGAGTTAGGAAAATTTCCAGCTCCACCATCGTATTCTACCGGTAACTCCTCTAGAGGTGGAGCTATGAACCAGTTAACTGACGGAAAAATTTATCATACTATACAGTACGGATTAAACTTAATGGGTTCTTATTCTTCCCAACTATCTCCAGAAGAGAGATGGAAAGTTATCATGTATGTTCATCAATTACAAAAACCACAATAATCGAATATCAAAAATATGGGAGCTTATCATCATTCATATAATTTATCAGAAACATTTGACTTTAGTGGTAAAGTTAAAACCCTTAGCATAATTGGAGTTATAGTTGGGATTATTGCTGTAGCGTATGGTTTCTTCACAGGACATACAGAGCGAACTTTCTTAAACTTATTATTAATGAGTTATTACTTTACTTGTGTTTGTTCTGCGGGAGTTTTCTTCTGTGCGATACAATTTGTAGCTCAAGCAGGATGGTCAGCATCTTTGTTAAGAGTACCACAAGCTTTTGGTAGGGTTTTACCTATAGCAAGTATAATCTTGATTATTGTTGTTGCTTCAGGTTTATTTACTCATAACCTCTACCACTGGAACACTCCAGAGGGTTCAGAAGAATTTAGTGCTTCTAAAGCTATTTATTTAAGTCCAATTTTCTTCTTAGTAAGAATTGTATTGTTTTTAGCAGCCTACAGCATTTTTGCCGGGATTTTAACAAAAGCTTCTGTAAATGAAGATTTACATGGAGGATTAAATAGTTATAAAAAAAGCATTAAGTTTTCAGCAATCTTTTTGGTGATTTTTGGTTTCACCACTCCTATATGGGCATTTGATACGATAATGTCTTTAGAAGCTGAATGGTTTTCTACAATGTTTGGTTGGTACAATTTTGCTGCAATGTGGGTTTCTGGTTTAGCAGCAATAACCATAACAGCCATTTTATTAAAAAAGGCTGGATATTTAAGCTGGATAAATGAAAATCATTTTCACAATTTGGGTCAGTTTGTTTTTGGTTTCTCCATATTCTGGACTTACATCTGGTTCGCACAGTTTCTGTTAATTTATTATGCTAATATTCCAGAAGAAACGGTTTATTTCTATAAAAGGCTAGAAGGTTTTTATATGCCACTGTTCTGGTTAAATTTAATTATCAACTTTTTGTCACCAGTTTTAATTTTAATGTCAAGAGACGCTAAGAGAAAAACAAATATGTTATTAGTTGTTTGTATAATATTATTGTGCGGTCATTGGTTAGATTATTATATGATGATTATGCCTGGTACATTAGGAGAAGAAGCAGGATTTGGTATTATAGAACTTGGAACGATAATAGGCTTTGTTGGATTATTTACATTTTCAGTTTTAACAGCAGTTAGTAAAGTTCCGTTGGCACCTAAAAATCATCCTTTTTTAGAAGAAAGTTTAAATCATCAAATTTAATTTGATATTAAGAAATGAACATTTATAAGTTTTTAAATATGAAAAAAATCTTCTCATTATTTGCATTGTTAGCTTTAGCTTTTAATCAGGTTATGGCTCAAGATGCGGTAGCCGGTGCGGTAGAAGAAACAAGTAAAACCGATGGATTAGCCAAAATGGTTAGTTATTATCTTTTAATCTTTCTTTTAATTTGTGTTTTTATTGGTATTGTAGGCAAAATTCTTGCTATTTATGATTTAACCAAAAAAATTCAAGGTAAAAAGGAAGGCATTAAATGGGATAATATTAATGGGCTTATTTTTGCGATATTTTTAGTATTAGGTTTATATGGATCTTATTGGTGTTACACCGTACAAGGCGCCCAAATATTACCTGATGCGGCATCTGAACATGGAGCTAAAATAGACTCAATGTTGAATATCACCCTAATCTTAACAACCATTGTTTTTGTTATAACACATATTTTACTTTTCACTTTTGCTTATCGTTATAAATTCAGTAAAAAGAAAAAAGCATACTACTATCCACATAATAACACATTAGAAAAATATTGGACTATTACGCCTGCAATTGTTTTAACTGTTTTAGTATTAATGGGTTTCTTTACTTGGAGAGGAATTACAAATATTTCTAAAAATGAAATGGCCAGTGCTATTCAAGTCGATGTTACAGCACATCAATTTGCCTGGGAAGTTAGATATGCAGGTAATGATAATATCGCTGGAAACAAAAGTTATAAACTTATTGGCAGTCTTAATGGTTTAAACAATTTGGGTTTAGATTTGTCTGATAAAAGGAATTATGATGATTTAAAAGTAACAGAAATTGTACTTCCTGTAAATAAGTCGGTAAGATTTACTTTAGGTTCACAAGATGTTATCCATAGTTTCTATATGCCTGATTTTAGAGTGCAGATGAATTGTGTTCCTGGAATGGCAACTTTTTTTCAATTTACACCCACAATTACTACTGCAGAAATGCGTGAGAAAACAAGCGATGGAAAATATAACTATCAATTATATTGCGCAAAAATTTGCGGTGGTTCCCATTACAACATGAAATTTGCTGTTAAAGTTGTTTCTCAAAAAGAATACAATGAATGGATTAAAGAACAAAAACCTATCGTTACAGACGATATGAAAAAGGAATATCAATTAGCCATGAAAGATAATTTGGCAACAGAAAATAAAATTGCATTAAATAATTAAGATTAAAACTGAAAGAGATTATGTCCACAATTGCAATTCCCAACTCAGCAACAATGCATCATGATGATCATGCTCATGAACATCATAAAGAAACTTTCTTAACTAAATATATTTTTAGTCAGGATCATAAAATGATTGCCAAACAATTTTTAATTACTGGTATCATTATGGGCGTTATCGCAATGACGCTTTCAATACTTTTTAGAATTCAGCTTGCTTACCCAGATCAAAGTTTTCCATTATTGGAAGTATTACTTGGTAAATTTGCACCAGAAGGAAGATTAGACCCAAACTTTTATTTGTCTTTAGTAACAATACATGGTACCATTATGGTATTTTTTGTATTAACTGCCGGCTTAAGTGGTACGTTTTCTAACCTTTTAATCCCATTACAATTAGGAGCTAGAGATATGGCATCCCCATTTATGAACATGCTTTCATATTGGTTATTCTTTTCTGCTAGTGTAATTATGTTATCTACATTCTTCATTGAATCAGGACCTGCTGGAGGCGGATGGACTATATATCCACCTTTATCGGCTTTACCTAAAGCGATGCCTGGCTCAGGTTTAGGAATGACATTATGGTTAGTTTCAATGATTTTATTTGTTGCTTCTTCGTTAATGGGAGGTATTAATTACGTTTCTACGATTTTAAACATGCGTACTAAAGGAATGGATTTATGGAAAATGCCCCTAACAATTTGGGCTTTCTTCTTAACAGCCATTTTAGGAATTTTATCATTCCCAGTTTTAGTGGCAGGGGTAGTTTTGTTAATTTTCGATAGAAGTTTTGGAACCTCATTTTACTTATCGGATATATATATTGGCGGTCAGGCTTTAGCTAATGAAGGTGGTAGTCCCATTTTATGGGAACATTTATTTTGGTTCTTAGGACATCCAGAAGTATACATTGTAATTATGCCTGCAATGGGAATTGCATCAGAAGTAATGTCTGTGAATTCCAGAAAACCAATTTTCGGATACCATGCCATGGTATATTCTTTAATAGGAATCACGGTATTGTCGTTTATAGTTTGGGGTCATCATATGTTTGTTACTGGGATGAATCCATTTCTTGGAGGAGTATTTATGATTACCACATTAATCATTGCAGTTCCTTCAGCTGTTAAAACATTTAATTGGTTGGCTACTTTATGGCGAGGTAACATAAGATTTACCCCAGCAATGTTATTTGCAATTGGTCTAGTTTCATTTTTCATATCTGGTGGTTTAACTGGTATCTGGTTAGGAAATGCCGCTTTGGATATTAATTTACATGATACATATTTTGTTGTTGCTCACTTTCACTTAGTTATGGGTTCAGCAGCGATATTTGGAATGTTGGCTGGAATTTATCATTGGTTTCCAAAAATGTTTGGAAGATTAATGAATCCTAAATTAGGATATTTACATTTTTGGCTAACATTTGCTTCTGCGTATCTTGTTTTCTTTCCGATGCACTTTATGGGTTTAGACGGTGTGCCAAGAAGATATTATGCTTTTACAGAGTTTGAATCAATGCAAAAATGGTTATCTGTAAATGTATTTATTACTTGGGCTGCAATTTTAGGTGCGGTTGCACAGGTTGCTTTCTTATTTAATTTCTTTTATTCAATATTTTTTGGTGAGAAATCAACCCAAAATCCTTGGCAAGCTAATACTTTAGAGTGGACTACACCAGTTGAAAGAATCCACGGAAATTGGCCAGGAGAAATTCCAACTGTTTATAGATGGTCTTATGATTATAGTAAGCCAGGCCATGATGAGGATTTCATTACTCAAGATACTCCATTGTCTGCAACTATGAGTTCAAATCTTCCTCATGATTTTGAAGGAAATGAAGAAGCGGAAAGAATTCAAGAGCAATGGAATATTGAACATAAAAATGTTGATAGTAGAGAAGAAGTTAAATAATTCTTTTTTCTAAATGTTTTTTAATTGGGGTATCATACTTTAAGTAGATACCCCAATTTTATAAAGTAAAAATGTATTCCAAGACAGAAAAATCATTTTTAAGAGTAAATCTAATTACCATCATTTCTTTATTTTTCTTGATTCTTGCAGGAGGTGTTGTAAGAAGTTCTGGATCTGGAATGGGTTGTCCTGATTGGCCAAAATGTTTTGATCATTATATACCACCAACAGATGTTTCTGGACTTCCTGTAGATTATAAAGAGAAATATGTAACTCAAAGATTAATAAAAAACGAAAGGTTTGCTAAACTTTTAGATAAATCTGGGTATGCTGATTTAGCTATTAAAGTAAGAAATGATAAATCGATTAAGATACCTGAAGAATTTAATGCTGTTAAAACTTATACAGAATATATTAATCGTTTAATCGGTGCCTTAACAGGATTGCTTTTATTATCAACTTTTATTTTATCAATTAGATTATTAAAGGTTAGGAAAAGAGTTTTTTGGTTGAGTGGAATTAATCTTTTGTTGGTATTGTTTCAAGCTTGGTTAGGGTCTATAGTTGTTTCAACTAATTTAATGGCTTGGATTATAACCGTTCATATGTTAGTTGCAATCTTAATCTTAGCAGTAACTATTTATACTTATTTCGATATAAAGAATTATAGAAATGCTGATTTTAATAATAATAAGGTTTACATCGGAATGAAAATATTTATGTTGCTAATTACCATATTATCTATAATTCAAATTACAGTGGGCACAGAAGTTAGAGAAGAAGTTGATGCTGTTCAAAGTCGATTTACCGAATTAAATAGAGGCGAATGGTTAAATGAAGTGGGACAAGTTTTTACACAACATAAAGAATTAGCTATGATATTACTAATTTCGAATGGATTATTATTCTTTCTATTAAAAAGAGGAAACAATTATAATATCAAAACCGTTTTGTATGGCAAGTACATTATTTTTTTATTACTATTTCAAATCTTAACGGGTTTGATACTTTCAAATTTTAGTCTAACACCCTGGGGGCAGGCGCCTCATATTTTATTAGCAACTTTAATGTTTAGTGCACAATTTTATTTACTTCTCATTTTATTTAAAAAGCCTCTTTTAATTAATAACAATTGAATACATTTTTAAAAGATTTTAAAAATTTAGTTAAACTAAGATTAACCTTTTTAGTAGTATTTTCTGCATCAATTTCTTTTTTGATAGCAGAAGAAAGCCGTGTTGCCATTAATTGGACAAGCTGGGTAAAATTAATAATAGGAGGATTTTTAGTTACTTCTGCTGCTAACGGATTTAATGAGATTATTGAAAAAGACTTAGATAAGTTAATGCAAAGAACTGCTGATCGTCCTTTACCTTCAGGAAGGATGAATACTGGACAGGCTTTAGTATTAAGTTTAATAATGGGTGTTTTTGGAACATTCTTATTAGGAAGCTTAAATATATTAACAGGCTTACTTTCTGTTTTCTCTATATTTTTTTATGCATTTATTTACACTCCATTAAAAAGAAAATCTCCAATTGCGGTTTTTGTTGGAGCAATTCCTGGTGCATTGCCACCTCTAATTGGTTATGTTGCAGCACATGGATATATAGATCATATTGCTTTAATTTTATTTGGAATTCAGTTTGTATGGCAATTTCCACATTTTTGGGCTATAGCATGGGTTTTAGATGATGACTATAAAAGAGCTGGATTTAGATTATTACCAACTACTAAAAGAGATAAAACTAGTGCTATAATAACTTGGCTTTCTACATTAATATTAATTCCAGTCAGTTTATTGCCCACTTATTATGGTTTTGGAGGTAATGTAATAGCGATCGTATCAATAGTTGCAGGATTAGCCTTTTCTTATCAAGCTTTAGTTTTGGTAAATAGATTAGATATTAAATCGGCAAGAAGCTTAATGTTTGGTAGCTTTTTATATTTGCCGATAGTTCAATTAGTTTTATTATTTAATTTAATATAAAAATGGTTTTAAATAAGGAAATAGACAGATACAATCTTCAACCTAAAAAATTTATTCTTTGGTTGTTCATCGTTTCATCTATTATATTTTTTGCTGGTTTAACAAGTGGATTCATTGTTTATACTGGTGATGTTGGAAAAACATTAAACGTTCAGTTACCAAATGTTTTTATTTACAGCACAGCAGTTATTATATTAAGTAGCCTTACTTTGCATTGGTCTTTTTTACAGAATAAAAAATTAAGATTTACTCAGCAAAGATTAGGTTTGTGGCTGACATTTGTTTTAGGAGTAGTTTTTATTGGTTTACAAATATATGGGTGGTCAGTTTGGACTAATTTAGGAGTGTTTTTTATCAATTCTAATGCTTCAATTAGTTTTGTTTATGCATTTACTTTTTTACATATTATACATATTATTGCGGGCTTAATTATCTTAATTGCTGCAATTATAGGTAGTTATGGTAATTTGCCAAACGTTAAGAATACCTTTAGAATGGAAATTTCTTCTATTTTTTGGCATTTTGTAGATATTCTATGGATTTATTTATACCTTTTCTTACTTTTGAACCAGTAAAATTTTACTTAGAATTTACAACTTTTATATTTAATGGATACAGTAGCAAAATTAGACGAAGTTAAAACCTCACCTTGGTCAGGTGGAAGGTCTCCATTTCAAGTGGAGTACGGAAAATTGATGATGTGGTTTTTCTTGTTATCAGATGCTTTTACATTCTCTGCATTTTTAATTTATTACGGTGCACAACGCTTTAGTAAAATGACATGGCCAGATCCTGATAAGGTTTTCCAATCAATACCTGGCATTACAGATACAGGAGCTCCATTGGTTTTTGTAGGTATCATGACATTTATTTTAATTGCCAGTTCTGTAACTATGGTATTGGCTGTAGAAGCTGGTCATAGAAATTCAAAAAAGGAAGTAATTTGGTGGATGGTTGCTACTATTATTGGTGGCTTTATGTTCTTAGGCTGCCAAGCTTTAGAATGGTCTCACTTACATCATGAAGGTTTTTGGTGGGGAGAAATTCCTGGCCCAGAGGTATTAAAAGAGCTTGGTGCCGACACAGTTAGCGCACATCAATTTGCGAATCTATTCTTTACAATAACTGGTTTTCATGGTTTTCACGTTTTTACTGGAGTATTAATTAATGTGATCATTTTATTTATGACTATGGCTGGTGTATTTGAAAAACGTGGTCATTATTTAATGATAGAGAAAGTGGGACTATACTGGCACTTTGTAGATTTGGTTTGGGTATTTGTATTTACTTTCTTTTATTTAGTTTAACTTAATATTACTATAATGTCATCAGAACATAGCAATTTAGAGCATGCAGAACAGCATGAGACAATGTCTAAATCACAAATTTGGAAAGTTTTTTTTATTCTTTTAGGAGTAACTGTTGTTGAGTTTATATTCGCATTAGCTATACCCGATACTATAATTCCACAGTTTATTAAAAATTTTGTATATATAATTTTAACATTGGTTAAAGCATTTTATATAGTAGCATTTTTTATGCATTTAAAATTTGAAAAATATACTATGATTGTAGGGGTAACACTGTCTTTTATCTTCATCATTTACTTCATAATTTTAATGCTTTCGGAAGGTAATTATCTACATCAACACATGAATGTATAGGAATAAATTTCCGTTAGCAAAAATTTTAATCCTGGTAACCATATTGGCAGTACCAGGATTTTTATATTATTTACTTCAGGAAAAGGGAAAAAATAGGTATAAACCATTGCCAATTTTTGGTCCGAAACAGGTATCATCAACTTTTCATGTCAAACGTGGTGTTAAAATTCCTGATACAATTTATCATCAAATTCCCTCTTTAAAATTAAAAACCTCAAATGGAGAATTATTAAATATTCAAGATTTTAAGGGTAAGCTTACAATCGTTAATTTTTTCTATAGTAATAACAAAGAAATTGTTCCTAGAATTAATGAGGGACTTTTAAGTTTATACAAAGAGTATAATGATAATAATTTGATTAGGTTTTTATCTATTTCGGTGGATCCAAAGTCTGACAGTATTCCAGTCTTATTTCAGTATGCTAAAAAATTAAACGCAAAGAAAGGAAAGTGGGAAATTGTCACCACAGATACAACAACGTTATATCCTATAATTAGAAATCAATTTTTCGTTAACGTATTAAAAGACCCACAAAATCAGTCTAGATTTATTTTTAGTGATAAACTGATTCTTTTAGATGCTGAACAAAGAATAAGAGGATATTATACTGCTACTTCTTATAATGATATTAAAAGGTTAAGCGATGAAACAAAGGTGATGATTACCGAAGAATTAAGGAAAATTAAAGCAGAATAATAAAACCTTAATGTTTTTTAAATGTTTATAGATCAATGAGCGATAAATTTATTTTTAGATTGATAATTGGGATTTCAATCTTTGTTTTTTTAGTAGTAGTTATTTTAAACCGAAAAATTATCCCTGTAACTATAGAGATACCAAGTTTTGTTTATTTTTTACCAAAACTAAATGCTTTTATTAACGGTACATGCAGTATACTACTTTTGGTTTCTTTATACTTTATCAAAAACAAAAATATTACAGCTCATAAAAGAACCAACATCATCACTTTTATATTATCCTCTTTGTTTTTGGTTTCTTATATCTTGTTTCATTATTTCGCTCCAGAAACTAAATTTGGAGATTTAAATAACGACGGAGTTTTAAATTCAAAAGAAATTGTATCGTCTGGCAATCTACGATATGTTTATTATGTTATTTTAATTACACATATTGTTTTGGCTGCTGGTGTTTTACCCCTAATTTTACTAAGCTTTTTTAGGGGCTTAAAAATGCAGGTAGAACGCCATAAAAAATTAGTTAGATGGACTTTTCCTATTTGGCTTTATGTTACTGTAACCGGAGTGATTGTTTATGTGATGATTTCTCCATATTATAATTTTTAATTTTTACGATTATGAAAATTTTAAAACTGTTAAGTATCCTTTTTTTTATTGGAGGATTAATTTTAATAAGTAATAGCTCATTTGCTCAATGTGCAATGTGCCAAGCAACTGTCGAATCAAATTTAAAAGGAGGAGGTACAGCTGCAGCCGGTTTAAATAAAGGAATTATGTACTTATTGGCAGCTCCATACGTTGTTGTTAGTGGAATTGGTTTACTTTGGTATAAAAAATATCGTAAAAAAGATGTAGCCATAGATATTAAAGAGCAAAAGATTAACTTAAATTAATTTACAGTCCCAATCATTAATCCTGATTGGGTTTTTTATTTATGCCATGGTAAAAACACCTCAATTACAAGCATTACTTCATGCTAAATGTCCAAGATGCAGAAGAGGAGAGATGTTTAAAACCAGTATGTACGGTTTCAAATCCCAAAAAATGTACGATAATTGCCCAAAATGTAATCTTCGCTACGAGATTGAGCCAGGGTATTTTTACGCAGCAATGTATGTTGGCTATGCTTTTAATGTAGCATTAGCAGTAACTGTTGGTATTGTAACCTATCTCATCACAGGAGAACAAGAGTCACCTTGGATATATGTTATCACCATATTTTTATTCTCATTAGTGTTAGCTCCCCTTAATTTCAGATATTCAAGAGTAATATTATTATATTGGCTTTCGCCGAAGATAAAATACTTGGAACATTACGACCATGATTAAAAAAGAAACTTTTCAATTTTTGAAAGATTTGATGGCCAATAATGATAGAGATTGGTTTCAAGAAAATAAAGCGAAATACGAAGAAGCCAGGCAAAACGTAGAAGAATTTGCTGATGAGATTTTAATAGAAATAAAAAAAATAGACTCCAGCATTCCACCCGAGTTTTCTGGTAAAAAATCTATGATGCGAATTTACAGAGATGTAAGATTTAGCAAGAATAAACTGCCTTATAAAAACAATTTTGGCATTGGCATTTCCTCGACCGGTAAAGGAGGTGATAATCCTGGTTATTATATTCAGATACAACCAGGAGAAAGTTTTGTAGCTGGTGGATATTGGATGCCACAAGCCGATCATCTAAAAGCTATCAGACAGGAAATTGATTATAACACTCAAGATTTTTTAAAAATTATAGAATCCAAGGAATTTGTAGCCCACTTTGGTGGTTTAAATCAAGAAGATAAACTTAAAACTACACCTAAAGGTTATGATGCAGAGCATGAATATATAGAATTATTGAGATTAAAAAGCTTTACGGTTTTTGAAAAATTAAATGATAATGTATTGAATTCATCTAAAGCTGTTGAAACTATCGTTGAATCTTTAAAAATGATCAACCCACTTACTGTATTTCTAAAACAAGCCATCGGAAATAATTAAATTCTCAAATTAATAGATAAATGAAAAAATCAGCACTTATAGCCATAATCACACTTTTGTTCTTAAGTTCTTGTGTGGTTTTATCTAAAAAGAAATATGAAAAACTAATTGCTCAAAAAGATTCTCTAAGTAAAGGGTGGGATGCAGAGCAGATTATGACGGCTTCCTTAAATGAACAAATTAAATCTTTACAGAGAGATACTTCAGATTTAAAAGCAAAAATTGCAGATTATCAATCTCAATTAGAAGGTTTAAATACAAATTATGCAACATTAAGAAATAACACGTCTTCAGAAATTACCAAACTTTCTGGCGATTTACAAAAACGTGAAGCAAGATTAAAAGAAGTAGAAGAGATTTTAAAAAAGCGTGATGAAGCCACCAACGCTTTAAAGGAAAAATTACAAAAAGCGCTTTTAGGGTTTCAGCAAAACGGCTTAACTGTTGAAATTAAGAATGGAAAAGTATATGTTTCCTTAACGGATAAACTATTATTTAGTACAGGTTCAATCATAATTGATGATAAAGGAAAACAAGCTTTACAAGAGTTAGCTAAAGTTTTAAATACCCAACCAGAAATTAATATCGCTGTAGAAGGTCATACCGATAATCAAAAGGTGGGTAATTTAGGTCAGATTAAAGACAATTGGGATTTAAGTGTTTTAAGGGCAACTTCGGTAGTGCGTTACCTTACAGATTTACAAAGCATCAGTCCAGAGAGATTAACTGCCACAGGCAAAGGACAATATCAACCAATTGGGTTGGCAAATACGCCAGAAGATAGAAGCAGAAATAGAAGGATAGAAATTGTACTATCACCAAAATTGGATGAACTTTATAATCTCATAAAATAATATTTGGAGTTTAAATAGCATTAAGAAATCCGAGACAAAATCTCGGATTTTTTATTTTACTAAATTTTAGAAATTAATTTACCTCAAATTTTTTAGGATCAGTTCTAAATGACAATTTAATGTTTAACTTATTTTAAAAACTCCTAAACAAAACAAATCATTTAATCGTTAACAAGGCAATGAATCAAAAACAAAAAGTTGCAGTATATCGCAAAGAGCATTTTAACGCTGCTCATAGATTAAATAATCCAAATTGGAGTGATGAACGCAATCAATCCGTATATGGTAAATGCAATAATCCCAACTATCACGGGCATAATTATGATTTAATAGTGAAAGTTAGTGGTTTTGTTGATGAAGAAGTTGGTTACTTGATGGATCTGAAAATATTATCAGACCTCATAAAAGAAAAAATACTAGATAGGTTCGATCACATGAACCTTAATCTAGATGTAGAAGAATTTAAAAAACTAAATCCAACTGCCGAAAATATCGCAATGGTAATTTACGATCAATTAAGATCAGAAATAAATACAGATTTAGACTTGAAGATAACCTTATTTGAAACTGAAAGAAACTATGTTGAATACCCCGCTTAACACTTATCCGCAAGAGGATATTTTAATTGACGCTATTGGTGACGACCATGTTGGTACTGCTTATGATACTCCTTTACGGGAAGACGCATTTAAATTAGATGATGCCACAAAAGTTGAAATGATAGAAAAGCATTTCAAAAGCATTATGGAAATTATGGGTTTAGATTTAACTGATGACAGTTTAAAAGGAACTCCAAAAAGAGTAGCCAAAATGTACATCAAAGAAATTTTTAGTGGTTTAAATCCAGCTAATAAGCCAGAAGTTAAGTTGTTTGATAACAAATATCAATACAACCAAATGTTAGTAGAAAAAAATATTACTCTTTTTAGCAATTGCGAGCATCATTTTGTGCCAATTATTGGAAAGGCTCACGTTGCCTACATTAGTAGCGGTAAAGTGATAGGTTTATCTAAATTAAATAGAATTGTACAATACTATTCTCAAAGACCACAAGTACAAGAGCGTTTAAATATTCAGATAGCTAACGAATTAAAAAAGGTTTTGAATACTGAAGATGTTGCAGTGGTAATTGAAGCAGATCATTTATGTGTTTCTTCAAGAGGAATCAGGGATACTGGAAGCTCAACCGTTACATCAGAATATGGTGGTAAATTTTTAGATTATGAAACTCGTAACGAATTTTTAAAATACATAGCATGAATTATTTAGTTATTGGGGGAAGCTCTGGAATTGGTTTAGCGTTAGTTAAAAAACTTTTAAAAGAAGGAAACGATGTTTATGCAGCTTCACGCCATAAAGGAGATTTGCCAGATGAAGCTAAATTTATCGAGTTAGATGTTTTAGAAAATGTAGATAGTTTAAAATCGGCTTTGCCAGAAACTATTGATGGACTTGCATATTGCCCAGGAACAATTAATTTAAAGCCATTTGCCAGGTTAAAGGAAGAAGACTTTTTAAACGATTATAAAGTAAATGTATTGGGTGCTGTCAAAGTAATCCAAAATGTTATCAATAATTTAAAAAATTCTACAGGTGCATCCATTGTTTTATTTAGTACGGTTGCCGTACAACAAGGGATGGGTTTTCATGCCAGTATTGCAGCAGCAAAAGGGGCAATAGAAGGATTAACTAAATCTTTAGCGGCAGAATTTGTTGGGATGAAAATAAGAGTAAATGCCTTGGCGCCTTCATTAACGGCAACTCCTTTGGCAAATCAATTAATTTCAACACCAGAACGTAAAGAAGCATCAGATAAAAGACATCCATTAGGCAGAATTGGTACCGCAGAAGAGCTAGCGGATGCCGCTTTTTTCTTAATTTCACCTCAAAGCTCCTGGATAACAGGACAAATTTTAGGTATAGATGGCGGTATGTCATCAATTAAGAATTTATAAATGAGGCAGATTGACTCAGCAGAGATTTTGCAAATGGAACAACGTTTCCGCACTATTTTTATTAATAGTATTTCGGGATTTAAAAGTTTGCAAATGGTAGGTACTATCAATAATGGAGGGAATACCAATTTAGCGCTGTTTAGTTCAATTTTTCATGTTGGTGCAAATCCACCTTATTTAGGAATGGTTGTAAGACCAGATGGCAATGAACATGAAACCATTCAAAACATCATGTTCAATAATGTTTATACTTTAAATAATGTCATCAGTAACAATTATAAAAACGCTCATCAAACCAGTGCAAGGTATTTAGCGGGAGAATCGGAATTTAGTGCCTGTGATTTTACAGAAGAGTATATTGAAGGTTTTGCAGCTCCTTTTGTAAAAGAATCTAATATTAAAATTGGTCTCGAGTTTAAAGAATACCTACCTTTTCTTTTAAATAAAACCAAGATTGTTATCGGAGAAATAAAACATATTTTAATTGATGATGATTTAATTGGTGGGGATGGATTTGTTGATTTAAATATGGCAAATGCGGTAACATCAGCTGGTTTAGATGCTTATTACACCACAAACCCTTTGGCTAGGTTAAGTTATGCAAAGCCAGGAAAACAAGTGGAAGAGCTAAACGTTAATAATAAAAGAAATAATTAGGGCGTTCGAGCGGGCTATCCGCTGCAATCTTTTTTGTAAAAACAAAAAAGGATTTTCACTACTATCCCTAACGCAAAAAATATAAAAAATGGCAACTAAACAAAAAATACAAAACGACTACATTAATCATGTACTAACTGAGGGCAAAAAGCCAGCTACAGTATTTGCGTTTGCAAAAAAAAATAAGTTTCCGGAAGAAGAGTTTTATAAACACTTTGGTTCTTTTGATAGTATTGATGGAGAAATTTGGGCAGATTTATTTAGAGAAACCATAAAAGAAGTAAAATCTCAAGAAGTTTGGGAAACTTATTCTGCCAGAGAAAAAGCACTTTCTTTCTTTTATAGCTTTTTCGAACTTTTAAAAACTAAGAGAAGCTACGTAAATTACAGCACAGAAAACTTCAAAAAAGGCTTGCACACTCCAATGCAATTAAAATCAGGCAAAATTGTTTTTGAAGAATTTAGTCATGATTTAATTGAACAAGGATTAGAAACAGGAGAAATTGCCGATAGAAAATTCTTGACAGATAAATACAAAGATGCTTTATGGATTCAGCTAATGTTCGTTTTAAAATTCTGGCTTAAAGATTACTCCGCCAACTTCGAAAAAACAGATGAAGCCATTGAAAGAGGCATAAATGTAACTTTTGATTTATTACATACCACACCATTAGATAGTATTTTAGATTACGGTAAATTCTTGTTTCAAAATGCAGGTTTTAAAATGGGTTTTTAATTTAGTATTGAGAATAGAGTCTTGAGAATTGAGACTTCTGCTATTCCTAATATCTATTGTCTCAATTCTCATATCTAGCATCTCACATCTCAAAAAAAAATGAAAGAACAAAATAGTATACCAGCCAGTAAAGTAGCCCGTTCTGCAAAATTTGTAGGTACAGGTTTTAAAATTGGTGGTAATTATATCAAACATTATTCAAAGAAATTATTTAATCCAGAACTCACAAGAGATGAATTAAATGAGGATAATGCTGCTGATATTTACAGTTCTTTGAGCGAGTTAAAAGGAAGTGCTTTAAAGGTTGCCCAAATGCTTAGTATGGATAAAAATATCCTTCCAAAAGCTTATGTAGATAAATTTTCTTTATCACAATATAGTGCACCACCTTTAAGTGGGCCACTGATTATGCAAACTTTCAAAAAGCATTTTGGTAAAACACCAGATAAAATTTTTGATAAATTCGATTTAAAATCCACAAATGCAGCCTCAATTGGCCAAGTACACAAAGCCGAATTAAATGGAGAAAAACTAGCGGTAAAAATTCAATATCCTGGAGTAGGAAATTCTATTTCATCAGATTTGAAACTGATTAAACCATTCGCATTTCGCTTATTAGGAATGAGTGAAAAGGAATTGGATATCTACATGAAAGAAGTAGAGGAACGTTTGGTAGAAGAAACTGATTATGAGCTAGAAGTAGTCAATTCATTAAAGATTTCTAAGGCTTGTGCCGATTTACCAAATCTCATATTTCCAACATATTATAAAGAGCTTTCAGGTCCACGTATCATTACCATGAGTTGGATAGAAGGGCAGCATCTAAAAGAATTTTTAGCTACCAATCCCTCACAAGAATTAAAAAATAAAATAGGACAAGCACTTTGGGATTTTTACAATTTCCAACAGCATGAGTTAAGAGCAGTTCACGCTGACCCACATCCTGGAAATTTCCTAATTACTCCAGAAGGTAATTTAGGAATTATTGATTTTGGTTGCATTAAAACACTTCCCGATGATTTTTACTATCCATTCTTTTCTACCACTTCTACCGATTTATTAAATAATAAAGATGAAACAATCAAAGCTTTTAAAGCTTTAGAAATGATTTTACCAAAAGATAACCCACAACAAGTAGAATTTTACTATCAGGCTTATAAAGAAATGATTACACTTTTTGCACAACCATATATGAGTGGAGAATTTGATTTTAGTCAAACAGAATTCTTTGATTCATTATATGGGTTTGGAGAAAAAATTGCAAAAATGCCAGAATTTAAGCAAGCCAGAGGCGTTAAGCACTTTATCTATGTAAATCGCACCAATTTTGGGCTATATAATATTTTACATGAACTTGGTGCAAAAGTTAAAACTGATACTTACAAACCCCATGTAAAACTGGAGTTTTAATTTTAATCTATTCTATATTCTATTTTCAATCTCCTTATAATCAAGTCTTAAAAATTCAATTATAATATTCCTTTTACTATTATTAGTTTAGGGCATAATTTTAAAAATAATGAAAACAATAGACGATATAAATTTTTCAGGTAAAAAAGCTTTAATAAGGGTAGATTTTAATGTTCCTTTAGACGATAATTTTAACATTACCGATGATAAAAGGATGACGGCAGCTATGCCAACCATCAAAAAAATATTAAAGGATGGTGGCAGTATAATCTTAATGTCTCATTTAGGTCGACCTAAAGATGGACCAACTGATAAATATTCCTTAAAACATATTGTTCCTCATTTATCAGAACTATTGGGTACTGAAGTAGATTTTGCGGATGATTGTATCGGTAAAGAAGCCCAAGAAAAAGCAAAAAATCTAAAAATAGTTGGTGTTCTATTATTAGAAAATCTTCGTTTTTATAAAGAAGAAGAAAAAGGTGATGAAGCTTTTGCTGAAAAGCTATCTAAACTAGGTGATGTTTATGTAAACGATGCTTTTGGAACTGCTCACAGAGCACACGCATCTACAGCTATAATTGCAAAATTTTTCCCTGATGCGAAATACTTCGGCTACCTAATGGGTGCAGAATTAGCTAATGCAGAAAAAGTTCTAAATAATCCAAAACGCCCTTTTACAGCTATTATGGGCGGAGCTAAGGTTTCAGACAAAATTTTATTGATCGAGAAATTATTGGATAAAGTAGATAATTTATTAATTGGTGGCGGTATGACTTATACTTTTGTTAAGGCTAATGGCGGTAGTGTGGGTAAATCTTTAGTAGAGGAAGATAAATTAGATTTAGCCAAAGAGTTGATTAAAAAAGCCAATGAAAAAGGTGTAAAACTGGTTATCCCAACAGATTCAGTAATTGCAGATTCTTTTTCTAATGATGCTGAGACTGGAAATGCCTACAATGATCATATTAAAGACAGCTGGATGGGATTAGATATTGGCGATGATACGATTGAGAAATTTTCTGAAATCATCAAAAAATCTAAAACCATTTTATGGAACGGACCAATGGGGGTTTTTGAAATGTCTAAATTTGAGAATGGTACAAAGCAGATTGCTCATGCGGTTGTAGAAGCAACAGAAAATGGTGCATTTTCTTTAATTGGAGGTGGAGATTCAGCAGCAGCAGTTGCCAAGTTTGGTTATGAAGATGAAGTTAGTTATGTATCAACTGGTGGCGGTGCTTTATTAGAATATATGGAAGGAAAAGAATTGCCAGGTGTAAAAGCCATTATGGATTAAATTCCGATAATTTTCTTTTAAAAGCAGCGATGGGAAATTCTTATCGCTGTTTTTTTTTTGGTATAATTTGTTCATATTAAAATTCAATTTTTGAGAGAATAAATCCCAATAAATTCACTTAAAAATTCAGATTTTAAATTTATTCCCACTTTTTTACTTAAATCAAAAATTTATAATCTGTATTTCCCACTTATGCTTTAAAAAGTGTAATTAATCTGAAATTCAGAGCCTTATCCCATTAATTTCTGCCAATTTTTTATTAAAATTTAATTTGCTTCTAACAAAAAAGCCCCTTTAAATATAATTAGAGACAGTTTGTTTTGTTGAAAACTTTTTGTGGGGTAAAGTGGGAAAAAGTGGTAACTATCCTTACTTTTACATTATAGTAAAGTTATAGTTTTAACGATGTCCCACTTAATTGGAGAATTTGATTGCAAACTTGACGCGAAAGGCCGCTTAATGGTTCCTTCCGGTCTAAAAAAGCAATTGCCTTCAGTTGATGTAGAAGGATTGGTAATTAACCGTGGTTTTGAAAAACACTTAACTATTTATTCTAAAACAGAATGGGACAAGATCTCTGAAGAACTTTCTCATTTAAATCAATACGAAAAGAAAAACCGTGAATTCATCAGATATTTTACTCGTGGATCATCAGAATTAAGTTTAGATGCTTCCGGAAGGGTTCTTTTACCAAAATCATTGTTAGAATATGCGGAAATAGGAAGTGAAGTGGTTCTTTCTTGTCAATTTAACAAGGTTGAAGTTTGGGCCAAAGAAGCTTACGAATTACAAATGGATGATGAGCCAGAAAATTTCGCAAATCTTGCGGAAGAAGTTATGGGCAGCAAGGGAAGGAGCATAAATGGAGAATAGTTACCATATTCCTGTAATGCTAAAAGAATGTATTGATGCATTGGCAATTAAACCAGATGGAATTTATGTAGATGTAACCTTTGGCGGTGGCGGACATTCTAGAGAAATCATAAAAAATTTAGATCAGGATGGGATTTTGGCTGCTTTTGATCAAGATGAAGATGCCAAGAAAAATCAGATTGATGATGAACGTTTCATTTTTATAGATCAAAATTTTAGGTTTTTAAAAAATAATTTGAGAGCTCATGATTTAATTCCCGTAGACGGAATTTTAGCTGATTTAGGAGTCTCATCGCATCAGTTTGATGTACCTGAACGTGGATTTTCAACTCGTTTTGATGCTGATTTGGATATGAGGATGGATCAAAATGGAGATTTAACTGCTCAAAAAGTGGTTAATGAATATCCTGAAGATCAACTTCATAAAATATTTGGCATTTACGGTGAAATTCAAAATGCAAAATCTTTAGCCAAAGCAATTGTAACTGCTAGGTTAAATCAACCAATAATAACCATTGCAAACTTAAAATCGGCTATAGCTAAAAATATCCCTAAAGGAAAAGAGAATAAATATTTAGCCCAAGTTTTTCAAGCTTTAAGAATAGAGGTTAACCAGGAAATGGAAGCCTTGAAAGAATTCTTAGAGCAAACATTAGATGTTTTAGCACAAGGCGGAAGATTAGTTGTGATGTCTTATCACTCTTTAGAAGATAGATTAGTTAAAAACTTTTTGGCAAAAGGGAAATTTTCTGGATCGGTAGAAAAGGATTTTTTTGGTAATGAAATTAAGCCTTTCGATTTGGTAGTTAAAAAATCAATTACTGCATCAGAAGAAGAAATTAAATTAAATAATAGGGCAAGAAGTGCAAGGTTAAGAATAGCTGTAAAAAGATGACAAATAGGCTAAGATCTGAAATAGAAGAGGAAGAGCGGGAGTTAGAAGAACCTAAACTAAAGGTGCAAAAACCTAAAGTTGTAAAAGAGCAATCTAACAATGCGCTAACTGATTTTTTTAGAGGAGCTGTTTCTAAAGAGGCAGCAACAGAAGCTTTACCATTTGTACTTTTTCTTTCCTTATTAGGGATGATTTATATCGGAAACCGTCATAGTGCAGAGAATAATATCAGAAAAATAGAAGGTTTAAAAAAAGAAGTAAAAGAATTAAGCTGGGATTTTAAGACGCTAAAAGCAGATTTAATGTTTAAAAGTCGCCAAACAGAAGTGATAAAACAAGTTGATTCACTTTTAGGGTTAAAAGTATCAGTAGAACCCCCAATTAAATTAAACGCAAAATAAAATGAATATCAGAACAAACATATTGCTTAGAGTATATGCGGCCTTCGGTCTCATCATCTTGTTTGCGGTTGCTGTTTTGGTAAAAATGGCTCACGTACAATTAGTGCAAGGCGATAAATATCGAGCTATGGCCGATAGCTTAAGTACAAAATATGCAAATGTTGAAGCAGCAAGAGGAAATATCTATTCTATAGATGGCAGTTTGTTAGCCACTTCAGTTCCTGAATATGATATCAGAATGGATTTATTAGCAGGCGCAATTGAAGACGACGAAGTGTTTTACTCTAAAGTGGACTCACTAGCAAGCAGCTTATCTAACTATTTTAAAGATAAATCCGAAAGTGAATATTCCAGGGCTTTAAGAAACGCCAGGAAAGATAAGGAAAGGTACTTTTTAGTGAAAAGAAATATCACTTATCAAGAATTAAAAGCTTTAAAAACATTCCCAATTTTCAATTTAGGAAGATACAAAGGCGGAATGATAGCAGTTCAGGAAAACAAAAGAATTTTACCTTTTAGGGATTTGGCATATCGTACTATTGGTTATTACAATGCAAATTCTAAAGCTGCGGTTGGTTTAGAAGGTGCGTATGGCGATTATATTAATGGCGAAACAGGAAAAAGATTAGTGCAAAGAATTGCAGGTGGTGTTTGGATGCCTGTAAATGACGATGCGGAAATTGCACCAAAAGATGGGGCCGATGTTATTTCTACAATTGATGTTAATATGCAGGATTTAGCTCAAAATGCTTTAAAAAAGCAATTGATAAAATCTGCAGCAGATTTTGGTTGTGTGATTGTAATGGAGGTTAAAACAGGTGAAATTAAGGCTATTTCTAATTTTACAAAAGTAGGTGAGGATGATTACAAAGAAACTTTTAATTATGCGATAGCACAAAGTGCAGAACCCGGCTCTACTTTTAAATTGGCTTCTTATTTAGTAGCAATTGAAGATGGGAAATTTGGATTAAATGATATGATGGATACCCAAGGGGGTACATTTAAAGTTTATAATCACACCATCAGAGATCACGAAAATGAAGGTGTAATTCCAATGAAAGTTGCTTTTGAAAGGTCTTCTAACGTTGCAATAGTTAAGGAAATTTACAGCCACTACAAGGATAATCCAGATGCATTTACAAGTAAATTAAAAGATTTACAATTAGGGGAAAAATTGGGTTTACAAATACCAGGAGAAGGAACACCCTTGATTAAAACACCAAAAAGTAAATCATGGAGCGGTTTAACATTACCTCAAATGGCTTATGGTTATGAGTTAAAAATAACTCCAATGCAGCTTTTAACTCTATATAATGCAGTAGCAAATGACGGAAAAATGATTGCACCATTATTTGTTCATGAAATTAGGAGATTAGGAAACACTGTCGAACTTTTTAAAGCAAGAGTAATAAAAGAAAAAATATGTTCTGACAAAACTTTAAGCTTATTAAAGGAAATGTTAGAAGGTGTAGTTACCGAAGGAACTGCAAAGGAAATTGCAAGTCCAATTTATAAAATAGCAGGTAAAACGGGTACTGCCCAAGTTGCCGATGGGGCAAATGGTTATAAAGGAAATAGAAAATATCAAGCATCATTCTCAGGATATTTTCCTGCCGATAATCCTAAATATTCTATGATTGTGGTGGTGCATAATCCAACAAAAGGATCTTATTATGCTGCCTCTGTAGCTGGACCTGTTTTTAGAGAGATTGCTGATGTAGTAATTGGAAGTGATTTAGAGCTGGATAACAATCATAAATTACCTCAATTGGTTGGCAATACAAAATTACCATCAGTAAAGCAGGGTTATAAAAAATCATCACAATCTGTTTATAAATCCTTTGGAATTAAAACATTGTTAGCTTCTGTAAATGAAAACGAAATTGGAATTGACACCAACAACGGTATCGCTTATAAAGAAGTAAAAATGAACAAAGGGTTGGTGCCAAATGTAAGTGGAATGGGTTTGAAGGATGCACTTTTTGTATTAGGCAATTCTGGCTTAAAGCCGATTGTTAAAGGTCAGGGAGAAGTTGTAACTCAATCTTTGGCGGCTGGAACACCAATTTATAAAGGAACAAGAATTTTAATCGAACTAGAATAAGTGGCAAACTTAAAAGACATATTATATCAGGTTTCTTTAGAACAAGTTGTTGGCACAACTGAATTGGATGTTGCTGCCATAGAATTTGATTCGAGGAAGGTTGCTATCCATACACTTTTTATTGCTGTAAAAGGGACAATTTCAGATGGACATCAATTTATTGGTAAAGCCATTGAGTTAGGAGCTGTTGCTATTATTTGTGATGAGTTACCAATCGATTTAAAAGATGGAATAACTTATATAAAAGTTAAAGATTCGGCGAAAGCCTTAGGAATAATTGCAGCAAATTTTTACCAAAACCCTTCAAAAGATTTAAAATTAGTAGGTGTTACAGGTACAAATGGAAAAACTACAGTTACAACTTTGCTTTACAAATTATTTAGGGAATTAGGTTATAAAGTGGGTTTGATTTCTACGGTAGAAAATCAAATAAATGATATCGTTATTCCATCTACTCACACCACTCCAGATCCAATTGCATTAAACATATTGTTGTCAGACATGGTTGCAAAAGGTTGTGATTACTGCTTTATGGAAGTAAGTTCCCATGCAATTGCACAAGCAAGAATTGAAGGTTTAAATTTTGCGGGTGGCATTTTTACAAACATCACACATGATCATCTAGATTTTCATAAAACATTTGATAATTATATAAAAGCCAAGAAAGCATTTTTTGATGGATTAAATAAATCTGCTTTTGCATTAACCAATACCGATGATAAGAACGGGATGGTGATGTTACAAAACACAGCAGCTCATAAAAAAACTTATGGTTTAAAATCAATGACAGATTTTAAAGCCAAGATCATCGAAAATCAATTTTCTGGTTTGCATTTAGATATTGATGGTGAAGATGTTTATTTCAAATTGGTTGGGAGTTTTAATGCTTCAAATTTATTGGCTGTTTATGGAACTGCTTTGCTTTTAGATCAAGATAAAACCAAAGTCTTAACCATATTAAGCAAGTTGAGTGGAGCTGAAGGTCGTTTTGATTACATGATTTCTCCTAACAGGATAATTGCAATTGTAGATTATGCACATACGCCAGATGCGATTGAAAATGTTTTATCTACCGTTGATAATATCCGCACAAAAATAGAACAAGTAATTACGGTAGTTGGATGTGGCGGAGATAGAGATAAAACCAAACGCCCAATTATGGCTAAAACAGCTTGTGATTGGAGCGATAAAGTCATTTTAACTTCTGACAATCCCCGGTCTGAAGATCCTGAAGCTATTATTAAAGATATGCAAGTTGGTGTTTCTCCGGTAAATCAAAAGAAAGTTATTTCTATAACCGATAGACGGGAAGCGATTAGAACAGCTTGTCATTTGGCAAAACCAGGTGATATTATTTTGGTTGCGGGTAAAGGTCATGAAAAATACCAAGACATAAAAGGAGTGAAATCGGATTTTGATGATAAGAAAATATTAATGGAATGTTTTAATCAACTCAGCTAATTAGAATATGCTATACCATCTTTTTACATATTTAGATAAACAGTTCGACTTTCCAGGTTTTGGACTTTTCCAGTTTATCTCTTTTAGAGCTGGGATGGCTATGATTCTTTCTTTAATTATTACTACTGTTTACGGTAATAGATTAATTAGCTATTTAAGATATAAGCAAGTTGGCGAAACAGTAAGAAATTTAGGTTTAGAAGGTCAAAACCAAAAGCAAGGAACGCCAACAATGGGCGGTTTAATCATTATTGCAGGGATTTTAATTCCGGTTTTGCTTTTTGCGAGGATAGAAAATATATACATCATTTTAATGATTATAACCACCGTTTGGATGGGAGCGATTGGGTTTTTAGATGATTATATCAAAGTATTTAAAAAAAATAAAGAGGGTTTAGCGGGAAAGTTTAAAATTGTTGGTCAAGTTGGTTTGTCTTTAATTATTGGTTGGACAATGTTTTTCCATCCTGATATTTTGGTAAGACAAACAGTTAGTCAAGTTTCTGAGGTGACAAAATCTACAAAAGGCAACATAACTTTTAAAGAAGAAATTTTTAACGAAAAAGGTGAAAAACTAATTAGGGTAGAAAAAAATAACGGAATTTATTATGCTAAGGACGTAAAATCTACCATCACAAATATTCCTTTTTATAAAAATAATGAGTTTGATTATGCCAAGGTTTTAAAATTTTTAGGCGATGATTATCAAAAGTATTCATTGGTTGTATTTCTACTTTTTGTAATCGTAATTATTACAGCTGTTTCCAACGGCGCAAATATCACCGATGGAATTGATGGTTTAGCGACGGGAACTTCAGCAATCATCGGGATTACTTTGGCTTTGCTGGCTTATGTTTCTGGTAACACTATTATCGCTGATTATTTAAAGATTATTTACATCCCAAACTCTGGAGAGCTGGTAATTTTTGCAGCATCTTTTGTTGGTGCTTGCATCGGTTTTTTATGGTACAACGCCTATCCAGCTCAAGTTTTTATGGGCGATACAGGTAGTTTAACAATAGGAGGAATCATTGCTGTTTTTGCAATCATGATTCGTAAAGAATTACTGATTCCTATTTTATGTGGCGTATTTCTGATAGAAAACTTATCAGTAATAATGCAGGTAAGCTGGTTTAAATATACTAAACGAAAATCTGGAGAAGGCAAACGAATATTTCTAATGGCGCCTTTACACCATCATTTTCAGAAAAAGGGCTACCACGAATCTAAAATTGTAAGCCGTTTTTGGATTGTAGGAATTTTATTAGCAATCATCACCATAGTGACGTTGAAATTAAGATAGAGAATCAAGACACAAGAATCAAGATAAAAAGAACAAAGAAAATGAATAATAGCCACCAAAATTCTGCACTTCAAACTCCCTCTCCTTTGGAGAGGGCTGGGGTGAGGCTAGTTATTCTTGGTGCAGGAGAAAGCGGAGTGGGTGCGGCAATTTTAGCGAAAAAGCAGGGTTTTGAAGTTTTTGTATCAGATTTTGGAGAAATAAAACAAGCTTATCAGGATGAATTAAATCAATATAAAATTCCTTTTGAAGCTCAGAAACATACAGAGGAGTTAATCTTAAATGCAACTGAAGTGGTTAAAAGCCCAGGTATTGCAGATAAAGTAAACATCGTAAAAAAACTAAAAGAGAAAAATATTCCTATAGTCTCTGAAATAGAATTTGCCGGTAGATATAGCAATGCAAAGATGATTTGTATTACTGGCTCTAACGGTAAATCAACTACCACCATGTTAACCTACCATATTTTACAAAATGCGGGTTTAAATGTTGGTTTGGCAGGAAACATCGGAAAAAGCTTTGCGAGACAAGTAGCTCAAGAAAATTTTGATTACTACGTATTAGAAATCAGCAGTTTTATGTTGGATGATATGTATGAGTTCAAAGCAGATATTGCGGTTTTGTTGAATATCACACCAGACCATTTAGATAGATACGATTATCAAATGGCAAACTATGTAAAATCTAAGTTTAGGATTGTACAGAACCAAACAGCATCAGACCATTTCATTTATTGTGATGATGATTTGGAGATAAAAAATTATATGGCTTACGCCGATATAAAAAGTCAAAAACATCCATTTTCAATCGAACATGAATTGAAGAATGGCGCATATTTAAAAGCAAATAATCTAATGATAAACCTCACCAACTCCGATCAATTCGAAATGACCATCCAAGACCTAGCGTTACAGGGTAAACACAATACCTATAATTCTATGGCCTCTGGTATTCTCGCTAAAACTTTAGAAATCAGAAATGAGACGATAAGAGAAAGCATGGGTAATTATAAAAATATTGATCACCGCTTAGAATTTGTGGCCAATATTTCAGGAATTACTTTTATTAACGATTCTAAGGCAACAAATGTTAATTCTGTTTGGTACGCTTTAGAAAGTTTAAATACAGATGTGGTTTTAATTATGGGTGGAGTTGATAAAGGGAATGATTACACCATGTTAAAAGAGTTAATGCGCCAAAAAGTGAAGGCAATTATCTGTTTAGGAAAGGATAATAAAGCACTTCATGATGCTTTTGAAGATGATGTAGAAGTGATGGTAAATACTTTTTCTGCAAGTGAAGCCGTTCAAATCGCTTATCACATGGCTAAAAAAGGAAGTACAGTTTTACTTTCTCCTGCTTGTGCAAGTTTCGATTTATTTAAAAATTACGAGGATAGAGGAAACCAGTTTAAAGCTGCTGTAAAAGAACTTTAATATGATAAAAGCAATACTTGATCATACAAAAGGAGATCGCTGGATTTGGATTATTATCATTTTGCTTTCGCTGATATCTGTTTTAGCAGTTTATAGTGCAACAGGCACTTTAGCTTATAAAAGAGGTGTAGGGTCAGAATCTTTAATGTTTAAGCATCTGCTATTTATTATTTTGGGTTTTGTATTGATATATTTTGCACACCTTTTAGATTATCGATATTACGCTGGTATTTCTAAAGTTTTAATGGTGGTTACCATTCCCTTATTGATTTATACTTTAGTTTTTGGTAGTCACGTAAATGATGCAAGTCGTTGGATAGCAATACCAGGAACAGGTTTAACTTTCCAAACTTCAGATTTAGCCAAATTAGCTTTAATCACTTATTTAGCAAGAACTTTAACAAAGCAACAAACTAATATTAAAGATTTTAAAAGCACAGTATTATGGCTTTTATTACCCATGGGAAGCATTTTCTTATTAATTGCTTATGCCAATTTATCTACAGCTATGATGTTAGCAGGTGTTGGTGTTTTACTATTGTTAATCGGCAGGGTAAGCTTTAAACAAATCAGCGTTGTAGGCGGTGGCTTATTAATTTTATTACTGATAGTTGTTTTGTTGGGTCCAAGACGTGGGGTTTATATTTCAAGGGTGAAAGCTTATTTACATCCAGAGATGCAAAATTCTGATAAAACATTTCAACAAAATCAGGCTAAGATAGCAGTTGCAACAGGTGGCATTATGGGCAAAGGACCAGGCAATAGCACCCAAAGAAATTTTCTTCCTCATCCCTATTCCGATTTTATTTTTGCGATTATAGTTGAAGAATACGGTTTAGTTGGAGGTTTCACCTTGGTATTCTTATACGTTTTTCTCATGTATCGCATCATGAAGATAGTCACACAAGCTCCAAAAGCATTCGGGGCATTATTAGCAGCAGGTTTAGGTTTCAGTTTAACCATACAGGCATTGGCTAATATGGCAGTAGCAGTAAATTTATTTCCAGTAACTGGAGTTCCTTTACCGCTAATTAGCATGGGTGGTACATCCATTTTATTTACAAGCGTAGCGTTAGGAATCATCTTATCAGTAAGTAAAGATGTAGAAGAATATAAAGAAGAAAATTTAGGCAAAGCCGATAAAATAATAATTGGAGAAATACCTGCAATGGCTTAGGGATTAATGATTGAAGGATAAAATTAGTGAAGGAGTGAATGAAAAATAATGAATAAATTTTGAAGGATATAGAATAGCTTATTCAATCATTCAAAATTCATTCATTCAAAATTTAGATACATGGCAAAAAGAATAATCATAAGCGGAGGCGGCACAGGAGGACACATCTTCCCTGCAATTGCTATTGCCAATGCTTTGAAAAAATTAGATGCCAAAACAGAAATATTATTTGTTGGTGCAACGGGGCGTATGGAAATGGAAAAAGTACCAGCAGCAGGTTATAAAATTATAGGTTTAGATATTCAAGGTTTTCAAAGAAGCGGATTAGCAAAAAATTTATTATTGCCTTTTAAAATTATCGGTAGTCTTTTAAAGTCTTTTAAAATCATTAAAAACTTTAAACCAGACGCAGTTGTAGGCGTTGGCGGTTATGCATCCGGGCCATTATTATATGCGGCATCTTTAAAAAAAGTGCCTTATTTAATTCAAGAGCAAAACTCTTATGCCGGTGTTACCAATAAATTTTTAGGTAAGGGAGCTAAAAAAATATGTGTAGCTTTTGATAAGATGGAGAAATTTTTTCCTGTTAATAAAATTATAAAAACAGGCAATCCTGTAAGGGAAAGTGCTATTGATGTTGCTGGTAAAAGGGAAGAAGCCTTCAATTTTTTTGAACTAGATCCAAATAAAAAAACCGTTTTGGTAGTAGGTGGGAGTTTGGGAGCAGGTACTTTAAATACCAGTATGTTGGCCGGATTGGAAACCTTTAAAGAAGCTGAGGTACAATTGATATGGCAAACCGGTAAATTCTACTATAAAAATATTATTGAGCGTTATGGCAATCAATCAAAGGCAGAAGGAATAAGAATTTATGAGTTCTTAGATCGAATGGATTTAGCTTTTGCCGCAGCAGATGTAATTATTTCTAGAGCAGGAGCGGGAACTATTGCAGAACTTTGTTTGGTTAATAAACCTGTGGTTTTAGTGCCATCACCAAATGTTGCTGAAGATCATCAAACCAAAAACGCAAATGCTTTGGTAAGTAAAGAAGCTGCCATTTTAATTGTAGATCGTCATGCAGAATCGGAATTGGTGGATCAAACAATGAAATTGTTAAAAGACGAAGCGAAAATGCTTTCTCTTTCACAAAATATAACAAAAATGGGATTGGCTAAAGCCGATGAATTAATAGCGAAAGAAGTAATAAATATTGCTAGTTAAATGATGGATTTAAATAACATAAAACGAGTTTACCTGATCGGCATTGGCGGAATTGGGATGAGTGGGCTCGCTCGTTATTTCCATCAAAAAGGATTTTTGGTTTGCGGTTATGATAAAACGCCAACAGGTTTAACACAAGCATTGGTAAAAGAAGGTATTTGTATTTCTTATGAGGATGAACCAAATTTAATCCCAATTTCTTTCCAACAAAAAGATAAAGAAACATTAATCATTTTTACCCCAGCAATTCCAGCCGAAAGTAAAATTCAAAAATATTTTAAAAATAAAGGTTTCGAGCTTTATAAACGTTCCCAGGTTTTAGGGATGATTTCTAAAGATTTATTCACAATTGCGGTAGCGGGGACACACGGAAAAACCACTACCAGTAGTTTAATAACTCATTTATTAAAATGCGGAGATATTGATTGTTCTGCTTTTTTAGGAGGAATTGCCACTAATTATGATTCTAACTTAATCATTGGAAAAAGTGATGTTTTAGTTGTAGAAGCTGATGAATATGATCGTTCATTTTTAACGCTTCACCCTAATTTAGCGGTAATTACTTCTATGGATGCCGATCATTTGGATATTTATGGTGCAGAAGCGCAATTGCATGAATCCTTCCATCTGTTTGCAAAACAGGTTAAGGATAATGGGGAGTTGATTTTTAGGGAAGGATTAAATCTTGAAAACGGAACCACTTATGCATTGTCATCATCGGCGAAAGCCAAAGGATTAAATGTAAGAATAGAAAATGGCACTTTCTTTTTTGATTTTGAAAATGAAAACACTTCAATTAAAGATTTAGAGCTTGGTTTACCCGGAAAGCATAATGTTGAAAATGCAGTTGCTGCCGTTGATATTGCGCTTAAGATGAAATTGAATCCAGATCAAATTAGATTAGGATTATCCTCTTTTAAAGGAGTAAAACGCAGGTTTGAATATCATGTAAAAGAAGAGAGAATTTACATTGATGATTATGCGCATCATCCTGCCGAATTAAAAGCTTGTTTTGAAGCGGTAAGGTCTTTATATCCCACAAAAAAATTGACTGTAATTTTTCAGCCTCATCTATTTTCACGCACCAGGGATTTTGAGAAAGATTTTGTAGAAGTTTTAAATACAGTTGATGAATTGATTTTACTAGACATTTATCCTGCTAGGGAAAAACCAATTCCTGGAGTAACTAGTCAGGTTTTGGCAAATCAAATGGATAGTGGAAAAGTACGTGTTTGTGGAAAAGAAGAAACTTTAGAAATTATAAGAAACGAAAATCCGGAACTACTTTTAACGGTTGGCGCTGGCGATATTGACACTTTGGTTTTACCTCTTAAAAATGTAATGAACCATGTTTAAGAGAATCAACTGGAAAGCAATTGGGATTGCGTTTGCATGGATAATCAGCCTTGGTAGCGTAATTACTTTGATGAGTTTCATCGAGATAAAAAAAGGAGAGAATACTTGCGAAAAGGTAGAAGTGATATTGCCTGGAAACCAGTTTTTTGTGGAAAGAGCCGAAGTTGATGAAATTTTAAAAGATAGAAACGGACTATTAGTTGGCAGGCGATTAGAGAACATCAACATTCAAAAACTAGAGGATAAATTAAAAGCGAATCCTTTTGTAGAGTATGCAAAGGTTTACATAGATATGGATGGGATTCTTCATGCAGATGTAAAACAGAGAGTACCTATTTTAAGAGTTTTTAATATAGCTGGTCAAGATTTTTATATTGATCAAAACGGATTAAAAATTCCTTTATCAGATCATTTTACAGCCAGGGTTTTAGCAGCAAACGGAGCAATTTTAGAAACATTTAACGATAAAATAGATACGTTAAAAACGCAAATAGCAAAAGACTTGTTTACGACCGCAAAATTTATAGATGCAGATAGTTTATGGAGTCAGCAAATTGTACAGATATACGTTAACGACCAAAAAGATATGGAATTAGTGCCAAGGGTTGGCAAACAAAAGATAATTTTAGGTAATGCGGATATGCTAGTAGATAAGTTTAAAAACTTGCTCGTTTTTTATAAACAGGCTATCCCAAAAGTTGGCTGGGAAACTTACAGTGCAATTAACTTAAAATTTCAAGGTCAAATTGTATGTGTAAGAGCAGATTCTACTTTGGTTAAGAAAATGCCAACAGAAATAAAAATAGACAGTAACACTATCAATAAAAACATAAATCTGGATTCAACTAATAATATATACTAATCATGGAAAAAAGTATAACCAAACCATCAAAAAGTTCCTCTATCGTTGTCGGTTTGGACATCGGTACAACAAAAATTTGTGTCATAGTTGGCAGAAAGAATGAACACGGGAAGGTGGAAATTTTGGGCTTGGGTAAAGCAGAGTCTTCTGGGGTAACCAGAGGAATTGTTTCTAACATTGCCAAAACCGTAAAAGCAATTGTACATGCAGTTGACGAAGGAAGTTCACAATCAAATGTGGATGTTAAAATCGTTAACGTTGGGATTGCCGGGCAACACATCAAAAGTTTGCAGCATAGAGGTATTTTAACTCGTAAAGATTTAAGTAACGAAATATCTAGAAGAGATATTGATAAGTTGATAGACGACATGTATAAACTAGCCATGAATCCTGGTGAAGAAATTATCCATGTTTTACCTCAAGAATTTACAGTAGATAACGAACCTGGTATTAAAGACCCGGTTGGTATGGCTGGTGTAAGACTGGAAGCTAATTTTCATATCATTACAGGTCAGGTTACGGCTATCAAAAATATCATGAAATGCGTTGACCAAGCAAATCTTGAGACCCAAGATTTAATCTTAGAACCTTTAGCATCTTCTGAAGCCGTTTTAAGTGATGAAGAGAAAGAAGCAGGCGTAGTTTTGGTAGATATTGGCGGCGGTACAACTGATGTAGCTATTTTCCATGAAGGCATCATCAGACATACAGCGGTTATTCCGTTTGGTGGCAATAGTGTAACAGAAGATATAAGAGAAGGATGTTCTGTAATGCGTAACCAGGCAGAATTATTAAAAGTGAAATTTGGTTCTGCTTTGGCAGAAGAAAATAAAGAAAACGAAATCATTTGCGTTCCGGGTTTAAGAGGACGTGAGCCTAAAGAAATTTCCGTTAAAAACTTGGCTTTTGTGATACAGGCTAGAATGGAAGAAATTATTGATCATGTTCATTACGAGATTAAATCTTCTGGATATGAGAAGAAATTAATTGGTGGTATAGTAGTTACTGGTGGAGGTGCATTGTTAAAACATTTACCTCAGTTAATTGAATATGTTACAGGTTTAGATTGCAGAGTTGGTTATCCAAATGAGCATCTAGCTAAAAACGAAACACTATCTAAGGCCATTTATGAGGATTTAAAAAGCCCTATGTATGCAACCGGTATTGGTTTGTTAATAAAAGGAATTGAGAAGGAAGAATTAAATGCACTAAGAGAAAGCAGACCAAGTAAGAAAGTAGAAGTTGCAGAAGCCCCACGTAAAAACAGAGGTTTGTTTGCTTCATTGTTAGAAGGAACTAAAAAATTCATTAAGGATGATATATCCGACCAGGATTTTTTAAAGTAATTTTCAACAACAATCAAGTTTTCCACACAATTAACATTTGTGGATAACTAATGTGGAATATTATTTAATATTACGAGTAGATTAAGTTGAATTTAAATAAAAACTTACTAACTGATAATTAAGGATATGCAGTTTGAAATGTTAAAAGAAAAGTCATCCATCATCAAAGTTATTGGTGTTGGCGGTGGCGGTGGTAATGCAGTAAACCACATGTACAGGCAAGGAATTACAGGTGTAGATTTCATTATCTGTAATACTGATGCTCAAGCTTTAGAGTTAAGTCCAATCCCAAACAAAGTACAATTAGGTGCTAGTTTAACTGAGGGAATGGGAGCTGGTTCTATCCCAGAAGTGGGTAAAAACTCGGCAATAGAAAATATTGACGATGTAAAAGAAATGCTTGGATCAAATACCAGAATGCTATTTATAACAGCAGGAATGGGTGGTGGTACAGGTACTGGCGCAAGTCCAATTATCGCAAAAGCTGCAAAAGAATTAGATATCCTTACTGTTGCAATTATTACCACTCCATTTTCTTTTGAAGGCAAGCGTAGAAAAATGCAAGCCGAAGAAGGTTTAGAAGAGTTAAAAAAATACGTCGATTCTTATTTAGTTATTTCCAATGATCGCTTACGCGAGATTTTCGGAAACTTGACTTTAGGTTCGGCATTTGGCCAAGCTGATGATATTTTAACCACAGCGGCTAAAGGTATTGCAGAAATCATCACTGTTCCTGGGTATATAAACGTCGATTTTAAAGATGTGCGTACCGTAATGAAGGATAGCGGTGTTGCAATCATGGGTAGTTTCTCTGCTGAAGGCGAAAACAGAGCTTTAAGAGCAGTTGAAGGTGCTTTAGCTTCTCCATTATTAAAAGATAATGAAATTGAAGGTGCTAGATATATATTATTAAACATCAGCTCTGGCGATAAAGAAGTAACGATGGATGAGGTAAGTATCATTACTGATTTTATCCAGGAACAAGCTGGTTTATCTGCCGATTTAATTTGGGGTAATTGTACCGATCCAGAATTAGGGGATAATGTTTCTGTAACTATTATAGCTACAGGTTTCCAAACTCAAGAAGAAAGATTACAGTCGAAACAAAGTGCACCAAAAAAGCAGTTCTTAACTAGCGATACTCCATTAATAAGACCAATAAACGAGTTCTCTAAAAAAGCAGAACCAGTTGTGGAAATGGAAGAAACAGTTCCTTATGTTTTAGCAAAGGATGAAGATAAGCCAAAAAAACAAGCTGATCTTTTTGCGGAAATTCCTTTTGTTTCTGCTAAACAACAAGTAGAAGAAACATATGAAGATGTAGTTAAACATCAATTGATTGAAGAAGAAAGAGAAGAAGAAGTTGTAGAAACAGATGATTTCGGTTTCAGTATGAAGTTTTCTGAATCAGAATTTGGACAATCTTACGCTCAAGAAGAAGAAATTGAAGAAGAAGAGCCAGAAGTTATTGTTGCCAGCGTAGATGACAACAAAACCGATGAAACGATGGAAGAGCAATTGCGTAAATCGAAAGAACGTATTTTACGCCTTAAAGATTTAAGCATGAAATTACGTTCTAGCTCTGGAGTACAAGAATTAGAAAATGAACCAGCATATAAGAGAAGACAAATGCCATTAAAAGAAGTTCCTCATTCTTCAGAGTCTCATGTTTCAAGGTTTACTTTAAGTAACGAAGACGGACAAACTGAAATTAGACAGAACAATTCTTTTTTGCATGATAATGTAGATTAACAAACCCAAACCTTATACATTAAAAACACCTTTTATAGGTGGTTTTTTGTTTAGAATAAATTCTGTCATGTCGACGATAGAAGACCTCTCACAAATAGGTTTTTATTTAGAATGGCAATTTTGCCAGTGGGATGTTTTCTCCGCTAGCTAGCGGATCAACATGACGAAGCTTTATAATTTTATAGAATCGTCATTAACTAATATCGTTGACGCAAAAAAAAATCAATAATAAATATTTTTCAATTTATTGGAACAGATAATCAAAAAGTCAAAATTTTGAAACATTGGTGTTATAGCAAGTTGATTAAGTATTAAACTTTTAGCTTTGCAGCTTTTCAAGATTTAGATTCAAGAATATTTTTTCCAGTAATGCAAACCCAACCAAATAAATATAAAGAGATTAAAAAGCAGCATCAAAATATTGCTACATTTTTAGCTTTTGCACTCATTCCTTTATCCGGTTTTGCGACAGATGTTTATTTGCCCTCTTTGCCAAATATGGCTAATGAGTTACACGTTAGCGAACTGCAAGTTCAGCTTACTTTAAGTTTCTTCTTAATTAGTTATGGCGTTTCGCAACTTTTTATAGGTAGTTTTTTAGACAGTTTTGGTCGTTTTAAAATTAGTTTTTATTCTTTATTAATATTGGCGGCATCTTGTATTTTGGTGGCAAATACGCATAATATTTATCTTATTTATTTCATGAGAGTTATTCATGGGATAACAGTAAGCGCAATTGTTGTGTCTAAAAGAGCCTATTTTGTAGATTTATTTACTGGAGAAAAATTAAAACATTATTTAAGTTTATTTACAATTATCTGGTCTACCGGACCAATCGTTGCGCCATTTGTTGGTGGCTATTTAGAGAAGTCTTTTGGTTGGGAGTCAAACTTTTATTTCCTGGCCATTTTTGCAATTGTTTTTGCAGGTTTAGAATATGCTTTTAGCGGAGAAACTCTTAAGAATTTTCAAGAATTTAAAATCAAAAAAATAGCTACTATTTATAAAGAAATGATTTTGACCGCCAGTTTTACACTAGGCATAATGATGTTAGGTTTAGCTTACAGCATGGTGATGGTTTTTAATATGACAGGTCCTTTCATCATCCAACATCATCTTAATCTTTCTGTAGTTTATGCAGGATATAGCTCCTTAATTTTAGGAATTGCCTGGATGATTGGTGGATTTATTGGTAAGGCAACAATAGAAAAACCTTTTATTAAGCGACTTTCAGTAAATTTATTAGCTCAAATGTCATTTGTAATTGTTATGATTTTAAGCCTTGGCTTTATTAGCAACATTTATAGTTTAATAGGTTTCGCATTTTTAATACATATTGCTGCTGGGTTTACGTTCAATAATTATTTTACTTATTGCTTAGCTAAGTTTCCTAAAAATGCTGGAATTTCTGGTGGTTTAACTGGTGGGTTAGCATACGTTATGGTTTCTTTCCTGAGTTATTTCATCATCGAAATCTTCCCTGCAAAGGATGAAACTAATCTTAGTTACAGTTATTTTCTTTTGATCGTTGCCTCCTTAGTTATCATGTATTTAATCTACTTTTTGGATAAAAAAAGAAGAGCGAATTTGGAGTTGGTTAGTAATTAAATATTGATTGAGGTCTTGCTTAAAACTTTTTCAAAAGCTTTTCTGGCTCCTCCTCTAAAATAAACTTCTCCGCAATAAGTATAGCCTAGGTTTTTAAAAATTTTAAGCATTGCCATATTATCAAAATTGGTATCTGCTTTAACACTATATATATTATTTTCTAGAGTATATTCCTCAATTAAAGAAATCATTTTTTTTGCTAAACCTTTACCTAAATGCCCATCATCAATCGCAACCCTATGAAAAACAACAAAATCATCGTCACTTAACCATTTACCTTCAATCTCAGCATAAGCGGGTTCATCATTTAATATCAAAGCACAATAACCTAAAATATCTTCCCCATCAATTAAAACGAAACCTTGTTCTTTTTCAATGTCGGTTTTTATAATATCGAGATTTGGATAACCATCTTGCCATTGATTGCTTCCTTCTGCTTTTCTTCTTTGAATAGCTTTTTGTAAAATTTCCCAAATTTTTACAGCCTGAGAGTGATCAGCTTTTTGAAGTTCAACATTCATAATTTAAAGGTATAAGTTTGTAAAGGAAATCAATTTGATTTTAACAAAATGATTATAAGTAGCATAAGCTAACCTTATTTGAGTTTAACTGATATTTAGAGGATCATTATTTTATTTTCCTCTCTAGGGAAATCATAAATGTAGAAAGTTCTCTTGTAAAATTATCTAAAGTGATTGCTGAATGTTTCAAATAGTTCACTATTTTTTTTAATTCCTCATGAGAATAATTAGTGCCAGAGTCAAGAAGTGTTGATATACCTAAAATATTTGCAACAGGTTGTCTTACTTTATGAGAAGTAATAAACATCATTTCTTCTAGCCCATTAATATACTGTTTTAAATATTCTTCTGTCTTTTTAAGTTCCTCATAAGCTACAGTTAGCTCTTCGGAGCGTTTCACTTTTTCTTCTTTTTGAAATGCAAGTTACTCATTTGCAAGGATTAGTTCATCTGCTCGGTTTTGTTTTTCATCATTTTGGAAAGCTAGTTCTTTATTTGCGAGGTTTAGCTCATCTGCTCGATTTTGTTTTTCATTATTTTGAAAAGCCAGTTCCTTATTTGCAAGAACTAGCTCATCTGCTCTGATTTGCTTTTCGTCGTTTTGAAAAGCCAGTTCTTTATTTGCAAGAATTAACTCTTCTGCCCGGTTTTGTTTTTCATCGTTTTGAAAGGCTAATTCTTTGTTTGCAAGAATTAACTCTTCTGCTCGTTTTTGTTTTTCTCCATTCTGAAAAATAAAATCTTTTTTGATTATGATGAGTTCGTTAGTAAGTGTTTCTATTTCTACTTTTTGAAACTCAATTTCTCTTTTTGCAATAATTAATTCTTCAGAATCTTGATGATTTGCCATCTTACAGCTTTTAACTAAGGTTTTAAAACAAAAAAAATTAATCTTAATAATTTAAAAGCAAGATATTAATTTTTTAAAATAATTACTTAGGGTAATCGGTTTATTATTTTTTGTTTAGAATTCTTTAATTTTATGTGATTAATAGATATTTTAATATTAGATAAATAGCTATTTATCAGGCTTTTAAGATGTCAAATTTTTCTAAAAAAAGATTAATACTCTCACTTAAATGCTGTTTGGTTTTAAAATCAATCAACATTTATATTTTAAACTGTTTTGCTTTCAATTCTTCTAAGGTTACGTAAAGTAAAGCATGTTCATGAGTTGCTTCTAAAATAACAGAGGGTGCAAAACCAGCATCAAAAGCTTCTTTCCATCTTAAGGCGCATAAGCACCATTTGTCTCCAGCTTTTAAACCCGGAAAATTACTTTCAGGATATGGAGTAATCAAATCATTTCCTAAAGCTAAAGTGAATTCTAAAAAAGCATCTGACACTACCGCAGCCACAACATGTTTACCAATATCCTGTGGACCAGTACAACAAAAACCATCTCTATAAAATCCAGTTAAAGGGTTAGTTCCTGCAATTTGTAATGGAGTTCCTAAAACGTTTTTATCTATGGGATGAGTTTTTGTCATGTCTAAATCTTAAAAATATGATTTGGTTGCTAGAATGTTAACGCAATTAATTTGTGAATGTTTAAATTATATTTTCATGATTTGCTCTTAGCATTTAATTTAAAATAACTATTGTCTGCAAATCAATCAAAATTTTAAAAACAAATCATTATTTGCATGGTATAATTTTTGAAACTAGTTAACAATAAATCTATTCTAAAAATAAGTTCAAAATTTTAAATAATGATTGTTATCTCTCATCAAAAAGGTTGGAAAATTATCAACCAACGTTCTCATGGTTTGTTAGCAGCCATGTTGGCCTATCAATATGATATCGATTTACCAAATGATATTATGGTACCAACAATAATAGCCATTGCAGAACATGATGATGGTGTTGAAGAAACAACAGAAAGTAAAAATCTTACACAAGCCGGCGCACCACGACATTTTATTGTTAGTGATGGGTCTAAAAAAACAGATTTAAAGCGGCAAATAAATGTGATGGAAATAGCTACTTCAAAAAGTCAGTTAAATGCTTTGCTCACATCTTTGCATATTGATTTTATATCTGAAGATAATGGCGACAAAAAATTAGAAGCCTTTTTAAAAGAGCAAGGAAAAATCAGAAAAAACATTCTTAAACATTTAGATATTGATCAAAATTATGCAGATCGTTTATATCGATTTGTAGAGTGGTGCGATGCATTTTCACTTCTTATTTGCATGGATAAAATACAACCTGAAGGCAGAAAAATGGAAATATCTAAAAGTCCGGATGGGGATATGAACCAAGTTTCTTATAAAGCAGAAAATGTAATTACAGTATCGCCTTGGGTATTTAAAAACGATACTTTCAAAGTATTTTATGAATATAAAATTGTGGAGCAATTAAAGTTTGATTCCATTGAGGAGTTTGACAAAGTTTGTAAAGCTGCAGAAGTACAAAGAGAAGAATTTATTTTTTCTAAATGATTTTAGCTCTTGGTAAATGAATTTGAATTGATTTTTAATAATAAATGTTGCTTTTCAATCATTTCAAACGTTTTTTACTTTCAATATTTGCCTATCCTGAATTTTAGATAAAAAAACAACCATACAGATTGCACCAATCATTGCGTAAAGCATGTCGGATTGAGTATCCCAAACATAACCTTGTGTTCCCAAAAATGATTCTGCAGATTCTCCAGATGCAATGGCAACAAACCATTCTAAAAACTCATAAAATACACTGATGGTAACACAAGTACAAACGGTTAAAAAAGATAACCAAGCTCCTTTTCTTATAACTTGTTTTCTGATGTACAATTCCCTGGCAATCATAGCTGGGACAAATCCTTGTATAAAATGTCCAACTTTATCATAGTTATTTCTAGTTTGATGAAATGCTTCTTTAATCCACTCAAATAAAGGAACTTCTGCATAAGTATAATGCCCACCAATAAATAAAATATAGCAATGGATTAAAATAAAAACATAGGTTAGGTAAGAAAATTTGAAGCTTTTAAACGTTAAAAGTAGAACGATAAAGCCAATGATAGCCGGAAAAACCTCTAATAGCCAAGTGAAATAATCATGAGGGTTTATTGCTGAAACCGCAAGACCAACGAAGAATAATATGATGAGTAAATAGTATTTTTTCACGGATTATGAGTTGGCTATGGTTATTCCTTCATGTGCAATTTCAATAGTTTCTACGGCTACTTCGTTTCCATCAGATTTCAAATCTGTTCCTGAAATTTTTGTTGGCCAAGCATTTAATAAAGTCCATGTCATGGTAGGATTTCCTGTTTGATCTAACAGTTGAATAGTGATGGTTTCTCTTTTCAAAGTATTCATAGTAATGCTGTTAAACCAATCAAAAAATTTATTATCTCTCAGAAAGATTCCTTTTTTAAGCGTTACATTTTTATATTTAGCTATTCCAGGCATTTTAACGGTAGAGAATTGTTTGCTGTTGCCAGCCCGATATTCAATTATTTGAGCTTCTGTTTCTAATCCAGAAACTTCTTGAAATGGTACTACTTGACCGCATATTATTACTGAAAAATTAAATTTAGGCAAAGGCCATATTGTATCTTGTGTTGTTCCGTCGTATGGCATAAATCTAATCTATCATTTAATAAATAAGTTTCATCAAACAATTAAAATAAAATGAACGGCTTGCTGATTTCTAGTTAAATAACCTCTTCAGACCATTTCTGTCTGTAGTCTTAAGCGTAGCGTGACTACAGATTTAATAATATTAGAGAGTTTTCAAACTCTCGATACTACAAAAAATCAATTTTAAGCAAACCTTGCTCATTTCCATAATAATCAAGTCCGGAAGAAAGTAAATAATCTTTTTCCTCTCTAACAAAGCCTGCTCTAATCGGGTTTTGATGGAGATAAGCCATTTTAGAATCAAATATTTTCACATTATCTAATTCAATGGGATGATTATTTTGTTGCCAAAATTGAAATTCTTTATTTCTATTGTTATTTTCTCCTGCTTTTTTAAAGATCCAAAGCATCCAGTTTTTTCTGCTTTCAATATTACTATTATTTAATTCCTCTAAAATTTTAACTGAAGTAAATTTTTTGAAGTCTCTTAATAAATCCGAAAGTTTGTTTGGCTCTTCTGTAGAGATAATTAAATGGATATGATTGCTCATTAAACACCAAGCATGAATTTTAAGCCCTTTATTTTTCTGGCAAAATTCTAGACTATTAATTACAATATCGGCATAAACTTTTCTCGTAAAAATATCAACCCATTGAACCACTGCAAAAGTGATAAAATGAACGGCTTGCTGATTTTTAATTAAATAACCTCTTTCAGACATTGTGAAGCTAAAATAATCTATTTTATCGAGTCTGGAGACTCTTATTTATTTGCTAATCCGTAGAGAACGCTTCGCTAAACTCGACGGACAGTAGAGGCCTGCTGATTTCTAGTTAAATAACCTCTTTAGACATTGTAAATCTAAAATAATCTATTTTATGAAGTCTGTAGACTCTTATTTATTAACTAATCCATAGTAAACGCTTCGCTAACTCTACAGACAGTTGGTTCTTTGGATGTTAAATAATCATTTACCGCAATTTGTAGAATACAAATGATGCTCATTTTGGATACAAATGATACTCACTGAGTACCCTCCATTCTCCGATATTAGATTCAACATTTAGTTCTGGCAGTGCTTTTATAAAACTCAGCAATCTTGACTTTTTGTAATAATCATTATTAACCCCTATCGGGAACCAACAGCCCCTAACCAAGCTGTCCGAAAAGGAATTTTTTATACACCAATTTATAAACTATTATGAAACAAAATTTAAAAACCGCTGCAGTAGTATGCCTACTAGCTGCCACAGGAACAATGTCTTCTTGCAAAAAAGATGTAAAGGTATTATCAAACGACTCTACAACATCTCCACGAGCTATTTACGACACAATTGATGAAAAGTTTAACTCCTTTGCCAATGGGGCCTATTATTATGAAGGATCTTACATTAGTAAATTTGGAAATAATTCAAGCAATAATTGGTTTTATGATAGAACCTATATATCTAACCCAACTGGTAATGCCAGTCTTCGCATTAAATTAATGCCTATGGCAACAGAGGGAGCATCAGGTGTTCTCGGAAGAACAAATATAATTCCTAGAAACATATATCATGTATCATATCGAGTTAAGTTTAGTGCAAATATGGATCTTGCTGAAGGTGGAAAATTGGGTGTAGGTTTAGGTATGGGGCCAGTACTATCAGGCGAGAATAATGGTGTTAAGCCAAATGTAAATGGAAGTCAGGGTGGTAGCGCTCGCTTGATGTGGAAGAGAGATGGTGCAAATTGGAAGCTTAAACCCTATTTGTACTATACTAATATGCCTGTAGATTCTAAAGGTAAATATTATGGTACCAATATCGTTTATACTAATGTCTACCCAAGCTCTGGTAGTATAAGTCGTGATACTTGGTATACAGTAGATATGACAGCTACAAGCAATACTGGTACAAGTAACAATGGTACTATAAATATAAAAATTAATGGCACTACTGTATTATACAACAATCAGATTTATTGGGGCAATAACTCACCCGACCAAAGTAATGGAATTATTAAAGCTGTAATGTTTGATACATTTAGAGGCGGCAATGATTCTACATGGGAATCAAATTCTAACGATAGTTACATTTATTATGATGATATTATCGTTAATTAAATAGATGAAATTATAAGCGTCAATTAAATATATATCATACGAGTTAGCTCGTATGATAATATATTCTTAAATCTCAATACCATTTATACCTATTTTAATAACCTCACAAAGTCTGGTTAGGTTCTCATTAAATCCAAGCTGTTCTTGATGTTAACGTAGCGCATCTCGAACTTGTAATGAATTGGATTTTCAATCCATTTTAGAAAAAAGAAATGTGCAGTTGTGGATTGCAAATCCACTTTATTTTTGAGTTCGAAATGCCCTTCGGAACATACCTGAACAGCAGCTAAAATAATCTATTTTATCGAGTCTTGAGACTCTTATTTATTTGATAATCTCTAGAGAGCGCTTCGCTAAATTCTACTGACAGTGGGACGTTGCTAGGTTAAGAATGGGTATTAATAAAGTTTAAACGCTATCGTTTTTAACAGATTAAACTAGCTTTAATGTTATTTTATATAAAAAATCTTTGTTCAACTTTTGATTCGGTACTTAAATAATTATTTAGGTTTAAGAAGTTAAGAGCTAGTTCATTGGATTGAATTTCCAATCTGAAATTATAATCTCCAATCATTTGACAAGCAATCTCATAAATTGATTCACTGGAAAGAAAATCAGCAGGTATACCAAAAGCTTTAGCAAATTCAATTGTATCCTCTCTCACATTTTTACAAAATATATCATTTGAGAATGGTAATCCATTATACTCCAAATCAACCCAGGGAAGAATATCTTTAATTCCTTCCACTAAACATTTATTCTTAGGGAGATAAAAGAAATAACTATATGAATTTTCACTGTAAAAAGCTTCAAATGCAAATTCCATTTCATCTTCACAAATTGATAAACTAACTTGAAAATCCTTTGTCCAATTACATGAAGATAATTCAACATATAGAAAGTGCTTCTTTATTATAACTGCATTTATAATATCAATTGAATTTCTCAATACACTCAACTTATATTGATAATCATCTTTAAAGTAGCTTATTTTATTTAATCGTTCTTTACTTTGAATGTTTAAATAGTTGGTTCTTGGTATACAAACCTTAAAACCAGTTACCGTTCGAGTTATGGTTGATTCACATATTTCTTGCCAATAAGCAGAATTTGATGATTTATCATATATTATTAAAACTACTGATACAGAGAAGTTTAACCAGTAGTTTAAATGCTTTCTGGAACCTCTATAAATATATGAATTTGAATTTAGCTCTTTAAAAAAGCTAATTCCTGACTTTATTTGAATTGCAAATATTCTACCTGTTGGAAAAGTTTTATTTTGATATGGATTCAATGTTTGGGTTACTTCAACAAAGGCATCTATCCCAAAATCATTTAAAGATTGTTCACGAAATATCCATTTGAAATCTTCAACAAAAATTTTAGCTACAGAAAAAACTCCTATTCTTTCTTCTCTATTAAACATAATTTCATGTTGATTATAATTTACAGATTTTGGATAGTTATATAAAATTACATAAGCTAATAATCATTTATAAATACGAAAAACTTTAAAATTTGATTTATTTAATTATAAGTAAACCCTCTATAAATCGTATAGTAAGGCTTTAGTGCGAAGTGAAACGAAGCACCGCAACGAAGTGGAGCCTTGTACAGCCTTTCTATCGGAAGCTAAGAATGATGCACCTTCATTTGTTAAAGACATAAATAATCTGTTTGTGAGATGCTCCTTATCTTCAGCATGACGGTAATAAAAATAAAAAAGCCTCCCGAAAAATCTGAAGGCTTTATAATTTATTTAGGGGTTTTGAATTATCCTATTAAACCTTTACTTACCAAATACTCCGCAATTTGAACCGCATTAGTAGCGGCACCTTTACGTAAATTATCGGCAACGCACCACATATTTAAAGTGTTATCTTGAGATTCATCCCTCCGTATTCTACCGACAAAAACTTCATCTTTTTCGTGGGCATCCATCGGCATTGGGTATTTCGCATTTGCAGGATCATCAACTACAATCACTCCGCTAGTAGCAGCTAAAAGCTCACGCACTTTTGTTAAATCAAAATCGTTTTCAAACTCAATATTTAATGCTTCGGAATGGCCGCCCATTACTGGAATTCTTACGGTAGTTGCGGTAACGCGGATGCTGTCATCGCCCATAATTTTCTTGGTTTCCAAAATCATCTTCATCTCCTCTTTGGTATAACCGTTATCCTGGAAAACATCAATCTGAGGGATTACGTTTAAATCGATAGGATAAGCATAAGCCATTGGGCCGTCCATAATTCCTTTACGTTCGTTCATTAACTGGTCAACAGCTTTAACGCCAGTACCGGTAACAGATTGGTAGGTAGAAACCACCACTCTTTTAATTTTATATTCGTCGTGAAGTGGTTTTAAAGCCACTACCATTTGTATGGTGCTGCAATTTGGGTTGGCAATAATTTTATCTTCGGCAGTTAAAACATCGGCATTCACTTCTGGTACAACCAATTTTTTTGTTGGGTCCATTCTCCAGGCTGAAGAGTTATCAATAACAGTAGTTCCAACGGCTGCAAATTTTGGGGCTTGCTCTTTAGAAGTGTCTCCACCTGCAGAAAATAAGGCCACATCTGGCTTCATGGCAATGGCTTCATCAACAGTTACCACTTTGTACTTCTTTCCCTTAAAATCAATTTCCTTACCCTTGCTTTTTGCTGAAGCAACCGGAATTAATTCTGTAACTGGGAAATTGCGCTCTGCTAAAACTTTTAACATTACCGTACCAACAAGGCCGGTTGCGCCTACAACTGCAACTTTCATGATTTGATTTTATTTAAATAATTAATTATTAATATCTTGTGTTTGTTTTATTGGCGCAAATATGGGAAAGTTTTTACTAGTTTTAATTCTGTTTTCTTCAAAAGTTGCATTTTCGCAACTTAACGACAACTTTACTGATGGAGATTTTACGCAAAACCCTGCCTGGCAGGCAGATGTAGCTACAAATTTTACAGTCGTAAATGGGCAGTTGCGTTCTAATTCTACTACGTTAAACTCCAATTTTTATATCTCAACACCAAATACAAAAGCTTTAAACTGCACTTGGGAGTTTGATGTGAATTTACAATTTTCAACTTCTGGAGCTAACTATGTTGATGTTTATTTAATTAGTAATGTTGCTGATTTAAAAAGCACCAACATTAATGGCTACTTCTTAAGGATGGGAAACACAGACGATGAGGTTGCTTTATATAAAAGGAGCGGGACAATTGTTACCACTACAAAAATTATTGATGGGAAAAATGGATCGGTTGGCAGTTCTGCAAATAATCCTTTTAAATTTAAAATAACGAGAGAAAGCAACGGGAACTTCACTTTAGAAAGAGATAGCACCGGTACCGGAAGTTCTTTTTTGACTGAAGGTTCTATAGTTGATAATAGTTTTACGACCACTACTTCTTTTGGTTTTTTAGTTCAACAATCTACAGCCTCTTTTCAGCAAAAACATTTTTTTGATAACATTATCATTCAAGATATTATAGTTGATACTGCTCCGCCTGTATTAAATTCGGCTACTACCACAAATGGAACTAATATTAACTTAAGTTTTAATGAACCAGTCGATGCAACTGATGCAGCCATAATCACTCACTATAACATTACTCCGGGAAATATCCAACCAACAAGCGCTACAGTTAATGGGAACTTAGTCACTTTAAATTTAGCCAATCAGCTGGCAACAGGAAATTATACGGTTGCGGTGAGTACGGTAAAAGATTTAAAGGGAAACGTTGCTGCGCCACAAAACAAAGGCTTTTTTTATAAAAAACCTTATACCGCAAAACTAAACGATATTGTAATTAATGAAATTTTTGCCGATCCAAGTCCGCAAGTAGATTTACCTTCTGTAGAGTTTATAGAAATTTGGAATCGCAGTACGGAAGATATTGGTTTGGTCGGTTTTAAATACAGCGACCCAACTACTATCGCCACTTTTGGCAACGATAGTATTAAAGCCAATTCATACATTGTTTTATGCGCTAAAGCGGATACTTTAGAATTTAAGAAATATGGTAAAGTAATTGGGCTTTCACCTTGGCCAAGTTTAAACAATGCTAGCGATCAGATAAAACTGATTAATCAAAATGGAGACTTGATTTCTCAGGTTAATTATACCGATGCTTGGTATAAAGATGCAGTAAAGAAAAATGGCGGTTGGACATTAGAGTTAATTGATCCTCTTTCTACTTGCAATCCCTCACAAAATTATTCGGCAAGTATAGATGTAAGCGGAGGAACGCCCGGTAAACAGAATTCCATTTATTTAACCAACAAGACTACTGCTCCTTTACAATTGCTTAGTGCGGTTTTAAAGGACGGACAAACCATTTCCTTAACTTTTAATAGAGGTTTAGATAGTTTGCAAGCTACTTTGCCTTCTCATTATTCAATTAATAATGGAGCGGGAATTCCTCAAAGCGCATTGCCAATTGGCCCGTCTTTTTCTAGCGTAGATTTAAAATATAATCAGGCTTTAAGCCGTAACCAAACCTATACCATTACTGTAAATGGCGTTACAGATTGTGGAGCAAATACCATCAGCAACCAAACTTTAAGCTTTGTTTATCCAGCTTTAATTGCCAAAGGCGATGTTTTAATCAACGAACTTTTGTATAACCCAAAAAGTGGGGGAGTAGATTTTGTAGAAGTTTACAATGTTTCTGATAAGATTTTAGATTTTAAGGATTTAAAAATCGCGACAAAAGATGCCATTAAAGATTCTGTGGTGAGTATTAGGGCAGTAAGTGCTACAACATTATTATTCCAATCTAAAACTTATTGGGTAATTACCACCAATCCAGATACGGTGAAGGCTCAATACACCACTCAAAACAATAATTTTATTAAACTGAGCAGTTTACCTTCCTTTAATGATGATAGCGGAACGGCAATCCTATTGAATAAAGACAGTTCTAAATTAGATCAGTTAGATTATAATAAGAAGATGCAGTTTGCATTGTTAAAGGATTTAAACGGAGTTTCATTAGAAAGAAGCAGTTTTACCCAACCTACAAATGCAGTTGGTAATTTTAGATCTGCTGCCGCTTCTGCCGGTTACGCTACGCCAGGATATAAAAATTCCCAGTTTCTAGAAGATGTAAATCCTGTAGAGGAAATCTCATTTGTCTCCAAAACTTTTTCTCCAGATAATGATGGTTATGAAGATGTACTTCAAATTCTTTATCAATTCTCACAACCAAACTATGCAGCAAACGTCACTATCTATAATGATCAAGGTGCATTGGTGCGTAAACTGATACAAAACCAAACTTTGGCAACATCTGGCCAATGGATTTGGGACGGTTTAGATCAAACAAACCAAAAAGCCAAAACAGGTATTTACATTATTTATACAGAGCTTTTCGATTTAGATGGTAATGTGAAGAAATATAAAAGGACAGCGGTCTTAGCTGGAAAGTTTAATTGATGATAGAAATACTTAAACAACATATCATTAGTCGTTTAGGTGAAGACGTAACTAATTTAAATGAAGTTTTACAAAATTTTAAATCACTAAAAGTAAGCCGAAATGAAACTATTTTAAATCAAGGAGAGGTTTGTAAATACGTTTATTTTATTGTTTCTGGTTGTTTACAGGTTTATGTTTATGATAAAGAATTTAATGAAACTACTAGAGATTTAATTATTGAGGATAATTGGTGTTCAGAATTAATAAGTTTTGGATCTCAGCAACCCGCAACTGAAAACATCAGGGCAGTAGAGCCATCTGAACTTTTAGCAATAGATAGACAAGGCTTTCAAAATATGATGGAAACTGTTCCTCAGTTTGATAAAGTTTACAAACAAATTCTGGAAGCATCTTATGCCAATTCTGTTTACCGCATCAATACTTTTGTAGCATTAACCGCTTTAGAAAGAATAAAATGGTTAATGGATTATCGCCCAAAACTAATGAGCCGGCTGTCCAGCAAGCTCATCGCATCTTATTTGGGTATCTCACAAGAAACTTTCAGCAGGCTTAAAGCAAAAGTTTAAAACATTGACATTTGTCAATATTTAATGATTTCAAATTGTAGAATTTTAACACATCATTCACAATTTAATTATTAAATACATGAAAGAGTACCTTTTATTATTCCGCAACCTTAGCGGAGAAAACAATTATATCCTTACTCCGCAAGATATGGCAGAGGATATGCCGGCATGGCAAAGTTGGATTGGAAACATTGCGATGCAAGGCAAGTTAATTTCTACTCAACCTATAGAATACGAAGGGAAGATAGTTTCCAATCAAGGAATAAATCAATGTCCTGATAAAACAGAAAGCAACTTATTGGTTGCGGGTTATCTCATTTGCAAAGCCGATGATTTAACTGAAGTGGAAGGCTGGAGTAAAAACTGTCCTATCTTAAAATATCCACACGGAAGTGTAGAAATTCGCCCAATTATCCCATTCCCAAACAATTAATTTAAAACAAAATGGATAAGATTTTAAATCTCGGCAGGTGGATATTTCCACTTTCTTTTTTAATGTATGTTGGCTTACATTTTGGCAAACCAGAAGTTGGAGCAGCCTTTGTCCCAGATTATTTACCATTCCCTTATTTCTGGAACTATTTTACTGCTATTTGTATTCTCGCCTTTATTGTAAGTGCATTAATTGGTAAATATGATAAACTTGCTTATACCTTAATGGCTCTTTTTGTGATTTTGATGGCATTAATGGTTCATCTTCCACGCTCTATGGGTTATGAGTTAGGATTAGAAAACATGACAGAAAGTTTAGCCCGTGAAAAGGAACTTGAAACAGTAAATTTATTTAGAAACATAATGGTAACAGGAGCTTTATTGGCGTTTGCGAAATTCATCGCTAAAGACAAAAGAATAATTGGTTAATCTTAAATATAAATAATATGCAAAAATTAAGTGCGCAAACCAACGCGTTAAACTGGTTCGAAATTCCTGCTATTGATATAGCAAGAGCAAAAAACTTTTATGAAACGATTTTTGAAACTCAACTTTTCGAAATGGAAATGATGGGCATGAAGATGGCAGTATTCCCCTCTCAAAGCCCACTCGTAGGCGGTGGATTAGCTCAAAGTCCAAATCATAAACCAAGTACAGAAGGAAGCATTGTTTACTTGAATGCAAATCCAGATTTGCAAATTGTTTTGGATAAAGTTATTGACGCTGGAGGAATGTTGACAATGCCTAAAACAAACATTGGTGATAATGGCTTTATGGCATTTTTTATTGATACTGAGGGAAATTCAGTTGGGGTGCATTCTATGACGTGAGCAATTATTAGTTTAATTAAGAGCAAAATTCAATAGAGTTTTGCTTTTTTTGTTTTTAAATAATGGCAATTAGATATTCATCCATCTATTAAATGCTGATTCTACTATATGATAGAAAATATAATAACTAGGGATTCTTTATAAATTTTCTTTCACAAATTGCTCGCAGTATTCTTTAATCAATTCCCTAACTCTTCTAAATTCTTGTTTTATTTCGTCTTCTGTTCCTTTTGCTTTAGCAGGATCTGGAAAGTTATAATGGAATTTTTTCGCTTGTGATGGAATAAACGGACAGCGTTCTTTTGCATGATCGCAAACGGTAATGATAAAATCAAAATTTACATCGGTATACTCTTCAACATTATTAGAAGTGTTTTTGCTAATGTCAATCCCATCTTCTATCATGGTCTCAATAGCTTTGGGATTAACTCCATGAGTTTCTACACCAGCACTATAAATTTGAGCTTTTTCTTTAGCAAAATAATTTAAATAACCATCCGCAATTTGACTTCTGCAACTGTTGCCTGTACAGAGTACTAATATTTTCTTCATTTTGATGATTTAAACAAAAAGCCAAATGATGTTAATTATGCAAAACTTAGGATCAAACCCCCAAATAATTTGCAATACTGTAATTGATATTGTAATGATAATATGCCTTTTGTACTTAATAATAATTTTTTTTGCCATTGATAACTAGCAACAGCCACTGCCAGGTGTGCAAGCAGATTGTATAACATTTAATTTAATTGATGGAATACCGCAACTGTCTTTAGCTAAACAGTCGGTTTGTTTGTTAGTTAAAATGAAAGTATCATTTTCAAATGCTAAACCATATTTACCAATAGTTTGGGCTTGATATTCTACTTCAATCTCCAGGTTTTCTATACCTAATTTTTCTTCAGATAATTTAATAATATTTAAAAGCTTAATGGGTTTTAACCGATGGTCAAAATCATCTGCATTCCATAATTGAAAGCCGACAGTTTTTTCATTTCTGAAGGTTCCGCCGCAATCAATGTAATTTTTGGTAATCATCCCAACTTCCGTTACATGAAAATGTTCAGGAACTGAAGTTCCATCTTCTAATTTAAATACTACATTTTCTAATTTTGGAAGAATGCTTTTTATTTCTGAAAGAGTCATAATGTTAAATTTTAGCAGCAGTTTAATTTTTTTGTTGATAGGGCATTAGAAATATTTTCGAAGTAGCTTTTCATTTTATCGATTTCTATTTCATTTATGCAATAGCAAATGGAATTTCCTTCGATATTTCCTTTAATTAGATTAGCATTTTTAAGTTCCTTTAAATGTTGAGAAACAGTTGGTTGTGCCAATGGAAGTTCATTCACAATATCGCCACAAATACAAGTGTCAACGGTCATTAAGTATTCTAAAATGGCTATCCTTGCGGGATGTCCCAATGCTTTTGCAAGGATTGCAATCTCATTTTGCTTGTCTGTAAAGTGATCAGTTTTTGAAGCTCCCATTTAACTTAATTTAATATTGCAATATTACGATAATAAGTTGTGTTTAAGAATTTTAATCAGTTTATATTTTCCTCATCATTAAATTTACTTTTTAGCACTTATTACTTAAACTTAGTATTTAAAAACTTAACAAGTTCCAACTCAAATTTTTACCTTTACTCTTTAAGCATTCTACAAAAACATGGCAGAAATTATTTTAGTAATAGGTTCTAACGGACAAATAGGAACGGAATTGGTCACCGAATTACGTAGGATTCACAATGTGAACCAAGTAGTTGCTTGTGATATTCGTCGCCCCGATTATGATACTAAGAATGCCGGTCCGTTTGAGTTTGTGAATGTTTTAGATAAAGAAAATCTGAAGCAGATTTTTACAAAATATAAGCCTACACAGGTTTATTTGTTGGCAGCTTTGCTTTCTGCAACAGGCGAGCAAAATCCAAAATTGGCTTGGGATTTAAACATGAATGGCTTGTTAAACGTTTTAGATTTCGCTATAGATTTTGGCACCAAAAGGGTTTATTGGCCAAGTTCCATTGCTGTTTTTGGGCCGAATTCTCCAAAGCAACAAACACCACAGTTTTGCACCATGGATCCAAACACAGTTTATGGAATCAGTAAATTAGCAGGTGAACGCTGGTGCGAATATTATTTTCAAAAGTACGGTTTAGACGTTCGTAGTATTCGTTATCCAGGTTTAATCAGTTGGAAAGCAATGCCAGGCGGCGGAACGACAGATTATGCCATCCATATTTTTCATGAAGCTTTAAAAAAGGGAAGTTATTCTTCATTTCTTTCTGCAGAAACCGAATTACCAATGATGTATATGGATGATGCCATCCGAGGAACCATAGAATTAATGGATGCACCAGAAGATAAAATTAATATACGCTCTAGCTATAATTTTGGTGGAGTTAATTTTAATCCAGAAGATTTAGCTTCAGAAATAAAGAAACATATCCCAGATTTTAAGCTTAATTATACAGCAAATGATCCCCGACAAAAAATAGCTGATAGCTGGCCAAAATCTATTGATGACCAAGTGGCAAAAAAAGACTGGAATTGGCAACCAAAATTTGATTTGGAAAAATTAACTTATGAAATGCTTAGAAACTTAAAAAAGAGTTAAGCTATTAAAACCATTTCATCATTAATAAAGTATTGCTGTAGTTTATATACTTTTTAATGATTTTTCATTTTAAATAAAACAAAGGAATACCTTAGCAATCCTACATTAGCAAAATTTCATTTTGTCTGTAATATTTTTTGATTGACGGATACTTATCTAAGCAAAATCTTAAACTTAATTTTTCATGAAAAAAATATTGACAATTGGTTTCCTTTTATTTTTATTGGGAACAGTAAATGCACAAAATTTTAGTTGGCAAAAGCTAAATACAGACCCTTATCCTGGTAAGCAAGATGATATTTCCTTTATTGATGAACAAAAAGGTTGGTATGTTAATGGTTATGGTGCTATTTATCACACTATTGATGGCGGCCTAACTTGGGCAAAACAGCTGGAGAAAAAAGGAACATTTTTCAGAACCATTGCATTCTTAAATGAAAGTGTAGGCTTTGCTGGTACTGTAGGAACGGATTATTTCCCAAATGTAACAGATACTATTCCACTATACGGTACAAAGGATGGGGGTAATACTTGGGCTCCTGTAACTTATAAAGGTAATTATGTTAAGGGTTTATGCGCAATTGATGTAGTGAAAGAACAATATATTAACCATGGTAAAATAGATTTTAAGTACCATGTTTATGCAGTGGGCAGGGTAGGTAGCCCAGCAAATATGATGGTTTCTCATGATGCTGGGGAAACATGGATATCCAGCAGTATGGAGGGTAATTGTAAAATGCTTTTTGATATAAAGATGTTAAATAAGAACCAAGGATTTGCTTGTGCAGCATCTAGCGATGACATTACAACCTCACATGCTGTGATTTTAAAAACAATAGATGGTGCAAAAACATGGCAAAAAGTTTATGAATCTGAACGTCCTTTTGAAACTACATGGAAAATAGCTGTTCCTTCAGCTAATGTTGCGTATGTTACCATTCAATCATATAATCCAGATCCTAATATAAAACAACAAAGAATTGCTAAAACAATAGATGGGGGTAAAACCTGGGTAGAACAAAATCTAGTTGAAGAAAACAGATCTAGAGAATTTGGGGTAGGTTTTATAACTGAAAATCACGGATTTGTGGGTACTTATACTGGAGGTTTTGAAACAAAAGATGGTGGGCAAACTTGGCAAAAAGCAGATTTAGGAATTGCCTGTAATAAAATTAGAATATATAAAACACCAGAAAATAAAACTTACGGTTATGCTATTGGAGTAAATGTTTACAAACTTCAAAATATGCCATAACTTTTGTTTGATGTTAGTCTATGGACTTATTCATGCTGTTATTGATAACAGTTCTTTAGCCTAAGTAATTTTAAATCTATCCTAAAATTTATTCAGGAAAAATTAACTTTGGAAATGTTTTTAAACTTGCGAAAGGGTTAAAGAAATAAGATTTAAGATACAAGAATCAAGATTTAAGACGCAAATAAATTACATTACGCAAATAGTCTTGATACTTGATACTAACTACTCAATACTAATTACACAATACTAAAGAAAGAATGGGAAGAGCATTTGAATTCCGTAAAGAAAGAAAATTTAAACGTTGGACCAAAATGGCGGTTCAATTTACACGTATTGGAAAAGATATCGCAATTGCGGTTAAGGAAGGTGGACCACATCCAGAAACTAACTCAAAACTAAGAACAGCAATACAAAACGGAAAGGCAGTTAATATGCCTAAAGACCGAGTAGATGCTGCCATTAAAAGAGCTTCGGATAAAGATATGGCCGGTTATGAGGAGTTTGTATATGAGGGTTATGCGCCACATGGAGTTGCTATTTTGGTAGAAACCGCTACAGATAATACCAATCGCACCGTTGCTAATGTGAGAAGTTATTTTACTAAAACAAATGGTTCTTTAGGTAAAACAGGGTCTTTAGATTTCATTTTTAAAAGAGTTTCAACCTTTACTTTTGATCCCAAAGAAATGGATATTGAAGAACTAGAATTAGATTTAATCGATTTTGGCTTAGAGGATATTTTTGTGGAAGCCGATGAAGATGGTAATGACATTGCTGTTGTCCATGCTACTTTCGAAGATTTTGGAAATATGCAAAAAGCTTTAGAAGAAAAAGGTATCGAATTAAGGTCGTCTAAATTAGAACGTATTCCTTTATCCCATGCTCAGGTTACGGAAGAGCAGGCTTTAGATGTAAATAAATTGTTAGATAAACTAGAGGAAGATGAAGATGTGCAGGCGGTTTATCATAATATGGAAGAATAAAATTAACGTTAAAACCTAAAAAAAAGCAGTTCAGATTTATATCTGAACTGCTTTTTTTTTAGTTAATCTATTTTATTGCCTCATAAAACTTATAATATCTGCATTGAGTTGATCCTTTGCAGTATATGCTAATCCATGAGGTTCGTCATCATAAATCAAAAACTTATTGTTAGGAATTAACTCACTAGCTTGTTTCCCTGCAACTTCAATAGGCACTGTTTTATCAGCGTCTCCATGAATAATTAGTGTAGGGATTGAAATATGTTTTACTTCTTCCCTAAAATCTGTTTCTGCCCAAGAATACATCGCTTCTAAAGTTGCAACCGGAGAGGCTTGCATACATAAATCAAAATTCCAGTTTAGAAATGCTTCACTTACTGGACTCCCAATCACTGTATCGCCAAAAAAAGCTTTATTAAAATTTGCCATAAAAGCAGGTCTATCAGCTTTTATCTTTTCTGCAAAACCATCTATCATTTCAATTGGAACTCCATGAGGATTACTATCTGTTTTTTTGATATATGGAATAATTGAACTCACTAAAATCGCCTTGGTTACTCGTCCTTCAACATTGTATTTAGATAAATAGCGCACCACTTCTCCGCCGCCCATAGAAAATCCAAGGAGGGTGACATCTGTTAAATCTAATTTTTTGATGAGTTGGTTTAAATCGTTTGCTAAAGTATTATAATCATAACCATTAAAAGGCTGGTCAGATTTGCCAAAACCTCTTCTATCGTAAGCAATGCATCTCACACCTTGTTTGGGTAATTCTACCAATTGCGATTCAAACATTTGACTTGTTGACGGCCAACCATGAATTAATATTAAAGGTTTTCCTTCACCAGAATCTTGATAGGCTATATTGATTTCGTTTGCTTGTCCTTCGTTAATTTTTAGATTTTTCATGTTCTTTTTAATAAAGCTTAAACAAACTTATTGCCAAAACAAATACTATTTGTTTTCTATACCATTAAAAAAAGCATGCCTATAAACTAATATCAAGTTATACTTCTCTCGATTTCTTTTTTACGGTTATCACATCTTGCCCCGTAGCATCACCGTATTCTTGTAGTTTCCCAAAAGCTGCCGTTGTTGCATATTCAATTATTTCTTGCGGTGAGTGATGATTATAAAAACCATAAATTAAGCCAGCCATAAAGCAATCTCCACTGCCCGAACGATCTACCACTCTTTCACATTTATGTTCTGATGAATTGTAGGATTTGTTATCGGTATATAAACTGGTAAAATATTTTAATTCATTGGCGTCGCTATCAAACCTAAAAGTATTTGCTACACTTTTTACTTTCGGGAATTTGGCTATTATTTCTTTTGAGGTACTTTCTGCATGGGCCAAATAATCTCCTCTTTTTCCTTTTTTATGGATGTCTGTATCAACGTAAGTGCCTAATAAGCTGTTGGCACTCCAAATATTTCCCATAACCACATCGCAATATTCTATTAATTTAGGCATTACTTCAATAGGCTGTTTTCCATATTTCCAGAGTCTAGCCCTATAATTTAAATCGCAAGAAATGGTAATCCCTTTTTTTGATGCTACTTCTAATGCTTCCAGACAAACATCAGCAACACGTTCATTTAATGCAGGGCTAATAGCCGTAAAATTAAACCACGAAACGTCTCTAAAAACCTTATCCCAATCAATAATCCCTCTTTTAAGTTCAGAAAAAGAAGAATGTGCCCTGTCGTAAACCATACTTCCTTTTAAATCGGCACCACGTTCCAGGTAATAAACGCCAATTCTATCTCCGCCAAATAAAATAGAAGAAGTAAAAATTCCATGAAATTCTAAATAGTCGATGACATGGCGAGACATAAAATTATCGGGCAAAACGGTACAATATTTAACAGGAACATTCCAGCCGGCTAAAGCAGTTGCGGTATTTGCTTCTGCACCGCCCATATAAAGAATAAAAGGATTTTTTTCTGCATCATCTACCGGAGAGGGGGAAACTCGTAATAATAATTCGCCAAAGCACAATACTTTTTTCATGAATTTTGATAATTGGTTTGTAAGTGCAATTTAAAAATTAAGTTTATAACAACAGATTATAAAACCGTTTTATAAATTAGCGGTTAAGCTTAAAATCAATAACAATATCATTCTTAAATTTAACTTTTTTGAAAACCTACAAACATATTTTTTTCGATTTAGACCACACTCTCTGGGATTTTGATAAAAATGCAGAAGAAACTTTAAATGAACTTTATACCACTTATAAACTTTGCGATTTAGGCCTAAACTCTTGTGATGTTTTTATTGAGACTTACACCATCAATAATCATCAGCTTTGGGCGGATTATCATTTAGGTAGAATAACAAAAGAGGCTTTAAGAGAAACTCGATTTAAGAAAACATTTTTAGATCTTGGGCTTTCACCCGATGTAATTCCTAATCAATTTGAAGATGATTATGTAAATATTTGTCCAACAAAAACCAATCTTTTTCCTCATACGCATGAAACCTTAAGCTATCTGCAAAACAAATATCATTTGCATTTAATTTCTAATGGTTTTAAAGAATCTACAGAGTATAAGGTTAAAAACACCAATTTAACTCCTTACTTTAAAAATGTAATTATTTCTGAAGTGGTTGGGGTTAATAAGCCGGATAAAGCGATTTTTGAATATGCTACTGATAAAGCTGGAACCACAGCAAAGGAGAGTATCATGATTGGCGATAGCATTGAAGCAGATATAAGGGGCGCAATTGGTTTTGGTATGGATGCTATTTATTTTAATCCTAACTTTACTGAACCACCCGCAGATGTTAAATGGCACATTAATCATTTGCAAGAATTGGTGGATATTTTATGAGCATAAAATCTGACAAACAAACTTTGTTGCAATCCTTAAAATTCTATGAAGAATTTTTAAAGACAGTTAATGAGGATGTTTTTTTAACAACTCCGCCAATTGATGGTTGGGCTTATTCTGAAGTTTACTCGCACATTTTAGGTGCAAATTTGATGTCTTTTATTGCGCTGGAAAAATGCCTGAATAAAACTGCGGAAATTAAAACCAAGAAACCAGATTGGCGAGTAAGGTTGATTTTATTTTTAGGAAGATTCCCTCCAGGAAAATTAAAGGTACCAGATTCAGTTGCAGATTTAGTGAAAAAAATCACTAAAGAAGAAGCTAGCAATCAGCTAATAAGAATTAGAAAAAAGATAGAGGAATTAAACATTAATTTCAAAAACTTTGATGCTAATTATAAAATGAAACATCCTCGTTTAGGTTATTTAGATGCTAAAAATTGGCTCAGATTTATGGTGATCCATACCAGACATCACGAAAAACAAATCAAGAGAATAGCAGAAAGTTTCGATTGAAAAAGTCGCTCATAATAATTGCTGTCGCACAATTTTTTTGCACTTCCTTATGGTTTGCGGGTAATGCCGTTATCAACGATTTAATAAGTACACTTCATTTACCTACTTCTTTTTTAACTGATTTAACCAGTATCGTTCAATTCGGGTTTATTACTGGAACTTTCCTTTTTGCCTTTTTCAGTATTTCAGATAAATTTTCGCCATCAAAAGTATTTGCATTTAGTGCTTTTTTTGCCGCCATTTTTAATTTAGGAATGGCTATCAATATCATTTCTGAAACTAATCTTTTAATATTTAGATTTTTTACTGGATTTTTCTTAGCCGGGATTTATCCCGTTGGGATGAAAATTGCTGCCGATTATGAAGAGAAAGGATTAGGAAAAGCGTTAGGTTTTTTAGTGGGAGCTTTGGTTTTAGGTACAGCTTTCCCACATTTATTAAAAAGCATTACAGCCCATTTTCCTTATCAAAATGTTATTTACGGAACTTCTACTTTAGCAATCATCGGCGGAAGCCTAATCTATTTTTTACCCGATGGACCGTTTAGAAAACCAAATCTAAATTTTAAACTCAACGCTATTTTTGAGGGATTTAAAAATAAAGAATTTAGAAAAGCAGCTTTTGGTTATTTCGGGCACATGTGGGAACTTTATGCTTTTTGGGCTTTTGTACCTATTATTTTATCTAAAAATAATGCGTTTTTAAATAGTCATCAAATTAGTATTTGGAGTTTTATCATCATTGCTGTGGGGAGTTTAGCTTGCATAATTAGTGGCTTACTATCACAAAAATACCAGACAAAAAAAATCGCTTTTATTGCTTTATCCTTGTCAGGAATTTGCTGTTTACTATCACCAATTTTTATCCAACAAAGTTTGTGGATATTCATTATTTTCATGATTTTCTGGGGAGTAATGGTTGTGGCAGATTCCCCCTTATTTTCAACTTTAGTTGCTCAAAATGCACCTCAACAAAATAAAGGAACTGCGTTAACCATTGTAAATTGTATTGGTTTTTCGATTACTATTTTTAGCATTCAATTTTTGCAAATCATAGCTAAACATATAGATTTTCAATATTTATATATGTTTTTAGCAATTGGACCTTTTCTAGGATTATTAGCTTTGGGATATAAAAAACCTGCTTGAAAGATTATTTGTGAACTGAGTTTTAGCTTTAAGCCTTCCGTTTTTAGCTTTTTGAATTTAAAGAAGTACATTTTATAATTACCTTTATCGCATAAATGCAAGGACTAGTTACAAAATCTACAGGGAGTTGGTACACCGTTTTAGGCGATGATGAATCAAGGTACGAATGTAGAATAAAAGGAAAACTGCGCATGAAAGGTTTGGTCAGTACAAACCCAGTTGCAGTAGGAGATAGGGTGGATTTTGAATTAGAACCTGATCAGGAAACTGCGGTAATTTCTAAAGTTCATGACCGTAAAAACTACATCATCAGAAAATCAATCAACCTTTCTAAACAGGTTCAAATTATTGCCGCCAATTTAGATTTAGCCTGTTTGGTGGTAACTTTAGCATCTCCACGTACTTCTTTAGGTTTTATAGATCGGTTTTTGGTTACTGCCGAGGCTTATGGAGTGCCAGCAATTTTAATCTTTAATAAACTGGATTTATTCAGCAAAGAAGGCTTAGAGATTTTAGATAATTATTTCGATTTATATCAAAACATAGGCTATCCCTGCTATTCGGTTTCTGCAATAAAAGGGACAAATATTGAAACATTAGAAATTGTAATTAAAGATAAAATATCTCTTTTTTCTGGTCATTCTGGAGTTGGGAAATCTAGTTTGATTAACCGATTAATCCCTGGAAAGGAATTGAGAACAGGAGAAATTTCTGACTGGAGCGATATGGGAAAACATACCACAACTTTTGCAGAGCTTTTCGAATTACCTTTTGGTGGAAAACTGATTGATACACCAGGAATTAGAGAATTAGGAATTGCAGACATAGAGAAGTATGAATTGGGACATTTTTTTCCAGAAATGCGGGCGATTATGAACAATTGTAAGTTTAATAATTGTGTTCACATTAATGAGCCAGGTTGCGCAGTTTTACAGGCCTTAGAAAACGGAGACATAGAACCTACTCGTTACGATAGCTACCAAAGTATTTATTTTAATAACGAAACAAGGGCATAAACCTTTTCTATCAAACCCAAAAAAATCAAAAAATCTACTATTTTTGGGATAATTAATAAATATTTCAATTGAGTAAACCAAAAGTTTTAATTACCGGGGCAAGTAAAGGTTTGGGTTTGGCTATGGCTAAAGTTTTAAACAATGATTATTGCCTCATTTTACATGCTTCCAAAACAGAAAACATTACTCAATTTAGAGAAGGAAATCATATCCTTGCTGCCGATTTATCCAATAACGAAGAACTTAAAGATTTCTGTAAAAAATTAAAATCCGAACACGGTGATGAGCTTTATGCTATTATCAATAATGCTGGAATTGCGTTAGATAAACCGCTTACTTTTCAACCAGAAAAGGAAATTGATAAAATGTTGGCGGTAAATTTAAAAGCGCCAATCATGATTTCTAAAACGGCTTTCAAAATTTTTGGATTAAAAAATAAAGGAGTCATTATCAACGTGAGTTCTTGTGTTGCGGAAACGGGTAACGCCTTTCAATCTGTTTATGCAGCTACAAAAGCGGGTTTAATCGCTTTTTCAAAATCATTAGCTAAAGAAGCTGCGGCTTTAAACCAAGGTCATGAAATTAGAGTTTTGAGTATTTCCCCAGGTTTTATAGCAACACCCATGACATATGCTATACCAGAATCTGAAAAAGAAAAATATTTAAAAATGATACCCGCACAGAGATTTGGCAAAGCCGATGAAATAGCTGAAACCGTTGCTTTTTTATTGTCAGAAAAAGCGGCGTACATCAACGGAAGTAATATTGATATTAACGGAGGTTTGTTTTAAATGGAAAATTTAGTTGGAACTCCGCCAGAGCAAATGCTTTTGCATGGTTCAACAAAACGTTTGTTGGATAACTATCACTGGCATCAACCTAAAGTTGGGATTATTGCCAGCTATACTCCAAAAACAAGAGATGTTGAAGATCATTTTGGTTTGTTTAGGGGCGTTGATCAAATTGAGGCTTTTGCCCAGGCAACCATTGTATCTTGCGCTACTTTTTTAGAATGTCAAAAAAATAATTTAACTCCACTTCAATTAAAGGATAAATTTATACCAGCTTTTATAAGTGTTGGAAATGTTAATTTTCACGATTATCTGCAAGAAGGAGAAACGTTTATCAGCATCGGAAAAATTAAGTTTTATAAGTTTAGGCAAATGGTTGCCGATGGTAGAATTTATAAAGTACCTAAAGGCTTAGATTTAAATGAATATTTTAAGAATTTTGATGAATCAAAATTAGAAAATTACGCTTTAAGCGATGATTTCATATTGGTTGCAGAATTATTTGATATTATAGGGAGAGCATTAAAAAAAGAGATTTTTAATAAATTATAATGGAAAGACAAGAAATAATAGAGGGTTTAGTGGAGATATTAAAAACCATTAGAACTATTGATCAAGAAAAACTAAAAAGCGTTACTGAAGAGACAGATTTTATTGCCGATTTAGGAACACCATCAACAGAATTGATTAACATCGCCGCCAAAGCAGAACAAAAATTTGATGTTGAATTTGATGATGATGATATTGATGATCTTGGCTCAAAAGTTAAAGATATTGTTGATTTAATTATCAGAACCAAAGAAAAAGGTTAAATGGAAATTAAGGGTAGAAAAGTAGCTGTTGTTGGTATGGGAGGGGTTTTTCCTACCTGTGCTAATTTAGAAGAGTTTTCTGAAAAGCTTTTTTCTAATAAAAGTTTGATCAGGGAATGGGATAAGGCTTTGGAGCAGGATAAAAAAATTCGTTCAAAAGTTTCTGGTTTTGTAACTGAAAAGGAGATGAATATTGAGCCAGTTTATTCTACACTTTTAGAAAATTACCCAGAAGTTTTTATTGATTTATTAAATCGCATTCCTGATTCTAATCTTTCTACCGCAGATATTGGGAGCATTTGGGCCATGTTAGCTTCTTTAGATGCTGTAAAAATGGCCGGTTGGTCAAACAATGAGACGCAATCAGAAGGCACTGGTGTAGTGGTAGGTTCTGGAGGTGCAGGACATGAAATTTTGCGTCATGCTTGGCATAATTTTTTTGAGCTTGATAAAAAAAGTCGTTCTGTAGGATCTCATACAGTAGATCGAGCAATGGTTTATAGAGATGCTGCAAACGTTTCTTGTTTAATAAAAAACCGTGGAGTTTGCGAGTCAATTGGTTCTGCTTGTGCAACAGGTTTAGGAAACATTGGTTATGCTTATCGCCTGATAAAATTTGGTTTGCAGGATAGAGTAGTTGCCGGGGGTGTTGAAGGTACTTCTTTAGAAACTTTTGTGGGTTTTGATGCAATGCAGGTTTTAAGCAGAGGGTTTTCACCCGAAGAAAGTTCAAGACCTTTTGATAAGGATAGAAATGGCTTCGTTTGTTCTTTCGGAGCAGGCATTGTTTGTTTAGAAGAATATGAAATGGCTAAGGCCAGAGGAGCAAATATTTTAGCCGTTATTGATAATTACCATAATAATTCTGATGGAGATGGGGATATGTTTTATCCTTCATTTAATGGTCAGCAACGTTTGTGGAAAGGTTTGTTAGGCGAAACTGGAACAAAACCTGATGTTGTAAAAGCTCATGGTACATCAACTCCAGCTGGCGATGCCATCGAATTATTGAGTATAGTAGATTGTTTAGGAAGTAAAGATTATCATATTTCTGCGCCCAAATCACAATTTGGTCACATGTTGGGTGCGGCTGGAGCTGTGGAATTTATTACAGCTATTTTAATGCTTCAAAAACAAAAGGTTTTACCTTGTTTAAATGCTAACCATTTAAATCTAGAACAAGAAAACTTTCAAAAAACCGATAAATGGCAAGGACCAACATCGCCTTTGGCAGATTTTAGAGATATTTTGCCTCAACAAAGTTTTGAGAAAGAAATCAATTATATTACTTGTTTAAACTATGGTTTTGGTGGTACTAATAGTGCCATTTTAATTTCAAAAGATAATTCATGATCAATAATCAGTATAAAGTTGCAGTAGTTTTTGGCGTTAGAAATGATAGTTCTATTGGTTTTCAAGTTGCCATAAAATTGCATCAATCAGGCTGTAAAGTAGTTTTGAATTATGTTGATGACACTAAAGAAGATGTAATTTTTTTGATTGAGCAAAACGGTATGGACAGTACTTTTGCCGCAAATGTTGACGTTAGAAACGAGGAAGAAATTAAAAGTTTTTTGTCAAATATTCATGAAAATTTAGGTGCGATTGATTATATTTTACATGGTGTAGCTTTTGGCAGCCAAAATGTAATGTGCTATTCTTTACCCGGAAATTTAGAAAAAACACCTTCCTATATTGATATTCCTTTTGAGGATTTAATGGATTCTTTTAATATTAGTGCTTATTCTTTATTGAGGATTTGCAGGGTTGCCGAGCCTTTTTTTGCTAAAAATGCTTCCGTTTTAACTTTGACTTACAACGCTTCACAAAGAGTTTTTCCAGGTTATGCTGGGATGTCTATTAATAAGGCGGCTTTAGAAAATATCATGCTTTATTTGGCGAGTTATTTTAGAAAAAGTGGTGTAAGAATAAATGCAATTTCTGCCGGTTTAGTAATGACGACATCTGCTGGTGGTATTAATGGGGTTAGAAAATTGAGGAAGTTGGGTAAAATCACCGCTCCATTAGGAAACATAACTGCCGCTGATGTTGCAGATACTGCCATTTATTACTTCTCTGATTTATCTAAAAAGGTAACGGGAAATATCCATTTTGTTGATGGAGGTTTTAACATTATGGGAGTTGCTGTAGATGAAGAATGATTTTGATAAAGACATTGGAAATTTAGTGATAAGCAAAGATTTTGCTGTTGGCAACGATGTTGTTTTTCTCCCTGATTTTAAAGCTTCCTTTAACCCGTTATTCAAAAATAAAATTTTTACTACGGAAGAAGTTGCCTATTGTGAGCAATTTGAAAATCCTATGCTAAGATATGCTTCTACTTGGGCATCAAAAGAAGCAGTTTATAAAGCCATTAAACAAATTATTCCAAGCCCTATTTCCTTTAAAAAGATAGAAATATCTCGCTCTAAAGTTGCTGGAATACCAACTATTAAACTCCCAGATTTATATAATAAATTCAATTTTAGTTTAAGTATAAGCCATGATGGAGATTATGTTTGGGCTTTTGTGATTCTCAAAATTGAAGATAAATAATTAGTATATAATTTGTTTATCCAAAACAAATGTCTTAATTTTATAGACATAAGTCTAATTAGATAATTATGTCAGCTACAAACAAAAGCAAACCCTATAAAATAGATCAAGAAATAACTTCTTTTGTAAGTGAGCCTCAGGTAATGTATTATCAGGCAAAGCCAAAAAGCATAAGTTATTCAGAGTTTTTGGATGATAAAATGATGATCATTTCTGCTATTAGGGCTGGCATTCCATATTCTTTATTTGATGTAATTCAAGAGCAATCTCCTTTTACCGAGACAGATTGGGCAGATTTTCTGGATATTTCTACTAAATCTTTACAGCGTTATAAAATCGCTCCTTCTCATCATTTTAAATCAATCCATTCAGAAAAAATAATTGAAATGGCAGAGGTTACTAAAGCAGGTTTAGATTTTTTTGAGGATATGGAAAAGCTTAAACTATGGCTAAATACGCCTAATTATGGTTTGGCAAGTTTAAAGCCTATAGAGCTTTTAAAAGATTCTTACGGTAAAGAATTGGTGTTAACAGCACTAAGCAATATGAATCAAGGGATTTTTATTTAATGGAAGTTTTTAGGCTTACAAGAGAAAGGTATTCCGACTCACTTTCTGGGAAAGGCTCTTCTATTAAAGGCGCAAGATGGAATTCGGTGGGTGTAGAATTGATTTACACTGCAGGTAACCGTTCTTTAGCTATGGCAGAAGTTGCCGTTTACTTAACTTTAGCGACGTTACCATCTGATTTTATGATGCTGACTATAGAGATTCCGGATTCTATATCTATTAAGGAGGTTTATTCAGAAGAGTTGCCTTTAAATTGGAATCTTTTTCCTCATCCATCGGCAACTCAAAAATTTGGAAATGAATTTGTTAACGAGGGTAAATATTGTGTTTTAAAAATACCATCTGTAGTAACCAAAGGCGATTTCAATTTTTTGATTAATCCCTATCATAAAGATTTTAAGATAATAAAGATCTCTAAAAAAGAAAAGTTTCCTTTTGATAAACGTATTTTCAAATAGAATTAATGATAGATTATATTTTTGAAAATGAGTTAGTTAAACTCCATTGCTACCAATTTGGAAAAGGTAAAAAGGCAATGCTTTGTTTTCATGGTTATGGGATGCATGGTAAACAATTTAAAGTTTTAAAGGAAACTTTAGGAGATAAATACACCTTTTATGGTTTCGATTTATTTTTTCATAAAGAAACCAAATTGATTGATCAAAGCGTAGAAAAAGTAAAAAAAGGAATAACAAAAAGAGAATTGAGCGAGCTTTTTCTCGCTTTTTGCGATTCCAAATCAATAGATAAATTTTCAGTTATATCTTATTCTATGGGTTCGTTTTATGCAACTGCTTTGGTAGAAGAAGTTCCTGATAGAATTGAAAAATTTATTACGGCCGCACCATCAAGTTTAAATCCGGGTAGAGTAGTGAATTTTTTAAGTACAAATAGTATTGGGAATAAAATCTTAGAAAGATTAGCTTTAAGCGATAATGGAATGTTAAGGTTACTTTCATCATTAAAAAGAAGTAAAATCATAGATGAGAAGGCTTATGAGATATTACACCGGGAAATTGCAACGCCAGAATTAAGGTTCAGTTTTTATGCATGTACTTCTTATTTAAGATTTTTAAAGCTAAATCCACAAAAATTTATTCAACAGCTTAATCATTATCATATAGAAAGTATTTTTATTTTTGGAAAGAGGGATAAAAGTTATCCAGTAAAAATCGGGAGAAATATAATTCCTCAAATAAGTAATAGCAAGCAATTAATTATTGATGAAAACCATGATATGATTAATCAGAATTTTGCTAAACATTTATCAATTTGTTTGAATGATCATTAAAGCAAAACCACTTCCAGCTGCAATAATTAAAGCCACAGGTCATTTTATTACTTGGTTATTTCGGAGGCGGTTTAATAAAATGGTGATCAATGGTATTCCAATTAAGGATAATCATTCCTATTTATTAATGTGCAATCATTTTAGTTTTTGGGATGGCTTTTGGGCAGGTTATTTAGCCTTACATGCTATTCATAAACAACAGGAGCTTAAAGGGTTTTACATCATGGTACTCAAAAAGCAGATGCAAATAAATCCTTGGTTAAAGTATTTTGGATGTTTTTCTATTTCACCAGGAACTACAACTGTAAGTGAAAGTTTAAATTACGCCGCCGAATTATTAGATAATCCTGGAAATTTAGTTTTAATTTTTCCTCAAGGAAATTTAGAATCTAACCACGTAAGGGACATTGTAATGAAAGATGGAATTAAAACAATAATCCCTAGAATTAAAGGAAATTGTCAGTTGATTTGGAGTAGTAATTTGATTGAATATTTTGAGAGCTTAAAACCATCTGTATATTTTCATCTTTTAGATGCGGGAACTAATCATGATTTTAATTTTGAGGATTTTAATCAAAAAATTAATGCTCATCATAAAGAAGCAATCAAAAAGCAATTTAGATTTACTGAGGATTAATCTACTTTAACGCCTTTCCAAAAAGCTACATAACCTTTAATTTCTTTTGCGGCATCTTTTGGATTTGGATAATACCATGCAGCATCAGTGTTTTCTTTTCCATCCACATCTAAAGAATAATAAGACGCTTCTCCTTTCCAAGGGCAGCTGGTATGTTTATTTGATGATTTGAAAAAATCTTTTTTTATTGATAAGGCAGGGAAATAATGATTATTTTCTATAACGATAGTGTCATTACTCTCTGCTATTGTTTGCCCGTTCCAAGTTGCTTTCATGATTATTGTTTTTTTAATGAACCTAACAATTTAGATTTTGTTTGATTTAAATAAAAGAAGTTTAAAGAATGATTTAAATTAAATGATTTGGTTTTTGTTGCGTTAACGATAGAAACGGCATCCTTTTTTTGCTCTTACCATGTTGCAAGTAGCAAAAAAAGATATAGTGTATAGCGTGTTAAAACGCCCAAATTAAATAGGATTAAAATTTATTTATTGGGTAAAGTAGCCAAAACTGTCATTCCGCCTTTAACCATTTCATTTAAATTAACATTTATTTGTGATCCTATTGGCAAAAACACATCTACTCTAGAACCGAATTTTATAAAGCCAAATTGTTCGCTCTGCTTAACTGGATCACCTTCCTTTACATACCAAACAATTCTACGAGCCAAAGCACCGGCAATTTGTCTATATAATATCTGATAACCTTTTTCTCCTTCTACAACGGTTGTTGTGCGTTCATTTTCGGTACTGGATTTTGGATCCCATGCCACTAAATATTTGCCTGGATGATATTTGAAGTATTTTACAATTCCGCTGATTGGGTTTCTATTAACATGTACGTTAACTGGCGACATAAAAACCGAGATTTGTAGTCTTTTATCTTTAAAATATTCTGTTTCTTCTGTTTCTTCAATTACCACTACTTTACCATCTGCAGGGCAAATTATTTGTCTATCATCAGTACTCCAAAGTCTAGTTGGGCTGCGGAAAAACTGTAAGATGGTCAAAAATAAAAATAGGGAAACAGCATACCAAAACCACACAAACCAAGTAACATCTGGTAAATAATAATGGATAATTGCGTTGGTAATAAAAATAAATAAAATGCAAAGTGCTAATGAGGTATATCCTTCTTTATGGATGGTCATGTGTGTAGTTTGTTAGTTTTTAGCCACTAGTTTATGGGGCCGATATTGTGTGTTAGTTTTGGTGTTGTTTGCTAGCTATATTTCAGGTCGCAAAAATACTAATAAGTAATTAAATAGAGATAAACGAATATCACTGGAGCAGATAATAATAAACCATCAAAGCGATCCAGCACACCGCCATGTCCGGGTAATATTTTACCAGAGTCTTTTATTTCGATACTTCTTTTAAACATAGATTCTACCAAATCTCCTAAAGTACCGAAACAAGAGATGATAAATGCCATAATTAACCAATGATAAAAGGCATAATCAGTAAAATAGAAGGATATAATGTAGCCAACTAAAACGCTGGTAAAAATCCCTCCAATAAAACCTTCCCAAGATTTTTTTGGCGAATGTCTTTCAAATAATCTATGCTTACCGAGTTTGACGCCAAATAAATAAGCTCCTGTATCGTTTGCCCAAAGCATTAAAAAAAATCCTAAAGCTAAGTGAAAATTATAGCTGCCAGATATAAAAGCAATCACAACGTAAAAGATAAAAGGAACTACAGCATAAATTAATCCTAAAAAAGTATAGGCTATATTGCTGAAAGGAAGTTTAGATTTTTTATATAATTCTCTGATGAATATCCCAAAAAATAAAGGAATGTTTATTAAAAGCCATTTGGTTTCAAATGCGATAAAAAACCGCCCAGCTACTGATGCAAAAAGAATAACAGCTGCCACGTATCCTATCGTTCTATGCGGCCTTAAACCTGTTGTTTTAACCAAAGTGAAAAACTCAATTAAACAAACTAAGCTCAAAAACATATAAAAACCGACAAATACATAAGCGCCAGTTAATAACGAAGCCAACATTACCAAAACAAAAATTAATCCTGTTATAGCTCTGGTTTTCATCTATAAATCGTTTTCAAGGATAATTGCTAAAGCCTTATCAAAGTTTTCCTGGTTAACATGAACTTCTACTTCGCCAAATTTATAAGACGAATCTTGTTTATTCATGATGATGGCATCTATTTCATGGTCAACCAAAACTTGTTTAACCATTTCAGATTGAAAGAATTGATTTGAAGTATAAATTTTAACCCAATTATTAGTCATAAGTTATTTTAATTGTTTTGTCTTTTGTTTTTTTAAAGAATATGATGAGCAAAATTAAAGTAATTATTGCACTAATAAGATAGCTATAATTATTAAATGAAGTTTCATTATCTAAATTATCTAAGCTTTTGCCTTGTTTTTGATAAACATAAGCCATCACAACTGCAGTTCCATTATTTAAAAAATGTCCTAAAATGGCTAACCAAATACTTCTGCCGTAAACTAAAACATAGCCAAATAAAGCTCCTAAAAACATCCTCGGCAAAAAGCCATAAAACTGCATGTGAATACTGCTAAAAATGATTGCGGTAACCCAAATTGCCACATGGTGATTTTTAAACCATTGACCAAAAATATTTTGCATTCCACCTCTAAAAAATAGTTCTTCACCAATAGCTGGGATTATTGCAACCATCAAAATATTGATTGCTAAATCTCCATAATCTTTCATGACCAATAATTTTTTGGTTAGCATGGCAGCTTCAAGCTCACTTTTTTTCATCCAAATTTCTAAACTTTTAAGTGAATCTGGCAAACTCATTTTTTGATTGATTACCGTTACCCACTCAAATAATGGAGAAGAAAAAAGCATGATTGCAAAAACTAAAAGCAATAAAATTCCTCTTAATGGATTGTCGAAATAGAAATATTGAGCAGGTTTTCTTTCGATAATGTAGGCAAAGGCGATAGGCCCAGCTATAAACATCCCAAAAGAACTGCTTATCTGTAAAGCTTGGATAAAACCAATATCCATATTTGCGATATTGCCTCCAGCTAATTTAGATATATCAAAACCGCTGCTACTGGTTAAAAAATAAATAACCAATCCAACGGCTGTAAAGACAATTGCACCTACAATTGCCATTATTATCAAAAACATCAGCTGTATAAAAGGATGATACGCAGTTGACTTTTGCATGTGAACCATAATAAATTCTTTTTGGTAAATTTGCGGTTAAATTACAGAATAGATTTTTGAATGTCGGTTAAAATTGGAAATATTGATTTAGGAGAATTCCCTTTGTTGCTTGCGCCGATGGAAGACGTGAGCGACCCACCATTTCGTTTTGTTTGTAAACAGAACGGAGTTGATATGATGTATACGGAATTCATATCTTCTGAAGGGTTGATTAGGGACGCTGCGAAAAGCAGACAAAAGCTAGATATCTTTGAATATGAAAGGCCAATTGGTATCCAAATATTTGGTTCTGAGATTGATCACATGAGGCAAGCCACAGAAATATCTTCTATGGCAAATCCAGATTTAATAGATATCAATTATGGTTGCCCTGTAAAAAATGTGGCTTGTAAAGGTGCAGGAGCAAGCTTGTTACAGGATATTGATAAAATGGTAGCTATGACATCTGCCGTTGTTAAAGCAACTCATTTACCAGTTACCGTTAAAACTCGTTTAGGTTGGGATGATAACACTAAAAATGTTTACGAAGTTGCAGAGCGTTTGCAAGATGTTGGTATTCAGGCATTAACAATACATGGGCGTACACGTTCGCAAATGTATAAAGGAGTTGCCGATTGGAGTTTGATTAAAGAAATCAAAAGAAATCCTCGTATTAAAATTCCTATTTTTGGTAATGGAGATATAGACTCGCCAGAGAAAGCAGCCAATTGGAGATTAGAATATGAGGTTGATGGCATTATGATTGGCAGGGCTGCAATTGGCTATCCCTGGATATTTAGGGAAATAAAACATTTTTTTGAAACTGGTGAGCATTTAGCTGGGCCAACTTTGCAAGAAAGAATTGATATTTGTAGCATCCATTTAAAAAAATCTATAGAATGGAAAGGCCCAAAAACCGGTATATTTGAAATGAGAAGGCATTATGCTAATTATTTTAAAGGAATCGCGAATTTTAAAGAATACAGAATGAAGCTGGTCTCTTTAGAAAATATGGAACAGATACAAGAAGTTTTAGAAGAAATAGGAGATAAATTTGAAACAGAAATGGCTTAAGTTTTGTTATTTAAATAATTTTCTAATAAATTTAGAAAAATCTAGAAAAGCATGGTCATAAAAATCACCGACGGAGTAAAGGTTTCAGTAGAAACAACGTATCAACCCGAATATTCAAATCCAGCTAACGAACATTATATGTTTGCTTATAAGGTGATGATCGAAAATTTAGGCGAGTATAGTGTTCAATTGTTAAGTAGGCATTGGGATATTTTTGATTCTAATGGAACAAAAAGAGAAGTTGAAGGAGAAGGAGTGGTTGGTCTGCAACCGATAATTGAACCAGGTCAGTTTCATGAATATGTTTCTGGATGTAATCTAAAAACCGATATGGGAATCATGAAAGGCACTTATCAAATGAAGCGTTTAGTTGATAATGATTTGTTTGATGTGAAAATACCTGAGTTTAATTTGGTGGCTCCGTTTAAATTAAATTAAAATAATCTTAAAATTTATATTAATAGACTTACAAATTTTGTAGGTCTTTTTTTATGAATAATGTTTTATATTAATCATGGATTATCAATTATGAGGGAGAATTAACAGTTGTGGGCAGTAATAATTATTTTTTGATATTTCAGATAGATTATCTCCTCCCAAGAATTTGCCCTAAACTTAAACTCGGTAAAATTTGTATTCTTTTGGCAAAATCATCTTCAGACGCATAGAGTTGTGTTAAACCAATTCTAAATGTATTGCCAGTTTTCAATGCTTGATAGCGATACATGATATAGGTTATTGGGATAATTTTATTTTCTTCATAAATGTGGAATGTATTATTAGTAAAATAAATTGTTCCACCAGCTCCTAATTCCAAAAAGCTTCTTTTATTATTGTTGCCGATCAAATAATTAATTGCAACAGGAATTGTTGCTCCCAAAGTAATTCCTGCTCCTATATTAAATCCTAAACCCGTACTGCCAGGCTTGAATCTAGTATCATAATTAATAGATAACCCTAAACCCTGACCTAATATTTCAGCATTAATTTGTTGGGTAGGTTTTTGTGTTTTGGTGATAAGCTTTGAATTATTTCTCAAAGTATCAGCATAAACATCGTCATTCGTGTTTTGGAATTTCTTTCTTTTAGTTTCTTGTGAATGGACAGAAAACGCTGTTAACACAAATACAAAAAGAATACAGTAGAACTTGATATTCATTTTTTTAGGTTTATGGTTCAATGAAGATAGATGTAATTTTGGATTTTCTTAAAATCATATAATAATAATATCAAATCAATTATAGCTTTAAGTAGATAATTTTTAATTTAGTGCTTTATGGAAGAACAACACGACAATCAATTAAATATAGAGCTTTCTGAAGAGATGGCTGAAGGTATTTACGCAAACCTAGCAATCATTACGCATTCTAACAGTGAGTTTGTTTTGGATTTTATAAGGGTAATGCCCGGTGTACCTAAAGCAAAAGTAAAAAGTAGGATTGTCTTAACGCCAGATCATGCTAAACGATTGTTAAATGCTTTAGAAGATAATATTGCCAAATTTGAAATGATTAATGGGAATATTAAAGTGGGCGGGAATGACCAAGGAGGAATGCCTTTTAACTTTGGTGGGCCCACAGCGCAAGCATAATGGGTTAATCTATAGAGGGTGAGGAAAATTTTAAAAGGTAATACTGTTTTTGAAGAAAGCCTAAATGGCGGTTATCAATTGCAACTGAATAAAATTGCAGAAGTTTGGGATAATAATAAGTATTATGATTACGGAATCCTCAGGATTTTTCGGTTATTGATTGTAATCTCCCTGCTTTTTTTCCCTGGCGTTTTAATTGACGAAATCTTTAAATCTAAAGGTGCTTTAAACAGGAAATTGATTGTAGAGTTTTATGTTGTTCTCAAAATTATTTTTCCCATTTTAATTCTCTGCTATGGTTGGTATGATAATATTTATGTCATATCGTTATCCGTTTATTTACTTATAGAAACCTATATCTATTTGTTTTCTAAAATATTTTTAGAAGTTCAACATTTAAAGGGAGCTAATATCAGAACCTTATTGTTGTTGGTGATAAACTATTTTGAATCGGGGTTAACCTTTGCTGGTATTTATATGGCTGGCAACTATTTAAATATGCATATGGAAAGTGCGATTGAGGCCGTTTATTTTTCATTTATAACCAGTGCAACAGTTGGATATGGGGATATTTTTCCTGTAACTAATACAGGTAGAATTTTAGCTATGATACAGATATTTAGTTCTATTTCCTTTTTTGTATTGTTTTTTAATTTCTTTTCTGGTAAAACTAATCAACAAGAATAGAATTAAGATATTCGAAGATTTTTTTTGTATTTGCAGGCTCAAACCACATTAACTCTTTATTTTTTCTAAACCAAGTTAATTGCCTTTTGGCGAAGTTGCGGGTATTTTGTTTGATTTTATCGACTGCTTGATCTAATGTACAATCTCCATTTAAGTAGCTGAATAACTCCGAATATCCTACAGTTTTTAATGCATTCAAATGCTGATATTCTTTTAAAGATTCTACTTCGTTTAGTAAACCATCTTCTATCATTAAATCTACTCGATGGTTTATTCGTTGGTAAAGTTTTTCCCGTTCAATATCTAAACCAATTAAAATTGTATTGAATTCTCTTGACTTTTTTGGAGCATTGCGAAAAGAAGAAAAGGGTTTTCCAGTACTTAAACAAACTTCTAATGCTCTAATCATTCTTTGAGGATTATTGATGTCGACTTCATTATAATATTCTGGATCAAGTTGTTGAAGCTGACTTTGTAAGGGCTCAATCCCTTCTTTTTGAAATTGTTGGTTTAGTTGTTCGCGAATATTTTCATTTGCTTTTGGAATTTCATCAAAACCGTATAAAACCGCATTGACGTAAAGCCCAGAACCACCAACCATTATTAAAATATCATGAGTTTTAAATAACTCATCTATTTTTGCTAAAGCTTCTTTTTCAAAAGTGCCTACGCTAAAATCCTGATTGATAGAATGTGAATTAATAAAATGATGTGGAGCTGATGCTAATTCTTCATCATTTGGTTTAGCTGTACCAATGCTCATTTCTTTAAAAAACTGACGAGAATCGGCGGAGATAATTTCTGTTTGATAGTGTTGAGCAATTTTTATTGCTAAAGCTGTTTTCCCAATAGCCGTTGGACCCGCAATAACGATTAATGTTTTTTGTTGACTCACAAAATTGAGTTAATGATATGCGTTAGGGATTGAAACGGCACCCCGGATTGGCCGCTTTTGGGCGGACAAACGGAGTATAGTGTAAAGCCCGCTCGAACGCCCAAACCTTTATTGTTTCAAAATGTAATATATTATCTTTCTACGTCTTCCTCGTCAAATCCTTCATTATCAGAAAATTCATCGGCAAAACTATCTTCTTCTTCTTCTTCAGCATCGCTACCTTCTGTATCGGTATTTAAGCCTTCTAATTCATCTTCATCGGCAATTTCCACTTCGCTATCATCTATAAAATCTTCTTCATCACCAATCAAATCTTCTGGAGTAAAATTTGGAACAACAATTTTTGGAGCCTCGCCTATTGTTTTAAATAGGCTTGGAAGCGTTAAAGCCGGATTATTTTCTAAAATCTTAATTAGCTCGACATGAAATTCATAAGGTTTTTCAAAATTGTAGATGTAATAAAATTTTTGATGTGGATCATCTATAAATTTAGAGAATTTAGAATCTTCCATTAAAGCTATTGCATTATTTACTTTTCTAGCGTTAGGAAGATAGGCCAACTCTTCATTTTTTATCCATTGATCATTACTCACATAAAATGAAGAGCTTTTTTCGGGATCATAACCTACATTTTTCAAAAAGAAATCATGCAAATCCTTAAAAGTTTGATTGGACTTGATATCAATCTCTCTCACTACTTCATCGTAGTCTTCAAAGCTTATCCTAAATCTATAAATTGCCATTTTGCAAAAATAATTTTTGTTTTGATTTTATTACTAATTAATATGATTTGCTAGTTCTAAATTTAAGTTTTTACCCAAATTTACCATCAAATCTATTGCTTCTTTTCTATCGTTTTTAATTTCACCTTCTAAAATGGCTTCCCTAATCTGATTTTTTATCACCCCAATTTCTCTGCCAGCTTTTATATCAAAAGCTTTCATAATATCCTCGCCAGTAATTGGAGGTTGCCAGTTCCTAAGTTGGTCTCGTTCTTCAACATCTTTTATTTTTTGTTTAACGAGTTCGAAGTTAGACCGATATTTTGTCTTTTTATATTCGTTTTTTGTAGTAACATCTGCATTGCAAAGTTGCATCAAAGCATCAATATCTTCTCCAGCTTCAAAAAGTAAGCGCCTAACTGCAGAATCCGTAACCACATCTTGTGCTAAAACAATTGGGCGTAAATGTAGCAAAACTAGTTTTTGTACCAGTTTCATCTTTTCATTTAAAGGGAGTTTTAATTGTGCAAAAATCCTTGGAACCATTCGGGCTCCTTTATCTTCATGACCGTGAAATGTCCAGCCGTGGTTTTTTTCAAACCTTTTTGTAGCAGGTTTTGCAATATCATGTAAAATAGCTGCCCAACGCAACCAAAGGTCATCTGTTGTTTTGCAAATGTTATCTAAAACCTCTAAAGTGTGGTAAAAATTATCTTTATGTCCTTTTCCATTGATGATATCCACACCATATAAATCGCACATTTGCGGAAAAACTTCTTTCAATAGGCCAGTATCAAACAAATAATTAAACCCGATTGACGGAATAGGGGAGAGAATAATTTTATTCAATTCATCAGTAATACGTTCTTTAGAAACAATCCTAAGTCGAGTTTTATTTTTTTCGATGGCTTTTAACGCATCTTCAGAAATTTTAAAATCAAGTTGAGCAGCAAACCTAATTGCTCTCATCATCCTTAGAGGATCATCAGAAAAAGTTTCTTCTGGATTTAAAGGCGTGAGAAGAATTTTTTCTTGTAAATGTTGCACTCCATCAAAAGGATCAATTAATTCTCCAAACTTGTCATCAGAAAGGTGGATTGCCATCGCATTTACTGTAAAATCACGGCGTTTTTGGTCGTCTTCTAAAGTGCCATCTTCTACAATTGGTTTGCGGGAATCTATGCGATAAGATTCTTTTCTGGCACCTACAAATTCTACTTCTAAATCCTGGTATTTTAACATTGCTGTACCAAAACTTTTAAAAATATTTACTTGAACATTTAATTCTTTGGCTACTGCCGATGCAAAATCAGGACCATTGCCCAAAACCACAATATCCACATCTTTTGATAGTCTGCTTAAGAAAATATCACGTACAAAACCACCAATCACAAAGCATTCTACGTTTAGTTGCGTAGCAACTTTTGATATAATTTTAAATACAGGATGTGAAAGTTGTTGTTTCAATATTGATAATTATTTCTTTTTTTCAAAGATAACAATATACATCGTGGTTTAAATTTCGGATAAGATTCAATTATTTCCTAATAAAAGCAAATTGTCCGCCAGCACCTAATTTAATAATGGTTGAGGATTGTTTTTCTTCTAGGTTTTCTTGTTCTAAATCCACCACGTAATCAACTCCGTCAATAATCTCTTCAGATATTTTAGAAAAATTTGCGGGAGTAGGCTCTCCGCTTATATTTGCTGAGGTGGAGACAATGGGTTTACGAAAACGTTGAATCAGTTGCTGACAAAAATCATGTTTAGGAATGCGTATGGCGATACTTCCGTCATCATTGATTAAATTTTGAGCAAGATTTTTTGCGCCATCATAAATAATGGTTAAAGGCTTTTCAGTGTATTCAATTAAATCATAAGCTACATCTGGGATTTCTGAAACATAGCTTTGTAACTTATTTTCTGTATCAATAAGGATGATTAAGCTTTTACTATCTTCTCGATTTTTTAAAGCGAAAATTTTTGCAACAGCTTCTTCATTTGTAGCATCACAACCCAAACCCCAAACAGTATCAGTAGGATAGAGAATGATTCCTCCATTTTTTAAAACTTCTAAAGCTTTGTTTATTTCTTCTTTTATCATTTATGGATGTGTGCAAAATTAAACCTCAAACTGCAAAGCACTCAAATGCTTATATAAACCCTCTGGATTTTGTAAAAGCTCTTTATGATTACCTTTTTCCACAATTTTCCCTTTATCTAAAACGATAATTTGGTCGGCTTCTCTTATGGTTGATAAACGGTGTGCGATGATAATAGAAGTTCTATCTTTCATCAAAACCTCTAACGCTTCTTGTACCAATCTTTCAGATTCTGAATCTAATGAAGAAGTTGCTTCATCTAAAATTAAAATAGCTGGATTTTTCAATAATGCCCTTGCAATAGCAATTCTTTGTCTTTGTCCGCCTGATAATTTAACACCTCTTTCGCCAACCACAGTTTCGTAACCTTCTGGGAAACCAGTAATAAATAAATGGGCATTTGCTTTTTTTGCGGCTTCGGCAATTTCTTCATCGCTTGCCGTAAGTTTGCCATAGGCGATGTTTTCATTAATCGTTCCACCAAATAAAATGACATCTTGAGGAACAATTGCAACCTGATTTCTTATATCAGTTAAAGCAAAATCTTTGAAAGGTTTTCCATCAAAAAGAATTTCTCCCCTTTGGGCATGATAAAAACCTAAAATTAAACTGGCAATAGTAGATTTTCCAGCTCCTGACGGACCAACAACTGCGACTTTTTCTCCAGCTTTAGCCTCAAAAGAAACACCATCCAAAACCACAATATCTTTTCTGCTTGGGTAGCTAAAATGAATATTTTGAAAACTTAAATTACCATGGATAATATCTTTAATTTCATTGTCATTTGAATTGATTGAAATAGGTTCGTTTTCTTCTTTTAAGATTTCTAAAACGCGTTCTGATGCGCCCAAAGCTTTTTGAACATTTGCATATAATTCAGGAAAACTTCCCATCGCTGCTCCTACAAAAACCGAGTAAAGCATATAAGCCAATAAATCGCCAACAGATAAACCACCTTGTTGCACCAAAATAGAGCCGTACCAAATCACTCCCATTATTGCCCCAAACAAACAAAATATAATAAATGATGCAAAACCACCACGATAATTAGAACCCCTAACCGCAATCTTAACAACTTCTCTTAAACTTTTATCATAACGATTTGCTTCAAAAGATTCGTTTACGAAGGCTTTTACATTTGATATTCCTTGTAAAGTTTCTTCGACAATGGTATTGGATTCTGCTAATTTATCCTGAGCTTGTCGGGATATTTTCCTGATTGCCTTACCAAAGAAAACACCTGCAACTACGATAATAGGAAGGATTGATAAATTGAATAACGTCAATTTACCAGACACCATTATCAATATAGAGATACCACCAATTAACAAAACTATTTGGCGAATCATCTCGGCTAAAGTGGTAGTTAAGGTGTCTTGTATTTGTGATAAATCTGCGGAAATCCTACTGTTTAATTCTCCAACTCTTCTATTTGCAAAAAAGTTCATGGGTAGCGTAATCATCCTAAAATAAGTATCTCTTCTAATATCTGCCAAAGCTTTTTCGGCAACTTCTACAAATAATCTTATCCTAAAAAAAGAAACAAATGCTTGTACAAATAATATGGCAAATGCTAAATATCCAATGGTATTTACAGAATTTGGCATTCCATAATCAGGTTTAATACCTTGTGCCACATCCACCATTACTTTAATTAATGCAGGGAAAGCCAAGCCAGTTAAACTGGATAAAAGCAAGAAAACCATCCCTAAAGCAAATTTACCCTGATATGGTTTTAAGTATTTTAAAAGTTCTGATATTTTTTGGAGATTCTCCTTATTGATCTTCGATTTTGTAAATTCTTCGCCCCGGGAAGAGCTGCTATTTAATCCGTTTCTAGCCATCTAAAATTTAATTTTAAGCAATAAAAATGCTTTAAGCGGGCAAATTAGTTATATAAAAAGCAGCTATGATTTTTTTGGTGAAATTTTACGGAATACAAACAGAGCAAAACTGATAATAGCCAAGCCTAAAGCATAAGAAACAATCTGAAAAAACTTTTTGCTTTTCTTGAATTCTAAATTATCTTTTACTAGTCTGTCGTTTTCTACTTGTAGTTTATTGATGGTTTTCATATAAGCTAAATTTTTATACTCATAATCTTTACCTTGTGTTGCAACCTGTTCTTGCTGATATGTTTTATAGTCTAAAAGTGTTTTTGTTTCTCTTAAAATATCATTATCAGTTTTAATAATTTGTGTTAAAATATCCATGCTGCGCTGCATATCTTTTTTGGTTTTAAAACCAAAAATGCCAGTCCTTTCGCTCAGGCTATTATCAAATTGTCCAAATTTAGAACTTCTGGCTTGCAACATTCCATTTATTTTATTTCGTTGCAAACTATAAGTTAGGCTATCTACATTTTGAAAGGCGTTTGCGAAAAAAGAACTCAATATAAAAATGCTCAATAAAATATACTTCATTTTTTTTGTTTTAGGATAAACTCCAAGCTTCGGCTTTTTCTTTAAACAAAGGTTTAACCAGCTTCCAAGTATTAATAAATAATTCTGATTTTCTGTAGTTCTCTAAATCATTTTCACTTTCCCAATGGCTAATAGTGAAAAATATTTCTGGTTTATCAATCTCCTGACGCAAGTCTACTTTTAAACAACCTTGCATCTTTGCGATTTTAAGCTGTGCACTTTCAAAAATCGATTTAAAATTATCAATTTCAGATTCATTAAAGACCATTTTCACTAAACGTACAATCATCAATGAAATTCTATTCTTATCATATCGTTAGCTTTTAAACCTAATAAGCCACTGGCCTTTCCTTTATTAATGGCAATTTCTAAATGATCAGAGATTCCGAATAAGCATAATTTTTCTCCTTCGGGCACTTCATCATAGTGCCAGCTCAATTGAGTAATAAATTCACTCCTTTTAAAGTGGAGCGTAAATTTGCGGCCGTTTTGTACTTTGGTAAATAAATCTTTTGTAACATTAGTGACTACGTTTTCAAAAGAATCAATAAAAATAACACATCCCTTAATCAGATCTTTTTCTATTACCGGATTAAAATTCATCCGATGTTCAATTTCAAAGGTTGAATCGCCAATTTCTTTTAATTCGCCACCTGAAGCTAAATGACAAGCGGCCTTTACAAAAATATCAGCCAAAGGAAAATGTAAAAACTTTAAGCTTTGTAAAATATTCAATTCCACAATTTCTTGCGGATTTTCATCAAAAATCAATGAAAATATACCATTATCAGAACCTACAAAATAATGGTCACGATATTTTACGGCTAAATATTTATTTGAAGCACTATAAACGGTATCAATACCTATTAAATGAACGGTATATTTAGGAAAGTAATAAAAACTATTTTTTAAAAGAAAGGCAGCTTTAGAAATATTAAAAGCTTCAATTTCATGGGTGATGTCAATAATATTTACGCTAGGTAAAGTATTTAAGATACTTCCCTTTAATGCCGCTTGATAGAAATCTTTGTAACCTAGGTCGGTTGTTAAAGTAATAATTGCCATTAATATTGTAAATATTTATTCTTAATCTTGTATCACAAGATTAATGCTACAAATATTAAATTTTTAATTTACATTCATATCAGAAACATAAAATCTCTAACTTGAACGAACTATTAATTACTTTAGAATCTGTTAACCCAGTAGTGCTTTGGGGGCCAAATAACGAGTTTTACGACATTATAAAACGATCTTTTCCGAAACTTAAAATTGTTACTCGTGGCAATGAAGTAAAAGCTTTAGGAGATGAAACAGAACTCAACAATTTCAATGAAAAGCTTAACGCGATAATTTCTCACCTAGATAAATATCAAAATTTATCAACAGGAGATATTGATAGCATATTAGGAACTGATAGTTCTGCTAGAATAGCTGCCAACGCCAAAGAAGGAGAAGAATCACAGGGATCTTCTGAAGTGATTGTTTTTGGTCCTAATGGGATAATGGTAAAAGCTAGAACTGTTAACCAACGTAAGATGGTAACAAGCATTATTAAAAACGATGTGCTATTTGCTATCGGCCCTGCCGGAACAGGAAAAACCTATACTGCTGTTGCTTTAGCGGTAAGGGCGTTAAAGAATAAAGAAATCAAACGTATTGTATTAACCCGTCCAGCTGTGGAGGCAGGAGAAAATTTAGGTTTTTTACCAGGTGATTTAAAAGAAAAAATTGATCCCTATTTACGTCCGCTTTATGATGCTTTGGACGATATGATTCCGCCTGATAAGTTGAGGACTTTTTTGGAGAATAGAACCATTGAGATTGCGCCTTTAGCATTTATGCGTGGTAGAACATTAGATAATTGTTTTGTGATCTTAGATGAAGCGCAAAATGCTACTGATATGCAGCTCAAAATGTTTTTAACAAGGATGGGACCATCAGCTAAATTTATAGTTACTGGTGATGTTACTCAAATTGATTTACCAAAAAAACAACAATCTGGTTTACATAATGCCCTGAGAATTTTAGAGGGAATTAAAGGTATTGATGTGATTTATCTAAGCGGTAAAGATGTAGTGCGTCATAAATTGGTAGTTAAGATTTTAGAAGCTTACGGAGATATTCAAGAGTAGTTAGAATTGAGACGCTAGATATGAGAATAGAGACTCACTTGCAAAATGTATTAATAAAAAATATAAACAATCACAAGTTGACTTATACAAAACAAAAATTGTAATAATGATAGGAGAATCAATTTAAAAACTCTTAATAGTTTTCAATACTCAAATCTCATTACGTATATCTAAAAAGAATGCAAGCAATAAAAGAAACAAATTACAAATTTCCAAACCAAACCAATTTTTACAAAGGAAAGGTTAGGGATGTTTACACAATACAAAATAAGTATTTGGTGATGGTAGTTAGTGACCGTATTTCGGCATTTGATGTGGTGTTGCCAGAACCAATTCCCTATAAAGGTCAGGTGTTGAATCAGATTGCTGCAATATCCTTAGAAGCAACCAAAGATATTGTCCCAAATTGGGTAATTAATGTTCCTGATCCTAGCGTAACTATCGGTAGAATTTGTGAACCATTTAAAGTAGAAATGGTAATTAGAGGATATTTAGCAGGGCATGCAGCCAGAGAATATGCTTTAGGAAAGCGAGAAGTTTGTGGTGTTAAATTGCCAGAAGGTTTAAAGGAAAATGATAAATTACCAGAACCTATTATTACCCCAACAACAAAAGCATCTGTTGGGCATGATGAGGACATATCTAGAGAAGATATATTAGCAAGGGGAATTGTGAGTGAAGAAGATTACCTACAATTAGAAAAATACACCAAAGCTTTAAACCAAAGAGGAACTGAGATTGCGGCAGAAAGAGATTTAATTTTAGTAGATACAAAGTATGAATTTGGCAAAGCCGATGGAAAAATCTATTTGATAGATGAGATTCATACACCAGATTCTTCCCGTTATTTTTATAAAAACGGATACGAAGAATTGCAACAAAAAGGAGAGCCTCAAAAGCAACTTTCAAAAGAGTTTGTTAGGAAATGGTTAATAGAAAATGGTTTTCAAGGAAAAGATGGGCAACAAGTACCTTTAATGGATAAGGAGAAGGTTAAATCTATTTCTGATAGATATATTGAGCTGTTTGAGAAGATTACAGGGAAATCTTTCGTGAAAGAAAACCATGAAAATATTTATAACAGAGTAGAAAATAACGTTTTAACAGCATTAAAAATGCTTTAAACTTTTCAGTTTTATTTTACAAGAAAATAATTAACTTAGACAGCTTACTAAGATTATGAAATTTACAATAGATAAACACGAAAAATACATTTTAATTAAACTGAACGAAGGCAAATTAAACTCCCTAGTTTCGCCACAATTAAAATCAGAATTAATCTTGACTAATACCGAAGGACAAAGAAATATTATCTTAGATATGTCTAATGTAAAATATGCTGATTCTAGCGGTTTAAGTAGTTTATTAGTTGGACATAGATTATGTAAAAATTCTGACGGTGTGTTCATATTAACAGGTATTAATGAAGCCGTATCAAGATTAATCAATATTTCTCAGCTAGATAATGTGATTACCATTGTACCTAAAGTAGAAGAAGCTATTGATTTAATTTTTATGGAAGAAGTTGAAAAACAATTGAAAAAGGAGATGAAGTAAGTTTATTTCCTTTCATTTAAACCCCAAATCCGAAGATGAAATTTGAAATCACGATTTTGGGCAGTAGTTCGGCAACACCAATTTTTCATAGAAACCCAACCTCCCAAATACTTAATGTAAACGAAAAACTTTTGATGATTGATTGCGGAGAAGGCACTCAGCAACAAATGCTACGATTCGGAATTAAGTACCATAAAATAGATTATATTTTTATTAGCCATTTACATGGCGATCATTATTTTGGTTTAGTAGGCCTGATTTCTTCTATGCATTTAAACGGACGTAAAAAGCCGCTTTATCTTTTTGCACCTCCGCAAATTCAAGAAATTTTAGAACTTCAATTTAAACATTCGGCTACGGTTATTAAATTCCCAATAGAATATTATCCTATCCAAAATGATAAAGCGGAAACTATTTTAGAAACCAATGATGTAAGTGTAGAGACTATCATTTTAAACCATAGAATTCCAACTACAGGGTTTTTATTTAAAGAAAAGCAAAGGTTAAGAAGGATAAATAAAGAGGTTGTAGAAAAACTCAACATTCCTGAAGAATATTATGCCCTAATAAAAAAAGGGATAGATTTTAAAGATGAACTAGGTAATATTCATAAGGCTATTGATTTAACCACTGAAGCAGATGCACCTAAAAGTTATGCTTATTGTTCTGATACTGTTGCAGATGGTTCATACCTTAAGCAATTAGAAGAAGTAGATTTGCTTTATCACGAGACCACATTTATGCATGATATGGTAGATAGGGCGAAGGAAACCTTTCATACTACTTCTGTAGAGGCAGCTATCATTGCTAAAAATTGTGTAGTTAAAAAATTAATGATTGGCCATTTTTCTGCCAGATATAGAGACTTATCTCCATTGTTAATGGAGGCAAAAGAGATATTTCCAGAAACTTATTTAGCCATAGAAGGTGAAACTTTTATGATTTAATTTCTTTTTCAGGAACTGTTCTATTAAAAATTTTATAATCAGCATAAAAAGTTCCAAAAGGCAAAAGAGAAGCAATAAAAGCCCAAAACATGATAATTAAGCTCCACTTTTTTATATAAGAAACTTGCAAAACTAAAATTACATAGGTTACAAAAAGCACACCATGAGCCATACCAACAACATAGTTAGGTAATGGCATCAAAAATCGATATTTCAAGCCCATTGTAAATCCTAAAAGTAAAAAGGAGCAGCCTTCTAAAAAACCTATAATTCTCAATCTACCTAAAGGCGATTTTATTAAATCTTTAATCATGTTAAATAAGAAAATTCAAAAATAGTATCCCAGATTAAGAAATTTGTCAGAGATTTCTAGGAATAAAAATTAGCTGCTTGATAAAGGATTTAATCTTCAATAATTTCTTGTACCCTTCCAACTTGTCCATCATCTAACATCACTTTTATACCTCTATGATGTTTTGGTGCGCTTGTTAAGATACGTTTCACAATTCCTTCTGTTAATTCACCGCTTCTTTGGTCTTTTTTTAAAACGATGTTAACCAGCATCCCGGGTTTAATATCTGCTCTTACAGTTCCATCCATTTTTTAAATTATTAATCTTACCCCGCCAAGTTCTTCAATTCTATATGGAAAACGATCTCCAGGCGATCCAATAAACATAAAATTTGGAGGTATATGCCATTCGTTGGATAACTTGTCTATTAATTCGGGTCCAAATTTATCCATTAATTTTATAAAATGTATATCAATTTCCGGGTACATTCTATCTAATACATTAATATCAGTTTCTAAATTTTCAGCCACTTTTTCACCCTCTTTTAATATAGTAACAATCCTAATTTTTTTGGTATGCTCATTATTTCTAATATAGTTCATTACGTGATTTAAATTCGCCACATTATCACCTTTTGTAAAAAAAACAAATTCTTGCTGATTTATTCTGTTGATATTTTTTTGTAGATTTCTACTGATTGATACTACTGCCCTTCTTAATGGGACCTCTAAATTACTATTATCAATAGCTTTTTTAATCGGAGCAAATAGGTACTGAATAAAATTAATTAAAAATTTTAAGAGCGTAGTTCTGTTCAGCATTATGACTAAGAACAGAATTGTAGGAATAAAATATTCTAAAAATACGACAACGTTTCTTGGTTCTGCAGGATTTTCTGGTACTATTAATATATTACCAATAATTGCACAAGTTACTGCAACCAGTGCAAAAATTAAGGCTGTCCATTTTGCTTTTTCTGGTCTAGGCAAACGCTTCCTTTTAATTTTAAGCAACATATTTCCAATAACAAAAAGTGCCATAACAGATAAGAAGGAAAGCGTATAAACTCCTGCTAATAAGGTAACATTTCCTTTAGTGATTAGTAGTACAGAAACACTTAATAAAAAGAATAAAATGATAATACGATATGAGCTTCCTTTTTTATTCTTTTTTAGAAAGAAGTTAGGCATAATACGATCTAATGTTATCCTTTCTAATAAACCAGATACACCAATAAATGATGTTAATACAGCACCACTTAAAACTAAAACAGCATCAATAGAAATTATAAAAGCTAGCCATTCTCCTGTACTTATCAGTCCAATTTGGCTTAATAAGGCATTGCTGTATAATTTAATTTCAGGGATAGGTAAAACACAAATAGCTAAAAATGCGATTAACGGATTTAAAACACTTACCACTATCCACATGTTTCTCAATGTTTTAGGGAAAACACCTTTTTTCTGTTCTTCAACAAAATTTGCCGAGCTTTCAAATCCAGATATACCTAACATGGAAGCCGCAAAACCAAAGAATATAGCCATTCCTATACTTCCAAAAGTTAGCGGGCGATGCCAATTAGCAAGAAGGTTCTCAATGCCGATATTAAAAATATATAATATAATTGAGCCGATAAGTACAACCATAGTTACTAAATGGAATAAGAAAATTCCAATTGCTACTTTAGCAGATTCGGTAATTCCAGATATGGTTAAGAAAGCAAAAATTGCCAGGATTACAATTGTGGCTATAATTATTGGTAAGGATGGAATTAGATGTGCCAGATAATGCATTGCTTCATTAGCGGATATTACAGCCGTAGCCATATATGATAATATGGTTAAACAAGCAGCTAAGGACGCCATTGATTTACTTGTAGTATTCAATAAGGCATTATATGCACCTCCGTTTAATGGTAGCGCTCCAACTACCTCACCATAAATTTTTCTAAAACTAAATAATACTACCGCAACAATTAGCAATGTAATCCAGGCATATTGTCCGGCAAAGCCGATAGCTAAAGCCGACACATAAAGAACTGAAGAACTAATGTCGTTTCCGCAAATTGCTGTTGATGCTAATTCTCCAAGTTTTTTTTCTTCCTTCATATTTGGATATTTTTTTCTGTTTGAACTTCTTTTGATGTTTTGATGATTACAGGAATCTCTTGCTGACTTCCATATAGTTTTAGTTCTTGAATATCAGATGGTAAGCTGTAACCTTTTAATATTAATTCTTTCTTAACGTTATTAATTACTAGCCCTCTGGTAACTAATGCTGCCTTCCTAAAATCTTTGGTATCTGCCCAAAACAACACTTTTAAATTAACTGTGCTGGTAGCCAACTCACTTTCTACTACAAAATTCTCATGTTCAGTATCGCTAACTAAATCCGGGTGACTATTTAAAATTTGAAGGATTTCTTTTTTTGCACCATCTATATCATCTTCATAAGCAATACCAACAATAAACTCAAGTCTAAAAAACCCATCTTCTGTATAATTGGTAACTGGCATAGTTAGCACATCTGCATTGGGAATGTAAACGTCTTTCCCATCAAAAGTTTTTATTTTTGTATATCGAAGTTCTAAAGCTTTAACCTTTCCAAAAATTTCGTTCACCATAATGGTGTCATTTACGTTAAATGGTCTGCTGAAAGCTAGTATAAACCCAGCAATAAAATTCTCTCCAATATCTTTAAAGGCAAAACCTAAAACAATAGCACTAGCTCCAGCTGCGGCTAAAATACCCGCTGCAATCCCGCCAAAACCTCCAGCATATAAAGCCATCATAATTACCAAAATGATAAAAATCATTTTTAAAGCTTTAGTCAGGAATTTTGCAGTTAAGGGATCTTTTGATGTTCTTACCAATCGTTTTTGTATAAAACCAGAAATAAGGTTGCTAATTAGAATACCAATTACAATGATGATAATTGCAGTAATCAGTTTTGGTAATGCGAGAATGAAAGAATCCCAATAATGCTGTGTAGCATTAGAGAATTCTGTAACAAAATTATTCATGTAAGAATTTATAGCAAGCTAAAGATATTTAAAAGCCCTAATAGTTTAGATTATTGCTTTCAAATATTCGTCCAAAAAAAATAATTAACCCAAATTTCCTTTTCAATTCCAATCAATTTATGCCATTAAATATCCATTTAGGCACTAAAAAAACATTAAAATTGGGATAAAACTCAATGCTTTCTTTATCTTTATGCGATTTATTAAATCACTCCTTTTTTGGAATCTCATTTCAAACATCATAAAATAAAACACATGTCAAATTCATCGAAAATTATATATACCAAGACAGACGAAGCTCCTTTATTAGCTACATATTCATTTTTACCTATTGTAAAAGCTTTTACAGCTGCAGCAGATATTGATGTAGAAACGAGAGACATCTCTTTAGCAGGGAGAATTTTAGCAAACTTCCTGGAGTTTTTAAAAGATGATCAAAAAATTGGAGATGCATTGGCAGAGCTAGGAGCTTTGGCAACAACCCCAGAAGCTAATATTATCAAATTACCAAACGTTTCTGCTTCAATTCCACAGTTAAAGGAAGCAATTGCAGAGTTACAATCTCAAGGCTTTGCATTACCAAATTATCCCGAAGAGGCAAAAACAGAAGAAGAAAAAACGATCAAAACAAAATATTCAAAAGTATTAGGTTCGGCAGTAAATCCAGTTTTACGAGAAGGTAACTCTGACCGTAGAGCACCAAAAGCAGTAAAGAACTACGTAAAAGCTAACCCACATTCAATGGGTGCCTGGTCTTCAGATTCAAAAACAAAGGTTGCTAGCATGAGCGACGGTGACTTTTACGGTTCTGAAAAATCTGTCACTTTAGATAGTGACTCAAAATTTAAAATCGAATTTGTAAATGCTACCGGAGAGGTTACAGAACTAAAAGGCCTAGCGAATTTAAAAGCCGGCGAAGTGATTGATAGTTCTGTATTGAGCATTTCAAAATTGAAAACTTTTGTTGCCCAAACCATCAAAGAAGCCAAAGATTCAGGAATTTTGCTTTCTGCACATTTAAAGGCTACCATGATGAAGGTTTCAGATCCTATCATTTTTGGTGCAATAGTAGAAGTTTACTTTGCAGATGTTTTTACTAAATATGCAGAGCTTTTCAAAACTTTAGGAGTTGATACCAGTAACGGTTTGGGTGATGTTTACGTAAAAATTGCCGGTAACGAACAAGAAGCAGAAGTTAAAGCAGCAATTGATGCAGCGATTGCAAACGGGCCAGCCTTAGCAATGGTAAATTCTGATAAAGGCATCACCAATTTACACGTTCCCTCAGATGTAATTGTAGATGCTTCTATGCCAGCAATGATCCGTACTTCTGGACAAATGTGGAATAAAGATGGTAAAGCGCAAGATAATTTAGCTATTATTCCTGATAGATGTTATGCAGGTATTTATACTGCAACCATTGATGATTGTAAGAAAAATGGAGCATTCGATCCAACCACTATGGGTTCTGTACCAAACGTGGGTTTAATGGCTCAAAAAGCAGAAGAATATGGTTCTCATGATAAAACTTTTCAGGCTACAGCTAACGGAATTATCTGTGTAAGTGATGAATCAGGAAAAGTGTTTTTTGATCAGCCTGTAGAAAAAGGAGATATTTTCCGCATGTGCCAGGCTAAAGATGCCCCAATCCAAGATTGGATTAAACTTGCTGTAAACAGAGCCCGTTTATCAAATACTCCTGCAGTCTTCTGGTTAGATGAAAACCGAGCTCACGATAGAGAAATCATTAAAAAAGTAAATAAATATTTGCCAAATTACGATACTAAAGGATTGGATATTCGTATCCTTTCTCCAATTGAAGCTACTAAATTTACTTTAGAGCGTATCCGTAAAGGGGAGGACACTATTTCGGTAACTGGAAATGTCTTACGTGATTACTTAACCGATTTATTCCCAATCTTAGAATTAGGGACTTCTTCAAAAATGTTATCTATCGTCCCTTTAATGAATGGCGGTGGTTTGTTTGAAACTGGTGCTGGTGGTTCTGCTCCTAAACACATAGAGCAATTTATTTCAGAAGGTTATTTACGTTGGGATTCTTTAGGTGAGTTTTTGGCTTTACAAGCTTCTTTAGAGCATTTGGCACAAACTCAAAATAATAGTAAAGCTCAGGTTTTAGCAGATGCATTGGATGAAGCTAATGCAAAATTCCTGGCTGAAGATAAATCTCCGGGCCGTAAGTTAGGAACTATTGATAATCGTGGTTCTCATTTTTATTTAGCTTTATATTGGGCCGAGGCTTTGGCGGCACAATCAAAGGATGCGGATTTAAAATCTAGATTTACGCCATTAGCAAAAGCATTATTAGAAAATGAAACAAAAATCAAAACTGAATTGATCGAATCTCAAGGTAAAGCTCAAAATATTGGTGGTTACTACCATCCTAATGACGATTTAGCGTCAAAAGCGATGAGACCAAGTACCACATTTAACCAAGCATTGGCTAATTTATAATTTATAAAAGTTGTAAGATTTTTATCGGCATAAGCTCAAAAATTTATGAATAGTTAAGAGGCAGTTTAAGCGAAAGTTTAAACTGCTTTTTTGCTTTATAATTTTAAAGAATAAATCAGTCGTTAATTATTATAATTAGATGAAATTACTAGAATTGGCATATTTATAGCGATACTTTTATCAAATAAAATAAATTAGAAATCATGGAAAACGATCAAAAAAATAATTATAATGATAGTTTTAAGAGAAACGGTGAATCTAACCTTGCTGATAATGAAGCAAAGAATTTAAAATACAACGAAGAAGAGAACAGCTACGAGTTAGATGTAGAATCAGATGATCCTGATTATCAACATCCAGATCCTTACGACACTGCAGCTGATGATGGGGAAGATATGGATTCGGATTGGGATGAAGCGAATCCTTACGTAGGCGATGAATATGAAAAAGATCATTCTTTAAAAGATGATTTAAACAACTTAGGAATGCACAAAACAGACTCGGATCATCTGAAGATGAGCAAACGTGATGAAAAAAATAGTCACGTACCGGAAGATGATAGAGACGATTTAGACGAAGAAGGTTACCCAATTAATAAATAGAATTTGGGATTGTTAATGAAAAATTAACCTACGCTTTGCGTTATATTTTTTCCATAAAAAGGCAAAAGGCTACATCAAAAAAAGGCATTAATGCCGCTTCAATCGTTAAAAAAAAAGCATCTTATTTTAAGATGCTTTTTTCATTAAAAACCGTCAGAATATTAATTCTTAAGATAAAAGATTTTTTTGGGTTGATGTATTTAGCTTTAAGCTTTGTGCATTTTGCTTTTAGCTTACATCATCCAAATTTGTGAGCTCTGCGCCCTTTGCGGTTTTAATAAACCATTTTCAAATCAAAATCCTAGTCCAAGTCTAAATTAAAAACTTTCCTAAAATCATCCAGTTTTGGGTTTTTCGCTAATAAATGTTGGTATTTATCTTTAGAAGTATAAAGCTTTTTTTCTTGTGGTTTATCTACAATAATAGTCTCTAAAGTAATCTGAAAGTTTTTTAGCGTAGTCCTTAAATGGTTCATCAAATCAACTTTTTCATGTAAAAGTTCATCAACCAAAATCTTGCTTTCTACTTGTAGCTCTATATGAAAATCGTCTTTTAAAATAGGAGTATAGTTGTCCATTAAAGCAGATAGCTTCATCTTATTTTGCCCTTTCATTTGGCTGGAATATGTAGACCACACTTCTAAAAATTCTTCTTTAGTAAAAGGATTTTTTTCGTTGCCAGTTAATTCTACTTTTTCTTCCAGTTTTTCCTCTTCAGATTTGATGCTGTTTGGATCCTTTAAATTGGGAATTAAGGTGCTCCCCAGTTTAGAGATTAAAGATTTCGGATTTATCGGCTTTGATTCAATAATTGGTTTATCTTCAATTATAGGAGAAATTTGATGGTTTTTAGGTTCAATTTCAACATTATCTACCTTTGGTATTGAAGCCTCACTTAAAATTTCTGGAAGTTTAATGTTTTCTGTAGCTATTAAATTTTCAGGTTTTTTTTTTTAATTGCTCAGCCATTTGCTGAACATTTCCAGATTGGCTCAATTGTAAAGCCTGCGACAAATGACTTATTTTTATCAGCGTAAGCTCTACTTGTAACCTTTGGTTTTTACTAATCCTATAATTAAGGTCGCATTGATTGGCAATATTTAAACCACTGATCAAAAACGAAGCTGGAGATTTCTTTGCTTGCTCCAAATATTTCTGTTTAATGGTTTCACTAACTTCCAATAATTTTACCGTAGCAGCATCCTTACAAATCAATACATTTCTTAAATGACTTGCCAAACCAGTTATAAAATGGTTGCCATCAAAACCATTATTTAAAATCTCATCAAATAGTAGTAGAGTACCAGCAGTATCTTGATTCAGCAGTTGATCGGTAAGCTTAAAATAATAATCGTAATCTAAAATATTTAGGTTGTCAATAACCGCTTGGTAGCTAAGTTCTCGGTTACTAAAACTAACAATCTGGTCAAACATTGATAATGCATCACGCAAACCACCATCCGCCTTTTGCGCAATTAAATGTAAACCGTCAGCATCAAACTTTACATCTTCTTTAAAAGCAATGCTAGCCAAATGATTGGCCATATCTTCAACCCTAATCCTATTAAAATCAAAAATCTGGCACCTTGATAAGATAGTTGGTAAAATTTTATGTTTCTCGGTAGTGGCCAAAATAAAAATGGCATAACTAGGTGGTTCTTCTAAAGTTTTTAAAAAAGCATTGAAGGCACTTTGCGAAAGCATATGTACCTCATCAATAATATATACTTTATACTTTCCAGCTTGTGGCGGTATCCGAACCTGATCAATTAAACTTCTAATGTCATCAACAGAATTATTAGAGGCTGCGTCTAATTCATGTACGTTAAAAGAATTACCGTTTTGGAAAGATTTACAGCTATCACAAATCCCACAAGCCTCATTATGTTCTGTTAAATTTGTACAATTGATGGTTTTTGCCAATATCCTTGCACACGTAGTTTTTCCAACTCCCCTTGGTCCGCAAAAAAGAAAAGCTTGTGCCAATTGGTTATTCTTGATGGCGTTCTTTAACGTATTGGTTATATGCTGTTGCCCAACAACGCTATCAAACAAAACTGGTCTATACTTCCTTGCAGAAACAATAAAATTTTCCATCGCCGCTAAATTATAAAGATGTTAGCGTTAAAGCAATTATTTAAACTTTATGTGGATAAAACACACTACACCTTTTCTGGTATTTTTCAAAAATACGTACTAATACGTATTTATACCCGAGTAATATTTGTCATCTTTATAGAAACAAAAACCAAACAATGCAGATAAAAATATTTATAAAGCTAATTATAGGATTCATTTTCTATTTAAAAAACGATATCGTTCGGTTAAAATAACATTTGCTCTCCCAAAGACAATTAGTCTTTATATTTTCAAATAGGTGTGTTAAAAGCGGTGGGTTTCCCAAACCTTAACCGCTTTTTTATTTAATATTAAAATATTCGAAAAAAGGTGATATAAATTTTAGTATGTCATTAAATTGGATTATCTGGTAATTAATCAACTACCAAGTTTATAAATTGGGCAAAAGTAGAATTATAAAAAGGCTTTAAATTTCTTTAAAGCAATATAAATTAATATACCAATTATCCTTTTTTGTATCTTTATAGGCTACCCATACTTGTGAAATAGGCATTGAAAAAGACAATTCTTCAGATTTTATTTTTACTGTTTGTTTTGCCAATTTTTGCAAAATCAGCAAACTGTATTATTGATACCGCAATTGTTCAGACTGAAATGTTACCTGATAAAGGTTATAGCTTAAATCAAATATCAAAGGATAATTCACTAACCTTTAAAGAGACAGATTCGTTAAAAGGTGCTACTTCATATTGGGTGCGTATGCTTATTTATAATTCTGACAATAACTCAAAAAGATATATCTCAACGGTAGATCCCAATATCAATACCTGTTTATTCACTTTCAATAAAATCAGTAAGAAATGGTTAGTAAACCCGTCTTTCTGCGCTAATCTTCAAACCAATGTTTGATACATTAAAACTAGAATCCTCCATGAAAAAAAAAGTTTTAATTGATGTAAGAAGAAAGCTTAATAGTGGTATTGGTAGAGTTACGCAATGGATTGTTGACAACTTAACCGATACTAACCTGATTGAATTCTATTATTTTACTTTCGAAGAAAACATAATTAAGTATAATCTAACTGAAAGTAGATGCATAGTCACCAAAGCTAAACCTCTTTCAATCGAAGAAGTTCACGAAACACCAGAGTTAATTCTCAAATACAACTTCGATATATATCTAAACCCTCAATTTAATATTTCCCCATTTATTACAACAAAAACGATAACCATATTACATGATTTTTGGTACTTAAAGAGCGAGAAAGCCCTTCCAACTATTGATGACGTTAGTATTCGCCTTGACTTAAAGGAAGGCAACTACTTTAATGTGATTAACAATTGGTTAACCGAAAAAAATGCGGAAGCATTAATGACAACTAATGGACTAATAAAATACAAGCAAGAGAAGGAATTAAAAAATGATGTACTAGATTTGATATGGTCTCAACTGAGTGTTTTTTCATTTTTTTCAAATTCTATTGTTTTTATTACTGAAGATGTAAAACAAGATTTTGAACGGGTTTTTAAGAAAAAAATTAATTCTACAGTTATATCTAATGGGTACAATCATTTTTTTGAAAATGTTCAGTCAAAAACACAAGATATTTTCTTGTGTTTAGCTAAGCTAGAAAAAAGGAAAAACATCTTATTGCTTTTGGAAGCGTATGAAATATACTATAAAAAAGCAATTAATCCTGTTGAATTAGTAATAGCTGGAGACAAAGGATATAATAACTATGCTCTTAAGGTGCTATCGAAAATTGAAGAAATGAATGCTAAAAATATTCCAGTAAGTTTTATAGATTCTGCAAATGATTCTAAAATTAAGGAGCTATTTGAAAAAACTTTGGCATTAATTCTAATTAGCGAATATGAATCGTTCGGGCTTCCTACAGTTGAAGCTTCATTAGCAGAAATACCTGTAATTACATCTAATAATGGTTATGCTAAGGATTTTTTATCAAACGAAACGATAGTTATAAAGGATTTGAATCCAGAAACAGTTGCGAACGCTTTATTGGAAGTACAAAACAACTACCCGTTATACAAAGAGAAAGCGAAGCAGGCAAAACAAATTGTAATTAAAACATTAGATAATGAGGTACTAAAAGCTAAATGGTACAACTTAATAAGTAATGCAATTGATGAATGAAAATTTATCTAATTTTTCATTAGCTCTTATTGTTTATTTCTTAACCATTAACAGTTATTTATTTAATTAGGTTCGGTTGAGGATTTTTAATCGTCTTATCAACTAAAATTTTTTTGCTAATACCTTAGCTAACTAACCATTAGGTAAATAGGACAGTAGCTGTAAGTTCTCAGATCACAAAATTGATTTATAATAAAATTTTATTTTAATTAAAACATTTCCCCACTTGCATTTGCTATACTAATTAAATAATTACTTAATTTTATTACAATTATGTTTTCTTTCCAGGTTAATTCTATTCCGTTAAAAGATGTTATCATTGGTTTAGCAAAATCATTTGAGGTTGAGTATCATCATAGATGCGAGGAATATTTTTTAAATATTCCTGCACATATTGGACATGGACAGATTAGAGGAATCAATTTCGATAACGGATTGGGACTCATCATTTACAAAGCTGTTTTTAACCAAAACATAAAATTAGAATTCACTTTAGATGAAGTACATCCAGTAAAGTTTATTTATTCTCTTCATGGTGCCCTTTCTCATCAATTTGCAAATGAAAAAATAAAACATTCGATTGAAGAATATAGGTGTGCAATTGTAGCTAGTGAGAGAAAAAACGGTCACATTATAGAATTTGAAAAAGATGTACTTCATGAAGTAGTAAGTGTAGAAATTGATCGGGAAACTTTTAGTGTAAAAGAGCGATGTGAACTTATGTTATGGAGTTCAGAACTTAAAAATGTGCTCACTGATATTGACGGTAAAAAGCAATTTTATCATGTAGACAATTGCGGAATCTACTATAAGAATATTTTACAAAACGTAGATGAATATAAGAAAGTAGTCATTGCGCATAAGCTCCATTTACAATCTGTGACTTTAGAAATGTTTATTAATCAGATTGTGCAGTTTGACGATGATGCCTTAAATTCCGATCAGAGAACAATTCTTAGAATTCAGGAATTAAGGAGAATAGAAGAAGCTAGTATTTATATAAGAGAGAATATAAACGCAGACCTCTCTGTGAAAAATATTTCACGCAAAACGGGTTTAAATCCTAATAAGCTACAAAACGGATTTAAATATTTGTTCACTACCACCATGAATGAATATATTACTAATATTAGATTGGAACAGGCCAAAGTATTGCTGCAAAACAATGAATACAACGTTAGTGCGGTTGTATTAGCCGTTGGATTAGAGAGTAGCAGTTACTTTTCTAAAATATTTAAGAAAAAGTTTGGTATAACCCCCAAAAAATTTAAGAAATTACATGAATATAATTAGAGCTTTTTTCAAAGTTCTTTCTACATCAGGCATCTTATTCAATTAAAGAAACAGCTTAATCGCATTAATTTTTAGCGCAATCAATTATATACACGGATTAACTTTACGGTTTTTGTAGATTTAAACTTTACATAAAACTTGTTAATTCTTGAATAATAATTTAAGCACACAATTTTCTGATTTAATAGCTTCTGCCAAAGACTTTATTCCATTATTATTAGAAGAAGCTTCAGAAACTGATGCTCCCAATTTGTTTCCAGAAAAATCATTATTGGCAATCAAAGATTCAGACTTTCTAACAGCATGTATTACTTCTGATTTTGGCGGACGAAATTTGGGTTTACAAGCTGGTTCTAATAGCGCTCTGCTGGAAATTTTACAACTAATTGGTTCTGGAAATTTGGTTTTGGGTCGCGTTTTGGAAGGACATTTTAACGCACAACTACTCATTAACCAATTTGCGACATCAGAACAAAAAGAGAGGTTTTCTAAAGATGCTTTTGAAGGAAGATTATTTGGCGTTTGGAATACCCAAGCTGATGATGGTGTTTTCATACAGGATCAAAATGAAACTTATGTTTTACATGGCTCAAAAACTTTTGCTACAGGAACAGGCTATGTCGCAAGACCTATAGTAACGGCAACAGACAACGATGGTTCGTGGCAAATGTGCATTGTTCCTCTTGACCAAGTTACTGCAATTGTAGATGATAAATGGTGGAACCCGATGGGAATGAGAGCGACAAGAAGTTATAAAATGAACTTCAATAATATAGTAATTGCTAAAGATAACTTGTTGGGAAATGCTGGAAATTATTATCAGCAACCAAGTTTTAGTGGTGGTTCAGTTCGTTTTTCCGCAGTTCAACTGGGCGGCGCTGAAATGATATTCAAAGAGACTGTCAATTACCTAAAAAACTTAAAAAGAACAGAAGACCAATTTCAAAAAATGCGCATTGGTGAAATGGCGATACTTATTGCATCGGGAAATCAATGGATAAACTCGGCCGCTGTATATCTGGACAATTACATGAGCGAATCTTCTAGCGAAAATGCCAACCTTTTTTTAAATCAGACCAATATGGTACGTACGGCAATTGATGAGATTTGTACAAAAATTATGTCGCTATGCCAAAAATGTATTGGAGCAAGAGGGCTAAATAAACCCTTTCATTTTGAGCGAATCATTCGGGATTTGAATACTTATTTGCGCCAGCCTGCCCCCGATTATATGTTAATGGAAGTGGGTCGGTTTGCATTTGATAATGCAAATTCAGAAAATGAGCACTAAAAAGATATATTCTAAAAATGGATAAAATCGATATAGAAAAGCTTCCAATGTCACCAGAACACTGTGTGAAGGATTTAGGAAAAACTTTAATTGTGGCACCGCATGCAGATGATGAAAGCTTAGGCTGTGGAGGGGTTATCGCCTTATTAAGAAAATATAATCAGGCAGTCTATATTCTATTGTTGAGCGATGGAACATTATCACATCCAAATAGCTTATTATATCCGAAGGAAAAATTGCGAAACTTGCGAGAAAACGAAATTTTAAATGCTGCAAAAGTTTTAGATGTGCCTGCCAAGAATGTTATTTTTTGTCGATATAATGACCGTAATGTTCCAGGTTTAGGAAGTACAAATTTTGAAAGCGCATTAGCTGATATTAACAAAATAATAAATATAATTAATCCACAGAGTATTTTTGTTCCTTGGCGTAAAGACCCTCATCCTGATCATGTTGCTGCTTATCAATTAGTAAATCATGCAGAAACTTACCATGCAAAAATTTACGAATATCCTATTTGGCTTGATGCTTTGGGCAAAGCGGAGGATTTTCCTGAAATAAACGCCGTTAGGCCGTTCAAGTTAGATATTTCCAGTATCTTATCTATTAAGCAGGAAGCAATTTCTGCACATCAATCGCAAATTTCTAACTTAATTGATGATGATCCAGAAGGTTTCAGAATCTCACAAGTGATGTTGGAAGAGTTTAATAAACCTTACGAAATATTTTATATCTCTAAATAATGTCCTATAAAGAAACACTTAATGCCGACTACTTTGCAAAAGTATATGCTGCAAATGATGATCCTTGGAACTTTGAAACAAGTGTGTATGAGGCGGAGAAATATGCTTCCACAATAGCTTCATTACCTAAAGAAAATTATGGAGAAATATTGGAAATTGGATGTTCAATTGGCGTATTAACAAAACTATTAGCCAAAAAATGCAATCATCTATTGGCTACTGATGTTTCAGAAAAGGCTTTAGAAATCGCTAAGAAAAGATGTAATGATTTAGAAAATATCCAATTTAAGAACATTAGCTTCCCTGATCAACTCCCGGAGGAAAAATATGATTTAATTGTAGTTTCAGAAGTTGCATATTATTTATCTTCAGCAGATTGGGCTTTGGCAATTGATAAAATGTATAATATGTTGATGGAAAAAGGGCAAATCGCTTTGATACACTGGTTGCCAGAAGTTCATGACTATCCTCAAACCGGGGATGAAGTTCATTATTTATTTGCTGATGAAATTAGTGAAAAAATGGTAAATGTATTTAATAGCCGAGCAGAAAAATACAGAATTGATATCTGGGAAAAAGTTAATCGGAATAATTAGAAATACTTTCTTTTAATTTTAATATTGCTGTATTTATTGGGCTTGATGCATACATTTCATTCCAATGTATTTCGTTCAAAATCTTAATTTCATTGAACCATTCGCCATAATAACTGACTGCATAATTTTTTAAAATGCTATCGTCAAAAATAATATGCTTATCAATCTTTTCAAGTTCTGATATCACAAGTAGATAATTATTTTCTTTTTTATTCCATAAATCTCTTATTTTCCTCTTTATGATAAGCCTATTTACTAATGATTCACAAGATTCGACCAAAAAATTACTTTCTATCATTTCCATATTTTTCCAAACAAGCAGTTGATTAGCAAGTCCCACATCTGCTCTACCGCAGTACCTCGCAGAAGTATGTACTTTTACCCGGTTACTATGTCTGATTTTAGCATCAACAGATTCTAATTTTTCATAGAAAGCACAATCTTCCAGATGCTTTACATGAGGTACTCCACCTGCTGTTTGATAGCAGATAGATGTTACTGCAAAACTCCCATTAAAGTGCTGATGATGGCATGGTTTTCCGAAATCGAAATTTTTTAAAATCATCGAAGCTAACTCGGCGGCTAGAAGTTGATATTCTTCATCTTTTTTATGGAATAAAGATATGGAGGAATCTAGCACCACTGACTCTTCCTCATTAAATAAAATCCGTCCTCCAACAGCATCTGCTCCGTTATTAATTTCGCAAATATTCTGGTAAATCCAATCCCTTGAAACAACAGTATCACTATCGGTTGTCATTATAATTCCTCCACCGTTTTTACACAACCTGGAATAGGCGATATCCATCAAAGTTTTTCGAACGAAACCAATATTAGCATGCTCCTCTTCAAGTATGATATCTTCCACATGTATATTTAAAGATGAATTTTCTTCTTTAAACTGCTGAATGATACAAACACTATGATCAGTACAATTATTAGCAATAATCAAGATTTCGAAAATTTTCTTATTTAGTTCAAGGCCCTCATCATTTATTTGGTTAAGAAAAGCAGCTAAACAATCCTTAATATACCTTTCTTCATTTTTCACTGGGATTACAATAGAAACTTTTACCTCTGATAGGATTGGAACTTGCGAGAATAGAATTGAAGGGTCTGTTGGGAGGTATTTTTTCATTGACGGAGCATTTATAAAAAAGCGGCTATAAAGCCGCTTTTAATATTATTTAGCCTTTAAATTAATTTCCGTATTGGCAAGTTTTGTGAGATCTATATCACATTTTTTTTCTTCATCAAGTGTCGCTCCTAATAATTTATGAACTTCGTTTTCACCTAAGAGTTTGGCATAGGTAGCCATAGTACCATATGAAGCAATTTCGTAATGCTCTATTTTTTGCGCCGCTGCAATTATTGCTGCATCTCTAATTGCTCCCGGTTCGGTTTCTTCCATAATGCTTTCTGCTTCCTTCAGCAATCCATCCATTGCATCGCATTTTTCAGCTTTTGGTTTTTCATCCATCGCTTTAAATGCATCTTCTAATCTGATAATCTGATTTTGCGTTTCATCCAAATGTTTCTTAATTGCCTCTTGCAATTTTGAAGAAGTTGCGTTTTTAGCCATTTTAGGTAAATTTTTTACCAACGCTTTTTCTGCCCAGTATAAATCCTTAAGACCATCTACCAGAAAATCTCTTAAATCTTCTGCAGCATCTTTTTTTGGTTTAATTTTCCCTGTTTCTGTTTGCTTTGCCATAGTTTTAATGTTTTTAATTTTAATTAATTTTTTTTTTTAAGAAGAAACATTTTCATAATTTCTCTTTTCTAAAGCGGTTCAATTTATTATGGTCTATAAAATCTCGCCATTTTATAAAGTAAAGCCTTTTTCATTTTCAATTATATATCGCAAGGAAGATTAATCCATTTGCATCTTTAATAATTTTTTTAAGGGCATTTTTACTTTCTTTAAACGGCTAATTTTACACGATTAAAAAAGCATCTACACTATGAACATATTAGCTAAAAAAGATTTTCACTCTTCTTACGATGTGATTGTTTTTTGCCACTTACGTTGGGATTTTGTTTACCAGCGACCTCAACATCTAATTACCAGATTATCAAATGATTTTAAAATTTTGGTTATTGAAGAACCCGTGGGAAAGGGAGATGGATCAGAAAGAGGTTTTAAAATATCAGATAATATACATGTTTTACAACCCACCATTGACAATATTGAAGACCTTGGAAGTTTTTTAAAGGATATATTAGAAACAAAAGTATTTCCGGTAGGTTGGTTCTATTCGCCAGCATTTGTGAATGTGTTAAATTATTTAAATTTCTCTGCTATAGTTTATGATTGTATGGATGAACTTTCGCTTTTTAAAGGCGCTTCTCAAAAACTAATAGAACAAGAAAAGAACTTATTATCCGCAGCAGATATCGTTTTTACAGGAGGAAAATCGCTTTATGAAGCGAAAAAAGAAAAGCATAGCAATGTTTTTTGTTTTCCTAGTTCGGTAGATCAAGAACATTTCAATCTGGGTAATAAAAGTTTAGAATTGCCATCAGATATCGACTCAATACCAAAACCAATTGTTGGTTACTATGGAGTTATCGATGAAAGAATTAATCTGAATTTATTGCAAATGAGTGCTCAAAAAATGCCGGATATTTCTTTTGTGATGATTGGACCAATCTGTAAAATTGAAGAACAAGATTTACCATGGGCAGCAAATATTTTTTATCTCGGAATGAAAACTTACGAAGAGCTTCCAGTTTATTTAAATGAATTTGATTATGCAATGATGCCTTTTGCATTAAACGACGCCACTAAATTTATCAGCCCTACAAAAACCTTGGAATACATGTGCGCCATGAAACCTATCATTTCAACTAAAATTAAAGACGTTGAAAGGGATTATAGTCATTGTATTCAACTTATAGATGATGAGAATGATTTCTTTAATGCAATCCACCAAACCAAAGCTGATTTTAAAGATGCTTATCTGGAAATTTTACAAAATACCTCATGGGATAGAACTGCTGCAAAAATGTCTCAAATAATTAATGGAATAAAAGAATTAGCATGACCGATTATGATATTTTAATTATTGGCGCCGGAATTTCTGGGGCTGTGCTTGCCGAACAATATGCATCTGCAGGGAAACGGGTTTTGATTATCGAAAAACGAAACCACATTGCAGGAAACTGTTTTGATTTTTATGATGAAAACGAAATACTAACCTCTAAATACGGTGCCCATCTTTTCCATACCAATGATGAAGGGGTGTGGAATTATGTAAATCAATTTGCAGATTGGTACACTTGGGAACATAAAGTAGTAGCAAAAGTAGATAACCATTTAGTTCCAATACCAGTAAATATTACTACTGTTAACACTTTGTTTAACGAGAACTTATCTTCAGAATTAGAAATGAGAGAATGGCTTTCTAATAATAGGATATCTTACAATTCACCAAAAAATGGAGAAGAGGCAGTTTTAAATCGTGTGGGTAAAGTTTTATACGATAAAATGTTTAAGCATTATACAAAAAAGCAATGGGACAAATATCCTTCAGAATTACATGCTTCAGTTTTGGAACGCATCCCAGTAAGGGACAATTACGATGACCGCTACTTTTCTGATGTTCATCAAGCATTGCCAAAAGGCGGATATACAAAGATGTTCAAGAACATATTAAATCACCCAAATATTACTGTACTGCTAAATACAGACTATTTCGAAGTTGAAGGTGAAATTGGCGGATATGAAAAGCTATTTTACACAGGCCCTATTGATCGTTTCTTTACTTTTAATGCAAACCTGACAGAAAAACTAGAATACCGATCCATCAACTTTGTTAGAGAAGAAATTGATCAGGAATTTTTCCAGCAAAATTCGGTAGTGAATTATCCTGGAAATGAAGTTGAGTTTACACGGATTGTTGAATATAAGCATTTCGGAAACCAACAATCAGCCACAACCAGCATTGTTAAAGAATACACAATTGACGAGGGAGAACCATATTATCCAGTTCCTAACGAACAAAATCAAGAAATTTACGCTAAATATAAAACCGAAGCAGATAAATTACTAAACGTGTATTTTGTTGGAAGATTGGCAAATTATAAATATTTTAATATGGATCAGGCATTTAGAAATGCCTTAAATCTTTTCAAAAGTTTAGAAGTAGATGTTGTAGAACAAGAATATGCAAAATCCGTTTAGTTCATTTTTCTTAGGTGGTTTCGAGTGTGCGGATCAAATTAATCGTTCAGGAGAACGGGTTAACTTATTAGAAATTACACAGCATCATTTAAGGGTAGAAGAGGATTATCAGCTTTTATTAGATATTGGAATAACCTCAGTGCGAGAAGGAATTTGCTGGAGTTCAATAGAAACTAGCCCGGGATTATTTGATTTTAATGAGGTATTGAACCGAATTAAAATTGGCGAGAAATTGGGAATTCAACAAATTTGGGACATGATTCATTTTGGCTATCCAGATGACTTGTTTCCAACGCACCCTAAATTTTGCTCCCGTTTCACTAACTTGTGTATTGAATTTGTTAGGTTTTATAATCAACATTCCTTGCAACCACTTCTTATTATCCCTATCAATGAAATCAGCTTTTTATCTTGGTTTTCTGGAGATGTAAGGGGTACCGTTCCGTTTTTAGAGAAGAGCGGTTGGGATATGAAGTATCATCTTTGCAAAGCAGCGATACTTGCAATCAAAGCTATTAGAGAAGAGAGTCCGTTAGCTAAGATAATTTTAGTAGAACCTCTTGTTAAAGTTCATCAAAACGGCATATTATCAGCAGAAGAGTTGCAAAAAATTAATGAATACCAATTTGAAGCAGTAGATATTATTAAAGGCAGACTATGCCCAGAATTGGGTGGAAATAACATGCTTTTTGATATATTAGGCATTAATTATTATTGGAATTGCCAATGGGTTGAAGGTGGCGAAACAGTATATTGGCCAGATATTTTGAAAGTTAGGGTTCCTCTGAGACAATTGCTAAAAGAATCTTATTTACGATATAATAAACCCATTTTCATTTCTGAAACAGGGCATTTTGGACAAGGTAGGGTTGAATGGCTAGAAGAAATTTCAGAAGAATGCTTAGCTATAAAACAAGCCGGAATTCCTTTTTTTGGCATTTGCATTTATCCTGTTACAGATCGCCCGGATTGGGACAATCTTTTAGATTATAGTAATTGTGGTATTTTTGATTTGGATGCTATCGGAAATAGAATTCCTCATATAGAATATATTGAATCGCTAAAAGTGCAACAGATTAAATTTAAAGATATAGAGATTTGAATTCCTGCCCAATTACAATTTAAAATTTAATAAATTCCCATATATCCCACTATTCGTTATGTTCAGCAGAGCATGTCGTAATTCCTAAAAAATAGGAGTTGTAATCCTAATCAAAAATTAACCAATTGTTTAAAACGAGCTAAAGCAAGTTTCTTATCAGACACAAATTATTTAATTAACTTTATGATGCTTATTCCGCCACAAGCTGTCTAAAACAGTTTTGTTAAAGGGATTATTTTGCACATATATGCAAACTTGAAATAATTAAAACCGGGTTGCCCGCCATATCTAAAAATCGCATAAATAGCAGATTTAAGTAAATAGAGAAATATTAACAAAACTATACAGACACATACTTCCAACTTTAAAACATTAAATTTATCTAAATATAAATACTCAAACTAACCTATAAATTGCACCTTTTTATCCTATGAAAAATTACATATGCTGTTTAATAAATCTGTTTTTATTTGTCGATTTTGTTAAAGCACAGGATAGATTTGAGTTTTCCATCTCAACGGCTTATCAGCAAAGTGATTTTAAATGGTCTATAGCTGGCAGTGCTAATGGTACAAATCCTAATGTATATTCGGAACTTATTTGGAAAAATCTTAGAGGTCCTGCGTTTCAAACCTCATTAAAAACAAAATTATGGAAAGGATTATTTATACAAGGGTCTGTAAATTATTCTGCTATAATAGGGGGTAGCGCCAACGATACTGATTATGCTGATGATAATCGTGTTAATCCAGTATTTGAAGCTAATTTACAAAGCGACAAAGGATATACTGCTGATTATTTAATTACTGTAGGCTATAAATACAAAAATAAAAAACTTTCAATTTCCCCATATTTAGGTTACGGAAAATCTACTCAATCAATGTTTTTGCTCGATGAAAATATAGAAGAATTAAATACCTCCTACAAGGCCAATTGGTCTGGTCCTTTTGTAGGTTTTATATTTGATGCACAATTAAAAACAAACCTGCATTTAGAAACAGATTTTGCTTATCACCAATTAGGTTACCACGCAAAAGCCGATTGGAATCTAATCGATAATTTTGCGCATCCTGTCAGTTTTAAGCATACTGCAAATGGATTTGCATTGAATGGTAAGATAACAGTGGTCTATACTTTTTATAAAAGTTCAGCCTTTTTTATAGATGTCCAAAAAAGTTTTTGGAATACAGGAGCAGGGATTGACGAACTATTTTATGATAATGGAGATATTGCGTTTACTAAATTAAACCAGGTAGAACGTAACAGTAATAATTTAGGTTTAGGGTTAAAATTGTATTTTTAAAATAACGAGATCAATTTTGATAGTGGATTAATATCATGTTAAGCACACCCATAAATATTAGACAAAATCGTTTTTAAATAATTAGCTAATAGAACCCTCGGATTTTAAAAAAAAAATCATAAAATCCACATTTAATCAATTTTAATGAAAAGGCTAATAACCTTTAAATAATACATTTGAGTCTTACATTTGGTACAAATGTCACTTACAATATCACCACATACATCTATCTTTGATAGATTATATACCAATTATAATATTACTTTAATGAAGACCAAAAATATTTTAATTCTATTGCTTGCAATAGTAACTTTTAGCAGCTGCAGTAAAACAAAAACTCCAGATACGGTACCAAATACTAAACCTACCGACTTAGTAATCAACGCAGAAATAAGTTCAGATGGTTCTGGCAATGTAAATTTTACTGCTACAGCAAAAAATGCAGTACGATATAGTTACACATTCGGTATTTCTTACGGGGAGACTGCAATTAATTCTCCAGACGGACAAGCAACTATTAGATATTCATCTACAGGTAATTATACAGTTCATGTGATTGCATATTCTGCTAATGATAATTTCATTTTTGGCGATAAGGCTATAGCCGTAGATATACCTTTTACTATTCCTACTTTAGGTTATACCACACCGCTTACCTATCCAGGCAAAACACTTATTTGGGCGGATGAATTTTCAGGAACTTCTTTAAATACCGCTTTTTGGACACAAGAAACTGGTAATGCTTGGGCAAATAACGAACAGCAAAACTACCAAGCCAGCAATACGGAAGTAAAAGATGGTTACCTTGTGATTACTGCAAAAAAAGAAGCAGTAAATGGAAGGCAATATTCATCATCAAGAATAAAAACTCAGGATAAAAAGTTTTTTAAATATGGACGAGTAGATGTCAGGGCATTGGTACCAAAAGGTCAGGGGATTTGGCCAGCGTTATGGATGTTGGGCAACAATAAAAGTGCAGTAAGTTGGCCAACTTGTGGCGAAATAGATCTAATGGAATTAATTGGCGGGTCAGTAAGTCCTAAAAGCGATTCTAAAACTTATGCTACTATCCATTGGAATGATGTAACCCACCAGCAGTCTCAAGGCTCTTATACTCTCCCTACAGGTAAATTTGCAGATCAATTTCATGTATTTAGCATGGAATGGAATGCAACCACAATTATTTTATACTTAGATGATATCGAATATAAAAGATTTAATACCAGCCCAACCGGTATGGATGCTTTTAGAAAAGATTTCTTCTTCACATTTAATGTAGCGGTTGGTGGAGACTGGCCAGGAAACCCAGATACTACTACAGTATTTCCGCAGCGAATGGTGGTAGATTATGTAAGGGTTTTTCAATAACAAAATTCAAAATATCCTATTAAAATATTAAAGAGGCGGGCCTAATAAGTCCGTCTTTTTTAATTTTAACGCTGTTAAATAAATACTTAGGTTTAATAGGTATTTTAATTGATCACTTCTGCTATACAGCCTATATTTTAATTTTAACGATTAAGCCGTTTAATCCAAAGCTGAAATAAAAGAAAACTAAAATTCTTATTTATACCATTTGCAAGGTATCCACCACCGGCGGGGGTAGGGGGGTGGTTAATGATAGTGATGTAAGCAAAGCGTAATATGCCCTGCAGGTTATGTCACATATCTTTACAAACAGTTTCAATAATCCACTAAAAAAGTTTAACCATTTACTCACGATAATACTTAAATAGTTGCTTTTTCACAAAGATTATTTAATTAACTTTATGATGATCTTACCCACATTTAAGCAAGAATAGATAAATAAGAGGCTTCATTGCACATAAATAAGTTGTATGCAGTTAGCCAAAACAATCAAAATATATAGAATGAAATTACAACTTATTTTACCTATCCTTTTAATAGGAGTATGGTCTAAGGCTCATGCACAAGCTCAAAAGACTGATATATTTATATTAGGTTCAGATCATCTGGCACAAATCTACAAAAGTGATAATCCTAATACTGATGTTTTGCTTGCAAAAAGGCAAAAGGAAATTGCAGATTTTTCCGCATTAGTATTACCCTATAAACCAGATATGATTATGGTTGAATTGTTACCTGAAGATCAAACAAAAATTGACAGTTTATATGGGCTCTTTTTACAGGATAAATTAAAAATAGAAGATTTACCTGATGGGCGTAGTGAAGTGTATCAATTAGCATTTCGTATGGGCAAGAAACTTAATTTGCCGAAAATATTATGTGTAAATGCGCCAGGTGCTACTTCTCAAAGTATTTTAGAAAATGGAGAAAACATTGAGATTTATAAAAAAGAAAATTTGGAACTTAGAACTTTTGCCAGTGAAAAATATAAGGCGCTACAAGAAGGAAGCTTATCATTTAAAGATTTCTTAACTTTTTTAAATCAACCTGAAATAATTAATAAGATTTATCATTTACGATATATTACACCCTCTAGAGTAATAAATGGTACGTTTAAAAATCCTGATGCTATGGTTGATACGGCATTTGTAAATCCTAAATATATAGGTGCAGAACTTACATCTGTTTTTAAAAATAGAGATTACAAAATTTATTCAAATATCGTGACTACCGTAAATCAGCAAAATTCTAAAAAGACTTTATTAATTATTGGTGTAGCGCATATTGGTTCTCTGAAGAATATAATTCGGGATGACGAAGAATTCAATCTTATTGATGGGCATCGTTATCTGGATAAATAACTACATGCTTCATCGGTGGGGCAATAGATCGGGTTTTGTACTAAATCGAAGATTAGTACATTTAAAAATTTGCCGATAATTGATATTTTAATTCCTATATTTTCTCCTTGGTAATGTTTAGCTTAATATTTGGTGATGTGGTGTATTTAATTTATTATCATAATACTATGATCTAGGATTAGCTAATTTTCTCATTGACTACCTAACCAAATCCTCCTCACCAATTCAACTCATTTCCTTAAAACAACTGTTATATTTGTAGGTTGACCTTTATTGACCACAAGATTTTGGATAGCCTGTAAATGATTTGAAGTATCTATTTTAAAAGTGACATAAGTAAACCATTCTCCTAAACTCATTCCTGTTTTTAAGGCTTCTCCGTTAGCATCACTTTTAAGCTGATACACACTCCCTTTACTAGTTTTCGCTTCAGCCAATACCTTGCTTCTGAATAGGTAAATTTCTGCATCATTCACCGGAAAACCAAGACTATCTGCCACCTTAAAAATTGCTCCTGTTGCATCTTTTGTAGCTATAGTAGCCTTAAGCATTTGTGGATTTTCAGATGGTTTTAAAGTTTGATAAATCGAATAAAAATTCCCTTTAATGGTATCTCTAAAAAAAATCAGGTAATCTTTATCATTCCTTAATCCTTTAAAATGATATTGCCCTACACTATCCGTACTTACACGATAGATATAATTTACGCTATCACTTGGTGAACTGGAGATATAAACTATGCGATTCTTAATGGGACTGGCCTGTGCTTCTAATGTTAAATATTGATTCTCAGCAGTGAGTATGCCATACAAATAGGCTTGCTCTCCAATGGTATTTACATTTTTACCACAGCCTAACAAAGCAAATGAGAGGATAATATATAGGATTGATTTTTTCATGACTTAAATTTAAATTATCGACTATTATTTACCAAACAAACCTAAAGCTTTCAATAGGTTACCAGGCTCAACACTAATAGATACATATCCTCTAGGCTGATAAATTTTCTTTTCTTCAATCACTTCATTGTTAACCACATCGTATCTGTTTTTTCCGGATAGATGTATTCCTGTAGAAAATAACAGCCCTGGCCCTATATTATATCCAACACCGCTGTAAAAATTGGTCAATGGCTCTGGTATGCCTACACCCAACTGCCAAAACAATCTTCCGCACCCATCTCTTTTGGGCAATATATTGTCATCTGGTTTTAACATCCCTTTTCCAACGAAATACAAATTAAATAATGCAATTCCCCGGTAAGATTGTGAGCTACTTTTGAAACTAATATTATCTTGGCTATCTTGATTCAGTTCGTTCTGTGATTGTGCATTAAATGTATAAGCTAATCCTCCACTTAAATTAAATCTCACGTATTTACCTACCTTAAATTTTACGGCATCAATCAACGTTGTATCTTTTTTGAGGATGGATTGTATCGTATATTTATACGTATTTAACGTATCCAGTGCTTCCGATTTTAATAGCTTGGTTTCAAAAATTGGGATTTTACTTTGGTTTGGCGTCCAAGGTGCAGGTGGTAAAGTACTTGTTTCCAGCAATTTTAGGTATAAATTTCCTTTTTTCAAGGTTTCTACATCTCCATCAAATTTAAGTTCATTTACATCAAAAAGTGGTTTTTCTCCAAATGCTTTTTTTGGATCTTGGATATATCTTGGAGTTGTAATTTGGTTGACAAACTTATTGAACTGCAAAATATTAGGATTTAAAACTGCAAACAAACTAGCCGCTTCGCTAAAAAACCGATTAATTTCCTGTTCTGTTTTCCCAGTTGCGTTTAACGCCACCTTATTGGGTGCGTTTAATTTAATGGTTTGCCCTTCAACTTTGTTATGTACGGCCCAAGTAATTGTTTCTGCTGCATTCAAAAATTTCAAATCTTCATCATCCCCTTCTATTAATTCATTGTCAGCCATAATACTTCTATAATATCGCTCATTAATTGAAGTTTCATTATAGGGTATCTTTAAAAGATTAAGATAGGTAAACCCAATTTTCAGCTTGGTAAAATCTTGGTCTGATACCTTCTTCAAAGAATCTCTTATGGTATTAAAAGTACTTCGACTTTTCAACAGATTTTTCTCAGCTAAAATCTGTTTAAATAGAGTGTAATTCCCACTACTATCAAAACTCACTTTTCGTTTGATCAATGCATCTAAATAAGCTTGGTAGGCATGATCTTCAGATAAAGTCCAACCTGGGTTGTTCAGTAATAATATTTCGCTGGTATGATCAAATGGGTTGACTCTGGGTTCTGCTTTATTCAACCACAAAAGCTGTGCTAACCAGGGTTCTTTAAACATTAAAAAAAGCTCCGACTTGCTAATAATAGTAGCCAATTTATGGGCTTCCCTATAGCCTGAAGGATCCTTCAGTTTTTCCTCTAAACTTTTTAAAAGGTCACTAAATGTATTCAGTGCTGCAAATAAATCTCTATCGCCTAAACTTTTATAAATGGGATTCTTTGTATCTGCATAAACAAGGTTATAATGTGCCGCATAAAAAAGATTGGCTAAAGAAGGCTTGTAGATTTTAAAGGTTGCAAAAGTTTTGTTTAAATTTAAACTGGTAGCGCTATCAGTTTTTTTATCCCATACTTCTTTTAACGCATCAGTAATAAGGGGTAAGCCCCTAATATTTATATTATCAGCGTCTGATAAAGGTTTAGTGTTAATCAGCCTTTGTAAGTCTCCTCTTGCTTCACAATAATGGTCTCTAATTTCAGCTACTTTTTCAAATAGTAAACTATATTGTTCTTTCCCCCCTTCTAAAGATTTGATACTAGCCTCCAATCTTTCTATAATGTCTTTTATCAAATCAACTTTAGCTTCCTCTAAAGTAGCATCAATAGCTGTCGTAGTTGTGTTAAAACTATTTTTTAATTTATCATACTCAGTTTGACCTTTTATGATAGGAGACACTTCAATTACCCTACCATTTTTGTCAAATTTTATGGGTTTGATTTGTCCATAAGCAAATAACAAATTAAATAAGAGCGTCAGAAAAATAGTTAACTTCTTCATGCTGTTTTTTTTCTTCTAATTTAAAAGTTAAACCATACAGTAGCAATCCCCAAAATCAGGTATTTTTCATTTAAAGAAATAGTAAGTCGGTTTGAATTTATTAAAATTACACAACATACTTTACAGGCATACTTACTTTACTTAAAAGATAATTTTAATCATGAACTCCCATGGTGAATTGCCTCCGTTTTAAAAAAGATTGCTCTAATAAAAAGCCCTAAATTTCGTCAGGGCTTTTCAATAATATTTACTTAAAATCTACTAACTGAATTCTCAAATAATAGCTAAAAATCATGTAGTATAAATTTTTGGCTTTAAGCTTTCTGCATTCGCATTCTGCTTTAAGCCTTCTGCCTTAAGCTGTTCGAGATGTTAGAAAAGCACATCATATAAAAAAAATAATTAAGGATTTTTAATCCGTTTCCAAAAATCTATTTAAAACTCGCCAAAGCTAAATAATAACAAAAAAAACCCCGTAAGCTTTAAATTGAGTAATCAACTTACATATCCCATAAAATTTAGGGATATTTAAAAAAAATAGTTAGCCTTATAATAATGCCATACTAAATGGACCGCAGATTTATTTACAAAAGAAAAAACCAAAATAAAAAAACTCAAAGCTTGAATAACTCAAAACTCAAACTTTTATTGAACCGTTTGCAAGGTGTCCCCCCGCCGGCGGGGGTAAGGGGGTGATTAATAAACCTAGGCAGATAGTGATGTTATCTAAGCGTACCATGTCTCGCAGGTTAAGTCGCACTTCTAACAGTCACTATAATTTTTTAAAAAGATTATCCAACCGCTCACATTAAGACTTAAAAATTGCCTTCTCACATAGATTATTTAATTAACTTTATGATGTTCATAAACCCATAATTAAACAAAAATAGTGATATACAGAGGGGTTTATAACACATATATAAGTTATCGGCAACCCCAAAAAACGACACAACGAAAACATAAATCGACAATGAAATACAAATGCTTGACAACTTAATTGACATTATTTCCAAGACTGTAAAACCTTCATTGGAAGACATTGAACTTTGTAGAACATATTTTGAACAAGTGAAAATTTCAAGAAATACTGTTTTAGAAGAGCAAGGTAAAACTCCTCAATATCTCTATTTTGTTTCATCGGGGTTTATGCGACTATTTTATTATGACGAAAACGGTGATGAACAGACCACTTATCTTTGTTCTATCAATGGGTTTATTGCTTCATTTCTTTGTTTTATAAACCAAATAAAAGCAACAGAAAATGTGGAGTGCGTAACAGACTGCGAAATATTAAGAATAACAAATGCCAACCTTAAAAAGCTAATTGATGAAAGCGAAAACTTTAAAAAATTTAGTCTTATCATTTTTGAGCAAGCAATTTTTTCAACTGCAAACAGAGCAAACGACTTAGCCACACTAAACGCAGAACAACGCTACAAGAAACTAATAGACAATCAACCCCAGCTAATCCAAAACATACCTATTCAATACATTGCTTCATTTTTAGGAATGAAACCCGAAAGTTTGAGCAGAATTAGACGGCAAATCATTTCCTAACAATTGTTAAGTGAATGCGCATTTATCCTAACGACTTTTGCAACTAAATTAAACGCAAAAGAAAATGGACGCATTAAAACAAATTTTATTGATCCTACCGCAAGGCTTTATTTCTGGACTTATGCTTAATGGAACTTTCATTCTATCAGCATATTTTTTGGTTTGGAAAAAATTTAAAAACCGATTACAGAATTGGAGAATACAACTCAAAGAACGAGTAGATGGCAACCAAATAAAACGAGAACTTAAAAACTCACTTTTCACATTATTGGTGGGGGCAACTTTTAGTAGCATCGTAATTTATTTGAGCACAAAAGGATATACCAAAATTTACATTAACATTTCAGACCATAATATATTTTTTGCTTTTGGCGGTTTCTTCTTTTTACTATTACTTGACGACACGTGGTTCTATTGGTGTCATAGACTGTTACACCAACCAAAACTTTTTAAGTATGTTCATCTAGAACATCATAAAAGTGTAGATGTAAATCCGTTTACTTCAATGTCATTTCATTTTATTGAGCCTTTTCTGCTTTCATTTTGGATTTTTCCAGTTGCCTATTTCTTTCCTATTTATGCCCCTGTATTAATGTTTGTACAAATTTGGGGGTTATTAGACAATGTAAAAGCTCATTTAGGCTATGAATTGTATTCGGCAAAACTTAATAAAAGTTGGCTTCGTTTTTTAACATCAAGTACACATCATAATATGCACCATAGTAAATTCAACGGAAATTATGGTGTTCACTTTCGTATTTGGGACAAACTTTTAGGGACTGAATTCAAAGACTACGAAAGTGAGTATGACAAAATACAAGAAAGGAAAAAATTAGACAATCACATTTAGAGCCAACAACTTCTGATAGACAAAAGGGCATCCGATAATAGTGTATTGGCTTAATAGTAGGTGACGTACTTAGATCGAACATTTGTACAATGTTCAGCTTTTGTGCTTCGATTGAACTTTTGTACAAAAAATCCGCCACTACGCCAATACCCAAACCGTTAGCTATTATACTACAAGCAACCCTGCAACTACAAACCCTACCTCATTTTGAACACAAATAACCTCAATTTGAACACGGGCAAACTTTCCAAACTTCTGACCTTTACACTTCATTACTAAAAAAATATAAAATGAAGTACAAAATTTTAGGAAGTACAGGTTTAAAAGTTTCAACACTTTGTTTAGGAACAATGAACTATGGAGGAAAAGGTTTTTTTGGTTATATGGGAAACCTTGACCAAAATGCAGTAGATGAACAAATTAAAACTGTAACCGAAGCAGGTGTTAATTTTATTGACACAGCAAATATCTATTCTGAAGGACTTTCGGAAGTGATGATAGGGCAAGCGATAAAAAATCTTAGGATCAACAGAGATGATTTAGTTTTGGCCACAAAGGTTAGAGGTACAATGGGCAAAAGTCAAAACGACCTTGGACTTTCAAAAAAACACATCATTCAACAAGTTGAAGCAAGTTTAAAAAGACTTGGAACGGATTATATTGACCTTTACCAAATTCACACTGCCGACCCCTTAACACCTTTTGAAGAAACGATTAAAACATTAGACGATTTAGTACGAAGTGGAAAAATTAGATACTTTGGTGCAAGTAATCTTGCAGGTTGGCAATTAATGAAAGCATTATCATATTCTAAATACAATCATTTAGACAGTTTTGCTTCTTTACAAGCTAATTATTCGTTAGACGTGAGAGATGCCGAAAGAGAATTGGTGCCTTTACTATTAGACCAAAAAGTTGGAATGATAATTTGGAGCCCTTTAAGTGGTGGTTTATTGACAGGAAAATATAAAAGAGACGGACATAAAGAAGAAGGACGATTAAATACTTTTCCTTTTCCGCCATTTCACGAAGAAAGAGCTTATGATGTTTTGGATATATTGAGACCAATGGCTAAACAGAAAAACGCATCAATTGCCCAAATAGCCTTGGCTTGGCTGTTACATCAACCAGTCGTGACGAGTGCAATAATTGGTGCTACAAAAATATATCAGATAGAAGATAATTTAAAAGCGGTAGAAATTACTTTTACGAATGATGAATTAGCACAATTAGATAATGTTAGTAAATTACCGATTGAATATCCCGGAAATGTTCTCGAGATAATGACAATGGATAGAAATTCAGGGGTTGATTTTCAAAATGCTTAAATTTATAAACTAAAAATGCACACACAGTTTTTGGCTGCCTGCAAGTTTTAAAAATATGAATAGTTTACAGCAAAATTTTATCAAAATAAATTCAGTAAAAGAATTACATACTCTAATGGGTTTGCCAAGCCCATTAAATCCTTTAATAACAATTATTGACCATTCTATAACCACAAACAATTCTAAAAACCAAAAACTACTTTTAGAATTTTACAATATTTCAATAAAACGTAGTTTTAAAGGACAGCTAAAATATGGTAAAAACAAATATGATTTTGACGAAGGCACAATGTCATTTATTGCACCAAATCAAATTATAACTGTTGATGCAGAAGAAAATAGAAATAATGATGGTTGGTCATTATTGTTTCACCCTGATTTGATTAGACAATATTCATTAACAAAAACAATTAAAAATTATGGCTTTTTTTCTTACGAAATAAATGAAGCATTGCACCTGTCTAACGAAGAAGAAAAAACGATTGAGACAATTGTAAAAAATATTCAAAATGAAATTAATTCCAGATTAGACAATTTTAGTCAGGACATAATTATATCAAACATTGAATTGCTTTTGAGTTATTGCAACCGTTTTTATTGTAGGCAATTTCTAACCAGAAAAATGGCAACAAACGACTTGCTTTCAAACTTTGAAAATTTATTACACCATTATTTTTCAGAAAAATCTGATATAATACTACCAACAGTCGAGAAATTAGCAAATGAACTCAATGTTTCTTCTTCTTATTTGAGTGATATGTTAAGAAGTGTAACAGGACAAAATACACAACAACACATTCATAACAAACTCATAGAAAAAGCAAAAGAAATTTTGACAACAACCGATTTAAGTGTGAGTGAAATAGCCTACCAATTTGGATTTGAATACCCACAATCGTTTAGCAAACTTTTTAAAACAAAAACAAAGTTAACACCAATAGAATTTAGAAATTCATTTAACTGATAGAAAATCACTGCTAACATCCCCTTAATTAAATTGGCGGCTCAGTAGTTAAATCGAAGGTTAGTACTTTTTAAAAATTTGGCGATTATTGAAGTTTAGGCTTCTTTACCCGCCACATCACCAAGCAGAGAAACCATCAGTTTAACACATAATATGAATACTTTATACGAATTTGAACAATGCTATTCTATAAAAAAGCCTCCTTTTTGGGGCAGATCTAAAATTTAGTAAATAAAACGTCTTCCTACTTTACAGGTTTCTCTTTCATCGTACCCACAGCTACAGCTGCCGCAACCAATCCTGCTGTAACCATATAACCCGCTAAATTGGTCAGGATAACTGGTAACACAATTGGGCTTGCAAAAACAGCCGAACCGATACTAACTAATTAATATCTAGCCTGTTCTTCTTAATATTTCATATTAAAAATTATCTTAACCTAAATTAACGGTTAATTTATAACATTAAAAAATAGACAAGGGTAGGATCACAAAACCATTTAATACCTTTTTACCCATGTTAGATATTGTTCTTTTTAAACGTAGGTGTCTTATATTGAAATGAGGATAAAATATTTGTCGCAAATCACCCTTTTTTTGTCTTTTATTAACCGCTAACAATTTAATTTATTAGCCAATATTTGTATAATTAAAATAGCAAGCCATGCGATACTTTTTTATCGTTTAAAATGATAGGTTAATGAATGATCAATTCATTTCAAATGGGTTACAGTTTTCATTATTGGCCAGGGTATTTATTGCGCATTACATGAGTTCTTAAATTTATAATCAAAAAATATTTCTCAACCTAAAATCTAAATTAAAATTATGGCACTTATCAATCCTTACATCAACTTCAACGGCAATGCCGAAGAAGCATTCCATTTTTATAAATCAGTATTTGGCGGAGAGTTCGCAAACATCATGCGTTTCAAAGATATGGCAAGTCCCCAAAATCCTGTACCAGAAAATGAGGCGGATAAAATAATGCACATTGCATTGCCTATCGGTAAAAATATTTTAATGGCTAACGATGTTCCAGAATCAATGGGCCGGGTAAACGAGAATGAAAACAGGTCTAAAATTGCGATCAGTGCAGAAAGCAAGGAAGAAGCCGATAAATTATTTAACGGACTATCTGCAGGGGGTAATGTTGAAATGCCTATTGGCGATAGTCCTTTGGGATCCTATTTTGCAATGTTTAGAGACAAATATGGAATTGAATGGATGATAGATTTTGACCCCAAGTTTAAAGGACAAATGTAAACGCCTTATCCAGGATAAGAACATAAACCAGTAGATTGATGTAAACGCTCATATAATTAAAGATGAGTAAATTCCCTCTCCTTTGGAGAGGGATTTAGGGTTAGGCCTCCGCAACTATACCATTTAAAAAACCCTATCCGCTTCATAAAACCAACTTTAACCTAAAAACTAACCGTTTATAAATAACATAATTTAATAGGTGACTATAGGATAAAGATAAGACAACCATAGGATAACCATAAGATATGATGTTTTTGCATTTGGATAAAACACCTCAATTGAATATTTTAACAATTGAATAGGATTCTAATTTTGGGCTAAAACATAAATACCATGGACAAGTTCATATACTTATTTTAAGGACGTAATGCCTTTTTCTCCCTCTAAAACCACTTTCAAAAAAAAATAGAAAAATAAGTGCGTAAGTATTTGATAATTAATAACAGTTTCCTATCTTTGCCGTCCGCTAATGAGCGGATATTGTATCCACCTTGAACGAAGCCCTACTGCTTCGATGGGTGTTAATTAAATTAAGAAATGTCAGGAATTATTGGAAAAAAAGTAGGAATGACCAGCATATTCGACGCAGACGGTAAAAACATACCTTGTACTGTTATAGAAGCTGGACCTTGTGTGGTAACACAGGTAAAAACCATCGAGAGTGATGGCTATGCTGCGGTGCAGTTAGCTTACGATGAGAAAAAAGAAAAAAACACTACTAATCCCCTTAAAGGTCATTTTGAAAAAGCTGGTACAACTCCAAAGCGTAAAGTGGTGGAGTTTAAGTATTTTACAGAAGACAAAACTTTAGGACAAACAGTAGATGTTAATCTTTTTGTAGAAGGAGACTACGTTGATGTAGTGGGTACTTCTAAAGGAAAAGGTTTTCAGGGTGTTGTAAAACGCCACGGTTTTAGCGGTGTGGGTATGCAAACTCACGGTCAGCATAACCGTTTAAGAGCTCCAGGTTCTTTGGGTGCTTCTTCATATCCTTCAAGAGTTTTTAAAGGAATGAGAATGGCCGGTAGAATGGGTGGTGATAGGGTGAAAATCCAAAACCTTCAAGTCGTTAAGATTTTTGCAGAACAAAACTTATTAGTAGTAAGCGGTTCAATCCCGGGTGCTAAAGGTTCTTATGTGTTAATAGAGAAGTAATGGAAGTTAAAGTATTAAACATATCAGGTAAAGAAACAGGTGCCAAGGTGCAGCTTTCTAAAGATATCTTCGGTATCGAACCAAATGACCATGCCATCTATTTAGACGTAAAACAATATCTGGCTAATCAACGTCAAGGTACGCACAAGTCTAAACAACGTAATGAGATCGCAGGGTCTACTCGTAAATTATACAAGCAAAAAGGTACCGGTGGTGCAAGAGCAGGAAGTATTAAATCTCCATTATTTAATGGTGGTGGTAGAATTTTTGGTCCTCAACCTCGCGATTACAGCTTCAAATTAAATAAGAAGCTTAAAGAATTAGCTCGTAAATCAGCTTTATCTTATAAAGCTAAAGACAACAACGTAGTAATATTAGAAGATTTTAACTTCGATAACGCCAAAACAAAAAACTTTGTAGGGCTTTTAGGAGCATTAAATATCACAGGTCAAAAAACTTTGTTGGTATTGCCTGATGCAAATCAGAATGTATACCTGGCAAGCAGAAACATACAAGGTACTAAAGTGGTTATTGCTGCCGATCTTAATACATATGATGTATTAAACGCAGGAAAATTAGTATTTACAACCGGTTCGGTTAAAACATTGGAGGAGGCATTAGCCAAGTAATATGGACATTTTAAGAAAACCTGTATTAACAGAAAAAGCTACGCTGCAAACTGAGAAACATAACCGTTATACTTTTCAGTGCGATCAAAGAGCAAACAAATTACAGATAAGATCTGCAATTGAGGCCATGTATGGCGTAAGTATTTTATCGGTAAATACAATGGTAGTAGTTGGTAAATTAAAAACCAGATCTACCAAAGCCGGTATGGTATCAGGTAGGGCTGCTAAATACAAAAAAGCAGTGGTTACTTTAAAAGAAGGTGAAGTTATTGACTTTTATAGCAATATTTAATTAGATTATGGGCTTAAGAAAATTTAAACCAGTAACCCCAGGAACTCGTTTCAGAGTTGGTAATGATTTTACAGAAATCACTACTAACATTCCTGAAAAGTCACTTGTTGTGAAACAAGGCAAGTCTGGCGGTAGAAACAATACTGGTAAAATGACTATGCGTTATGTCGGTGGGGGTCACAAGCAATTGTACCGACTAATAGATTTTAAACGCGATAAAAAAGATATCCCCGCAACAGTAGCAACAATAGAATACGATCCAAATCGTACTGCCCGTATTGCGCTGTTACATTATGCCGATGGAGAGAAAAGATACATCATCGCTCCAGAAGGAATTCAGGTAGGTGCTAAAGTGATAGCCGGTGATACAGTTGCTCCAGAAGTGGGTAACAACATCTCTTTGGCAAATATTCCTTTAGGTTCTATTATTCATAACATAGAATTGAATCCTGGTAGAGGTGCTCAAATAGCAAGAAGTGCTGGTTCTTATGCACAATTAGCGGCAAGAGACGGTAAATATGCAACTATTAAGATGCCTTCTGGCGAAACTCGTTTGATCTTAACTACTTGTACCGCAACTATCGGAACGGTTTCTAACTCAGAACATGCTAACGAAGTGTTAGGTAAAGCTGGTAGAAAGCGTTGGTTAGGTCGCCGTCCAAGAGTAAGGGGTGTTGCAATGAATCCAGTCGATCACCCAATGGGTGGTGGTGAAGGTAGATCATCAGGTGGTCACCCACGCTCAAGAAATGGCTTGTTATCTAAAGGTTTCAAAACCCGTGATAAAAAGAAGAACTCAAATCGTTTAATCATAGCTAGGAGGAAGAAATAATGGCTCGTTCGATTAAAAAAGGACCTTATATAGATCACAATGTAGAAAAGAAAGTTTCTACAATGAATGATGCAGGTAAAAAGACCGTAATTAAGACATGGTCAAGAAGATCAATGATATCTCCGGATTTCGTAGGTCATACGTTTGCAGTACACAACGGAAATAAATTTATTCCTGTTTACGTAACTGAAAACATGGTTGGTCACAAATTAGGAGAGTTTGCTCCAACCAGAACATTTAGAGGACACGCTGATAAAAGAAAATAAGCAATGGAAGCAATAGCAAAATTAAATAATTGCCCTACTTCGCCTCGTAAAATGAGACTGGTTGTTGATTTAATCAGAGGTGAACGTGTAGAAAAGGCACTATCGATATTAAAATTCACAAATAAAGAAGCAGCAATAAGAGTTGAAAAACTTTTGTTATCTGCTATAAAAAATTGGGAATCAAAAAATGAGGGTGAACGCCCAGAAGAATCGGGATTATTCGTTAAAACCATTATGGTTGATGGCGGCCGCCAATTAAAGCGTTTAAGACCTGCTCCGCAAGGTCGTGGTTATAGAATTCGTAAGCGTTCTAACCATGTAACTTTAGTAGTAGATAGTAGTGTGAATAAAGAACCTCAAACTAATTAAGTAGAAATGGGACAAAAAGCTAATCCAATAGGACTAAGGTTAGGGATCATCAGAGGATGGGATTCTAACTGGTATGGCGGTAACAAATACGCTGATAAATTAGTTGAGGATGAAAAAATTCGTAAATACCTATCTGCTCGTATAGCAAAAGGTGGGGTTTCTAAAGTTGTTATAGAAAGAACTTTAAAACGCATAACTGTAACTATTCATACTGCCCGTCCGGGTATTGTGATAGGAAAGGGAGGCTCAGAAGTTGATAAGATCAAAGAAGAGTTAAAGAAATTGACTAAGAAAGATGTTCAAATCAATATTTTTGAGATTAAACGTCCTGAGCTTGATGCACAATTAGTTGCAGATGGTGTTGCTAAACAATTAGAAGCAAGGATTTCTTTCAGAAGAGCAATGAAAACTTCTATCGCTGCAACCATGAGAATGGGTGCAGAAGGTATCAAGATCATGTGTTCTGGAAGATTAGGTGGAGCAGAGATGGCTCGTAGTGAGCAATACAAAGATGGAAGAACTCCATTACATACTTTAAGAGCTGATATAGACTATGCTTTAGGCGAGGCTTTAACTACTTATGGTAAAATAGGGATTAAGGTTTGGATTTGTAAAGGCGAAGTTTACGGTAAGAGAGATCTTTCTCCTAATATAGGTGCAAACACTGGTAAAGGTGATAAACCAGGCGGTGGAAATTTCGCTCCTCGTGGCGATCGTAATGATCGTGGTGGAGATAGAAAACCAGGAAACCGTAATGGTGGAAACAACAGAGGTGGAGCAGGTGCGGGTGCCCCTAGAGGAAAAAGATAATTTAGAAAAATCGTTTAAACGAATTAAAGATTAAGTAATGTTACAGCCAAAAAGAACGAAGTTCAGAAAGATGCAAAAGGGCAGGATGAAAGGTTTAGCCTCTCGTGGTGCAGAATTGTCTTTCGGTTCATTCGGAATAAAATCATTAGAAGAAAGCTGGATCACCAGCCGCCAGATAGAAGCTGCTCGTATTGCCGTAACTCGTTTCATGAAGTGAGGGTCAAGTATGGATCCGTATATTTCCTGATAAACCAGTTACCAAAAAACCAGCTGAAGTACGTATGGGTAAAGGTAAGGGAGCTCCAGAATATTGGGTTGCCGTTGTTAGACCAGGAAGAATCATCTTTGAAGCAGAAGGTGTGCCTTATGAGGTAGCAAAAGAAGCTATGCGTTTAGCTGCCCAAAAATTACCTGTTCAAACAAAATTTGTAGTGCGTAGAGATTACGTAGAAGCATAATAATAACAACGATGAAATACTCAGAAATAAAAGAACTGTCTAACGAGGAAATCGTTACCAGAATTCAAGAGGAGAAAGCAACTTTAACAAAATTGAAGTTTGCCCACGCAGTTTCTGCTATAGAAAACCCTACAAGAATTAACAAGGCGAGGAAAGTAGTATCCCGCTTAAATACTGAATTAACTCAGCGTACAGCTAAGGCAGCCTCTGAAAGTAATTCATAATTTTTACAGTTGAAATGGAAAGAAAATTAAGAAAAACAAGAACTGGGTTAGTGACTAGCAATAAGATGGACAAATCTATTGTTGTAGCGATTGAGAGAAAGGTAAAACACCCAATTTATGGTAAGTTTGTGAAAACAACTACCAAATTTATGGCTCATGACGAGAAAAATGATTGCGGTATCGGTGATACTGTTCTGATCATGGAGACACGTCCGCTGAGTAAGAACAAAAACTGGAGATTAGTTGAAATTTTAGAAAGGGCTAAGTAAAATGGTACAACAGGAATCAAGATTGAATGTTGCCGACAATTCTGGTGCTAAACAAGTTTTAGTAATTAGAGTGTTAGGCGGTACCGGTAAAAGATATGCATCTATTGGAGACAAAGTGGTTGTAACTGTAAAAAGCGCAATGCCATCTGGAAACATCAAAAAAGGTACTGTATCTAAGGCCGTAGTGGTAAGAACTAAAAAAGAAATCAGAAGAAAAGACGGTTCTTATATCCGCTTTGATGATAATGCAGCGGTGTTGTTAAACGCACAAGACGAGCCAAGAGGAACCCGTATATTCGGACCTGTTGCAAGAGAGCTGCGTGAGAAACAATTCATGAAAATTGTATCATTAGCACCGGAGGTATTGTAATATGGAAAAGAATAAAAAAATCAAATTAAATATCCGTAAAGGAGATTTAGTTAAAGTAATTGCCGGAGATTCAAAAGGACAGCAAGGTAAAGTAGTGGAGGTAATAACCAAAACTAGCAGAGTGATTGTAGAAGGAGCCAATATGGTATCTAAACACACTAAACCAAATGCTGCTAATCCTAATGGTGGTATCAATAAAATGGAGGCTCCAATTCATATTTCTAATGTAATGATGGTTGATCCAAAAACAGGAGCACCAACCAGAATCGGAAGAAAAAGAAATGAAGACGGGAAAGTAATTAGAATAGCTAAAAAATCTGGGGAGGAAATTAAGTAATGGCTTACGCACCAAGATTAAAAAATAAATATAAAGAGGAAGTTGTTAGTGCTTTAAAGGAGAAATTCCAATACAAAAGCATTATGCAAGTACCTAAGTTGCAAAAAATTGCGATCAACCAAGGTGTTGGCGCAGGTGTAACTGATAAAAAAATTGTAGAATCGGCAATTACTGAATTGACTACTATTACAGGTCAACAAGCAGTTTCTGCTAAGTCTAAAAAAGATATATCAAACTTTAAATTACGTAAAGGAATGCCTGTTGGTGTTCGTGTAACTTTACGTGATAATCAAATGTTTGAATTTTTAGACCGTTTGATATCTGTAGCTTTACCACGTATCCGTGATTTTAAAGGTATTAATGATAAAGGTTTTGATGGTAAAGGAAATTACACTTTAGGTGTTTCTGAGCAAATCATCTTCCCAGAAATTAACATCGATAAAATCAATAAAATACAAGGTATGGATATTACTTTTGTAACTTCTGCTAATACTGATGTTGAAGCATTAGAGTTATTAAAGGCATTTGGTTTACCATTTAAAAATCATAACATAGTTCACAATGGCTAAAGAAGGAATAAAAGCTCGCGAATTAAAGCGTGAGAGAATGGTGGCAAAGTACGCCGAAAAGAGACAAGCATTAAAAGCTGCTGGAGATTTTGAAGGTTTAGATAAATTACCTAAAAATTCTTCTCCTGTTCGTTTACATAACAGATGTAAATTAACCGGTCGTCCAAGAGGTTACATGCGTCAATTTGGTATTTCAAGGGTAACTTTCCGTGAAATGGCTTTGTCAGGTAAAATCCCAGGAATTACTAAAGCTAGTTGGTAACATCAAATAAGTTTTAGTATCAAGTATTAAGATTAATACTTGTATTAATTACTTAGACCATAATAAGAATTTAACAGATGGAAGGTCGTTCTGAAAATATCGGAAAGGAAACCACCATCATAAAACAATAGAATGTATACAGATCCAATCGCAGATTATCTTACAAGAGTAAGGAATGCCATTAAGGCCAACCACAGGGTTGTTGAAATTCCTGCATCAAACCTCAAAAAGGAAATTACAAAAGTACTTTTTGAAAAAGGTTACATCACAAACTACAAGTTTGAGGATAATGATGTTCAAGGCACAATTAAAGTGGCTTTAAAATATCACCCAATAACTAAAATCCCTGCAATACGCAATATTGATAGGGCTAGTAAACCTGGTTTGAGAAAATATGCAGGTATGGGCAATATGCCAAGGGTATTAAATGGTTTAGGCATCGCCATCATGTCAACTTCTAAAGGTGTAATGACCGACAAAGAAGCTAAACAACTGAATGTTGGTGGTGAAGTTTTATGTTACGTTTATTAATAGGAGGAGAGAGCAATGTCAAGAATAGGTAAAGCGCCCATATTAATTCCTAACGGTGTTACATTAACAGTTTCGGCTAATAATGAGGTAACCGTTAAAGGCCCAAAAGGAGAATTAAGTCAGAAAGTAGATTCTGATATTTCAATAGCACAAGAAGACGGAAACATCATTGTTTCTCGTCCTACCGAGCAAAAAAGACACAAAGCCTTACATGGTTTGTATCGTTCATTAATCAATAACATGGTTGTTGGCGTTACAGAAGGTTATAAATTAGAACAAGAACTTGTTGGTGTTGGTTATAGAGCTACAAATCAAGGTAATACCTTAGATTTAGTTTTAGGTTACTCTCACCATATCGTTTTCTCGCTTCCTCCAGAAATTAAGGTGGCAACTACAGCAGAAAAAGGAAAGAATCCAACTATTATCTTAGAATCTATTGATAAGCAATTATTGGGACAAGTGGCAGCAAAGATTCGCTCTTTAAGAGCACCAGAACCTTACAAAGGTAAAGGTATCAAGTTTGTTGGAGAGCAGTTGAGAAGAAAAGCAGGTAAGTCAGCATCTAAAAAATAACGATCATGGCAGGAAAAATTAAATTATCCCGTAGGGAAAGAATAAAAAAAGGAATCAGAAAAAGAATTACTGGTTCTAACGAGCGTCCACGTTTATCTGTTTTCAGAAGTAACAAAGGAATTTATGCTCAAATCATCAATGATATAGATGGCAAAACTTTAGTTGCAGCTTCTTCTTCAGAAAAAGATTTTAGCACTACAGGAACAAAAATTGATCAATCTAAAGAGGTTGGTAAAAAAGTTGCTGAAAAAGCTATCGCTGCTGGAATTACGGAAGTTGTTTTTGATAGAAATGGTTATTTATACCACGGTCGTGTTAAGTCTTTAGCAGAAGGTGCTCGTGAAGGTGGTTTAATCTTTTAATTAAAATAGAAAATGTCAACTATAAATATAAAAAGAGTAAAAGCAAACGAAATTGAATTAAAAGATCGTTTGGTAAGCATACAACGTGTAGCAAAAGTAACCAAAGGTGGTCGTACCTTCAGTTTTTCAGCTATTGTAGTTGTAGGAGATGAAAATGGTGTAGTAGGATTTGGATTAGGAAAAGCTAAAGAAGTAACTGAGGCAATTTCTAAAGGTATTGATGATGCGAAAAAGAACTTAGTTAAAGTTCCAATTATTAACAATACTATTCCTCATGAGCAAATTGGTAAATTTTCAGGTGGTTTTGTATTCTTAAAACCTGCTGCAAATGGTACTGGAGTTATTGCTGGTGGTGCGATGAGAGCTGTTTTAGAGTCTGCTGGTATACATAACGTACTTGCAAAATCAAAAGGATCATCAAACCCTCACAACGTGGTAAAAGCTACTATCTCTGCATTGTCTCAATTAAGAGATGCTAGAACTGTAGCACAACATAGAGGTGTTTCATTAAATAAAGTTTTTAACGGTTAAGATCATGGCAAAAATAAAAATTACCCAAATTAAGAGCGTTATTGATAGAAGTGAACGCCAAAAAAGAACTATGCAAGCTTTAGGTTTGAGAAAAATCAATGCTAGTGTAGAAGTAGAAGCTAATCCGGCTATTATCGGAATGGTTAAGAAAGTAACTCATTTGGTAGCCATAGAAAAAGTTTAATTACCATGGATTTAAGTAATTTAAAACCTGCAGAAGGTTCAACAAAAAATAGAAAAAGAATTGGTCGTGGTACCGGTTCAGGACGTGGTGGAACTTCCACTCGTGGTCATAAAGGGGCGGGTTCTCGTTCTGGTTACAAATCAAAAGTTGGTTTTGAAGGTGGTCAAATGCCTTTACAACGTCGTGTTCCTAAAGTTGGATTTAAAAATCCTAACAGAATAGAATATGTAGGTATCAACTTAGATGTGATACAAGGTTTGATAGAAAAGTTTGATTTGAAAGCTATATCTTTTGATACATTGAAAGAACATGGTCTTATCTCTAAAAATGATTTAATTAAAATCATGGGTAGAGGAGAGGTAAAAGTCAAAGTAGACGTTAAAGCACACGCATTTACCGCAGCTGCACAAAAAGCTATTGAAGCATTAGGTGGTTCTGTTGAAAAAATATAATTAATGAAGAAGCTTTTCACAACTTTATCCAACATTTGGAAAATAGAAGAATTAAGGGTGCGTATTTTATACACACTCTTAATTCTTTTAGTGTATAGAATAGGATCGTTTATTGTTTTACCAGGTGTAGATCATAACTCCTTATCAAGTCAATCTGCTAAAGAAGGCTTGTTAGGATTATTAAACATGTTTGCTGGAGGTTCATTTTCAAGAGCATCTATTTTTGCTTTAGGGGTTATGCCTTATATATCTGCATCCATCGTTGTTCAGTTATTAGGTATAGCAGTTCCTTATTTCCAAAAAATGCAAAAGGAAGGTGATAGTGGAAGGAAAAAAATCGATCAGATTACCCGTTATCTTACAATTGGTATCACAGCTTTACAGGCGATAGGGTATGTAAAATCTCAAATTGCTCCAGAAGCTAGATTATTTGGCGACCCACTATTTACAATTTCTTCTGTTTTTATTTTAACAGCAGGTACCATGTTTGTCATGTGGATGGGTGAAAAAATAACTGATAAAGGTATTGGAAACGGTATTTCTATATTAATTATGGTTGGTATTATTGCTCAATTACCTTATGGTATTGGAGCCGAATTTATCAGCAGACAAAATGGACAAGGTGGTCTTATCGCTTTCTTTATAGAGTTTGTAGCTTTATTTGGGGTTGTGATTTTTACAGTTTTAGTGATACAAGGCACAAGGAAAGTTCCGGTACAGTATGCTAAAAAGATTGTGGGAAATAAACAATACGGTGGAGTAAGACAATATATACCATTAAAATTGAATGCTGCGGGTGTTATGCCTATCATTTTTGCTCAGGCAATTATGTTCGTACCTTCAACAATTGGACAGTTTTTTCCGAACGCACAATCTTCATGGCTAGCTTCTTTTAGTGATTACACATCACTTACTTATAACTTAACATTTGCTATATTAATTATCTTATTTACATTTTTCTATACGGCCATAACGATTAATCCTAATCAAATGTCTGATGATATGAAAAAGAATAATGGATTTGTACCTGGTGTTAAACCAGGTATTACTACTGCAAATTATATCGATGGTATTATTTCTAGGATAACATTACCGGGTTCTGTGTTTTTAGCTATCATTGCAATTTTACCATCTTTCGCTATTATAGCAGGTGTAAACTCACAATTTGCTCATTTCTTTGGCGGTACTTCTCTATTGATTTTGGTAGCTGTTGTATTGGATACTTTACAGCAAGTGGAGGGTCATTTACTAATGCGTCATTATGATGGTTTAATGAAGACAGGTAGAATTAAAGGACGTACACCAGCTGCTGTTGCAGGTACTGGAACCGTAATTTAATTATTAGAATGTCCAATAAAATTATCTATAAAACACTTGAACAAATTGAATTAATTAGGCATAGTTCTTTATTAGTGGGTAAAACCCATGCAGAAGTTGCTAAATTAATTGAACCTGGTGTTACAACTAAATTACTGGATAAGATAGCAGAAGAATTTATTAGAGATAATGGAGGGGTTCCGGCTTTCCTAAACTACAATGGATTTCCAGCTTCATTGTGTATCAGCTTGAATGATCAAGTTGTTCACGGTTTTCCCAGCAATTATCAATTAAAAGATGGCGATGTCTTATCTGTAGATTGTGGAGTTGTTAAAAATGGTTATTATGGAGATTCTGCATATACTTATGGAATTGGAGAAATAAGTGACGTGGATAAACTTTTATTGAAAGTCACTAAAGAATGTCTTCAATTAGGTGTAGAACAAGCGATTGTTGGAAATAGATTGGGAGATATTGGCTTCGCTATACAAAACCATGCAGAAAATCATGGATTTGGAGTTGTAAAAGAATTAGTTGGGCATGGAGTTGGTGTTAAATTACATGAAAAACCTGAAGTACCAAATTACGGAAAAAGAGGTAATGGAACTAGGTTAGAGGAAGGAATGGTTATCGCTATAGAGCCGATGATAAATGCCGGAAGGGCTGGAGTTAAATTTTGGGATGATGGTTGGACAGTTTCTACTGTTGATAAAAAATCATCTGCACATTTTGAACATACAGTGGCAATAAAGAAAGGAAAAGCAGATATACTTTCCTCATTTGAAGAGATAGAACAAGTTTTAAATAAAAAATAGGATTTTAAAAATATTTGCTTAATTTTGCGTCCCGCTTTAGGCGGTGCTAATCAAGTAAAAATCAAAGAAATATGGCAAAACAATCCTCTATTGAGCAAGACGGTATCATTAAAGAAGCATTATCCAATGCAATGTTCCGTGTTGAATTAGAGAATGGTCATGAGATTATCGCCCACATTTCAGGTAAAATGAGGATGCACTACATCAAAATTTTGCCAGGAGATAGGGTTAAATTAGAAATGTCTCCTTATGATCTTACAAAAGGTAGAATAACTTATAGGTATAAATAAAATGAAAGTTAGAGCATCCATTAAAAAACGCAGCGCTGATTGCAAGGTGATCCGTAGAAAAGGAAAATTGTACGTGATCAACAAAAAGAATCCAAAGTTTAAGCAGCGTCAAGGTTAATTTTAAAAAATCAATAAATATTAAATGGCAAGGATAGCAGGTATTGATTTACCAAAAAACAAAAGAGGAGAGATCGGCCTTACTTATATCTTCGGTATTGGAAGAAGCACAGCTCAAAATATTTTGAAGCAAGCGGAAATCAACGTTGATAAAAAAGTTCAAGATTGGACCGATGAAGAATTAACAGCAATCCGTAACATCATCAATGAATCTATCAAAGTAGAAGGACAACTTCGCTCTGAAGTTCAATTAAACATCAAACGTTTAATGGATATTGGATGTTACCGAGGACTACGTCACAGGAAAGGTTTACCACTACGTGGACAAAGAACCAAAAACAATTCTCGTACCCGTAAAGGAAAGAGAAAAACTGTTGCTAATAAGAAAAAAGCTACTAAATAACTAATTGATTTAAAAGATGGCTAAGTCAAAAAAAGTTACTAAAAAGCGTTTGGTTATTGTGGAGCCTATTGGGCAAGCACACATCAACGCTACATTTAATAACATTATTATTACCCTTACCAATAACCAAGGACAAACGATTTCGTGGTCTTCGGCTGGTAAGCAAGGATTTAAAGGTTCTAAAAAGAACACTCCATATGCAGCTTCACAAGCAGCTATTGATTGCGGAAAAGCAGCTCATGATTTGGGTTTACGTAAAGTTGAGGTTTTTGTTAAAGGTCCAGGTTCTGGTCGTGAGTCAGCAATCCGTACTTTGCAAAACTCAGGTTTAGAAGTTACTTTAATTAAGGACATTACTCCACTTCCGCACAACGGTTGTCGTCCTCCTAAAAGAAGAAGAGTTTAATTAATCGATTTTAAAGATAAGATTCTCCCAATTAAGTTGGGATGATACTTTAAAAAACAAAAACAATGGCAAGATATACAGGACCAAAATCCAAAATCGCCCGTAAATTCAGAGAACCAATTTTTGGTCCTGATAAGGCATTAGATAGAAAAAACTATCCTCCCGGACAGCATGGTGCTTCAAAAAGAAGAGGAAAGCAGTCTGAGTACTCAGTACAGTTAATGGAGAAGCAAAAAGTAAAATACACTTATGGTGTTTTAGAGAAGCAATTCTCTAATTTATTTAAGAAAGCTTCAGCTAAAGAAGGTATCACAGGTACTAACTTATTGCAATTATTAGAAGCTAGATTGGATAATGCAGTTTACCGTTTAGGTATTGCTCCAACAAGATCTGGTGCTCGTCAATTGGTTTCTCACAGACACATTTTAGTAAATGGTGAATTGGTTAACATTCCATCTTATACTTTAAGAGCTGGAGATGTAATAGAAGTAAGAGAGAAATCTAAAGCTTTAGAAACTATTTCTGACTCTGTTGCAGCCCGTATGATTAATAAATATAACTGGTTAGAATGGGATGCAAAATCTCTATCTGGTAAGTTTTTACAATATCCAGAACGTGAAAGTATTCCTGAAAACATTAAGGAAAACCTAATCGTCGAATTGTATTCTAAATAATGATATTATTGAATTGCCGATTTAGTCGGCAATTCTTATTTATCCAAAATTAACATTAACAAAAGGCAAATAAATGACAATCTTAGCATTTCAGAGACCCGATAAAGTTATTATGCAAAAATCTACGGATTTTGATGGTACGTTTGAATTTCGTCCATTAGAACCAGGTTTTGGCGTTACAATAGGAAACTCTCTTAGAAGAATTTTACTTTCTTCATTAGAAGGTTTTGCAATTACTTCAGTTCGTTTTTCAGGTGTATCTCACGAGTTTTCTACCATTAAAGGTGTGGCAGAAGATGTTGTTGATATCATCTTAAATCTTAAACAAGTTCGTTTTAAGAAAACTGGCGATTCGGGCGATAACGAAAAAATATTTGTAATCATCAGCAATCAAGAGTCTTTTAAAGCTGGAGATATTACCAAATTCTCTAACAACTTTGAGGTTTTAAATCCTGATTTTGTTGTTTGTAATATGGAAAGTTCTGTTACTTTAGAAATAGAATTAACTATAAACAAAGGAAGAGGTTACGTACCAGCAGAAGAAAATAAGAACATGGATGCACCAGTTGGTGTAATTGCCATCGATTCTATTTATACTCCGATAAAAAATGTAAAGTACACCATAGAAAACTTTAGGGTAGAACAAAAAACTGATTATGAAAAATTAGTTTTAGATATCACTACTGATGGTTCTATACATCCAGAAGAAGCATTAAAAGAAGCTGCAAAGATTTTAATTCAACATTTTATGTTATTCTCTGATGAGAATTTAGTGTTAGAATCTCAGGCAAAAGAAGAGACTAAGGAAGTTGATGAGGAAGTTTTACATATGCGTAAAATCTTAAAAACTGAGTTAGTAGATTTAGATCTTTCTGTTAGAGCATTAAATTGCTTAAAAGCAGCTGATATCAGATCTTTAGCTGAACTAGTTTCTTACGATGTTGCTGACATGTTAAAATTCAGAAATTTTGGTAAAAAATCTTTAACTGAAATTCAAGAATTGGTTAAATCTAAAGGTTTATCTTTTGGAATGAATCTTTCTAAATTTAAGTTAGACGAAGAATAAAATATTTAAATTCCTTTAAAGGAATCTAATAAAATAGTGAAGAATGCCGCATAATTCCCGGTTCGCCATTTTGGCTGGAGCTGACGGTATGCGCAAACAATAAAATAATGAGACACGGAAAGAAATTTAATCACTTAGGTCGTAAAACCGCCCACAGAAAAGCAATGTTGGCAAATATGGCCTCTTCGCTTATTGAACACAAACGTATCACTACAACTTTAGCAAAAGCTAAAGCACTACGTGTTTATGTTGAACCAATCATTACAAAATCAAAAAAAGATACTACTCATTCTCGTCGTACTGTTTTTGCTTATTTACAAAATAAAGAGGTAGTAACAACTTTGTTCCGTGAGGTTGCAGAGAAAGTTGCTGATCGCCCAGGTGGTTACACTCGTATTGTTAAGTTACCAAATCGTTTAGGAGATAATGCTGAAATGGCATTAATTGAATTGGTAGATTTTAATGAGATTTACAATAAAGACGCTAAAGTAGAAAAGAAAACTACTCGTAGAAGAGGTGCTAGTTCTAAAGCTAAAAAAGCTGATGAAACTGAACCAACAAAAGCAGAAGATAAAAATGAAAAGGTAGTAGCTGAAGCTACTCCTGAAACAAAGGAAGAAGTTATTGAAACTCCAGAAGCTAAAGTTGAAGAAACTCCAGCAACTGAAGAAGGTGCTGATTCAGAAGAAGAAAAATCTGCTGAATAATATTTGACTTATTACAAAAAAGCCTCTAACATTTATTTGTTAGAGGCTTTTTTTATTGGAACAACGTTCACTTTATTGGATGTGATATAGGCTAATTTATGCCATAGAATAAATAGTTTATAAAAACTTTAAACAATATTAAATGAATAATACCTGTGTTAAATAAACTGGATTGAAGAGGATACCGGCCTGTGGCTAATGCCTGTGCAGTATGAACAAAAAGCCAGACTGTCGGAAATTAAATAGTATAAAAGTTCCTTTTCCTAATCAATTTAATATTCTTAACCAATTGTATTTTTAGGTTAAGAATAATGAATTATATTTTATAGCATATTTATATCATTAATAGTTTTCTCGATTTCTTGTATTTGAGTTTGAAGATTTGCTTTATCATTTGCGGCAGCTTTATCTAAATCGTTTTGCTTGCTTTTTAGCACATTATTAAGCATCACATTTATATATTTATCTGCCCCATAATTTTTATACTGTTTACTCATAGATTTCAATTCGACAAGACCCTTTTTTAGATTGTCTATATTATTAACATTCATTAATAAACTAGCAAAACCAGGAATTAATTGAAATTTAGATTGTATCCCTGCTTCGGTAAAAGATTGGTACACGTAAGGAAATTCAGCATCGCTACCCTCAACACTATAAACATTTACAATGGCAGAAGATAATGGACCTTTGCTATCTTTTTCTAAATTTTTAGCAAGAGCTTTTGCCTGCGACATATCAATTGCCGCGATTGAATTTAAGGCTGCCCCTTCAATTGCATAAGATGGATTTTTTATTGATTCTATAAATACAGGCAAATAAGTTTTGTCTTGTAAATTACCTATTGATTCAATTGCTGCAGCCCTAACTAATGTATTGGCATCGTTCTTAGCTATATTAATAATGCTTGGCAATATTTGTTTCTTTAATTCTTCATTATCTAATTTCAAGTTATTGATTGCCTCAATACGCAAACCATAAAATGGGTCTTTTAAAGCCGCAATTAATATTTCCTGTGCCTCTTTTGTATTTATTTTTTTGATAGCAGCTTCAACCGCCTCTAATCTATCTACATATAAAGGAGCATTTTTATATTGAAAGGCAAATTCTTGAACGGTTTTAGTGTCTTTTTTACTCATTAAGAGTATTTTATCAGCATCAACGTTTACCAAATCAGGTTTTACTTCTAATGGGAAACAAACAGAATCAGTTTTAGAGAGCATCCAATGTTCTAGCGTTATTTTTTTACCTGATGCATAAACATCAATTTTCATGGGTAAAATAAAAGCATCTAGTTTTTGTTTTTGAGTTAGATAAACAGTTTGGGTTTTATTTTTATCATCCCATTTATAAGTAATGTTTAAATCAGGATTACCAGCACCATAATACCACTGGTTAAAGAACCAATTCAAATCTTTTCCACTTACTTGTTCTAATGCCAAACGTAGCTGTTGAGCTTCTCCATTACTATAAGCATTTGTTTTTAAATACAAATTTAGGCCTTTAAAAAAAGCATCTTCACCTAAATAATTCCTTAACATATTCAAAATACGCCCACCTTTTTGGTAAGTGACTACATCAAACATATCTTCTTTATCCTTATAATTAAAGCGGATCAAATTTTTTAATTTTGCATCTGGGGTACCTAAATAAGCTTGCATCGACTCATAATTATGCGCATCTCCAGCATCTTTTCCCTCTGAATGTTCTGCCCATAACGTCTCACTAAAATCGGCAAATGATTCATTTACAGATAAATTGCTCCAGCTTTCTGTAGTTACATAATCACCAAACCATTGGTGAAAAAGCTCATGTGCTATTGTTTCTTCTCCATTGCTTCCATCCAAAAGCTCACGTTTAGTTTGTTGAACATATTCGCCATGTAAAGTAGCTGTGGTGTTTTCCATTGCGCCACTTACATAATCTCTTACCACTATTTGTGCATATTTATTCCAAGGATATTCTATTCCTAATTTTTTAGAATAAAAATCAATCATTGCTGGCGTTTTTCCGAATATATCTTTAGCATATGAAGCGTAAGCGGGTTCTAAATAATAGTCGACAGGAATATTTTTGTACTTATCATGATAGATTTTAAAGTCGCCGACAGCCATCATAAAAAGATATGGAGAATGTGGTTTATCCATTTTCCAGGTATCAGTACGTGTACCATCATTATTTTTCTTTTGTGATATTAATGCCCCATTAGATAAAGTAACATACTTTGAAGGAACTGTCATGATGATTTCTTCAGTGGTTTTTTGATTTGGATGATCTATAGTGGGGAACCAAACGGAAGATCCTTCAGTTTCTCCTTGGGTCCAAATTTGAACGGGTTTACCTTTTACGCTACTATCTGGATTTATGAAGTAAAGACCTTTTGCATCTGTGATTGCCTGGCTTCCCTTTGCTTTATACTCGTTTGGTTTAGCAGTGTAAGCAATGTAAATGGTATAATTTTCTGAAGATTTATATGTTTTACCTAAGTTTATTTTTAGTTGAAGACTATCGTATGTAAATTTTAAAGGGCTGTTAATGCTTCCGTTATTGATGGAAACATTTTTTATATCCATACCTTTTGCATCAAGCGTAAGAGAATTTGTTGGATAAAAATGAGGCTTTAAGGTTATCCATGCCTTGCCGTACAAATAGCATTTTTTGTAGTCAAATTTTACATCAAGTTTAGTATGCACTAAATCGTTGATTTTATCTGGAGTTGCCCTGTAAATTTTTTCTTCGTTTTGGGTACTGTCTATAGATTTATTTTGAGCGTTGCCTATTAAAGTGGCTAATGATAAAAATATAATAGAAAAAGCTTTACTAATTTGGGTTATTTTCATTTGGATAAATATTTAAACTTTACTTTTTTTTGAGTAACAAATATAACAAACTATCATTTGTGAGATAAGTTTTAATATCCATTATAATCTTTATCTTTTTCTAATTAAGAAATAATACGAAATTAAAGATATATTTATCGCACATAATCAAACCTTTATGGCGAAAAAAATACAGCCTATATTACCTTATATGCGTTTTAAGTTTTTAGCGATTTTTATATTTAGTTGTCTTTTATTAGTTGCGTTATCATATTTAGATTTACATGCACAAGTAAATAAAACTAATGTTAGCTATTTAAATAAACTAACATTAGAAATAACTAATAAAAACTACCCAGCAGCTAAAGCAATCTTAGTAAAAATCGATAGCAATGCATTTAAACCAAATCAGTTAGAAAGAGGTATCTATTATCAGCAATTGGCAAGGCTGGCATATTATGATACCTATGAAGATGATAAAGCGGTTAATTATTATTACAAAGCAATTAAAGTCTATGAGTACAATAAATCAAATGAGGATACAGGAATTGCTTATTCTAATTTAGTGGGTGTTTTAACCGATTTAAAGCGATATAAAGAAGCAGAGTCAGCAATTAACAAATCAATTCCTTACGTAAAGAACGATAAAATAAGGTATGGTAATGCACTTATTAATTACTCTAGATTATTAGAAGCAATGGGTAATTACCCAAAAGCTATCTCATTAAGTTTACAAGCTTTAAAATTATACGAATCTTCTGGTGATATTGCTAAAATTGGTTCAGGTAACTATCAAACCGCATTAGTTTTAGAAACCGCTAAACAGTTTGATAAATCTATATTTTATTACAAAAAAGCTTTAGATATAAGAAAAGGAATTAAAGATTCTTTAGGGATGTCTAACGTGTATAATAATTTAGGCATCATTTATAAAAATCAGAAGCAGTACGATTTAGCTTTAGAAAGTTATAAAAATGCTTATGATTTAGCCACACAAATGAATAGACCTGTTTTAGGTTTAAACCCATTGATTAACATCGGGGTGGTTTATAACAAGCAAAATAAAAATACATTAGCCATTAAAAAATATGAAGAAGCCTTAGTAATAGCCAATAAATTTAATAGAACAAACGCTATAAAAATTATAGAAACAAATTTGGCATTACTATACATGAATGAAGAGCAATACGAAAAAGCTTTACCATTTGCACAAAAAGCCTATGATTACGGTATAAAAGAGGGTAGTATTGAAGAGAAAATGGCTTTCAACTACAACCTAGCCGAGGTTTTGGATGGTTTAAATAGATCGAAAGAGGCATTTCCTTATATGCAAAATGCCATGAAATTAAAAGACTCTTTAAATAATAACGAAAGCAGTGAAAACATTGCAGAAATGCTAACCAAGTTTGAAACCGAGAAAAAAGAACAACAAATTAAGTTACTAGCCAAAGAGAATAGCCTGCAAAAACTGGGTTTAGAAAATCAAGAATTAACCTTAAACCAAAGAGCTTTAGAGTTAGATAATAGCCGCATCAATATCAATTTAAAAAATAAAGTAATAGAATCTCAAAAATTCAAAACGGCTAAGCAAAGTCAGCAAATATTATTGTTAGCCAAAGACAAGGAAATTAAGGAGTTAGAAATTACTAAAAAAAATATATATCTGGCAGCTACTTTTTTTACCATGTTGGTTTTAGGAGTATCGGGCTATCAGTTTTATAAAAAGCGGCAACTGAATGAAATAAATAGGATGCAAGAAGAAAAGCTTCGTATATCACAAGAATTACATGATAATATTGGTGCACAGCTAAGTTTTATCAATAGCTCTATAGGTACACTTTCGGCAAACGATAAAGAAAATATCCAATTAAAAGAAACCCAAGTTATTACCCAAAACACCATCAGAGAGTTACGTAGTACAGTTTGGTTAATTAATCAGCAAGAGTTTAGTTTAGATGAGTTTGTGGTTAAGCTTAGAGATTATGTAAAGCCTTTCCATACTGGTAAACCGCATATTAACATAACAGATGAAACTAGCGGGAATATAATTTTACAACCAAATTTGGCCACAAATTTATTTAGGATTATACAAGAAGTGGTAAATAATGCCATAAAACATGCTGACGCTAGTTTGCTAACTATCGATTTTAAAAGCAATCATCAAGATTTAGAATTACTGATTACTGATAATGGGAAGGGTTTTGATATTAATGAAAAAGCTAATGGTTATGGCTTAAAAAACATCAATGCGAGAATCCAAAATATTAAAGGAACAATTCAAAATTCATCAAAAATTGGAGAAGGAACAAAGACTAAATTAAATGTCACAATTTAATGTTAAAAATATGCGCTTAAATATTTTTATTGGATTTACAATATTGCTCTTACTTAATAGCTATGTGTTTGCGCAAAAGAAATCTGTTAATGGTGATTTAAAAAAATTAAATGCTGTAGCTATTCAGCTAGTTAAAGATGGCAAAAGTGTAGAAGCTATTTCTGTTTATCAAAATATTTTAAAATTAGCTACTGATAGTGGAATAGTGAAAGCTGAAACACTAAATGAGATTGGAAATTTATATGCAGATATGGGCGAGAATCTAAAATCTTTAACATCGTATTTAGAGGGTTTGAAATTTGTGCCAGAAAACGATAATCTATTAAATGCAACCATTAACAAAAATATTGGTGCACTTTACTTAAGCTGGAAAAAGCTAGATAATGCTTTAAAATATGATTTAATTGCCGAAGATTATGCCATTAAAGCAAAAGATGAAAGAATGATTGCCGATTTGGCTAACAATAAAGGTGCAGTGTACGAGCAAAAATTTCAGTTTGTTAAAGCCAATAGCAATTATAAAAAAGCATTAAAATATTATCTGAATAATGGAATTAATGATAGGATTTGTTTAACCTATAACAACTTAGCAATTTTATCTAAGGTTCAAAAAGATTTCAATCAATCTGCAAATTATTACCAAAAATCTGTTGATTACGCGGCAAAAGCCGATAGTAAATGGCTAACCGCTGCGATAGGGAATAATTTAGGAAATTTGCTTAGCGAAATGGGGCGTTACAAAGAAGGTGATGCGGCTTTGTTAATTGCTTTAAAATTGGAACAAGAAATTAAAGCAGGCGAATTAATTCCGGAAACTTTAGAAAATTTAGTCAATAACGAAACAAGAATAGGCAATTTTAAAAAGGCATTTGACTATATGAAGTTAATGATAACCGAAAAAGATAAATTTATTAATACAGAAAACACCAAAGAGGTAGCTCTCTTGCAAGAGCAATTTGAAGCGGTAAAAAAACAAAAACAAATTGAAATATTAAATAAAGAGGGGAAAATTCAGCAATTAACTTTAGTAAAAAGGAACACAACAATAGGATTAATTATAGGTGCTTTTTTTGTATTTGTAATTATCAGTGTTCTCATATTTAGTAGGTATAAATTAAATCAAGAAAGTAAACTGAAACTTGCAACAGCCGAAACAAAAAATCAAGTTCAAGAAGAAAAATTACGTATCTCTCAAGAATTACATGATAATATTGGGGCACAATTAAGTTTCATCAATAGTTCTATAAGTACATTATCCGCTATCGATAAAGAAAACATCCAATTAAAAGAAACCCAAACTATTACTCAAAATACCATCAGAGAATTACGAAGTACAGTTTGGTTAATTAATGGGCAAGAGTTTAGTTTAGATGAATTTGTAATAAAATTAAGAGACTATGTTAAACCTTACCATACTGGGAAGCCGCATATAACAATTGAAGATGAATTTGAAGGAAATGTGATTTTACAGCCAATTATAGCCACCAATTTATTTAGAATTATACAAGAAGTAGTAAATAATGCCATAAAATATGCCGATGCTACTGCATTAAACATTTTATTCAGAAACAACTATGAAGATTTGGAATTATTGATTACCGATAATGGGAAGGGTTTTGATGTGAATACGAAAGCTAATGGTTATGGCTTAAAAAATATCCATTCGAGAGTTCAAAACATTAACGGCAAACATCAAATAGAATCTAAAATAGGTGAGGGAACACAAGTGAAATTGAATATTCCGGTATAATACGCAGTTCATCGTATTTTATAAAATTAAAATAAGCAGCATGTTTGATAAAAATATAAAATTGCCTGTAAACATTGCCATTGCCGAAGACAACAGCTTTGCTTTAAAAGCTTGTTTAGATAAACTTGCACCACATGCGGAGTTTAAGGTGGTAATGAATGCCTTTAACGGCGAAGAATTGCTTCAAAATATCAATAAAAAACCTGTCGATTTAATTTTAATGGATATACAAATGCCTAGTATGAATGGCATTGATGCTACTCGATTAGTCAAACAAAATCATCCTCATTTAAAAATTTTAATGCTCACTACTTTTGATGATGATGAAAATATTTTTAAAGCGATTATGGCTGGTGCAAACGGATATTTGTTAAAAGAAGAGAATTCGGACAACTTGCGCCAATCAATATTCGAAACTCTTTCTGGTGGTGCAGCAATGTCGGCAGGGGTGGCATTAAGGGTTTTGAATTTATTAAGAAATCCGCCATCTCAGCATCAATCAAATGTGCAAGATTATGGTTTAACTAAAAGAGAAATTGAGCTACTTACCCAGCTTAAAAATGGTTTAAGTTATGAGCAGATTGCCACTAACCTATACATAAGTTACGGCACAGTAAGAAAGCACATAGAAAATATATACCGCAAATTACAAGTAAATAATAAAGTAAATGCAATTGATGTTGCTACTAAAAACAGGTTGATTTAGTAGAGATAATCTTTAAGTTATTAGCTATATTTTAAATAAGGGTAATTTCATAGTGTTATCCTAACAATGGGTTGTTGATATTTAATTTAATAATTAAAGTCAAATCTTACTAAATTTTATAATAGCAACAGTCTTACAAAGAGTATAAAGAAGTGAACTAACACTCCTGATAATCTAACTTGCCTTTTCCCAATAGTTAATAACAATTTCTTTCAAAAATACGAAGTTCTTCGTATGGTTTAGCCTGTGTATTTCACCCAACTTTACACTATTAATTTAAAAACACATCATGAAAAAAACATTTTTTTATTTAGCTATCGCCAGCCTTTCATTTTTAGCATGTTCTAAAAGCGACGATTCAAATCCCTCAGTTTCTTCTGAAGAAAGTACGACTGTATTTTACACCGATACTTTTAACATTTACAGCACCGATTTAAAAGGTGGAAGTAGAAAATTAGTAACCAGCGAAGGGCCGAGTAATAGCACCAGCAACAACTATATTATTGCTACGGTTTATGTACCAACCTCAAATAGGCTAGCTTATATTTATACCGAAAAGTATGACCAACCTTTCTTTTTAAAAACTTGTAATTTAGACGGTAGCGATAAAAAAACAATCAAAACCTTCCCGGCATTTACACAAATTGGTTTATTAAAAGCAACAAGCGACGGACAAATTTTTTATACCCTCCCGGGAAAACCATTTCCTAACCAAACGCCTTCAAAAACCTTTTCTATAAAAGCAGATGGTACTGGAGAAACAGAAATTACCCAACAAGTTTATGCTAGCACATCCGATCCTGATTTAATAAGCGCAGATGGTAAAGGAGTTTTACTCAACGGAGGTTATTTCGCTGTAATAGTTAACGGTACATTTGACGAGCGCAACAGTTTCAATGTTTTAACAAACGAAGAGAAAGACCAAACAAAAATCAAACAATTAAGCCTTTCTAACGATGCTTCTAAATTAACCTTCGCACAGAAGACTGCAACTGCTGGTCAGTACGAAATAAGGATAAAAAATGTAGTAAAAGATGCACCAACTTCAACTGTATTATACACTCTAAACATTCCTTCTGATGCAAGTGAATTCACACTGTCGCTAAAATTTGTTAATGGGACAAAAAACATTTTGGTAAGCTACGGCAAATTTACTTCACCAAAAGGCTCGGTAAATGATTACACAAATTGTGATTTAATTGATGCTGTTAGCGGAAAAGTAACCAACACTTGGAAATTTATGGGCGACGAAATTTATAATCCGTTTACCAATTAATCAGAATGAAAAATAGTTATTCAACTTAACCAAAATAATCATGAAAAATCAATTCAAAACTATGTTACTATTTGCGGCAGTATTATTTACAATAGGCTGTGCAAAAGACGAAGATACAACTACAACCGGTGGTGGAACTTCGGCACAATTATTAATAAAAACCACCTTTTGGAATCCGACATCGGGTGTAGAATCAACCTTTGAAGAAGTAACTTATGATAGCAAAGGTGCTTTTGAAAGTTTTAAAAGTGGAGGAAATACCACAACTGTAGAATTGAACGCTAACGCTACAATTGCTAAATTTTTAGTTAAAGCAGCAAATTACCCAGTAAACTCTCAATTACATGAAATCACTTACACTAACAATAAAGTAAGTAAAATTGTAACTACATTTTACCAACAAACAGGTGCCGTTAGTAATACCTTAACAAAAAATTACGAATACAATACAGCAGGAAAAATCTCTAAATTAAGTTTTGTAGATAGCTCTAGACCAACTGATACTTACAATTATAACTACACTTGGACAGGCGATAACGTATCTAAAAAAGAATATTTATTTAACGGAAATGTGGCAAGTAGTCAGGAATATACTTACGATGATAAGAAAAATCCATACTATGAAGGAGGTATTTTTATGGATTATATTTATAGCAGAAATTACGATCCAATTTCTAAAAACAACCGCCTAACTGTAAAATCATCATTTGGCACACAAACCACCACTTATACCTACAATGATGCTGGTTATCCTACCTCATCTAAACAAACGGCTGCAGAGGGGATTAAATATTATTACAAATAAATAAAACTTAAATAAACAATTAATATGGGAAAATCTCTACCGGAGGTTTTCCCATTTTTTTTGAAAATCAATGATATTAAATTTAAAAAGAAGTTCCTAATCAGTTGTATTAAAGATTTAGGATAGTCGAAAAATACGCAGTTCTGCGTATGTTTTTAAAAGCTCATTTTATGTCTTTTTGATTCATCAATCAAAAAGAAAAAATCATGAAAAAATTATTACTCTTATTCTTGTTTGCTGTGGTTATGGCATTAAGTACAAAAGCCCAAATTGGTGGCGGTTATGATAGCGCCTTTAACTTTGGTGGAGCAGGGGCAGAAGTTAAAGCATTAACTAAAACTACAAATGGAGATACTTATTTTGTAGTAACAATTTATGGGAGAGCGCTTTTTGCAGGACAACAAATTGATGCTGGTGCTTTAGGTAGCTTCCCAAACATTAAAACCATTTTTTGTAAAGTAAGTAGTGATGGAACACAAACAATTTTAAGAGATATAGTGAATGGAGGAACTGGCTTTTCAATCAATCAAAATGGAGAGTTATATTTCTTTATGACTGGTAGTAATTATCTTACAGCTGATTACGGAAATGGAATTACCAACAATGCTTGGGGTACTTATTTAGTTAAGTTAAATAATGCGGGACTTGGGCAGTTTATTAAAAAAGTAAACACAGGCTCTAATGTTGAATATGGTAATAGCGGAATTGCTTTAGCTAATATTCAAGGAATGCAATTTACTCCAGATGGAAATTTATTTGTAACCATAGATGCTAATAATCAAACCACAGCTGTAGCTCCTGGCTATGTTTATCCTCATAGAATAATAAAATTTGATGCTAACGGAAATGAAGTATGGCATAATGATTTCTTTTCTAAAGCTTTACTTACTGGTTTTTCAAAACCAGATCAATTTGTGAGTAATGATGGAAGCGTAAGTTTTTCTATCAACAACACTAGCAATCAGTTCTATTTTGACGGAGAGGAAATTTCTTCAAAAATGTCTAATTATGTAAATTCTCAGTATACCGTAGTTATTTCATTAAAACCGGATGGAACAAAAAAATTCATTATACCAGCTGCTGCCGGAATAACAGTATTAACAGGAGTAAATCCAACCACAGGTGATTTATATATTGGCTATACCAACGGAAATGTTGGAGTAAAACCAATTAATGCACCATATACCAGTTTAATAAACCAATATCCAGTAAATGCTTTTGGATATTATTTGTTTAACGGAACATTAACTTTCAATAGTTCAGGTGTTTTTCAAACTTATAATGCCCTTACATTTGATAAATTGATTGCAACTACAAATGGTTTTATTGGTTTTGAAAAGGGTTTTGCAAGCACCATTATAGATAAAGGCGGAGATTATATTTTCTCAACCAATACAACAGAGGGAGTAATTTCTTATTATGATGCAGCTTTCAATTTTTTAAAAGCCATCAAAACACCAAGATTAACTGTTTTATCAGAAAATTTGGGAAAAACTTTGATTGCTGGCGATTTTAAAGGAACGCTTTCTTTCGGTTCAACCACACTAACCCAAAGCTATAACGATACAGATTTTCAAACTCGTTTTCCAAGTTTTGCATCTATCAAAGCAGATATTTTTATTGCTCAGGCAGATGTGAACAATATTACACCTCCATCACCAAACAATTGGGTAGGCGTTGATAACAATTGGAATAATACTGCTAATTGGAGTAAAGGAATAGTACCCGATGCAACTACTATTGTTAAATTTAATAGTACAACAGCAAATATGCCAACTACAGCAACATCGCCAACAGCTTTAAAAGTAATTATTGATGCTGGTGTTACTGCGCAATTGCCAAGCACATTGATTATTAAAAATAAACTAATTATTAATGGGACTTTACAGATAAATCATACTGGAACTTTAAATTTCACTAACTACTCGGCAACAGCCATAGAAGGAACAGGAACTTTAGCTTTTAACGGTACAACAACGCCAAGTGTAACGGCTTATAATTTAACAGGCTTTAAAGATTTAAGTCTATCAACCAATGAGAATATCACTTTAGCCGGGATATGGAAAAATATTACATTTACAGGTACAAATGCAATTATAACTGCATCAGGCGGGATTGAAATTACCAATCCAGATGTAAATGCAATAAGTGGACAAAGTGCTGCAAATTATATTGCCGGTAAAATTACTAGGGCGGTAAATGCTAATGGTATTTATGTTTTTCCAAATACACAATTTGCTTATCTACAATCGGAACCCACAATAATAAGTTTAAACAATTTAACTGGCACAACCAAAATTACAGTAGCAAACGATAATAGTCCCACTGCTCCAAATGTGAATTTTGCATCTGGAACTACAACATCAGTATTAGGAGATTACTATTGGAGAATAACACCCGATTTTGCTCCTACTAGTGGAAGTTATGATGTTACATTCTCTAAGTCGGCTTTTACAAATGGTGTTACGGACGCTGATAGATATGTGGTTTTAAAACGTATAGCAAACGGCAATCCTTGGACTTTTGAAGGGACAAAGTCTGCTTCTACTCAAATTGGTGGAACAACAAGTGGGCAAACAGTAAGCAATGCAACAGTAACAGCAGGCATAACTGGTTTAAGCAAATTTTCTGATTTTGTAATTGGTATCAATTCAACAGCTGTGGCAACTAATACAACAATTACCACTTCTACATGGACAGGTGCTAATAACACAGCTTGGAATAATATCGCAAATTGGAGTAACGGTGTGCCAAATGCAACAATTGACGCAATAATACCTTCTGGTTTAACTAATTATCCTTTAATATATACAGCTACAGATAATGCTCGTTCTCTAACGATTAATTCGGGAATAACTGGTTTAAAATTACACTCAGAATTAATACTTACAAATGGATTAATTAACAATAGTAATATTGAAATAGCAAAATTAGTTGGCTTTAATACAACTTTTAATGGATATGGAGGCGGTATCAGCGGAAGCGGGAAATTAAGATTTGAAACAACTGGTGGTTTAGTAAATACAATAGCAGGATTGGTAAATAACGATGTGGAGATTAATATTGGAAATTCAAATTCATTTAATTTATTAGGGAAATTTGGAGGCAATATTAATATAGTTTCTGGTTTATTAAATGCTTGGAGCACTGGTTCAAATTATTTAGAACAAACTAATCCAAATGCCACAATTCAAATTACTGCACCTATTAATAGTATTGCCGCAGAAAAACTCTCAAAAAGTGTAAATACAACAGGCACTTATATTTTTCCTTTGGGCGATTTTCAATACCATAGATTGGGAACAAGAAAATATGGTGATATCAGTATTACTAATAATAATATCAGCGCAGTTTCTGTATACAGTATAAAATTTGATTCTTACGCTACATCACCGGTTTCACTTACCATTGGTTCTGATGTTTATCCGTCTTTCATAAATTCTGGGCAATGGTCTATTGAACCAAGTGTTTTTTCTGCAACCGGTACTGTAGATGTAACTTTTAAAACAGCTAACTATACAAATGGAAGGGTAAACACAAGTGATTATGTTTTAATGAGAAGAGCATCAACCGCAACAAATGGAACAACTACTTGGGTTATAGTTTCTGGCGCAAACATTACAGAAAATGCTGGTATTATTACTGCTTCGGCAACAGCTATAGCGCCTTTTTCTACTAATACCATGTTCTGTATCGCTTTAAAAGCAACCACAACAACTTGGTTAGGTTTAACAAACAATTGGAATACATCAAGCAATTGGAGTAATGGTGTGCCTAGTGCAGCTGTAAAGGCGATAATTGCTAATGCTAATATATATCCAAACAATGCCCCAACAAGTGGAAGTGCTGCTGCAGCTATCGAAATAGCATCCGGTTCGACCCTAACTTTACCAGCTGGTTTTTATACGCCAAATGGTATTATCAATAATGGCACAATCAACATCAGCGGAAGCGGAACATTCTATGGTTTTGGTTCTGGCAGTACTTACAGTAATATTACTGGAACAGGGACTTTGGTTTTTGGTACTGGTATTACAACTTTTGATTCTGCTTTTATAGGTCAAACAGTAAATAATAGTATCGAAGTAAATAATGCAGCAGTTTTAACTGTGACAAGAACAACCACTTTTGCAGGAAATGTTACTTTAACAAATGGAGTGGTAACGATGGGATCTAGTCAAAACTTTATCATGAGCAACCCAAATGCAAGTATGACAGGCACTTCAACATCTTACATTATTGGTAACTTAAAACGCATAGTGAACTCAAGTGGTATTTATAATTTCCCGGTAGGTAAAACAGGTTATTATGCCCCAGCGAGTTTAACATTAACTGGCTTAGTAGGTACAACTGATATTTCTGCTTTTTTCTCTAATGCCGCAATAAGTGGCCAACCTAATTTAACCATTAGCGGTCAAACTGTAAATAGTATATTAAGCGGCGGGAGCTGGTTTATAACACCAAATATACAACCAACTGGGGGTAATTACAGCGTTTCGCTAAATGCACCAATAGGTTCTTCTGTGGCAAATAACTTTTATGTTCTTAAGCGTACTGATAACAATAGTTTCTATCAATGGGCAAATCAAGGTACAAATGTTGTCTCTACTATAACAGCAGGAATTGTAACTGCATCTGCAACAGGGATTACCAGTTTCTCTCAGTTTGGAATAGGCGAAGGTTTTGGAACACTTCCTGTTAAATTGGTTAAGTTTTTGGCTTCCGCCGATGCTAAAACCGCTAGACTATATTGGGAAACAGCAAGTGAATTAAACAACGATAAATTTGAGATTGAGCGCAGTAGTAACGGAACCGATTTTATAAAAATAGGAGAGCTTAAAGGAAACGGAACTTCTCAAAAATTAAACACTTACAGCTTTAAAGATTTTAGCCCTATAAATGGAGTTAATTATTACCGCTTAAAACAAGTAGATTTTAATGGAGCAATTGAATACAGTGATATTAAGTTTGTAAGTTTTGATATTAAGGAAACAACTTTTAGCGTTTACCCAAACCCTGTCTCAGATTTCATCAATTTTAGTGAGTCGGTAAAATCTGTAGAAATGTATAATCTGCAAGGTGCGAAGGTGTTCCAACAAAATACAACCACAAGCAGTATTAAAATACCCTCAGAAATTAATAATGGAGTTTACATCATAAAAGCAACTTTGTTAAACGATTCTTCAATCTCTAAACAAATATTGATAAACAAATAAAAATCTTTTTTTGATTTGATAAAAAGTCGTAGGTTTTACTTACGGCTTTTTTTTATTATAGAGTTTTAGGAAATTCTTTAGAGAATGATGATAAAATGATAAACATTTTTTTAAAAACTCACGAATAAGTACATTTAAAAAGAATTTACCTATTTGATATTATGATGATTAGATTTTTTAAATCCAAGTATATATATTTCGTATTTGCAATTTTTCTTTTTACCCAAAAGTCTTATCCTGTTTTAGCTTTTCAAAAAACCGATATCAAAGATTCCATTAAATTAGATAAGTATTTATCTTTTTTAAAAGGGATAAAGCCTGAAAATGTGGATAGTATGATTAGTGTTGTAAACGTTGCATTGCTGGATTTTAAGAAACAAAATGATAGTTATAATCTTACTCAAATCAATAAGAATGCAGGTTTTATTTTATTGCGATATGGTTATTTAAATCTTGCTGAAAAATATTATAATGATGCCTTAAGTTTATCAAAAAGTTTAAATAATAAAAAGCTAGAGGCAGAAATTACTAATTCTCTAGGGGTTTTGTGGGGTAAAAAAGGGGATTTTCTTAAAGCCGAATCATTATTTTTAAAAGCATTGTTAATTGCCAAACAAGATAACAATCCTAAAGAAAAAGTATCTTCTTATTTAAAATTAGGAACCCTTCGTATAAAACAAAATAAACCAGACCAAGCATTAGATTTTTATTTAAAGGCTGACTCTGTTAATCAAAAAAATAAAACTAACTTTTTGAGTGAGGACTTAATAGCTAATAAAGCTATTGTATATGCAATTAAAGGAGAATTAGATAAAGCTTTAAAGCAATTTCAAATAGGTTATCAATCGGCTTTTGATGATAAGCGACCTATGGATCAAGTTTTAGCCCTGCAAAATATAGCCCTGGTTTATAAAGAAAAAGGTGATTTTCAAAATGCATTAAAAAATTTAGAAACCGGAATTGAACTATCAAAAAAGAACGGATTAAAGGAGGAAGAGCTTAGGATTTCTATCAATGTCCCCTCAGTCTTATTTGATCAGAAAAAATATAAACTGGCCGAAACTCAGCTTTTAATCTTATTAGAAAAAACTAAAAAATTAGAGCTAGAAGATTTAGAAATAGAAATATACAATGCTTTGGTAGAAACTTCTAAGGCTCAAAATGATTATAAATCTGCACTTAGCTACTTTGAAAATAGTTCGCAATTAATAAATAAAGCAATTGACGTCCAGAAACAAAGAGCGTTAGCAGAAGCAAATGCTAGTTTAGGATTATACAAAGCGAAAGCCGAAATTTTGGAGAGTAAAAACCTATTGTTTCAGAAAACAAGGGAGAAAAACATTATTCTAGGTGTTTTAATATTTATTGCTGTTTTATCTGTGGTTTTGATTTTGGTTTTAATAAGGTTAAAAGTATTTAATGATAGACTAAATATCAATAAAACTGAACTTACCGAAAGTAATAATATTAAGAATAAACTATTCTCTATTATTGGTCATGATTTGAGAGGAGCATATGGTACAACATTAGGTATATTAAATTTAATTAAAGATGGTGAGCTAGAGCAAGAAGAAGAACAGAAGTATTTAGATTTGATTATAAAACAGTCTACATCTTCATTGGCAACTTTAGATGATTTGTTATTATGGGGCCAAGCTCAAATTAAAGGGAATAAATTAAGTAAGGTTAAGGTTTCTGTTTTGCAGGAAGTTGATAAAGGCATTAGCCTGAATTTAGAAGCGATAAGCGAAAAACATTTATCATTAAATAAGATTGATTTAGATGAAAAAAATGTTTTTATAGATGCTAATCACTTTGCTTTTATCATTAGAAACTTAATTGCAAACGCCATAAAGTTTACACCCAAAAACGGAGAAATAAAAATCTATGCTGATGATTATGATGTAAATTTAGTGAAAATATGTGTGGCTGATAATGGTATCGGAATTTCAAATGAAGATTTAAAAAGTGTTTTTTTGCCTGATAGCAAAAGCAGGAGAGGAACAAGTAATGAGAAAGGAACTGGTTTAGGTTTAACACTTTGCCATGAATTTATAACAGCAAATGGAGGTAAGATTTGGGCCGAACAAAATGCTGAGCAAGGAACAATAATTTGTTTTACTTGTCAAAAAGGATAAAAATCAAATAACGCTTTTGAAATGATTTAAAATTAGCTGGGTAGTGTTTTAGTTTATCATTTTTAAACTTTAAGTTTGTTGTATTGAAAAAGCTGTGTTCTATCATATTCTTATTTGCTTACTTGCTTTCTGCAACCGAGTTAAACCAGTTTTTAAAAACCCCTGTCTTAATCCAACATTTTATCACTCAAGAAACTGAAAATCCAGAGCTTTCTTTCTTCGGATATTTAGAAATGCATTATTTTAATGGTAATCCGCATGATTCAGATTATGATCAAGATATGCGTTTGCCTTTTAAATCTCATGATAATTGCGCAACGGTAATATTTTTAAATGTTCAAATTATAAACCAACAAGATTTTAAAATTCAACGTTATCCCCAAATAATTAAAATAAATACTCTTAGAGATATTTCTTATTCCTCCTATCATCTCAAAGCCATTTGGCAGCCTCCAAAGTTTGTTTAAAAATTAGTTTATAAAGAAGAATGATGCTAGCAGTTTTTGGTAGTATCAACCCTGTTATATTTTAAATTTTTAATCACAAAATTAAATGCTTAATAGAATTATAGAGTTTTCTGTAAAGAATAAACTTATTGTAGGGCTTTTTATATTTATTCTGATAGGCTATGGAGCTTATCAAGTAACTAAATTGCCTATTGATGCCGTACCAGATATTACAGATAATCAGGTACAAATAATTACTACTTCTCCAGCTTTAGGAGCTCCAGACGTGGAGCGTTTTATTACTTTCCCAATAGAACAGGTCAATAATAATATCCCCGGATTAAAGCAAATTAGAAGCTTTTCTAGATTCGGACTTTCTGTAGTTACGCTTGTTTTTAATGATGAGATAGATATTTATTGGGCAAGGCAGCAAATTGCCGAACGTCTGCAAATTGCCCAATCGGAGATACCAAAAGAATTTGGATCACCAACTATGGCCCCAATTACTACAGGATTAGGTGAAATATATCAATATGTAGTTAGGCCAAAATCAGGTTATGAAAATAAATATTCAGTAACACAATTAAGAACAATACAAGACTGGATAGTTAGACGACAATTATTAAGCGTACAAGGTGTAGCTGATGTGGCCAGTTTTGGAGGATATTTAAAGCAATATGAAATAGCAATTAATCCAAGCAGACTTGCAGCAAATAAAATTTATATTTCTGAAGTATTTGATGCACTGGCAAAAAACAACCAAAATACTGGAGGTGCATATATAGAAAAAGGACCTATTGCGCTATTTATCAGAAGCGAAGGGTTAGTGGGTAATATTGCCGATATAGAAAACATTGTAGTTAAAAATGTTAGCGATGGAACACCTATTTTAATCAAAGATATTGCTAAAGTAGAAATTGGGCATGCAACGCGATACGGAGCAATGACTTATAATGGCAAAGGCGAAGTTGCAGGAGCGGTTGTATTGATGTTAAAAGGTGCAAATAGCAACGAAGTCATTAAAAAAGTTAAAGCGAGAATTGCACAAATACAAAAAACTTTACCTGAGGGTATTGTAGTAGATGCTTTTCTAGATCGTACTAAAATGGTAAATAATGCCATCCATACCGTAAGTAAAAATTTAGTAGAGGGTGCGCTAATTGTTTTATTTGTCTTGATTCTTTTTCTAGGAAATTTTAGAGCAGGACTATTAGTTGCATCGGTAATTCCTTTAGCCATGTTATTCGCCATTATTATGATGAATATTTTTGGTGTAAGCGGAAACTTAATGAGTTTAGGTGCGATAGATTTTGGTTTGATAATAGATGGAGCGGTAATTATTGTGGAGGCTGTTTTACATAGTCTAACTCATTCTAAAAAATTTAGCCCTTTCACGCATCTCTCTCAAAAAGATATGAATCATGAGGTGCAAAGTTCTGCATCAAAAATGATGAATAGTGCCGTTTTCGGACAAATTATTATTCTCATTGTTTATCTGCCAATTCTCACTTTGGAAGGAATAGAAGGTAAAATGTTTAAGCCAATGGCACAAACAGTGGCGTTTGCATTGATTGGTGCTTTTATACTTTCTATAACTTATGTCCCAATGATGAGCTCTTTATTTCTATCAAAAAAGATAACATCAGATAAAAATTGGTCGGCCAGAATGATGGAAAAACTCGAAAATTTTTATCAGAAATCTTTGAGAAAAGTCATGAATTATCAAAAAATTGTATTGGCCGGTTTGGCTTTCCTAATGATTATCGCAGCTTTTATTTTATCAAATATTGGAGGTGAGTTTATCCCTACTTTACCAGAAGGTGATTTTGCTGTTGATACCCGAGTTTTACCTGGAAGTAACTTAAATACATCAATTAGAGCTTTAGAGAAAAGTCAGAAAGTACTATTGGCAAAATTCCCGGAAATTAAAAAAATTGTGGGTAAAACAGGGAGTAGTGAAATCCCCACAGACCCAATGCCTTTAGAAGCAACTGATATGATGATTATCTTAAAAGATCGTTCTGAATGGACATCGGCAAATAATTACGACGACCTAGCGGCAAAAATGAGCGAGGAATTAAAACAAATTCCGGGAGTAACTTACTCTTTTCAATATCCTGTTGCAATGCGTTTTAATGAATTGATGACCGGAGCCAGACAAGATGTGGTGTGTAAAATTTTTGGGGAAGATATTGATACTTTGGTAGCTTATTCACAAAAATTAGGAAGCATTTGTTCTAAAATTGAAGGTTCGCAAAACTTATATGTAGAGCCTATTTCAGGAATGCCACAAATTGTGATTAACTATAATCGCTCTGCGATAGCAAAATATGGATTAAGTATTACAGAAATTAACAATGCGGTTAATACTGCGTTTGCTGGGCAAAGTACCGGGCAAGTTTATGAAAATGAAAAGCGATTTGATATGGTAGTAAGATTAGAGAATGATGAACGTAGCAATTTAGCGGATGTTCAAAATTTATTACTGAGTACTTCTACTGGCGGACAGGTGCCATTAAATGCGGTTGCGGATGTAAGTATTAAAAACGACATCAATCAGATACAAAGAGAATACGCACAAAGGCGAATTATTGTTGGCTTTAATGTGAGAAATAGGGACATACAAACAACAGTGACTGATTTACAACAAAAAGTAGAAGAGCAATTAAAACTGCCAACAGGTTATTATGTAACTTATGGTGGTGCATTTCAAAACTTACAAGAGGCTAAATCCCGTTTAAGTATTGCAGTTCCGGTATCGTTGATATTGATTTTCTTACTGCTTTATTTTGCTTTTAATTCGGTAAAATATGGTTTGCTGATTTATACCGCGATTCCATTTTCTGCTATCGGAGGAATTTTAGCATTAAGTTTAAGAGGAATGCCTTTTAGTATTTCTGCGGGTATTGGCTTTATCGCACTATTCGGTGTGGCAGTACTTAACGGAATTGTGCTTATCGCAGAGTTTAACCAATTAAGACATCATCATAAAGATATTCCTTTACTTGATGTTGTAATGAGAGGCGGAAAAACCAGATTAAGACCAGTTCTAATGACGGCTTTAGTAGCATCATTAGGTTTTTTACCAATGGCACTCAGTACTGGAGAAGGTGCTGAGGTTCAGAGACCTTTAGCTACCGTAGTAATTGGTGGTTTAGTTTTAGCTACTTTTTTAACCTTATATGTTCTTCCAATCTTGTATATCTTTTTTGAGAAAAAATGGAAACCAAAAAAAGAGGTGATTTTACCTTTATTAATATTAGGATTTATAAGCTTTGCTCAATCCAGCCAGGCCCAAGAGAAAATTACTTTAAATGCGGCAATAGATTCTGCTTTGCAAAATAACCTGTCTCTAAAAGGTGGGAAATTAAAAGCAATAGGATTAGAACAGCAAATAGGTACAGCTTGGAATATTCCGCAAACCAGCGTGAATTACGAGTACGGGAAATTCAATTCTAATCAAAATGATGACAGACTTTTCATTAATCAAAGCATCAAATTCCCGACAATTTATACTGCTCAAAAAAGTATAAACAATCTGGACTGGCAGCGTGAATTAGCCGTTGTATCTTTAAAAGAAAATGAATTGAAAAAACAGGTTAGTCTTGTTTTTAGTCAACTGATTTACCTGAGGGAAAAGAAAAAGCTACTGCAAGAAAGTGATGAGATATTTTCTTCTTTCTTGAAAAAAGCAGAACTGAGATTACAATTTGGAGAATCTAATATCCTAGAAAAAACCACAGCAGCATCTCAACGTGGCGAAATTTCCATTCAATTAAAGGCTTTAGTTTATGACGAGAAAGTTTTGATGTTACAATTTCAAAGAATTATTCATAGTGCTAAAGCCTATGTGCCTGAGGCTGAAAATTTTAAATTGGAACTTCCTTTTATGATGGATAGTAATCTTATCGCACAACATCCTTCCATTTCTATATTAGAAAAAGCTACAAAAGTCAGCGAAGCACAACTTAAATTAGAACGCAATAAGTTATTACCTGATCTTTTATTAGGATATAACAATATGAGTATTTATGGAACTGGAAATCCGAATCAAAGATTTGAATCTTTACAATTCGGGATAGGTATTCCTTTATTTTTTTCTTCCCAAAAGGCAAGTATTAAAGCTACAAAAGCCTTAATCTCGTTTAATGAGAACAGCTTAAAAGATGGTTTTGAGGGTATTGAAATGGTTTATTTACAAGAAAATGAGAGTTATCAAAAAAATCTACAGGTGGTAGATTACTATGAAAAAGTAGCCTTAAAAAATGCTGATATCATTGCAAAAACGGCTAATGAACAATTTAGCAATGGTGAAATCAATTATCTGAATTGGGTGATATTAATAAATAATGCGCTGGTGATAAAAGATCAATACCTGGTATCGGTAAACCATTTAAATGAAAATATTATTAATCTTCAATCATTAATCAATAAATAGAAATTTCATGAAATATATAGGTATCATTTTATTGTCTGCATTATTAATTTCATGTGGCAATAAAGAAGAAAAAACAGAAACCACTGAAACTTCTTTAGAAAGTAATGTTGCTCAATTAAGCCAACAGCAGAAGAAAAACATTGGGCTTCAGTTAGGGAAATTAACTCAGCAAAATGTGTCGTCTATTCTTAAATTAAGTGGACAAATTGATGTGCCACCTCAGAATATGATTTCCATTAGTATCCCATTGGGTGGTTTTTTAAAAAGCACCCAACTTTTGCAGGGTATGCATGTAAGAAAAGGGCAGGTTTTGGCAATACTTGAAGATCAACAATATATACTGCTGCAACAAAATTATTTGACTACAAAAGTGAAACTTAAACAAGCAGCTCAAGATTATGAAAGACAAAAGGCACTCAACAAAAATCTAGCAAGTAGCGATAAAATTTTTCAACAAGCCACTTCGGATTATGAAATGTTGAAAATTCAACTGAATTCACTAGCCCAAGAATTGAAACTTATTAACATCAATGCAAACTCTTTAAATAGTGCAAATATTTCTACCAGGATTAGTATCATTTCTCCTATTGATGGCTATGTTACTAAAGTGAATGCCAATATTGGCAAGCATATAGATACAAACGAGATTTTATTCGAATTGGTAAATCCTGACGACTTACATTTAGCTTTAACTGTTTTTGAAAAAGACGCAATTCAATTAAAAATTGAACAAAAACTTATTGCCTATAGTAATGATCAGCCTGATAAAAAATACCTGTGTGAAATTTTGTTGGTAGGAAAAGATTTTGGTGCAGATAGAAGTTTATTGGTTCATTGCCATTTTGAAAATGAGAAAGAAACACAAGGGCTTATACCTGGAATGTTTATGAATGCCGAAGTAGAAGTGAAATCAGGAAATAAACCTTGCTTACCTCAAGATGCGATAATAAGTTATGAAGGAAAAGATTATGTGTTTGTAGCAAATGATGCTTCTCATTTTAAGATGACCGAAGTAAAAACCGGAAGTAATGAAAAAGGCTTTACAGCAATTGAAAACGCAGAGGCTTTAAACAATAAAAACATTGTAGTTCATGGTGCTTATGATCTTTTAATGAGTTTGAAAAATACTGAAGAGTAATTAATAAATGAAGAAAAAAAGTCCCGTTGCTAATATAGAAACGGGACTTTTTAATCTTTTACAAGGCTATGAATCGATTTTACTTTTTAATTTGCTCAACCACTAATTCTTTATATCCGAAAGTTGGATCTATTTCTCTTTTAAATTCTAAATCCATTAATTCTAAAATCACAATTTCAGCAGTTGTATATACTTTGCAACCATCTAATAGATGACCTCCAAAAGTTTTTCCTTTTTCATTAGCAATAGAAATATGCATATGAGAGCCGTTTGTACTTAATACTCCTGTTAAAGATGTTATCTCGAAATGCCCTTTCAATAATTTACCTTCTGGTTGATTGGCATATCTGATATTAGCATCAGTTAAACTACCAACGACAGTAACAATTGCTGCAGCTTTTATTTTATGATCAGTCAAGAATTTTTCTATTCCTACTTTCAGGTCTTCACCCGGTTTTAAACGGAAAGCATATGATTTAGATGTAGATGATTGTGCCATTGTATAAGTAGATAATAAACAGATCAATAAACCTAAAATTATTTTTTTCATAGCAGAAGTATTTCTCTTAATTCTAACTCTTTAAACAAAAAAGGTTCAATTTTTAAACAATCGAACCTTTAAATTTTAATTAAATTTTAGTTTTAAACCAAAACATCAAACTCATATTCTTCAATAGGAGGGCAGGTACAAATTAATGTTCTATCCCCAAAAGTGTCATTCACTCTACCAACTGATGGCCAAAATTTATTTAGGGCAACGTAAGGTAAAGGAAAACCAGCTTTCTGACGGGTATAAGGTTTATCCCACTCATTCCCAGTAATAACAGCTGCTGTATGTGGTGCATTTTTTAAAGGATTATTATCTTTATCCAACACTCCAGATTCGACATCAGAAATTTCATTTCTAATCGCAATCATTGCATCACAAAAACGATCTAATTCATGCTTAGGTTCAGATTCCGTGGGCTCAACCATAAAAGTTCCTGCAACAGGGAAAGATACTGTAGGAGCGTGGAAACCATAATCCATCAAACGCTTTGCAATATCTGTAACTTCTATTCCAAAATTCTTAAAACTCCTGCAATCTAAAATCATTTCATGTGCACAACGTCCATTAGCACCAGAATATAGTACTGGATAGTGTTCTTCTAATCTTGCCTTGATATAATTAGCATTAAGAATCGCATATTTAGTTGCATTTGTTAATCCTTTTTCTCCCATCATGGCAATGTAAGCATGAGAAATTAACAGGATAGAAGCAGAACCCCATGGCGCTGCAGAAACTGCCGAAATCGATTTCTCATGAGCTATATCCACAACTGAATGACCTGGTAAAAACGGAACTAAATGTGCTGCAACACCAATTGGACCCATACCTGGACCTCCACCACCATGTGGAATGCAGAAGGTTTTATGCAAATTTAAATGACAAACATCAGCACCAATATTTGCTGGAGAAGTTAAACCAACCTGAGCGTTCATATTTGCACCGTCCATATAAACCTGTCCGCCATGTTGATGAATGATGTCACAAATCTCTATAATAGATTCTTCAAAAACACCATGAGTAGAAGGATAAGTTACCATTAAGCAACTTAGATTTTCAGAGTGTTCCTCGGCTTTTGCCCTTAAATCTTCAACATCAATATTTCCCTTTTCATCACATTTAGTCACAATAATCTTCATCCCTGCCATAGCTGCTGATGCAGGATTTGTTCCATGTGCTGATGAAGGAATTAACGCAATATTTCTATGAGAATCTCCTCTATCTAAATGATAGGCTCTAATTACCATTAGACCTGTATATTCTCCTTGTGCGCCAGCGTTTGGCTGTAAACTCATGGATGCAAAACCTGTAATTTCGCTTAACCAATCATTTAATTCGGCCATAATTTGCATGTAGCCGCCAGTTTGATGTACAGGAGCAAATGGATGTAAATTTCCAAACTCTGGCCAGGTAACCGGAATCATTTCTGTAGTTGCGTTCAGCTTCATGGTGCAAGAACCCAATGCAATCATAGAATGGCAAAGAGATAAATCTTTTGCTTCTAAAGATTTGATGTATCGCAACATTTCATGTTCTGAATGATGCTTATTAAAAACCGGATGTTTTAAAAACGCTGATTTTCTTTGTAATTCTTCTGGAATGATACTTTCAATATCCGCTTTAAGTGAATCTAAATCTATATCATTTACATTGATGCCTTTAATTTTAGCAAAAACCTTAACGATGTTTTCAATATCATATAAACGAGTGGTTTCATCTAAAGCAATGGTGATGATTTCTCCCTCGTAATTAAAATTCATTTCATTATTTAATGCTTCAGAATGGATTGGGTTTACCAAAGCACCTACGTTAAATTTAATGGTATCAAAATAAGCAGTGTTTAATTGCTCAAAACCTAATTCTGATAAAGCTTTTGTTAGTAAAATAGCTAAACCGTGAATTCTATCTGCAATAGATTTTATATCTTTTGGCCCATGGTAAGTAGCATACATGCCTGCCATAATTGCCAATAAAGCTTGTGCAGTACAAATATTTGAAGTTGCTTTATCTCTACGGATGTGCTGTTCTCTGGTTTGTAAAGCCATTCGTAATGCATAATTCTCATGAGCATCAATGGTTACACCAATGATTCTTCCCGGCATACTTCGTTTATACTCTTCCTTAGTTGCAAAAAATGCAGCATGTGGCCCACCAAAACCCATCGGGATGCCAAAACGTTGTGTAGTGCCAACAACTATATCCGCTCCCCATTCTCCCGGAGGAGTTAAAAGTGCCAAACTCATTAAATCTGCTGCAACTGTTAATTTGATATTTTTTTGATGTGCAGCATCGGCGAAAGCCTTATAATTATAAACTTCACCAAGTCCGGCAGGATATTGAACCAAAGCGCCAAACATGTCATCGGTTAATTCTACGGTTTGGTGATTACCAATAATTAATTTAATCCCATAAGGTTGTGCCCTTGTTTTTAAAATATCTATGGTTTGAGGGAAAACTTCTTCAGAAACAAAATAAGATTTAGCCTCAGTCTTTTTACGCAGACTGTATTGCATAAACATGGCTTCGGCGGCTGCTGTTCCTTCATCTAAAAGAGAAGCATTTGCAATTTGCATTCCTGTTAAATCCAAAACCATGGTTTGAAAATTTAACAATGCCTGTAATCGACCTTGCGCAATTTCGGCTTGATAAGGTGTGTATTGCGTATACCATCCCGGATTTTCTAAAATATTACGTTGAATTACGCCCGGTACAATCACATTGTAATATCCCTTACCAATGTAAGATTTGAAAACTTTATTTTTAGAAGCCGTAACACGTAGATCATTCAAATATTCAAACTCGCTTTTCGCAGCCGGTAAATCCATCGGTTTTTTAAGTCGAATATTTTCTGGTACCGTTTGATTGATTAATGCATCAACAGAATCTACACCAATTGTTTTTAACATAGCTTGTGTATCTTGCTCATTTGGAGCGATATGTCTATGTTCAAATTGTTCTTTATAATCTACGTTCAACTTCATTTGGGAAAGTATTTTAATCTTTTAAAAAGAATCTAAAATTTCATTAATGTGAAGAATAATGAAACGGCAAAAGTAGGAAAATTTGTGCTTTTGTTATGGAATGTAACAAGCTGAAAATTGTAAAGTTTTTAACAGTTGAAAGATTTTGTGGAGAAGATGTATAAAGAGAAACCATCATTTAATTTTTTAAATATTAACATACTATAAAACAACAAAATTTTTACTTTTGAGTATACATCTATAATGAAAAGTGCTTTAAAGTTTTTATTAATTATTTTATTATCTATTTTAACATTAAATACTTATTCTGAAGTTTTTACTGTTACATCAAATGCTGATTCAGGTACAGGAACTTTACGTGAAGCATTACAAAAAGCTGCTGATAATGGAAATCTTGAGAAAGACTTTATCTATTTTAATTTACCAGATTTAAGTGAGGCAGGTAGGACAATTTTACTAAATTCAGAACTTCCTGAGTTAACATCAAACATAGAAATAGACGGGGGTACTCAAAAAGGTTTAAATTTTGGATTAAGTTCAGCTAAGATAGGTATATCTTATATCCAAACCAATAACTCAAAATTATCTGGATTGAGAATTTACAACAAAGAGGATATCTTTATTGGAGGGATATTTTTGAAAAATACAATTGACTTTGATAAAACACAAACCAGTTTATACTGTATAGGAATAGATATAAGAAGGAGTAAAAATATACAGATTGGGGCAAGTAATAGAGGAAATGTAGTTTCAGGGTTTGCAAATTTAATAATGACAAATAATCGTTATAGTGAAACGGTTGATAGTACATTTAACATCACAATAAAATCAAATTTAATAGGTCTTGAAGCAGATGGGGCGACTTCAAGTTTATATCCGAACGGTATAACAGAATTTTATAAAGTTTACAATAAAATAATTGTTGGTGGCAGTAATGGTGAGGGAAATACTATTATTAATGGTCTATCAATCAGTTATAATGGTAATAAAGGTAATTACAAAACTGACATTTTAATTAAAGGTAATAATATAGGGGTTAACTTTTTTGCAGATGAAGTTTTAGGTTTACATGGTTTAGACATAACGAACGGCACTCTTAATTCAAATGAAACAATTAAAATTGAGGACAATGTTATTTCGAACCTTAATGGTGATGCAATTCATATTTATGATAACCAACAGGATGTTACCATTCTAAGAAATTATATTGGCACCAATAAATCAAAAACTAAAGTTTTTAAAACAGGCGGTATATTTATATATTCCTGTAAAAGAGTAAATGTTGGAAGTGATAATATTATTGACGCAAACTATATCACAAACTGTAATCCAATCACAATTTGGTCGTCTTCTAATATATCTGTAAATCAAAATAGTTTTTATTGTCTAAAAAATGTTGCTCCCATGTATAATGATGCAACTGCAAATTTATTTCATCCAACAATTGAAATTTTGAATTCTACCACAACATCAGTTAGTGGAATAGCAACTCCAAACTCAAAAATAGAATTATTTTATACTGATAAATGTAATACTTGCTCTCCTGAGAATTATTTCGCATCAATATTTGCAGATGCAGAAGGCAAATGGAGTTATAACGGTTCATTGAAAAATACAGTAATTGCATCTGCAACTCTAAATAACTCAACATCTAATTTTACTGTACCTGAAATTAACGTTACTAATATTAAAGTAATATCAAATTGTGACGGAACGGGTTCTATAACTGGTATTACATTAGGTTTTATAACATCAAAAAGATGGGTTAATGAACGTGGTGAAACTGTAGGTGTTGATACAAATTTGAAAAATGCAACACCGGGATATTATCAATTAATTGTTGAATATGGTACTTGCACAACAGTTTCAAAATTTTATGAAATAGGGGAAAGCATTAAATTAAATGAATCTAGTATTAAGATTACTCCTATTTGTGGTGATAAATTAGGTTCTGTAAAAGGATTATTTTTTAGAAATAGCGCATTAATAAAAACTCAAATTTGGAAGGATCAAAACGGTAAAGAATGGTCTAAGGATTTGGATTTAATTGATGTACCAAGTGGCGTTTATACTTATTATATTACTCTTGAAAAAGGTTGTGAAACAATTTCGCAACAATATATTGTAAATGAGGCAGTTCCACCTATAATTGATCAATCTATAACTTTAATATCAAATTCGACTTGCTCTCAATCGAATGGATCAATAAAAAATATTAAAGTAATTGGTTCTGGAATTTTAAACTACACTTGGAAAAATCAAAGTAATCAAATTGTAGGCTCCTCAAAAGATTTAATCAATCAACCTGCCGGGAAATACATTTTGGAAGTTAAAGATGAATCTTCTTGTGGCCCAATATATTCCTCTGAATTCGAAATAAAAGAAATCAACGGAATTTCTTCTAATCAAAATTCTCTTAAAATCACAGCTGCAAACTGTAATAAAAGCAATGGTTCTATAGCTGGATTAATCATATCAGGAGCTACTACCTATCAATGGTTTAATGAAGCAAAGCAAGCTGTTGGTAATAATCTTGATTTAACAGGTCAACCACCTGGAAAATATACTTTAATTGCAAATAATGAAAATTGTGTAAAGGATTTTGGACCTTTTACAATAGATTTAGTAACACAAAAAAATTATGGCATCCCTAATAACACAGTTTTGTTTCCCACATGTGGAGAAATTAATGGGACTATAGAAGTTAATTTTAAAACTGATATTGCTCCTTCAAAATATGATTGGAGAAAAATAGGTGGTGCATCATTAAATATAAATTCTAATAAGATAACCAATTTAGACATTGGTAAATATTCATTATTCTTGATAGATGAGAATGGGTGTGAACAATTTATTAATACTTATGAAGTAAAGGCAGGAAGGCCCTCAATGGCAATAGTTAATAACTCTTGGAAGACAACTGCAGACAATTGTGGTACGGCTACAGGAAGTATTAGTGGTATAAGATTTAATTATGAAAATGGTCCAAATGATTTTTCTTGGTTCAATGATAAAGGCGATGTAGTATCTAATGAAAGAGATTTAAAGAATGCCAAATCCGGTAATTATAGATTGCTGATTAAAAATCAATATTGTGGAAATACATTTGATTTTTATATTCCTTACAAAGAAGAGTTTTTACCCCAAGCAATAGTTTCAGACATATTTATTTGTGCACCAACGGTAATTAATTTAAATATAAAAGAAATTGCAGATAGTTATTTTCTTTATGATGAATCCGGAAAATTAGTTTCTCAATCATCTAAAAATCAAATGAATTTAAAGATGTTAGAAAATAAAAGATTTGCATTAACTTATAAATTAGGAAATTGTGAAAGTGAAAAGGCATATTTCAATGTAAATATTGGTACTTCTTCCATATCGGTTCCATCAGCTTTTACTCCTAACGATGATGGTGTCAACGATTTTTGGACGATTAAGGGATTAGAATTGTACAATAGTGCTAAGGTTTCAATTTTTAATAGATATGGTCAAGAAGTTTTTAAACATCAGGGAGGTTTTCTGAATTTTGACGGAATTGTAAATGGAACAAAATTACAAACTGGTACTTATTATTATGTTATTAAGTTAAGTGAAGATTGTTCGCCACTTTCGGGAAGTGTTATGATTGTAAATTAAAAATGATGCTTAAGCACACATTTGTAATTCCTGTTTATAAAGAATCATCATATTTAGAAACTTGTATTCAAAATTTACTTAAACAAACTGCCAAGAGCGAAATCATTTTATCTACATCTACTCCAACCACCTTTTCTAAGGAATTAGCTAAAAAATATCAACTTCCATATATTATTAATCATCAAGAAAATAAATCTATAGCAAACGACTGGAATTTTGCCGTAACACAAGCGAATACACTATATGTAACAATTGCTCACCAGGACGATATTTACGATGAAAATTACACTAAAGAGTTTTTAATCCAATTAGAAAAACATCCAAATACATTAATAGCTTTTTCAGATTATAGTGATATTATAAATGGAGAGGTTGTCAAGAGTTCGTTAAATAAATTTGTAAAGCATTGTTTACTTTTTCCTTTTAGAATTATATCATCTTATAAAAATCAATTCATTAAAAAATTAATTCTAAGTTTTGGTAGTCCCATTTGTTGTCCAACAGTAACTTATAACAAAGAGACTCTTGGTAACTTTAGGTTTAGTGAAAGTTATTTAGTGGCTTTAGATTGGCTTGCTTGGTTAGAGATTGCGAATAAAGAAGGCAAATTTTTATATGTGAATAAAGATTTGGTAAAACACAGAATTCATCAGGAATCTGAAACCACTGCTCAGTTAAATAATGGTAAGCGACTATTAGAAGAACAAGCAATTTTAAAACAAATTTGGGGTGATTTTTTAGGTAATATCATTTCTAAATTTTATGTATTTGGGCATAAAGGCAATAAAATATAGTTTTAATAAACTTTTAATTAAAAATAAATCATTTTAATACTATTTAGAATTTCAATTGTATTTTTAAGCACTATATTATCAAATTAGCTATTTAACATATAACTTAATGCAAACACTTAACTACACCCCAACAGAAAGAATAATAGTTAACAAAACTGTAGACCGTTTAAATTATATATTAAGTAAATGTTTAAATAAGGTGGTTTTAGATTTAGGTTGTTTTGATGAAACCGCAACTATTAAAGAAAATTCTGGAAATTATTTATTTGAAGAAATATCTAAAGTATCCTCTGTACATATCGGTATAGATAATTCATCACTTTTACCTGAGGAAGGAATAAAATTTGGGGAAAAGGCTGAAATACTTTTTGGCAGTGTGTATGATTTAGATAAAATACCCGCTTTAGCAAATTATAATTTTGACGTTATTGTTGCTGGCGAATTGATAGAGCATTTACCTGATACTTTACGGTTTTTAAATGATATGAAAAGACTTTATTCTGGTAAAAAGTTAATTTGTTCAACCCCAAACACAACATCACTTTCTAACATTTTACTTTCTGTATTTAATCGCGAATCTTGTCATATAGATCATTTACAAGTTTATTCTTTTAAAACTTTAACTACTCTATGCCGACTTGCAGGTTTTAAAAATTGGGCTATTTTTCCCTATCATGTGAGGTATACAGAAATGATAATGGCCGCTAAACAACCTCAAAAAACAATTGTAAAAGCTTCTGAAAGCATTATAAATGGTTTAGAAAATATTTTTCCAATGATGGCTGGAGGTTATATTTTAGAAATTGAACTTTAAATATTTATCAGTTTATAAAGAGGATTATCACTTTTTAAGTTTTGCTAATTCCTCTTTTGCCCAATTTAAATTACCTATAGCCAATTTATTATTTGGGTCTATTTCTAAAGCCATATTTAAATATTTTATGCTTTCTTTCCAGTTTTTAAGCTGATTATTTGATGCACCAATATTTATAAAAGCCTCAATTTTTTTAGGATTGATATCCAGAGCCTTTTTACATAGTTCTATACAATCCTCATATTTTCCTTGATTGTACATCGCTAAACTTCGATTGATGTAATCAACAACTTTAGCCTCAGGAGTGTTAACCGTTGAGCCGTTAATATAATATGGAGTCTTATTTAAACTAGCTTTTAAGTAATTATTTGCCAATTCATTATCAGGTAATATGGCTAAATATTTTCTGGATACTTCTTCTAGTTTAGTCCAATTAAGTTGTTGATTATATAAATCTAAAAGCATCTCAAAAATACTGGCCGAAGTTGGGTTTAAGGATAAAGCTTTTTCTCCCATTTGCGTTGCCTCTTCTATCCTATTATTTGTTTTAAGATAGCGGGTGTAAAATAAATAGGGTTTATATGAATTTGAATCTAGTCTAATTCCAGTTTTAAAGTCTGCATCGGCTTCTGCAACATTACCTAGTCCATTTTTTGCGATACCTAAATTAATATACACAGAACTATAATATGGAGTTAACACTTTTGCTTTTTCAAAATATTCAATTGCATTTTGGTAATTGCCAATTGCCATTTCTGTAAGGCCAAAATTCATGAATCCTCTACCGTTTCCTGGACTTTTAACAGTAACATCATACCAAAGTGTAGCTTCTGATTTCCATATTTTATTTCTTTGATGTACACCGTAAGCATTTAATGAAATAATTATAAATGCAGAACAAATAATGGCATACTTGATTAAACTATTTTTATTGATTTTCTCTTCATACTTAATTAAGAATAATCCAATACAGGTTACCACACTCAAGGCTAATCCTACAAAGGCAAAAAACATTCTATGATCATTTGTTACTTCTGCAAAAGGAGCAATAGAGGTAGGTAATAAAGAAGCGCCAAACCATATTAAACCAAACGCAATAGGTTTAGTAGTTATGTTTTTAGATGTTTTTATAATTGCGATAACATAAGCTACCATAAATAATAGCCCAAGAATGATACGCTCGTCAAATAAATTCTTGAATACTGCCCAATCACTATCAGCGCTTAAGTTTAGAGGTAAAAAGAAACTGATAAAATAATGCAACCATATGTAGGTTTGTGTAAGCAAATAATCAAATAAAGGATTACTGATACCAGGAATGGATTTTACCGCTGAAAGTGTATAAATCTGAGTAGCTACAACTACTATGGTTAGCGGTAATAATTTTACTATGGTATTTATGATATGTTTAAAATTTGCGGCTTTAAACAAATCTTGAATTGATAAATTTTTCTCAAATAATAAGATGTAAAAAAACATGACGATTACCAATACCAAAACAGTTTCTTTGGCAAAAACCCCGATAAATGCAGGGATGATATATAAATAATATTTTCTTTTTTGAGGGTAAGCGATGTAAATCAGAAAAGAAGCTACGATGCATAACGTTGATAATACATCCGATCTAGAGATGACATAATTAATGGTTTCGGCATTTGCGGTGTGCAATAAAAACCATGCTGTCCCGAAAATCGCGATATAGGAAGTCCATTGATGAGAAATAGATTTTTGCAGCAAAATCTTATACATAAAAAACATGATTACGCCCAAAACTATAAACCAAATGAAAGTGGAAAGATGAAAGTAAAATGGATCTAGACTATTTCCTAATTTATAATCAATAGCTAAAGTTGTGGTAACCAAAGGTCTTAATCCCCAATGGTCTGGATCAACACTAAACATTTTTGGATCATGAAAAAATGCAGGGATGTTGCTGATGTTTCTAATGAATAAATTTTCTTCAATCGTATGCCAATCATCAAAGTGAAAACCATTTTGAAAATGATTTGAATAAGCAACAATTAAAACAATTAAAGTAAGTAAAGAAAGGATAATTATATTTCTATCGATTTTATTCATGAGGGCATAAAATATTAAATGTCGTTTTCAAGTTTTTGCTTTAGCTGAGCGATTTGCTGAGCCATACTTTTATTTTGCTTTTGAAGTTTTGATGCAACCACACTAAGGTGTAATAGGTAAATAATTACCACAAACATACAGGCGGTAAAAATCAGGTTTGGAGGTTCTACAACACCAAATAATTTTGAAACTATAGCTAATCCATCTCTCCAGAAAGAAAATATAACAAGAACCAAAGTACTGATGCACCATACAATGGAATATTCTTCTCTTAGTTTTCCTTTTATAATTAACCTGGAAATGTATAGCAATAATGCGATGGTTACAAAAATTGTAATTATTTGAATTCTATTCATGATTTAGATTTTTCTGATGGAAGTAAAAAACATGGCTATAGTTACCTTGATACAATAATATAGAGAATTTAGACTGTTTATCGATGATTTCCCGCCTTGTCTTTGCTCCATAAGAATTGGAACCTCTTTTATTTTTAACCCAGCTTTTGAAAATAAGATGAGAGATTCTGGTTCTGGATAATCATCTGGATAATGCTGAATACTAATTTTCATCGCTTCCCTATCAAATAGCCTAAATCCAGAGGTGCTATCGTATATTTTTTGTCCAGTTATAATCCTATTTATCCAATGAAAATAACTAATACCTAATCTTCTGGTAAAAGAAGATTGAAATCCTTTTTTTTCTATAAATCTAGATCCAATAATAATATTTGCATGGGTTTCAGCTTTATAAGAGATAATCTTAGGTATCTCAGAGGCAGGATGTTGTCCGTCCCCATCAAGTTGAATAGCAAAATCAAAATTATTTTCATAGGCGTAAATTAACCCCGATTGTACCGCACCACCAATCCCTAAATTAATGGGTAAGTCTAACATTTTTACATTTTGAGATTTAACAACCTCTTTTGTTTTATCTGTAGAACAATCATTTACCACCAAAATATCCAAAAAATAAAATTCAGGAATTTTTAAGTTTCTAAGGTCTTTTAAAACATTAGTTATGGAAGCTTCTTCATTATAACATGGAATTACGACTAAAACCTTTTTATTCATAATTGGAAGTGCGAATTAATTATAAATCTCATTTTTATCACACCTTAAAAATATTCATTATTTAGAAATTTAATTAATTGTTCAAATCTAATCAATGATAATAAATTTTGATTTAAATATTTCTTTAGAATCAATTTTACGTTTAATATTTTAAATGGATACTTCTATTTGGATTTTCTATTATTTGGATAATGGTGGCAAATAATCCATCGGTACACTATCTGCAATTTTCTCCCAAGCCCAGGTTCCTTCAAAAAGTAAAGATTTGGGATTAAAAATTGCGCCATTAGCGTAAAAATAAACTGGTCTAATCAATAAATTTAAAAGCGACAATTGATGGTCTTTAAATTTTTCTAATCGAGGAATACCAGCTTTAAAACTATTTCCCATTGCAATATCTGGTTTTTCATTTTGATATTCTACGGTTAAAATATTTTGAAAATTTATGTATTTGACATTTTTGTTTTGTTGATGAACCAGTGTATCTGCTAAAATCTCTTCTCCTTTAAAAATGATGATTTGCCTGGAAACTCTACCTTTTCCAATCCAAAAATTTAAAGAATCTTGATATTCTTTTTTGTTTGGATAGTAATCTATTTCATGTTTAAACTGTTTAATTTTTTCTTTAATGAGACTATCGGGCAAACGGTTTTTATTTTCCTGTTTAACTAACTCATAAATATTAAAACCCTCTTTTTGCGAATTATTTAAATACAAAGATTTAAAAAAATGTTGGGGAGAACCGTTGTATGATGCTAATCTTGCTTCTGCCCATTTTAATTTTTTGCTATCACTTCCTTCTAAATCTTTGTAATATGGGTAACCTTCATAGTAAACTATGTTTGTTTTATAATCTAGCTGAAAGTTTTTTATCAGATATTTTATTTCATAGCCAAGTGCTTTGTTTTCTATAATTAAAAGCTCGCTACAATCAACATTTAGCACACGTTCTTCTTTGTTATATTCTACATTTAAAACACTAGGATTTAATAATTTGCATTTTGCAGAGTTTGGTGTAGTTCCTAAAAAGAAATCTTTAAAAATATTAATATAGTTTTCACGATTTGGGTCAGGACGTACAACAACCTCATTTAAGGCAATGGTACTTTCTTCGAGGGAAACAGCAATTGATAAATTTTTATCAACTACAGTTAAGTTTTTAGTAAAAGGTTTATAACCAACAGCTTTAATCAATATATCAAAATTGCCAACAGGTAAATTTAGGTTAAAATACCCTTCAGCATTTGTAGAAGTGGCAATTTTATAACCACTTATAAATACACCTGTACCCGGTAAAACTTCCCCCTTTTTATCAGTTACTTTTCCAGATAGTGAATACTTTTGTTGCGCAATAGATATAAATGGCAAAAAAGAAATGAGTAGAAAGGAAAAATATAATTTCATCTTCTCAAATCAACTAATTTTTTTCTTAATAATAGAAGTTCGAATTATTTATTCAGATCTTTTTCCATACAAACGCTGTTTAAAATTCCAACATATTGCCCATAATTGGGAATCAATTTATAACCATTTTTTTGATAAAGTTTAATTGCCGATTCCTGCTTTTTTCCCGTTTCTAAAACACATTTAGTAAATCCTAGTTCAGTCGTCCAGTTTTCTAGCTCTTTTAAAATTATAGACGCAACACCCTTTCCTCTATAATCTTCAACAACAAACATCCTTTTAACCTCATAAACTCCTTTGATATATTCTTTTATCGCTCCGCATCCAATTGGAGTATCTGCATCGTAACAAATAACAACATGTTTAATAAAATCTATTTTATTAAACTGAGCATAAAAAGAGTGCTCATCACCATCTATTTGATGCAAATATTTGTCTAATAGAATAACCAAACTTTTAAAGTCTTGATGATTTGCGTCTGTTTTTATACAATTCATTTTAACCTACAATTATTTTTGTTTTACCATCACACCATTAATCATTAATGTTGTACCAGATTTCGCCTCTATATTATAAACTTTTTGGCTGCCTTCAGTAAATTGGTTTTGTAAGAGCACTTTAAATTCCTCCATCTTCCCGCTCTTTTCATTTAGGCAATAAACTTTTTCACCAACTTTAATTTCACCTATTTTTTTATTACCATCGTTTGTTAACATAGGATGATTTGGTGTAGCTTTTACAGTTTTGGTGGTTAATAAAATTTGATCGTCTTTAATGTTTTCATGAACTAAAACTAACTGAGTAACCGCATAGTTCTTGGCATCGTGTACCATCAATTTTTCTACCTTAACAATATTTTTTTGATGAGTTTTTGTATCAATGCTAATTACTTCATCTCCAGATTTTATTTCTTTAAGCATTTTTGTTCCGCCATTTTTCATGCTTACTAATTGTTCGCCAGGAAAACAAATATCATTGCCATAAGTAGCATGTTCATCTAGAGTTTTACCACCATTAATATTTTTATATTGCTGATAAGCCAATTCTCTCGAAAGCACATAAGAAAGTTTTAAGACAAAGTTAGATTCTATTTTATCTATCGCATGTATATCTTCAAAATATTGGTTCCAAACCTTTCCATCGGCAGTGAAGTTGGGTACTAATGCTTTATATACCTTTGCTTTTTCATTGGTATAAAAAACCATTAAACCTAGTTCTTGCATCCCATCTTTTGCTACCAGTTTATATAAATCTATGCGTTTTTTTAAACCATCATCGCCAGTGATAAAAACAGGCTTCTTTGCTTCGTATCTGTCTAATATATAAGCGTTTTCAAATTTAACATAGGTATCATTGTCTAAATTCTCAATAATAAAATTTTTAGCCTTTTGATATTCATCTAATGTAATTGGCCTCGGATTAATGCTTTGAGCAACAGCAGAAATTGTTATAAAAGTAATCAGCAAAAAAGTAAAAATAGGTTTCATATATAAAGTATATAATTTAAGAAATTTGTTTAAAAGCATCAGCGAAAGCTTGCATTTCAGGCAGCGTTCCTATGCTTACCCGGCAAAAATGTTGGTTTTTAAATTCCCAGTTTCTCACACTAACCCCACGCTTCATCATTTCGCCGACAAACTTTTTACCTTCCATTTTTATTGGAAACATTACAAAATTTGCAGCTGATGGAATATAATTATAACCCTCGTTTTTTAATGTTTTGTATAAAAATTCTTTTGAAGCAAAAGTCTTTTGTTTAGCATCATCTAAAAATTCTCTGTCTTGATAAGAAGCAATTGCCGCCATTAAGGAAGTTGCCGAAACAGACATTGCTCCATTTGTATATCTTCCCAATGTTTCGATCATTTCTGGTTGTGCAATAGCATATCCAACTCTTAAGCCCGCAAAGCCATATAATTTAGAGAAAGTACGAGCAACAATAACATTTTGTCCCTTTTTTATAGCAGATATTAATGTTACCGATTGTGGATCTTCTAGATAATCAATATATGCCTCATCAATAAATACAGGCACTTTGGTAGATACACGTTCTACAAAATCTTTTAATTTTTGGGTATCAACTACTGTAGCGGTTGGGTTATTTGGATTGCAAATGTAAACTAGCTTAGTTTGGTCATTTACCTTTTTCTCCATGGCATCCAAATCTAGTTTAAACTCGGCAGTCAAAGGCACTTGTATAATTTCTGCACCATAGTCCTCGGCGGTAGAAGGCAAATCGGCATAACTAGGGTCTCCTGTAATTATGTTTCCGCCTTCTTTGGTAAAATGCATTGCGGCAGCTCTAAGTATGGGACTACTTCCTGCATCAACCATAATTTGTTCTGGTTTTACACCTTCAAAAATTGCTATTTTGTTAAAAAGCTCTTTAAAATTAGAGAACGGATATTGGTAACTTTTATCCATAGCTTCTACAATTGCTTTTTTAGCTTTCGCTGATGGTCCAAAAGGATTTTCATTTGCGGATAACCGAGCTTTAATTTCAGGAGGCAATCCCGCAACTACAGATTGCTCCGACTCAAAGAAAATTTTCTTAGATGCTACTTTTACAGTTTTTGATTTTGCTAAAGCAGAAGTAATAGAGCTAGAGAAAAAAGTTATTCCCCCAGCAATAAAAGCACTAGATTTTATCCAGTTACGCCTGTTGATTGAGTTTGCCATATATTTTAGTTTAGTTTTTTATCATTGTTTTAAAATTTATTTGAGAATCATTAAATGCCGAATTCATTTTCAATCTTCTGCTTTTTTGTAAACTTCATTTCGTTCATTTACTCTATTATTTATATCCATTACTACACTTCTTGCAGACTCAAATGCACCTGCCATCCATGCGTTTAAATAGGTCATATGCTCCCCAGCAAAATAAACTTGCTTTTCTGGTTTTAAAAGTGGTTTGTAAATACTTTCTCTAGTTTCTGAACTGTATAATGCCCAGCCTCCTAAATTATAAGGTGTTTTGTGCCAACTAACAGAAAATGAGTTTTCAAATTCTTTTGGATATTGAGGATGTATCAATGCTCCTTTTTCTAGTGCTAATTTTTCTCTATCACTATAAGAAAGAGCACCAACTTCTATAGCTTTATCGTTAAAATTATAGTAACCTAAAAGCACTCCTTTTTTTGAATGATAATCATTAGATGGATAAAAAATTTGTGTCAGTTGATTATTTGTGTGGGTGATTCCTCCATAAATTTGTTCGTCTTCCTCCCAAAACCTTCGCTTAAACTGCAAACCAATTTTCCCTGTGTTTATGTAAGATGCATAATCAATTGCCCTACTTATATTTGAAGAAAAATTATGTTCTAAATTGCTTAAAACTTTAAGCGGTATGGTGCAAATGCAAATGTCTGCTTCTATTTCATGCAGACCTTTACCATCTTTATAAACCACTTTAACACTGTTTTCAAGATTTTTGATACTGGTTACCTCTGCACTTTTTTTAATTAAATTCCCAACTTTAGCTTCTAATGCCGATGCAATTTTATCCATACCACCAACCGCCTGGAACATGGTCATTTGTAATTCGTAAGTATATTCTGCAACATTATAAAAATCGGGATCTGCTAATCCAGAAGATAGAATATCCGCTAAAGGAAAAGCATTACCAATTGTGCCAGATTGATTACTGGCAGAAGGCGGATTTACATAACCTCTTCTGGCAGATGCTTTATAAAGATTGTCAATATCTAATCCACCCTCGGCCCTTAAATATTCTAACACTTTTTCTACATCATCTTTGCTTAAATCTAAATCAAGTTTATCCTGACTAATAGACTTATAAAGAAGTTCGCTCATGTAGCCTCGCATATCATTATGCACTTCCCTGGTTTTAATTTTTTTATTGGATAAAGGGCCTTTACCCTCAGCAAAATAATAAGAACCCTCGTTTACATTATTATAAATTTGCAAAGGCACATTTAATTCCTTGCAATATTGTAAGGTCAGTTGGTGATGATGGGGAATGCGGCTTGGACCTGCATTAAAATATTGTCCTTCATCAAATTTTGAAATTTGCTTTGGGCTATCAATTTCTTGGTTATTACTGTCTTTTCTTACGCTCCAGCAACGTCCACCAGTTCTATCTCTTGCTTCTAAAATAGTACAATCATAACCTAATTTTTGAAGTTCATAAGCAGCAGTCATTCCGCAAAGTCCCGCCCCTAAAATCAATATTTTTTTTCCTTTTAAGTTTGTTTTAGGCTCAAATGAATAAGCAGGTGCAGCTTTTAGCATGCCTAAAGCCATCAATGCGGGGTAAGTACCACCTAAAAGCATTCCGCTTTTACTTAAAAAATTTCTTCTACTTAAGTTTTTCAATATTTTTTACATATTTCAACATTAAATGTATGTTTTTTTTATCATTTTAATAAGTAATGAAGATAATATTTGATTTTTTCTCTATAAAACTTTAATATTTGATTTATTACGTAAGAATTTCTGTCGATTTTTCATATTATTTAAACTAATTAGAGATTAGGTTTTAATTTGAAGCTTTGTTATTGATTTTTTGATGAGATTCTGTTTGATCAATAATTGATATTGGCATTTTATGGAATAACAATTGTAATTGTGCACCTATGAATTCATTGGATATTGAACATCAATTAAATCAGGAAGAAAAAATTGCGATTGTTACAGGAGCAAATTCTGGTTTAGGTTTTGAAACCACAAAAGGTTTAGCAAAAAACGGTTTTACGGTTATTATGGCTTGTAGAGATTTAGATAAAGCTCATAAGGCATATACTGAAATAAAAAAAGAAGTTTCAGATGCAGATCTGAAAATTATTCAAATTGATACTTCATCATTAAAATCCGTTAAGGCTTTCGCCGATGAATTTTTAAAGCATTATCAAAAATTAGATTTATTGATTAACAATGCCGGTATAATGGTTCCACCATATTCATTAACTGAAGATGGCTTTGAAAGTCAGTTTGGGACTAACTATTTAGGGCACTTTTTGTTAACCGGATTATTAATGCCGGCCTTAGAAAATTCTGAGAAAGCTAGAGTTGTTACGCTTAGTAGCATTGCACATAAAAGAGGAAAGATAGATTTTGAAGATTTACAGTTTAAAAAGCGTAATTACAAAAAATGGGAAGCTTACGGTCAAAGTAAGTTGGCTTGTTTGATGTTTGCCTACGAATTGGATAGAAGGTTAAAAGCTAAAGGTTCTAAAATTATATCAGTTGCATCACACCCTGGAGTTTCTTTAACTAATTTATGGAATCATATGCCATGGGGATTTAGTTTGCTTAGCCCAATATTTGATTTATTTATTAGCCAAAGTGCAGAAAATGGGGCAAAACCAACGCTAATGGCTTCATTGGATAAAAGCGTTAGTGGAGGTGAATATTTTGGCCCAACTGGATTTAATGAAATGAAAGGTGATCCCGGTAAGGTTGATAGTACTCCACTTTCAAAAAATAAGGAAATTGCTAAAAAATTATGGTCAGTTTCTGAAGAATTAACGGGTATAAATTATTTGGATTAGTAAATTTAGGATGGTGGAAAAGGCTTATCTAATTCAGATTAAAAAATAAAAGTTATGATATTTATGTTGAGCATTTTCAAAATAAGTTTTAATTAATAATTATCCAGCAATTATAATCGTAACAATTAATAACATTTGTTTTAAACATAATTGAGACCTTGGTATAATGTTTGGTTTAAATTTAGCGTTGTATTAAACTACCATCTAGCCATGAAAAAGATTAACAGAATATTGCCTTTACTTTTTCTCATTTTGATATCGCTCAGCATTAGCTCTTTTGTAAACATTAAACATCAACAAAAAGAAGATTCTATTTTAGGTAAGTGGGAAGAAGAAAGTAGTGTTAGAACTATTGAAATCTATAAATCAGGAGATGAATATTTTGGTAAAATACTGACCAATAAACATCAAGATGAAGACCAATTAACTCCCGGAACAATTATGATGGATGGTTTTGTTTTTAATAAAGATGAGGATAATTGGCAGGGAAAAGTTGTTATCCCTTCGAAGGATATGGTTTTAAATGGTAAGATAATTTTAGAAAATGAAAATCAAATAAAATCTTTTGCTAAAATTGCCTTTATAAGTAAGTCTAAAATCTGGAATAGGATAAAGTAAGTATTTACAATTTCTGTGAGCTCTTTAACCTTAAATAAGCGTTAATACTATTTACTGTCAAATTTTGTGGAGTGGTTAAAATAGAGGTTATTCCGTGTTGATTTAATTCTTTAACAATCTGCCTTTTTTCGTTTACAAATTGCTCTGCAATGGTTTTAAAATATACATCCTGTGTATTCTTAGTTTCTAAATTTAGGGAATTAGTAATTTCTGTGTTTTCAAAAAACACAACCAATAAAAGATGAAAACGAGCAATTTTTTTTAGATACGGCAATTGTCTTCTCATGGCGCTCAAGCTTTCAAAGTTGGTGAAGAAAACCAATAAACTACGTTGCTTTATTTTTTTCCTAATGGTAATGTAAAGCTGTTCTGAATTTAATTCTAAGTAGCGAGTTTTCTCTTTGTAAAGCACCTCTAAAATTTTTGTAATATGAGCAGGTTTTCTATCAGAAAGAACAAGCGCACCTTCTTTTTCAGCCATAGAAATTATTCCCGCTTTATCTTCTTTTAAAAGTGCAATGTTACTTAAAGCCAAAGTTGCGTTAATTGCATAGTCTAATAAACTCAACCCTTCAAAAGGACTTTGCATATTTCTAGATTTATCTATGATGCAATAGATATGTTGAGATTTTTCATCGATATAATTATTAAGCATTAAATCGCCTTTACGGGCAGTTGCTTTCCAATTAATATGTCGATAATCATCACCAACAACGTAATTTTTTATCTGTTCAAACTCACTACTATTCCCAATTTTTCTGATTTTTTTAACACCAATTTCTGTTAATTTATTAGAAATAGCCATCAACTCATATCTTCTCATTTGCAAATAAGAAGGATAAACAGCAACTTCCTTTTCAGCATTAAAACTGTACCTACGTTCTACTAATTTAATTGCAGAAGAAACAAATATCCTTAAATCGCCAAACGCATAAATCCCTCTTTTTACAGGTTTTATATAATAATCTAAATTTTGTTTCTCTAAAGGTTTCAGGTTTAGTTTATAACTAAAATCCCTAATCTGAAATTGAATAGGCAATTCATCCAAAACATTTACACTAACAGCAAACGGATAATTATTTTGTACCCAAATATATACTGGGTTATCATCTCCATTGCTTAATCTTGGTCCTAAAATCCGCTCTGCATTTATATTGTTTTTTCTAAATAGGATAAAGGTATCTAATAAAAGAATGCTGATTAAGATTCCAAAAGCGAAATAAGGCAAATCGCTAAAGCTAGAAAATATGAAACTTAAGATAAATAAAAATACCACAACACCCATTAGGATATAAAACCTAGCAGTTAATGTAAATGATAGATAAAAGTTTTTAATAGGTTTCAATTAACGTGGAACTTCTATTTTATTAATAATCTGTTTAATCACATCATCTGTAGTAATACCTTCCATTTCTTTATCTGGAGTAAGCATAATACGATGTCTAAGTACATGTGGAGCAACAAAAATTATATCATCTGGCGTAACAAAATCTCGTCCGTTCACAGCAGCTGCAGCTTTTGCCGAAGAAATAACAGCTAACGAAGCTCTTGGAGAAGCGCCTAAATAAAGTGATTTATTATTTCGGGTTTCGTGGATAATACTTGCTACAAAAGCTAACAATTTATCTTCTACATGTAAATCACGAATGATGGTTCGGGCATTTAAAATATCCTCAATTTTTAAAACAGCATCAATTTTATTTAAATCTAAAATCCGATTTCCTTTATGCAAATTTTGTAAAATGAGGGTTTCCTCTTCTTGAGTTGGATAGCCAACTTCAATCTTAAACAAAAAGCGGTCTAACTGTGCTTCTGGCAAACGATAGGTTCCTTCTTGTTCTATTGGGTTTTGTGTAGCAATTACCATAAAAGGAGCTTCTAAATGATAGGTTTGCCCATCAAATGTAATCTGCCTTTCTTCCATGGCTTCAAAAAGTGCTGCCTGGGTTTTTGCCGGAGCTCTATTTATCTCATCAATTAAGATGATATTCCCAAAAATTGGACCTTGCTTAAATTCAAATTCTGCTCTTTGTGGATGAAAAACACTTGTTCCTAGTACATCTGATGGCATTAAATCTGGTGTAAACTGAATTCTAGAGAATTTTGCAGCAACACTTTTCGCCATTAATTTTGCCATCAAAGTTTTTGCGACTCCCGGTACACCTTCAATTAAAACATGTCCGTCGGCCAGTAAGCCGATAATTAACAAGTCTAAAACCTGTTGTTGACCAACAATTATTTTAGAAACAGAGTTGCGCAGTTGTTCTACCGCATTCTTTATTTCGCTTAAATTGGTTCTGTTATTTTGATTTTCTTCTTCGGGATTATGCTGCATTTTTATAAAATTTATCTATCAAATTAGAGATTTTTATCAGCTCTAATTCACTGATTTGTTTAATTGATTTTATTTTTTCTGATGCTTTTAAAATATTTATAATTTCAGAATCTTCAATACCAGATTTTGCCGATAATGATTTGACAAACTCTTCTTTATTTATCAAATTGATTCTATATCTGTTTCTTACAAACTCAAAAAAATGGTTAATTTTTTTTACTCCTAATTGCTGATGATTTTTTTGTTGATAATAAATTTGAGAAATAGTTTTAACAAAATTTAAGCTATTGTTCTTTAAGGGAATTATAATTGGAATCGCTTTTTGCCTTCTTTTGATATTTAAAACTATATAAACTAACAAAGTAAATAAAGCCAAATAATAAGCCCACTTTAAAGCTGGGAATTTTATAAAAGCGCTTAATAAGCCATTTTCTGGGTTTAAATCTCTTAGATAATAATCATCAAAAATTAAAGGTTTTTGCTTTGGTAAATAGGATAGCATTATTGCCGAAGCTAATCTTGTGCTATCATTTAAAAGACAATAATTACTAAATATTAAGGGATTTGGGCTTATAAAGATATTTCCTTTTTGTTGGGGTATTTTGATAAAATTAGGTTGATTTATCTCATTTGTAGAAAGAACACTAGTCTGCTTATTTTTGATTTTATAAAGATAAAGTCCAGCGGTTCCTCTTTTAAAATTAAAAGTTTTATCCTTTAAAGCTGGGTTAGTAAATTCTACTTCGGCATCCTCAAAAGAAGAACTTGCAGCAACTTCAAACTTTAAACCTTTAGTTATGGTATTACTAAATTGATAAGCAGATAAGAAAATATTATTACCAGCTTTAGCAAGCTTTATTAGCTGTATATAATCTGTTTTAGTAAAATTAATAGTTTTGCCAATGATTAAAATATTATGATTTTTTAGGCTGTCTTTTGCAAACAAATTATAAATATCCTTATTGTTATTGATGATTTTCTCATCAAAAATTTGATATAAATTTTGATGCAATACGTAGGTCCCAAACGGAATTTTATCGTTCTTATTTAGCGTATCAGTCCAATCTACTTGCTTAGGTTTATTAATAATTGCGATAACAGTTATCAATATTAAAACCACAATTACACCTATATAAAGTTTAAATCCTTTCATTTTATTTGTTCTTGAAAAGATGAAAACTCTTGCTGAGCATCAGAAAAATCGGTTTGGTTTAAATCGAAATTTCCATACCAAGCAAATTCAAATTGTAAAGTTAAACGGCCAAACTGCTCACGCATATTTTGGTCTTTAAGTTCTCTTAAATATTGAGAATTGGTTTTACTGGCATCCCAAACAATATAATTTTTACCGCTTAATTCTTTTAATGATTTTAAGTATAATAACCTCAAAGCCAATCTATAATTAGCATTTGAAATGGCTTTTTTTATTTCTTCATCAAAATTTAATTCGTTAATATTCTCGATTTTATTATAATAAAAATCCGGATTATTTGTAGCTGTTCCGCTAAGAAAAGACGCATTATCCATCTGTAAAACTTTATAGATTACAAAACCAATACATGCTATCCCTAAAATTATAAGAACACTTTGCCTGCCGGTACTTGTGCTTTCATCAAATAATAGTTTTCTAAAAAAGTACCAAACAAAATTCCAAAACCTTTGCCACAAACTTGCGGTTTCTGCAACAATATCTTCACGATAATCAAAATCTGGAATTTTTTTTAGACTATCAATCTTAGCATTATTAAAAGTCCTGATAGTTATAGCTTTAGGCTCAATTATCAGCATTTTGGCTTTCGCCGATGAAAAAGCAATTAATAGAAAATATAAAAAAAAGATGATTTTTTTAGCCAAAATTAATACTCCTCATCTTTAGATTTAATTTGTTTGTTTTCTAATCCTACAGAGTTAATTCTTTCTAACAAGCCTTCACTTTCTTTTTTCTCTACTAAACTAAAAAATAAAAGAGATACTCCTATAATTGGTATTAATATTAAAAACTGAGCTAAAGAAGTTAATACGCTTTTTATAACAAGTACGTAAAAGGGTAAATTAAAATCGGGTAAAAATAATGTAGCTCCAGAACCTGCTATGGTAACAGGCAGAATAATGGCCATTGCACAGGCATAATATACGATGGTTAAAATAATTAAAGTTCCAAAAGACATCCACCAATTTTCTTTAATCAATTTAAACCCTCTACTAAATGAATAAGATATATCTCCGTTTTCTAAAACGATTGCACTTAACGCTATACTTAATATTGGCCATAAATAAAAGAAAGGTAAAACACACATTACAAGTCCAGCAATTAAAAAAATGACCGCTAAAAAATTAGCCCACAAAAAACGTAATGCATAGTATTTACTATAGCTCCAAACTTCTTCTAAAGTTGGTGTTTCTCTCTTTTTTTCTACATATATATTTATGTAAGCATAAGTAGATAGAGAAATTACATAAAAAGTTGCAAAAGAAAATAACCCAACTAAAATATTCCCTTGTATCGACCTGCTCAAAACAGCACTATTATATTGCCCTTCATAAAGGCTTACCGTTTTTTGCATGTAGTAAAGGTTAATTGATGAAAAAATAATACTGGCAAGAATAAAAAGGGAAGAAATAATGAAAACCGATTTTAATAATGGCTTATAATTTTGTTTAATGAAAACGAATGTATCATTAATTATTTCTCCGAAATCTCGGACTTGTCTAAATTCAATTTTTGGTTGTTCCATTATTTGCTTTAAAATAAATTTTTTTAGGTTGTATAATTGTATACCAAATGATAAATAATGCAGAAATGATAAGTACGCTTAAACTTAAATAAATTGGCATAGCAGTATGGCGAGTAATAAACCCTTCAATAAACGCAGCTATTAAAAATAGCGGAACCAATCCAATAGCTATTTTAATTGAGTTTTTTGATCCCATTAAAATGGAGGTTTTGCGAGGTAAAGTGCCAGGAAATAAAATGCTATTTCCTAAAATTAATCCGGCTGCGCCAGCTATTACGATTGATGAAATTTCTAATGTACCATGTAGCCATATGGTTAAAACGGATGCCCAACCTAAACCTTTACTAAAGAAAAAATATTGAAAAGAACCTAACATAATTCCGTTTCTAAATAAAACGATTACTGTCCCAAAAGAAAATATAATCCCCGCAATAAAAGTATAAAACGCCACCCTAATATTATTTAAAGCAATTTGGACAAACATTTCCATTTCTCCGGCTTGTTTATAAACTGCAAAAGGATCGCCTTTGGCTATGTTTTCATTGGTCATGTTTATATAACCATCTCCCATAACTAAGCGAACAAAATTATCATCAAATTTTGCAGAAGCAGCTCCAATAACAACAGCAACTATAAAAAATAGAAAAGAATAAAGTAATTGTTTTCTATATTGATAAAAAAGTAATGGGAGCTCAGTTTTCCAAAAAGTTACAATTCTGCTTTTGCTCTCTTTTTTGTTTTTATAAATTGATTGATGAAAGCCTGATGTTATTCCATTTAAATATTTTGTGGTAGAAGAATTAGGATAAAATGTTTTAGAATAAGCTAAATCATCTGTTAGCTCAATATATTTTTCTGCTAATTCATCTGTATTTTGAGGTTGCTTTTGCTCAAAGTCTTTCCACTTTTGAGCATTCCTTTTCACAAATAAAGCTTCCTTCATATATTTTGGTAGATTGACGCAATTAAATTAATCAGAAATTTAAAAATATCAAATCAATTTTATATTTGCGTTATGAATACGATAAAAATTTCTACCACTCAAAACATAGATATTGATTTTGAAATTGCAGGACTAGCTGAAAGAATCTGGGCTAGGATGATTGATATTGGGATTTTTATAGCTATCTTTTTTTTGTACTTAGCGTTAGGTATAGGAGGTATTGGGGGAAGTAAATTACATTTTGTTATGGTGGTTATAATAATTATCGCTATGGTTTATCCTTTTGTTATGGAAGTTTTCTTTAATGGACAAAGCATCGGCAAAAAAGCTTTAAAAATAAAAGTGATTAGTTTAGATGGTGAAAGACCAACTTTAGGCCAATATGCGATTAGATGGATAGCGAGATTAATTGATTTTACTGTTACTGGTGGTGCAGTTGGTTTAGTCTTGGTTGCAATTACAGACAAAAACCAGAGATTAGGAGATTTACTGGCAAATACTTCTGTTGTGAAAACTCAACCTCGTACAACATTTGAAGATTTATATTTTACACAACCAACAGAAGAAACTTATGAACCTGTTTTTTCAGAAGCACAAAATTTATCTACCGAAGATGTTTACCTAATGAATGAGGTTTTAAAAACTTATCGCAAAACATTCAATATTGAGTTAGTAAATAAATTAGAAATTAAAATGAGGAGTAAATATCAAATTACAAACAATAAGAAAACTCAGACTGGTTTTTTAACTACAATTCTTAAAGATTATAATCATTTCCAATCTAATTTAGCAGATTAGTTCATTATCATCAAAAGGATTTTAATCATATAATTTATCCCGATTAGGAATAAATTGAAAGGTAATATCCATCTTTTCAAAAAATTATTCATCTGCAATAATCCCGTTATATCAAGAAGATAAATTAAAGAGGTTATTATAATTAGAGACATTGGCGGATATAATTGCCAACTCTCTAAAAAATCTCCTTCGAATAAGGATAAAACTGAACGTTGAAATCCACAACCTGGACAATCTAAATTTGTTATTTTTTTAAATAGACAAGGAAGCAGAAAACCAGACATTTAATAAATGTATAGAATTAACATTAATTTATAATGCTAAGAAGCACTTAATTTTTATGATTGTCAACTTGTTTAATTAGAAACAAAACTGCGTTTGCTAATTTTCTAAATTACATCTATCAAAAACTAACAAAGAGCAACTTGTAAAACGAAATCAAAAGATTATCAATCTCAGTTAAGCTTTTTTTCAAGAGTGCTAAATATTAAATCAACCAAAAAATTTCTTACGTGTTTTATGTTTTTTTCATTACCAAAATCAGTTAAAGAGGGTAGGTTATTCATAAAAAAATCTTGGTAATGTGCCATTTCTATCATGGTTGTGGCTAAAGATCTTGGATAAACATAACCTGGATTATATTCTATAAAAATCTGACTAATGCGGCTACAAAGATTTTTATAAGGCATAAATAACTGCTCTTTATTATCCTCAGAAACATGTTTTGTTAAATAAACTTTTGAAGATTCTGAAATGATAATCTCGTGTAAATCTTCTAAATCAATATCCTGACGGGCATGGTTAGTATCTAATTGCCACGTTAAAATTTGTATGGTAACCTTGATTTTTTTTTCGGCATCTGTTAAATTATTGGTGTTAAACATTACTTGATAATCTAACCAGTGCCAATACCACGATACAATATAATTTAATAGCCTTAATTTATTCTCAAAATACCTATAAATTGTTGCTTCTGTAGTTCCAGTTTCTTCAGCTAATTTTTTAAATGTAAACAACTCAAATCCAATCTTTCTGATTAAGCTTATTCCATTAGAAATTATTTTTTTCCCAATTTCGCTATGATCTGGATCTTTCAGATAAAGCTTTTCGTTCATTTTAGGATGTAATTGCCATTCCATAGTTGATGTATTTACGCAAATATAAAATAAACAGTCATAAAAATATCATTTACTTTTATTTATGATAGTAATACTATTATTTATAATGTAAATCAATACATTTGTTAATGCTATACTTATAAATATGATAAAGACCAACTCATTAAGAGGCGCAATTAGGAAGCTATTCCAATTAATTAATCTCGAAAAAACGGAGATTAAAAACATCTATATCTATGCGGTTTTAAATGGGGCTATAATTCTATCTCTTCCTTTGGGCATACAAGCAATCATAAACTTGATGTTTGGCGCAACCGTTAGCACATCACTAATTGTGATGATTACTTTGGTTGTACTTGGAGTGTTAATGAACGGTGTTTTTCAGATCAAACAGATGCGTGTGATTGAGAGTTTACAGCAGCGTATTTTTACTCGGTTAACTTTTGGATACGCCTATCGCATACCTAAAATAAACTTACAAAGCATTGATAGATATTACCTTCCAGAATTGGTCAATCGATTTTTTGATACCGCAACTTTGCAAAAAGGCCTTTCTAAGTTACTATTAGATTTACCAACTGCCACTATCCAGGTTCTATTTGGGATTATATTACTAGGGTTTTACCATCCGGTATTTATCTTATTTGGAATACTATTATTGGCTTTAGGAATTGTGATTTTTTATTTAAGTAGCTCCAAAGGCTTTCATTCTAGTTTAGAAGAATCTGATTATAAATATCAGGTAGCTTATTGGCTAGAGGAAATGAGTAGGTGTATTAAAACTTTTAAATTTAACCAGCAAACGGATCTGCACCTAAAAAAAACCAACAGTTTAGTATCAGGATATATTACATCAAGAAATAAACATTTTGCGGTTTTAATATTCCAGTATAGGGTAATTATCGGCTTTAAAGTGATTGTTACGGCAGCAATGCTTGTTCTTGGAGCTTTTTTATTTATAAATCAAATTATCAATTTAGGGCAATTTATAGCAACGGAAATCATCATCATCACTATTATAAATGCTATGGAAAAGCTTATAATTAGTTTAGAAGTTGTATATGATGTTTTAACAGCGCTGGAAAAAATTAATAAAGTATTAGAAAAACCTCAGGATAATGAGGAAGATGCACTTATTGATTTAAATAATTGGGAAAGCACTAAAGGGATTAATGTTGTTGCTAAAAATTTAAGTTTTGGCTTTGAAGGCGAAAACCTAATTTTAAACAATGTTAATTTCTCTATCAATGCTGGTGAAAAGATATGTATTAAAGGTATCCCTGCTTCTGGAAAATCTACTTTAATTAACACTTTAACGGGTATGTGGCCAAATTATAATGGTAAACTAACTATAAACAATATACCACTGCGTAACTTATCCCCAACTGTTTTACATCAGGAAATAGCTTTTTATCTTTCAGAAGATGAGCTATTTTATGGTACCTTATTAGAGAACATAACACTTGGCCAAAAAAATGTAGATTTTAATGAGCTTCAAGAGATTATAGAATTAGTAGGCTTAAGTGAATTTGTATCTAACAAAAGAAAAGGATTAGATATTATTATAGATCCGCAGGGTAAAAAATTATCATACAACATTGCACAAAAAATATTATTAGCAAGATGTTTTTATAAAAAGCCTTCACTTCTTCTTATAGAGGATGGTTGGATGTACATTGATGAAGATTCTAAAAACAGGATTATCAATTATATTACATCAAAAAACAATTTATTTACCCTAATTGCAATTAGTGATGATGAGGATTTTATGGCAAAATGTGATAGAACTTACCTAATTGAAAAAGGCACTATTATTTAAATAGAGATTATGTTTTTACAAAAAAATATAAACACAGATAAAATGATGCAGTTTGATGCTTTTGCAGAAGTAATCAAACAGCGTAAATCAAACAGCTTGGTTAAAATATTTCTTGTTGCAACCGGATTGTGTGTAATTGTGTTGTTGTTGCCATGGACGCAAAACATAAAATCAAAAGGAGTGGTTTCTACTTTAAGCCCAAACCAAAGACCACAACAAATCAATAGTATTATAGCTGGCAGAATAGAAAAATGGTATATCCAGGATGGGCAAAAGGTAAAAAAAGGTGATACTTTATTACAGATTAGTGAGGTAAAAGAAGAATATTTAGATGCTGATTTGCTGAGCAGAGTTAATGATCAGATAGATGCAAAAAGTGATGCAATGAATTTTTACTCTCAAAAGGCAAATACAGCTAAACAACAACAAAATGCATTAAACCAATCATTAACCTTTAAACTAGAGCAAACTAAAAATAAGCTTAAACAATATACCCTACAAGTGCAATCTGACAGTATAAGTTATATAGCAGCAAATAATCAATATAAAATATCTGTAGAGCAGTTAAATAGGCAGGAAAAACTTTTTGAAGCAGGCTTAAAATCATTGACAGATTTTGAACAAAAACAACAATACTTACAAGAAGCTTTAGCGAAAAAAATAAGTACTGAAAACAAATTCTATAATAGTAAAAACGAATTGCTAAACATCAAGTTAGATTTATTAGCATCGCAACAAGAATATTTCGAGAAAATTTCTAAAACAGATGGGGATAGGTTCACGGCATTATCCCAAGTTTCTGCAACGGAAGGTGAGGTTTCTAAACTTAAAAACCAATTTGCTAATTATAAAAAAAGACAAGGTTTTTACATCATAACGGCTCCTCAGGATGGACAAATAATGAGATCTATTAAAGCAGGTATTGGTGAAACTGTTAAAGAGGGAGAACAATTGATGCAAATTGTTCCAGTTATATTTGAACCAGCTGTAGAAATGTTTATTAACCCTTTAGATTTTGCTTTAATTAGTATTGGAGAGAAGGTTCAGATTCAGTTTGATGGTTTCCCTGCAATAGTTTTTTCTGGGTGGCCTGCGGCATCTTATGGAATATTTGAAGGTAAGGTGGCAGCAGTTGATCAATCTATAACTCCAACTGGCCAATTTAGAGTTTGGGTAACACCTTCTAAAACAGCAAAATGGCCTAAGCAAATTAGATTTGGTTCTGGTACACAAAATATAACTTTGTTGAAGGATGTACCTTTAGGCTACGAGTTGTGGCGACAAATAAATGGCTTTCCTCCCGATTTTTATCAAGCTCCAAAAAATAACAAAACAGATAAGGATGAAAAGTAAAATATTTTGCGTCTTTCTTTTCTTGATTTTTGTAAGTATTGCTAATGCTCAAAGTTTACAAGATACTTTGACGTATACCAATTTCTTATCCATTGTAAAACAATTTCATCCTGTAGTACAACAGGCTAATTTATTAAACAATTTAGCCCGAGCCAAAAGAACTAAGGCACTTGGAGGCTTTGATCCAAAATTTGAAGCTGGTTTTGATCAAAAATATTTTGATGGTACAGAATATTATACATTTTTAACACCTCAATTAAAACTGCCTTTATGGTATGGGATAGAATTAAAAGGTTCTTATTCTCAGGCAGAGGGAGCTTACATCAACCCTGAAAATAAAATACCTACAGAAGGTTTAGGTTTTGCAGGCATTAGCTTTGAATTAGGTAAAGGTTTGTTAATGGATGAAAGGAGAGCGGCAATCCAACAAGCGGCTATATTTACTCAATCAACTACAAACGAACAGATAAGGATTTTAAACGATTTATTTTTAGATGCAGGTTCTCAATATATTGACTGGCAAAATAAATATAAGATCATTAAAGTTTACGAGGATGCTTTAGAATTAGCTAAAGTTAGATTTGAGGCTGTTAAGATTGGTTATCAAAATGGCGATAAACCAGCAATTGATACGGTAGAGGCAATCTTAATTGTAAAGCAAAGAGAAACTTCATTACAGCAAGCTAACTTAGAGTGGCAATCAAGCAAATTTATGTTAAGTAATTATTTATGGTTAGCCAATAACCAAGCTGTGGACCCAAATAAGTTGACTATCTTACCACAAGATACGCTTGTTTTTCCTGTCGTGATTAATAATGCAATTGAAAATAACCCAAAATTTTTAAGCTATGATTTTAAATTGAGAGATTTAAATGTAGAGCGCAGACTAAAGGCAGAAGAGCTAAAACCGCAACTTAATTTACAGCTGGGCGTTTTAAACCAAGGGACTTCCTTACTAAGAAATATCAATTCTAATTATTGGCAAAACAACAACAAGGTAAATATTGGTTTTTCATTTCCACTAACTTTTGCGAAAGCAAGAGGAGATTTAGCTGAGACCAAAATAAAGATCAGACAAACAGAACTAGAACGAGATTTTTTTGGAATTGAGTTACAAAATAAGATAAGACAAAATAATTTTGAGATCTTAACACTTCAAAATCAATTAATCATATTAAACCAAACTTATCTATCTTCTTTACAGCTTTTAAGAGGGGAAGAATTGAAATTTAAACTCGGAGAAAGCTCATTGTTTCTCATAAATTCTAGAGAGAGTAAACTAATTGAGGTAAAAGAGAAAACATTAAATACCGAATTGAAATTAGAAAAATCAAAAATCAAGAGTTTATGGCTTTCTGGTACGCTACATCAAAATATTTAATCTTTTTGCTGAAATAAATGCACATCTCTTTGTGGAAATGGAATTGAAATTCCTTCCTTATCAAAAGCCTTTTTAACTTCTTCTATTTTAGATAAATAAACGTCCCAAAAATCAGCATTGCCTACTAATGCCCTACAACGAATATTTACTGAGCTATCTCCTAAACTATCAACATAAATATATGGAGTTTCCCTATCTAAAATACGTTCGTCTGCATATACTACGTCTTTAATAATTTGTTTTGCCTTATCGATATCATCATTATATCCAATCCCAAAAACCCATTGCATTTTACGGGCAGGTTCTGTACTATAGTTGATGATTTTGTTATTATATAGATTACCGTTAGGCAAAATGATGGTTTTGTTATCGTAAGTTTTTAAAATGGTATGAAATATTTGGATTTCAGAAATAGAAGCTATTTCTCCTTGGGCTTCAATTACATCACCAACTTTAAAAGGTTTAAAAACTAAGATAAGAACGCCGCCAGCAAAATTTGATAAACTACCTTGTAAGGCCAATCCAATTGCCAAACCTGCAGCACCTAAAACCGCAATAAAAGAGGTCATTTCTATCCCTAAAGTGGATAAAATACTAAATACCAATAATATTAATAAGCCATTATGAATAAGACTTTTTAAGAAAACCGTTAAAGATGGATCTATGTTTTTCTTAATGAGTAATCTCTCAAATGCCTTAGATAAAAATTTAACAATTTGCCAACCGATAAATGCGACAAGAATTGCTTTTAGTAAAGTAATGCCGAAATCTGCACCTTTAGTTGCTAAAAATACTTTTGCTTGTTCTATATAATCCATACTTGTATTTCTCTGATTTTGGATAGATGATACGAAAAATCATTTGGAAATTAAAATCCATTTAAATAAAGTGCTTTAAACACCAGAAATGGCATCTAAAATAACTTTACAAGAAAATTCTATTTCTTCATTTGTGATGATGAGCGGAGGTGCAATACGCATCGCGGTATCACAATGTAAAAACCAATCTATGATCACACCATTTTCTACACATTTTTTACTGATTGCCTCTACCTGTTTAAAAGAATCTAACTGAATGCAAAGCATTAAACCCATTCCTCTTACTTCTTTTATTTTTGGATGAATTAATAGAGACCTAAAGAGTTTTTCTTTTTCAGGGACATCTGCAAATAAATTTTCTCTAATTATCGTATTTAAAGTGGCTAAACCAGCAGCACAACTTACCGGATGTCCGCCAAAAGTAGTAATATGACCTAAAATTGGATTGTCTTTTAAAACATCCATTATTTTTTTTGAGGAGATAAAAGCACCAATTGGCATTCCACCGCCCATTCCTTTGGCTAATAATAAAATATCAGGAATAACGCCAAAATTTTCAAAAGCAAACATTTTTCCGGTTCTTCCAAAGCCAGTTTGAATCTCATCAAAAATTAGAAGTGTTCCGGTTTCATTACATTTTTTTCGGAGTGCTTGTAGATATTCTTTATCAGGAACTCTTATGCCGGCTTCACCTTGTATGGTTTCTAAAATTACCGCAGCAGTTTGATTAGTTATAATTTCTAAATCTGCATAAGTATTGATATCAGTAAAACTAATATCTGGCAGCAACGGACGATAACCTTGTTTATATTCTTCGTTTCCCATAACGCTTAAAGCGCCATGCGTACTGCCATGGTAGGAGTGGTGGAAAGCAACTATATGAGAACGATTGGTATATTTCTTAGCTAATTTTAATGCTCCTTCTGTGGCTTCTGCGCCAGAATTTGTAAAATAAACTGACGATAAATTTTGGGGTAAAACCGAGGCTAGCTTTTGCGCAAATAAAACTTGCGGAGCTTGTACATACTCTCCATAAACAGTCACATGCAAATATTTATCAACTTGATCTTTTATAGCTTTAACCACATTTGGATTTCTATGACCCAAATTACTAACTGCAAAACCAGAAACTAAATCCAAATATTTTTTTCCTGATGGATCATATAAATAACAACCTTCAGCTTTTTCAATTTCTAAAAGTCGTGGAAAATCTGAAGTTTGAGCAGTATTTAAAAGGAATAATTGTTTGTGACTTAACATTATGACAAAGATAATTTAATTTAGAATAAGGGATTATAGAGTTTTATTTTTGTTGCGTAAGAAATAAAATGTAATTTTAATTATGGCAGCAAAACTAGTAGATGAGGATAACGTTCCTTTTGAGGAAATTCTTAAGGCCGTATCGGAAAATTCTGAAAAGGTTTTGAGAGTCTTAGACGCCATGAATTTAGGAAGATCAATAGTTAAGCCTGATGGTGTTTATAGAATTTTCGCTGATGGAACTGAAAAAAAAGTAGCCTCTGGGGATTTTCCTGATAAAAAGTTAAAAAAGTTAACTTTTCAATTATAGTGGCAAAACCAAAACTTAGGATTTTCGCAGGTCCAAATGGTTCTGGAAAATCAACTTTGTTTGATGCTATAAAAGATGTTTATTTCTCCACACAAATTTTCATAAATGCAGACTTATTAGAATCTCAATTCAAAAAAAATAATTTTATTGATTTATCCGATTATAACCTAATAGTTTCAAATGAGGATTTTGTTTCTTTTGTTATTAATCACGGGATTTACGAAAAAGCTGGATTTGATCTGTCTTCATGGAACTTAAAAGTTAATAAAAACGTGATTGTCAAAATTGATAATCAGAACCCTATCATTTATAATTCTTATCATTTCGCAATAATCTCTGATTTTCTAAGGATAAGTTTAATCAATCAAAAAATATCTTTTTCTTTTGAAACTGTTTTTTCACATCCTTCTAAATTAAATTTGATAAGGATGGCAAAGGATAATGGCTATAAAATTTATATATATTTTATTGGTACTAACTCTCCTATAATTAATCAAGAAAGAATTGATGACCGTGTGAAAAAAGGAGGACATCCTGTTTCTAGGACAAAAATATCGGATAGATATTTTAGAACAATGGATTTACTTTATGAAATGATTATGATTGCTGATGAAGCTTACTTATGGGATAATTCTAAATTAGAACATAAATATATTGGTTCAAAAATTAATACTAGCATCAATTTCATAGATGATATAATTCCGATTTGGATAGACAAATATTTAGTTAAGAAACTCTAATTCATTTTTCCTAATACCTTTTAAATAATTCCTTCTTATTTTTCAATAAATTTGTTCCCACTTGAAAGATATACTTTTAATCACTCCGCCTTTTACGCAATTAAATACGCCTTATCCTGCAACGGCTTATTTAAAAGGTTTTTTAAATACAAAAAACATCAGTTCTTTTCAGATGGATTTAGGAATGGAAGTGATATTAGAAATTTTTTCTAAGCAAGGATTGGTTAATGTGTTTGATTTTGCTGCGAATAAAAATCAAATCATAACTGATAATGCCAAGCGTATCTATGCTTTAAAAGAAGATTATCTCCAAAATATTGATCAAGTTATTTCATTTTTACAGGGAAAAAACCAAACGTTTGCAAGACAAATTTGCATAGATGATTTTTTACCTCAAGCTTCTCGTTTCCAATCTTTGGATGATCTAGAATGGGCTTTTGGTAATATGGGAATTCAGGATAAAGCGAAATATTTAGCTACTTTATTTTTAGAAGATATTTCTGATTTTATCATAGAATGTGTAGACTCAAATTTTGGCTTTAGCCGATATGCTGAACGTTTAGGCAGAAGCGCCAATGCATTTGATGAGTTATATTATGCGCTTTCTGATGATTTAAGCTATATCGATAAAATTACTTTAGAACTTTTGGATCAAACAATACAAAAAGTAAATCCAAAGTTGATTTGTTTTTCCGTCCCGTTTCCTGGCAATTTATATAGCTCTTTTAGGTGCGCTCAACTCATCAAAAATAAATTTCCGGGTATAAAAACTGCAATGGGCGGTGGTTTTCCAAATACCGAATTAAGGAGTTTGAAAGATAAAAGAGTTTTCGAGTTTTTTGATTATATCACTTTGGATGATGGAGAACTGCCAATTGAGTTGTTGTATACAAATATTACAACATCAAACGAAGAATATAAACTATATAAAAGAACTTTTTTGTTAGATAAGGGAAACGTTTTTTACAATAACCTATCGTTAAGAAAAGACTATCAACAAAAGGATTTAGGAACGCCAGATTATTCTGATTTACAACTAGCCAATTACATTTCAGTCATTGAAATTGCAAATCCAATGCATAGTTTATGGAGCGACGGACGTTGGAATAAACTTACCATGGCGCATGGTTGCTATTGGGGGAAATGTACCTTTTGCGATGTTTCTTTAGATTACATAAAATTGTATGAGCCTGTTGCAGCGAGTTTGCTGGTAGATAGGATGGAAGAAATAATTGCTCAAACTCATGAAAACGGATTTCATTTTGTAGATGAAGCAGCTCCACCTGCTTTAATGAAAGCTTTAGCCATAGAAATCATCAAAAGAAAAGTAAAAGTTACATGGTGGACAAACATTCGCTTTGAAAAAAGTTTCACAAAAGATCTTTGCATTTTATTAAAAAATTCTGGTTGTATTGCAGTTTCTGGAGGCTTAGAAGTTGCATCTGATAGATTATTAGCATTGATACAAAAAGGAGTAACCGTAGAGCAGGTCGCAAAAGTGACCAACCACTTTACTGAAACTGGGATTATGGTACATGCTTATTTGATGTATGGTTATCCTACCCAAACCATTCAAGAAACTGTTGATAGCCTAGAAATGGTGCGCCAAATGTTTGAGTTGGGGATATTGCAATCCGGATTTTGGCATCAATTTGCATTAACGGCTCATAGTCCAGTTGGCTTAAGTCCAGCGGAATATGGAATTATACCTGAACAAAAATCTATTTCTTTTGCCCATAATGATATTCAGTTTAAAGATAAAACGGGTATAGATCATGATAAATTTAGTTTCGGTTTAAAAAAATCATTGTTTAATTATATGCATGGGATATGTTTTGATTTCCCGTTACAAGAATGGTTCGATTTCAAAATCCCTAAAACTACTGTTAAGCCAGACTTTATAAAAAAAGCTTTAGAATTTGATGTTACTTTTTCCGAGAAAGGAACTACAAGAATAATTTGGTTAGGCAATAAACCAACGTCAAATGTGTTTACAAAATCTAAAAAAGGAAACTCCTGGGAAATGATGCAATTGGTTTTTCAGGATAGAAAAAATAGTTTCGAAATTTCTTTAGATAAGGATAATGGAAATTGGTTATTAAAAACGTTGGATAAAATTAATATCCATCAAAAAGAAACGCTATTATTTAATCAGCTTAAAGCCGATTACGAAACAACAAATGAAAATTTCGAGCTTTTTTGGTATTCTAAACCTATGAAAACTTTAAAAGAAAATGGATTGCTGGTTTTGTAATTAAAAAAATTTAAGAAATTCCCATTCTATTCGAATCAAATTTTAAAAGCGTAAAAAGTAAAATCGTGAAGCTTAAAAGCGATGATCCGCCATAGCTTAAAAATGGAAGAGGAATCCCGATAACCGGCATTATCCCAATTGTCATAGCTATATTAACAAAAAAATGGCAAAAAATTATACAAGCAACGGCATAACCATAAACTCTCCCTAAAGATGATCTTTGCCTTTCGGCGAGATGGATAATTCGTAATAAAAGGAATACATAAAGACCAATTACCACAAAACTTCCAATAAAACCCCATTCCTCACCAACGGTACAAAAAATAAAATCAGTGCTTTGTTCTGGTACAAAATTAAATTTTGTTTGTGTTCCCTGTAAATATCCTTTACCAATTAAACCACCAGATCCGATTGCAATTTTAGATTGATTTACGTTATAACCAACTCCTCTAAGATCATTTACCTTTCCTAAAATTAAATCTATTCTAACTTTTTGATGGGGTTTTAAAATGCTTGTGTATACAAAATCAACACTAAAAATAAAGAGGACCGAGAGTATAAGACCGGAGACAAAAACAGTAATTAAATTTCTATGCTTTCTGAATTGATAAATTAGAAATGCAACTATTAAAACTAAACCAATAATGATGTAAAGCTTTGGATACAGCAATGTAAGTACAAATAATAAAACCATTAAAGCACCTCCAATTAAAAAATATGGAGATAAACCTTCACGATAGAGAACTAAAATGAGAGATATAAAGACCAATGCAGAGCCTGCATCTGGCTGCAAAACAATAAGCAAAACAGGAAGACCCAAAATTCCTAATGTGGGTAATAATGTTTTTGTGTCAGATAATTTTGTATTCATTACCCCTAAATGTCTGGCCAATAGTAAACTTGTTGCCCATTTTGCAAATTCTGAAGGTTGTAATCTAAAATTACCTATCGGGATCCAAGCTTGATTTCCTCCAACGTTTCTTCCCACAACCAATACTATTATCAATAATAAAATGGTTATACCATAAAATATTGGGGCTAATGTTAAAAAGAATTTAGCATCTAACAATAAAACAATAATGGCGACAATTATTGCAACTATAATGTAAATGAGTTGCTTGCCAGAATTACTAGAAATATTAATAAGTGCTTCATCCTCATTATATACTGCAGCATGGATATTAAACCAACCAATAGCTACTAAACATAGGTATAAGAAAATGGTTATATAATCTACATTAAAGAAAAAACTTCTGTTTTGGTTGTTCATTCTTTAGTTAATTTTTGGTTTAATAAGGGGTACGGCATTAACTCTTTTCACCTCGCTTGCAGCAGTACTATCTTTTTTATTGGATGGTTTAAAATATAATTTCTTTTGTCCAGGTAAAAGGTTAGCGTTTAATAATCTATCAGTATAATATTTTGGTCTGCTAATAGTGTCTTTCAAATATTTTTCGATCATTAAACTGGCAATTGGTGCACTCCAGGTTGCACCATATCCTGCATTTTCTACTACTACTGCTATAGCAATTTTAGGGTTAATTCTTGGGGCAAAAGCTACAAAAACAGAGTGATTTTCTCCATGAGGATTTTGTACGGTTCCTGTTTTTCCACAAATTTCGATATCGTTAATTTTAGCGTTATATGCGGTTCCATTTGGTGCATTTACCACTCTACTCATTCCTTCTATAACTGCATCAAAATATTTCCCTTGGATGCCAGCATCATTCTTTTTAGTATATTCTTCTTTAATTATTTTTTTATCACCCATAGCTTTAATCAAATGTGGCTTATAATAAAACCCACGATTTGCTAATATTGCCATCACATTTGCCATTTGTAAAGGGGTAATTCCTAATTCTCCTTGTCCTATTGATAAGGACATATTATAGCTAGAAGTCCATTTGTCGTTTCTAAATCTTTTGGTATAATAATCTGCAGTTGGTATTAAACCTGGTCTTTCTGCTGGTAAATCAATATCCAAAACATCTCCAATTCCAAATTTTTTCACCATATTTCTCCACCTTGTATAAGCATTAATAGGTCTCAAACCAGTATGATCAATCATTCTGTTGTAAGTATTCCCATAATAAGTATTGCAAGATTCTTCTATGGATTGCTCTAAATTTATGGTTCCATGGACGTGAGTACAACCCATCCATCCATTTCTGCCATATCTATAGCCACCTGGGCAATTAAAATAAGTTTTCGGATTTATGATTCCCAATTCTTGTGCTACCAAAGCATTGATTACTTTAAATATAGATCCGGGAGGATATTCTGCTTGTATTGGCCTGATAAACATGGGTTTAAAAGGATTATTCAATAATTTCATGTAATTATTTCCCCTTTGGCGGCCAACCATCATGTTGGGATCATAACTTGGACTGCTAATAGACGCTAAAATTTCTCCCGTAGAAGGTTCTATAGCCACTACACTTCCAATTTTATTTATCATTAGGCTTTCGCCGAACAATTGCAGCTCTTTATCTAATGATGATATTAGATTATCTCCAGCAACTGCGGTAGAATCATATTTTCCCTCAAAAAAACTTCCTTGTTCGCGGTTGTGTACATCAACCATAATGTTTTTAACACCTCGTTGTCCTCGCAATAAATCTTCATAAGATTTTTCTATACCTGTTTTACCTATATAATCTCCCTGACCATAAAAATCATCGTATTTTTCAATTTCTTTTTCATTTACCTCACCAATATATCCTAAAAATTGTGCTGCAGTAGAATCTGGATAAAACCTAACCGATCTGTTTTGAACGTAAAAGCCATGATATTCAAATAATTTTTCTTGAAAGGCAGCATAAGTTAAAGCCGATAGCTGTTTTTGAAAAATGGAGGCTTTATATGGAGAATAGTTTTTTGCTTTTTTAAAAGCTTTATCAAAATCTTGCTTAGAAATTTTTATCAAATTACAAAACTCTAAAGTATCCATTTCTTCTACCTGGCCGGGGATAACCATTAGATCGTAAACGGGTTCATTTTGTACCAATACCTTCCCATGTCTATCTAAAATAACACCTCTGGCAGGATAAATAATTAGTTTACGTAATACATTATTATCAGCGGAAAGCTTATAACGATCGTCTACAACTTGGATATAATATAGCCTGCCCAATAATACAAGGGCAACAAAAATGAATATTCCTTGGATGATATACCTGCGCTTAAAAAAACTGTTCATTTACGCTCCTTTTTTCTAAAGAATATTAATTCGGCAATAAAAATTAAGATCAATGTAAATAATGAACTGATAAATACCCTACTTAGTGTATTAATTATTTCTGAAAATTTAAAAACCTCAAAAGTTAAAAGAAAGAAATGATGTATTAACGTGAGAATAAGGGCATAAAAGAAAAACCATCTAAAACCCATAATTGCTAAAGTTGGTTCTGGGTCACTATCATAGTTATCTTCTTGTACCGTTACTCTAATAATTACTGTCCTAAAAAAAGCTAAAATAACACAGGCAGTTGCATGTAAACCTAAGGTATCACTAAATAAATCAACAGAAATTCCTATTAGGAAGGCAAGTGTAAAGAGTAACCAATTTGGTGTTTCAAAAGGTAATAAAAGAACGAATAAAATATAAAGATATGGTACGTTAAGACCATAAATTACCATGTTTTTTAATAGAAATACTTGTAGTGCTACAAGTAATATAAAACGAAGAGCATTAGTTAATATCTTAATCATTTACACTCTCCTTATTTGCATCTTCTAAGGTTTCTTGTTCTGTTTGATAATTATTTTTAATTACATAAACATATTCAATGGCGTAAAAATTAGTAGAAAGTTTAACTGAAATATCTAAAAAACTTCCTCCACCCTTTACACCGGCTTTATCTACTATTCCTATTAAAACACCTTTAGGGAAAATAACTCCTAATCCAGATGTTACTACCCTAGCTTTTGGCTTTAAATTAAGTTGATTGGGAATATCTGTTAAAGTAACATAATTTGGGTCTTTACCCTCCCAAATTAAAGGTCCAAAATAAGGAGAACCTTCAATAGATGATGTAATACGGGTGTCTTCATGAAGTATGGATTGAATAGAGGAAAAATTTTTTGTAACATTCCAAACAATACCCACTATCCCGTTTGGACCAATTACGCCCATTCCTTTTTTAATACCAGCCTTGCTTCCTCTATTGATCGTTAAATAATTGTTTCTTGAGGTGATGCTTTTATTAACTACTTCAGATAAAATATATTCGTATTTTACTTTATTAATTGTATCAGTTACTATTTTAGTAACAATGCTATCGTTTAAAAAAGAAGATTTAAGCTGATTGTGCAGAGAAATATTTTCTTTCGCCAAGCTATCATTAACTAAATTAAGGTTTAGATACTTATTTACGATATTTACTTTCTGATAAATACCTCCAATTATTTCATTAGAGCTATTATAAACACTCGCCTTTTGAAAATCATTATTTTTTATTAATAAGGTAATGGAAATCACCAGATAGATAATTAAAAAAAAGAATGCATTAAACCTGCTTATGAACCTCCAAAGATTTATCATCCCTTATATGAAAAATTTGAGGATTTAATAACATTAAAAGTACTATCATTTCTAAAAAAAAATTGATTTTTTACAACTAAGATTTGATTTTTAGAAAGTAGAAAAGTGAACTTCATTTAGTGTGCAATGCTTATTTTATTGAAAATAAAAGCAATTTTTAATGACTTCAAAGATATAGAAAATAGCTAACAAAGTAAATTTAGCATTCGTTAAATAAAATCGATAATCTGAAAAAAATTATTTTCTTTCAATAACTTCTTCTTTTTTAGCACCTAGCAAACCTAAACTCATAATGATACTTGTAGACAGGATAATTAAAAATAACAAACCTGTTTCAACACCATTTATTCTCATCTCTTTAGGTAAATTATAAAATAATAAAATGCTGATTAATCCTCTTGGAGTAATAAAAACAGAAGGAGTTAAAGGTGTTTTTGCAATAAATTTTAAATAAAGTAAACGTATTAAATACATAGCTACTAATATGAGGAGGCCATATTGTACCAAAGTAAAATCTTTAAACTGGTCTATTATTATTGTAAAGCCAAATATTACAAAGAAAAACGTACGTATAATAAATGCACTTTCCGCAGATAGTTGATGCAACTGAACCAAATCTTTAGAAAGATTTGGATAAATAAAATATTTTCTAAAAAACGGTATTCCAATTTCATCTGCATTATTTAAAAATAGTCCAAACGCTAAAACAATGATTAATGCAGACAAATGGAAACTTTGCCCAATGGCATAAACCAAAACTAAAATAGATATAATCAAGAAAAATTTGATGTGATGGCTTATTCTACCAATTAAATAAAGTAACAATAAGCAAGAAATGGTTGCAAAAAGAATGATCAATATTAACTCTATACCTAAATTGGTAAAAGCAGCTACATTATAAGAATCATTACTGATTGCAAAGTTGAAAAGTATTATACCAGCAATATCCGAAAAAGAAGACTCGTAAATCACAAATTCTCGTTGCAATTTATTAATGCCACTTACCGAAGGAATAGCAATAGCAGAACTAATTATACTGAAAGGTATTGCGTTAATAAAACAAAGATAATAGGAATAAGAGGTAAGCTCATGAAGGATAAAAGTAATAGCGGCTACGGTCACTAGTAAGATAACAAGAGCAGCAAAAAATGCTTTTTTGATTAATTTGTTTTTATCGCTATCGTATTTTAAATCTAGTGCACCTTCAAAAACAATTAATATCAATCCTACTGTACCTAATGTTGGTAATATTTTTAAAAAATCAAATGTTTCTATGTTAAAATAAGTAACAACTTGTTTAAGACCGATCCCTAAAAAAAGCAATAGTAAAACAGAAGGAATTTTAGTTTTCTTAGAAATCATATCAAACAGGTAAGAGAAAATTACCAGTCCGCAAAGAAGTATTAAAATGGTATATGTAGTCATAAAATTGTTTCTACTGCAATCGCTAAGATAAATGAATTTTAGGATTATAAAACTTATAAATATTATGGAATTAATCTATTATTAATCAATTACTTATGATTTTGAAAAGTGCCTTAATATAATTTTCTTAAATTTGTAGCCATTCGGTCAATCTATCAGCAATAATCGCTTCTAATTGTTAATCAAGTTTTTATGATAAAATTATGTTTAGCTGTCGAGTCACAAAGATTCCTTTTAGTTGATTTTTAAATTGAAATAATATGAGGATTGATATCTGATATAAAAAAATAAAAATGGAGTTTAAGATTATAAATAAAGAAACTGGAGAGGATAAAGAATTTACAAATGATGCAATTGCATCATTTTTAGAAATTCATTTAGGGCGATTTGGTGATAAAAAGGAAGATATTTTAAAATGTTTGGACTACGTATTTAAGAAATGCGGAAATATAACTCTTGGAATTGAGAACAGCCAAATTATTGGAGCAGTTGTAGTAAACGAAACAGGAATGGACGGTTATATTCCGGAGAATATCTTAGTTTACATTGCGGTTCATGAAAACCAAAGAGGAAAAGGAATGGGTGGCAAGCTGATGAAAAAAGCCATAGATAATGCCAATGGGAGCATTTCTTTACATGTAGAGCCGGATAATCCTGCGAAAAAACTATACGAGCGTTTAGGTTTTACCAACAAATACCTAGAAATGCGTTTGCAAAGATGAATTCTGTAGTAGAAAATTTAAAGTTTATAAGGCAATACCTTCATCAACATCCAGAATTATCTGGTTGTGAGAAAGAAACTGCTGCCTTTATTTTAGAAAAATGCATTCATTTAAATACTTCTAAGATTATTAAAAACATAGGAGGATACGGTTTTTTGGTAGTTTTTGATAGCAACATTACTGGAGATTCACTTTTGTTTAGAGCCGAATTAGATGGACTGCCTATTCAAGAATGCTCAAATTTACTGTATAAATCAATTTACAGTAACAAAGGACATCAATGTGGGCATGATGGACACATGACTATTTTATTTGGGCTAGCTCAATATTTATCAAAACATCCAATTTTAAAAGGAAAAGTAAGTCTTCTTTTTCAACCTTCAGAAGAAAATGGAAAAGGGGCTAGGAGTATAATTGAGGATGAAAAATTTTCAAGGCTCCATTTTGACGAGGTTTTTGCATTACATAATCTCCCTGGATTTGAAAAACATGCAATAATTGTCAAAGAAAATGCCTTTACAGCTGCCGTTAAAAGTATGGCGATAAGATTAGAAGGAAAAACTTCTCATGCCGCTGAGCCAGAAAACGGTATTAATCCAGCTTTGGCTGTCGCCGATATTTTGCAAATAGTGGAAGCATTAAACTTTAACCAACCTCATCATCAGGATTTTAAATTAGCAACTTTAATACATGTTAATATTGGAAGCTTGGCTTATGGCGTTTCTGCTTGCGATGCAGAAATCCATTACACCATTAGGAGTTGGAGTGATGAAAATCTAGAAAATCTGGAATCCGAAATAATCAAAATACTAAATGAAGTTGCTGCAAATTATCGGCTTAAAGCCAAATACCATTTTTTAGAACATTTTTATGCAAATATGAATGATAAAGATAGCGTAGACGTAGTTAGAAAAGCTGCAAAAACTCAAAATCTAACTATTATAGAAAATGATTTTCCTTTTAAATGGGGTGAGGATTTTGGTTTTTTTACAAAAAAATATAAAGGTTGTTTGTTTGGTTTAGGATCTGGAAAAGACCAACCTGCCTTGCATAATCCTGATTATGATTTTCCGGATGAAATTTTAGAAACTGGAATTAATATTTTTAAAAGTATAATTAAGGAGAGATTAAACATAAGCTAACTGCAAAAAAACAATTAAATGTTTGAAACATCATCATTAACTATCAGTAAATCTGCCTATCAAAACAACCTTGATTTCATTAGAAAACAATGTAATGATGGAGTGCGGTTTTGCAGCGTGGTTAAAGGAAATGCTTACGGACATGGTTTGGTTCCATTTGTTAGGATGGCTTATGATCAAGGTGTGGATTATTTCGCAGTCTATTCATCGGCGGAAGCCTACGAAATAAAAAGTGCATTGCCTAAAGCAGATGTGATTATTATGGGGATGACCGATGAACCTTCCATGGAATGGGCCATCAATAATGAGGTAGAAATCTTTGTTTTTGATTTTGAGAAATTGGAATTGGCTATAAAAATGGCTCATCAAATTAATAAGAAGGTAAATATTCACATTGAGGTGGAAACCGGTATGAACAGAACTGGATTTTTGATTCAAGATTTACCTCATGTATTCTCTATTATTAAAGAAAATATCGATTTTAATGAACTAATCGGTTTTACCACTCACTACGCAGGTGCAGAAAGTTTAGTGAATGATTTTAGGGTGAGGGAACAAATAAATCTGTTTGCTAAAGCGCAAGATATGCTTCATCAATCGGGCTTAAAGCCCAAATATATACATAGCGCTTGCTCTGCAGCCATGATGAATTATCCAGAAACGATTGGCAATTTGGTGCGTATTGGCATTATGCAATATGGTTTTTGGCCAAATGAAGAAACTTTAATCAGGTTTAATGGAAATAGCAGGGAAAACGACCAAACTTTAAAACGTTTATTGAGTTGGAAAAGTAAAGTGATGACCTTAAAACCTATTAAAAAAGGCGATTATGTAGGTTATAACACAAGTTTTCAAGCTTACGCCGATATGACTTTAGCCGTAATTCCGGTTGGTTATGCGTATGGCTATAGCCGAAGTTTAAGTAATAGTGGGAAGGTTTTAATTCATGGTGAAGAAGCGCCAATTTGCGGTATAGTAAACATGAATGCACTTTGTGTAGATGTTTCTCACATTCCAAATGTTAAAAAAACTGATGAGGTGGTTTTGATTGGTAATCAAGATAAAAAAACGATTTCAGTTGCGTCTTTTGGCGAAATGAGCGACCAACTCAATTATGAATTGCTAACTCGTTTACCTTATGATATCCCTAGAACAATAATAGATTAATGGCATTTTTAAAATTATACAAAGACAAACTATCGCATAATTATGCGATGTTAGAAAATTGGTTTTTAGAAAACGGTATTGAATGGGGCGTTGTATCTAAATTATTGTGTGGCAATAAATTATATCTGCAAGAATTGGTAAAATTGGGCGTAACCGAGTTTCATGATACCAGGATTACCAATTTAAAAATGATTAAAAACGTTGCTCCAAATGCACAAACAGTTTATATAAAACCTCCCGCAAAAAGAAATATTCCCAGTATTATTAAATATGCAGATGTAAGTTTTAACACTTCTTATACCACCATTAAATTATTGAGTGAGGAAGCCGTAAAGCAAAATAAAATCCATAAAATCATCATCATGGTAGAAATGGGCGATTTGCGTGAAGGTGTTGTAGGAGAAAAACTACTAGATTTTTACGATCAGGTTATCCATACGCCAAATATCAATATCGTTGGTTTAGGTACAAACCTTAATTGTTTAAACGGGATAATGCCTTCGCATGATAAATTAATTCAGTTGAGCCTTTATAAACAATTGATTGAAGCCAAATTTGATATTAAAATTCCTTGGATTTCTGGCGGCACAAGTGTCACCGTTCCTTTATTGATTAAAGAGCAACTGCCTAAACAAATTAATCATTTTAGAGTAGGAGAGGTGTTGTTTTTTGGTCTCGATTTATTTACCAACCTTACCATTGTTGGGATGAATAATGATGTTTTTAGGCTTTACGCCGAGATTATCGAACTTTATGAGAAACCAAAAGTGCCAATTGGAGAGCAAGGTTTTAATGTTGTGGGTGAAACACCAGAATATCCCAAAGAAGATTACGGAAAACTCTCTTACAGAGCAATTTTAGATATTGGTTTGCTGGATTGTAATCCTCAATATTTAATTCCTGATGATGAAAATATCAATATTATTGAGGCCAGTTCTGATATGTTGGTTTTGGATGTTAACCAAAATGAAGCAGGTTATAAAGTAAGCGATTTAATCAGTTTTAAATTGAAATATATGGGAGTTTTAGGGATTATGAATTCAAATTATATTGATAAAGTGGTGGTGTAAAATTCAAATTGCCAGCTCAATTTCGTATCTATAAAAGAATAATATGGGCGTTTTAACACGCTTTATGCTATATCTTTTTTTGCAATTGCAATATGGTGAGGGCAAAAAAAGGATGTCGCTTCAATCGTTAACGCAACTTATAGCATCATAATAATTAGCTTTCAGAAACATATTTTAATCCAACAATAGAGCTCACTAGGGTAAATAAAAAGAACAATCGCCAAAAAGTAGCTGGTTCTTTAAATATAAAAATTCCAACAATTACAGTACCTACTGCACCAATCCCCGTCCAAACGGCATAAGCTGTACCAATTGGTAAAGTTTGGGTAGCTTTTACTAGTAATAACATGCTAATTATTAAACAAATTAAAAATCCTGAATACCAAAAATAGGTTTCATTTCTAGAACTTTCTTTTGCTTTTCCTAAGCACAATGCAAAAGCTGTTTCAAATAAGCCACCAATAATTAATAATATCCAATTCATTTATTAATTATTTAAAGTTAAGCTTATGGCCGGTATTGTATATTGATCTTTAATTGGTTTCACCGAATTAATCCCCCATTTACCTCCAAGTTGACGCCATGAATTATCAGAACTATTTGTATAATTTAAACCAATTTTTGGTTGGTAATCCTCCATAATCCTTTTTGACTTAGTTCCGTTTTTATCAGTAAAAGTTGTTTTATAGGAATAATAATTTGAAGAAATTGCTAACCATTCATAAGCGATAAAAATACCCTCTTTAGGCATCATTATATTTAGATCACTAATATCAATTGTAGATAATTTTTTGCCTTTTTCAACCTCTACTGTAATGTTTTTTTGATTTAAAAGAGTTGATGGCTTGCCATCATTAGCAGAATAAATACGCAAATTAAATTTTGCAGATTTTAGCTCATTTTTAGTTAATATAGTGATAGATTTTAAAAATTGGTAGTCATCATAATCTTTAGAATATGGGAAATACCGAGCGAGCAAAAATAATGACCTCATACCGCTACTATGCAACGAATCATATCCTTTGAAAGTGCCAATATTTAATTCTTTTGTGTTTTTTCTGTTATAAACTTTTACTTCATCTAAAACAAAACTTTTGGGCTTTAAACAAACTTCGCCGTTAATATCACCATATTTTATTTTCTTTATTTCATATCCTAAAGCATTAAAAACAATTAAATTATTATCGCTTTTAGGAGCATTCAAAATAAAACCCCCAACTTCGTCAGAGTTTATATTTATGTTTTCATTTTCAATATAGATACTCGCAAACGCGATTGCATTTTTAGTTTGCTCATTAATAAGTTTACACGTTTTTTGAGAAAATGCTTTAAATTGAAATAATATTAATATCGCTAAAAGCTTAACTTTCATGTTCTTAATTCAAAATTCTTTCTTTGATTAATTTAAAATTATTTTATTCAATCCTTCAATCCTTCAATCCTTCATTAATTCAAAATTAACTCAATCCAACAAAAAGTCTTCTTCAGTCCCACCGCCCATATTCAACTTAACCACATCTTTCCCTGCTATTCCCTCCACAGAACCACTAATATGAACCGCATTTAAAAGCACTTTTTCTAATTGTTTCTCCCGAGATTTCCACATTCTTTCCATTGCGTTGCGTTCGCTTTGAATACTCATTTTCATACTCATAAAACCTTCGCTAATGGCATTCCACTGACTAGAAAACTCTGAACTGGTTAAATAATCATAAAGCATATGCATTTTATCGCCACGATTTTCCTGAGATTTTGTTGCAGTATAAAGTTTGGTAATTCCATCCCTTAATACAAAAGCTACGGCTTTTAATTCCTCGAAAGAACAAATCCAAACACCATCTTTCTCACCAAAACAATCCATTCCTTTAGGGTAACATTGTGTTACAATAACTGCAACATCTGCACCAACGGCAATTTTATCTTTTTTTAATTTTTCGACCCAATCGCCACCAAAATCTTTAGTTCTTTTACTCTCATAAATAATCTTACCACATTCTTGTCCGCTACCGTTTCTTATAATTTGGATGCAATCTGCTCCTCGTATTCCTTTTCCTACTTCAGAAATGATATCAAATGGGAAATTGGAAATTAGTAATTCTTCTACAATCAATTCCTGTACTTCACCTTGCAATTGCATAGAACCTTGCTCGGCTTTACGCTTCATTTCATCAACTAATTTCTTTTGATCCTCAATCTGTTTTTCGTACTCTTTAAATTTGAGTTGATATTCAGTATCTTTTATTTGATTTTTTTCAACTTCTTGTTTGCGAATTTGATCTGCTAAATTATGGCGTTCTTCTTGTAATTTACGTTGCATTAAAATTTCCAAATCTGCTTCTTTATTTTTTAACTCGGCTTCTTTTTTCAAAAATTCTAACTCTTTTTGTCGTGATAGCTTTAGTTTTTCCTCGTTTTCTTTATTAGAGTTTTGAAGAATTTGTAATTGGTTCTCAAAATCTGAAGAAATGGATTTCCTTAAACTTTCTTCCATTTCTTTTTGCAATTGTAATTTTTGGGCAGCTATTTTTTGTTCAAAAACCTGATTCTGTTGTTTTTCTTTACTGATGTATTCTTGTTCCTTTTTCAAAAAGTCTTCATCTTTTTTACGGATTTCGTCGTCTTTTTTCTTTTGGAACTCCACCATCTTTTTACGCAATTCATTTTTATATTCTTCTGCCATTACTTCTTCTATAGGGAAAATATGGCTACAACTAGGACATTTAACTTCTGTTGACATACGATTGAAAATGAATTTTTTGAAATTGCTAATACAAAGCTACTAATTCAAAAATGATATTATTTGTTGTAGTTAACTTAAAATATTTTGGGCATTATACTTGCTATTTATCAATAAAAAAACACTATCATGATAACAGATAAAATACAAGAAATTAAAGAAACTTTAGAAGGGACTTTATTGAGCGAAGATATAAACTCGAATATTAGCAAAACAGAAAGAATTCTTTCTATTGCTGGTGGAACTTATATTCTTTTGAAAGGTTTGAGAAATATATTCTCTAGTCCGTTAATTGCAACAGGAGAACTAGTTGTTGGTTTTGGATTATTACAAAGAGGCGTTTCTGGATATTGCAGCATTGCCGAAAAGTACAATGAAGAAACTGACGGGCCAGAACCAATTTTAGTAGTTACTGAAACCAGTTTATAAGTCAATTTTTAACATTAAAAAAGGCAATCAAAATTAGATTTGATTGCCTTTTTGTTTATAAGTTTTTAATCTTTCTATTTTATAAATTTCTGATTGATAGTTTCAGCTTCGGAAGTAAATCTTGCAAAATGAACCCCATTAGATAATGATAAAGGCAATTCAAAACTATTGAAACCTTTATTTACTTCAACAGAACTTTCAGAAAGTTTTCTTCCTGCAATATCAAAAACCTGTAAAAGTCCTTTAGTTTTATTAGGTGAGGATAATGATATTTTTACGCTTGTTACATTTGCATAAACACTCAACGTAGCAGCATCAATTTTAGAATCTACAGGAATAATTGCAGAACTAGCCGTTTTACCATCATAATCATGTTGAACTAATTGATAGTAATTTGTACCCGCATAAGGGTTTTCATCACTAAAAGAATAATCTTTTGAAGATGTAGAAGTTCCTGCACCTTTAATGGTTCCTATTGAAGTAAATGATTTACCATCTGCAGAACGCAACACATCGTAGAAATCATTATTAGTTTCAGAAGCTGTATTCCAGTTTAACAATATACTTTGATTAATAGTTTTACCAGTGAAGGAGGTAAGTTGGATTGGTAGGGTAGTGTATGATGTAAATGAAAAATTATCAATTCCAAGTGCTGCATCATTTCCAGCATCATCTACATCAGAAAACCTTAACATAATTTCACTTCCAGCAGGAATGGCTACATTAAAGATTGCGGTTATTGCAGTTTTATTTGCTGCAAGATTACCATCAATAGCTCCAGTGGTTAAAACTCCAAATTTTGGAGACGTAAAATTTAAAGAAGAAACATTAATCCAAGTTCCTGTTATTAAGTTTGTAATTGGAGAGGAAGAAACTTGGTAAGAAAAAGATAGAGTTTGTGCAGTAGACCCATCTACTTGTCTCCATTGTTCTCCAGTGTAACTCACAGAAAGAGAATTAATTTGGGCACCAGTAGCATTTTTTAACCTTTGTCCGTAATATATTGATCCTGTAGATCCTGATACTAAACTGCCTAATGCCCTTTCTGTTGTAGCTGATGAACCTAAACTATATAAATCTCCTGTATTGGCTGAACCTGTTGATGCAGAATAACTGGTTTTAGGATTTGTAGATACTGAAGCAGCATACCAATTCGGAATTGAACCGTTATCAGTCCATGTGCTTCCGGTTCCTGATAAAATTAGCCCATTAAAATCTTCGGAATATGTAGTTGAAGGATCAATATTTGTTTGTCCCCAAACAAAAAAAGGTATCGATATTAATAAAGAAAGTAAGATTTTTTTCATATAATATATTTAAAAGATTAATAATCTGATAAATATAAAATAAATTATAGATGAAATTTGACGATAATAAAAATTTTAACAATTTAATAATAAAAAAATCCCTATTATTTAAAATAATAAGGATTTTAATAAATTTTGATTGATTATTTAATGAATTTTTTCACTACCGTTTCATTTTCTGTAGTATATCTTACAAAATGTATCCCATCTGGTATAGTTAAAGGAAGAATAAAATCATTGTAGCCTTTATTTACAGATACATTATCTTCTGTAATCCTTCTTCCTCCAATGTCAAAAACTTGAAGTTTAGCATTGGTTTGGTTAGGGGATGAAACAAATATTTTAAGCTGGCTACCACCCGCATAAACGTTTAATTGAGAATTTGCTAATTTAGAATCTACAGCAACAATTTTAGATACTGAAGACTTCCCATCAAAATCAAATTGAACCAGCCTATAATAATTTACTCCTGCATAAGGATTTTCATCTAAAAATGAATATTTTAAAGATGAATTAGACGTTCCTGTGCCATTTAATCTTCCTAAAGAAGAAAATATTTTTCCGTCTGTAGAGCGTTGGATTTCAAAATATTGGTTGTTTAATTCTGCTGCGGTATTCCAATTTAAAGTAATAGTTTGGTTAGATGATGTACCATCAAATGCAATTAAAGTTATTGGTAAAGGAACTAAACTAGTTTGTATATCAAGTTTTACTGGTGTAGTTTGTAAATTTCCATTTAAATCTTCTGCTATAACATAAATGTCATACGGTGTATTTGCACCTAAACCAGTAACATTTTTTGAAGCATCTGTATTTGCCGTAGGGTTAAAGAATGATCCACTTACTGCAGCAATTCCACCAACATCGTTTTGTCCATCTCTTACTTGTTGGGCGCTTGGAGCGGCATTTCCATCTGGTAAAACAACATAATAAGTATTACCAATTTCATTTATATTAGAAACAAGATCTAAATTAGTCTGATCTAAATTAGAAACTGTAGGATAATTTGCTGCAAAGGTAGGAGCTATAGCTTCTGTTAAAGTACCCCCAATAGTTAAACCATTATTTGCGGTAGATGTTGTTGCAGAATAAAAACCCCATCCACCAGTAGTAGTTTGTCCTGAGGCATAATATCTTAAAGTAATTGTTTGGGTCGAGGGTACATTCTGTATTTCAGTTACTGCACCAATGCTTTGACCAGGTAAATCTACATCTCCAGATGCATCAGATGTATTTACTGGAGCACCAATTAATGTAAAAGTTGTTCCATCTAGACTATAAGCAAATTGTGAATTTACTCCAGGTGAAGTTACATAACTTGCTGTTCCTCTAAACTTAGCGTTAATACTAGCTAAAGAAAGTTTAAAACCCGTATTTGCTTTTAAAGTAATTTGAAAATAATCTGTATTGGTTAACGCTATCCCATTATTGCTAAATCCCGTTGTTCTAAAAGAGGCAGCCCCTGCACTAGCTGGAGCACCGGCGCCACGAGTAATATCACTTACAGTTAAATTTGATACAGTAGTGGTTGCGGGAGCAGTTGATGTGGCGTTTAATGCGTTAACATTATAGCCAACAATCGTTTGTGCTTTTGCACTATATCCTAAAGCCAGAATTAATGCAATTGAGAGTAATTTTTTTTTCATAATAAACGTTAATTAAAATTTTAATATTGAATTTTTTCACATAAATCCAACAAGTATGCCTAAAATTTTAAATCCGTTTATAAGAATGAATATGATAGATTTTTACCTCAATCTATCCGCACTTTTTACTAATTTTTCATCTCTTATTACACCTTTTCCTGCTAAAACCAAAAATAATATGGCTACTGAGGTTAAACCAGCACCAATATTGTAATTGCTGATTTCTAAATTAGTGTTTGCAGCAACTTTTACTGTTTGTGCTATCCAAAAACTAAAAGCAATCATAATCACTACAAAAATATAAATAAGTGTAGCCTGTTGTTTGCGTTTTTTGTATTGAAAAATCAACAGTAAAGGAACTAACCCTAAAAGTGCCGTTGCAATTGTTAATAGGATAAAAGGCTCTGTTTGTACAACTTGATTACTTACAGTTTCATAAACACCTGTGATTTTAATTTGCTTCGCACCATCAACAGTTAGTGTTTGTACAACTGGAAAAATAAATAATCCATAAATAGCTAAAGAAGCTAAGAAAAGGTAAACGGTTTGAATTCTTTGTATCATGATGATAGTTTTTTGTAGAAAGTTAATGGACAAATGGTCGATAGACAATCGTGTTTTAACTTTCCAGCTACAAACATAAAAATCCTTTCCTTTAATTTCTTTAGAAAAATCATTTTCGGTTAAATTTGCGACTTGGAAATTTTAAATCGTTATTTCTTAGAGATTTCATATAAAGGCACTTCATATCATGGTTGGCAAACCCAACCCAATGCAGTTGCTGTTCAAGAAGTTTTAAATAAGGCTCTGGAGATTTTTTTTAGAAAACCAATAGAGACTTTAGGCTGTGGTAGAACTGATACTGGCGTACATGCCACTCAGTTTTATTTACATTTCGATTTAGAAAATGAATTTTTAGCAGCCGATTATCTTAATATCATCAAATCTTTAAATGGTTTATTGGCTTATGATATCGCCATAAAAAACATTTTTAAAGTGAAAAGAGATGCACATGCTAGGTTTGATGCTATTTCTCGTTCTTATCAATATCATATTCATTTCAATAAAAACCCTTTCAAAACGGATACTAGTTGGTTGGTTAGAGATCAATTAGATATTATGGCAATGAATCATGCGGCTGCAATTTTAATGCAATACGATGATTTTGGAGCTTTTTGTAAATCCAATGCAGATAACTTTACCAATATTTGCAAAATCACAAAAGCCGAGTGGGAAGTAACTGATGAAGGATTAATTTTTCATATTACTGCAAACAGATTTTTAAGAAATATGGTTAGAGCTATTGTGGGAACTTTGGTTGAGGTTGGTAAAAGAAAATTGAAAACATCAGATTTGCACCTCATCATTCAAAGTCAAAATCGCTCAACTGCTGGAGCATCTGTACCTGCTTGTGGCTTATTTTTAACATCAGTAATTTATCCGTATATCAAATAAATGGCAAGCGAAGTAACCGGAAAAACCTACGATTGGGGCTTATTAAAAAGGGTAATGTCTTACGCTACACCTTATAAATCTAAGTTTTTTTGGTCAGTATTATTAACATTATCTATTGCAGCAATTGCTCCTGTTAGGCCATTTCTAATTCAAATTACTTTAGATAAGTTCATCTTTTTTAATGATGCAAGCGGTCTGTTGCAAATGGTTTTACTGATGATTGTTTTGTTGTTGTTTCAAACAGTTATTCAGTATTTTCAAACTTTTTTAACCAATTCTTTAGGTCAATCGGTAATTAAAGATTTAAGGATGGATGTATTTAACCATATCACAAAACTCCGCTTAAAATATTTTGATAAAACTCCTATTGGTCAGTTAATTACCCGCACCGTTTCTGATCTGGAAACTATTGCAGATATTTTTAGTGAAGGTTTAATTTCTATTATCGGCGACAGTCTAACGGTTTTAGCGATTATAGGCGTAATGCTTTATCAAGATTGGCGCTTAACGCTAATTATTTTAATTCCGATGCCGTTCTTAATGGTAGCAACTTATGTTTTTAAAGAAGCTATAAAAGTTGCTTTTCAAGAAGTGCGGACTCAAATCTCATTAATTAACACTTTTTTACAAGAACATATTAGCGGTGTTACCATTATCCAATATTTTGCAAGAGAAGATCAAGAATTTAAAAAGTTTAATCACATAAATGAATTACATAGAGATGCTCACATCCGTTCTAATTGGTATTACTCCATATTTTTTCCGGTCGTAGAAATTATTTCTGCACTTTCTATAGGCTTGTTAGTTTGGTACGGCTCTAAAAGTATTCTAAATAACCAAGTTTCTCCAGGCGTTGTGGTTGCCTTTATTATGTATGTCAACCTTCTATTTACACCAATTAGGCAATTGGCCGATAAATTTAATACGCTACAAATGGGTATGGTTGGTGCAGATAGGATTTTCAAAGTTTTAGACACAAAAGAGCAGACATTAAATGCAGGTAAGCTTAAGCCGATAAATTTAAAAGGAGAAATAGCATTTAAAAATGTTTGGTTTTCTTATAAACAAACAGATGAAATGCCTAATGATGACGAATGGATTTTAAAAGATATTTCTTTTGAAGTTAAGGAAGGAGAGACCTTAGCTTTAGTTGGAGCAACAGGAGCCGGAAAATCATCAACTATAAATATTTTAAATCGTTTTTATGAGATTAGTAAAGGTGAGGTAAGCATTGATGGAATTAACATTTCTGATTTAGAACTGAATTTTCTACGTTCTCAAATTGCTACTGTTTTGCAAGATGTTTTTCTCTTTTCTGATACCATCCAAAACAACATTAGCCTAAATAATCCTGATATTACTTTAGAAGAAATTATTGCAGCAGCAAAGGATGTGGGGGCTCACGAATTTATTATGCAGTTGCCGGGAGGTTACCAATATGATGTGCAAGAACGTGGAGCAACTTTATCAGTTGGGCAGGCACAGTTAATTTCTTTTATAAGAGCATTGGTATATAACCCAAAAATTTTGGTGTTAGACGAGGCAACATCTTCTGTAGACACAGAAACAGAGGAATTGATACAGAGGGCAATTGAAAAACTGATGACAGGCAGAACTTCAATTGTAATTGCACACCGTTTATCAACTATCCAAAATGCTGATAGAATCATTGTTTTAGAAAAAGGAGAAATGATGGAAATGGGAACGCACCAGGAATTATTGAAGCTAAACGGATATTATAAAAAACTTTATGATTTACAATTTAGCTCTGGTGGAATTAATAAAGAGGTTTAATAAAATTAGCATTTATTGTAAATGCTAATTTTATAAATTAAGATATAGTTGCTATAACACTTGTTGAAGTAACAGTAGTGCTATATATTTTTAATGTTCTGGTAGAACCACCACCTTGTGGTTGAGAAACTACAGTACCATTTTGTTGATATTGAGATGCATGTAAATCACATATTATCAGGTTCTGGTTTTGAAACCAATTTAAGTTACCCGCTTGATGAGGGCAAATTGCCTCTGTCGCTACAAATGAAGAAGCAGTATCTCCTGAAGCAATTCTAAAGAATAAAACATTACTTACTTTGGTTGACGCACCAACTGTTGCTAAACTTGATAAATTAGCAGATACAGTACTTCCTGTGGCTACTGGAGGATTTGTTACTGGCGGATTTGGGTTACTTGGAGTAGAAGTATCCTTACTTCCACAACTTGCTAAACATGACCCAGCGCAAACTGCAGCAAAGCTAATTCCCAGTGTTTTTAAAAATTCTTGACGTTCCATATGATTAAATTTGAGTTTAGTATATTTTTGTTTCTATATCTTTATTCTTGTTTTTCTTTTGAAATAACGCGAAGTTTCTAGATACGGCAAAGCCCCATCTAACCCCCCCATCCCTCCATGATTTTTGAGTATTAGGTATAAAGTTATTTTCTATGATGTAAGATGAATTTTGGAAGTTCAAACTGAAAATATGCCCACCTGTTTCAATTTCTATCCCGGCACCAAGCGGATTATAAAATGAAGTAGCTAAATCATTCGAACGTCCTAAGCCTTCAACTAAAATGTAATCAGCTATTAATGAAAAACGTTTATAGAGTTTTAAACGTCCTCCAAATCCAATAGAAAATAAAGAATTTGGATCATTTGCTTGAGTAGTTTTTGATCTTAACAAAACACTTGGACTTATCAAAAGAGAAAAGTTTTGGGAAACTTTACTAGTAAATATGCTGCTTAAAAAATGTGATGTTCTATCGCTTTTATTTGGGAATTCGTTACTATTAAAAGCTGCTCTACTAATAATAGCCGTTTGTGCAAATAAAGTCAGGGAAAAAGGAATTGAATTTTCTTTCTGTTGGATTAATCGATACTTTGCTAATAAATTGTAAGTCGCATCAACTTTACTTCTCCCAATCCCGATCGTTAATTTATCGGTAAAACCATAATCAAAACCAATGTAAACATCTGGTGCTAAATCTAATCCAAAAAGTGTTTTTGCACCTCCAAACTGCCCTCCAATATCTCCAAATCTATGGCTTATCCAAAAAGCTAAATCATTTTTTCTTTGTGTTTCATTGGTATTTAATAAAACTAAATGTGTGCTTTTAAAGGTAGCTAGCACAGGCTCATTTAATTTTTGTGGAGTTAAACTGTTTAAAATAGAATCTGCATCCTGGCTATAACTTGATTGGAAACTGCAGATTAATAGGATAGTAAAAAAAGTAAGTCTCATTGTCTTCATATCATGAAATATTTATTTGTAATTGCCAGAAACTGTAATAGTTATTACTTCAGCTATTTTTTTAAAAACTACGCTTGGTATCTTAATATCGTGATCAGCGCATGCTACATCAAAACTGCTGTAGATACTAGGTTTGCCATTTTTAATTGTCATTTTTCCTTTTATTGTTCTTTCTTTAGCAACACCATGTATATTTAAAATCCCTTTTGATGATACATCATAAACACCATCTTTAGTAAAATCAATATTCTCTAAAATATTTCCTTTAAAAGTTGCGGTAGGATATTTATCACTTTCCATATAACTTTCATTAAAATGTTCTTGCATTAAACTTCTAGAAAAAACAAGGCTTTTAATAGGCAGCTGAAAAACAATTTGTTTGGTTTTAGGAACAAGAACAGAAGTCCCACTGACTGATTGGGCTTTAATATCTTCTAAAGGAGTTGTAGAGAATATTCCCACTTTCATATCCTTGGCAGTGAAATTAGTTTGTCCAAAACATGAGTAAGAAAGGGATAGAATAATGCCGATTAGAAGATAAATTTTACTTGCTTTTTTTAATAAAACCATAATTATAAGATAAGTTTAGACCCGTTGATTTTAAGAAGACTTTTCCTTCTCCTATACCCGCAATAGGTAATTTCACGTAAGGAGTTATTCCTAAATAAGATTGTTTGTCATCAAGTATTTTTAATTTATATGTACCAGAAAATTCTATAACTGATAAATAGTGTTGGTTAACATTTTCTTTAATGGAAATTCTATCAGGTCTGTTTAGTATTGGATCATATTGGTAAGTATATTTTTCTTTAATCATAAAATAACTTGAAGCACCAACGTTAATACTTAGGTTAGATTTTTTGTTTGAATTAATGAGATATGAAGCTCTTAACGGCACTTCTAATACATTACAGGACGCCTCAATATTATCTATTTTAAACCTTGGTGCAGTTATAAAATCATATTGTTTGTCAGTTGCGCTATAGTTTTTTGAACCATAAATAAAACCAGTACTAAACAACCATTTCTTAGAAATTTTTGCGTCAACTAAAACTCCTACAGTTATATTGGTTTTGTCAAAACCAAAGGTTTTTAAACTGTTATTTTCTGAACCAATACTCAAAGCAAACCCCCAGTTAACATCTTTTTGTGCAGATTTTAATAATTGTTTTTTAACCTCGGTTGGTTTGTCTTCTTTACTTAATGGAGTTGTTATTGAATTTTTTTCTGATACAATTTGTACATCAGAATTTTCATTTTTCACATCATTTTGAATTGGGTTGGATGCTATTAATTGAGGTGATATATAGCTTTCTTTTTCAGTTTTGAAATCGTTGGTGCTAGTTAAAAGATCATCTTGACTAGAGTTTGTATTTATAACGTTAACATTTGCTTTTTTACTTTTAGCGGCATTAAAATTAGAACGAGAGAACCTTTGATTTTTATAAGTGTTTGTAAGATTAATACTTTTATTAAAACCTAAATTTTCAGCTATTTTTTTATCTATTATTAATGTTTTGTTTTTTTGAACTGAAGTTTCCTTTAAAATATTTTTTACTAACGAGCTGCTGTCAGTTAGGTTTATGTTAGCATTTTTTTCTTTTTTTAAATCTTCTTGTTTAGCTAATTTATAAGTGTTTTCTTGTATCAAGTCTCTTTTAAGAAAGTAAAATGTACCACCAATAAAAAGGAAAAGTAAAAGAATCAAACTACTATTTCTAAAAAAGATTAAACGGTCTTTTCTAGTCAATTTTTTATTCATTAAATCCCAAGCCTGCTCATCAAAATCAGGTTCATCAACATCGTTTAGGCTTCTATGCCTAAACAAATCATCTAATTTATTGTCTTCTATGTTTTTCATTTACAGATAATTTTCAATGATTTTCGACTTGGAGAATCATTTCTTTTAATTGTTGTCTGGCCTTAAATAAATTAGATTTAGAAGTTCCTTCTGATATGGAAAGTTTTTCAGAAATCTCTATGTGAGAAAATCCATCAATTACAAAAAGATTAAAAACAGTACGGTAGGCAATTGAAAGTTTTTGTATTAATTTTAATAAATCCTGATATTTTAATCCAGCTAAAATGTTATCCTCTTTACCTTGATCTTCTATTTTATCTAAGTCTTCCATATTTAATTTTTTAATCTTTTGCCTGTAATGATCAATAGCAGTATTAATCATTATTTTTCCAAGCCATGATTTAAATTCATAATTTTCATTGTACAGATGAAGTTTATTATAAACTTTCATAAAACCATCATTTACCATTTCGATAGCCTCATTTTTGTCATTTGAATAGCGCAAGCATATCTTTAAAGCATAGCCAAAAAAGTTTTTATATAACTCTTTTTGAGCTAATCTTTTTCGATTTTTACAGTCTTCTAAAAGCTTTAAGAGTTGTGTATTATCCAATGAAATTTGTTATTTATTACGATTACGTTTAATAAATATAATAGGTTGCCTGAGTAAATAAATAAATTTTAAAGAAATGTTTATTTCTAAATAATTACCAATGTTATTGATCAGAATAAAAAATTTATTTTTAGGGGAATTAACCATCTTTCTACTCAAAAAAGTAGAGTAATTGCAGTTATATATTTAAGGAATTGCTGTTTTAATTAAAGTGAAATAACATATGAATAGACGATTCTAATCAATAAACACGATTATTCTCCATTTTTACACTAAGTTGCATTAAATTTGATTTTCAATTTAGCTCAGACGGTATCAATAAAGTAATAGATTAAATAGAATTTATATATTGCTTTGTAAATCGCTTATCAAATGAAAAAAGTTGTTACTCACCTTAGTTTTCAAGTTTTAGTTGCTATTATTTTAGGAACTTTTTTCGGTATTTATTTACCACAATATGCCAATTCTGCAAAGCTTTTAAGCCAAACCTTCATCAACATGATCACCATGTTTATTGCTCCAATTATTTTTTTCACAATTGTTTTGGGTATAGCCAGTATGGATGATATGAAAAAAGTAGGTAGGGTTGGAGGAAAAGCCCTTTTATATTTTGAGGTGATTACCACATTTGCGATTATAATTGGATTAATTGTAGCAAACATATTGAAACCCGGCGTCGGAGTAAACATGACTGTTACTGATACCTCTCAAATTAAACAATATGAAGATAGTGCTTCACAAATAGAATGGAGCTCTTTTATTACACATATTGTTCCTCATAATATTGTAGAGGCTTTTGCTAAAGGCGATATTTTACAAATTCTTTTCTTTGCCATATTGTTTGGTTTTGGTTTAACCAAATTAGGTAGTGCGGGTTCTTCTTTAATAGTCACTTTTGATAAAATAAATAAAGTGCTCTTCAACATGATGAAATTTGTGATGATTTTAGCACCAATTGGGGCCTTTGGAGGAATTGCGTTTACCGTAGGAACATATGGGCTCTCCTCATTATTGCCTATGGCAAAATTGATGTTTGCAGTTTACTTAACCATGGCACTTTTCATATTTATCATCTTAAACTTGGTATGTAAATTTTATAAATTTAGTTTGTGGAGCTATTTAAAATTTATTCGTCAGGAGATTTTAATTGTTTTGGGAACATCTTCATCAGAATCTGTTTTGCCCAGTATGATGGATAAGATGGAAATATTTGGTTGTGCAAAACCTGTTGTTGGTTTAGTAATTCCAATGGGGTATTCATTTAATTTAGATGGTACTTCCATTTATCTCTCTATGGCGGTAATATTCTTAGCTCAAGTTTTTAACATAGAAATGAGTTTAGGAACTCAAATAACCATTATTGGCGTTTTAATGCTCACCTCAAAAGGGGCTGCAGCAGTAACTGGGGGAGGTTTTATCGTTTTGGCATCTACGCTTACTGCTCTAAGAATTATTCCTGTAGAAGGAATGGCTATTTTGTTAGGTGTAGATCGTTTTATGTCTGAAGCAAGGGCAATAACCAATATGATTGGTAATGGAATTGCCGCGGTTGTTATTTCAAAAAGTGAAAATGAGTTTGATCAACTTAAATATGAAAATGCAATAAGTCCTCAATTTGACAATAATTTGAATTAAAACTAGCTTATTTTAGTTTTAAGCTTTGAGATTCTTATTCATTCTGTTAGCTTTGCCATACAAAAATTTTAAAAATGAGTGTTCTAGTTAATAAAGATTCTAAAGTTATAGTTCAGGGTTTTACGGGTAATGAAGGTACTTATCATGCAACCCAAATGATAGAGTACGGAACTGACGTTGTTGGTGGCGTTACTCCGGGTAAAGGCGGTCAATTGCATTTGGATAAGCCAGTTTTTAATACTGTAAAAGAAGCTGTAGATAAAACTGGGGCAGATGTTTCGATAATTTTTGTTCCGCCAGCATTTGCTGCCGATGCAATTATGGAAGCTGCTGAAGCGGGTATTAAAGTGATAGTTTGTATTACCGAAGGTATCCCTACTAAGGATATGATTATGGTAAAAGAATATATTTCTGATAGGGATTGCCGTTTAATTGGCCCAAACTGTCCAGGAATTATTACTGCAGATGAAGCAAAGATTGGTATTATGCCCGGCTTTATTTTCAAGAAAGGTAATGTTGGTGTTGTTTCAAAATCAGGAACTTTAACTTATGAAGCAGTAGATCAAGTAGTTAAAGCTGGTTTAGGTATCACTACCGCAATTGGTATTGGCGGTGATCCAATTATTGGAACGCCAACTAAAGAAGCTGTAGAATTATTAATGAACGATCCAGAAACTCATGGAATTATTATGATTGGTGAGATTGGTGGTAGCATGGAAGCGGAAGCAGCAATGTGGATTAAAGAACATGGTACTAAACCGGTTGTTGGTTTTATTGCTGGCCAAACTGCGCCTCCGGGACGTAGGATGGGACATGCTGGTGCAATTGTTGGTGGTGCCGATGATACAGCTGCAGCTAAAATGAAGATCATGAGAGAATGTGGAATTACCGTGGTAGAATCTCCAGCCGAAATTGGAGCTGCGATGGCAAAATTATTGAAGAAATAAGCTAGCAACTTTAATTAAAAATATATAAAAGTCAACTCCTTCCAAGTTGACTTTTTTTGTTTAAAATTTATCCTGACTAAATTGGGATGTATATATTTACCAATGTGCCTTTGTTAATATTGCTATCAAACTCTACTACACCATTTAATGAAGCAATACGGTCTTTTATATTTCTTATTCCTACACCTTCTTTATCAGCTAATTTAGAAGCATCAAAACCACTTCCATTATCTTCTATGCTAATGCTGATTTCTTTTTGCTCATTAGCAATTTGGATACTCATTTTATTTGCATTTGCATGCTTTATCACATTTGTAGTAATTTCCTGTATTACCCTATAAATTACGGTTTCAACTTGTTCGTCTAACTTTTGCTGTAAACCGGTAGTTTCTAAACTTACCTTCAGCATATTTTGATCAATTTTTGAAATAAACTCTCTAATTGCTGCTGATAAACCAGCTTTTAATAAAGCATTTGGCATCATTTGATGAGATATAGATCTCATTTCATCATAACTTTCATTTACTAAGCCTACAGCATGATCTGCCAACTCTTTTTCTTGTGGATTTTTAAAATCAATTTTTGATACTAAACCGTTCAAGCTTAGTAATGCCGCAGATAAAGTTTGTCCCACTCCATCATGTAAATCACCAGCTATTCGGCGTCGCTCTCTTTCTTCTGCATCTAATATCTTTCTGGTAGCTATTTCTTGTTGTATTCGTAATTCCTCCTGCATTTTAGCAGCTGCTTGTATTTTTCTTCTGTTTAAAACGAGGTATGTTATCAATAAAATTAATATTAGACCAACACTTGCTATAATTAAGAAAATGTTTTTTTGTTCTAATTCTAATCGCTGGATTTGATTTTTTTGTCTGAGAATTTTAATATTTTGAAGATTTTGCTGGTTTTCTAAAGATTTTCTGCTTATCTGATTTTGTTTTGCAATAATTTCTAGTTTTTGATTATCAATAAATAAATTTTGTTTGGTTATATCTAAATTTTGGCTAAATATAGATAGAGACTGTAATTTGTTAGTTGTGTTTAATAGCGTAATTTGTTGTTCTTTTTTTTCGGTTTCAAATTTCTTGTTTAATTCATTTATCTGTTTTAAGTTTTCTGTATTTAAAATAGAATCATTTAAGACAGATAACTTTTTATTGTAGATAAAGGCTTCTTCAAAATCTTTTAGCTTTTCTAAATTATCGACTTTAGCTTCATAAGCTTTTTTGAGAATCTCTCTAAAATTATTAGCTACAGCAGTATTAATTACTTGTGTAAGTATCTGGTTGGCCTCATTTAATTCATTTAAGTTTGAGAGTATTTTAGCCTTTACAACTTTAGAACTTAAAATTCCGTTAACGTAGTTTGATTTCTCTAAATTGATTAAGGCTTCTTTTATAGTAGCAAGCGCTTTTTGGTTTTGGTTATTTTCTAATTCAATTTGGGCAATGTCCGATAGCGTATTACCAATTTGCCTATAATCATTATTAGTATTATAGATCTCTAAGCATTTATGTAAATAGTTTAATGCGGTTTCCTGATTACCTTTACCAGAATAAGCCCCAGCTAAAATATTATAGGTTATGGCTACTGAATTATTAAGATTTATATTTTCATAATTTATTTTTGCCTTAGAAGAGTAACTAATAGCATCATCATAGTTTTTTCTTTTAAGGTGCATTAAGGCTAATTGTACATAACCGTCTCCAATACCTTTATAATGTTTTTCCTGCTCAAAAATTTTAATAGCCTGTAATTGATAATTAGTGGCATTAGCATATACACCTTGTTGCCTATAAACATAAGCTATGTTGTTTAAACAAGTGGCTATTAAAGCTCTATCTTTTGCAGCTTCAGCAAAAATTAAAGACCTTTTGTAATAATCTAAAGCCTTATTGGGTTCACCTTTTTCGATAAAGATATTTCCTTGGTTACGTAGAGCAATACTTTTATCCTTGTTAGATTTAGCTTCAATTTCGTAATCAATAAATGTTTTTAATGCTGCATCTAATTTTCCGGTACTGTAGTAGGCTTGTCCTAAATGATCAAAAGCGGTAAGTTTTTGTCTTAACAAATTAAGTTTCTGCGCATTCTTTATAAGCAACAAGTAATAATAAATCGAGGTATCTGGTTTATTCTGAAAATAACTATCAGCAAGTTTTAATTGAAGATTTACATAGTTAGAATCTAACTTTTTTAAGAGGTTTAATTGTTTTTTATAAGAGGGAGATAGATTGTTTTGTGCAAATGAAGATGATTGAATAAACAGTGCGAAAAATATAAATATTTTTGTAAGTAGTTTATACATAAAACGTTAGTTAAATTTGATTTGCTAAAATTATCTTTAAAGCTTAATATTAATCAATAATTTTAAAATATCTAAATATTTTAAATATTCATATCCGTATTTCCACTTAGTACAAAACCCGTATTTCAACGGAGGTAGATAAGGCATTGTTCATATTAGTTTTATAAAAAAAAACAACCATGAACAAATTAAAAAAACTACTTACAATTTGCTTTATAATTTCAGTAGGAAATTTAATGGCACAAGAGGTAGAGCCTAAAGTTTCCGAAAAAGGTTCCCTAAAAAAAACTAACAAAGTTTATCTTGCTGATTTTAATTTAACTCAGTACATCCAAATGGCAGCATCTCAAACAGCTGCAGGTGTTGAGACTTTTGCAAAAGTGATTGTCAATTTTGGTGGAGTTGAAGGAACTGCTTATTAAATAACCTTATTAAAGAATTACTTATAGAATCATCAAATGAATCTATTCAAGCATTTCAATCAGAATTACAATAAATCAAATCAATCTTACTAAAGCTTCATGGTTGAAGAAGGAAGCTTTTGTGAGCTTACCATCGCTCAATAATAGGAGCGGTGGTTATTTAAAGTTTTGTTTCACATTTTTAAATCAATTCAAAATGAAAAATTATCTTAAAATTCTAAAAATTTCAATTTTTTCAATATTTCTATTTATTACGATAAATCAAAAAGTGCAAGCTCAAGTCTTTCCAATCATAATGGCAGACAGCGTAAATAAATTTGGCCCTCCCCAGCAATGCGAAGTTTTTGGGCAATTATTACAAGTAAGAACAAAACTCCTAAAGCATTTTGGCACTACCTGTATGTACGAAGTTGAAATTACCAATAAAAGTCAAAAGGATATTAATACTAGAGTTGGATTTACCTCTTTAAATGGAGGTAAGAATGAAGTATTTGCAGTGAACTCTGCAATGGTAAGACTGAAACCAAATTATTATGCAGTTTATAAGTTAGAAAAGCGAGAGTGTTTGAAAAAGGGTAAAAAGAATCCAATCGAAAGCTGTATGACTTGTAATCCTACTTTAGGCTTTCTATAAATAAAAAAAAATTAATCAAAATAATAAGATTATGAAAAAAATACTACATCAATTATTTATCATTTTATTATTGATAAGTACAATAGACACCAGCGCTCAAAGCTTTTCTAAATTGAAAGATAAAAAAGGGGATAATCCTTTTGAGGATGATATTTTTAAAATTTACGGGCGATACACAAGTGTTAATAGCGAATTTACAGAAGACTATAGCGGAATAACCTTTAATGTTGGTTTAAGAAGTGATAAATATGAAAAGGGAGAAATAAGAACCCGCTATGAAAACCCAACACTTGGCGATTTTATATATGCATTGATTAATATCAGCAGTAAGGTGAAAGATGGCGTTTTAGAAAAACAAAAATATGATGACCATGCCCATGGCGGTGGATTTTTAGGCTGGTTTCAGGCATATATGAATGTAGTTTCAAAAGATAAGTTATTAATAAGCCCAGGAATAACTTTAGGGGATTATATTTATGGTTCTACCTATGATAGGCAGCCAGGTGGCCGACAAAAATATGATCCTTATGGTTATTACCTGGCAGGTGGACCTGCAATAATGGTAAGTATTTTACCCACTAATAAAATTTGGATAGACGGCTACATAAATTACGATATCGCATTTTTAAAGGTTAAAAATGATTCTGTGGATCCAAATTATCAAAAACCTGCATTCCTAACTGTTGGTGCTGATTTAAATACTACCTCAAAATTGTTTGGGGGAATAAGGTTAAATAAATTAATGAATAGTGGCCCAAATAAAGATGCTTCAAGTAGAATTGATGTTTCTGTGGGATTCTGTTTTTAAATCCATAAAATTAAAAATCATGAAAATTTTAAATACAACAGTTTTATTTCTAGTACTTTCTTTTACCGCTTACAGCCAAAAAGTGAGCTATTATTACACATCTGTAGTGAGTCCCGATAAAACTATAGACTATGTTTTTGGTTTTTATCCCAGTGTTTCACAATACACAGAAACCAGTGGAGTAAAACCCTATACTTATTTTAAAGCGGCAATTATTAATCAAAAGACAGCTAAAGCATTTGATTCAAGAGATGATAAAATCATGATCCTATTGAAATCAGGAAAACTGATAAGAAATTATACTACAAGTGCGCAAACTGGAGATTATGCTGTAAAATACTCCACTCAACCCGGGGATACACATGTACAGTATTATTGCTTTGATGGGAGAGTTGATAGGAATGATATAAGTAAAGTGTGGTATATTTTAGGAGATACTCAAATATTTGAACTCATTTTTGTAGAACAGTAAAATAAAAACTACATCTTATTATTAATAACCAAACTCATTTTTCAAAATTTTTTATGCCACCAAGTGTGGCATTTTTTTATGTATTAAAATAAACTCCAAATCTTTTACCTTTATCAATAGGAATTAGGCTGTATGTCTTAATAATTTAATTACTAAGATATTACCCCATATAAATCCTGATTATTTATACTTACATCATATTTACATTATAAATAGGATGAAGAAGTTTAATATTTAGATAATTGAACCTATGGAGATAAAGGTATTATTGGTCGATGATCATCCTATATTGTTAGATGGTTTAAGAGGCATTTTAGAAGAAGAAATAGATTTTTCTGTTAAAGGATGCTATGCTAATGGGCATTTTGCTTTAAGTCATTTAAAAAAAGAACCCATTGATATTTTAATTACTGATTATTCTATGCCAGATATGAATGGTGCTGATTTGGCTAAAGAAGCTCGTTTAATTTCTCCTAATCTTAAAATTATTGTCCTGAGCATGCATGATGAGCCTCATAAAGTGCAAGAAATAATGAAACTAGAAATTAATGGTTACATTTTAAAAAAATATGCTCGACAGGAAATATTAACAGCTATTAATGTTGTTAACGCAGGAGGTAAATTTTGGAGCAATGAGGTTAACCATATTTTGATAAAGGGCCTTGGTTTAAAAGAAGAAGAATTTACTTTAACTGATCGAGAGATTGAAGTACTCAAACTCATTATTAAAGAAAAGAATAGTAGAGAAATTGCAGGTTTATTGTTTATAAGTGAGCGTACTGTAGAAACACATCGCAAAAATATGCTAAGGAAAACCCAAAGTAGCTCTACCGTAGGTTTAATTAAATATGCCTATGAACATAAATTCATCTAGTTTTATCATCCTTATAAATTATTAGATTTGAAAAAATAAAATTATGGCAACTTCAAAAATAATATATAACGGTGGATTAAGAACCACATCAACTCATTTACAATCTGGGAAAGAAATTATAACAGATGCGCCAGTTGATAATCAAGGCAAAGGACAAGCTTTTTCTCCAACAGATTTATTAGCAACATCATTAGCAAATTGCATGCTTACCATTATGGGTATTGCCGCTAACAATCATGAAATTGATATAGATGGCACAAGCGCAGAAGTTACAAAAGTGATGGCTACAGAACCAAGAAGGGTTTCTGAAATTCATGTGACCTTTAATTTTCCAAATAAGTCAGTATATTCTGATAAACAAAAAAAAATATTAGAAAATGCGGGTTTAACTTGCCCTGTTTTTTATAGCCTGCATCCAGATATCAACAAAAAAATTGAATTTGGTTGGTAGATAAAAAAGTGAAGGAAAGAATTTTGAATGGATAAGTATTTAAACATTCATTCTTTCCCTCAATTTTAATTTTTTTTTATGCTATTCCGATTACTTTCTTTTGATTCTTAGATCCTGAATCCAAAATTAAAAGAAATCAATTTACTTTCTCTGGTAAAGCCATAACCGGTGGTCAATAATAATTTGTTAAACAAATTAAGATATATTCCTGGACCAAAACCTTGATGCCAATTTCTATTCTCAACAAAGTTGTTTTGAACTTTTGCGATGTCATAAAAACCATAAACACCAAAATCTCCTGTAAATACGTAATTTCTAAATGATGATATTGGAAAACGTAATTCAGTATTTGCAAAATAGGCTGATCTACCAGAAAAACGTTCACTTCTAAAACCTCTTAAATAATTATTATTACCTATGGTATTAGCTTGGTAAAATTTATAATCACCAATATTTGTCATTGCACCTAACTTTAATGCCACTGTTAAAGGGAAATTACCATTAGGCGTGGCGTAAAAAGAACCAATTGTACTTAACCGTAAATATTTATCGCTTGCTCCCTGTATTTCTGCAAAATACTCTGCTTTATTTTCCCATTTAAATCCTGTTTTAGGCATTTTATTATCATCTAAAAAACTAAAATTCAGGTAAGATTTCAAACTTAAAAACTTAGCAGGATTGGTATAATTGAATGTTTGGCCGGCTAAAAAATTTGGATCTGAGTAGGAGATAATCCTAAAGTAATCAAAGCCAGGCCCAATCCCAACTTTAATATCATCACTAATGTGATATTGAAAATAGGTAGCGACATTAATAGTTTCTGACCTCACTCTGTAAAAATCAACATCGTCATTAATATTTTGGGTATCATTCCCAATGCCATAAAAGTTAAAAATATACGCAGGTCCAGCATAATTACTTTTAACTACTAAGTCATATTTATGAGCTAATAAATCATAAAAAGTAGCATTATATTTTGCGAATAAAGCTTTAGTTGTGAGTGAATGCACAACTGAAAACTTTTGATCATAACTATATGGCTGTTTTCTAAAGCCATAATGCTTTAATGAATATGAAACGCCTAAAAGTGGTCCATCTTTCCCGTTCATATAATCAGCTGTAGGAAAAGGTGATCTTTTATCGTAATTGAAATTATCTGGTAAATATTGGTTTACCCATTCTTTATCAGATTTTCTTACTTCTGTATTACTTGCTGTTTTAAATGTGTTTTTAATATTATCGAAAAGGATTGTTCTACCGTTTTCTGCCTCATCTGCTAAATAATCTTTTTTATCGCCACCTACAATTCTTAATTTAATAGGTTGATCAGATTTTCCTTTAATAATTAAGCTATCACTATCGCCCAAAAGGTAAAAATTTAACTCACGTGTATCGTTATTATTAAAAGTTCTATCATAAATCTCTTTATCAATCTCACCTTCCTTTTTAATTTTGTACATTTTAACTTGTGTACTATCTTTTCCTCTGTTAATTGATAGATATTCATGCTTATCAGAGCCAGAAACGGTAACTTCTTTTGATAAGGTCTGATAATAGCTTTTTGCAACATCTAATAATTGGTTTCTTCTAGAGATCAATTTTGCAACAATTTCTTCTCCGCTTAAAGCATAAGCTTCTTTTGGCATTTTTGATACCGAATTTTTAATCACTTTATCCGTCAGTTGCTTTTGCATTTTTTGAGCTATTGCCATCCAATTTTCGTAAGACAATTCATTCAATAATCTTCTATCTAAATTTCTTGCCGCAATAGAGAGTTTTGCAGGGTCCTCAATTGTATATCCAAAATTTTGTACATCTGGTATCGCTTTAGTGATAATTTTTGGCAATAAACCATCAAATTTTGTAAATACTTGATCCCTGTCCCTTGGAATTGGTTTATAAACAGAACCTTTACCCTTATTTTCAAACTCTGCCCAACGCCATTGGTCTTCATGTCTATCCCAATCTCCAATTAGCAAATCAAATAATCTGGCTGTTAAAAAACTTTTTTGATCTACGCTGTTATCATTATCTTCTTTTAATTTTTCATACATGGTTTCTGTACTCACAGCATTCTTTGTATATCCAAATTCTTTAAAGGCAGATAAATCTTCATCAGGTCTTATTTCTATAATCCCAATCCTGCCTCCAACTTCTTGTAAATAAGGTCCTAGCAAACGAGAGTAAGGCATATAAACCAACTCTGGATTGGTATGAAAAACGCCAATTGCAGTCGCCATTCCTGGGATTGCTAGTGCGCCAAAAGGATGTGCAGATGATATTTGATCTTGCACAATATCATCTGCAAATGTAGGTCTAAATCCTTCTGGCAATAATGCAGAGGGATCTTTATCTACAGTTCTAAATTGATATTGTATTTTATTATTTCCCTGGAATCTTAACGAAGTAGTTTGATTTCCACCACCTAATTGTAATGGTTTTAAGCCACCAGTATATTTTGTTAAATCTAAATAAGGAATGGTAACCGGAGTTGCCCAAACAGTTCTATAATGCTCCCCAAAAATCTTTTGTTTAGACTTTGAAGCTTTGTAACGATCTCCTACAGCAACATATTTTGTGCTATCTATATAGTTTTCTTTACTTTCTGCAAGTGTTTCTTTTTTACCAGCAGGTAATGAATATAATGGAGAACGATAGATTAATTTACCGGTGCTACCATCTTTAATTGGTTCCCAAAACTCTATCCAACATTGCCCGTTATCATAATAATTTAACCTCGCAAAACCTTTAGTCCCATGCCCAAATAAAGCATCATTACCCTTAAATAGGGCACTATTTTTACTTCCCGCACCACTAATTACCTGATGGATATCTTTATAAGGCGTTAACTGTAAAGCATGTTCATGTCCAGATGCGATAACCAGGTTTTTTTCATCATTAAAAGCCGCCAACAATTTGTTCCTTAAATCCTGGTAATGCTTATTAGAAATATCTTGTCGCGATAAGCCGTATTGTCTTAATAGTGGATACAAAGATCCTAAACCAGGTAAAGGAATATAAAGATTGTCTCTTACCAAGGTTAATGGAAATAAATAATCCAAACCTGTAAAATAACCTCCGTGTTTACCATTAGAAAATAAAGGATGATGTTGAGTGAAAACGATATTTTTACCTTTATTTCTAATTAAAATATCTTTTATCTGAGCAATAAGTTGATCCTCGTTTTCTACTGAACAACCTTGTTCATACCTGTCAGACCGGCTAAAGCTGCTTAACCACCATTCGCTATCTATGGCAATAATTACCAAATTATTGTTCATTTGTATTTCTATTGGACCTGCGCAACCATTACTTGGTAAAAACACATCTGCACTATCCAAATAATTTTCTATAAATTCTTCTTCTCTCTTAACTGCTTCAAGTCCGCCAGGGTGGCTTTTGTTCCAATCATGATTACCAGGAATAAAGATTTTTTTACCTTTAAAATCCTTTACAATTTTCATTTGTTCGGTAATGTATTTTTCCTTCAATTCTCGGTCAAATGCACCAGGTTCTGGCATTCCATGTTCGTAAATATTATCTCCCATAAAAATAACAGCATCTTTAGCACTCGAGGTGATTTTTAATGTAGTATCTGCTTTGTTTTTGGAGATAATTGTATCAGTCTGATACATTTGAGATTGTAATAATTTTAAAGTTGGTTCTTGTTGATCAACATCAGGTTTACCTGCATCCCCAATTAAAAAGACAGTATAATCTAAAGAAAGTGTATCCGGATTGTTTGCTTTTTTCCAATCTCTTTCGCTTTTAGCATAAAAAGGTTTATAAGTTGTACAAGAACAATAAAGGAGACCTACTACAGAAAGTGAGATTAGTTTAGTAAATTTATTTTGCATCTAATTTTTTTATTTTAATAATGTTACCGGGATTTTTTCCCCCTTCGTTAGAGATATATAATTCTCCTTTACTATTAAAGGCCATTCCCTCTGGTTGGTTAAAAGCATTTCCGTGAAACGGAATAATTTGTTTAATACTATCGGCAGAAGCCATAACAATTATAATATTGTTGATGGACGAAAGCACATATAAATCTTTTGTGCCGGGTTTAAATGTAATTGCAGTAGGTTTTAAAATCTCGTTTTGATTTTCATTTCCAACAGCTCTCAAAAATCTTTTGGATATTTCTGTTAGTTTATCGCCCTTAAAATGATTTTGTATGTTTTTTAATTTAATTTGATAAGCAGGTGTTTTATGGAAAATTTTATCTTTTAAAGAAAAGGAATAAATGTTTTTTTGTTCATTTTTTTTATCGTCTTTATCAAAATTTTTGTCCTTAACTGATAATAAAATATTGTTTGAATTTGAGTCGTAATTAATACCCTCAATATTGTTCTTGCTTTGTAAAGGAGTTTTAAATTTAGTTACTAAAGGTTTGTTATTAAAATCAATAATTTGATAAATATCACCTTTACTTTCAACAACATATAAATCGTTATCAACCCTAACTATATCTTCGTAATCACCTTTATCGGCAAATTTGTATGTTTTTATAATTTTATTTTTATTGAGGTCAAAATAATAGATTAACCCGTTTTCATCCTCTATAGCGGCAATTATGCTATCTGTTATAAATGTAAATCCAGATATTTCTTTTAAATCTTCTGGCAACTCAATAACGTCATAATCTATGCTAAATATCCCTTCCTTTTTCTCCTCATCATTAAATATTTTTGAAGGATCAATACAGGCGGTTAAAAACAAGAAAGAAACCAGAAAGAATAATTTATACATTTTTGGTTTTAAAATTGTGAATCATAATTTTGAAAAAGATTTAATCAAAACTTATACCATCCTTAAAGTTTGTTTAAATTGGATTTTTTAAAAAATCATTATGAACCCAAACCATACCGAAGAAAATATTAGCAAATACGTTTTTAAGCTTTTTAAAGAAGAGTTAAAGGATGAATATATTTACCACAATTTTGCCCACACCCAAACTACTGTAGATACGGTTAAAAAACTTTCGGAAGCGTATAAATTAAATGACGAAGAAAAAGAAAACTTGATATTTGCAGCTTGGTTTCATGATACTGGTTATACCACAAACCCAAAAAGCCACGAAGAAGAAAGTGTGAAAATTGCCAAAGCATACTTTGGTAAAGATATCCCCGAGGAAAAGATTCAAAAAATTGAAACTTTAATTTTAAGTACAAAGTTTGGAAATGAACTGCAATCTTTAAGTGAAGAGATTCTTCACGATGCTGATTACACAAATATTGGTAAGAAAAAATTTGAAGAAAGAGCCGAGCTTTTAAGGTGTGAGTGGGAAAAAATAAATTTTAAAACCTACACTGATTTAGAATGGGCCGAATCTCAATTACAGTTTTTAATTAAAACAAGATTTAAAACCTCTGCTGCGGTTAACGAGTTTGGGGAGAAAAGAGAAAGAAATATAAAAAAACAACGGGAGCGCATAGAAAAGATTAAAAGTGACCAGTATAAGGTACAGTTAAAAGAACAAAGTACAAATGCAAAATTAGATAAAGAGGGCAGGGGTATAGAAACTCTTTATCGTTCGGTATATAGCTACCATATGGAATTAAGTTCTATGGCAGATAGTAAAGCAAATATTATGATTAGTATAAACACAATTGTTGTTTCTGTAATCATTACGCTTTTTGGTTCGGGATATACTTTTGGAGATTCTGAAGGTTTTAGGCATGTCCGTTTTGTTATCCCTATGTTATTATTGGTAGTAAGCAGTTTAATCTCTGTTACATTTGCTATTCTATCTGCCAAACCTAACATCACCACAAAGCAAAAATTCGAACTTCAAAATAAGAAAAGTAGCGTTTTGTTCTTCGGCAACTTTGCTCAACTAAAATTAGAAGAGTTTGTTGAACATATTAAAGGTTTAAAACAAGAAAAAAACCAGCTTTATGATAGTATGACCGTAGATATTTATCATTTAGGTGGAGTATTGATAAAGAAATACAAGCTATTAAGTTGGGCCTACAATATTTTTATGGCAGGTTTAATTTTGTGCGCTATCGGCTTTTTGGGAATTACTATTTATTCTTATTAGTTCTATTTGGTCTACCAGCTGGCGGAGGGCTTATTAATGTAGTTTTTTAAAAGCTGAATAGCTTTTAAAACGCTGCCGTTTCAATGCCTAACGCAATTTTCAAATTTGCCAAGATTATCCCAAAGGGATATAAGAATAGTAAGTAACCCCAAAATGTTCATACTTATCTTTACCACGTTTTAGGTTTTCCCAATTGAACCAATTTGCAGCGGCTTTCTTATTTTTTAATTTTTCCAGGTAACTATCGGTAAGTAAAATATAACAAGGTAAATTGATGCTGTTTTTTAAAAGTTTGTGAACCAAAATTACATCCTCTCCTAATAATTTAATCCTACCATTTATTTTGGCAATGTTAATATAAGCATGATGAATGATAATTTTAACACCTAACTGATTTTTAGACAAATACTTTTTGTAATTTTCTGGATCAATTTGTTTAAATGTTGTTATAACATCGTTAAAAGCTTCAAATATAAATTTACACTGTTTGGCTACTTTATTAACTGCAGGCAACCTTCCTTTTCTATAAAAAAATACGGCGTCGCCCTCAATCTCTGCAACCGTCATTTCTAAAATATTTGCAGCTACCAATTTATTTAACATCACCGTAATTACCTTATTAGCAAAATCAGGGTCGGTAGAAGTCATAAATTTAGTAAAACCAGTGAGGTCTGGTATAAGGAAAAAAACAGGGACGTTTGATTTATTATCCATTAAATTGAGCGTTTGATTTAGATACGTTATTGCTATTAACTAAAGTTTTTCATCGCTTTATCCATTTCTCTTTTTACATCTCGTTCTTTTAGAGTGTCTCTCTTATCAAAAGATTTTTTTCCTTGCGCTAAAGCAATTTCCATTTTTGCAAATCCCCTGTCGTTAATAAAAATTTTCAATGGAACTATGGTTAAACCTTTATCCTGGCTTTTAACCAAAAGTTTTTTAAGTTCTTTTATGGTAACCAATAATTTTCTATCCCTTTTAGCTTCGTGGTTGTAAAAAGAACCATGAGAATATTCAGAAACGTGAAGATTCCTTACATAAAGTTCTTCATTTATAAAGGTGCAAAATGCATCACTAATAGTTGCTTTTCCTTCTCTAATAGATTTTATTTCTGTGCCCAGCAGTTTAATTCCAGCAACAAATGTCTCTAAAAAATGATATTCAAAACTTGCCTTCTTATTTCTGATATTAATATCCGATGCCATTTGTGTTTATTATTACCGCAAAGATAAAATTATATTTTAGCCATAATTGATGTTGAATTTTATACGCAAATAGTAAACCGAAAAATAGTAACAAAGATTATATTAATTAAAATAGGTTCTATTATTTTATCAAATGCAAAATTTCCCCTAGCGGTTGGTCAATTTCAACTTTAATTCCATTAATACCAGCAGCTACTGCAGCTTCTACATCTGTAAATTTATCACCAATAAAATAAGAAGCTTTTGCATCTAAATTGTGGTCTTTAATTCCTTTTAATAACATACCCGGTTTAGGTTTTCTGCAATTACAATCTCCAGTAAAATCTGGATGGTGAGGACAATAATAAAATCCACTTATTTTTATTCCATTAGCTAAATAATCAGCGCTTAAATGGTCATGCATTTTTTTTAAAGTTTCTTCGGTATACCATCCTTTTGCAATACCGCCTTGGTTGGTAGCTACTAAAATCAAGTAGCCTCGGTTTTGTAACTCTCTTAAAGCCTCATAATTATGAGTTAGGATTTCAAAATCTTCAAATTTGCAAACATAGTCGCCTAATTCCTTATTGATTACGCCATCTCTGTCTAAAAAAACTGCTTTTTGCATGTCTATAAATTTCATTTTTTGCGAAGATATAAAATTATCTTTCATCAAATTTTCATTAAAACAAAGAAAATATACTCTTTTTAAAAACGGTCTAATATCTAAAATTTTTCACTCCATCACAGAAAAAATCGACGTTTTTCCCTTGAAACTAGGTGTATAATATTAAAAAGGATAATTTTAAAATGAATTGATTATTATCAAACTGTTAAAAATAAAAGTTATAATGGGTTCGTGATTTATCAGATTTTTAAATATCAATAACGTATTTTATTATTTAGTCAAAAAAACTCGTTTAGTTCCATATTTATCATAATTTCTCTATTTTGCTTTTTCATACCAAACTAAACAACAATTTAATGAATCAACCAATTCTTACACAAGAAGGTTTATACGACTCAAAATTTGAACATGATGCTTGTGGTACTGGATTTATCACAAATATCAATGGTAAAAAATCTCATAAAATAATTGTAGATGCACTTACCATGCTTGAGAATATGGAGCATAGGGGTGCATGTGGTTGTGATCCTGATAGCGGCGATGGTGCTGGTATTATGATGCAAATTCCTCATGAATTTTTTCTTGATGAATGTACCAGCCAGGCAATTGATTTAAAAGAACCTGGAAACTACGGTATAGGGATGATGTTTATGCCGCAAGATTCTCATGCTAGAAAAGCATCAAAAAAGATAATTGAAGCATGTGCTAGCAGGTTAAATATACCAATTTTAGGTTATAGAAAAGTGCCTGTAAATTCGCAAGTTGTTGGGGAAACCTCAAGAGCAGTTGAGCCATTTGTGAAGCAAGTTTTTATTGGTAAGCCCGCTCATGTTGTAGATAATGATGATTTTGAGCGTAAATTATATGTTTTAAGAAGATTAATTGCTAAAACTATTAAAGAAGAATTAAAGGAATTTAATCAAGATTTTTATTTCGCTTCTTTATCATCTAGGGTAATTGTTTACAAAGGGCAATTAACCACTTATCAGGTTAGGCAATATTATGCAGATTTACGTGATGAGCGTTTTATTTCTGCCTTCGGGATGATTCATTCCCGTTTTTCTACCAATACTTTTCCTTCCTGGAGATTGGCTCAGCCATTTAGATATATGTCTCATAATGGTGAGATCAATACTTTAACAGGTAATTTAAACTGGTTTTATGCAGGTTTAAGGTCTTACGTTTCTCCTTATTTTACTCAAGAAGAAATGGATATGATTTTGCCAGTTATTGATGATAATCAGTCGGATTCTGCTTGTTTAGATAATATTGTTGAAATATTAATGCATTCTGGCAGATCGTTACCACATGTAATGATGATGTTAGTGCCAGAAGCTTGGGATGGTAACGAAGCAATGGACCCAATTAAAAAAGCATTTTACGAATTCCACGCTACTTTAATGGAGCCATGGGATGGACCAGCAGCTTTAACTTTTACTAATGGTAAATTAATCGGTTCTATATTAGATAGAAATGGATTGCGCCCATTAAGATATGTGATTACCAACGAAGATACTGTTATTGTAGCTTCTGAAGCTGGTGTTTTGCCTTTGGATGAAAAGACAGTTTTAAGAAAAGGTCGTTTACAACCTGGTAAAATGTTCTTGATTGATACAGAACATGGCAAAATTATCACCGATGATGAGATTAAACATCAAATAGCAGGTCGCCAACCTTATGGCACTTGGTTAGAAAACTATAAAATCAGGATGGAAGAGTTGCCTGAACCAAGGGTTTCTTTCACGGGTTTATCAAAAGAATCAGTATATCGTTATCAAAAAGTTTTTGGCTATAGCCGAGAAGATATTGAAACTATTATTAAACCGATGGCTTTGGATGGTAAAGAGCCAATTGGTTCTATGGGAACTGATGTTCCTTTAGCTGTTTTGTCAGATCGTCCGCAACATATTTCAAGTTATTTTAAACAGTTTTTTGCTCAGGTTACCAATCCGCCAATCGATCCAATTCGGGAGCGTTTAGTAATGAGTTTAGCTACATTTATCGGTAATAACGGAAATATTTTAGATGAGGATAAGATGCATTGCCATTGTGTAATGTTAAACCAACCCATTTTACAAGATAACGAATTAGAAAAATTAAGAAGTATTGATACTGGTTTGTTTCATGCCAAAACTTTACAGACTTATTTTAAAGCTGATGGATTAGAAGGTTCTTTACAAAGAGGAATCGAAAGACTTTGCCGTTATGCAGAAGATGCTGTAAACGATGGGTTTGAAGTTTTGATTTTATCTGATAGAGCATTAGATTCTGAACATGCTCCAATCCCTTCTTTATTAGCTGTTTCTGCAGTACATCATTACTTGATTAAAAAGAGTTTGCGTGGTGCGGTAGGTTTAGTAGTTGAAGCTGGCGACGTTTGGGAAGTGCATCATTTTGCTTGTTTGTTAGCATTTGGCGCAACAGCAATTAACCCTTATTTAGCTTTAGCATCCATTCATGCACTTAAAGCGGATGATAAATTAGAGACTGATTTAGAAGAATATAAACTAAATAAAAACTACGTTAAATCTGTTTGCGATGGTTTATTAAAGATTTTCTCTAAAATGGGAATCTCTACTTTACAATCTTATCATGGATCACAAGTTTTTGAGATTTTAGGTATTAATAATGAAGTTGTTGATCAATATTTCTGCGGTGCGGTGAGTAGAATTGGTGGTTTAGGCCTAGACGAGATTGCTCGCGAAGCATTATCTAAACACATCAGCGGATTTAAAGGAGATGCAGAACATTTGCTTTCTGAAGGTGGTATTTATCAGTGGAAACGTAGGGGAGAAGCTCATTTATTTAATCCAACTACTGTTCATTTATTGCAGCATTCAACAAAGATGAATGATTATGAGACCTATAAAAAGTATGCTCATGCGGTAAACGACCAAAAAGAAAAAATGTATACTTTACGTGGATTGCTAGATTTTGCAAAACACAGAGAACCAATTTCTATTGATGAAGTAGAGCCGGCAGAAAATATCATGAAGCGATTCGCTACAGGAGCCATGTCTTTCGGTTCAATCTCTCATGAAGCGCATAGTACGTTAGCTATTGCGATGAATAGAATTGGCGGTAAAAGTAATACAGGAGAAGGCGGCGAGGATGAAATGCGTTACGAAACAATGGCCAACGGCGACTCCATGCGTTCTGCAATTAAACAGGTTGCTTCCGCTAGATTTGGGGTTACCATTAACTATTTAACCAATGCAGATGAGTTGCAAATCAAGATGGCTCAAGGTGCAAAACCTGGTGAAGGTGGACAGCTTCCTGGCCATAAAGTAGATGATTGGATTGCAAAAACACGTCATGCAACTCCAGGTGTAGGTTTAATTTCTCCACCTCCACATCACGATATTTATTCCATCGAGGATTTGGCACAACTGATTTTTGATTTAAAAAATGCTAATAGAGCCGCAAGAATCAATGTTAAATTGGTTTCTAAAGCCGGTGTTGGTACAATTGCAGCCGGAGTCGCAAAAGCACATGCCGATGTAATTTTAATCGCTGGTTATGACGGCGGTACCGGAGCTTCACCATTAAGTTCTGTAAAACACGCTGGTTTACCTTGGGAACTAGGTTTAGCAGAAGCGCATCAAACCTTGGTTAAAAATAAATTAAGAAGTAGGGTAGTTTTACAAACTGATGGTCAGTTAAAAACTGGAAGAGATTTAGCAATTGCTGCTTTATTAGGTGCCGAAGAGTGGGGTGTTGCAACTGCTGCTTTAGTGGCTGGAGGTTGTATCATGATGCGTAAATGTCACTTAAATACTTGCCCTGTAGGTGTGGCTACTCAAGATCCTGAATTAAGAAAATTATTCAGTGGAAAGCCAGAACACGTAGTAAACTTGTTTCAATTTTTAGCGCAAGAGTTACGTGAGATAATGGCTGAGCTTGGTTTCAGAACTATTAATGATATGGTGGGTAGAGTGCAATTCTTGAAAATGAAAGATGGAATTACCCATTGGAAAGCTAAAAAATTAGATTTCTCTGCCATCTTACATCCTATGGTTTATCCAAAAGGAATGACGCTTTATAATAGCGAATCTCAAGACCACGCAATGGATGAAATCATTGATTGGAAATTATTAGCATCGGCTAAAGCTGCATTAGAAAGTAAAACACCAGTATTTGGTAATTTCGAATTAAAAAATACGGATAGAACTGTGGGAACACTTTTATCGAATGAAATCGCTAAAAAATACGGTTCAGTTGGATTGCCAGATAACACAATTAATTATAAATTTTCTGGTTCCGCAGGACAAAGTTTTGGTGCTTTTGCTGCAAAAGGAATCTCTTTTGAATTAGAAGGTGAAGCGAATGATTATGTAGGTAAAGGATTATCAGGAGCACAAATAGCAATCTATCCTTCAAAAGAAGCCACATTTATACCAGAAGAAAATATTATTGTGGGTAATGTGGTGCTTTACGGTGCAACTTCTGGAGAATTATTTATCAGAGGACAAGCAGGAGAACGTTTTGCTGTTAGAAATTCTGGAGCAACCGCAGTTGTAGAAGGTATTGGCGATCATGGTTGCGAATATATGACAGGTGGTAAAGCATTAATTATCGGTAAAACAGGAAGAAACTTTGCCGCTGGGATGAGTGGCGGAATTGCGTTAATTTATGATGTTGATGGTGAATTTGTAGATAATTGTAACCGAGAAATGGTTGATTTGGATCCTTTAAATGTGAAGGACGAAGAATTAATTATTAAACTTTTAAAGAAACACCATCAACTTACACAAAGTGCAGTAGCTAAATTTTTAATTGAAAATTGGAACGATGAATCAGCAAAATTCATTAAGGTTTTTCCTAAAGAGTTTAAAAAAGTATTGTTACAAAAGCAGCAATTAGAATCAATTTATTAAGATGGGAAAACCAACAGGATTTAAGGAGTTTGGAAGAGAACTCCCAAAGAAAGTATCTGCAGAAGAAAGAAAAACGAATTACAAAGAATTTGTTGGAATGTATTCTGATGAAACGCTGAATGAACAATCTGCAAGATGCATGAATTGCGGCATCCCTTTTTGCCATAATGGCTGTCCGCTTGGAAACGTAATTCCAGAGTTTAATGATGCCGTTTATAAAAAGAATTGGGAGGAAGCTTATAAAATATTAAGCTCAACAAATAACTTTCCTGAGTTTACAGGAAGAATTTGCCCTGCACCTTGCGAAGCATCGTGTGTTTTAGGAATTAATAAACCAGCAATCGCGATTGAAGAAATTGAAAAACATATTATTGAAATAGCTTTTGATAAAGGATATGTAAAACCTTACGAACCTATTTTAAAATCAGGTAAGCAAGTTGCCGTTGTTGGCTCTGGTCCTGCAGGAATGGCTGCTGCCGTTCAATTGAATAAAGTGGGACATAAAGTAACCATTTTTGAAAGGGATGATGCAGCTGGAGGTTTATTACGTTACGGTATTCCTGATTTTAAATTGGATAAAAACGTTGTGAAACGTAGAGTAAATTTGATGATGGAAAGCGGTATCGAGTTTAAATATAATATCGAAGTTGGTAAAGATGTATCTGCAAATGAATTGGTTAACAATTTTGATGCTGTTGTTTTAGCAGGTGGTTCTACCGTTCCTCGAGATTTGCCCATCCCCGGAAGGGAATTAAAAGGAGTTTATTTTGCGATGGAATTTTTAAAGCAGCAAAATAAGCGAGTTGGCAATATTGCAGTAACAGATGAGGAAATATCTGCCACAGGAAAAGATGTTGTTGTAATTGGTGGTGGAGATACAGGTTCTGATTGTGTGGGAACTTCTAACCGTCAGGGAGCAAAATCTATCACACAATTTGAGTTAATGTTTCAACCGCCCAAAGAACGCACCGATAATATGCCTTGGCCACAATATCCAATGCTTTTGAAAACTACCAGCTCTCATGAAGAAGGTTGCCAACGTTTTTGGGGTATCAATACCAAAGAATTTATTGGCGATGGTGAAGGCAATTTAAAAGAATTAAAAATTGTAGATGTGGAGTGGGAGACAGACTTTTTAGGTCGCCCAACTAAGTTTAAAGAGATTGAAAGCACAGAAAGAATAATTCCTTGTCAGCGAGTTTTCTTAGCAATGGGTTTTTTAAACCCACAATACGAAGGAATGGTACAGCAATTAGGTTTAGATTTAGACGGACGTAAAAACGTTAAAGCTACTGAAGGTGATTATAAAACCAATAAAGAAAAAGTATTTGCCGCAGGCGATATGCGTAGAGGACAATCATTAGTGGTTTGGGCAATTTCTGAAGGTAGAGAAGCAGCTAGAAAAGTAGATCAGTTTTTAAATGGTGGCTATTCTTCTTTAGAAAGTAAAGACGCAGTCAATTTATTTGAAGAAGTTTATTAATTGATTTTTCAAGATAATTGAAGCCTCACAATTTTTTGTGGGGCTTTTTTTGTTTTAAGAATGACTATTATTTGTTGGTTAAATGATTGTCTTTAAATTTAATATACTCGCAAATTATAATGTCGCCCCGCTGGGGCTACCAAAAAATTAAAATTTTTCTACCATAAAATCGCCCTTTGGGCTACCATAATAGCGCCCCTTTGGGGCTACCTTATATTGACCTTACTCGGGCTACCAAAATATCAATCCTCCTTATTAGATACCAAAATGCCCCCGATAGGCTGTCTATCGCCATTATTGGGCTACTAAATATCACCCAGCTTGGGTTGCCTAATAATGCTCTTATTGTACCAAAATATAACCCTGCTGGTTACCTTATATCACCCAGCTAGGGCTACCTATAATGATCTTTATTGGGCTATCAATATAACCCCCGCTGAGGTTACATTATTCTCTATATGAAATTTAGTTTTTTGATGGAATTTGTGCTCAGCCCCCGAGGGGCGATATTATGGTAACCAAAATAAAATGTATAACGTCAGCCCCAGGGGGGCGGAATTATGGTAGCCCCCGAGGGGGGATATTGTGGTAACCAATATAAAATGTATAACGTCAGCCCCAGGGGGGCGGAATTATGGTAGCCCCTGAGGGCGATATTATGGTAACCAAAATAAAATGTATAACGTTAGCCCCCGAGGGGCGACATTATGGTAGCCAAAATAAAATGTATAACGTCAGCCCCCGAGGGGCGACATTATTAACCATTCAATTTATGTTTAATAAGATTTTCAATCATAAAATTCAAAAACATATTCTTGTTTAAATTCAATTTCAAAATTTTTCAGAAGCTCCAAATATTCTTCTCTAAAAGTTTTGTTACTATGATGCTTTTCTTGATTTATAATATAATTGATAACTTGATGCCGTTGAGAACGAGAATAAGAAAATGCACCAAACCCTTCCTGCCAGTTGAATTTTCCTTTTAAAAATTTATTTTCATTAATCCATTTAGAAGAATTTGCTTTTAAATCTCTCATTAAATCAGAGATATTTAAGTTAGGAGGAAGCTCAAAAAATACGTGAACATGGTCTGTCCAACCACCAATGGCCAAAGGAAAAGCATTATTATTTTTTAAAATGCCCGACATGTATTTAAACAATTCCTCTCTAAAATTTTTGTTAAGTATATTCTCTCTGCCTTTTACGGCAAAAACGCATTGTATATTAATTTGAGAGTAGGTATTTGCCATTCGTTAAACTTTAAATAGATTTTAATTACCCTTCTTCATTATTCCTAACTAATAAAAACCAATCGTTTTCTAGCGCTAAAAAGCCATGATCATAACAAAAAACATAATTAGATCCATTTTTTGTTTGATAATTATGCGTTTGATAATTAAAATTATAACCTTCTTTTATCAATTTGGCTTTAGTAAGTTTTGTTTTTCCTTCTGGGTTTAAAGCCGTTAATATCTTCCAGTTTTTGAGCAAAATTTGATTGATTTTCTTTACCTGCGGATTTTCGGTTGCTTTAATTCTATTATTATAATTAGAACGACAATGGTCGTCGCAAAACTTTTTATCTGCTCTACCTTTAATACTGTTACCACAATCCAGACATTGCTTATCCATTTTAAATCTTTTTTATTCTATAAAATAAACATAATCAAATTCTTAAGGTTTAACAAAATTCTCAATCAGCAATTGCTATAGAACAAATTTTATCTTTGTGGGGCAAAAAGGAAATCATAAAAATGAAAGTTACTACTTTACCCGGACATAATAATCCAATCTATTCAGTCATTGCTCATCCAAACAAAAACTTGTTTTATACTGCAGGTAACGATAAGGGAATTGTAGAATGGGATTCACATACTCAACAGCACAGCAGGGTTTTTAACCAAATAAAAGGTACGGTTTATTCTTTGTTAATTGTAGATGAATTGAATTTGCTGATTGCTGGTTGTAATGATGGAAACATCCTGTTTTTTGATTTAGCCACTACTCAATTATTAGAAACTGTTGCTGTAAAAGGTGCTGTTTTTGATTTAAAATTTATATCACATAAAAATGAAATTTTAGCCAGTACTGATTCAGGACTAATTTTAGTAATTAATGCCGTTGAAAGAAAAATAATCCACCAGTTTCAATCTGGAAATGATAAAATTAGATCTATTGCTTATCATAAAAATTTGAATTTTATGGCGACGGTTTCTAATGATGAATTGATAAGAATTTATGCTTTAGACGATTACACTTTTGTCACTCAATTTAAGGGACATGAAAGTGGAGTTGGTTCTGTTGCTTTTTCTAATGATGGGAAATTTTTAATTACAGGTGGGAGAGATGCGCATTTAAAAGTTTGGAATACAAATAATTGGCAACCTGAACATGATTTTGCTGCTCATCTTTTTGCTATTTATCAAATTATCATACATCCTAAATTATTTTTTTTTGCAACTGCGAGTAGAGATAAATCCATTAAAATTTGGCGATTGGAAGACTTTTCTTTGTATAAAAAACTAAGTATAGATAAAGCTCAAGAAGGTCATCTATTATCTGTAAACGATATTTGCTGGAGTGCTGATGGAAATGAGCTTTTCTCTGTTGGAGATGATAAAATGGTGAAGATTTGGGAGTTTGACGCTGTAGTTGGTTAGATGTGAGGTTGTTAGTTTGTTAGGTGGAAAACTTCTATTTGAGTAGTTTGGTATAGGAAATATTTAACCGAAAAGCTTGTTTGATTTTCGATTTATAAATTAATTATTATCTTTTCTTAAACCAACTTTTGATAAAATATATAAAACGCCATACCTTACCAATTTATAGTTAATTGTAAATAGGATAATCAATAAACTCCCAATTGCGATTGGTAAAATACCTCCAAAAGTGTAGGTCATGCCAATTATAAAACCTAAAAGAAATTCAGCCTTATAAAGCTGAATAAAAAAGGAAAGAAAAATTAGTCCAATCATCATATATCCTGTTATGTTTGAGCTAATAGTAAAAAAGAAAGACAGAATAATTCCAAAAAAAAGAGATCCCAAAAAGGTATAGATTGAAGGATTATATATATTAGAAATAGCCATTTTAATATTTACCCTTTTGGCTATACGGATAAGAAGAAACCAAGAAATTAATGGAACGGCAAGTCCTCCCCACCAATTTGATACTCCCGGTAAATCTTCACGTTGTAGAATATGATGAGTAGGAACACCGGTATGAAAATAATCCCATATTAAATTTAACCAAACAAATAAAATCACCAATACAGTAAAATGTATTCGATTTTTTAATGATAACTTTTCATTCAAAACCATAATCTATTTTCATATAGAGTTTGAGTTCCAACCTTATTATTTGTTACTAAAATTATTGAATGTTAAATTAATGGGATTTTTAAGTTTACATCAAAATTGTGCTAACAAAAAAAAGCCCGAAGAAAAATCTCCGAGCTCCTAAATAATCTGCTTTAAGCATTAAGCTTTTAGCCTTTTGATTTCGCTTATTTAACTGTCGACATATATTGCAACAAATCAACAATTTTATTAGAATAACCCCATTCGTTATCATACCAAGCAACAACTTTTACAAAGTTATCGTTCAATGCAATACCTGCATCAGCATCAAAAATAGAAGTGCGGGCATCGCCTAAGAAATCTGTAGAAACTACAGCATCTTCAGTATAACCTAAAATGCCTTTTAATTCACCTTCAGAAGCATCTTTCATTGCTTTCTTGATTTGCTCGTAAGTAGCAGGTTTTTCTAAACGAACCGTTAAATCTACTACAGAAACATCTGGAGTTGGTACACGGAAAGCCATACCTGTTAATTTTCCTTTGATAGCTGGGATAACCAAACCTACTGCTTTTGCAGCACCTGTAGAAGATGGAATGATATTTTGTGCAGCACCACGTCCGCCTCTCCAATCTTTTGCAGATGGACCATCAACTGTTTTTTGAGTTGCGGTAGTAGCATGTACTGTAGTCATTAAACCTTCAATAATACCAAAATTGTCCATCAAAACTTTAGTGATAGGAGCTAAACAGTTGGTAGTACAAGATGCGTTTGAAACTATGTTTTGTGAAGCAGTTAATGTTTTATGATTTACACCCATAACAAAAGTTGGGGTATCATCTTTTGCAGGAGCGCTCATTACCACTTTTCTTGCGCCTGCATCAATATGCTTTTGAGCTGTTTCTTGTGTAAGGAATAAACCTGTAGATTCTATAATATATTCTGCTCCAATTTCATTCCATTTAAGGTTTGCTGGGTCTCTTTCTGCAGTAACACGGATGGTTTTTCCGTTCACCACTAAATGTCCGTCTTTAACTTCAACTGTTCCTTCAAAAATACCATGGGTAGAATCGTATTTCAACATGTAAGCCATATAATCTGGCTCAACAAGGTCGTTAATTCCTACTATTTCAATATCTGGTCTGTTAACTGCTGCTCTAAAAGCTAGTCTTCCAATACGGCCGAAGCCATTGATTCCAATTTTCATTTTTATTAATTTTTGTTTGCGTAATAATTCAATAAATTATAAATAGGTTCTTTAATTACAGAACTAATATTTATGTTTTTTTCTTTGGCCACTTCTCTTAAAATATCTTGATAATTAGCGGCAACAGAACCTACAAAATAAACAGGATGTTTGCCTCCATATTTTTGGGAGATTGGTATTAAGTAGGTATCCATAAATATACGGAATCCATCTTTTATCATATTTTGTATAAAGTCATCTTTTCTATTTTCTTTAAAAAAATCAGAAAAAGAAGTTAGAAACGAAGCGGCATAACTTTGTTTATAAATTTTATCCATTATTTGCTTTCTATCTAGATCATATTTTTTCTCAAATGATGTAGCTAATTTTGCTGGTAAAGTTTTATTCAGATATGCTTTCAAAAGGCTTTTTCCTAACCAATTAGCAGATCCTTCATCGCCTATGGCATAACCTAAACCATAATTATTAGGTAATACTTTTTTTCCATCAAAAAATCCGGTGTTAGAGCCACTACCAATAATAGAAATGATCCCCGGTTTATCATCACAAGATGCTTTAGCAGCTGCTTCCAAATCATGAGAAACATAAACCTTGCTGAATTTAAAAAAACCTGCTAATGCATTTTTAACGGTTTCATTCCTTTCTTTTGAAGATGATCCTGCTCCAAAAAAATAGATTTTTTTTATTTCTTCAGCATGATTGATAAGCTGGGCATTCTTATTTAATTGATGGGTGATGTATTTCTCATCATTAAAAAACGGATTGATACCATTAGTACGTAATTCTATAACTTCTTTTCCTTTATCGGATAAGCGCCAATTGGCATATCTAGAACCGCTATATACTATTGCTATCATGTTAATTAGGCTAATACGGTAGCCATTTCCATTAAATCATCCTCCAACTTAAACTCATGTTCGTTTAAAGCTTCTTTTAAATCGGTTAAAACAATTTCATTTCCTCTTAACCCTACCATTTTTCTGTAATCTCCATTTATTAAAGCCTTTACAGCGGCATAACCCATTCTACTTCCTAATATTCTATCAAAACTACTAGGACTGCCGCCTCTTTGTAAATGCCCTAAGATAGTCACTTTTGTATCGTAAAAATCAAATGTCTCTTTTACCTTTTTGGCAACACCAAATGCTCCACCGTTTTTATCTCCTTCTGCAACAATAACTATGCTACTTGATTTTTTGATGGCAGCACCTTTTTCTAACATGTCAATTAAATCTGAAATAGCCGTATCTTTTTCTGGCAACATAATGGCTTCCGCTCCACTGGCAATACCAGCTCTCAGCGCAATACAACCAGCGTCTCTGCCCATTACTTCTATAAAAAACAAGCGGTCATGAGATTCTGCAGTGTCGCGTATTTTATCAATAGCCTCAATAACAGTGTTAGTTGCGGTATCAAATCCTAAGGTATAATCAGAACCAAATAAGTCGTTGTCAATAGTTCCTGGGATACAAACTACGGGGATATCATAAGTAGCAGAAAATCTTTCGGCACCGGTAAAAGTTCCATCGCCACCAATGGCAACTAAAGCATCTATTCCTCTTTTTTTCAAATTATCGTAAGCTTGTTGCATTCCTTCGGGTGTTTTAAAGGCTAAACAACGGGCTGTTTTTAAAATGGTACCACCAAGTTGCATAATATTACTTACAGAATGACGATTCATATCTTCAATATTATCATCAATCATTCCTTGGTATCCTTGTTTAATACCGGCAACATCGTATCCCAAATATAAACTAGTTCTTACCACAGCTCTTATACAGGCATTCATTCCTGGTGCATCTCCTCCTGAAGTAAAAACAGCTATTTTATTAATTTTAGACATATAAATTCTAGGTCTTTGGGTTAAGAATCACTAATATAAGGTGTATTTTTTACACTAAGCAAATTTATGGAAAATTTTTTCCAAATTTGTATTTATAAACATCTTAAAAAACGAGTATAGGTTGGAAAATTTACCAGAACATTTTGATTCCTTATTTTCAGTAGATTGTGTCATTTTTGGTTTTGACGAAGGAGAATTAAAAATTTTATTGATAGAAAGAAACGAAGCGCCTTTTAATGGATGGTTTGCTTTGCCGGGTTATTTTGTTGAACCTATAGAAGCCATAGAAACTGCTGCCCAACGAATTTTGTTTGAATCTACCGGTTTAAAAGGCATATTTATGGAGCAGTTTTATACTTTTGGAGCGTTAGGTCGCCACCCACAAGGTAGGGTAATTACTGTAGCATATTATGCAATGATTCGTTTAATTGGAAACAAAGAAGTTGCTCCTTTACCAACGGCACATTTTGCTAAAAGAGCTGTTTGGATGTCTATTAAGGATATGCCTGAATTAGCTTTTGATCACAGTCGGATTTTTAGGAAGAGCTTTGAAAAAATTAAGAATAAAATCAGTTATCAACCCATCGCTTTTGAACTTTTACCAGAAAAGTTTACGCTAACCCAATTACAACAACTTTATGAAGTTGTATTGAATAAAAAGCTGGATAAACGTAATTTTAGGAAGAAGATGTTAGCTTATGATATCTTAAAAGAACTAGATGAAAAGCAGAAAGGGGTTTCTTACAGAGCTGCCAAGCTATATAAATTTGATAAACGTAAATACGCTAAAAACTTTCAGAAAGAACTTTCTTTCACTAGGTAATTTTTGATTTCTTTTTAATTATAGACAATAAGAATAGTTTTATTTAATATGATTTGGGCGTTTTGACACGCTATCCGCTAAATCTTTTAATTGCTAAAAAGCAAAATAAAAGGATATCGCTGCTATCGTTAACGCAAAAAAAAATAAATCATTGAGCATTACATTGAGTAAAATTTTTGCCCATTAATATTTGTAAGAAAGCTTAATTGTATATTTGCCTTTTATGAAAATCCCAAAATTACAAGACATCATCATTTTTGAGAACGACGATTTAATAGTGGTTAATAAACCACCATTTATCAGTTCTTTAGATGAGCGTGAAAGCGAAGAACCAAATATTTTAAGACTGGCAAAACAATATCATGAAGATGCACAAGTTTGCCACAGATTAGATAAAGATACTTCTGGAGCAATGATTATTGCTAAAAATCCAGAGTCATATCGTTTTGTATCTATGCAATTTGAGCATAGGCAAGTAAAAAAAGTTTACCATGCAGTTGTAGATGGTAGTCATGCATTTAATGATCTTTTTATTGATTTACCAATTTTAAACGCTGGAAGAGGGAAAGTGATTATTAGTAGGGGGGAAGGAAAAAGGGCTGAGACTTATTTTAACTCCTTAAAATATTTTAAACATTATACCTTAATTGAAGCAAGACCAGTAACCGGTAGAATGCATCAAATTAGGATACATTTAGCAACTCAACGAGCATCAATTACAGGAGATATAGCTTACAACGGCGAACCTGCCTATTTATCAAAAATTAAAAGGAACTTTAGATTGAGCAAAAATGAAGATGAGCAACCGATTATGAAACGTTTTGCACTACATTCTAAAGAGGTTACTTTCAAAATAAACGAAAACGAAACTCAAACTTTTACTGCAGATTACCCAAAAGATTTTGCAGTATTATTAAAATTACTAGAAAAAAACGATTGTTAGTTTAGGGACTAAGGAGCAAAGAATTAAGATTTAAGAACAAAGAATAAAGACTTTACAAGTAGTAATTCTCAAGACCTAAACATCCAAAATTCAATACTTCAAAACTCATTTGAACCATTCAATCATTAAAAATTCAATCACTTAGTCCTTAAAAATAAAGCTTAATCTACTTTTTTTAGTCTTTTAGTTAGTTTGTTATGTATAAGAGCATAAAATGCTGGTAGTGCTGTGATAATTAAGATAGCCAGAATTATTAAAGAAAAGTTTTTCTTAAAAAACGGAGTGTTGCCTAAAAAGTAGCCTGCAAAGAGAAATATGCAAATCCATAAAACCCCTCCTATGATGTTATAAGTGTTATACCTTATTCTGTTTAATTTACCTATTCCCGCAACAAAAGGTACAACAGTTCTTAAAATAGGTAAAAACCTTCCTAAGATAATTGCCTTAGCACCATGTTTCTCAAAGAAAACCTTAGTTTGTGCATAATATTCTAACTTTAAGATTTTATTTTCGGGTTTAAAAACTTTTGCTCCTAAACTTCTGCCTATTTCATAATTTACTGTATTACCTGTAATAGCAGCTATAATTAATAAAATAGCCAGTAGATAAATATTTAGACCTGTATCACCAGCTCCAATTAATGCGCCTGCTGCAATTAATAATGAATCGCCAGGTAAAAAAGGGGTTACTACAAATCCAGTTTCTGCAAAAACAATCAGGAACAATATGAAGTAAGTCCAAGTATGGTAATCTCTGATAATTTCACTTAAGTGAACATCTATATGAAGAATGAAATCGATTATGCTTTTAATTATTTCCACGGCAGCTTTTTTTGCAAAAGTATAAATTTTAATTGTTTTGATTTGATTCTACCACAAATACTTTAATTATCATTTAGAATACCAACATCTAAATTAAAATTTGTAGTGCCTTTAATTAAACCTTTAGCCCAAAGCGTATAAATTTTACCTGCTTTGATATCTATTGCTGTTTTATTAACCAATACAGTTTTGCCACCTGTTTGCTTTATTTTTATATAATAACTTCCGGGTCTGAACTCTAAATAATTACTCCCCGCCCTGAAACCAATATTTCCGTAATTATAAACGCTATCAGTTGTTCTATTAGAAAACAGCGCATCCAAACTTGAAGAATTGTAACTCGTATTTATAAACCTAACTTTAGCCTTGCCTTGTGTTGGATTGTTTAAACTGTCTTTAAAAGAGATGTATGAAAGTGAATCTTTAGATATCTTACCAGCGATAAAAACCGTATAATTTTCTTTAGGGAGAAATAGAAAAGTTAAATCTGATCTATTGACAGTATTTCCGCTAGCTTTGGTATAAATTAATGATGTGCCGGCATTTACATTTTGATATGCCAAAGAGTCTGAAAAATTTAGTGCAATTGGGGTTTTAGAGGTATCGTTAATAAAAAAAGTTAAGTTGTAACGTTCTGGCACTGCATTTACAATCCTTAAACTAGCGGTACCTAAATATGTTTTTTCAGGAGGTGCTGTACATGCGGATAAATACCCTATGATAAGGATTATGAAAAAGATGTTTTTATTTAATATTTTCATAAGCTATAATGTCACGTTTTTAGAGCGATTTAAAATTATAAGTTTTTCCTTATCAGATTATCTTTCCAACCTTTTAAACCTAAAAACGCAAATACATAGAAATAATTCTATTCCTTTTATTTTTAGGCAATTTTAAAACGGCAGTTTTTTGCTTAACAAAAAAGGCTCGATATTTACATCAAGCCTATTCGTTAAATTTAATATTTTGAAATTATGCGTAATTATTTAACATCACTGGCATAACCAACATTAAAATATCTTCGTTTTCATCTTTAATGCTTGGAAAAAGAATCCCTGCTCTGTTTGGCGTACTCATTTCAATGGTGATTTCTTCTCCTGATAAGTTGTTTAACATCTCGATTAAAAATTTAGCATTAAAGCCAATTTCCATATCCTCGCCATCATATTGGCAACCAATTCTTTCATGAGCTTCGTTAGCAAAATCAATATCTTCAGAAGAAATATTTAATTCACTTCCGTTGATTTTTAATCTTACTTGATGCGTTGTTTTATTGGCAAAAATCACCACCCTTTTTAAACAGTTTAAAAACAAACTTCTATCTAAAGTTAATTTATTAGGATTGTTTTGTGGAATAACAGCTTCATAATCAGGATAACGCTCATCAATTAATCTACATATCAAATTGATATTTGCAAATTTAAAGAATGCGCTAGTGTTATTATATTCTACCGAAACATTCATATCATCTGTTGGAAGAGATGATTTTAAAAGATTTAATGCTTTTTTAGGCAAAATGAAAGAAGTTGCAGCATCTGCTTTTGCATCGTTTCTTCTATACCTTACCAATTTATGCGCATCTGTTGCAACAAAAGTTACATTTTGTGGCGAAAGCTGACAATAAACACCCGTCATAGCTGGTCTTAACTCATCATTACTGACCGCGAAAATTGTTTTATTGATGGCTTCTGCTAAAACTGAAGCTGGTAAATTTACTGAGGAAGCATCATCCACGGTTGGGATTTTTGGAAAATCTTCTCCGTTTTCTCCGCTTAAACGATACTTACCGTCGCCTGCACTAATCTCTATCGCAAAAGTTTTATCATCAACAGAAAAAGCTATTGGCTGTTCTGGTAATGTTTTTAAGGTATCTAATAATATTTTTGATGGAACTGCGATTTTACCGCCTTCTTTAGATTCTACGGCTAAAGAAGTTGTCATGCTGGTTTGCAAATCTGTTGCAGAAATAGTTAAGCTGTTCTCTTTTATCTCAAACAAGAAGTTTTCTAAAATTGGTAACACTGCGCTATTACTTAGTGCCCCGCTAACCGCTTGTAAATGTTTTAATAATGTTGATGTAGAAACAATGAATCTCATTTTGCTCTTTTAGTTTTAGCTTTTAAAAATCAAAAGTAGAAATTTTAAATTGCATACTTTCGTTTACGGTAAATATGTTGAAAAATACCGAAAGCTATTAACATTATAAGCGGTAGTAGTGTATTTATTAGTTGCCATTTGGTTTTTTCGGCTACTAATTTTCCTTTATCTAACAATCTTAATTTAATTTCTTTTGTACGCAAGGATATTAAGCCAGAATCATCTGTTAAATAATCTAACGCATTTAGTAAAAAAGTTTTATTACCAAAAGTTTGCTGGTTATACTTATCATAACCTAATGGAAAAATAGAACCATCTTTTGCGCTTACTTCATTTTTAAAAACATCGCCGTCACTAAATACCAACATTTTAGTATTCACACTTTTATTAATGTTTGCGACTGGAAAATTTACACCTTCTGGTATTGGCCTGTTTAAAAAGTTTGATTTAAAACTTCCTTCTAATAATACAGAAACTGGCTTTGGCATACTTTGAAAGCGTTTTGGGTCTGGTGTATCTTCAATCATATTTAAAGAAACAATGGTTGGCGTTTCTAATTCTCGGTTATAAGGTGAAGTTGTTAAAATAATGGTTTTCTTTACGTTTTTTGTAGCAATAGTATCTATTGTATTGATGAATTCTGTTTTGATACCATCTAAGTTTTTTACTATTGGATGTGAACTTACCGGCATAATAATCGGATAAAATAACCAAGGAACCATTTGTATCTGAGCTTGTCCAGCAACTTCTCCTGTGCTTACAGGTATTTGTCCGCAATTCATATCTCCAATTAAATCATAATTAATACGGATGCCATAAGTGAAAAGCTGATCATCAAGATTAAGCTTCTTTTGAAAAGCCAATTGTTCGCCATTTCTAGAATTTCTCATGCTATCCAAATCAGCATTTACTTGGTCTATCGACCAAATGATTTTACCGCCTTTCATCAAAAACTGGTCGATTTTATATTTTTCCAGTTCAGAGAATTCTGTTTCAGGTTTGGCAATCACCATCACTTTTAATTTACTGAGGCCGTCATAAGTAATTTGTGAAAGGTCTATTCTGCCAGTCTCATAACCATCTGATAAAGATTTCATGGCGTCTTGCAAATGTGCGTCATCCAATTCGCCATGACCTTCTGTAAAACCAACTCTAGGTTTACCGCCAGAACTTACTTTTTTAATGGCTGATGAAAATGCGTATTCCAGGTTTTGGATGGAATTATTTAAAACTTCTTCTGGACTAATGCCAATACGAGTTTGCAGTAATTTCACAGGAATTTCTTTACCTTGATAGGATACTATGGCAGCGGGAAAAATCATTTTTTGAGATAAACCACTTTCTGTTTTCACGCTTAAGTTAGTGGGCTCAATCCCTTTTTGTTGTAATTGATGATAAATTTCTTCTTGCTCTTGTTGATTTTTCCCTGCAATAGGATCTATAAATTCGAAAGTTAAATTGCTTCCTGCATAAGCTTTATAATCAATTAATAAATCTTTGGTTGCACTTCTTAATCTTTTAAATCCGGATGGAAAATCTCCTTCTAAATAAACGGTAACCTTAACTGGCTCTTTTAAATTTTGTAAAATTTGGGTGCTGATGTTAGAAATGGTATATCGCTTCTCTTTAGTAAAATCTATCCGTGTAAACGCAAATTGAGATAAAACATTGATGATGATAATAGCAACGATTACAATTATCAACTGTGTAAAATCTTTCTTCTTTTGTTGATTTACCATTTTCTACCTCCTAAAATTGTTTTGGTAATCAATAAAAAAAGCGCAATAAAACTCAAGAAATAAATCAAATCCCGGCTATCTAAAACTCCACGACTTATAGATTGATAATGTTCATTAATTCCTAGATTAATCAAAACGTTATCAAATTTTTGAAGTGATAAAACCTGACTTGCAGATTCAAATCCGCTGAAAGCGAAAAAGCATAAAAACACAGCAATTGCAAAAGCAATAATTTGATTTTTGGTGAGCGATGAAGAGAAAATTCCAATAGCTACAAATGCTCCTCCCAACAAAAATAACCCAATATATGAACCAATTACAGCCCCTGTATCTATATTGCCAACGGTTACTCCTAATTGATAAACTGAAATATAATAGATTAAAGTTGGAATTAAAGCGAATAAAACAAGTGTTAAAGCGGCCAAATATTTCCCTAAAACAATATCCCAATCTGTTAAAGGTCGAGTGGCTAATAATTCAAACGTTCCTTCTTTTTTTTCTTCGGCCAAAGAACGCATGGTAATTGCCGGGATTAAAAACATAAATAAGTAAGGAACGGTGTTAAACAAACTGTCTAACGACGCATATCCGTATTCTAAAATGCTGGTATCGGGGAAAACCCAAAGAAATAAACCTAACACTACCAGAAATAATCCGATAGTAATATAGGCTACAAATGAGTTGAGGTAGGAGTAAAATTCTTTTTTAAATATCGTTAACATATATTTTTACCACAGAGTTCACTGAGTTTTATCACGGAGAAAACAAATTTTTTTTGCCACTAATTCACTAATTTCCACCAATCTATTTTATTAAAATTGTAAAATCATTGTTTATTAAAATTAATCCTTCTTATCCTAAAATCTTGAAATCAAGATTCAGACAGATAATCCTATAATCAAGATTCAGACAATAATTTTTTAAATCAAAACTTTTCTCATTTTTTCTCTGTGAAATCTCGGTGTCCTTTGTGGTTAATTCACTTTGTAAGTTTTACAAAAATTGGCTCCAAGCTTGTTTCTTGATGCTCTGCTAAAAGTCCTTTTAAGGAATTATTTGCTACTATTTTTCCTTTATTAATGATGATCACTTCATCGCATATTGCCTCTACTTCTTGCATAATATGAGTTGAAAGGATCACGGTTTTAGTTTTACCCAATTCTTTGATCAATTTTCTTATTTCTATCAATTGATTTGGGTCTAAACCCGATGTTGGCTCATCTAAAATTAAAACTTTTGGATCATGGATTATGGCTTGAGCCAAACCGACCCTTTGTTTATAACCTTTAGAAAGCTGACCAATTTTTTTATGTTGTTCTTTTTCTAATCCGGTTGCTAAAATTACTTCTTCAACTTTTGTTTTTAAATTTTGTAAATGATAGGTATTGCCAACAAAATATAAAAACTCCTTCACATACATATCGTGATAAAGCGGGTTGCTTTCTGGCAAGTAACCAATGTTTTTACGGACTTGAAGAGAATCGTTTGAGATATCAAAACCGCAAACAAAAGCTTTACCAGATGTTTGTGGAAGGTAGCAAGTCAGCATTTTCATGGTGGTGGATTTACCTGCACCATTTGGACCTAAAAAACCTAAGATTTTGCCTGGCGAAGCTTCAAACGAAATCTCATCTACCGCCTTTTGGTTACCATAATTCTTACTTAATTGCTGTACGCTAATGCTCAATTTAAAATGATTTGAGATTGAAATTCAAATCTATAAAAAAGGAAATCAAATTAAAGTTAATTAACGTTTTTTAATGAATTTCAAGCCAATCAAGTTGTTAATTATGAGGTTTTATGCATTTAGTATTGCGTTAACGATTGAAGCGGTATCCTTTTTGTCCGCCAGCTGGCGGACAAAAAGATATAGCGGAATCCGCCAGCTGGCGGATAAAACGCCCAAATAAACATCAGTTTTTTTAATATAAATTTTTCATTTCCAAAATAAAAACATTGCCCAAAAAAGATTATCCCATGTATTAAAACACCAAAATAAACTAATTCTACATAAAATAATTACCCAACAAAAGTATTAAGAACCTTAATTGATGTAATTTAGCCGGAATTATGGCAACCTTAGAAAAATTAAAGTTAAGCAAGCAATTATTAGCCGCTATGGCTGGTGAAGGATTTTTAACTCCAAAAGAAATACAATCAAAATTATTTCCACGTATAAATGGAGGTCAGGATTTAATTGCCATAGGGCCAGATGATTGCGGAAAAACGACAACTTGCGTTTTAGCGGCATTAAATAAAATCAAGTTTATAGAAGAAATTGCACCTCGAATTTTGTATTTGGTTCCCGATATTGAATCTGGAGAAGCAGTTTTGGATAAATTTCATACGCTTAACAGGAATAGAGATTTACGTTTTTTAGGATTATTTGCCGATGGTTCTAATATTGATACTCAAGTTTTAGAACTGACTGATGGCGTTGATGTAATTGTTGCAACTCCAGATAGAGCAAGAGCAGCTTATTTAAAACTAGGGTTAAATCTTAATAAAATTTTACTTTTTGTGGTTGATGATGCTGATTTGATTGTAAAAAAAGGCTTGACTTTGCCAACCGTAGAATTAGCAAGAGGAATTAGAAAATCTCAATTTATAGTTTGTAGTTCTGTTTGGCATGAAAGGTTAGAGAAATTGGTAGAAACGATTATTGAGAATCCAAATTTTGTTGAGGTAGATGATTTGGGCGACCAACAATTAAATACTGTAGAGCAATTACTATATCAAGTTCCAAATTTTAGTACCAAAATAAACTTGTTGCAATTACTTTTAACTGATAAAGATGTTTTTGAAAAAGTGCTGGTGTTTGTAAACACCAGATTTACCGCAGAAACTATTTATAAAAATTTAGATAAAGATTTTAAAGATGAAGTAGCGGTTTATAAAGCTGGCAGTATTTCAGAATATAGTTTTGAAAATGTTCAGGATTATAAATTATCTACAAAATCAAGAATTTTGGTAATTGCAAATGAAGATGTAGTAGAGATGAATGTTGCAGATTTACCATGTATCATTCACTTTGATATTCCAGAGGATAGTTTGCAATATCTGCAAAGGGTGATGCAGAAAGAAGATACTATTTTAGATCAATTATGTTTAACTTTTTGTACCGATTTAGAGCTTGCGGATACAAGAAGATTAGAACAATCTCAAGGTAAAAAGATGCAACAAATGGAGTTGCCAGAAGATTTGTATATCGCTAAAGAAAAACCAAAAAAGAATATTGTTAAGGAAGATTAGTCTGCGACATAATAAAAAAGGGTTATTCTAAAGAACGTTAAGATTTTAACTCAAATAGAATAACCCTTTAAAATAAATTAGTAGATATTATTTAACCTTAAATTCTACCTCTGTATTTCCCCAAATCATTTCTACATCACCATCTTTCTCTATTTTAAACGTCAACATTTCCATAAAATCTGATGTTTTTTCTGGTTTGGCAGTTATTCTTAATGCATCCTCAGCCTGGCTATATTTGGTTCCCCATTGGTTCCATGTTTTATTAAAAATAATAGTCCATTCTTTTTCACCAGGTATAGAATACAAACCATACTTTCCGGCTGGCAAAGTTTTTCCATTAACTTTTACTTCTTTATTTACTTCAAAAACTGTTGCTTCATTTGCGCCAGTTCTCCAAACTTTACCATAGGGCACAAAATCTGTAGTACCAATTACTCTTCCTTTAACAGCAGGTTGGCTATAATCTATAGAAACCATTACTCCAGATTTTAATGTTTCTGAAACTTTTGCAGGAGGGCTAGGTCTTTTGCTTTTATCAGTTTGTGCTTGTGTAGCAACGGCAAAAAGCATAAATGCAGCTACAATCATTGAAAATCTTTTTTTCATAAAATTATTTTTTCAGTTTATTCAAAGAAACGTTTAAAAAGTTTTTTTTGTATCATAAAATGGCAATAATCATAAATTGAGAGCTTAAAATCTTCTTTACTTAACATTTCAACAATTTTAATAAACCATATTTGCAACAAAATATAGAAATGATTGTCTATAATAAATTGATAGAAATTTAAATGATTACTAAATATTATCGCTTTTTATTTTTGCTTTTAATTGCTTTAGCATACAGCAATGTTACATCTGCACAAAAAAATCCCGTTTTAAACGGAACAATTAAAGACAGTGCTAACGGAGAAACTTTAATAGGAGCTTCCGTACAATTGTTTGGAGAAAACCAGATAGGTACAATAACCAACGCATATGGATTTTATTCTTTGAGTGCACCAAAAGGTGTTTATAAATTGGTATTCAGTTATGTTGGCTATCAGAGTATTTCTCAAAATATAGACATTAACAGTGATAAACAAATCAATATTTCATTAGCTTCTTTAAATCAACTTTCTGAAGTTGTGGTAAATTCTGAAAGAAGGGATGAAAACGTAGCAAGTGCCCAAATGGGGGTTCAAAAATTAAATGTTAAAGAAATAAATAGCATTCCGGTCTTATTTGGCGAAAGGGATATTTTAAAAACTTTACAACTATTACCTGGTATTAAATCGGCTGGCGAGGGAAATAGTGGTTTTTATGTAAGAGGAGGTTCTACGGATCAAAACTTGATTTTATTGGATGAAGCACCTGTTTACAATGCTTCACATCTTTTAGGTTTCTTTTCTACTTTCAACTCTGACGCAATAAAAGATGTAACCGTTTACAAAGGCGGAATGCCAGCACAATATGGCGGTCGATTAGCTTCTGTTTTGGATATTAAGATGAACGATGGTAATAAGAAAGAGTATACTGTTGAGGGTGGAATTGGACTAATTGCATCAAGATTAAAGGTTGAAGGACCATTTAAAAAGGATAAAAGTTCTTTTATGGTGAGTGGTAGAAGAACTTATGCCGATACATTTTTAGCTTTCTCTTCAGACAGCTCCATTAAAAATAACACATTGTATTTTTACGATTTAAACGCCAAAGCCAATTATCAAATTGACGATAAAAACGTTCTTTACTTATCGGGATATTTTGGAAGAGATAAACTGGGTTTAGGAAATACTTTTGGTTTTGAATGGGGAAATGCAACCGGGACTTTAAGATGGAACCATCTATTTTCAAATCGATTGTTTTCTAATACTTCGTTGATTTACAGCAATTATAATTATGTAATAGAAAATTTATTAGACGATAATAATTTCAAAGTTAACTCATCAATTAGAGATTTTAACTTAAAACAAGATTTTCAATATACAGCCAATAATAACCACGATTTAAAATTTGGAATTAATGCGATCCATCATACTATTGCCCCAGGCAAAGTTACTTCCTCGGCAACATCGAGTGTAAACGAAACCACGATTGAAAATAGGAATGGAGTGGAACTTGCAGCTTATTTTTCTGACGAATGGAACCTAAGCGAAAAGGTTCATTTTGTGTACGGCAGTAGATTTAGCAATTTTACATTGTTAGGTCCAGGTCTTTTTAAAGATTATAACAAAGAAGGAATTGTAACCGATTCTGCAAGATTTTCTTCTAGTCAATCGGTTGTAAATTATTTCAATTTAGAACCTAGAGTTTCCGCAAGTTTTCAGGTAGCAGGAAATAAGTCTATAAAAGCATCATATACTCGTAATACTCAAAACCTGCATTTAATGTCTAATTCTACGGCAACATCGCCAACAGATTTGTACATCATGAATAGCAATAACACCAAGCCAGAAATTGCTGATCAATTTGCGTTAGGATATTTTAGCAATTTTAAAAATAACACCTATGAGTTTTCTGCGGAGGTTTATTATAAAAAAATGCAGAACCAGATAGAATATAGAAACGGTACAGATTTAAGAGGAAATCAAAATATAGAAGCAGATTTGATTTACGGAGATGGCAGGGCTTACGGAATTGAATTATTTCTGAAAAAACGATTTGGCGATTTTAACGGATGGATTGGTTATACATTGGCAAAAACAGAACGACAATTTGAACAAATTAATGATAACCAATGGTTTAATGCAAAACAAGATAGAACTCATGATCTTTCTGTAGTTGGAATTTATAAAGCAAGCAAAAGATGGACTTTAGCATCAACCTTTGTTTATAGCACAGGTACTGCAGTAACATTTCCTACCGGAAAATATCAATTAAATGGTTCAACGGTGTTTTCTTACGGGGAAAAAAATTCTGACAGAACTCCAGCTTATAACCGATTGGATTTTTCCGCAACTTTAGAACCTAAGATTAAACCCGATAGAAAATATCAATCTAGTTGGTCTTTTGGTGTTTATAACGTTTATAATCGTAAAAATCCTTTTTCTATAGATTTTAGACAAGACCCCGATAACGCGAGTCAAACGCAAACTGTGAGAACTTCATTATTCGGTATTATCCCATCAGTCACCTGGAACTTTAAATTTTAAAGCATGAAAAACATCATATATTATTTATCAGCATTTATAATCTTAGCTTTTTCATCTTGTGAAGATGTTATAGACCTAAACTTGGATAACTCAGAACCACAAATTGTAATAGAAGCCAATGTGGTAAATAATCAGGATTACCAAATAGTAAAAATCTCAAAAACTAAAAAATTTACTGATAATAACACTACAGAACCTTTATCTGGTGCTACTGTAGTTGTCAAAGAGGATGGAGGTGGTACTTATAATTTTACCCAACTTTCTCCAGGTGTTTATAAATCAGGGTTTTTTATAGGCAAACCAACCTTAAAATATACCATTCAGGTTAGTACGAATGGAAAAACTTATACCGCAACTTCTACAATGCCTCAACCCGTGACTTTAGATTCATTAACAGTAATTGAGTTATCCTTTTTTAATAGTAAAAACAAATTTATTCAGGTCAACTTTAAAGATCCTGTCAATATTAAGAACCAATATAATTATGTTATTTCAGTTAACGATAGTTTAAGAAATGCCTATTATCCTGAAGAAGATAGATTTAATGATGGGAAATTGATTAAAAATACTTTGTTTACATCTGACCCTGAGCTTAAAACTGACGATAAAGTAACCATAGATTTTCAATGTATTGATAATAATATTTATAGATACTTTTTTGCAATTACCCAAATTAATGGCAATGGAGGGCCGCCAACTGCTCCATCAAATCCACCCTCAAATTTTGATAATGGTGCATTAGGATATTTTAGTGCACATACCATGCAATTAATGAGTGTCAAGATTCCTTAAAATATTTATCCTTTTGAAATAAAGAACAAAAAAAAACCAGATTATTTATAAAAATAATCTGGTTTTTTACACATTAATCAATTTAGTTTCTCTTTTCTCCAAAGCTATTTACCATGCTATTATGTAATGTTTTAGCACTCCAATAACCGCTGGCAATAATTCTTCTAATGGTAAATAAAGGATCTTTATCATCTCTTTTTTCGGCCAAAATGTAGGCATCTTTAAATCCTCTTTTCTTTAGTTCAGGAATTGCTTCTTTATTCCATAAACCAAAAGGATAAGCAAAATGATTAATATTTTTACCGGTTATATCTTCCAAAACTTTTGTTGGCTTGTCTATTTGTTTAATCCAGTCATCACCAACTAATTTTTTAACATTTTGGTGATCATAGGTATGGCTGCCAATGGTATTGCCTTCATCAGATAATTCTTTAATATCTGCCTTACTCATATAATGTACCTTTCCATTACGTCCAATAGAAACCGTCATGATAAAATAAACGCCTTTAAAACCAAATTTTTTCAACTCTTTATTGCCAACTTCAAATTGATCATAATCTGTATCGTCAAAAGTTAACATAACAGGTTTGGTTGGCAAGGCATCGCCATACGCTAAATAATTATAATATTGATCGGGCAGAATAGAAGTGTAACCACTGTCCGCCAACATTTTCATTTGGTCTTTAAAAGCTTGCACAGGAATGATGTAATCCTTTGCAGATTTTGAATCTTTTGCTGTCCAATTTCTAATTTGGTGGTAACATAAAACAGGCACTTGTTTTCTAGCTAAAATGGTAGCGGCATCAGCAATTTTTTTACCATCATGGTTTACAGGTTGCGCTATTTCTTCATTGGCTTTCGCCGAGGATGTATTTACTGTAGAATCTTGCAAACCTTCTGCAGATTTAGTTTTAGAATCGGAAGAATTACAAGCTGCTATCAATATACTAGCAATAGCTGTAATGCTCAATATGATTTTTTTCATTAGATATTATTAAATAATAGTGCGAAGCTAAAACATAATTATATGATTTTTTAAAAGTTTTTTTAAACAATTTAATAAATGGTTAAACCTAATTTTCTATATTGGTGAAACGTAACTTTGCTGAAATGAAAATACAAATAGCTATATTTATACAGTATTTTTAAATCTGTTTATGGAATCTATTTTAGAAAGAATTAAAATTTCTCCAAACATTTGTCACGGTAAACCTACTATCAGAGGGCTAAGATATCCTGTAGAAAATATTTTAGAACTTCTTGCATCAGGAATGACAATAGATGAATTAATAATAGATTATCCAGATTTAGAAAAAGAGGATTTTTTGGCTTGTATTGAGTATGGTGCAAGATTAGTTCAATCTAAAAGTATTCATGTTATCGCATAATAAAATTTGTTATCTATGCACAACTGCATAAATCTTTAGCAGATTTTTAATTTATAAAGGTTTTGATGCCGTTCATACTTTAGATTTGCCAAATCAAAATTTTACTGATGATAATGAGATATTAAAGTTTGCTTTAGAAGAAAATAGGATAGTAATAACAAAAGATTCAGATTTTTTAGATTCATATTTATTGAAGTCTGAACCCAAAAAACTTTTATTAATTAGAACTGGAAATATTACTAATCAAATGCTATTAAAAATATTTTCGGATAAATTAGAAATCATAACTAAATTAATTTCCGAAAGCAACTTAGTCGAGGTCACGCAAAATTTTATTATTCAGCATAAATAGCTTAATCTAGCTTCCCTCTCCACAATCACCAAATTTTCCACAAACCACAATCAATCCCTTTAATTTTTAACTTTGCAATTCAAAATCCACTATCGCATTGGCTAAAGAAAAAGATAAGGAAACCCCTTTAATGACTCAGTATAACCAAATAAAGGTTAAATATCCTGGAGCTTTATTGCTTTTCCGTGTCGGTGATTTTTACGAAACCTTTGGTGAGGATGCTATAAAAGCCTCTCAAATTCTAGGCATCGTTTTAACTAAAAGGGCTAATGGTTCTGCGTCTTATATAGAATTAGCCGGATTTCCACATCATTCCATAGAAACTTATTTGCCAAAATTGGTAAGGGCAGGGCAACGTGTTGCGATTTGTGATCAGCTCGAAGATCCAAAAACAGTAAAAGGTATTGTAAAACGCGGTGTAACCGAGTTAGTAACGCCAGGTGTTGCTTATAGTGATAATATTGTCCAGCAAAAATCTAATAATTATTTAGCGACCCTTCATTTCGAAAAACAAACCATTGGCATTTCCTTTTTGGATATTTCTACAGGAGAGTTTTTAGTTGCTCAAGGTAATGTTGATTACATTGATAAATTGCTACAAAGTTTTAAGCCCAGCGAAGTCATTTTTTCTAAAGCCAAGCAAAAAGATTTTTCAGAATATTTTGGCGAACGTTTTTACACTTACACATTAGACGATTGGGCTTTTACTTCAGATTATGCTCAAGAAACTTTGCTCAAACATTTCGATGTTAAATCTTTAAAGGGATTTGGGATAGATAAATTGAACCTCGGCATTGTGGCTGCCGGCGTTTCATTACATTATTTAGGAGAAACGGAGCATCGTCAATTACAGCATATCAGTAATATTTCTCGTATTGAGGAAGACCGTTACATGTGGCTGGATAGGTTTACCATCCGTAATTTAGAACTGATTGGTTCTACAAATGAAAATGCCAAGACTCTTATTGAAGTTTTAGATCATACTTCTTGTGCAATGGGAGCGAGGATGCTACACAAATGGTTGGTAATGCCGTTAAAAAATGAAAAACCCATTCAAGAACGTTTAGCGGTTGTTCAGTTTTTTTATGATGATGCCATTTTAAGGGAAAAGTTGCAAGGTTTTATCCGTCAGGTTGGCGATTTAGAACGATTGATTTCTAAAATTGGATTGCAAAAAACCAATCCCAGGGAAATTATTCAACTAAAAAGAGCTTTATTGGCTATCGCCGAAGTAAAAGAAATATGTGAACAAATTCCGCAAGAAGCTGTAAAACGATTGGGCGAGCAAATGAATTTATGTGCTTCCATCCGTGAAAAAATAGAAAAAGAATTATTTGCTGACCCTCCGGTTGCCTTAAATAAAGGCAAAGTAATGGCAGACGGCATTGATCCCGATTTGGATCGTTTGCGAAAAATCGCTTTCGGTGGGAAAGATTATTTATTAGAACTACAAAAACGTGAAGCAGAAATTACGGGAATTACGTCCCTGAAAATAGCTTTCAATAACGTTTTTGGTTATTATTTAGAGGTTTCTAATACGCACAAAGATAAAGTGCCACAAGAGTGGATTCGTAAACAAACTCTGGTAAATGCCGAGCGTTACATCACTCCAGAACTTAAAGAATACGAAGACCAAATTTTAGGTGCCGAAGAAAAGATTTTAGCCATTGAAACCCGTTTATTTACAGATTTGGTAAATTCTATTGCCGAGTTTATCAAACCAATCCAACTCAATGCGTTTTTAATTGCACAATTAGATGTCCTGCTTTGTTTTGCAGAAACAGCAAAGAAAAATCATTACGTAAAGCCTAAAATCAATAACGAAAAAATTCTTGATATTAAAGGTGGCAGGCATCCGGTAATAGAAAAGAATTTGCCTTTAGGCGATGAATACATTACCAATAATGTTTATTTGGATAACGATTCTCAACAAATTATCATCATTACAGGTCCAAATATGGCTGGTAAATCTGCTTTGCTACGCCAAACCGGTTTGATAGTTTTGATGGCGCAAATGGGAAGTTTTGTTCCAGCAAAAGAAGCGACGATTGGAATTGTTGATAAGATTTTTACAAGAGTTGGTGCTTCAGATAATTTAAGTTCCGGCGAATCTACTTTTATGGTAGAAATGAATGAAACCGCCAGTATCTTAAATAATTTATCAGACAGGAGTCTGATTTTATTGGATGAAATTGGTCGTGGCACTTCTACTTATGATGGCATTTCTATCGCTTGGGCCATTGCAGAATATCTTCATAACCATCCATCAGCGAAAGCCAAAACGCTATTTGCTACGCATTATCACGAATTAAATGAACTGAGCAATTCTTTTAATCGAGTAAAAAACTTTAACGTTTCTGTAAAAGAAGTCGGCAATAAAGTGATTTTTTTAAGAAAATTAGTTCCTGGTGGTAGCGAGCATAGTTTTGGGATTCACGTTGCAAAAATGGCCGGAATGCCACCACAGGTTTTAAAAAGGGCAAACGAAATTTTAGTCCGTTTAGAAAATGAACGTACCGGTGGCGAACATGTAAAAGCCAGTCTTTTAAAAATGCAACAACAACCTGTTCAGTTGCAAATGTTCTCTTTAGATGATCCTGTTTTAATTAAAATTAGGGATGTTTTAAACAATCTCGACGTAAATACTCTAACGCCTGTTGAAGCTTTGATGAAATTGGATGAGATTCAAAAGGTGTTGAAGAAAGCATAGAATTACTACCGTCACCTCGAGGAACGAGAGGTCTCACAAATAGGTCTCTATTCTATCGATAAATTGCCACACGATAACCTATATGTGTGATGTCTCCTATCGTCGACATGACAGGATTTTTCCACTCAATAAAACTAAAAATATTAGTATTTAAAACTAAAATAATTAGTAATTTTGGTCTATGAATTTCGACCGAATTACTGAAAAACTTTCCATCTTGGCTGATGCCGCTAAATATGATGTATCCTGCGCATCAAGTGGAAGCAAAAGAAATAACAAAGATAAAGGCTTAGGAAATGCAACAGGAATGGGCATTTGTCATTCTTATACCGAAGACGGACGTTGCGTTTCTTTGCTTAAAATCTTATTAACCAACGTTTGCATTTTCGATTGTGCCTACTGCGTAACGCGTAAAAGTAATGATGTTAAAAGAGCAGCTTTTACGGTACAAGAAGTGGTGGATTTAACCATTAATTTTTATCGTAGAAATTATATTGAAGGCTTGTTTTTAAGTTCAGGTATTTTTAAAAATGCCGATACTACGATGGAGCGTTTAGTACAGGTTGCTAAAAAGCTTCGTTTAGAAGAGAATTTTAACGGGTATATCCATTTAAAAAGTATCCCAGGCGCATCTGATGAATTGATGCGAGAAGCAGGACTTTATGCCGATAGGTTAAGCGTAAATTTAGAATTACCTACAGAAGAAGGTTTGAAATTATTGGCTCCCGATAAAAACCGTCAGGATATGATTGACCCGATGAATTTTGTGAAGAATGAAATCTTGGTTTATAAAGACGAGAAAAAGAGATTTAAAAAAACGCCAAAGTTTGCGCCCGGTGGGCAAAGTACGCAAATGATCATCGGCGCAACGCCAGAAACAGATTTACAGATTATCCATACAGCAAATCATTTTTACAAAAATTTTAACTTAAAAAGAGTTTACTACTCGGGCTACGTTCCTGTTACCAATGATAGCCGGTTGCCTTCCTTGCAAAGCCAAGTGCCCATGTTACGGGAAAACCGTTTATACCAGGCAGATTGGCTCATGCGTTTTTATGGCTTTAAAGCCGATGAAATATTGGATCCAAAACAACCTTTTTTAGAATTGGATGTGGATCCAAAACTAGGCTGGGCATTAAGAAACCTCCAATTTTTCCCCGTCAATATTCAAAATGCAGATATAGAAATGATTTTAAGAATTCCAGGAGTGGGTTTAAAATCGGCTTGGAAAATTATAGGCGGAAGAAAATTCTCTAAATTGAATGCTGAGCATCTCAAAAAAATGGGCGTTGCATTAAACAGGGCTAAACATTTCATCGTCTTTGGCAATTCTTTGCAAAATATACAAACGCTGCACCATCAATATTTAAAGGAGATTATTCTTAAAACGGTAAACAGCAAATATGAAAAGCATTATCAACCGCAGTTGGCTTTATTTTAAAATGTTTAATTAATAAGTTTTTCGCCTGCAAGGAAGCAGACTGGCATTTAGCTTTCACTTAATCTCATTTCCATGTATTTATTAACGTATGATCATAGTGTAGAAGGTTTTTTTTCTGCTGTATTTGAGGCTTATGAGCGCAAACTCACAAACGTAATGATCAGAAAAGAAGGATTACCATTGGGATTATTTTCTGAAGGATTAAGACGTGTAAGCACCAACCCTAGAAAAGCCGAACGTGTTTATGTAAAACTAAAGGCGTTGATGGGCGAATTGGGCATCCAAAAAATCATCTATTCTTTATTAACCGAAGAAGAATATTGTGAGCGATACATTTTTGATGTAATTAAATACGCTATAAAGCATCCAAAAATAAACGTAATGCAAGATATGAGTCATCCTTCTGTTTTGCAGTTGGCAAAATATACCAAATCGGTGCATCGTGAAAAACACAGAATGGAAGCTTTTGTACGTTTTAAACTGACTTGTGATAATATTTTTTTTGCAGAAATAGAACCTGATTTTAATGTTTTGCCCATTATTGCAAAGCATTTCAAAAGCCGATATCAAGACCAAAAGTGGTTAATCTTTGACCAAACCAGAAGTTACGGTATTTTTTATGATTTATATAAATTAGAAATCATACAAATGAAGTTTAATCGCCAATCTAACAGAGATGAGGGTTTGGAAATGCTGAAAAAAGATGAGCCGCTTTACCAAAGTTTATGGCGTACTTATTATTCTCAAACAAATATTCGATCAAGAAAAAACACCCGATTACATTTGCTGCATGTCCCAAAAAGATATTGGAAATACCTTACAGAAAAAATTCCAGAGTATTAATTATAGTCTTAATATAATCCCATTCGGTTTTAATATCCATCAAAAAATAGCACAATAAGATCTAATTATGAACCAAAAGGTAATAAATAGACTTTAAGGCATTTTTTAGCAATAATTTTTATAAAAAAAAATTATTGGCATCCTGATTGCTTTTTAATAAATACATCTACCTATTTAAAACATTATTAATTATTTACCATTTAAAAAACACATCATGAGTACAGTAAAAAAAACAACTAATTTAACACCAGAGATGAAAGATTCTGATTTCCATAAATTTTTCATTGAAGAGATACAAGATATTTATTGGGCAGAAACACATTTAGTAAAAGCATTGCCAAAAATGCAAAAAGCGGCAACCAGTAAACAATTAGCAAAGGCAATAGAAAAGCATTTAGAGGAAACTAAAAAGCATGTAGAAACTCTAGAGAAAGTTTTCGAATTGTTAGAAGAGAAAGCTAAAGCTAAAAAATGTGAAGCAATGGCTGGTTTATTAGAAGAAGGAAATTCTATCATTGAAGATACTGATAAAGATACAATGACCAGAGATGCAGGTATAATTTTAGCTGCACAAAAAGTGGAACATTATGAGATTGCAACTTACGGAACATTAAGAGTATTTGCGCAACACATGGGTCATACAGAAATCTACGATTTATTAAGTGAAACACTTGAGAACGAGAAAGCGACAGATGTTGCTTTAACTGAATTAGCAGAAAACTTTGTTAATGAGGAAGCAGTAGCTGAATAATTTTTTTAATGTTAGCATAGCCGGGAATTAGAGATAGTTTCCGGCTTTTTTATGTGCTATTTTTTTAAAATGAGATACTATTATAGGTTTGTACAAAAATTTAATAAAATTTAAGACCTTTTGCCCCTATAAATTGTACTGATTAAACATATAACTAACGCTGCAAATAAAAGCCAAAAAATTAATAATGCGTATAAAGAATCTTCTTCATTAATAAAATTATAAGCAACTATAAATGCAATTAAACAAAGGATAGAGAGAATATATATTAGCTTCATATAAATAAATGACCGCTAATTAAATATATATTGAATTAATTTTTAAAAATTTGACTTTCTAGACTATTAATTTAACTAGTAGGAATATCTTTTAAGACCCAAAAAATTTATTGCATTACATTTTTAGCAATCTCCAAAGAAAATTCTTTAGGATTTAATTGATAAGTAGCTTTAAATAAACGAGAGAAATAACTTTTATTTGCAATTCCAATATTATTAGCAATCTCGCTAATATTTAATTCGCCAATTATAATTTGTTCCCTGGCATATTCTAACCTTATCTTATTAAGATAATTATTTACCGTAAGTCCAAAAGTATATCTAAATCCTTCTTGTAATTTTGTGGGATTAGAGCCCACTCTATAAGCTAATTCTTTTATGGTTAAAGGCTTTGCTAACTCTAATTTTAAAATTTGAACAGCATTTTGAATTTGGGCTAATTCAGATTTTCTTAATATTTGTCTTTTAGGTTCTATTTTTTTATCATCTTCATAATCTGCTATCTGAATACTCAATATCTCATTAGATTTACCTTCTAAAAATAATCTTCTGGTAAACCCACTAAGTTTTGTTTTCTTAATAGAATCAATACAATCTGACATAGTTAAACTATAATTTCCATGGTAAAAGAATAAATCTTTAGCATTTAAATCCCTAAATAGTTTTCTAAGGTTAGAATCAACGTGGTTCAAGTCACAATCAATTTTAGATTTAAACTCTTTTCTGCTAATCTCTAAACTGTTTAAATGAATAGGAGAATTTTTTGGGAATAACAATATATGGCCGTTCTGAGCAGTACTAGCAACAATTACATTTTGAAATTGATCAATACTATGCAAGCTATCAGCTTCTTCAAACCTGTGTTTTACTGATCCTTTAGAGCAATAAATAAATTTTAATGGGTGAACTTTATTTACAGAGAAATGAATTTTGAGGATTTCATTAAAAGAACAATTGTACTCAATTAATCCAAAGCCGCCTAAAAAATTAATTCCCCTTATATAGCCCTCTCCATATTTAGAAGGAATATTTAGCCTATACTCATTGCATTTATTTTGATATGTAGTATCAAAAGCATCTGCTAAATTGGATATAACGTCTTTTAAAGGAAGAGACTTTACGTAAATTTCATTCATAAAATTATTTAAATATGGAGTTAATTTATGATTTTAAGTAGATAGTGTTTGTAATATTACTAAAGAATTATTGTAGCCCTAAAGAATTGGGTCGATTTATTTTAAATTTTTGATATTTAATGAAAGTAATTATTTTTTTGAGTCATCAACTTTATCATTTATCCTAAATATATAAACGCTTATGTGTTTATAATAGATTAGCTATATTTGTGTTTAAACAACTGATATTTGAATTTTCAAGATTTTAACTTTGTTCCTCAACTTCAAGAGGGATTAGATACAATGGGGTTTACAAAACCCACTCCTATACAAGAGCAAGCCATTCCTCATGTTTTAGCAAATAAAGACTTAATTGCTTGTGCACAAACAGGTACCGGTAAAACAGCATCTTATTTACTGCCATTATTACACAAGATACAAGAAGCTGATATTTCTCATACTGATACGGTAATCCTTTCTCCAACCAGGGAATTAGCGATGCAAATTGATCAACAAATTATGGGATTGGCCTACTTTACGGGTTGTACATCTATTGCTGTTTATGGTGGAGGTGATGGTTTTAGCTATGAACAACAAAAACGTTCTTTAACTGATGGTGTCAATATTGTTGTGGCGACACCTGGTCGTTTAATAGCGCACTTAACATCCGGGACTATCAATTTAAAAAAAGTAAAACATTTAGTTTTAGACGAAGCTGATAGGATGTTAGATATGGGATTTTACGAGGATATTGTTCGTATCATCAGCTATCTTCCAGAAAAAAGACAAAATCTTTTGTTTTCTGCAACTATGCCACGGAAGATAAGATCGCTTTCTAAAAAGATTTTACATGATCCGGTTGAAGTTAATATCGCTATTTCAAAACCATCAGAAGGAATATTACAGCAAGCATATTTAGCTTTTGACGAGCAAAAAGTTGCATTGTTAAAAGGTATTCTTTCTGATATATCTTATAAAAGTGTAATTGTTTTTGCTTCTAGAAAAGAAACGGTAAAAAAATTAAATTCGGCATTAAACCGAGCTAATATATTATCAGAGGCATTCCATTCTGATCTTGAACAAGAAAGCAGAGAAGATATAATGGTGAGGTTTAGAGGTAAAAGTTTACCAATTTTGGTGGGCACCGATGTAATCTCAAGAGGTATAGATGTTGTGGGGATTGATTTGGTAGTTAATTATGATGTTCCGCCAGATCCTGAAGATTACATCCACCGTATTGGACGAACTGCCAGAGCAGAAACTACAGGAACTGCAATTACATTTATAAATGATAAAGACCAACAAAAATTTGCAAGGATTGAAGCATTGATTGGGAAGGAAATTCCTAAACTTTCATTGCCCGAAGGTTTTACAGACGCTCCAATTTATAATCCAAAAGCAAAAAGAAGTTTTAATCCCAGCTGGAAAAACAAAAACTTTAAGAAGAAATCTTAGTCTTTAAACCTATCGGCAGAATAAGTGATTTTTGTTTTACCATGAGGCACAGGATTAAATTCCTCATCAATATTTACAAACACAATCTTATCGATTGTCAATATGCTATGTCTGGTAATTTTATTTCTAACCTCACAAAATAGCGTTAGGGAAGTTGTACCAAACTGAGTGGCAATTATTCCCATTTCAATAATGTCACCTAATGTTGCAGAACTTAAAAAATTAATCTCCGACATATATTTGGTAACTACTCTCTTATTATCAAGCTGGCAAATGGCATAAATTGCTGCTTCCTCATCAATCCACTTCAATAAACTTCCGCCAAATAAAGTACCATTCGGATTTAGATCTTCAGGTTTAACCCATTTTCTTGTATGGAAATTCATTTTTTGTTTAATTAGTTCAGTCATTTTTAATTGTTGTTAATAAAATGCAAATATCTAAAACACATCAGCATTTTCTTTAATTATCTAAAACAATATGTCGGATTAAAACTTAAGCAATATAATGACAATAGATAAAAAAGTTACCATTATTGGAGCAGGTATTTCTGGCCTAACTGCAGCTAAACTTTTAAATGAAAACGGTTTTGATGTCTTAATTTTAGAAGCTTCTGATCACATCGGCGGGAGAGTTAATACTGTAAATAAGAATGGCTATTTACTTGATCGCGGCTTTCAGGTTTTATTAGGCAATTACCCATTAGCAAAAGAACTATTAAATTATAAGGATTTAAATCTTAAAGCTTTTGATCCGGGTGCTAAAATCTTATATCAGAAAAAAATATATGATGTTTTAGATCCGATAAAGAAACCATTGAGTTTGTTTATGACATTGATTTCTCCAATAGGTTCTTATACTGATAAATTAATCATGTTTAAACTAAAAATAAATTTGAAGTTTAAATCTATTGAAAGGATTTTTGAAGAGGAAGAGCAAACTACCATGAGCTATTTATTAAAACTTGGTTTTAGTGATAAAATGATTAACCGATTTTTTATACCTTTTTTGGGTGGTATTTTTTTAGAAAAGGAACTTACAACTTCTAGCAGAATGTTCAATTTCGTTTTTAAGATGTTTGGCGAGGGAGATGCATTAATCCCAGCTGATGGAATGCAAGAAATACCAAAACAACTAGCTAAAGGATTATCATCAAGTCAAATTGTTTACGATAGTTTTGTTATCGAAATACAAGACAATAAGATTATATGCAAAAATGGAACTGAATACTTTTCTGATTATATCATTATTGCAAGCGATGAAATAAACTTGCCAAAACCTTTTGACAAAAAGGTTAAAAAATACCAGTCTGTAAATGATTATTTTTTTACATCTTATAAACTGCCTTTTAAAGAGCCAATTATTGCGCTAAACGCTAACGATAATGCTTTTGTTAACAACATGGCAATAATGGATAATATTTCAAAAAATTATGTTCCTAATGGCAAACATTTAATATCAATTTCTATAGTAAAAGATGTGTCTAATCTGTCTGAAGAGGATATTGTTAGAAGAATAAAAGATGAAATGTCGGAATGGTTTGATGTTAATGATTGGGAGTTTTTAGAATCTTTTCAAATAAATTATGCGCTTCCAAACCAATTAAATGTTAAAAATGATTTGTCCGATTTAGATATAATACAACACAATAATATTTTTAACTGTGGCGATTATTTAACCAATGGATCTATTAATGCAGCCATGTATTCTGGAAAGCGAGTTTTTGAAATAATTAACAACATTGAAAATAAATAATTAACTAAAAAGAAAAAAAACTTTATTTTCTTAACGATTAATCCATTTAAGAATTTTAAAATTAAAAGATTACTATAAAAAACACATTTTCTAAAATTATTTATTAATTAATTTGTTTAAACAAGTAATTTGTTTCTATATTTGTCATGCCCTCCCAAAGGGCATGTTTTTCATAGGTAGATGTAGGGTCGAATATTTATATTCGGCCCTTTTTTGTTTTAGAACTTTTTTATCATGATTTTGTTGAATAACGATGGGAAATAAGAAAATTGTAGTAGCAATAACTGGAGCGAGTGGGTCTATATATGCGAAAATATTATTGCAAAAATTAGACAACCTCAAAGATCAAATTAAAGAAGTAGGCATTGTTATGTCTGATAATGCAAAGGATGTTTGGAAATTTGAATTGGAAGATGAAACCTATAAAAATTTCGATTTTAAATTCTACGATAAAAATGATTTTATGGCGCCTTTCGCATCAGGATCTGCAAAATTTGATACCATGATTATAATTCCTTGCTCTATGGGCACAATGGGGAGAATTGCCACTGGAATATCAAATGATTTAACCACCAGGGCGGCAGATGTAATCCTTAAAGAAAGAAGAAAATTAATTCTTGTGGCAAGAGATACGCCATTTAGTTTAATTCATATCAATAATATGAAAACAATTACTGAAGCTGGAGGGATAATTTGCCCAGCTGTTCCATCATTTTATAATAAACCAAAAACTATTGAAGAGGTAGCAGAAACAGTTGTAAATAGGGTGCTGGATTTAGCCGGTTTAGATAACCCAAGCTATCGTTGGGGAGAAAGCAAACCTTAATTAAGCTATATTTTTATATCTTTGCAGCCTGAAAATATATGAATAAAAAAGTTGCATTTTATACTTTAGGCTGTAAGCTCAATTACTCAGAAACATCTACTATCGGCAGACAGTTTAGTGAAGCAGGTTTTGACGTTGTTGATTTTTCTGCTGATGCAGATGTGTATATCATTAACACTTGTTCAGTAACAGAAAATGCCGATAAAAAATGCAGAAAAATTGTAAAAGAAGCATTAAAGCATTCTCCTTTAGCATATATCACCATTGTTGGTTGTTATGCTCAGTTAAAACCCGAAGAGATTTCTAATATTGAAGGAGTTGATATGGTGTTAGGTGCGGCAGAAAAATTTAGGATTGTAGAATTCATTTCAGATTTTACAAAAAACCCAAAAACAATAATTCACAATAGTCCCATCTCAGAAACTAATCAGTTTGTTGCTTCTTATTCTTTTGGAGATAGAACAAGAACTTTTTTAAAAGTTCAGGATGGTTGTGATTATTCATGTACTTTTTGCACAATACCTTTAGCAAGAGGCGAGAGCAGAAGTGATACGATAGAAAGTGTAATTAATCAAGCTAAAGAAATAGCAGCTTCTGGTGTTAAAGAAATCGTTTTAACAGGTGTTAATATTGGTGATTTTGGGCTAAGAAATAGCAAAAGAGAAGATAAGTTTTTCGATTTGGTGAAGGCTTTGGATGAGGTTGAAGGCATAAATAGAATCAGAATTTCTTCAATAGAACCTAATTTATTAACTAACGAAATTATAGAATTTGTTGCCCAATCTAAAAGGTTTGTTCCTCATTTTCATATTCCTTTACAATCTGGTTCTGATAAGATTTTAGGTTTAATGAGAAGAAGATATCGTAGGGAATTATACGTAGATAGGGTAAATACCATAAAGCAGTTAATGCCTGATGCTTGCATTGGAGTAGATGTTATTGTGGGATTTCCTGGTGAAACCCGTGATGATTTTATTGATACCTACAATTTTATAAACGAATTAAACATTTCATACTTACACGTTTTTACATATTCTGAACGAGATAATACTCCCGCAATAGAGATGGAAGGTGTTGTGCCAGGTTCTCAAAGGGCGGATAGAAGTAAAATGTTACATATCTTATCAGAGAAAAAAAGACGAGCATTTTATGAAACTCAGTTAGGCAAAGATGCAGAAGTACTTTTTGAAGCAGATCATAAAGAAGGTTTTATGCATGGTTTTACCGCTAATTATGTAAAGGTTAAAGTAAAGTATGATCCCATTTTAATTAATGATCTTAAAGTAATCAAATTAGATGCTATTTTGCCTAATGGCGATGTAAGTATTCTAGAATCAGCTGAATTATTAATGCATTAATAACACCCTTAAATTATATGTTTCCTACTTTATCATATCTTATTGAATATCTTTTTGGGATAAATATTCCTTTACCTATCCAAACATTTGGTTTTTTTGTGGCTTTGGCTTTTGTTGCTGGTTACTGGGGTTTCTCGGAAGAATTAAAAAGAAGAGAAAAATTGGGACAAGTACATCCAATTAAAAGACAAGTTATTATTGGCGAGCCCGCATCTATTACAGAACTAATCTTGAATGGATTATTCGGATTTATAATTGGTTATAAAATTATTTACGGTCTCTTAAATTATACAGCCTTTGTTAATGATCCCCAAGGTTTCATTTTATCATTAGAAGGAAATTTTATAGCTGGAATTCTCTTTGCTGCTTTATTTGCTTATTGGGCTTATCGAGAAAAGAAAAAACAACAATTACCCTCACCAAAAACTGTAACAGAAGTTGTACATCCCTATGAAATGATGGGAACTTTTATTGCCTATGCAGCTATTGCTGGTATTATAGGTGCAAAGGTTTTTGATAATTTAGAATATTGGGATCGTTTTATGCAAGATCCAATTCAAAACTTGCTTTCTTTCAGTGGTTTAACATATTATGGAGGTTTAATTTGCGGTGCATTTGCAGTATTGTATATTTCTGGTAAAAACGGAATTAAAGCAATCCATATGGCAGATGTTTGCGGTCCTGGGCTGATGTTGGCTTATGGAGTAGGAAGAATTGGCTGTCAATTAGCTGGTGATGGCGATTGGGGAATTAACAATACCAATCCGAAACCAAACTGGTTTTCTTGGGCGCCTGACTGGATGTGGTCTTTTAAATATCCACACAATGTGATTAATGAAGGGGTAGCAATTCCAGGTTGCACAGGTAAATTTTGTAGTGAGTTAGCTGTAGGGGTTTATCCAACTCCATTTTATGAATGTGTTGCTTGTATTTTACTGTTCTTATTTTTATGGTCTATCCGTAAAAAAATTACAACACCCGGTGTTTTCTTTTGCATTTATTTGATATTAAACGGTTTAGAAAGATTTTTTATAGAAATAATTAGGGTTAACTCTAAATATCACATTGGGTCTTTTGGATTTACACAGGCAGAATTAATCTCAACAATTCTCGTATTAGGAGGTTCAATAGGTATTGTATTATTTTATATTGCGGATAAAAAAAGAAAGGAATTGTCTTAATGTGTTCTGCAATCGTAAATACTTTAAATCAATATCGATTTTTTCAGAATAAGATTGTAAGATTTTTTTTTTCAGCTGGCATTGCCATGTTGGTAGATGTCGCAGTTTATTTCATCACCTTTAATTTTATTTTTATTAATGATGTGGTGATGATTTTTGGGCATCCAAATAAATCGCATAACGTTGCATTACTTATTTCATATTCTTGTGGAGTAGTCATCAACTTTTTATTAACTAAGTATGCGGTATTTTCAGATTCAAATTTGGCCAGCAGAAAACAATTTCTCCGTTTTAGCTTTATAGCATTTTTAGGTTTCTTTGGTAATTATGCATTACTTAGGTTCTTTGTTGAAGTTTGCAATATCGCACCAACTTTAGCTAGAGTAGCATCGGCTTTAAGCTTAGGCGTTTCTAGTTATTACATACATAAATTTTTCACTTTTAAAATAGATACAGAAACAAATGGATTATGAGAAATTATGTGAAAAGGTAATTGATGTCGCCAAAAAAGCGGGTAAGTTTATAATTAATGAATCTAAGACTTTTAATTCGTCTAAGATAGAGTATAAAGGTAAGAATGATATGGTTTCTTATGTGGATAAAACTGCAGAGAAAATGATAATTGAAGAACTTACCCAGCTTTTACCGCTTTCTGGTTTTATTGCAGAAGAAGGTACATCTAATAAAATAGGTGAAGAATTTAATTGGATAATTGATCCTTTAGATGGTACTACCAATTTTATACATGGAATTCCTGCTTTTGCAGTTAGCATCGCTTTAAAGCAAAATGATGAATTGGTTATTGGTGTAATTTACGAGATAAATCAGGATGAATGTTTTTATGCATGGAAAGATAGCAAGGCGTATTTAAACGGAAATGTGATTACGGTTTCAGACAATAGTGAGCTATCATCTAGTTTAATTGCTACTGGTTTTCCTTATTATGATTTTAAAAGACAAGATGCATACATGAATCTTTTTACAGAAGTAATGCAGAAATGCCATGGTTTAAGGAGGATAGGAGCCGCTTCTGTTGATTTAGCTTATACAGCTTGTGGGCGTTTTGAAGCATATTTTGAATATAATCTGAAGCCTTGGGATATTGCAGCAGGATTATTGATAGTTGAAAGAGCAGGAGGAGAATATTTCGATTTTGATGGTGGAAAAAATGCCCTTGAAACTTGCGATATTGTTGCGACTAATGGGAAGATCTCTTCAGAATTAAATAAGATAATCACATCATATTTTAAATAACGAGTTATGGTAAGGAAAATATTATTTGCAATTGTTGCGGTTCTGATTATTATACAGTTTATAAAACCGGATAAAAATATACATGCTGGTGAACAAGTAAATAATATTAAAACTCAATACAAAATGCTTGATACTGTGAATTCAATCTTAAACGTTGCTTGTTATGATTGCCATAGTAATAACACTCGTTATCCTTGGTATAACAATATACAACCTACTGCTTGGTGGTTAAATGATCATGTAATAGAGGGTAAAGAACATTTTAATTTTGATGAGTTCACTACTTATTCATTAAAAAGACAAGATCATAAATTGGAAGAATTAATAGAATCTCAAGAAGAAGGATGGATGCCATTATCTTCTTATACTTTTATTCATAAAGATGCGAATTTAAACGGCTCACAAAAGAAAATGGTTATTGATTGGGCAAAAGGTTTGAGACAACAAATTCAATCTAATCCTGAATTTGCTGCCTCACCAGCGAAATAATTATCCAATAGTCAATTAGAAATTAAATTTTATTTCTAATTGATTATTAAAACTGGTATATTAATTTTATGCCTTACGGCATCAACTGTAGTTCCAAAAACAATATCTTTAAAACCTTTATGACCGTGAGCACCCATCACTAAAAAGTCTAAATTTTGCTCTTTAACAATTTTACTAATTGCTAAAGCCGGATTCCCAAATCCTATTTGATAATTTGCTTCAAATCCTAAATCATGCAAATCTGATTGATACTTTATCAAACTTTCTTTGTCAAGCTTAGTTTCGTTATCCAATGTATTGTTTCCATGGTATCTTGCAGCAGCAGTTTCTACAACATGTATAAATGTATAAATAGCATCTTTTCCCCCTTGCATTAAGGCGTTTCTGATAATCTTTTCATCATTTTTAGAAAAATCTGTAGTTATTCCAATTTTATGGTAAGATATATTGGCTTGCGTAAAATTAGCTGGCTTGCCATGCGGAACTAATTGCTTATCTTCTTTTGTTTTATTTATAAAAGGATGAATAAAAATATAAACTAATAATGCCAAACAAGCTAAAATAACAGGAATAACAATAGAGTAAATCACCCAATGATTTCCTGCACTTGCAAGCCAGCCTTTAATTTCGCTTATTACCAAAGTTATATTTAGATAAATAATAACTGCAGAACTTAACCAAGCCAAAACCTTTACCCAAGGTTTAATTGCAAACTGGCCCATCAATTTTTTATCAGAATTAAAATGAATTAAAGGGATTACAGCAAAACCAAGCTGTAAACTTAATACTACCTGACTTAATATTAATAAGCTACCTAAGCTTCCTTCACCAAAATAGATGATAGTAAATAATGCTGGAATAATAGCTAGTAGCCTAGTGATTAACCTCCTTAACCAAGGTTGAATTCTTAGGTTTAAATGGCCCTCCATGATAATTTGTCCAGCTAAAGTTCCTGTTATGGTGCTACTTTGTCCAGCTGCAATTAAAGCAATAGCAAAAAGTGCAGGAGCAGCACTCCCAAATAAATTATTTAATAATTGATGTGCATCCTCAATTTCAGCAATTTTAAAGTAACCATTAACATGGAAGGCAGCAGCGGCTAAAATTAGAATTGCTGCGTTAACAAAAAAAGCAAGATTTAATGCAATGGTAGTATCAAAAAAGTTAAATTTAATGGCCTCTTTTTTACCTTCACTCGTTTGATCAAATTTTCTTGTTTGCACTAAAGAAGAATGCAGATATAAATTGTGTGGCATTACTGTAGCGCCAATAATTCCTATGGCGATATAAAGAGAGCTCCCACCTAATTCACTAGGCATAAATCCCTTTAAAACATCACCATAAACGGGTTCTACAATTAGCATCTCAACAAAAAAAGAAACACCAATTATAAATACCAATGAAATGATGAATATTTCTATAGATTTCATTCCTCGTTTCATCAGCAATAAAAGCAAAAGCGTATCAAATACAGTAATGCTTACTCCCCAAATTAAGGGTAAACCAAACAAGAGGTTTAAACCAATTGCCATCCCTACAATCTCAGCTAAATCACAAGCTGCAATTGCAATTTCGGCTAAAACCCATAAAGGGTAATTTGTCCATTTTGGATAAGCATTTTTAGAAGCTTGAGCCAGATCTAAACCTCTTACAATCCCCAATCTAGCACTTAAAGATTGTAACAGTAGGGCAATTAGGTTTGACATTAATAAAACCCAAATTAACTTGTAGCCAAATTGAGAACCTCCTGCAATATCTGTAGCCCAGTTCCCTGGGTCCATGTAACCAACGCTAACCAAATAAGCCGGACCTAAAAAAGCAAAAATTCTTTTCCAGCCTTTTCTTTTATTGATATTAATTGATGAGTGAACTTCGCCTAAACTATTTTTTAATTCTTGATTCATAATGCAATCAATAGGTTCTTAGCAACTTCTCTACTAATCATTTGTTGTCTATCTTTTATCAAAACCATCACTGAACCATCAAAATTGATGATATCAATAATTTTTAGGCTTTCGCCGAGGATTAATCCAGTTTTATCCAAAAATTTTAAAAACTCTGCAGAGTGTTCTCTAATGCCACTAATTAAACCTTTATCGCCAATTTTTAATTTAGATACGGGTATCAACTCTTGAGATTTTAGAACGCCATACCTATCCGGTATAGGATCTCCATGTGGATCAGTTTTTGGAAAATCTAAAAATTCTTCTAAACTATTTATCAACTTTTCTGAGTTAATATGTTCTAATTCCTCAGCAACTTCATGTACTTCATCCCATTTAAAATGGAGTTTTTCTACTAAAAAAACTTCCCAAAGCCTGTGTTTCCTAATTACTGAAATGGCTTTCTGCTGCCCTGCTTCAGTTAAAGTAACACCTTGATATTTTTCATAGTTTACTAACTCTTTTTCTGATAGTTTTTTAAGCATATCAGTAACAGAAGCAGCCTTTGTATTTAAAACTTCAGCTATAGCATTAGTACTTACATTTTCATCAATATTAAAATTTAAATGAAAAATATTTTTTAAGTAGTTCTCTTCAGTAAATGATAAATTCATAATAAAAAATTTATCAAATCTAATAAAAAATTTAGATTAATCTAAAATTTGCTATTTAAAGAATAATTAAAAATAATTCGACATTATTTTAAAATATAATTTTGTTTTAATGGAATAAATCTATTTTTGTAATAAATCCTTAATATGGAATTAGATAAAATAGATTTCAATATTTTAAAAATTTTGCAAGAGAATGGTAGAATTACCAATCTGCAATTGTCTCAGTATATTGGACTTTCACCTGCACCAACCTTAGAACGTGTTAGGAAATTAGAAAACTCAGGTTATATAAAAAGCTATCATGCATTAGTTGATGAAGAAAAGCTAGGTTTAGGCATAAAAACTTTTATCCAGGTTTCGTTAGATTTTCATCAACAGGATACTATTCAAACTTTTCTTAAGGAAATTGGAGAAATAAAGGAAATTACAGAATGTCATCACGTTACTGGTCAGTGTGATTTTCTATTAAAAGCTTACGTTAAGGATATCAAAACTTATGAACAGTTAATTATGCAAAAAATAAGCAGAATAACTGTTGTTAAAACCTTTCATACCATGATGATCATGAGTACCAGTAAGAAAGAGCCAATAATCCCTTTAGAATATTAAGAATTAGTTCTAATCATCTTAATAAATGAAGAATGTTACATTAAAAGAAATAGCTGTTCAGCTAGGAGTTTCTGTTTCTACGGTTTCTAGAGCGTTAACGGATAGTTATGAAATTAATGTCGAAACGAAAAAGAAAGTTCAGCAATTAGCAAAAGATTTAAATTATCAGCCTAATCCATTCGCTTCATTTTTAAGAAAGCATAAAAGCAATACCATTGCTTTAGTTATTCCAGAAATTTCAAACAATTTTTTTAGTTTGGTGATAAAAGGTGTAGAAGCTGCTTGTCAGGAAAAAGATTTTTATGTTTTGATATATCAAACTGATGAAGATTTTCAAAAGGAGCAACGCATTACCAACCATTTAATTGGGGGCAGGGTAGATGGAGTTCTAATTTCTGTGTGTTCTCAAACAAATACTTCAGATCATTTAAAAGAAATTTTAGAAAGAAAAATAAAGTTGGTAATGTTTGATCGTGTTTTAAACGATATCACTGTTTCTAAAGTTACTAGTAATGATTATGATAATTCTTTAGAGGCCACCAAACTTCTATTAAATCAAGGATGTAGAAAAATCATATTTTTGAAAGCAGGTTCAAACTTATCCACTATGGATAAACGTGAAAAAGCTTACGCAGATGCTTTAATATCTTACGGATTAAGTGTTGATGAAACTTTAGTGAAGACTTTTCTGCCAGATCAGGAATTAGATTTAGAGGTACTTAAAACTTTTATCATCAGCAAAAAACCTGACGCAATATTTTGTTCGGTAGAAAACTTAGCCATAGCATGTTACGATATTTGTAGTGAGTTAAATCTCAATATTCCGAATGATATCAAGATAATTACCTTTTCAAATCTAAAAGTGGCAAGATTATTAAATCCATCACTAACTACTATTTCTCAACCAGCTTATGAAATTGGAAAAACCGCAGCAACATTGTTAATTAATGAAATTGAAGGTAAATACGAAGAAGATAGTTTTCAGAATATTAGTTTAGATTCTATCCTCATTAAAAGAGACTCTACAAAAAAGAAAATTTAGTACTGCTGTTTAAACAAAAAAGGGTTCGAGATTAATCTCGAACCCTTTTTTGTTTTTATAAAGTTTAATCTAAAACTTTGGTGACTCAGGATCCTTTGGAATATTTAAATACCCTTTTCTAATAACAGAATGTTTTTTCCCGTACAAGAAATAAATAACTATTCCTATAACCATCCAAATTGCTAAACGCAACCAAGTATCTAGCGGTAAAAATGCCATCATCGTAAAACATACAACAACACCAGCTATCGGTACAAATGGAACCCATGGAGTTCTAAATGGTCTAGGAGTATCAGGATTTGTTTTCCTCATCCAAATAATACCAATACAAACTAAAATAAAAGCGAATAATGTACCAATACTTACCATTTCACCAACTATAGCCACAGGAACAAAAGCTGCAAACAAACTTACAAAAACAGCAAACAACAAGTTAGATTTATAAGGAGTTTGAAACTTAGGGTGAACATCAGAAAATACTTTTGGAACTAGACCATCTTTACTCATGGTAAAGAAAACTCTTGACTGTCCCATTAACATAACTAGTATTACCGAGGTGTAACCAGCCAAAATCGCAACAATTATCGCCTGTTGTAACCAAATATAAGGTGTTTTAGCAATTGCAACTGCTACAGGGGCAGCACTACCTTTAAACTCTGTATAGTTTGCAACTCCCGTCATGACATGAGAGAATAGCACATATAAAATGGTACATATAATTAAAGATCCGATGATCCCAATAGGCATTCCTTTCTTTGGATCTTTCGCTTCTTGGGCCGCTGTAGAAACAGCATCAAATCCAATAAATGCAAAAAACACTACACCGGCTCCTCTAATAATTCCACTCCATCCAAATTCACCAAATTTCCCTGTATTTTCAGGTATGTAAGGAACATGGTTAGAAGGATTAATAAATTGCCATCCCACAGCTATAAAAACAAGTACAACAGCAACTTTTAAAACAACTAATAAATTATTTATAAAGGCAGATTCTTGAGTTCCTCTAATTAATAGTAATGATAATGAAACAACGATGAGAACAGCAGGTAAATTCATAAAACCATGAACCATTACTCCATCAACCAATACCGGCTCATCCCATGGAGACATGGTAAGTTGATGGGGTATCGTTATATCAAAATAGTGAAGAAATTTTGTGAGGTATTGAGACCAGCTTATAGAAACTGTTGCGGCACCCAAAGCATATTCTAATACTAAATCCCATCCTATTATCCATGCCATAAATTCTCCCATGGTTGCATAAGAATAGGTATAAGCAGAACCTGCAATGGGTATCATACTAGCAAATTCTGCATAACATAAACCTGCAAATGCACAACCAACTGCGCCAATTATAAAAGAAATAGTTACTGCGGGTCCTGCATTATTTGCTGCAGCTAAACCAGTTAATGAAAATAATCCAGCACCAATAATTGCTCCAATACCCAAAGCAACTAAACTGAAACTTGTTAAAGTCCTTTTTAAACTGCCTTCACCAGTTTCGGCTGCTTCCCTTAAAAGAACATCAAGCGGCTTTTTGTAATTCATAAAATCTTTTGTTTAGTTAAGTTTTAATAAAAATCAATTTGAAAATAAAAATCTAAAGTAATATAAATGAATCAAAAATAAATGACTTTTTTTATTGTTTATCAAAAAAATCACCATCATAGTATCGACTAAAATACAAATAGGAGAACAAAATCCTAATAATCCAATTTAAATAAAGAATTAATAATAAAAAAAATAATAAGTAACTGTTATTGTTGAAAAACGATCAATATTATGAAAGTTGATTGCAAAAACATGGGAATTAATAGAAGAATTATTTATAAAATGTTAGTAATCAAAACATTAAAAATTAAACGGATTGACAATAGAGTAAAATGAAATTATTTTAAAAAAATATTTGTAGGCGTCAATAAAAACCCTACTTTTGCAATCCCAACAACAAACAATACGGGATGTAGCGTAGCCCGGTATCGCGCTGCTTTGGGAGCAGGAGGCCGCAGGTTCGAATCCTGCCATCCCGACTAGATACCAGTCAGAAGAGGTTAAAAACCCGCAAATCTTATGATTTAGCGGGTTTTTTGTTTTTAATCAAACCAATAAACACCAAAGTATATCAATGTAGTTGTGAGTAAAACAGTGAGTAAAATATATTGTTTATATTTACTCACTGAAACCTATGTAAATTATTGATAATCAATAGTTTATATCATTAATTTTGATGGTTTTTGATAGGATTTGCAAGCTTTATTTGCTAGTAATTCTCCAGCTAAAACACAAATTAAAACAAAGTGCATCAAGATAAATTGATACAAAAAGTAAAAAACATTATTGAAGTCCGTTTTCTGCTTTTAAAGGTAAAAAATGGATTTTTTGTGAGTAAAACGGTGAGTAAATTAGATCGATAAATTTTTACTCACCAGAAAGCACCTAACCTACTTAATATCAATTATTTAAGTCACATTTTTTTTAGTCTATTTTCAGCTGTTTTAAAGAGAAATATTATGCTTTTTGTGAGTAAATTTTATCAAAAACATCAATTGTAAACAACATTCAAAATAATTGATATGAAAATGAGAAACACCTTTGGAATTCAGTTTGTATTACGTAGTAACAAAACTGAAGAAACGACTGGGAGCATCTTCGCCCGTATTACAGTAAATACAAAACGTTGTGAAATTTCGCTCAAAAAGAAAATTGAGATTAAAAACTGGGACGCTAAAACTGGAAAAGCAAAGGGAATAAAAGAGGAAGCCAGTAAATTAAACGAGCACATTGAGCGGATAAGAACTTTGATTAGTGATGCTTATTATCAGCTTATACAGAGAAAACAGCCAATTAGTATTGAGACAGTGAAAGCAGAATTTTTGGGAAATAACGATGATAGTGGAATGACGTTGATAGAACTGTGTAAATATCATAATACTGAAATGGAGAGTAAACTGGCAAAGGGAACAATGAAGAATTATTATACCACCCAAAAATATATTTCGCTATTTATAAAACAAAAATATAAAAGAACAGATATTGCGCTGTCTGAACTCAACTATAAGTTTATCCTTGATTTCGAAAACTTTTTGATGACCAGGCAACCGAAAGATCATCAGAAAAAGTTACATAATAACGGAGCGATGAAGCATTTGGAACGTCTATGCAAAATGAGCAATATGGCATTGATGCTGGAATGGATGGATAAAGATCCTTTTGCAAGGCATAAACTGCATTTCCAAAAAGTTGAACGCTTTTTCCTTACCAAGGATGAGCTAAGGGCCATTGAAATGAAAAAGTTTTCTATTGAACGTTTGGAAGCTGTGAAGGACTTATTTCTTTTCAGCTGTTATACCGGTTTAGCTTACATTGATACCATGAATCTGAGTAAGGAAAATATTTTGAAAGGAATAGATGGAGAGGACTGGCTAATGACAAGCAGACAAAAAACAGATACTGATGTAAGGATTCCTTTATTGCCAGAAGCCTTAGCTCTTGTAAAGAAATACAAAGACCATCCCAAAGCAGAGCATCAAGGAAGATTGTTTCCTGTTATCTCCAATCAAAAAATGAATGCCTATTTGAAAGAAATTGCTGATATCTGCGGTATTCAAAAAGCAATTACTTTCCATATTGCCCGCCATACTTTTGCTACAACCGTTACCTTAAGTAACGGCGTACCAATTGAATCTGTAAGTAAAATGCTTGGGCATACTTCTATTCGTACAACTCAGGTATATGCAAAAGTAGTAGAGAGTAAGTTAAGTGAGGATATGAGGCAGTTAAAGTTAAAGATGGCGAGTAGTTAAATAATTCGCCAAATCGGTTACCACGAAGTTTAGAGCTAGAGAAAGTTAGGCATTCCCCAACTTTCGCTGCTCCTGATGAGAATAATTGTCTGCGTCAATATAAAGTGGAATTATTCCACATTATTATCGGTTTCGAACAAGCGGATGATATCAGAGTATTTGTAATAAAGCGAACCACCAATTTTTGTGAATTGTAAAGTGCCATTTATGCGTAAGGTTTGTAAAGTTCCTGGTGAAATATTCAGAATTTTACGCACTTCATAACTTTTCAGCCATTCCTTTTGTGACTTTAACATTCCTGGTCGTAAAATTCTTTGAATTTCTACTAGCAGTTCTTCTTTGAATTGAGAAAGATCTTCCTTTGTGAGAATTTCTACTGACATAGTTTTTGTTTTTTTATTTATTAATAATTTAGTTTCTGCATTCACGAAAAAAGTCTATTTTCATTTTGAAATATTGAGTTAAGTTTTCTTTATTTCGGTAATCAGTTCCTGCTTAAAATTTTGCAAATCTGATTTTGTTAATATTTCTATATTCATAATACAATATTATAAAGGGAAACTGTGCTGACCCGAGTTCTGTTGTAGGTAGGCTGATATTCAATATATCCATACTCATTAAGTTCTATTATAGTGCGATGCCATGTCATTTGACTGATGATCTTTGCTTTTTCCATTACTTTCTTTTTTATAATAGGGATAGGATTATGACCATTATTTTCAAGCCAAAGACCATAAAGGGTAAGGAAAACAGCAGTATGTGTAGTCCTTATCCTATGATCATCTTTAATGCCTTCGAGGAAATTCCTCAAAGGCATCAATAGACTCAATTGGTCAGACCTGCATTCCCTGCTTTTTCTGCTTTCTTTCATTTCTTTTGATTGACTCTGTAACTTCGATCTTCTGGCTCTTTGGAGATTTTGCAATTTCCTCCTTTTGGCTCACGCTCTGCTTAGCTTCATAAACATTAACTATTCTATCCTTAGGATTAGCCTCGATAAAAATCTGTTTGGTCTCATCCTGCTCAACTTTGATTACTGCTTGTCTATTCCCTTTCTTAAGCGAATCAACCAATTGTTGTTTATCAGCTTCATTGCTGATTCCCTTGATATTCAGTTCGGAGAGAAATTTATCCAAATCAAAGTTGTAATTATCGTGATAACGAAGGGCCTTAAAATTCCCATTATCATCCTTGTTATTGAAATCAAGTTGCAACCAGGCATCATATTTTTCTTCAGTTGGTTTGTATTTAACATCCTCCCCATCACCAACTTTTTCTAATTTAGTCCAACTTTTATTGATTGCCCTGCCACATAGTAGATTATAGGCTTCTTTCAATGTGATATTATTCTCTTTACCGATAAAGAATCTTTGTCGGACTTCTTGTCCGTTACCCTTTTGAAGATTCATATCATAACTGTTGAAAAAGTAAAGCTCACTTTGGGAGGATTTAGTGAAATTAAGTTTTGCCTCTACTTTATCCGTTCCGTAGGTGTTTTGGTAATTCAGATCGAAACTTTTTTCGCCCTTCTCCAGGTTTGCTTTTAAATCTTCCTCTAGTTCCTTACCGAAACCAGTGTAAAAGATTTGATCGTTCAGAAATTCTAAATTTTTCATGTTCATGGTATTTGTTTTTAATTAATGTGTAGATAAATTATTATTATTCTTTAAAAGTACTTGATAGCCATCTTTCAGTTTTACCCTTATACGACTAGTCTTTTTATTAAATAGACCCTTGGCTGCAGAAATTCCAGCACCCGCAATCTGAGTTTCCATACTTTGATCCAAGGAAAGGAGTTGAAGACTTTGGATGGCATCATTTGAACCAGAATTAAGCGCATCGTTTACTAATGCGTCAGGCGCATTTATACCTTCCATACCATCTAACATATCATAGGTCGTGAAATCAACTGGTATGATGGATTTGCCAAGTCTGATATTTGTGATGTCCAATTGGATCCTTTGATTGCTCAACCTGCAAAGACCAAATAGGAAATGGCCTTTTGGAATTGTTTGCCCTTGGATATTGATTTCTTCTAGGAGCCTTAGTTTGACGACAGAACCTTGTCCAATTTTTTGCTTACCTTCAATGACAGCAGGAATTGCATTGAATGGATTATTATCATTAGGTTCTTTAAAGTTTTGTTTAATAGAGTTAGGATTTTGTATCTGCCAGATTTTTTCTAACATTCCATTCAATTGCTCAAGCTCTGGATCGGAAGCTTTGCTTACTGTATTCAATCTATCCTGAACGCTTTTAATTTGTTGAGCACTTGCGTCAGAAGTTGATTCTGAATAGTTATCAGGACCTTGAGGCGTATTAATAACCTTATTCAACTTATCCAGCTTTGACTGGAATTCCTTTTCCTGTGATTCCGAATGATAAATCGTAGCCGGTTCACCATCGTTCAAATCTGAGTTATCGAGATAGTTTTTCTCCCAATAATTATTATCCTTATTGAATTCTTTATACTTTAAAGAATCCTCACTAGCTCTATCATAATATTTCATTTTATCGAGACCTTTTTCAGAAGAAAGGTTTACTTGGGGTAGGGAAGATAATAGATGTTCAGTTGTCTTGGCATTTACATCATTACCTTTTCCACCGCCCATGATCCAAAATATCAGGGTAAGAAATGGAATCGTTATTACTGGTAAAAACAAAAGAAATCTTCTGGTTTTTTGATTTGGCTTTTTAAATAGATTGATTTTCATAATTATGGTTTTAAATAGATTTGATAAATAATTTCTAATTTATTGATACTGTCAATGCTGCTTAATTTCTTGTTAGGTATCACTTTTATCGATCCAATAGATACCCGATTTATTGACTTTTTAAAAATTAATGAAGTGCAATAAGAGGTTGCCAACGAAAAGAAAATTATCATTATTAATTTCTGCATCGTTAAGGATAATCTGTTGAAACCCGATTGTAACTTCGTAGCAATTTTTATTTGATATTCGATAATGATATTTACTATTTTTATTGCTAAAAAAGTTTGCCCTTTCCCCAAATGGATTGTTTTGTTCTTTCCACTTTTTAATAATCTCATGGTTGAATATTTAAAGGTTTGATGTCCTGATTGAATAGGATCTTCCAGTTTTCTATCAGAAATCCATGGGGATTGTTATCGCTTCTCGAAACCTCCCTGATTGTTCCTGAAGTCACTAATGCTCTTTTAATATTATTGGTTGAACGAATGACATCCTCAGTCGCATAACATCTGAATGAATAGGGGGGAATCTTCGAGTTCACCACTACACTATCTATATTTATACGTTGGCTGATATTTCCTGAAATAATATTTGTGTAGAATCCTTTTTCTTGGAGATCATCATATAGCTGTTTTGCACTACCGTCCGTTAGATAAAGTGCTTGTAGGATATGCTGCTTAATGACCTTTTCATCTGGATCTAAAGTGAAGAATAAATGATGAAAAGTCTCGACATGATCCCTTATCTCCACTTCTAAATTTTCTTCCCTTTCAGAATTTTTTGCCCGTATCACCTGACCATTTGCAATCACATAAACACTTGAATTTGCAGTTTTTACTGCGTCATAGCTTTTATAAATAGCATAACAGGTCATTAAAAAGCAAAGTGAGAGGAACACTAAACAAAACATCCTGACTTGACGAAATGCAGTATCTAGGTTTTTCATAGTATGGAACATGTTATAATTCTTTAATGGTGATTAGTTGGACAATTTGCCACTGAGATGAGAGCCTGCTTTACTGGAAATATCATTTGCACTTCCTGCACTCCGATAACCTTCGGCAAATTGACCTCCAGCATTCATAACATTTCCCGCACCTTGAGACATCCTCGAGCCAACAGCAGATGCAACACCTGTACTAGAAGTAGATAATAATTGCGTTACTTTCTGCACCATTGCTCCACCTCCACCTGCGCTTACAATATATCCTGCAACAGTAGGGACAGTAAAATATCCAACTATAGCAATGATCATAAATACCAGATAGGCTGTGTCAGTGCTACTGAAAAAGGTGTCGCTGTTTTGACTGATCTGCCCTATATCCAGCGTTAACATTTTTTCTTGAATTTTTCCAATGATGCTCCCAAATATGTTGGCAACTGGTAACCATAGAAATGTATTGATATATCTGGCTAGCCAGGAAGTAAGCGTATGTTGAAATCCATCAAAGACTGCAATTCCAAAAACAAAAGGCCCGAGTATGGAAAGAACAACCAAATTGAAAGTTCTTAAGGTGTTAATGCATAAAACAGCAGCTTCAAAGATTACTTTCAATACCTCGCTCATCCATTGCTTGATGGAATTACGGAAATTATAGGAGAGTTTAGCCATGCTGAACTTGAAATCATTTCCCAGACCTGCCATCATTCCTTCATTTGCAGGGTCATCATCGTAGGTATATTTATACCATTTATCCCGATTTCCATCACCCTCACTTCCAATATACATTTGATAGGATTCACTATTCTTTACCATTTTTTCTTTTTCCTTGAGTAATAATTCTATAGACTTGTTAGAATCCTGTACCATCGCTGAAGTCGCGTTTACAGTAGGTTGTAATATTCCATTCAGAAGATTGAGAACTTGAGGAAAAATCAGGATGGCGAAACCCAGGACAAATGGTCGTAACAATGGATAGAAATCTACAGGTTCTGCATTGGCTATATGTCGCCAAACTCTGGATCCGATATACCAAATTGTGGCAAAGCCTGCTATTCCTTGTGAAACTCCGATCAGTTTGCTACATAAAGGCATCATCTCTTGATAAAGCTGATCCAAGATAAGATGAAGACCTGAAGCACCAGAATTCATATCCTGCGCCATTAAGGTGTCGGGGTTGAGGAAAATCAACATGGAAAATAGGACTAAGAAGAGTTTTAAGAAGTTTTTCATATTTATTTTGATTAGGTTAATTAATACTATAATTCTTTCGGAAAGCCTCAATCTGTTTGAGCTCCCTTTCTTTATGATAAAAAATCATTTGCTGTTGTTGGAGAAAACCATCCAGAAATTGAGTTTTATCCAAAATCTCTGTATAAATTCGGTCAATCTCTTTCAACCTTTCATCATCATTCATTCTTAATTGATTTGCGCTGAGTATCATCGTTAAATCATCGAGGTTTTGTAAAGAACTTTTTCCGATTCTTTTCAATACTAATTGCAGGTAATTGAAATCTTCCAGAGACCATCCTTTTTTGGAAGAAAACGCTTTGAGAGCGGAGCTTGAGTTCTTAGCAAGCCTAATCTGTAGGTGTATAATTTCATTTACCCTATAATATTTTTTAACCGTTGGGCTTACCTTCAGAAGATTATCCAAGAAAGTTTCATGTAAACTGAAACTCCCCTCAGAGATTTTTTTTATGGTGCCATAACCTTGGTCGATGATGGTATATCCCTTTTTCATATCCTCAAGGATATTCTTGAATTGTTTCAATTTTTCTACATTTAATAGTAATTGCTTTACTTCTGCACTTTGGGAGAAACCTAAAAAGTAGCAGCAGCAGAAGCCTATGGTCAATAATGTCCTTTTCATATTTTTTCTATTTTATGCCTAATAATTTTTTTGATGAGGAGAGATCGGTTTGCTCATTTTCAATTTGGTTTGAATAGCTCTTCACCTGGATTTCAAAATATCGGATGAAACCATAAAGAGATTCGTAATCCATTTTTAAATCTTTGATTCTTTCCAATCTATGCTCATCGTCTAGTGATAAGTAATCATCCTTTGTTAGTTCGTCATAGCGATTGCTCAGTTGGATTTCCTCTTCCCTAACTTTTTTAAGAACCTCATTGAAATATGTCTTTTGCTGAACGTTAAATATTTGGTTCTTTGCGGTGAAGTTGTTGAGAAGATGTATCCGTTGATAGATCAAACTTTTTAAAGAGCCAATATCCATCCCACTCAAGAGCATTTTTGGATTTAATGACTTTTGGGATTCAAAAAAGAGATCATGTAATGTGAAATCACCGTTTTTGATCCTATTTATTGTTTTAGACCCATTATCAATAGCTTGGTATCCTTTTTTTAGATAGTTGGTATAAACCTCTAATTCTATGAGTTGTTGAATTAGATATTCCTCCTGTGTTTTTTTTGCCTAAACCATTCGTTAAATGTTTGCGCAAAACTTGTTTCGATGCTCAGTGAGCATAGCATATAAATGATTAAACTTTTCATATTAATTATTTAGGCCGTACCATTGGCGTATTTGATTAATCTCAGAACTACCCTTTGCCCTTGATATACTGAGCTGGATATTTTCTCTATTGAACCTCATCAAGTCAAAATAATTGGTATCAATTTGATCAGCCGCATCTCTGATAATTTCTAATCTTTCGGCATCTGACATTTGCGTTTGAAAAGCGGTAATGACAAGCATGACTCCATCAAGATTTTTTAGACTGGCATCCAATATTCCACTGTATACATTAGAGATATACATTAACTCCTTGGGTGTAAAATTTGGGTCCTTTTTTGTTAAGTCCCAAGCCTGTTGATAGGCTTTTAGTATCTTGGATTGTTTCAGACCAATATCTTTGATCCGGTGGTAATAGGTAATAGCGGTTTTGACTTTTTTAAGTTCCTCAAAGTAATCTTTGTAGAGATTGCGTTGTTTTTCTGACCAATCCGAGATTTCACCCAATCGTAATTTTGAAAGCTTATTTTCCAAAACCTTTTGTGCATTCTGTAACCAAATCGTTTTATTCTGTAAGCGTTGGACTTTCAGGTCAACGGCTTTTACGATTTTTTTGACTCCAGCCTTGATCACTTCTGCAAGTGGTATCTGCGCTTTTACCTCATGGGGTAAGAAGAATATGGTCATTGAAACTACTATCAACATTATCAATTTTCTAATCATCTTAAAACCTCCCTTTCTTTTTGTTTATCATTCACTAGATTTATGATCCCCTTTTCTATACTGCCAAACTTTAGGGCATATTCATTTACTTCTACCCGTTCTGCACCTTCTGTTGTATAGGCAAAATATTCTTCTGGACATAGTTCATTTCTATATACCTTCATTTCCTGACCTCCGAGATCTATGAATATTTCTCGATTATCCTTGTTCACAGAAAGGAGTATAGCCTTACCTTTTTCTGATAAACCCAGGACTTCCTGTAACTGGTCAAACTTGTTCAGGTATTTCTTCATATCCATCAAGATTTTTATATCTGCATTGTTAATAATTGCATCTTTGATAATAGGGGAGCTGACCAGATCATCCAGTTCTTGGGTAATTACTATGGGTATTCCATTAAACTTCCTGATGGTTTTGAATGCATATTTTAAGAAATTTGCCATTCCAGATTTTGCAATTGCTTTCCAGGCCTCATCGATAGTCAATACCTTTCTTGTTTTTCCTAGCTTTCTCATTTTGGAGATGAACATCTCCATTACAATCAGTGTCACCACGGGAAAAAGTATGGGGTGATCTTTGATGTTATCCAGTTCGATAACAATAAATGGCTGATTGAGCAAATCAAGATTTTCTCTAGCATTCAATAGATAATCAAATTCACCTCCTTTATAATAAGGTCTTAACACATATAAAAAGTTGCTTAAGTCAAAATCCTTATCCTTTACCTTTTGTGATATTAAGAGAGTTGAAAAATCATTTTTCAGATACTCATAGAAGCTGTCGAAACAAGGGAAGAGTGCTGGATTTTCATATTGTTGATTATAAAAGCCTTGGAGTGCCTCAGAAAGTGCAACATATTCACTTCTGTTAAAACTGTCATTTTCCTGTTTCCAAAGTGCAATCAATAAAGATTTGAGGCTTTCTTTTTTCTCGGTATCTAACTGGTCCCCTTCTCCAATATAGAATGGATTGAACTTGATCGGATTTTCTTCTGTATAGGTGAAATAATAGCCGTTGACCAATTCGCATAAACCTTTATAACTTCCTCCAATGTCTACCGTTACACAATGCGCACCCTGTCTAAAAAGGGTGCTTAGGATATGGTTTACCGTCATGCTCTTTCCACCACCAGAAGTTCCGCAAACCAGCATGCCCATGTTAGAGGTAAGTCCCTTTTTTCTCGGTTCATCAAACAAGTCTACATTTACAGGTTTAGATGCAATGCGGTCACAAAATCGGATTCCCGCTTTAGAGGATGAACTGCGGTAATTGGTTTCCATATTAAGGAAACATGATGCCTGTTCAGCAAAAGTGTCGAAGGTGTCATTCATTGGGAAGTCAGCTTCATTGCCAGGAATACCAGCCCACCATAGTTGTGGTGCGCCTATAGTTTCTGCTTTTACCGAAGCGTCTATTTTGGAAAAAGCCGTAGTCACCTGATTATTGAGGACCTGGAGTTCCTGCTGATTCTCGCTCCAAATTTGAATATTGAAATGTGCCTTTACTGGTAAACGCTGTTCACTGATTGCTTCGTTTAAAAAGTCGTTCGTGGCGTCCCGTGTAATTGAGTTTTCCCTAGAATAGGCAGACAGCGATTGTAATCTCAACCTTTTCTTCTCGAATTTTTTGAGTGTTGAGCTGGCATCTCCAACAAATAGATATTGGTTATAGATATGCTCACATGGCAGGAGTAATCCTAGATGCCCGGCAAAGCTGACAGGAAATCTAGTTTTGTCCGTGGAAAATTTATCATAAGTCATTCTGGAACCGCAAAAGTGGGGTAGTTCTAAAGCATCGCTAAGGGTATAAATCTTTAACTCTTTCTCTCCAATCCTTAAAGTATTTCCAAACTGAAAATCACTAAAGATACGTGAGTCGTCCTGTTGGTTTAGAAAGCTGTAGCGCTCTATAATTCCAGTTTCATTAGGTGAACTGCTTAATTCAACGGCCTTCATACGACGTAACTTTACTACTTTACAATCTTGGACTATGGATTGGAATTGATTAATTGTATCTGAAAAATCAGCTAATGATTTTTTGTCCAAGCAATCCTTAGGTACTAGATTAGGTTTGATCAAGTTGGAAAGTAATGAAGTGCATTCTCCGCGACCTTTAGGTTTTTTTGTTAAAAAGAGAAAACTCCGATGCTCCAAGAAAGGCCTATCCTTAAAATATTTTGAACTGGCAACCTTTAAAAAGTCATTCGATACAGTTGTAACTTCTGTATATTTCTCCTTTAAAAACCAATCCTGTTTATGAAGTATGCTATGCTTTGGCAAGATCTTAATCGCTTTGACCCATGATTGATGGATATTTTCATAATCATCATCCGAAAGTGTAAATGCCTCAGGTAATTCTACCTCAAACACTGCCGTAAAGTCCCCCTTTTTTGAAAGGATAAAATCATGTTCAATTCCCTTGATCGGGAAATGTTTTAATAAATTATATTCCATAGCTATCTTGATTTTTTAAGTAAAAAACTGATCTGGTATAACTTTTAATTTCCTTTGGCATCTTAGTCTTAGCTAACATTTTCATCATCCCATGGGTGCCATATTTATTACTCCAGTGAAATATTTTTTTGGTGAAAAATAAACCGGTTGAAAGAATGACCATTAAGCAGATATAGGTATTGACACCAACGATATATAGGACTGAAAAAAGAATGAGTAGAGCCAATAACACCCCAGCGAAATACACTATATATTGTGCCTGAAGTCCCCGAAACTCTATCGGCTTATTGATATTCTTATTGATTGGATATACACTGCTTTTCATGTTATATAGATATTCTAATAGATTTGCGTGATTGATTTTCTGGGATACTTATGGGTCTGACAATTGCTTCCTGTTTGTTTATTTTAATGTTATCTTCTTCGGTTTCTTCCGGCATCTGATGTTTTGTTAGCTTAGCGTTGATTTCTTTTTCTAGTTCAGTAAGCTCTATTTTCAAGGCCTTTAATTGTTCCTCTTTTTCATAAGGTTGTTTAACCAACTCAGTGATTGACTTGATCTCATTTTCGAGCTCGATAATCGTTTTTTCCTGTTTTTCTTTTAAGCCATTTACTTTATCAATCGCATTCAAAAAATACCTAACCGCCAGTTTTGGATTATCCAGATTAGGTTGCCCATGATTGAAATTATATTTGATGATACTGTCTGGATGCTGGGCATAGAGAAAATTACTTCGTTCAAAATCTATTATTCCATTGTTTTGAAATGCTTCCCGCTTTTGGGAAATGTAAAGCTCAAAGCCGTAGAGCTTCCCTAATGGTTTTGTTCCTTGGAAATCATCTTTAGGATTCCAGTTTTGGTGGAGGTTGATCAGGTACTTGCCGATAGCTTCATTGGGCTGATTTTCTAAACCCATAATTTTGACAGGATTTGCTTTTGTTCCGTCTTTTTCAAATAGCAGTGAAGCATTATAGTGTTTGGCATCTCTACTTAAGTCTTTGAGTATTTCATTCGACTTAGGAAGTTGAGACTCAAAATCTCCTAATTGAAACCTATATTTAGAAACTTGTCTAAAATGAGCGGTCTTTAAGCTTTCTAAGACAGCCACTTTTTTCTCCAATTTGGATTTCTCCAATAGTGAGGTGTCTCCAGAAAGAATGGCTACGTATTCTGCAAAGTTCATCCCGGTCTGTTCATCCATTCCACCCTCATCAATACTTCGCTTGCTCAACCCGCAATTTTTCATCTGGCTGATAAAAGTTTGCTTGTTCTTTAGTAAATTGAATTTGTAGTTATCCAAGGATTGCTCTACAGCATAGATGAAATTCCTGACCTTATTCCCAAAATCTGATTTGGCTAATAGATTCCCCTGCCTGGCACCTCTGCCATTTCTTTGTTCCAATTCCGAGGGCTTCCACGGAATATCCATGTGGTGCATCGCAACCACTTTAGCCTGTACATTTAAACCTGTTCCCGCTTTTTCAGTACTGCCTATTAAAATCCTGATTTCTCCCTTATTCATTTTCTGGAACAACACTGGTTTTTTAAGGTCTGTCCAATCATGGATATAAGTAATTTCCTCCCCGGGAATGTTGAAGTCGCGAACCAACTTATCCTTGATCGCATCGTAAATATTGAAACGGTCAGGTTTAGGCGTTCCAATGTCAGAAAAGATGATCTGCGTACCTTTTAGTTGATGACTTTCCCTATATATTTCAGCAACCTTCCTTGCACAGGTATTGGCTTTATTATGGGGGTGATCTTCGTAAAGATTTTCATCCACCAATCGCATATCCGCAGCCATCTTTTTAGCATAGTTAGTAGCAATCAGCATTCTCCCCTTATCTTCATCATCAGTAAGTGGAGCTCTTCCGATCAAGGTTGCATCCCCGGTTTTAGCGAACTCCATTAATCTGCTGATGAAATCACGTTGTTCGGGGGTAGGCTGGATGTTGATCAGCTCCTCGGCCAGTTCGGGTTTATCCAAATTGATATGTTTTGCTGTTTTATAGTCCGTGATCTCATTATAGAATAAGGCGAGCTCAGGGACCTTAATAAAATGCCTGAAACGTTCTTTTGCAACAATCTCATTGGTCACTGAAAATTCGAAATCAGTTGTCTTTTTTGCGAATACTGCTGCCCATGCATCAAAATTGCTGATGTTTTGACGTTCCAGTTCCCTGGGACGTAGGTACTTAAAAATCAGATACATTTCTGTTAAACTATTGGAGATCGGGGTGCCCGAAAGGAAAGTTACATTCAAATCACTCCCTTGCTCATCCTGAAGTGTTCGTATCGCAAAGAGCATGTTCAGTGCCTTTTGACTTCCCTGGGTATTTCCCAATCCTGCTACCCGTTGATGACGGGAGGTAAATCCTAGATTCTTAAACTTATGAGATTCATCGATGAAAAGATGATCAATGGACATCTCCTTAAAGTCGATTCCCGTATCTTTTTGATTCTCTATTTTATGAAGGATACTTTGAAGCTTGGTGTTTAAATTGTTCTTGCGGATTTCCAATCCCTTCAATAATTTTTTGGACATCGTTCCACCTAAACTTTGGAGGGTAGCCAAATCTTTTTCTAAGTTTTCAATCTCCTGACCTAAAATTTCCTGCTGCTTTTCAGGTGATTGTGGGATCTTCCCAAATTGGTCATGCGTTAATATGATACAGTCCCAATTGTTATTCTTGATTTCATGAAAAAGCCTCAATCGTTTGTCTGGCGTAAAATCCTTTTCTCTTGGAGCTAAAATCTTTGCATGGGGATAGGCCTGCTGATAGGTTTCTGTAATCTGGTTCACATTTGCCTTCAATGCCAATATCATCGGTTTTTGGATGATACCCAATCTTTTCATTTCTTGTGCTGCCACGATCATGGTCAAGGTTTTACCTAAACCAACCTCATGGTCAATCAGTGCGCCTCTGTTCTGGATAATCCGCCAAACTGCATTTTTTTGGGAACTATACAAATCTTCAATCCCTAAAGTGTTCTTTTTTAATCCTGGAAACTTTAGGTGTGTTCCATCAAATTCCTGCAAGACATAACAGTTGAATTTTTCGTTATAAAGTTTTTCGATGGTATTTTGCTCTTCCAGAGGAAGCGTTTTTAACCACGCTACAAAACCATTTCTGATTCCTTCAATCTTTTCAAAAGCCAGTTGGATAGCCTCATTATCAGGAATGCGAATCGTTTCATTTCCCCTTTTTATCTCATAGGTAAAGTGCGGATTTGTGTTTTCTAAAGCATGTTCCAGAAGTGTACTTGCATAGGTAGTCCTCCCACTTTTTGGGGTGATAGAGAACTGATTCCTTGCCTTGGATAGGTAGTTGTTTGAATTTACCTTGAAGGAATCTATTGAGGTTAAATAAGTGATCTCCACATCACTCTCCAAAAGGGAAGAAACGTATCTTTCGTAAAAAGATAACGGAATCCAACGCTCCCCAAAATTGAAATCAAGAATCTCAAACGGGATGAGTTCGGGTTGTACTTTGCGAATTGCTTCTAAACTGGCCATAAAATTGACGTCCTCTGGATGTCTTTTATGTTTAGCAGTTACTACTTTAAGTTTCTCGACTACGTTTCCAGATAAATATTGAGTAGCAGTATCCCAGGCATCCTTTGCTGGATCATAAAAAATATGAAGTTTGAGAGCATTTAAGGTTTCAGATTCACTCTTTCCTAAGCTTTTGCTGATGAGTGGAATATCGACTCTCCCCAAATCACTCAAACATCTGCCCAATGCTTCAATAGGATCTTTTGTGAAAAATATAGTTTCCTTTTGGGCAAGCGGAGCTTTTAAAATATCTGATTTTGAAAATCTAACACCCTCTATTCGCTCTACTGAAGACAGCATCATTAATCCAAAAGCATGGTCCTCCAAGATCTTACGCTTATTGGCGGGAAGATTTAAGTTTCCGTATGCACTAAAAAAGGCGTCATAGCTTTTATCACATTTAATTCGAAGTACCTCGGTTTCAGGGCTATCTACATTTTCTTGATGATCGAAAGCTAGATAGGCATCCCTTAAGTCAATGTATTTTTTGTAAAAGGCTAAATCTTGTTGAGCAATTGGGCTCATCGCAGCGATGTCTTTAGCTATACCCGTTTCAATTAGCCTTCCAATGATATTTCCATCAGTCCACAACATCCCTATTTCTTCATAAGGCTTTAAGCTGATGCTGATTTTTTGGTGTGCTACTAGATGGAAAGGATTTTCAAAAAATGGAGCTGTACTTTGAACAAATTCTATGTCAGTACCATTGATAAATTTGCTCACTCTATTCAGTTCGTATTGTAGTTCAGGGAGCTTCAGCCACTTTTGGCTTGGCTTGATCTCCGCGATATTACTATATAATTTATATTGAAATCGTTGATTACTTTTGGTTTTTGCCGTGACCAAAACAATTCCTTCGTGTTTTGGATTTGATTTGCGACTTAAAGTACTCACTACTTTTGCGGTCTGTGGATTAATGATAGCCTCATCCAGATCACTCAAATAGTCTACCGCCCTATTGGTGTTTGTTTCGTTTGGGACATCAAAAAGTCCAAGCTGTGCAATGTTAGAACTTACCTTAAAGACAGGGGCATTTAAGAAAGTAATAGTTACCTGCTGTTTCTCCTTTTGCTTTACAAAAGATTCCTGTAAATCGATCCATAAGGATCGGTTAAATTTCGTGAGCAGGCTTTTGGTAAGTATCGCTGATAACTGATCAGAAATACCATCTAGCTTGCCATTCTGTAAAACCCGCAAATGAGGTTTACCATATTGGTTGGTGCCAATATCTATTTGATCTCCACAAATTAGCTCCGGATGGCTTTCAATATATTCGTTAACAAAATATTCTTGCTGTCCATCGAGTTTAGCTATGCTTTCAACTAACAAGATTTCATCTGTACTGAGTTTAACTTTGAAAGTATTTTTCTGTACGAGTAGGAGATGAGTTGGTGCAGTTGTTCCTGCATGGTCCGTCATGAGGTTATCCGGCATGACTGCTAATCCTACAAAATCTGCCCTATTGAAAAGATAGCTTCTCGCTGGTTTGTTAGAAGGACTGTTCAAAAAAGCATCAGTAGTGAGGTAAACCATTAAACCTCCTTCACCAAGATGTTCCAGACCCTTTGCGAAAAAGTAATTGTGAATCCCGGATTTTACATCATTGTCTTCGATAGTTTGGTCATACACACTAAAATTACCGAAAGGAATATTGCTGATGACAAGGTCGTTTGCTGGCTTAGCTTTTAATTCTTCAAAACCATTATGATTAATCTGATTTTCAATCTGGATATTTTTCAATAAGGTCGCTAATACCCTCGCCGTTAACAAATCCTTTTCTACGGCTTCCACCCGCTCCAAACTTTGAAATTTTTCGATTGCTTTGCTGATAAAAATTCCTGCACCAGCGCTAGGTTCATAAATCTTTTTTGGGCTAAGTTGAAGTTTAGCCAAAGAATTATAAATCAGTTCAGGAAGGAATTCTGGGGTATAAAAGGCAGTAAGAACACTGTTTTTTGCTGAAGAAATGGCTTCTTGATAGTCATATGCGGATAGATTTCCCTCTAACAGCTGATGGAACTCCATCATACTTGAATAGAGTTTTAAATCCTCTGAAGTAGCCCCTAATTTCTCCCATTGGCTTATGGCTGCCTTTGGATAAAGGATTGCTTTTATCCCACCAAAACCACCATAATTTTTTAATTCCTCTATTTCTTTAGGAGGCAAATAGTCATTACCATCTGTTCTTAATGCAATTTTAAGAGCATTGATGTTGGCAGTCAATTGTTCAGCAGGGCGGAATGACATAAAGCTGTTCTAGTTTTGTTTTAGGTAATCATTGATAAATGCGGTGAGCGCATAACGAAGCATATCATTGTCTTCACGCTCAGCATTAATTGGAAATTCTTTGAACAAATGACCCGCCTCCTGAATGAGGTTGATGGTCTCAAAAGTCAAGGTTCCATTTTCTTGCATCATCAAATAATCACCTGCAAATTCTTCTTCTAATAATGCTTTTAAATAGATAAACTTTGAGGGCTTTAGATCTTCCGTCAATCGATTCATGCAAAGTTCCTTAATGATATAACTAGGTTCTCCGGATTCTATGAGGTTTTGCAGGTATATACCAATAGCGGCTATTTTCTCATCTAAATAATTGTTTAAAGAAAAGGTCTCTTCTAAATGAACTACCAGTTCAGGGTGGCTTTCGCAGATATAACTGTGAAGATTTGTTTTCAAGATGGTATGCATAGTTCAGCTTATTTTATAGTCCAAAAAATGATTTGATGATTGTTGCAACTACCACTAAAAAGACACAACTCCCAAACCAGGCTGCGGCAACTTTACTTGTATCCTGATCTCCGGCATTCCATTTCTGGTAAACTTTCACTGCGCCTATTAAACCGATGAGGGCACCAACTGCATACATTAATTGTGTCCCGCTTTCAAAATAACTACGTACTTTTTGGTTAGCTTCCATAATTCCAGCATTACCATCTTGTGCGAAAATGGGTAGGGTAGTGGCAATGAGCATTGTTGCTATAGCTAGTTTTTTAAGATCAATGTTCTTTAAGGTTATATTTTTCATAGCTGTTTTTTTGTTTTTTGATTAGGATTTCCCTTTTTCCTCTCCGTTGAGGTAGCAACAGAGAGGAGGGAATTACGACCATCGCAATACTATTTATATCATCGATTACTGCCTACGCAGAAGCACGGATGGTGGCCTTTTTTTTTAAGAGGTTTAGTTGCTATTCCATAACTGCATGGTCTCTTCCTCACTCAATCCTGTAAGTCCATACGCTTTACTTTCCTTAACTATCAACTCATTAATAGCGGGCTGAAATTCAGAGTCTTTCAGGTTAGGGAAATTGTTGATAATAGAGGCAAGGTGTGCCTTGAATGCCAGTGGCTGATATTCATGATCAGCAGCAAAACCGATTCCTTCATTTAATTCTTCAATCAGACTATCTACTTCCTGGATCTCCGGCTCAGGTTCTTGCCAATCGTTGGTTTCAACTGCATTTTCAGGAACTACCTCCTCATCGTCATCAACAATAAACAGCGGATTAGAAAAGTCATCTGATCCTTTAGGAAGGATATTACTAAGAGTCGGTCCGTAACAATAAATGAATACGATGATGTAATAGGTAATTACCAAAAGGGTAATGGTAATCATAAATGTGGTCCAAGAGATGCTTTCCATTGTTTCGAGATTTTAATTCGTTTGCGTTTTGTTGAAACAAATGTGGGGAGAAGCCAAATGTTATCAGGATACTATTAAATAGTTGTACCCCTGTATCCCTTGTAAATGAATAATTTATAATATAATGCTAAGGATTTCTATAAGACTAATTCATATCATCAATTAATCATGCTACTAATCTTGGCCCTTAATCCAACACGGGTATGCTTCGCAAGGGTCTATTTGAAAAATGGGTATCCACCTTACGTCGGAGCCTCCGCATTTTTAAAATTTCTACCCTTCCCTTTGTCGGTTTAACAGCCATTAGATGCACCATAATTAATTTAATAACAATTAAAATTTAGTATTATGGAAACCTTCACAAATCAATCATCATTATTTCATGTAGCAGAAATCAGCATCAGTTATTCATCAAAAATTAAGAATTCAGAAAGGATAAAAGTTGACAACTCAAAAGAAGTGTTTAAGATATTTTCTGAAGGTTGGGATCATCATAAGATTGATTTATTTGAACAGTTTAAGATTTTGTTGTTAACTAAGTCAAATAGGGTAATTGGTTTATTCGAAGCTTCTTCTGGAGGAGTTTCAGGTTGTTTAGTAGATCCAAAGATAATTTTCGCAACAGCTGTTAAAGCATGTGCAAGTTCCATAATTTTAGCACATAATCATCCTTCAGGTAACTTAAAGCCGAGCCAAGCAGATATTTCTATCACAAAAAAACTTAAGGAAGGTGGTAAATTATTGGATATTGAAATCTTAGACCATCTAATTGTAACCTCTGAAGGATATTATTCTTTTGCAGACGATGGAATGTTACCTTAAATAAATATTTGAAATTAAGCTCAACGGAAGTTGAGCTTTTTATATAATAAAGATACAATGTTTTGATTTGGGATGAAAACTCAGAATATTTAAAAAACCCAACTAAATAAGTTGGGTTATATTATTTTTTAGGCTTCGTTTTTCTTAGCAGTAACATCGTTTCGAATGTCCTGAGCAAATACTTTTGCTTTTTGCATTGCATTTCTTAAACGTGTGCCCGCAGCTTTATTTCCTTTCTCAAAAAAAGCAGTGGCTTCTGCTTCTGCACCTTCAATCATGGCTTTCAATTCTTTAAATTTATCCATGTCTTTATTATTGTTTGAATTAATATAGAAATTTAATAGGGAAGTTAATTTTTAGTATCATAAGTTACAATTAGTAACTGACTCAATTTACTTATTAAAATTTTTATTTAGATTCTCAAACTCTCAATATTTTATCACAGTCTTCAATGTCAAAGTTCCATTTTACATTTGGCAAAATCTTGTCAATATGTGGTTTGAGTTTTAATGCTTGTTTATTTGTTTTTACACTTGTTTTGAAAACGAAAATCATTTTTCCTATTTGTATTTGCCATTATTTATCGCTTAATCATCCAACCCTTTTCCGTCAAGTATTTTCGGAATATATTTTTCAACCCTTTCGTTTCTTGTCTTGGATTGTTTGGCTGATGAAAAATATAATAAATACCCTTTTTGTCGTCCTGGTGTTAGGTTGTCAAATGCAGTTTTTAATTCGGGCATTTCTGTTAAAGCTATCTGAAATTCTTCGGGCATTTTAAATTCCGTAGTCTTTTTCATTTCCACTTTTACGCCAGACTTTTCAACTTCAATGGCATTTTTGATGTAAGATTTGATAATAGAAGTTTCCGTAGTTATTTCTTCAAGGTTTGTAAAACGTATTTGTCTTGCCGATTGCACATTTTTTGTTTGTTGTATCAAAATGTTTTTAGGGTCTTTCATAATTGCACCTTTCATAAAAAGTAAGGCACAATAATCTTTAAAACCGTGAATTAAAAGTACATTGTTTTTGTCAATAGTATAACAAGGACAACCCCATTTCAATTCTTCAGTTAAATCAAAAGAAAGTACAATTTCTCTCAACTCTTGATAGGCTTCTTGCCATTTAGTTGATTTGTCAAAAAACCAATTTACTTTGGGGTTCATATTTTAGTTTTTTGGGTTTAACTGAATTAGTCTTCGGTCGGCTGGTCTTAAATACCACGAAATAACTGTCAAACACATAAACATAAATACTGGCAATGCTTCTAAAATTCCATCCCCACTTGCAAAATGAGAAACAACTCCTCCTGAAAGTAAAAAGAATAAACCTGAATAAGCCCATTCTTTTAGTAATAGGTATTTAGGAATAAGTATTGCCACCACTGCAAGTATTTTCCATAAACCTATTATAGTCAATAAATAAACCGGAAAACCTAAATGTACAATACCGTCTACATTAAAACTCGCTCTGTAAAGTTGCCCGCTTCCACCAAGTGTCATACCAAAACATAAAAAGCCTGTTACTGTCCAAAAGGCGATGGTTTTTGATTTTTTATTTTCCATTTTGTTGATGATTTAAATTGTTAAAAAGTTCTTGAAGTCTATTATGTGCCATATTTAAGCCGTTTGCAAAAGGTAATTTTAATTGTTCTGCCCGATGTTTTTCAGATTTGTAAATCATTTGCATTGTCAATTTGCTTGATTTATCTGTGATGCTTTCAAAGTCCAAAAATTCAATTCTAATCCCATCGAGTAAATTGTCCATTTCAAATGTTCTTGTTATATTTTGATTTTTCTTTATTTGATGGATTGTTCCGTTAGCCTTAAAAACTACTCTTCCTTCTCTTATGGTTTCAAACTCAAAACTTCCGTGATTTTTATTTACAAGTTTTATCACTTTCAATCCCATCCATTGTTCCAAAAATTCAGCTTCGGTATATGCTTTAAAAAGCAATTCAATTGGCAAATCAAATTCTCTTGTAATTGTAATTTCTTGCTTGCCTTTTTCGGCAATTATTTTTGTTTTTTGTTCCATTATTTTTTATTTTTTTGCCTGATAGGTTTTCATAACTGCTTCTAATTTGTTGAATTTGTCTTCCCACATTTGTCGGAAAGGCTCTAAAAATTCTGCAACTATTTTCATTTTATCTACATTAATTTCATAATGAATTTCTCTGCCGTTTTGTTCCTGTTTCAGCAATTCACATTCTATAAGTATTTGTAAATGTTTTGAAACCGTTGGTCTTGCAGTGTTGAAATTGGAAGCAATTGCACCTGCTGTCATTGCCTGAGAAGTCAATAACAGAAGTATTGCCCGTCTGGTTGGATCTGCGATTGCCTGAAAAACGTCTCTTCTTAAATTCATTATGTAGTCATTTGACTTCAAAAGTAAGCGTAGTTATTTAACTACGCAAGTATTTCTGAAATAATTTTTTGGAATAATAGAAAATGGCGATAAATTTTTTAGATAGGATAGCATTTGAATGATAGCTAACCCATATATTTCTCTAATAGGCTTTTATGTCAATTTGTTTAAGATTGCTCGGAGTGTTAAGATTATTATAAAGATAATTATCGTATTAAGGCAATTTATTTAAAACTTTATTTGTTAATATTCTATAACGGTTTGAAGCTGTAAGAAGTTGGCGATTTGGAAGGAATAAACTGACACACCATTAAATTTGACACGAAGCACATAGCCACATTTACCCACTGAATCGCTGATTTCTTATGGCTGCTGTTAAGTGCTAGCATTTTCTGTCTGTTGTTGCTTTGTTTCCAATATTTACTGATTATTTTAAAGCGTTAGCTGTTAAGTTCCTTTTTGTAGATTCAAATATATGGCTCAATTGCTAGCCCGTCCAAAACCAACTGTGTCCCTATAGGTTTGAGGTGAAATGTCGGCGTTTGTTTTGAAGAAACGGCTAAAATAATATTCATCCTGATAGCCGAGTTCGTAAGCAATTTCCTTAATAGCTTTGTTAGTCAAATACAATTCTCTTTTAGCTTCAATTACGATTCTTTCAGAAATTAAATCTGTTAAAGTTTTATTGAAATGCGTCTTAGTAATTTTAGCCAATGCACTTGCTGAAATGTTTAAACCCTTAGCGTAATCACTTGCCGAATGTTTTGTCTTGAAATCTTTTTCAATAGCATCTTTCAAATTTTGAAGTATGAAAGGTTCTTTTAGTTTAGATATTGCTTTTAATGCTTGAGGTTCTTGCTCTGTTTTTATTCTTGAAGCTGTGATTAAAAATATCTTCAGTAAAGAAATTAGAAGTTCATATTGAGCTAGGGCAGGATTCTGCATCTCTTTTCTCATTTGGTCCATCAACATTTGAAATGTACATGCTGATTTTTCATCAATTGTTATAAATGGCGGGTAATAAATGTTATTGAACAAAACGCCATTGCAAGCCACTTCGGCCTGATGCTTATGTATGCAAAAAAAATCAGGATGGAATTGTAAAGCAAATCCTTTTATTGTTTTGCTAGAAGAAAGCATAAAAGGTTGATAGGGCGAAAATGAAAACAAACTGTTTTCCGAAAAAACATACTCCGAAAAATCAGCTTTTAATTTTCCTTTGCCATGGGTTAGCCAAATAAGTGAGTAATAATTATTACGTTGGACGTGGTCAAAATAACTGTCATCATCAAACGAAAATAGCTTAAATGCTAAGTTGCCATTTTGAGGATTAACCAACGTAAAAACGTTTTGTTCTGTCATCATATAAAGAATTATTTTAGCTTGCGTTCTGTTTCATTTATAGCTAAATCATTGATACTTGCAAAACGTTTTTGCATATACCCGTTTTCATCAAACTCCCACAGTTCGTTGCCGTAGCTACGAAACCATTGGCCTGAATGGTTGTGCCATTCGTACTCAAAACGAACAGCCATTCTATTTTCACGAAAGCCCCACAACTCTTTTTTTAATTTATACTCTAATTCCTTTTCCCATTTATTTTTTAGGAATTTCTTTACTTCTTCTCTGCCGTTGATAAAGTCGGTTCTATTTCTCCATTCTGTATCAAGGGTGTAAGCCAAACAAACCTTTTCGGGGTCTTTGGTATTCCATGCATCTTCGGCAGATTGAACTTTTTGCAAGGCTGTTTCCATAGTAAATGGAGGAAGTGGCAATCGTTTATTTTCCATATTTTTGATAATTAAAAAAGAGGCTAATTTTAAAGTATAAACTTAGCCTCTTTAAATGATTAAATAGCTTTTGCCAAGGGAAAGTCAATCTCTACATTTGTAATTGCATGAACGTAATTCATTGCTGTTTTTTCAGCAACTAAAAAGACCAACTCAATTACTTGACTTTTTGTGAATCCTGCACTTATAAATGCTTCAATTGTTTCTGTTGATGCAAAACCTTTTTTCGCCGTAATTTCTTTTGCAAGCACTACCAAAGCATTCAATTTGATGTCAAATGAAGCATTACCTTTTCTGATTTCTATGGTCTGCTCTTCAGTTAAGCCATTCATTGTGCCTAACAAAGTGTGTGCTGATTGGCAATAGTGACATTCATTTACCTGACTTACTACTAAATTTACAGCTTGTTTTTCTTTATTTGAAAATGAAGTTTTTGCATTTTGGAATAGAAGATAATTACCTAAAGCATTCTCAGATATTGCCATTACTGCATACAGGTTTGGAACCATGCCTAGTCCTTTTTTTAGATTATCAAAATTTTCTTGATTTTCTGCAGATACTTCTCCTCTGCTTGGAACTTGAAAAGTTATCATCTTATACGTTTTTAAATTTAAGTCATTATTGACAATGCAAATATGGGATGACCTAAAATATTCTAAAATGGAGGATTACCGCCTGATGATGGACGATTTTTTCAAACTTCCAATTGTTGCTGGTGTCTTCCCTACGATTGGAACTTACGTTTTACGGCTTTGCGTCTGTTACGAGCTTTAATACAGTTTATCTTCTGTTAAGATAATATTTCTCGCGAAAGAAAAACGTCCTAATTCGCAATTGTGAAAAAGCTATTAGTGGTACGTTAATCTTTTTGTCAATAATCATTTCTTATTAAACGCTGGCAAAATATATTTTTTAATGAGTTCGTCACTTGGTGATTGAGAATTATAATTTCCGCCTGTTATGACTGTAACCATATTTAGCTCTTTCCACACATATATTTTCTGCCCACCATTTCCCTGTGCTCCAAAAGAATAATATTTCACTCCGTCAGCTTCCAAATATTTATTCCACCATAAGTAACCATAATTTACGCCTTGCACTACGGAATGTTTTTTTAAAGATTGTTCTACCCAATCTTTAGAAATGATTTGGTTGTTATTCCAAATTCCTTTATTGAGATAAAGCAATCCAAATTTTGCCATATCTCTTGACGTTAAATATACTTGACAAAATGTTTCAACACTTGATTTGTCTGGTTTAAAATTCCAAACATAATTTTTAATTCCAAGAGGATTAAAAAGGTTCTCTTTTGCAAATTCCGATAACGTTTGTTTTGTAGCTTTTTCAATGATTTTTCCTAGTATAATTGGATTGCCTGAACAATACATTCCTATTCTTCCTGCACTATCAAGCATTGGTAGATTTAAGGTAAATTTTACCCAATCATCTGTTTTAGTCATTGTTGTTTCGTTGCCAACTGATTGAGGATTGCTTACATCACAATCAAGTCCGCTTTGGTTTGTCAAAAGATTTTCTATTGTGATTTTTTTCTTGCTATCAGTGTTGTTTTCGATTGTATATTCGGGAAAATAAGACAGTATAGTTTCGTCTTTACTTTTGATAAATCCTTTGTCTAAGGCAATTCCTGTTAATGCAGAAACAAAACTTTTGGTTGCAGACCTTAGTTCGTGAAGTTTGTTTTTATCGTGTTCGTAAAAATATTCTTCAAACACCAAATTACCGTCTTTGATAATCAAAATGCTATGAACATTTGGGTATTGACCATCAATGACCTTTTGCATCATTTCATTTAATAAATTTTTGTCTAATACGGTTTTCGCAACATTTGCTGTAATTAATCCATCATTAATTTGTTTGGGTGTCTGATAAGAATATTTGTTATTTTGGTTTTTTAAAGGTCTTGGATACCACAGTTTTTTTGGAAACTTAATATTTTTATTCAATAATTTTAAGGTATCATTTTCTGCGTAATAACCTGCAATTTTATTTTTTGTGTTTCTAAAAAATGTAACTTTTTCTTTTGACATATTCGTAAAAACATCTTTTTCAAATGGTGTAAGTGAATATTTGCTTTCGTTAATAATAGCGTATAATATGGTGTCTTTTGGTGAAGCTGCAATTTGTAAAGTACCATTATTGATGTATTCAAAAAGTCCTTCATATTCTTTGAGTTGAGAATAAGTTAACGTATATTTTTGAATGTTTTTTGGAAGTGGAATATTTCCTTCTTGTGCAGAAACAATATTCAAAATGCACATTAAAAATATAACGGTTATTACTTTTTTCATTTTATAAATTTTATATAAAATTGCGTTAGATTCTTGACTATGTATCGATGACTCTAACTTATATATATGTTCGATAAAAACACTTATAGATCTCGGTTTTTGTTTAATTGTGTGAGTATTAGTATCATAAAATTAATTAAATAATTTGTGTGAAAAGGCAAATATTTAAGTGTTATCGTTAAAATTGATTAATCTTTTTTTAGTGGATAAAAGAAACTGTTTATTAAGAAGTGCGACATAACCTGCAGGACATGTTACGCTTTGCTAACATTACGAAAAGCTGGGTTTATTAACCACCCCCTACCCCCGCGCGGGGGGGATATCTTGCAAATGGTTTAAATAACTTTTAGTTTTGTTTATTTCAGCCTCTGTTGTTTTGATTTTTTCTTTATGGTTAAGGACGATAAGCCACATATATGCGATTTGCTAACATATAAAGCAGCATTATGAAATGAGTTTTTTTAATTTTGAGGAAATTTTGAAGTTATTTTGCCTTTATCGTCCAGAAATAGAATTTCTGCGTTTCCAAGAGAATCAACTTTAATTTGCAATCTCACATTTCCCTTGGTATCTGAAAGGTTTAACACTGCATCTTTATTTACATCTTTACCTATAAAAACTCTGTTTGCAAATGCTGTTTCAGAATTTTTAGGAAACCTTAATTCTTCCAATCTCTTTTTTCTTTCAATCTCATCTGGAATTTTTTCAGCTTCTTTATATTCTTTTCGCCATTCTGCGAAATTTGGATCTTTGTGCCAGTCGTCTACATAAAGGCCAGTTTTCTTTGAGCCATTATCATCTAAATATTGTAGATATAAGACTTGGTTTTGATCATACTGGTCAAAAGAAAAATGACCTGATGCAAAATATTCTCCTGTTTTAACATCTTTTCTACCTGTAAAAACAAGGCCACCACATTCAGTTAATTCATCATTAAAAAAAATTAAACCAGGTCTTCCTCCTTCTTTTAAACCATACGTTTTTCCATGCATCAGGTTTGCAGGTGAGTTTTGAGAGTTAGCCAATACTAATCTTGTTTGTCCATTTGGTTCTACAATTGTTAGTTTTTTCGCTGTTATTTCATTGAATGTTTCATCTTTATTATAAATAAAAGAAAACAGAAAAAAACAAACGATTACAATTGTAAGTGCGTAGAAATTGATTGTAAGTAATTTAACTTTCTTCTTTAAAATTAAAATTTCTTGATTTTCCATATAAAAGTTTAAATTTTGTAATTTGCTTTTACATTTTTTGTTAAAGTTTTGTGGCTTATTGAAGGAGGTGTTCTCCAGCACTAAACTTCATTATAACACAAAGTGTGATGTAGCAATAAACTATAATATAATCAACAACCCAGCTTTTTGCCCAAGTCTGTTGTTATTTCATTTTTCGGTAGTTGAGATTAATTTATTGTCGTCATACAATTCTGTTTTTAATAACGACCCAGCTTCATTGTAGTATGTCCAAATTCCGTGTTTCTTGCCGTTTAACCAGCTCGTTTTTCCTTTCAACTGTCCATTGTAGTAGAAAACTCTAAAGATTCCAATTGGAATATCTAAATTATAAAATTCTTCCTGGCGTAAAACACCATTATCGTGATAATATTCCCAAAGTCCATGTCCTTTACCGTCAAGCCAATAAGCATTAAATTTTAGCTTTCCGTTCTCATACCAGTCTTGCCATAAACCATTTGGAATTCCATCTTTCATTGTTTTCCAAGTTTTGAGCTTACCACTTGGATAGTTTTCAGTTAGAAAACCTGTTAAAGGTTTGCCTTGAAAGTTTATAACTTCTACTCCATTGTTAGTTGTTTTTTGTGTTTTTGAAACATCTATAACAGTTTGTCCAAAAGAAATCAGAGACCAAAACATAATGAAGAAAAAAAGAAAAATTGATTTCATATATTTTTGTTTTAATTGTTAAAAAGGGTTTCAAAATTTAAATAAGCTGTTTCAATGAAAAAGACATTCCAAATTCCATCTTCATTTGGTTTTTTTTTAAACTCTCTGCCAAAAAAGAAATACTTACCGTCTGGCGAAAATCTTGGGCTACTTTCTTCGGCTTTTGTATTCACTAAGTTTCCTATGCTTTTCGCCTTTGTCCACCCATTGGATGTTTTTTTGGAAATAAAAACGTCTTCTCCTCCTACTCCGCCTTCTGCTTCATAAGAATTGAAAACTAAATATTGACCATCTGGCGAAAGCACTGCAGAATACTTCCAAGATTTTTCATTTTGAAATAATCCTGTTATTTTTTCAGGTTTGGTAAATTCATCTCCTTTTTTAGTCGTCTTATAAACTTCAAGTACTTTATCACCACGAAGCATAGTTGTATAAATAAAATTTTCATTGTCAAGGGAGAATATAAAGTTTTCATTTGATGATGGCCATTCTTCTTTGACTTCCTGAACAGCATTTATGTTTGAATTTAATGGTTCTGGACTACCCCACTTATTATTTATCCATTCAACTCGCCAAATATTCATATCAAAGTTTCCCTTGCTCGGTCTGCCTTCAATTAGTCTGTCTGAGCCGAAATATAAAGTTTTTTCGTCCCGAGAGAAAAATGGGGTTTCGTCTCTATCTGTCGAAAATGGTAATTGTATTGACTTTGTCCACATGTCATTTTCAAAATTCGTCTGCCACAATTTTTGTTTCTCGCTACCAGTTCTGCGAGTAAAAAATGCAGTTTTGCCGTTTGGTGCAAAACAAATGTCAAATTCACTTGCTTCATCAGTCGAAATTATTCCTTCTGCAAATTTTTCAGGGATTGATATTGTTCTGTCAGAATATTTTAAGGGTTCATCTGTCTTTTTGATTGTTGAACAAGCCCCTAATGTCAGAAATAGTAAGAAAATCGTGTTTGTTACTTTCATTATAATACGGTATCGGGTTTTTTAAAATGACGCACAACTTATAAATATGTACTATAAAACGCCCTATATCTCTATTTTTATTTTATTGAAGGAGTATGAGAAACATAAAGTTAATTAAATAATTTGTGTGAAAAAGCAAATATTTAAAGCTTATTATGAACAATTGGTTAATCTTTTTTTAGTGGATTAAAAAAACTGTTTATAAAGAAGTGTGAAATAACCTGAGAGACATGATACGCTTTGCTAACATTACGAAAAGCCTAGTTTTGATAACTTGCAAATTTGATTAAAAATGAACCGGCTTTTTGCAAAACGCTTGTTTGCAGTAGTATTTTCTATTTTTTTGCTTTTTTTAATTCCTCTAAGCATTGGTCAAGTGGTTTTCCCTTCTTATGAACACAATCACAAAAATCACATCCAACTACTACGTTCTTTGTGTTTTTAAACTGTTCTTTACAATCTTTAAATGAATTGTGAGGCATTGTGTCATATGCAAATTCAGTGATGCCAATTGTTAAAATGATTGTTACTAATATTGACGAAAAAAAGATGAAGGGAAACACAGTACTATATTTTACAGGCTTTACGAACAAAGAGTAATTTGAAAATTTTTTAAAGGGTAAAATATATTTAAGTCTATCATAATGCCACCCCAACAGGAATAAATTTGCTAATACCATTAAAGGTGATGTAACCAAGGATCCTTCAAAGCGAACTGCAAATGACAGAATACATATATTTAATATAATTGGAAAATATAATAAAGCACCTAATAAGACAGTTCCAGGAATTAGCAATAAAATAGCCGCAATTACCTGAGCAACACCAATAAAAGTGTAATAGTATCCTGTGTGATATAACGCTACAAGATATGAGCCCATAGGATGAATTTCAGATAAACCATTTGCAAATCTCTCACCTAAAATTTTTACCATACCAGCAGCAAAAAAAGCGAAGGCTAAGGAAACCCGACAAAAAATTGAAAATAACCAGTACCATCTATTTCCCTTTATTGCAAAATAAAATTGTTCAAATTCGTATAAAGTATTCATAATTATTATATTCTACTCACGTTTTGCAGCTATAAGAAGTTGGCGATTTAGAAACACAAAACTATCTGCCAACCCAAAGCTTTTTACTAAGCACAAATCTTAAATTGACCACTGGACCATCAATTGTTGTGGGTGCTGTTATCTGCTGGTCTTTTTCTACTTCATTTGCTTGCCATTCTTTTTATTTTCATCTGCCTTGAAATAGTTGGCAAGACGCTTCAAGTTACATTGAACGACTGAATCACTAACTTTTAGTGGTTTTCTCCTGTCCAGTTTATTTAGTCCATTCTGACCAAGGAATCACAAAAGGTAAAACTAACACCCAAACTAAGAAAAATATAGCCATAACAGATGGATAAGTTTGATTTTGACGTATTGCAGGAATTGCAACAACTAAAAGCCAAGTGCTTTTGTAAATCAGTTGCAGTAATAAAACTGGAGAAAATGTTAATGGATGCCAGAGGCCTAATAAAGATAATATGGCAATGGCAAGCCATAAGCAACCTATAAGCTTAATGACATCAGTTGTTTGATATGAATTTTGGAAAATTGTTGCAGAGGAAAATTTAGGGAAAAATAATGAGGAAATGCCGATGTAACCTGCAACAATTATGTTAGCGAGATAAGTTAATAGTATTATTTTCATTTACTTTCAGCAATTTGTTTAATTTTATCCATAACGATTGGTAACATTGCCCGATAATTTTTACCAAGTTTACGTCCTAAAATCTTTTTTAAAATTCCTGTAAACTCAACATTATGTGTAAAATATGTTTTGTCATTTTTCACTGCCAATGTACGTTTAATAATAAGCCATCCAAATGGTATTTTAGTTTTGAAAGTATAAGATTTATTTGGTTCAATTTCGCTAATGATGAATTTTGATTTTGGTCCTTTATAAGGAATTAGCTTACCCTTTGTACCTACAGCAAATTCTCCTTCAAGCACTGCTTCTTTTAAACCTTCATCCCATTGTTTCCAGTTTTGAACGTTAATCCATACTTGCCAAATTTTGTGGGTTTTTGCTGAGGTACTGTCTGTATGACTAAATTGATAATCAGTTTGTTGGGATTTTACTGTCATTGCGAATAGCATTAAAATGATTAGAGATATTGGCCTCATTTTTTTGATTTATTAAACGATGATGCAAAACTCCCTTTTAATTATTTTAATCTACTACACCTATGTTAAGTTCGATGAGTGGATACCATCTTTTTTCTAATTCTGCTTAATGACTGTGGAGCAATCCCGAAAAAAGAAGCCAAATATTTCAAAGGTACTCTTTGAATTAATTGTGGAGTGGTTTCTATCATTTTTCTGTAACGATTTTCGGCCGTTTCGGTTTGTATTTCCTGTAAAATTTCTTCGGTATAAAATTGTACTTCCTGAATAAGTTTACGAATAAAGGTATTCCAAGATTTAAGTTCAAAAAGATCGTTTGCTTTTGTCAAAGTTGTTTGCCATATAACCGATTGCTCAATAGCTTGTATGTTCTCAGTTGCTGGTTTTTCGGCTGTAAAACTCACTTGTGAAGTAAAGCAGTAAGGTGCTTCTGTAAAGAATTTGGTAATCTCATTACCGTCTTTGATAATAAAATAGCGTAAAAGTCCACTTTCGATAAAATACAAGTGTCTGCAAATTTTACCTTCTTGTAAAAGAATTTCGTCTTTTTCAATTATTCGTTTTTCAAAGCACACAGAAATTTGCTTCCAGTTTACGTCTGAAAGTGTCGTGTATATTTCAATGAATTGTCTAAATGAGTCCAAGTTTCTAGTTGATTTTTAGTTGGATTGTCGGTCTTTTAGCCTTGCAGGTAACGATTGGCGAATTTGTATTGTAATGGCTTAGAAAGCAAAAACTTGTCTACCCGTATAAACTTAGTTAATTGTGATGAAATAACGCAAAGCAGTTCTGCCATTATAATACAAATTTGTGGTTACCTGCTGCTGCTTTCAACTTGTCAATGTTTTCAAGTAAGGAGAGATAGTTTTTTCTCTGGCCTTCTGTAATCCCTAACCAACCTCCATTTCTCTAAAGTGTCGCTAAGTCATTTGTGCTTTTAAGAGAATTAAAGTTTGGTATTAATTTTTCTGTAATTATTTCAGCAATTTCATTTGCAGAGCGTTCAGCAGCATTTCGACTGTCAATAGTCCACCACTTGTCTTGATTGTCTTCGAGATAATTCCCAATTCTTCTGTTATAATGTCGTTGATGTTCAATTGGTAGACTTATATCGTCAAGTTTTGAAATAAGTTCCGATGCTATTTCAGTATTTATAGTTAATTTAAGGACGTCGACGTCGAACTTTGACTGCTTTGAATACCAATGAAATAGGTCAAGTCTCCATTTGAAAAGTTAAAGACATTTCCTTTCTTTTTGAAATGTAGCACCTTTAGTTTCTCGGATATTTTATCTAAAATTATCTTTTTGTAATCTTTCGAGTTCATTCGGTCTGTCTTTGCAGTTGCAGGTAACTTGTATATATGTAGTATTAATTTTCCATAATAAAACCTAATTCTGTTGTATTACGGAATGTTTTTGTTTTTTTATTACTCATATAATTATTCTATAAATCATCAAACGAGCCGATTATTAAATCATATAACCTACAACAAAATTAAGGAGCTTAGCTATAAATTATCTTTTTATAATAGAACTTTTATCTGAGCTGGCTCTGTTACTATTATTTCTGGTTTATCCTTAAATGCTATTACTTTCCCACTTACTACAATCTTTTTACCTTTTAAAAATTCTTCCGGGGCATAACTAAATTTGCTTCGATCTTCATCTTTGATCATAAGGGTTAATGATGAATTTGGATAAACACCATCTATATTGAGCAGCGTGATTTTAGAACTTTACAACCAGCGGCCGCCACTCACCGTTCCATAAACTTTAACAGTTTCGTTGTAATGGTTAATAGCTTCCTTTGCAGGGATGCTATCCAAAAATTGGGCTGAGGCAGGAAAAGCAAATCCTGTTAATAATAGTAAGAATAAGTATTTACACATAGTTAAATATCTATATAATTTTAGATTTATTTTGAGTTTAAAACTCTTTTCTATTCTTTAATCCGAAGTGACGCTACGCTGAACACTCCGGACAGTAAGGGCTTTTTTTGTTTAAAGGTTGGGTGGTGAAACTTGAAAATTTTGGTATTAAGCGGATAAAAATCGTTAATTATTTCATTGTACGAGATTCACTTAGCAAACATCTCAAATAACAGGAATAGCATATTATGAAATTATAATTTTCTTCTACGTTTTTTAAATTCTTTAGAACCTCCAATTAGTGGAATTCCTCTCCATGTGTATACTACTTTGTTTGATGTGCGAAACATTGTTTGTTTCTGTTTTCTTAATTCAATTTCGTCTTGTTTTCTAAAATCATTTATGAATTCCTGAATACGCAAAGACCATTCTCCATTTGTTGTTGCCTTTATGAAAGCTTTTCTTGAAAGCTCAGCCACTCTTGCATGCATCCCAACTTGTGGAAATAGACAGTAAAGATTATTTCGCAATCCTGCGGAATCTTCTAATAATCCATCTCCCCGAAAATCAAAGATAATAGGTACTGAACTTTTAAGCCAAGCTTCTGGAAAACAATACTCTGGAAACCAAATCTTAAATATTCCTGATTTTTCTGTTTGATGTACCTCGCTAATTCCGTCTTTTTTCCACTCTTTAACAAAACGAGGGTAATCTCTTTTTAGACGTGTGCCATCAACTACCCAAACCATGTTTTTATAAAACTGTTCACGTAAGGTACGTTCATGATGATGAATATTCGAATGTTGAAACTCTAAAATGAGATTATGAACTGTACGAACATCTGCAATATGTTTTTCGCCTGTTGTTTCATTAAGTAAAGATATTTCTTGCCAATCAGCTGCATAGTTGTTTTTCCAGGTACGGTGCCATTCTGTTTCTGGCTCCCACCAGTTGTCGCAATCAGTTTTACTTTTATGTGCCCAATGCCATATTTTTCTTGTGCCACATCTTGCAATAACAGGTTTCGAACAACAAGAACACAAACCGTTAAGTCTCGGTTGAGCTTCTATTCGATTATTACCTAATATTGCAAATTGCATATTTTATTTTTTTTGAGCTTTTTCTTACGACCTTTCTTAAATCTGTCAAATAACGTTTTGCTAATTTGTAAAGAAATGGTATGGCTTGCAGAACTATTTTCATGCCTTACTAAATTAAATAGATAACTGATGAATTATCGAAAACAACATCTGCCATTTTTTGCAAATTTGCTTTTTCCAGTAGCTTTTCTTTTTACGTTTTAATTTTTCAAATATGCAAATTGTCGATTTGTTACTTTCATAACTTGAATTGTTCTTGTGTTCCAAATTTGAGTTACTTGTACTACCGCTACTTTAATTGTAACTTTAATTGGATCAACTGTGTTGTCGTTAAGTAATGCAAGGTAAACCTTGCCCTTTAATGGTGATTTCATTTGCGAAGCTTCGTTTACAACATCACCTCTTTTATATTGCATAAATGTTTGGCCAGCATTAAAAAGGGCTACACTGTTAGCGTCACTTAAAAACCAGTATTTTACATTGTCTTCACCTTGAACTTTGTTAAAATATGAAACACCTGTTAAAGCTAAAGCAGCCATTGGACCATAGCCTGGCATTTTTGAAATCGAAGAAGCTGCATTTTGAGTAAAATTGATTCTGGCATTATCGTATTCACTTTTTCCTTCACTTCCAGTTCCAATGTAAAAGCTCCAAGATATTGTGTTAGCAGGTAGCATAAAATCTATAACTTGTGAATTTTTGTTTCCATTTATAGCATTGGTAGAAGAAATTTGAGGATTACTTGAATATATTTCTTGTGCTGTTGTGTCGCTTTTTACTAAATATTTTTCTAGCGTTGGTATGTATATTGTGTCTTGAACTGTCCTCCAATAAACAGAAGAATTGAAATTTTTTGTCTCTTCACTAGCAGGAATTCTTTGAATTTTCACTTTACAAATTCGTCCACCAATTGCATTATTTAGAAGTCTGAATTTATAAATTCCTGTTCTTGTAATATTCAAGGTTTTGTTTTCGATTTTGGTTGATTTATAGTCCATGAATTTAGATGAAGTAGGGAGCTCAATAATTTCAATTTCTTTCAATTCTTTTCCATTTACTTCTTGAAAATTAAAAATTAATTGGTCGCCTTCTGAAAAACCATAATATAATATTTCTTCTCCACCAAGTCCATCTACTTTTAAAGTTGTTTCAGTTATGTCTACTACCGTTTGTCCCAAAAGTCTAGTTGAAAAAAGTCCAATTGTTAGGATTAGAATTGTCAGTTTATTCATTTTATGTCGTTTTTTAAAATTACTGGTACTTAAATAGTATATGCTGTAAAACCGCAATATATCTCTATTTTCGTTTAGTTGTGGGGGTGTTAGTTCATAAAGTTAATTAAATAATTTTTTTGAAAAACCAGCATATTTAAAGGTTATTTTGAGCAGTTAGTTTACTTCTTCTTTAGCGGATTATCAAAACTGTTTATTAAGAATTCCTGCATGGCCTGCGTTACATGGCGAACGGCTAAGTAATATTAAGTGCTTTGTACACGGAGCTGATATTAAACAATTGATATTTTTTAATATATTATTTAAATTTAGATATTTGCTGTATTAAAGGTCGTTAGGGTTTATAGTTTACCATTTAGGATGGTAGTATTATAAGGCTAACGATTTTTTTTTAAATGTCCCTTAATTTTACGGCTGTGTAAGTTGATTACTCGATTTAAAAATTAAGGGTTTTTTATTTGTAATTATTTAAGCTTTGGCGGGTTTTAAATAGATTGTTGGAAACTGATTAAAAATCCTTAATTATTTATTGTGTATGATGTGTTTTGCTAAAATCTCCTATAGTTGGAATAATGAGTTTGAGAATTTAAAATTATAATATGGTTTAATTCAATTCTTTATTCAAAATAGTACTTTTACTCTAAAACAATCAATTTATTACCCCAATTTTTTCGACTTATATTTTTTATCTTACAATTTTTATTCGCTGTACTTCAGGTTCAAATCCAGCATATCTTAAATTTAAACTCTAAATGGTAATTTCCTTCATCACTTTATTAGAAAAAATTAATAAAGCATATAGGTTAATTAAGCCGAAACGGCAATCACTGGACGCCTTCAAGAGAAATTTCAATGATCTTTTGAAAAATATCAACGAACAGGAATCGGAGGAAAATATTAAAGGTCATCTAGTTAATTTTTTACGGGATACCTATTATAATCCAACTCATTTAATAGCTACAAAAGGGCGGGCAGACTTAGCAATCCATTTAGATAATAATGCTAGTGCACCAGTTGGAGTTTTATTCGAGGTAAAAAGGCCTTCCAATAAAACGGAAATGATTACAAAAGAGAATTTGAATGCAAGAAGCATGCATGAATTAATTCTATATTTCTTACAAGAACGCTTAAACCATAAAAATAATTCCCTTACTCATCTAGTAATTACCAATGTTTATGAGTGGTTTCTATTTGATGCGACCGTTTTTGAAAAAGTTTTTAAAGAAAACACTCAATTACAAAAGGCGTTTAAAGAATGGGAATCGGGTCAAAAAACAAGCTCAAAAACAGATCTTTTTTATAATGAAATTGCCAAACCTTTCTTAGACTCTTTGGATAAAGATATAAGCTTTACTTATGTTGACATTAGAGAGTATATTCCATACTTAGAAGGCAAAAAGCAAAATGATGTAAAACTAATTCCTTTGTTCAAGTTTTTTTCGCCAGTAAATTTGTTAAAGCTGCCTTTCAGCAATGATAGTAATTCTTTAGATGCTGGTTTTTACAAGGAGCTTTTACATATTATTGGTTTAGAGGAGGTTAAAGATAAAGGGAAAAAGGTTATTCAACGTTTGCCAACGGAAAAAAGGAACGAAGGTTCTATGCTTGAAAATGCAATCAATATTTTGCAAACGGAAGATGCTTTGCGGAAAGTGCCCAAACAATTTTTATTTGGAGAAACAATAGAAGAGAAAATTTTTAGTCTTGGACTGGAACTGTGCATTACATGGGTAAATAGAATTTTATTTTTAAAATTATTGGAAGCGCAATTAATAAAATACCATCAGGGCGATTCAAAATATAGATTCCTAAATATTCAAACCATAAATGACTATGACGAACTATATAAATTGTTTTTCCAAGTTTTGGCAAAAGAGCCTAAAGAGCGCACAGCTTTAATACAAAAAAAGTACACACATATTCCTTATTTAAACAGTTCCTTATTTGAAATTTCGGAACTGGAAGATATTAGTATTAAAGTTAATGCACTTGACGATAACCTGTATATTGACCTTTACTCCCAGTCTGTTTTAACTAAATACCATCCAAAAGGAAATAAGGTTCAGCCGATTAATACCCTACATTATTTTCTTAATTTTTTAGAAGCTTATGATTTTGCATCTGTAGGTAAAGAAGAGGTGCAAGAAGAGAATAAAACAATTATTAATGCAGCTGTTTTGGGTTTGGTCTTTGAAAAAATTAATGGTTATAAAGATGGCTCAATTTATACTCCTGGTGCTGTCACTATGTTTTTATGCAAGGAAACTATCAGAAAAGCAGTTGTCCAAAAATTCAACGAAACTTATCTGTGGAAATGCCAAAATATTGATGATTTAAAAAATCATTTATCAGATAAAAAAAATAGCAGCGATATCTTAGAATTTAATAAAGTTTTAGATTCCGTAAAAATTGCGGATCCAGCAGTTGGCTCTGGTCACTTTTTGGTTTCAAGTTTAAATGAGTTAATTGCCATTAAAGCAGAATTAGGCATTTTGGCCGACGAACTCGGTCATCGTTTGAACGATGTAGATGTAAGTATTGCGAATGATGAGTTGGTGGTTTCTTACCACCGAACACAAGATTTTTTTGAATACAGTGTAAACACAGACGCAAATGGGAAACATCGTATTGCACCAGAAATACAGCGTATCCAAGAAACATTGTTTAACGAAAAGAGGAAGTTAATAGAGGGAAGTTTATTTGGTGTAGACATCAATCCAAATTCTGTAAAAATATGTCAACTCAGATTGTGGATTGAGTTATTAAAACATGCTTATTACCGTAATGAGGAAAATTTCAAGGAACTTGAAACCTTGCCAAATATTGATATTAATATTAAACAAGGCAATTCTCTGTTAAGCAAATTTAAGCTAAGCGAGGATTTAAGTGAGGTATTTAAAAAGCAAAAGTTTGGTGTTTTAGATTATCAGCTTGCAGTAAGTACCTATAAAGAAGCGCCTAACAAATTAGCAAAAGTTGAATTGCTCAATTTTATTAAAAGTATTAAAGAGCAATTTAAGGATACAGTAAGTCGCAGAGACCCAAAAAGAAAGCGTTTGTCTGAATTACGTGGGCAGTTAAGTTTGGCGCAAAACAATTTTGATTTATTTGGCAAAAAGCAGTCGGAAGACCAAATGGAGCAAGAAGTTGCCAAACTGAATAAGCAGATTGAGAAATTTGAAAATGAAATTATCGAAATAGAAAATAATGCTGTTTATAGAAGTGCTTTTGAGTGGCGATACGAGTTTCCAGAAGCTTGGAATGATAAAGGAGAATTTGAGGGTTTTGAAGTAATTATTGGAAATCCTCCTTATATCCAATTGCAGAAAATGGGTGCTGATGCAGATGTTTTGCAATTGGGAGGATTTAAAACCTTTGCTCGTACTGGCGATATTTATTGTTTGTTCTACGAGCAGGCAATACGTTTGCTAAAACCAAATTACTATTTCGGATACATTACATCTAACAAGTGGATGCGGGCAAATTACGGAGTTGCTACTAGAAAATTTTTCTTGGAAGAAAGTAATCCTTTATTGTTGATTGATTTTGGAGGTTACCAGGTTTTTGAATCAGCAACGGTTGATACCAATATTCTTATTTCCCAGAAGGCAGATTACAGCGGGAGTACACAAACTTGCTTAATTGGAAAAGGATTAGATAGTCTAGAAAAAATGAGCGATTTTATTAGACATGCTATTACTGTTCAAGATGGATTTAATTCTGAAAGAGGCTGGGTAATTCTTACAGAAATTGAAGCGAGAATTAAGAGGAAAATCGAAGCTAATGGAATACCACTTAAAGACTGGGATATTAATATTTACCGAGGGATTTTGACTGGATATAATGAGGCTTTTATTATTGATGAAGAAACAAAAAAGGATTTACAAGCCAAATCTGGTTCGGCAGATTTGAGCGAAATTATACGTCCGATTCTTTTAGGTAGAAATATTAAAAGGTTTAGTTATAAGTGGGATGGGCTATGGTTGATAAATACACATAATGGTATTAAGGGTGCAATGCAGAGAATTGACATTGAAAATAACTATCCTGCTGTATACGATTATCTTAAACAGTTTCTTCCTCAGATAGAATTAAGATGTGATCAGGGTGATCATTGGACAAATCTCCGAAACTGCGCTTATTTAGAAGACTTTAATAAACCTAAAATAGCTTGGGGTAATCTAGCTTTAAAAGGACAATTTGCTTTTATTGAAGAGCCGATGATGATAAACGCACCTTCTCCTTTCTTTGCCACAGATAACATTTACATACTTGCTTTGCTAAATTCTAGTCTTGCTGATTTCTATATAAAGCAGTTAGGCGTAACTAGAAACGGGGGATACTTTGAATATAAACCAATGTATGTCGAACAGTTTCCTATTCCTTTAGTTTCAAGCGAGATACAGGAAAAATTTATTAGAAAAGTGTTTGAATTGAGGGAGAAGCATGTAATAAAAAATAAAGTTGAAAACGAGTTAAACCAAATGGTGTTCGATTTGTATGAATTGACTATACAAGAAAAAGAAACTATAGGCTTTGTTGAGATTTAAAATAAATTTCAGATTTCTCTTCTTCCGAAATTTGATAGTACTTTAAGAATAACTCATCAATCATTTTCATATTCTCATTAGCTATTGAGGATTCTAAATATATAAGGTCTACTAAATCATATATTATCTGTTCATCAAAGTGAGAAACTTTAGGTATTGGTAATTTTTCAAGAAATATTTTCTTATATCTAATTCCATCTTCGCCCAAGCCACCCCCAGCATAAAATTTCTTATAAAAGTATAAAACTAGGTCAGAGTTTAGGGCTGCTAATATATATTTTAGCTTCTTTCCAGTCATAATAAAGCAGGTATCATTGACTATCATTTTATTAAAATCTAAGCAAAATTGAGGTTCTCTAACAATTTCAGAATAAACTAGTTTCTCTTCATCGAATTCTTTATAATACGTATTAGCACACCTTTGAAGGGCATACCATTCATATCTAATTCCTGTTTCCGCTTGGTTTCTTTTTACTAATTTATCCTTAAAACCCAGAAGGTGATTATAGATTGCTGGATATTTGGCTATGAAAGCTTGCTCTGCTAAATTAGATGATCCAGTGATTGAGGGGTTTTCATGTAAAGGGAAATGCCATGGAATAAATAAAAGCCATTTATCCCCAAACTCAATATTATTCTTTCTTATGTCCTTGCCGCGTAAAATCGGACGTATAATTTCATCAGCTTCTGGAGATTTTTTTAGTAGTTCTTCCCTCTTTGCTCCATCAATAATAAACGCTTCGTTGAAGCCTGTTTTGATTCCATAATTTATTTGTATATCCCAATTTTTTAATGGAGTGCCAACCGCTTCAATTTTGGCTTTTATTCTCGCCTCTATGTCACTTAAAACCACCCAGCCGTTTTCAGCGGAAAACCCACTGGTAAAGTTTGAACCCTGTCTAACAAAACCGCTCCATTAACACTTAATTTATTCGTAAACATTAAGTGATCCATTCATTTTTCATAATCTTGTTCTGTATAAATTAATCATATTTAAAACAACGACATCATGAATTACGGCTACATCCGCATCAGTACTGACAAGCAAACTACCGAAAATCAAAGGTTTGAAATCGAGAAATTTACGTTAAAAAAAGAATTTCCTATTCATGAGTGGATAGAAGAAACCATTAGTTCCACTAAGAAATTGGAGGTAAGGAAATTTGGTGCACTCTTAAACAAAATGCAGAAAGGCGATATTTTAGTGGTATCAGAACTTTCCAGAATGGGACGGAATCTGATGCAGATTATGAAAATACTCCATGATTGTATGGAGAAGGACATCATGGTTTATACCGTAAAGGAAAGATACGAATTAGGTAATAATATTAATTCGAAAGTATTGGCTTTTGCTTTTGGATTATCAGCTGAGATTGAAAGAAACTTAATCTCTCAAAGGACAAAAGAGGCGTTGGCAAGGAGGAAAGCTGAAGGTCAAATATTGGGAAGGCCAAAAGGAAGCCGTTCTCAGATCAGGAAATTAACGGGTAAAGAAGAGGAGATTAAAAAATTGAGAGAGAAAAATATTTCTTTCAGTGCTATTGGCAGGATATTAGGAGTGCATCGTTTCACTGTCTCTACTTTTATTAAAGAACAGCAATAGTGATAAAAGAAGGGATAACAAATTACATTTGCTATCCCTTTTTTGATTTACTTCTTACCTTTTGAATCATTACGATTACTTCTAATGTGTTCTTTAACGGTTACTGTTTTACCACCAACTTGCTTTTCGTATTCCTCAACTCTGTTAAATTTTCGTCCTTTAGAATCTTGTGCCATAACTTCATACCTCCTTTCCACTTTTAAGTTTAATAATTAAATTATATGTAACAAAAATACAACTTATACGTTTAATATTTGTAGATGTGGAAAACTTGTGATACGTTTGTAGAAATGATGGATTTAAGTCATGTTTAATGGGGTTTAGTTGATGAGTAATTGTTAATAATTCAGTTAGATTTATTATTATTGCTTTTGATTATTCCCTATAAAGTTTAAATTTTGTCCACAGTATCAGATGTAGCGCAGTTCCTCAATGATTTTAAAGTTAAATACAGCGTGTTTGATATTTTATTTAGAGACCATAGGAAGAAAAATACAGAAGCCCTTTTAGCACTAGATATTATACCGCTTAAAAGAAAAGAGATCATTGAAACTATTGAAGTCCAGGATTATTCAGAAGGCCCCCTTGATGATACACTTTATGGTGTAGCAAGTATGTGGGTGTTCGGTAAGAAATTAAATGGCGAAGAGATATATATCAAGATTTCTATGGGAATACCAGATAGCAGCGTGATCTGTATTTCATTTCACACAGCTGAACATAAAATGAAATATCCGCACAAAAAATAAGAATGAAAAGCCCAATAACCGGAAAAGAAATGTTATTACAGCGAGCGTTGGATACCCTGCTGTACAAAAAAGAAAAGTTTCATGTTGTTTACCATTATTATTTATGTAAAGACAGTGGAGAGCAGTTTACAGATGATCAACTGGATACACTGAATATCACTCAGGTTTACAATCAGTACCGTGAAAAGTATAGAATCCCATTCCCCGAGGAGATGAAACAGATCAGGGAAAAATATGGGGTTTCTGCTTTTAAAATGTCTGAGATATTAGGTTTAGGAGCGAATACCTATCGCTTATATGAAAACGGCGAGATGCCGTCCGTCTCCAACGGAAGGTTGATTTTATCGGTAAAGGAACCGTCAGAATTTATAAAGCAAGTGGAGGCGAGTGAACACCTGTTGACGGCAAAAGAAAGTGATAAATATATTACCGTGGCGAAAGAAGTGCAAAAAAGAGAAACAGTAAATATCTGGAATATGATCTTTAATGAACAGATATTTTATCATCAAGAGCCTAATGAATTTACTGGATATAAATTACCGGAATTAAATAAAATTTCAAATCTTATTGCATTTTTCTGCGAAAACACTACCAATCTTTACAAGACCAAACTCAACAAACTGTTGTTCTATGCAGATTTCCTTAATTTCAAAAATACTGGCTATTCTATTACCGGGATGTCTTACAAGGCAATTCCTTACGGACCTGTTCCTTCAGAGTATGAAAGACTTTATATCAGATTAAGTGATGATCAACAGATCTCCATACAGCCAAAATACTTTAACGATTTTTGTGCAGAAGAATTTAAAGCATTAAGCAATTTTAAGGAAAACGTTTTTAGCAAGGAGGAGATTGAAGTAATTTGGAAAGTGGTGAATAGCCTTGGTAAGCTAGGGACTAAAAAAGTGGTTGATATTAGCCATGAAGAAAAAGCTTGGACTGAAAATCAAGCGGATAAGAACTTCATTAGCTACCAGAAATATGCGTTTGATGTTATTGGGATTATTATGGATTAAAAAGTAAAATCAAATAGTGAATTTTTATCCAGCATTTTTTTAAAGCAGAATAGAATATTTCTTGATATTACTTAAACTGCTAAAAATGTAGTGGTGAAGGATCGATCGAATAAATTAAATAGATCAGCAACTCGTTAATTGCGAAGCGCAAGAGTGGAAGATAATTTAGCTTAAATTAAGTCGATCTATTCTTTGTAAATGCCCTTCTAATGGAACTTTTGCCAGTTACTTTGAAATCAAAAATCTTATTATTAGTTAGTTATAATCTGAAATATATAATTATTGATATAAAAAAAATATCTCGTTTTATATAATAAATATTCAAGATGTCAAAAACAAGAAAACCTGTTGCTTATAAACTGAAAACAATTCTTCAAAAAGAGATTAATTCTTTATGTCCCTTTTGTTCGGATGATAATGTCGACCATTTTGAAATTCATCATATTAATGAAAATCCGTCAGAAAATAATATTGAAAATTTATTAATGTTGTGTCCGCTATGCCATTCTAAAATCACGAAAGGGGACTTAACATATAATGACGTATTAGCCGCTAAAAGATATTTGGCAATTAGAAATCAAAACTCCAATAAAATCCAATCAATTAATAAATTAATAATTGGAGGAGATGTTTCCAACTCTACAATTGCTAATTCGCTATCAGCTAACACTATTATATACAAGGGTAAAACCAAACCAAAAATGGAATATGCTGACGGTTCAATAGGAAAGATTGCTGAGTCTAAGAACTACATTAGTTATCTGATAAAAAGATACAATGAATTTAAACTTAATGAAGTTGGAAAAGAAAAAATGAATTATAAAGCCATCTACAGTTCTATAATTAAAGAATTTAGAGCCAGCGCATATCAAATACCACTCTCTCAAATTGAAATATTATCCAATTACTTAAAGAAGAGAATTGATAACACAAGATTAGGTAGGATTAATCAAGGAAAAGGGATAAAAAACTATTCTAGTTTTGAAGATGTTTACTAATTGGAGTTCATGTTAACTAATGTTGAATTTAAAGATTTAGGTTCCAAAGGCTTAGAAAAGGTTTTAAGGATCCAGTACTTGTATAAATACGTAAATCTTTCTGATGCACTTGATTATATTCTTAAAGAAAATACCTTAAAATTTTCTGATCCCGTAGATTTCAATGACCCATTTGATTGTAGTGAGCACCTTATAAAGATTAAAATTGATAAGGATTCTGAAAGGATTTTTTTTGATGAAGCATGCCTGAAACATAATATTCCCAGAAGATATAGAAGAAAGCAAATTAAAAAATTAGGTAAAACAGAAACCTATACTGATGCACTAAAAATTAAGAAAAGAGATTTTAGAGTAAGTTGTTTTTCTGAAATACCAGACGAAGTTTTGATGTGGTCTCATTATGCAGATAAGCATAAGGGGGTTTGTATTAAATTTGAATTAGATATAATGAAGAAAGATTATATAATATATCCGGTTAATTACATTTCAGAAATTCAAGAAATTGACGGGAATGCAAATACACCTTATGTGTTTTATTATCTAGTAACTACAAAAGCAGCTAGATGGAATTATGAAAAGGAAATTAGAGCAATAACGAAAACTGGAAATGCTATTATACCATTCTCAAAAGAATCAATCAAAGAAGTAATATTTGGATGTAATGTGAAAGAGAGCGAGATTAAAAAATCAGTTGAAAATATTTATAGAATGGGATATAAAAATATTAGATTTAGCAAAATGGAATTAGACCCAAATCTTTTAGGATTGAAAAGGAAAATTATTTAAGTTCCGAAATTGATTTTGATTTATCTCCCATCAGTTTTTTAAATAAGTTATCGTCACTAATTATTATCGTATCAAGATTGTTCTTCATGTAGATCAAATGCGTAAGGTCAACAAAGTCATTTTTTGCAGGGCTTCCTCCATTGACAATTAGAGTAATACAATATTTTGAAAAAAAGGAAACATAAGTTTTAACTAACCCATTATAAGAATTATAGACATCTTCAAGAGAAAAATCTTCTATTTTACTGAAATTTAAAATCATTTTAGATAAAGCATTTATTGTCATTGATGAGTTAAGCTCAGGAAATTGATCAAAAAAATCCCCCAATTTTTTAGTTGAATTTAAGTTGAACTCCTTATTATCGATAATAACAGCATTATTATAAGAGTCTATTGATATAGTTTGCCTCATTGCTTTTGCTCCCAAATTAGATGAAAAAATAAACCTTTTGGACATTTCATTATCAATATTCTTAAAGTATTCATGGCCTAGCCTATGATTATATTGATCTGATTTAATATAATAATCGTAGCTTTCAGATTCAATTAAAGACTTAACTAACACTAACAATAGGTCAATTCTTTCCTCAATAAATTCATAATCAGTAAATATGTCAAAACTATTAAATATGATTTCATCTGGCATAGCAAAATCAATAGTAATCTTGCTTTCAAAAACTAAATTTAAAATAGCTTTTCTTTTTCTATAGGATGAATCATCCTTTATCCCAGATACAAGTTCAATAATGGATAGTACTGAAGTGTAGCAATTTTTTATTGTATCTACAGATATATTCTTAATATTGTATAAAGCATTTGTTTCAAGATAATAATAATACATTTTTTGATATTTAATTAAACTTTAAGAAGAATTCTAAAATAAAAACAAAATTCAAATCTTATAAGTATTTTCATGAAGATTTAAATGAATTGCCACTTAGGGATAATGTTGAATTTCTACTTACAAGCCTTTTAATCTCATTCACATATATTTTTCTATGAGTAAATTGATATTTTATTTTATGAAATCAATACAACTCATCTACATCTTCCTCATACTCGCCGGCATTCTAGTAACTTACAACTCCGTCCAAAAAATAAAATCAATTTATAAAAAGAATATTACACCAATTGTTGCAAAACCAATAAAACGGATGTAATAAATATATCTTAGATAAAAATTGGTATTTTTCCCTTACAATGTTTTGATTTCAATTACAAAGCTCATATAATTTCAGCAGGTAGTATGCTGCTATTTATTTTGTACTTCAATTTGAATAATGTCGAAGATCAAACAAGGATCTATTTGACATACCAATGCTATCTTAAAAATATGTTTAACTGTAAATTTCTCAGGATTATCTAATTTATCTAAATAGCTGTTGTACTGTAGACCAAGGAGTTTTGCGATTTTAGTTGGTGACTGTTCCTTTAATAGAGCCATCTTTCTTACATGACCAGCTTCAAACAAAGATTTTATAGCTAGAAAATCACCATCACGAATATCTTCATTAAATTTATATGTCCAGTTAGCCATCAAAATGCTTTTCTTAAAGCTCAATAATTAACTACTTAATTACCTTTATTATTTATTATTAATAAACTATAATTTATCATTTATAAATATTATATTTGATTTTAGGTATTAAATACAAGAGTCTCGACTGCAAATTCTGACAATTGCTAAATCGGAGAGACGATAGGTTTAATGCCCATAATAGAATTTTGCATACTTTTGTATGGCATTATGGGCTTCCTATTGTTATCGTTCCGATGGTCGTCAGAAGCCTGCAGTCCGATATTTTGGAGCCCGCTATAGTGTTCCTACAAATGTCATTGTGACTCGTAAATCTGTACGAGCAATGAAAAACATTAACCAAAATCAAAAAAGTTCCTTATCCATTTTAAAATGGATGTACCATTGGTGCAATGGGCAAAAACAATTATTTTCTTTAAAAATCTGCGCACCAGAATAACCTCTCGGATGGGGAGCGGTTTATTTTTAGTTAAATAGTGTGAATGCTGCTCCCTTTCTTTTATTCCTTTTAATTTCTTTCTCATCCTTAAAAAAAGAATCTCTCGCTTTTAATGGGATTGTTATGCCCATTTTTTTGGGTATCGGATGGAAGAATTAAAGTTTGTAGGAGAAGCGAAAACACTATACTTCTATAAATTAATCCTAAACAGTACAACATGAAATTCAACATACCTATTCTTACCCGCTTATGGGAAATCTATCAGGAAAGGCAACAATATCGCAAGCAGGTGCAACATCGCCTATTAAGGAGAAGAAAAATAACTCAAGAAAAAACATTAGAAAGTGGCCAATGGACAGATCGATTCTTAAAATTTAGTGTTTCAAAAAGATTTTGGTTGCTTTCCGTATTACTGATTTCTTTTGTTTTGGTACAGCAGGGTAATGCCCAAGTTACGCCTTTACAGATTGGGGATAAAATCCCTGCATCGGTTTTGGAGCACACTTTTAATATCATAAACAATCCTAACGGAAATGAAACCGTTCGCTTAAAAGACATAAAAGGTAAACTACTCATCCTGGATTTTTGGGCAACTTGGTGCAGCAGCTGTATCAAGAAGTTTCCCGATTTAGAGCGGTTAAAAACCCAATTCGGGGATTCTTTATCCATCCTGCTCGTGAATGAAAGGAGCGCAAGGGATAGCCCTGAGAAAGCAGCCAGGTTTTTAAAGAAAGGGAATTTAACGACCGGTAAAAGTTTTCAGCTCAGCTCTATCATCGAGGATAGTATCCTACGTGATTACTTTCCTCACAATAGCATTCCCCATCAGGTTTGGATTGCTGATGGTAAGGTCTTAGCCATTACGGAGGCCAGTCAGGTGAATGCCATCCAGATAAAAAACTACCTATCAAATAAAGAATTGAACGTATTTACCAAACTTTATATTGATAAAACCAAGCCTTTGTTTAGCGATGATATTTTACCAAAGGATAACCTGACCTATTATGGGATTTTATTAAAAGGCAAAATAGATGGTTTAGGTGGAGGAAGCAGGTATAGAAAACAAGGGGATGTTATAATTGGGAGAAGCCTTTATAACCAAACATTAATAGATATATGCTACATTATCGGGCAAGAGCTCATTCCTAATTTCACTCCTCAGCATCTTAAAATAGAAGGTTCTGAAAAGGAGCTATTGAGACCAGTAGATGATGCTATACTGGAAGCATGGAACCGTAAGAATTTCTACAGCCTTGAAGTCATCGTTCCGGCAACCGATGCAATATCATTATATCCCAATATGCTCCAGGTTATCAATACCAGCAGCCCATACTCCCTAGTATTAAAAGACAGCGTCAGGACATGCTACACTTTGGTGAAAAGGGGAACGGGTAGTTTTAAAACTAAAGGAGGAGAGGCTATCAACACATTATTTGATACAGAAAAGCCTGAGCTGATCAATTCACCTATGTCTTATTTTATCAATAGGGTAAGCACCAAAAAATTTATTGAATATCCAATTTTGGATGAAACAGGATACTTAGGAAATGTGGATTTATCATTTCCAAGCGACCCCAATAACTTACAGGAATTAATAGCCGTCTTGCAAAAACAGGGATTGGATTTAGTTACCGTCCAAAGGAAAATCTCTAGTCTTTATTTAACCTTAAAACCTATCAAATGATGAAATATATATATACTTTATTATTCTTAATCGTATTTATCGGTTACAAGCCTGTTCTGGCGCAAGACCAGATAAGGGGAACAATTTTTTCTTCAGAGGATCAAATTCCGTTAGCAGGGGCAACCATAAAATTAAAGAGAAACGGGAATGGCACCAACAGTTCCGCAGATGGGACATTCACACTGGCTGGTTTTGTTTCGCCAGATACCTTACTGATAACTTATACAGGTTACTTACCTATTGATATACCTTTGAATAACCGGTCTAGCTTAAATGATTTAAGGATAGAACTTCAAAGAGATCAATATGCCTTACAAGAGGTGGTGGTTTCTACCGGATACGAACAAACCCCAAAGGAGCGTTCAACGGGTTCATTTACCCAGATTAGTAAAAGTCGGTTGAACGAGCAGGTGGGTACCAATATATTGGATCGTTTAGAAAGTATCAGTAGTGGATTAACGGTAGACCGCACTACGGATGAAGGTGGTAAAATCAGTATCAGGGGATTAAGTACCATAAGGGGACCCAGAGATCCTTTAATCGTGGTCGATAATTTTCCTTATGAGGGTGATATCAATAACATCAACCCAAATGATGTGGAGAGCATTACTTTATTAAAAGATGCCGCAGCAGCTTCTATTTGGGGAACAAGGGCTGGTAATGGGGTGATTGTCATCACCACAAAAAAAGGGAACTATCAACAAAAGGTACAGGTAGATTTGAATATAAACTCTACTCTAACGGGGATGCCCAACCTTGATTTGTTATCGCAGATGAATAGTGCAGATTATATAGCTGTTGAGCGATTTCTATACGAAAAGGGATATTATGAAAATACCGTCAATTCTTTGAGTAGGCCGGTAGTATCACCTGTAGTAGAACTTTTACTAAAAAACAGCAATGGGCAGTTAAGTGATGATGACTTGAATAAACAATTGTCTGTACTAGGAACTCAAGACGTGAGGAACGACCTAAGGCAATATAATTATCAGCAAGGGTTAAACCAGCAATATGCCCTAAGCTTAAAGGGCGGACAAACTAAAAGTGCTTGGTTTCTTTCTGGAGGGTATGACCATAACAAAGGAAATACGGACGCTAATTTTGAACGCTATAATTTGCGCTACAGGCAAAGTATAAAACCAATTACTGCATTAGAAATAGAATTGGGCTTAAACTATACCCAAACCAATAATAGTAATGGAAAATTGGATTATGCCGGTATAACCAATGATGGGAGTATCATTTATCCTTATACAAAACTAGCAGATGAAAATGGGAATTATCTGCCCATAGTGAAAAGCTTTAGACAAAGTTTTTTAAATACACTAAACAACCCCGCATTATATAATTGGGATTATGTGCCATTAGAGGATCAAAACTTGATTCATAACCAATCCAAACTTCAGGATGTTACCGCAAATGTTGGATTGAGGTATCATATTTTTAAGGGTTTATCTGCAGACCTGAAATATCAATATCAACGACAAAATACAAATGGTTTAAATATACAACAAGAAGAAAGTTATGGAGCCAGGTCATTGATCAATCAATTTACACAATTAGGCACAAACGGACAGTTTACCTATATCGTCCCAAGGGGAGGAATAAGGAATGAACAACAGGCATTAATAGAATCCATTCAGGGTAGGGCGCAACTGAATTATCAACAAATATGGGGTAAAAATGAGGTAGTTGCCCTGATTGGAACAGAAGTTAGAAAAACGGTAAGCAGTTCATCTTCAAATAGATTATATGGTTATAATGATGATTTATTGACCTTTGGAGAAGTAGACTATACCAAAACTTATCCTACATTAATTGGTGGTGGAGCAGCATTTATAGAAGATAATGTGGGCTTAAGCCAACGCGAAAATAGATTTGTTTCTTTGTTTACCAATGCTTCCTATACTTATGACCAACGCTATACTTTGTCTATTAGTGGCAGGAGGGATGCATCCAACCTTTTCGGGGTAAAGACTAATGATAAATGGAACCCACTTGGATCAGTCGGTTTAGGATGGAATATATCTAATGAGGCATTTTATGATTGGAAGGCATTACCTTATTTAAAGTTGCGAAGTTCTTATGGACTAAGTGGAAATGTAGATTTAGGACAGGCCGCTGTCACCACCATTAGCTTTGGGAGTAACTCCCCTTATACTGGTACGCCAAGAGGTTTCTTTGACCAATATGCCAATCCAGAGTTAAGATGGGAAACCGCAAAGATATGGAACATTGGGATTGATTTCAGCACCAAGGGCAACAGATTGAGCGGAAGCTTGGAATACTTCAGAAAGGTAGGGGATAATTTATTTGGGCTATCTCCAATTGATTACACCAGTGGGATAGGCTTTACCGTAGTAAAGAATGTTGCAAGTATGAAAGGTAATGGGATTGACCTAACCTTGAATGCAAAAATAATCGATAAAAAGTTTAAATGGGAAAGCCAGGCTAATTACAGCACCTATAAAGATAAGGTAACAGATTATTATCTGGAATCTTTAAATGGCGCATCATTTACCTCTCCCCAGGCATTAATATCTGGGATAGTTGGTAAGCCGGTTTATAGTATTTATTCTTTTAGATCAGCAGGACTAGACCCACTGACCGGAGACCCAAGAGGTTTTTTGAATGGTGAGATCAGCAAGGATTATAATGCCCTATATCAGAATGCTAAACTGGAAGACCTCGTTTATGAAGGTAGTGCCCTACCAACATTTTTTGGTTCTTTAGGGAATACCTTTAGCTTTCAAAACTTTTCCCTTACAGCTAGATTGGCCTATAAATTCGGTTATTATTTTAAAAGGGAAAGTATTTCCTATACCAGCTTATTTGATAGAGGGCTGGGTAATCCTGATTATAGCAAAAGATGGCAAAAAGCAGGAGATGAAAATTCGACAACTGTTCCTTCCTTGGTATATCCTGCAAACTCTTTAAGGGATGCTTTTTATGAAGGGTCAGAATCGCTTACTGAAAAAGGAGACCATATCCGTCTACAATATATTACCGCGACCTATAATGTTCCTAAAACGGTTTTAAATAAATGGAAACTTTCTAACCTGCAAGTTTATGTAAATGTCAATCAATTAGGTCTATTATGGCGGGCGAATAAATCGGGTATTGACCCGGATTATGAATATAGTAGGTCAACCATTCCTCCGGCAAAGACCATTGCATTTGGTTTAAGAGCGGGCTTTTAATTATGATACTTAAAAAAACAGAAATGAAAAATAACTTAAGAAATAGAATTTGCTTTTATACTGCAGCGATGATCATAATGGGCTTCTTGGGCTGCAAAGATTTTTTAGATGCCAAGCCAGATAAAAAATTGGTGATACCCACTCAGTTGAAAGATTATCAAGCACTTTTGGATAATTATCCAGTAATCAATAATAGCGACCCTGGCTCTGGGGAAATAAGTTCGGATGATTATTATTTAACGGATATAGACTACAATGCTTTGTCTCAGGATTATTTTAAACGAATGCATATTTGGGAAAAAGAGGGTCTTTTCAATGAAACTACCAATGACTGGTCCCAAACTTATAGACCAGTATACGTAGCCAACACCATTCTACAAGCATTAGAGGAAAACAACGAAAATCTAAAAAATAGTATAAACTATAACGATATAAAAGGCCAGGCTCTTTTTGTAAGGGCAAGAAGTTTTTATCAAATCGTAGGTTTGTGGGGGAAAGCTTATGATGATAAGACAGCTAATTCTGATTTAGGAATCGTTCTCAGACTCAATGATGATTTTAATGAAAAGAGCAAAAGGTCCAGCTTAATGGAAAGCTATCAGCAGATCTTAAATGATTTACAATCTTCTATTTCATTATTACCTTCAGCAGTAGTAAGCCCAATTAGGCCGAATAAAGCTGCTGCCTATGGTTTAACTGCTAGATTATATCTGAGTATGAGGATTTATGACAAAGCAAGATTATATGCCGATTCTTGTCTGCAATTAAATAATGTATTACTAGATTTCAATACCTTAAGTAAAACTGCTACTTATCCCTTTGCTAAATTCAACAAGGAAGTGATATATGAAAGTATGATCCCCGTACCAGCACCAATAAATAATTCGAGGGCCAAATTATCCTTAAACTTATATAATAGTTATGAGACCAATGATTTGAGAAAGACACTCTTTTATCGTCCTAATGGAGACGGCAGCCATCGTTTCAAGGGAAGCTATGAAGCCGGTGCAAACTTGTTTTCTGGTATTGCAACAGATGAAATATATCTGATAAGGGCAGAATGTGCCATTAGGGCTAATGATTTGGCTTCAGGTCTAAAGGATCTTAACGACTTGTTAAAAACGAGATATTCAAAGGTGAATGGGACAACAACCTATGTCGATTTTCAAACGACAGACCAAAAAGCAGCATTGAGCAAAGTTTTATTGGAAAGAAGAAAAGAACTTTTGATGAGGGGTTTGAGATGGCTGGATGTAAAACGTTTAAATAAAGAGGGAGCAGGGATAAATCTACTTAGAAATGTAAATGGAATCAGCTATTCCCTACCCGCAAATGACAATAGGTTTGCTTTAGAGATTCCACAAAGCTTATTAAAGATTACTTCAATTGAGCAAAATCCAAGGTAAATAAAGATGATTGATAAAGAGGGAGTTTACCTCCCTCTTCAATGAATAAACACTACCTAATCTTTAGTAGCAGATGCTTGGGACAAAATTTGTGACTCTGTCCTCGCATTTAACCAGGTTTGTAAATTGCCATCTACCTCAATAATACAAGGCAATGCTGAACCTGAACAATCAGGCTCAGGGTCATTTACCTCAAGCATGGTATAATTTACTGCTGATTTTGATTGGGAAGATGAGGTTCCGTCAAAAACGTATCTGATAGCAGTACCTTGAGTTTTTACAGCTTTAAAAGCTGAGAATCCGAATGCAAGTGTGAAACCTAATAACAAGGTAAAAACACGTAATAAATTTACTTTTTTCATGATGTTTATTTTTTAAAATTAAACAGAATATTAAAGGGTTCTGCTTTCCCTCGTTACCCTATCCTGGAGACTTAAAGAGTAATGAATTTATGTGGTGTGGAGTGAAAGTCTTTCACTCCAAAATCAGCTCAGGGTACTTTTCCAAGCAGCCTCCTTTCCAGTTTAAGTTGATGGGATAAACAAAAGAGCGATAGGATTAGAAAAAAACTATTGAAGATCAGGTGTTGTGTCCATGATAAACTGCTGATAATGCCTCCGCAAGAGCATGGAATTCTTGAAAAAAAATGGGAAACTGTGAGGATAATATAGATTGTGAAAATAGTAAGCAAAAAACCAGAACCTGCAAAACCCAGCCATAATGTTTTATTCATCAATAATAATATGACGATCAGCAATTCTACAATTGGAATAGCATAACTCAATAGATCCGCCATCCAAATTGGAAATATTTGGTTGTGCATCTGCTGTATGTTAAGGTCAAAATCTAGTATTTTAGCAAGTGCAGCATAGGTCCACATTAAGATCAATAATGTATGACTGATCAAATAAATATGACGTCCTCTTATTTTCATTATATCATGTTTTATGTATTGAATTTACCTCCATTCATTTGGCTATGGAATTTTATTTGATGAATATCTCCTAACTATTGACCAAATGCCTTTAGATATTGATGAGTTTTTTTAGCCAATAATCTGCTTCAATTAGCTTAGGAGCTTGAAGAATCGCATTTTTGATGAGCATGTAGTTTTGAGAACTGCCCGATTGGGTATCGATGATTTTCAGCAGGATTTGAATAAACTGTGGGATAATAAAACTTTTCAAGAAGCCATCTATATTGCAAGTCCAGCATTAATGGAATTCGCCAAAAAATATAATTTTAATTTTGCTGAATTTCCTCCTAAACTAAAGCTCAGCATCTGGAAGTACGCAAACAGGATGTGTAATAGAAGTACTCCTTTCGGTAAATTTACAGGAATGGGCATCGGTATATGGGATTCGGTATCAGAGACAATCATTAATGAGGAAGCTTTCCAAAGCATATATCTAGCTGTAGAGGAAAAGCTTTCCGGTTGCCATTCTTATCCCAATTTGTTGAGCTATTCATTTGGAAAGGGGACCCGTTACTATCAAAGTAATTTATCAAAAGGGAAAAATATTTGGAAAATACAAGAATTGGAAGAACTTGATTTAAGTGAATTAAGTAAATGGTTCAAAAATGATTCCTGCCAATTTGCAAAAGAAACAGGCATATCAAATAGGTCAATATCTGAATTGGAAGAAGAACTTATAAATATTGGTTTTTTGGTCAATTCTAAAGTGAATAGATCCTTTATTAAAAAATCTAAACACGTTGATTTTAATCATACTCAACATTTATCCCATAACATTTATAATAGTCCTTTTAAGATAGATACTAAACTGAAAAAAGATTTGGATCTTGCACTTGATGCCTTGACTTTTTTAAGAAGGGATGCTCCAATAGATTCCTATCAAGATTTCAAAAATGGTTTTAAGCAGCGGTTCGAGTATAGTTCAGTGCCTATCTTAGAAGCGATTGACCCTGACCTTGGAATAGCTTATCTGCCTAACAAGAAATTTTCCTTGCATTCTAATTGGTCTGAGGAACATGCTTTCCTGATGGAGAAATTGTTGAACCATAATTCTGATAAAGCCAGTTTTATGCAAATTGCTCCCTCTGAAATAAAATCCTTGTTGGTTTCCAGCGATCAAAAGAGAAGTAATGGTCTGTCTGTTTTATTCTGTGCTTTTAATGATTCGGTATATGTAAAGCAGGTCATAAATTCTGCAATCCCTCTGATTGGAAGGATGACCATTTATGACGATAATATAGTAGAATTAGCAAAATCTTTAGCAACAAAAGAAGATGAGTTTGAAACCGGATGTATTCATGCTGACATCATTTATTACGGAGAAGAATTGATGTATAAAGTTGGTATGACGATGCCATTGAGAAATCACCAACTTTTAATAAGCCCAATCGATCAGGATTTACCCCACAAATTGGACTGGGGCGACCTTTATCTTAAAATGAAAGGGGAGGAGCTAGTGCTTTTTTCTAAAAGTCTTAAAAAACGGGTAATACCGCATTTGAACTCGGCATATAATTATCAGAGGGATGAATTGCCTTTGTTCAGATTATTATGCGATCTACAGTCAGAGGGTAATAAAAACCAACATGGATTTCATTTAAAAAATTATTTTCCAAATCTATCTTATTATCCTGAAGTGAGAATCGAAAATGCTATTATTCAACTGTCTTTATGGATAATACCCAAAGATGTCTTATTGAGGATAAATTCTACCCAGGATTTTAAATTGAAGTTGAGTTGCTTTAAAGATTATGCCGATAAGGCAAAATTACCAACTAAATTTCTTTTAAGGAGGTTTGATCAAGGTCTAGTTTTTGACCGTAATCATGAGGAAGAGTTAGAATTTTTTTTCAAAGAAATAAAATATTTAACCAAAGTTGAGATGGAGGATTTTCCTTGGGATAAATACGGTTCAAAATTTAAGAGTGAAGATGGAAAAATGTATGTCCATGAGCTTATCGCTTTCTGTTTTGACGAAAAGGTTAAAAATATTAAGGATACGAATCTTGAGGAATTTTCATCACCAGCATTGGTTACCGATAATGATTGGATCACATTTAATGTTTACACCCAAACGGATCAGCAAGATAGATTTATCATGGATTTTGTATCCCGCAAAATCAATAAATTAGAAATTGATGAATGGTTTTTTATACGCTATCGTGATGAAAGTGGAGATCATCTGAGAATAAGGTTCAGATCCAGGGATGTTCAATATCAGATTAGTTTTTTTATGATTGGAATCTGTAAGCTGCCTTACGTCAGAAATATCTCCTTGTGTGATTACAAATCAGAGATGTATAGATATCGGTTCTTGGGAATGAAATCTACTCATGAACTATTTTGTAGTTCTTCCTTTGATTTTCTAAACGATTATATTTTTCTGGATAACGATCAAAAAATCATCATTATTCTATCTCAATGGATATTTCTCCTAAAGGATTTTTCCACTGAATTTTTGAAATTGATAACCCCATCCCTATTTGATTTTTTAAAAAATAATTCAAATTTCAAGAATCAATGGGATTTATGGTTCAGGACAAATAAGAAAAGTATTCTTGTTGATCATCAATCCAGTTTTACAGTCCTTCTGAACAATAAAATTAAATTAAAACCGAATGGACTTGAGAAGCTACAATATCTTCAATCCATGCTTCACATGCAGATGAATCGCTGTTTTCAGGAAAATCAAAATGAAATAGAGATGCAACTTTATTATCTATTACCAAAAGCCATCATTTTTCTTAAATATAAATTATAATTGGGTTCTTAATTGCTGGAAAAGATTGTTTATTTTACTTTTATATAAAGGGGACAACTTTAACACTTTCCCCGTTTCCAGTTCTATTTTTCTTAGGGTAAGATTTTTCACCTTTTTCATATTTACGATATAAAACCGATTAATCTGAAGAAATTGATGGTCAGGTAATTGTGCCAAGATGGATTTTAAACTTTGATGGATGGTAATTTTTTGGTCTGAAGTAAAAACATTAATATAGTTTTCCATGGACTCCAAATAATAAATGTCTGAATAATAAATCTTCTTTAAGTTTTTATTAATATTCAAATAAATGAAATCTTCTTCCTGGTTTTGAAGGACTGGAGCATGGAATTTTTTAGTGACCTTAGTAATGCTTTTATAAAAACGTTTTTGGTCATAAGGCTTGACCAAATAATCAATGGCGTCTAAATCGTAGGCCTTATAAGCAAATTCAGTATGCCCGGTACTAAATACTACTGCAGTATGGCTTGGAAACATTTCTGCTAGATCTAATCCATTGATAGTTGGCAGGCCTATATCTAGTATTATTAATGCTTTTTCTGGAAATCCAGGGATCTGCTCTATTAATTTAGTGGGATCATCACTTGTAAATACAACTTCTATATAACTTAATGGCTGTAAGTACTCTTCAATTATCTCAATAGATCTGGGATCGTCATCTATAATGTAGCAGCTAATCATAATTATATATTTAGGTAAAACTTTTGGTAAAATCTCGATCTGTAACTATAGCTTTTGTAGCTATGGTTATCTGGATAAAAGAATGAGAGTCTTTTTAGAAGATTGTCAATTCCTATACCATTACCATTATGAATCTTGTTTTTGATCTTATTTGAAATGTATATTCTGAGTTTATGATCATTAATTTTTATCATCAACTTAGCCGGTTTATTTGTATCCTTTAAGTCGCCATGCTGAAAAATGTTCTCTATCAAGGTTGGTAATAACATGGGGACGATTAATTTATCTTCAATCTCAGATTCAATATAAATGAAGCTAACATTTAACGCATATTCCTTTTCTAGACTTCTTAACGCCAGATAGCTTTTGATATAATCCAATTCTTTTTCTAAATAAATTTTATGTTCCTGGTTGGCTGGACATAGGTTATATTTCATCATTTCGGCCAGTTCCAGGATATGACCTGCTTCCTTTGGTGTTCTTTTTCTTAGCTGATGATAAATAATATGTAATGTGTTTAAAAGGAAGTGGGGATTGATGATCGATTTTAACCTACCCAACTGTTCCGATAGGTTGATGGCTTTTAAACTTTCATTATCTAAAGTTTTTTGGTGTAGTTCCTCCTTTTGAAAAGTTATTATCCTCAGCTTTTTTATTCTGCTATTCATGTACCAGTAGGAAGTACTTAGTAATAGAATAAAACTAAACCTGTAAGTTGAGGCCATAATAAATAAGATTGAGCTTGGTGTTTTAATAATTGTGATTACACCAAGCCTCATCAATAAAAAATAGATTAGCCAATTAATAGCATAGCTCAATAGAAGTTCCATTAAGATTAAAATGAAATTAATGTATAAACCTTTTTTAAATTTTCTTAACGCAATCTCTGAATGAAAGTAGAAAAGAAGAATGTAGAATATATAATGTAGGATATAATCCCAAATACTTCCCCACCTTCCTGATAAAATACCTGCAAGTGGTATTTCATAGGTAATTAAAGCGGCCCAAAATATCACATGGAATTTTAGCTGCTTTTGAATTTTGAAAATAATTTGGTCACTAGATATTTGCATTCTGTCAACATAAAAGATAAACTAATGGAATAACTTTCTTTTAATCGAGAGGCTGACATAGATTGAAATCTAAATTAGTTAAAATTATGATAAATCAATCAAAAAAAGGTTTCACTATCAAGGTAAGGGAGCGAATTCAGTACAATCAACATCAAAACGTTTCTAATGTTAAACCACTAACCGATCCCACTGTGGTCATTAGCACAACAGTCACTTATCTAGGGGGCTTTTAATTTTTTATTTGTGGATAGTTTGGGTGTTACAACCTGTACTATCCATTTTTTTTAATTCTATTAAAACAGCCTATGAATAAATTCTGACGTCTTTTTACTTGCAGGGTATACCTTTTTATATAAGGGGGTAAGTGAATATTACCAAATGGCAATTTTATGATAGATAAGACCTTTGAAAATTTAAGCAAAAACCTGAATATTGAATTAGCCAATATTGAAAAGCAGATTTCATCACCAAGGAAAAAATTATCAACCTCGTTAAAAATCATTAAAAAATGTTTAAGGCAATTAAAAATAGACGTTTTAGCCGAAGGATTCAAGAATGAAGAAGAGGAGATTTATTTTTTTAAAAAAGTAAAGCCATACTTCTATGCAAAATGGATATATGTTTTTGAAATACATCTTTTAGAGATGAACCAACCTAAGGGAACTTCAGAGATGTTGAAAAATTACTTTGAAGGCGAACTCCAACTCATCAATAGGTACTTTAAACAGAATGCTTATTTCTATCATTACTTTAAATCTGGTGCCCAGGAATTGGATAATTATTGTTTTTTACGGAACGCGGATATGGAAGCAATTGCCATTCCTGAGATGCCAGAATCGGAACAGGAGTTCGCCACCGCATGTGATCCTTTATTTGCAAAATTTATAGCATATGAGGATTTGCAAAATCATCTCTTATATTTATTAAATCCTAAAGAAATTCAAGAGAATCCTTCTCTAGAAAAGGTTATTCAAAAGACATTAATAGATTTGTCAGTTGACCAGTTAGGATTGATTACCAGGGCAGCAGATGACGCCCGTTTAATCCTTGGCAAATCCTTCAGTAAAATCTGTAAAGATTTAGCCCCATATATTGCTACTCCCGAAAAGAACCATATATCTTCTAATAGTCTACGAAGCAATGCTTACCTGGCTGAAAACTCAGATAAGAGTAACGTCATCAAAACCCTGGAAAAGATGATCAACTTTATCAAAGGTTATTAATCCTTTTAACTATTAAAATAATTTCCATCATTTTAATACTGACCGGTATCATCTTGAGGTTTGTGATCAGGAAAAGAAAATTTCGTAGGACGGGCTTCACAGGGGTAGAGATATTCAAATCTTATGAATTTGCGCTGTATACAAGATTTTTAGAAAACATTGGATTTTGAATGGGAACTTTAATGATGATTGGAGGGGCAATATATTTGATCACCAACTGGTAAATAATACCCGCTGTTTTCAAAACAGCGGGTTCTTTCCTGTTCTAATTTTTCATCAACTTGGCTAATCGTTCATCTAATTCAAACAGATTTGCTTTCTCTAAACAATTCTTCAACATTTCCTGAAGTTCATGACTGCTTTCTGTTCCAGCAATAGTTGCAAATTCAGAGGATTGAGCTCCAGAGTCAGTTAGACCTTTTTGAATAATCTGGCTCAATAATAAAATTGATTTTCGCGAAATACGAAGATCAACTTTAACACTTTCTTTCATTCCCGGACTACACAACAAAGTTTCATACAATTGGGTCATTTCTATATTTTTCATAAGGTATGTTTTAGATGAATACAAAGTTCAGAAAAACAGTTTAAATAATCCGCTCTAAAATATGGAGTGGATACTATCATTCTCAATTAAAGATATATCATCTCTATCCACTCTAAAAAATGGAGAGGTTCGTTTTGCAGATTCACCAAACCCTAATTTTGTATCACAGGATAACCTATCTGAAACAAAAAAACAATTAGCAACATGAACTGTGAACAAGCAAATGAAATGGATTTGGTAAATTACCTAACGCAACTTGGTCATGTCCCCAAAAAAATCAGGGGAAAAAACCATTGGTATCTATCCCCGCTTAGGAAAGAATCCACCGCATCATTTAAAGTGAACCAAAAGTTGAACGCATGGTACGACCATGGAATAGGAGAGGGCGGGAGCTTAGTCGATTTTGGGATCAAGTATTTTGGATGTACAGTTCCTGATTTTCTGGAGAAACTAGATCTATCAGATTTTTCCGTTCCAAAGCATCTTAACACTATCGATGACCATCATACTGAAACAGAAAGTAAACTCCAAATAGAATCCGTAAAACCTCTGGTCTCAAGAAACCTGATTCAATACCTGGAACGCAGAGGTATTGATATTAGAGTTGCTAAAAAATACTGCAACGAAGTTGCATATTCTTTCGGGGATAAAAGCTACGTAGCAATTGGCTTTAAAAACGATCAGGGTGGTTATGAGATAAGAGATCCATTTTATAAATACAGTAGCTCACCCAAAGCGGTCAGCACCTTTATCAATAATTCAAAAGAGATCGCGGTGTTCGAGGGATTCATGGACTGCCTCAGCTATCTGAGCCTCCAAAAAATCAATCAAATAAATACCGATTTTCTCGTACTCAACGGTGCAGGGTTATTTGAAAAATCAAGAGCATTCTTAGAGACTTATGAGAGAATAAGCCTGTTTTTGGATAGGGACGCTACCGGTCAAAAACTAACCGAGCAAGCTTTAAAATCATATGATAAATATGAGGATAAAAGCGGTCTTTATGAACCCTATAAAGATCTGAACGAATGGTTGATGTTGACCAAGGCCTCAAAGAATAAAAAAAGCAAACTTAGTTTATAACAGAATTTGTAAATCAGGGAAGTTTGCCCCGTTCCTGCAAACGGCAAGATGTACGTTTGTATCACAACCGGTTTTTTTTAAGCACCCTAACTCCGAAGTCGTGGGTGCTGGAAGCATATAAAATTAAGAAAGGAAGAAAATGGAAATCGAAAAGAAACAGACTAGAAATCATTGGTTACACCTTAGGTTATCTGAAGTTGAGAAAATACAAATCCATAAAGCTTTTTTAAAAACCACACAGAGAAGAATGAGTGATTATGGCCGGAAGATTTTATTGGGAGAACCCATGATAGCAAGCTATAGAAATGCTTCCATGGATGAGCTAATGAACGAACTGATTAAACTTAGAAAAGACCTTAATGGACTGGCAAATAACTTTAACCAAACGGTACATAAACTCCACACTTTAGATCATGAATCTTCAATACAGTCACTCATGAATCATTACGAAATCCAAAGAGAAAGACTGTTTAACAAAGTAGAAGAAATGAGATTAATGATGAATAAAATTGGTTCAGAATGGTTGCGATCATAAAATATGGCAAGTCACTTTCCCGGATATTTAACTACAATGAAAGCAAGGTTAAAAGTGAAGTTGCCAAATGTATTTTGGCTTTAAACTACCCAATGGATACCGAAGATTTGTCGATTACACATAAGCTTAACCGTTTATTAAATCAGGCAAAACTAAATGAGAACTTAAAAAATAACAGTATGCATATTTCTCTAAACTTTGCCAAGGATGAATGCTTAGATGATGATAAACTTAAATCAATTGCAGAAGAATATATGGAAGCAATTGGCTTTGGAGAACAACCTTTTTTGGTCTATAAACACAATGATGCAGCGCATCCCCACATACATATTGTAAGTACGATCGTAAAAGCCGACGGTTCTAGAATTGATATTCATAACATAGGAAAAAACAAAAGTGAACCCGCCCGAATGGCTATTGAAAAGAAATACAATTTGGTGGAAGCATCAAAGCAAAAAAGGAATGAAAATACCATAAAGGCAATAGACATTATTAGTGAAAGCAAGACCAAACTAGAGACCAAGAATGCCATATCAAAAGTGTTGAATGCAGTATTGAACACCTATAATTATACTTCGATTCCCGAACTAAACGCAGTGCTGAAAAACTATAATATTACCGCAGATAGAGGAAAAGAAAGTTCAAGGGTTTATCAAAAAAATGGACTTTACTACCGTTTATTAGATGCAGACGGAAACAAAATAGCAACTCCGATTAAAGCCAGTTTGTTCTATCAAAACCCGGGATTAAAATTCTTAGAAAAACGCTTTTTACTGAATGAGAAATCAAGAAAGCCTCATAGATACAAACTAAAGAATAAGCTTGACACATTGTTAAATACCAACATAAGATCAATAAACGAGCTAAAGGAAAAACTCGAAAAAGAAAAAATACAACTGATATGCCGGACAAACCCTGAGGGAATTATTTACGGATTAACCTATATCGATCATGAAAATAAGTATGTCTTTAATGGTAGCGAATTAGGTAAAGCTTACAGTGCCAAAGCCATACAAGAGCGGTTTAAAATTCATCAAAGGTATAGCTCAAAGGAAACAAATGGCGCCTCATCAGAAAGAAACGATTACTCGAAAACAAATGATTTTCTACCATCAAATCATTTCCAAAACACTTTTTTAGAAGTACTGCTACAAGCAGAAAATACCTATGAACAACTGCCTTACCAACTCAAGAAAACTCGAAAAAAGAAAAGGAAAAGGAACCACAATTCACATCTATAAAATTCAAAGAGAACTATGCAAACAGGAGAAAACGAACAAGCTTTACGAAAAATAGCGGATATGAGCCGCTTCATTGCCATCACAATATTGATGCTCCATTTCTATTTTTATTGTTATGGAGCCTTCGTAGAATGGAAGTTAACCATTCCTTTCACTGATCAGATCATGGGGAATATAAGTAATACCGGATTGTTCGTTAAATTCAATTATTCCAAGTATTGGGCATTGCTACTTTTGATCATATCCTTGATGGGAGTGAAGGGTAAGAAAGATGATAAATTATACTATAAAGCAGGATTTGCTTATTTAATCACAGGATTAATTTTATATTTTTTCAGCAATCTTTTATGGAATTCATCTCATATATCCCATGTATCTGCCATTCTATACATGGCTATGACAACTGCGGGTTTTTTGTTGATTATCAGTGGTTCTACTCTTATTACCAGAGTGATAAAATCAAGATTGGAGGGAGATATTTTTAATGCAGACCAAGAGACTTTTCCTCAGGAAGAACGTCTTCTGGAGAATGAATATTCCATCAACTTACCTGCTAAATATCTTTTAAAAGGAAAACTTCGCAAAAGTTGGATCAACATCATCAACCCTTTTCGGGGGAATTTGGTCATGGGGACACCCGGCTCAGGGAAAAGTTATTTTGTAATTCGCCATGTCATTACCCAGCACATACAGAAAGGCTTTTCCATGTTTGTTTATGATTTCAAGCTACCAGATCTGTCCATTATCGTCTATAATACCTGGCTAAAATATAAACATCTCTATAAAATAGAACCAAAGTTTTATGTCATTAATTTTGATGACCTCAACCGTACGCATCGATGCAATCCACTAGACCCATCCTTGATGACAGACGTTACAGATGCAGCTGAATCGGCAAGGACAATTTTGATTGGATTGAACAGGGAATGGATAAAAAAACAGGGTGATTTCTTTATCGAATCAGCAATAAACTTTGTAACTGCTATTATATGGTTTCTAAAGAAATATGAAGATGGAAAGTTTTGTACCCTACCACATGTAATAGAATTGATGCAGGTGGATTATGAGAAACTTTTTACCTTATTACAGCAAGTAAAAGAAGTTGAGGTACTGATAAATCCATTTATAAACGCATATAAGAATGAGGCCATGGAACAACTTGAAGGACAGATTGCTTCTGCAAAAGTAGCCATGGCTAGGTTGTCGTCACCACAATTATACTACGTTCTTTCTGGTAACGATTTCAGTTTGGATATTAATGATCCAGTGAAACCAAAGTTGGTTTGTATGGGAAACAATCCGCAGAAAATTCAGATATACGGAGCTGTTTTATCATTATACGTCAACCGTCTGGTAAAGCTGGTTAACCAAAAAAATAAGCTCAAAAGTAGCTTGATATTTGATGAATTTCCGACCATTTATCTAAATGGAATTGACAGTTTGATAGCTACCGCAAGGAGTAATAAGGTGAGTACTACATTAGGAATACAGGATCTGAGTCAGTTAAGAAAAGATTACGGCAGAGAGCAAGCGGATGTAATTATGGGTATTGTTGGAAATGTAATTTCTGGTCAGGTGACTGGCGATACCGCTAAGCAACTTTCAGACAGAGTGGGTAGAATTATGCAGGATAGGGAGAGCATTTCTATCAACAGTGGAGATACTTCAATAAGTAAATCAAAACAGTTAGAAGCGGCAGTTCCTGCGTCAAAAATATCCTCTCTAAGTTCAGGTCAGTTTGTAGGTATGGTCGCCGATGACCCTCAAGAAAGGATTGATTTAAAAGCTTTTCATAATGAAATTTTAAATGACCATGATGCTTTGACAAAAGAAACTGAAGGCTATCAGGAGATACCAGAAATAAGAAAAATTAATCAAGAATTAGTGGAGAAATGTTACCTGAAAATTAGATCTGATATTAAGAATTTGGAAATTTGAAATATTTAATAAAAGAATTTTAAATTTATTTTCTAATTATTTTTTTCTTTTATCAAAGAGCTTATCAATAAGGTTACTCATAAGCTCTTTAGAAATCCATAATTACTTATAAGCGATCTCATTCCATTTTAATTCTTTTTCAAATTGATTGATTTCCGTATTAGCATCGATAGTTATCAATTCAATTCCAGCCATTTTAACAAAGTCTCTAAAATAAGCAGTTGTCAAAGATTGGCTGTAAACAGTATGGTGAGCACCCCCAGCGTAAATCCAAGCCGTACAAGCTGTTTTCATATCTGGTAGAGGTTTCCATAAAACTCGAGCAACTGGTAATTTAGGCAATTCATGTTCCACTTCTACAGCTTCAACTTCATTTACAATTAATCTAAATCTGTTGCCCATATCAATTAAAGAAGCATTTATGGCTTTTCCGCTCGCTACATTAAAAACTAAACGAGCAGGATCTGCCTTGCCGCCAATTCCTAATTTGTGAACTTCTAAATTTGCTTTTCCTTGAGCTAAAGAGGCATCAATTTCTAACATGTGCGAACCTAAAACCATTGGATTTTGCGGGTCGAAATGGTAAGTGTAATCTTCCATAAATGCTGTGCCCCCCTTTAAACCTGTAGCCATAACTTTGCAAGCTCTTAGTAGTGCAGCTGTTTTCCAATCGCCTTCTCCGGCAAAACCAAAACCTTGTTGCATTAAACGTTGTGCTGCAATACCAGGTAATTGTACCATTCCATGTAAGTCTTCAAAAGTATCTGTAAAGCCCTTAAAGCCACCATCAACTAAGAATTTTTTAAGTCCAAGCTCAATTCTTGCAGCTTCAACAACAGATTCCCTTTTTGCTCCATCAGCTAATAATTCTGACGATAAGGTATAACTTTCTTCATATTCTTTTACTAAAGAATCTACGTCAGTTTGGCTAATGCTATTGATTATCGCTACCACATCACCCACACCGTAAGTATTTACAGAAAATCCAAATTGCATTTCTGCTTCCACTTTATCTCCATCTGTAACGGCAACAAAACGCATGTTATCTCCTATTCTAGCAAATTTTGCACCTTGCCAATCGTTCCATCCAGCTGCAGCTCTTGCCCAAACATTAGTGTCTTCTAAAACTTTCTCATCTTGCCAAAAGCCTACAACCACTTTTCTATTGATACGCATACGGGAAACCATAAAACCAAATTCTCTATCGCCATGTGCACTTTGGTTTAAATTCATGAAGTCCATATCTATGGTGCTCCATGGAATATTGCGGTTAAACTGAGTATGCAAATGCAACATTGGTTTTTTTAACTGACTTAATCCTCTGGCCCACATTTTAGCAGGGGAGAAGGTATGCATCCAAGTGATAATACCAATACAGTTAACTGCTAAATTTGCAGCAGTGATAGTTTCATATATTTCTTCTGATGATTTTAAAATAGGTTTGAAAATAACTTTTACTGGAATGCTTGGCGCTTGGTCTAAAAACTGAGCAACTTCTTGTGAGTGAATTGCTACTTGTTTTAGCGTTTCTTCGCCATAAAGATTTTGTGTACCTGTTAAAAACCAAACTTCTAAGTGCTTTAAATTGTTCATTTTATGATATTTTTATTTTTTCTAGTTGATATTTTTTATTTGCGTTAACGATAGCAACGGATACCGGCTTGTGGATAAGGCCAGTGCAGTATGAGTGCATAGCGTGTTAAAACGCACAAGATATTATCTTTCCCCATTTTCCATTCACTATTTTCTACTCCCACTCCACTCATCAAAATTATTGACCATAATAAGCATCTGCCCCATGTTTTCTATCATAATGCTTTTGTATTAAAGAGTCTTTCATTCGGTTTACTTTACCTTCTATTTGTTCGGTAAATAAAGCCATTTGTGCTACAGACTCTAATATGGCACTATTATAAACTGCTTTTGCAGCTGTTTTTCCCCAAGAAAAAGGAGCATGGTTGCCTACTAAAATCATTTCTACTTCTTTGTAGCTTAAATTTTTATCTTTTAAATGGTTAATAATTTGGAAACCAGTTTCGTACTCGTAATTGCCTTTAATCATGCTGTCATCCATTGGCGGTGCACAAGGAATATCTACCGTTAAATGGTCGGCATGGGTGGTTCCGTAAATTGGAATTGCCCTTAAACTTTGTGCCCAAGCAGTTCCATAAGTACTGTGGGTATGCACTATGCCAGCAACGCTTTCCCAATGTTTGTATAGAACTGCGTGGGTTTTGGTGTCTGATGAAGGTCTTAGCGAGCCTTCTACAGTTACACCATCAAAATCTACAATTACCATTTTTTCTGGCAATAAATCTTCATAAGGAACGCCACTTGGCTTAATGGCAAAAACACCTTTATTGATATCTGCAGCGCTAACATTTCCAAAAGTAAATAGTACTAAGCCTAATTTCGGCAACTTCATATTTGCTTCGAAAGCTTCTTCTCTAATGCTTTTATAATTCATGATGATTTAATTTTTAGGAGTTAACTTATCTTCTATAAAATTACCTGCAGCAATATAAGTTTGATAGCGTTTGGAATAAATATCAGTTTTTTCGGGATTAGGATGATATTCGGCATCAAAACCTTGTCCCATTGCTTGCATAGCGTCTTCTACTTTGGGGTAAATACCTGCAACGGTGGCTGCAAACATGGCTGCTCCAATGGCGCAAGTTTGTTCTGATTTATGGATTTTTATAGGCATATTCAGTACATCAGCCATCATTTGCATAATGTATGGAGATTTTTTTGCTACACCTCCTAAACCAATTAAACCCTCTACTTGTACCCCTTGATTATTAAATTGATCGACAATTTTTTTGGCTCCAAAGCAGGTTGCTTCAACCAAGGCTTTAAACATATTTACCGCGTTTGAACCTAAATTTAAACCGAAAAAAGCACCTTTTAATAACTGATTAGCGTCTGGAGTTCTTCTACCGTTTAACCAATCTACTGCATATTCGTCTGTTTCTGATAGTGGCAATAAATCGGCCTTTTCGCTTAAAACTTTTATCAATTGATTGTCTACTTGAGCAATCAAAGCTTCAGTTTTTTCAGTTGCATTATCGGCCAATAAATTTTTGATTGGCCACATTAGTAAGTTTTTATACCAAGCATATGCATCGCCAAAGGCAGATTGACCAGCTTCTAAACCTGCCATTCCTGGGATTACAGAGCCGTTAACCTGTCCACAAATACCAGCGACCAGTTTGCCATGCATATCCTTATTTGGTGCAACCAAAATATCGCAAGTAGAAGTTCCCATTACCTTACTTAAATAATAAGGTTCAATTTGTCCGCCTACGGCTCCAAAATGAGCATCAAAGGCACCGATACCAATGGCAACATCTGTACTTAAGCCTAATTTATTTGCCCATTCTTCTGATAATGTTCCGGCTTTTTTGTCTGAGGTATAAGTTTCTGTAAAAAGTTGGTCTCTATAACCCGCCAAAAGTGGGTCTAAAGAGCTGAAAAACTCTTCGGGAGGTAAACCTCTAAATTCTTCGGCCCATAATGCTTTATGACCTGCAGCACAGCGGCTTGCTTTAATATCTTTTGCGTTTGTGCCGCCAGTTAATAAAAATGGAATCCAATCACAATGCTCTACCCAAGCGTAAGTACTAGAAGCAACTTTTTCATCTGCTCTTAAAATGTGAAGAAACTTAGACCAAAACCATTCTGATGAATAGATTCCACCTACATATTTTAAATAATTTACCGGAAATTTTGTAGCGTGTTGGTTTATTTCTGCTGCTTCTCCTACACCGGTATGGTCTTTCCAGAGAACAAACATGGCATTTGGGTTTTCTGCAAATTCAGGCAAAAGAGCTAAAGGAACACCTTGATTGTTAACGGCAACAGGAGTAGAGCCGGTTGTATCAATAGAAATGGCTAAAATATTTTCAGCTATATCGCCTGAGACATCCGCTTTAGCGATTGCCTCTTTTATAGTTTCGGTTAAACCTTCACTATAATCAAGCGGATGTTGCCTAAACTGACTTAATGAAGCGTTACAATATTTGCCAGCTTTCCAGCGGGGATAATAAAATACTGCCGAAGAAACCTCGTTCCCATTTGCGGTGTCAACAATTACCGAGCGAACTGAATCCGTTCCATAATCTACGCCGATAACATAAATTTGTTTTGCCATTTCTTGGATTTTTATTGCTGATTATAAGCTAGATTTAAGAGGATATTAAAATTATAATGATTTATTTGTTTATCCAGTTGGTAATAAAAAGCACCCTTTTTAGAGTTTGATTTATCCTTTTCATCTAATTTTTTTAAAAGCTCACTACCTAGCAATTTTCTGCTGAAATTTCTTTTATCAAAACTTGACTCAAAGACTTCTTCGTAAAGTTGTTGTATTTGCGGGATGGTAAATTTTTCTCCCAGCAAACCAAACAAGATTGGTTGCAGGGCTGCTTTCTTTTTCAAGTAATCTCTACCGGCGGCAATCATTTGTGTATGGTCAAAAATCAGTTTAGGAATTTCGTTAAGTTTAAACCATTGGGCCTCATATTCATGATTTATCTGTTCTTCAAATTTTTTGATATCAATTAAACTTGAATAAACGATACTTACGGTTCTCTCCGTTGGGTCTCTATCCGCCTTACTAAATGTTTTAACCTGCTCCATAGAAACACCGGATAATCCAGCAAGTTCTTTTAAGATTCGCAGAGCGGCTTCATCAGCAGATTCTTCTCCTACTAAAAAACCGCCCATTAAACTCCATTCGTTTTGATAGGGTTGTAGCTTTCTTTTAATCAATAAAACTTTTAAAGTTTGGCTTTCAAATCCGAAAATTAAACAGTCTACAGCTAATAATATTCGTGTATATTTTAATTGTTGAGGCATCATTTTAATTAGTTGTGTAAATATAAGTGTTAATTTGACAATTAAAATAATAGTAAGTTATTTTAATATTTTAAAATACAATCTTTCTGAATGCAATCATTTTAAAATCAAATATGTAACGTAATTTTATATCTTAATCTTAATAAATAGGAATGCTATACATTTTAAGAATTAATAAATTCAAAATTATTATTGACCTAATTTTAACAAGTACTCTTGATGCTCTATTTTATTGTACTAATTACAATGTTCTTATTATCTCAATAAAAAGTATTATTGTCCAATCTCAATCAATTCAATGAAGTATTTAAAAATTATCCTTTTAATTTTTCTGCCATATTTTGTATCAGCTCAGCAATTAAAATTAGAAAACGGTCAGGAACTAAAACTCCACCCTCGTTTATTGCTTTTGGCTGGACAGGAGAAAGATATTCTCGAAAATGTAGCAACAGATAAGGTTTATCGGTTGATTCATGAAACTATATTAAGAGAATGTGATAAATTTTTAAGTGAACCTCCTGTAAAAGAGATTAAAATAGGGATGCGTTTATTGGATAAATCTAGAACCTGTTTAAGTAGGGTTTTCTATTTGTCTTATGGATACAGAATGACAGGAAATAAAAGTTACTTGAAACGGGCAGAGCAAGAGATGTTAGCAGTTGCAAATTTTAACAAATGGAATCCAACCCATTTTTTGGATGTTGCTGAAATGACTACCGCTATGGCTATTGGATATGATTGGTTATACAACGATTTGTCTGAAAGTTCTAGAAAAATTATCAGCGAAGCTATTTTAAACAAGGGGATTAAACCTTCTTTAGATTCAACTTATAATGGTTGGCTTGGGAAAAAAAATAATTGGAACCAAGTATGCAACAGCGGAATTACTTTTGGAGCCTTAGCAACTTATGAGGACCATCCAAAATTATCCCAAGAAATTGTTGATAGGGCGGTAAAAAGCATTAAGCTACCGATGGGACAGTATGCTCCCGATGGTGGTTATCCCGAAGGTTATATGTATTGGGAATATGGAACATCATTTAATGTGTTATTTTTGAGCGCCATCAAAACAGTTTATGGAGAAGATTTCGGATTGTCAACCGAGCCAGGCTTCATAAACACTGCCTCTTTTTTAGAGCATTTAACAGGCACAACAGGTAAACCATTCAATTATTCCGATTGCATTAGCACTGCACAATTCAATCCTTCTGTTTTTTGGTTTGCAAATCAGAATAAAGACAATTCTTTATTGTTTATCGAGAAAAGTAATACGTTAAATAATGATTCTTTAAGAAATAGATTACTGCCAGCCTCGATGGTTTGGGGAATTGGACTTAAATTAGATGATGTTCCCGTTCCTCTAAAGAATTTTTGGGTAAGCGAGGGAGAAAACCAAGTGGCAACAATGCGAACTTCATGGACTGATAAAAATGCCATTTATTTAGGATTTAAAACAGGTTCACCTTCAGCGAGCCACGGGCACATGGATGTGGGTTCTTTTGTAATGGATGCAAATGGGGAACGTTGGGCAATGGATTTCGGTATGCAACAATACGAAAGTTTGGAAGCCCAACAAGTGAATATCTGGAATATGTCTCAAGAATCTGACAGATGGAAGGTTTTCAGATATAACAATTTTGCTCACAATACCGTCACGGTAAACGGAAACTTACAACTAGTTGCCGGTAAAGCTTTTATTGAGCATTCTTCGTCAAACCCTAATTTTTTAAGCGCTACTTCAAATATTACCTCACTTTATGCAGATAATTTAAAGAAATTGGTGAGGGGAGTTGCTATTGTAGATGAAAAATATGTGGTAATTAGAGATGAAGTAGAAAATAAATCTAAGGAAGTTAATTACAGATGGACGATGGCGACACCTGCATCGGTTAAAATTTTGAATGATACTACCGCAGAGCTTTCTCAAAATGGGAAGAAATTATTATTAAAAACTCAATTGAATTATCCATCAAAAATTAGGCTTTATAGCGCAGCACCTACTAATAATTATGACGCTAAAAACCCAGGAACGGTATTATTAGCTGTTGAAGCAAAGTTGCCTGCAGATTGTAAAACAGCTTTATCTGTATTTTTAATTCCAAAAGATGAAAAGAAACTAGATTTAAAAGTTAAAGCGCTAAAAGATTGGCCTTCAGATAATAATTAGGTAAGAAAACTGCTGGTTTGTTTGATTGTTCTTAATTATTGAACCTTGATTAACCTAAAGTATTTTCAGTTTAATCAAGGTTTAATACAGAGTACAAACGCTAGTTTTCTAGTAGTTTCTTTAAGTAAATTAAGCTGATAGGAACCTGCGTTGAAGTATTATTGCTTTCATCTTCTATATAATAATACTGAATAGAAGAGGATTTAGCCATTTTAAAAATCTCGGGAATATTTAACTGACCTGTACCTACGGCAACATCATTTTCAACAGGAGTTTTACCAGAGAAATCGCCTTTTACTCCCTTTTTCAAATCTTTTACATGCATCAATTTAAACCTTCCGGGATATTTTTTGATAAGCTGAGCCGGATTTGCGCCAGGGTGAAATGCCCATAATAAATCTAATTCAAAGCTTACGTATGCTGGATTTGTATTATCCATGAGGTAATCAAAAAAAGTACCTTGTTCGTATTTTGCAAATTCATAACCATGGTTATGGTAGCAAAAGGTCAGATTATAATCTTCCTTTAACAACTTTCCTGCTTTATTAAAATCCTCTGTTGCTTTTTTTGCATCTTCAATCGTAAAACCTATACTATCGTTATGAGGAATCCATGCCACTCGTACAAAACTAGCTCCGAGTGTTTTAGCATTCGCACCTACTTCTGCTGTTTTATTATTTAAATCATTATAGTTTACCCCAAACGAAGTGCAAACCATCCCTCTTTCATCTAATAATTTTCTTAACTCAGTCGCTGTTTTACCAAAAAGACTTGAAAATTCAATATTAGTGATGCCTAATGCTTTAATATAATCTAAAGTTGCAGGCACATTTTTAGCAAATTCATTTCTAAAAGTATAGGAAACCACTCCATATTTATTGCCCAAGCTAGCGGTAGCTATTTTTCTGATTTTTATATTTTTAAAATAAACTTTGTTTCCGTGATCCTGAAGAAGGATACAACCTTTTTCTATCAAACCAAAGCCTGGAATGTCTTTATATTTGCTTTCGGCAACTAAAGTGTTAAAAGCATCACCACCTCGCTCATAAGAAATCAGTTTCTGACCATTTAACCAATGCTCTACATGAGCGCCTTTAGATATAATTTTTGCCGTATTCCATTCACCTATTGGATGAAGAGGTTTATCACTTGGTGCGGGTATTAAATCATATAATGAACCTAGTTTTCTATTTCCGATTTTTCCTAATTTAGCATCGGGATGCACATCATCATCTAGCAATTGAAACTCTAAACCATAAGCAGAGCGTGGTGCGCCTGGTTTTGGTTGCTGATTGTCTACAAAGTATTTTATTCCACTATTTGCTCCTTTGGTGAGTTTAAAGTCTACAGTCAATTCAAAATCATCATACAATTGTTTGGTTACAATATCACCACCATTTGTAGATTCTGCTCCATTTGATGGCTCTACCATTAAGCATCCTTCTGAAATTTCCCATCCTTTTTTTGGAAAAGTGTCCATGAAAGCTCCTCGCCAGCCATCAGTTGTTTTACCATCAAACAGCAATTTCCAACCCGCCTGTTTTTCGGCTGTAGTTAACTTATTCATTTGTGCTTTTAATGGTTGTATTGCTATAAATAACAACATCACAATAAAATACCTCGCTATAATTAATTTTTTCATTATTTTTTATTTTAATAATCCTTACTGATTGTGATGGAAATAATTTTGGTATTTTAACCTTTTTTGAAACGAAATTGATTTAAACCTTCACTTCCCAACCTTTTTCATATTCTCTGTCCCAAAGTAGCATAGCCTCAGTATCATTAAGGATGTGTCCGTTAGCAGAATTACAATTTAACACCCTTCCTACGCGATAAGCAATATTGCCTAATTGAGGTAATAAAGTTGATTTATGACCTTCAGAAATTGGTGCATTAATTGTTTCGTTACCTCTTATCGATTCTATAAAGTTATTGAGATGCTGTCCATCTAATTTCTCTAACGGACTCACTGTATTTGTTGGGTCAAAAGGCGTGTCATCTATTGTTTCAGAAACCAATTTATTATCATTATTATATACTTTATAGCTATTGGCACCACCATAAACAATGGTACCCTTGTCGCCATAAAAAACTACCCCTCTTCCGGCTCCTTCAGAGTTAAAGCTGTTGCAGCTTCTGCCTTCCCAAGTACAAGCAGTATTGTTAGGAAATTTATAAGTAATTGTTTGTGTATCTGGTGTCTGCCAATCGTCTTTCCAATGAAATCTTCCACCTGCCGAAACTACCTCAATAGGGAAATCTACACCTAAGCCCCAACGAATAACATCTAACTCATGTGTTCCGTTATTTAAGGCTTCTCCGGTTCCCCAATTCCAGAACCAATGCCAGTTATAATGAATAATATTATCTCTATACGCGGTTCTTGGAGCTGGCCCTTGCCAAAGGTCAAAATTCAGATTTGCAGGTACGGGCACCTGAACTCCTGTGCCTATAGATTTTCTGTTGTTTGTGTACCAACCTCTAGCAAAATATACCCGACCAATAACTCCAGAATGTAGCTTGCCAATCATTTCGTTTACATTATTGAAAGTACGTCTTTGGCTACCCATTTGTACCATCTTTTTATACTTTTCAGTAGCTTGAACCAGTAATTCTCCTTCTCTTGGATTATGGCTACAAGGTTTTTCCACATATACATGTTTGCCTGCTTGTAAGGCCATAATTGCAGCAGGTGTATGCCAATGGTCTGGCGCTGCTATTACCAATCCATCAAAATCCTTTTGTTCTAATAGTTTTCTTATGTCCGTATATCCTTTTGGTTTTTTACCTGTTATTTTTTCAATTTCAGCAATTGTTCTGGCTAACACATTTGCATCGGGGTCACAGATATATGCTATTTCTGTATGAGGTAATCGAGCAAAAGTTTTTGCTAAAAAATTTCCTCTACTATTCGTTCCCATTACTCCAAGTATTACTTTGTCATTTGGAGAGCCATTAAAAAAGCTGTTTGCGGATGCTAACGAAGGCGTTAACAATACGCTTGTAGCAGCAATAGATGCTGTTTTGATAAATTCTCGGCGATTATTCATATCTTTTTATCTATTTCTAAAAGGATTAGCAAATTAATGAACATGTATAAAACTCAACTTTTACCATCTTTAAATAACTTAATAGCATGATTGGTTGCCCTTGCTGTTAATGCCATATAGGTTAATGATGGGTTTTGAGATGCTGTGGATGTCATACATGCTCCATCGGTTACATATACATTTTTACATAAATGCAATTGATTCCATTCGTTTAACAAAGAAGTTTTTGGGTCTCTGCCCATTCTTACACCTCCCATTTCGTGATTTTCACTTCCAGGTATTCTTTTGGTATCAATCGTTTTAATTTTTGTATAACCCGCTTTAGTAAACATGTCAGTAAATTCATCAAAAAAGTTCTGAAGCATTTTCTCATCATTCTCGTCATAAGCAACAGAAAAAATAGCTTGAGGCATTCCGTACTTATCTTTTTTAATTGGGTCTAAGGTTATTTTATTAGTTTCTTTTGGGATAGTTTCGCCCATCATTTGGCAAACAATTTTCCAGTTTCCTTTTTTAGTAGAAAGTAGTTTATTCTTTAACTCTTCTCCAAAAACTTCGCCTACGGGAATTTGCTCTCGAGAGGAATTAATAATAGTATGATAGCCTCTTAAGAAATCTTTTTCTTGCTGATGAACATTAACAAATCTGGGAATAAATGCAGCATTAGGTCTTCTTCCATCTGTATCAAAATCTTTAAGACCTTCATATTCTGCTGTTACCTTTCCTCTATAATTATGAAATGCTATATATTTCCCTAACAAACCACTATCATTACCTAATCCGTTTGGAAACCTATTTGATTTTGAGTTTAGCAGGATTAAATTGCTATTCATGGCAGAGGCATTCAAAAAAATTATTTTAGCAGAGATGGTTTTAACTTCTTGGGTAAAAACATCTATTATTTTTACACCAGTAGCTTTTTTTTGTTGCTCATCATAAATAATAGACTGAACTACGGTATTTGTTAAAAGTGTTAAATTCCCTGTTTTTTGTGCCCATGGGATGGTGGACGAATTACTTGAAAAATAGCCACCAAATGGGCAACCCCGCTCGCATAAATTTCTTCTTTGGCACTGCCCTCTGCCTTGTTCTAAATGGATTTGATTTGGAGTAGAGAGATTTGCAACTCTTGAAGATATGAGATGCCTATCAGTATAATTATTTTTCAGAGATTTTTGTAAATGCTTTTCTAAGCAAGTAATTTCAAAAGGAGGTAAAAATTCACCATCAGGTAGTATTTCTAAGCCATCTTTATTTCCGGCTATACCTACAAATTTTTCTACGTAACTATACCATGGTGCAATATCTTTATATCTTATTGGCCAATCAACCGCAAAACCATCTCTCAAAGGACCATTAAAATCAAAATCGCTCCACCTTTGTGTATGTCTTGCCCATAATAAAGAGCGTCCGCCTACTTGCTTTCCACGTATCCATGAAAATGGTTTTTCTTGGATATATTCTTGTTCCGAATCTTTTTTTAAGAATTGTAATGTGCTTTCACCAAATATGTAATGTTTATTTACAGATTGATATTCTTGGGCTTTCTCGTAAGGAACAGTTCCTCTATGCGGAAATTCCCAAGGATACATATTTGTAGTAGGATAGTCTTTGATATGTTCTACATTTCTGCCATATTCAATCATTACCGTCTTCAATCCTTTTTCTGTGAGCTCTTTAGCCGCCCAACCTCCCGTCATTCCTGAACCAATAACAATCGCGTCAAATATATCATCCATAATAAAATCTTAAGCTTTTATATTTACGCATCCATAATAATGACCTGGAACTAATTCATAAGGTATCAGTTTGGTCATTACATATTCAGAATCTTGGTAGCCTATCAGTGCCCATTTGTAGGTTTCATTTAGAAAGAACTGTAACTCCTGATTGTGCAGTTGTGATTTATTTAAATTTTTATAAAATGATTTTTTGGCAGAAGCGTTTATAGTGATCGATTTTTCATATACTTTTTCTAATTCATTAAAGCCTTTTTTTAGCTTTTTTTGTTCAATTTCTGAATATAAATCATCAAACATTTTTAAGATAAAGGCATCTAATTTTAATTCTTTTGCACCGTAAGTTTCAGTAGAAGGTATTAGGTTATGAATATAATCAATAAATATATTTTCTTGGTTAACAGTAAGCTTAATATGAAGCAATTTGCTAGAAATTAACCCTCCAACTTCAAAACAGCTTGGAAATAGAAGGCTGCTTCCTAGTAGTAAAAATAGTTGTTTAATATTTTCTCTACGGGTCATGGTTATATGCAATTTATAGTCATATATAATACAAAGCTTTAACTCTAAAGGAGTACTACCCAAAATAGATATATAGATAGTATTAAATGAGATTATACTAAAAACATTTTCAAGCAAGGTTGATTTGGTAATCATCAAAATTGTGTGCTAGATAACTCAGTTAGTTTGATAGCTTATACACGCTTCTTTTTAAGGCTTATATAATAAAAGATTTTGATAATTATCCCTTAAGATATAATGATATTTTGATGTTTATTTGAATTCCGAAGTGAAGAGTTTAACAAAATATTTTATAGAAATATATTTTTTCTTATTAATAAATTATAAAGAAGAGAGCAAATTTAAACTGACTCTCTTCTTTTATATATCATATATAATCACTCTATACGACTAGATTTTTTTATGGGAAAATTGATGACGCTACATTTGTTTTTATGGTAAGGTCATCGAACCAAATCTGTAGTGGGTTAGAATCTACAAATTGACCATCAACAACGTTATTATTCCCGTATAGCTTCATTGGAGCAAAATTTGTAAAGCCAGTTGTAACATTGTCAGCAATTATAACTCCATTCTTCTTTCCAACTACACGGTTTGTTCCAGCTGTTGCTACCTGCGCTTTAGAATCAAATACTTTTGTATAAGCTGGATATGTAAAGCCATTGTTAACAAAACCTAATTTCCGTAAAGCAAGAGTAGCTCTTCCAGTTGATGGCCCGCCTTCTTTAACATAAATCTCTGCTTGATACCAGTTTCCAGGTTCAATTGGAAAATCTGTATTATTTAACGGAGTGGCTTTCCAAGCTTGTACGAATCCATTATTTGTCAAGTCTTCACCAGTCATTTCAAAAACAATTTTTCTACCTGTATTTGCTGTTCCTTTTGTCTTGATATCATATCTTACCCTAAAAGGACTTTTATCTGCATTACCATCAGATCCAGTAACTGCTTGCCAAATGCCAAATTCAAACAGTAATAAAAAATCACCTTGTACAAAAGTAAAATCGGTTAAAGTAGACCAGCTCGGCGGAATAAAGAATTTAATTTCTTGTTTATATTGCTTAATTCCTGATGGTGTTGTTGGTGAAGGATTAATTGGATCTCGGCTTTTAGAAAAAAGATCCGTTGCTACTCTACCTTTTGTGCCACCAGTAACGGGAACAGTTGCATTTTTTATAACAAACTGCAAATTTCTATTAGTTGATCCGGCTGGATAGGTAACTAATTGGGCATAACGGTCTGTACTTGAGCCTCCTTCATAATTAATTCTGAAATCAGAAAATCCATAAACTGTGGGTGTCTCTAGATTATAGTCCCAATCGCTATTGTCCAGACCTGCCGTCGCACCTAAAATATCTTGAATATTCGTACTAACGTTTACAATTCGGATTAGATTGCTAGTGTTTGTGAAGCCAGAGGCTGCATTGTCAAATCTAGATTGAAATACAAGTCCGGTAACGGCTTCAGTTTTAATTTTTTTGTCATCAATAGAACTTTCATCTAGTACATTACTTTTTTCTGCACCATTTTTTGTGCAGGATACTGTTCCCAAAATTAGCATAGCAGCCAATATTGGTTTAATGTGAAATCTTTTTCGCATAATTTTAATTGTTTAATAAATTGAGAATATTACAACACAATTAATTGATTGGAGTACAGTTGTTTATAAATAATTATTTTGTCTCAATTGATTAAAAGCGTAAAATTACCTGATGGATTAGAATAGTGCCTTAAAGATTTGATAAGTTAGAATATTATATCCAACTCGCTTAAAATTACTGTTGTGGCAAAAATCACCCAAAAAAACACAGGTAATACTAACAATCCAAATCTATTTACTAATGATTTGTTCACTATCAATATATAAATGATTACCGATAATATGATGATGTTTACTAATAGACCTGCATAAATTCCTACAAGTCCACTTATTGCCAGAGTATATAATGGATAAGAAATGCATAAAATAAGTAGAAGGGTTATTTTTCGTCTTAACTCTAATTGTTTAATAGTAAGTTTTTCAAGAGTGAGCCACCTTGCTAAACTCAAAATCAATGTCAAAACAACCCAAACTGAACCTATCAAAGTACCAGAAGGATCTATATAAGGTTCTTTTAATCTTGCCGCATCAGGGTTTGTGTCCCATCCAAAGCCAAAAAGTAATCCATTTATAATTAATACTAAAATCAAGAATATACTTAAATTAATTATAAGCCCTTTTCTGTTAAAATTGTTCATTGTTATATCTATATTAAAATTCAAAAATAAAACCAATATTTGGGGTGATGGTCACTTCCTTATTTTCTAAGATGACCGGAATTGCATTTGAACCATCTGGAGCTATTTGTTTTCCATCGGTCGTCAAAAATGCACTGTTATCAGAAGTTCTTTTAAAAGTATAATCAGGGTTGCTTTGGTTTTTAAAGAAGAGTATGTTTTGGATATCCAAATAAAGATTCAAGGACGTACGTTTAAAATTAATATTTTTATCAACTCTAAAATCAAGCTGATTAAATGCCGATAATCTCAGATTGTTTAATCTTTGATAATCTATAGTACCCACTCCTAATAACTGATAATTCGCTCTTGATAAATTTTCATCAAAAGGAGTATAGGGTGAGCCCCCAGCATATCGATATTTTAATCCTAAATCAAAACCTCTAGTGGTTTTATAACCCAATGTAGAAGAAATCAGATTTCTATTATCCCAAGAAGAAGGAACTAATTTTTGATTTAAGCCACTAAATTCACTCCTTACAAAAGTATAACTTAACACATAAAATAATTTATTGACCAATTTTTGCTGAAGAAATAGCTCGAAACCATAAGTTTTGCCTTTTCCATTACTTTCAATCCTCTCACTTCCAATAGAGCCAAAATCTGTTCCTTGGTTAGCTAAAGAAATACCCGTATCAAAGGAAACAGGATAATTACTGTACCTTTTGTAAAAAGATTCAAAAGTTATTCTAAAGCCTTCATTAGGCAAAAACTGTGTTCCTAAAACATAATGATCAGACCTAATGTATTTTGCATTTTTATTAATCAATACATTATCCTGATTTTTAAACCCTAACGAAGTATATGTTGGTATCTTAAAATAGGAGCCAACCGATGCATTTATATCCCATTTTTGATTAATATGGTAACTAGATGAGATTCTTGGAGACAAACTTTTTAAAGGATTATAGCCTGAATTTGTAAATGAATTTAGGTCGGTTCTGATTCCTGCTGAGATTAATAGTTTATCTTGGAAAAAGTTCTTGGCAGTTTTTGCAAATGCCCCATACTTAAAAAAATCAATATCATTTTTAAAAGCCGTTATTTTTTGAGGTGTTATAATATTTCCATTACTGTCTCTAACTTCGTTAGCTTCAATACTAAAAATATCGGTTTTGTAATTTACATATTGTACTGAGGTTCCGAAACTGTATTTCCAACCGTTTACATATTTATTAAAATCAAATCTTGCTTTGTTTTCAATTTCTCGTGAAGATAAATTTAAAGTTTTTTTAATTTCATCTTTCTCACCATCTTCATACTTTTCTAATTGGTTATCAAAAGCATTTCTACTCAAAATAAAATTCATATAGCCATTATTTAGCTTTTTCTTAATGGTAAAACCTCCGGTATAGTTCCATTGATTAATAAAAGGTAATGAACGTGTAAGAAATGTTTTTTCAAGAGTGGATTCTTTAACATTAGCAAATTTAAATTCGTCAATAGCTCCAATACCTATAATTGAAAATGTAGTTTTTTTATTCAATTCTCCTGAAACCTTAAATTGAGAATCGTAAAAATTAGGTCGGATGGGAAAGTCCAATGCTTTAAACAAAAAGTCTAAATAGGATTTTCGAAGACTAAATAAAAAGGTAGTTTTTTTATTCAAAGGACCATCTAACGTAGCAACAGATTCAGTAAAACTTACCCTCGCATTACCTGCTAGTCTTTCTTTGTTCCCTTCTTTTTGTTTAATAATGAATGTGGATGCAAGTACGTTATCATATTTGGCATCAAATGCAGAAGAGCTGAGTTTTAAATCTTCAATAAAGGCAACATTCAAAATGCCTTGTGCGCCACCACTACTGCCTTGAGTTTGAAAGTGATTTATTACAGGTATTTCAACGCCATCTAAATAATAAACATTCTCATTTGGAGCACCACCTCTAATGATGATGTCATTTCTTTGCGCTCCACCGCTACTTCCTCCAACTCCTGGTAAAGTTTGTATAACTTTAGAAACATCAAAGTTTCCACCTGGACTAGCTTTTATCTCTTCAGTTGTTAAGGATTGCACTGATAATGGTGTAATCATATCTGTAGCAATGGCAGATTTACCCCTATCAAAAACTACTTTTACTTCCGATAAACTTGTTGAGGTTGGTAAAAGTTCGAAATTTACCACTTGGGGATTTCCTGCCGATACTACTACATTGAATTTAAGCTGAGATTCATAACCTATGAATGAAACTTTAGTAGTTAAAGTTCCCAATGGAACTTTTATCCTAAAGTTTCCATCAATATCAGTTGGTGTTCCAATACTTGTGTTCTCAACACTAATCAATGCGCCAATAATTGTTTCTTGTGTATTTTTATCTTTCACATTACCCGTAATAATTCCCTCGGTTTGAGCAAAAGAATTAACATAAAATAGTGTTAGAAAAATAAAGATTGTAAATTTAATAATCATATCTATATTGTTTTAGTTTTATACAAAGTAAAACAATAATGTTTTAATATTAAAACATTATTGCATTAATTTTTATAATAAAACAATATAATTGTTTCAAATAAGTTTTAAATACAGCTATAAACTTAATTAATGGAACAAAATTGTTATATTTGAAATGATATGGAAAAGTTTGATTTGCTAAAAGTGTTGCTTAATAAACTCGAAAATTATTATGAATCTACAGACAATCTCAAAGATTATGAATCATTTATAATCTGGCTAAATATGCATCAACAACAAAATCTATCTACCACAAACCTATCAAACAATAATAAATTTGGCGGTGCAGAAAAGTTAACTCAGGATTCAGTCTCAAATATTGATAATGGAATTGGAATTTTGAATGGATTAATGTACCGTTACAGTAGAATGTACTCTAAAGTGGCATTAGAGCATACTAGTAAACTAAGTCTTGAAGAGTTTACATTTTTGGCAACCCTTAGTAGTTTTGAAGGTTGCACAAAGACTGAATTAATTAACACAATGATATTTGAAAAATCGACAGGGATAGAAATTATAAAGAGATTAGTAAATGCCAAATTAGTATCTGAGGAAGTAAATAGTGGTGATAAAAGGAGTAAACTTTTAAAACTCTCCGATAAGGGAAGAGTAATATTATTTTCAACATTTAGTCAGATGGAAATTGTATCAAAAGAGATTACAAAAGTTCTTGATGAATCGGAAAAGAAAGCATTACATTATATTTTAATGAAGTTGGAAAACTATCATAGAACTCATATTGATTCAAATTTGGAAAATCTCAGAAAACAGTTAATTGGCTTCTAAAGTCTATTTGATTTAAAAGTAAAAAAATTAGCGTTACTGATGTTTAAAAATTATATTTCACCAAAAACCATATAAATATTAATGGTGATATTTGGGAAAGCATATTTAATAATAAATATGGTTTTAAATTCTATTCAACTTCTAAACATATATTGTTTATATTCTAAACACCTTATTTTTTTTCAAGTTAAATTACTTAATTTCGTTATTAAAACCATAATTTGATGGTTTACTAATAGCTTTATATCAGTTTATTTAGTAATATAAAAACTAATTAATTTACCATTTACTTAAAGGTTTGACAACCACTTTGTTTTTAGATCCCCCCTTATCAGAAATGGCAACTGTAATCGTTGCTTCAATTACGTTGGTTAAATGGATAGATAATTTTTTAAACCCCGCATTTTTATCATTACCCTCTGATTGAATAGAACTAGGCAGCAGTTTAGGTTCCATAATTTCAAATTTCGCATTAGCAGGACTAATTAATTCAACTTTTAAAAATTTGCCGTCTTTTTTCAAAGTAGCACTTTTACCGTTTTTAGATAATGAAATAATGGCTGGAGTATGGGCAAACCAAAATAACTCTGAAGGTTTTTCTGTCCGTATCTCATCCTGAATAACTACATGATTTTTATTTATAAGTGCAAAACCACGTTGTGCGGATAATACTTTACCTGTGTAGGCATCTTTTAAATCTAATATTGCAAATGACTTATTATTCTCTGATTTAAAAAAAGTAATGGGTGCTCTGCCAAATAAATTTTGGTCAGGATTTTGGTCAGGATTAATAACTAATGTATTATGGCCTTCTGCTCTTACACGATAATAGGTCCATCTTGTTTTATTTTTGTCGAAATAACTGGGTACGTTATAACTCTCAGCTCCAAAATCTGTAAACCATCTTATATCATTTCTTTCAAGAATGAAACTTCCCAAATCCAAATGTGAGTGGTTGTCTTGGTTATAACCACCTTTAATGCCCACAAACCACGCATTTTTATCATTCCAGGCACTTCTCAATGAGGCAACATTTATTTTTGAAAAACTATTATCTAATGGAATGCTGTTTTGTTGAGAATGGGGATTGTACCAAATCATGTCTAAAACAGATTTTGTGCTTACTGATTTTAAATAAGAGAAATATAGTGGGTTGTTATACTTTTTGGATAGCCAAAAAAGAACTGGATTATCAACCTTTTCTAGCCAAGCATCTGCATAGGTATAAGGGTAACCAGTAGCTCCGCTCATGGCTAATACAAAATTGCCAGTTACTGATAAGCCGGGCATTTCACTTAAACCAAAATCGGTTCCCAAAGCAGATTCTAGTGAAGCCATCAAAGCAACATTATATTTCATTGAATATGACCAATATCCAGGACCTTCAGCAAAACCACCGTCGGGAGCAAAGGCTTCTAATGCCAAAGGGATACTTTTTAATGCATTTTTTATAATTTTAGAAGCAACTAGCGGTTCTTCATCTGCTATTGCCAAGGCACCCATGCTCATTCCAGCGTTACAAACAGAATTCCAGTTACTGTTTGATAATGGAAAATTTACAATCATTCCTTTGTCTGGAACCAATTTGTCATAATATAAAAGCCCTCGGCTTAATCCTTTATCAAGAATAGCCTGCTTGATCACTTTTTTTTGGTCTGTATTCCATACATCAAAAAGCCAATCGTAACCTATTGCAAATGCATGGGTCATTTCTGCATCGTCTAAGAAGTGATAAGGATTCCAATCAGGAAATTGGGAAGCAGAGAGCAGGTCCTTCCAAAGTCTTTCGGCATATTTTTTATTTTTAGTAAGCCTGTAAGCCATACTTAAAACATAAGTACGGTTAAGTACCAATCGGCTCATTGTTAATAATCTTAAACCGTCAGGTATTTCGTATTTACAAACAGGGGCACTTAAAATAGAATCCGCATTAAGCAAAATATTTTTTCTGCAATCCATGATAAATTCATCGGTTAAAGCCTTCTTATTTAGATCATCGAACTCATCAAATGATTTCAACAATAAACGAGGATGATATTTTTGAAGATTAGCTAATGGATTCTCTGGTACATTAATTTGTGCTTTTATGGATTGAATAAAAAAAAGCAAAACGATTAGGGATTGTACGATGTTACGTAACATATAAGTTTTAAAATAGTGGTTATTAACGATTGGTAAATTCTTTTTAGTCCGATAAAATCAAATGTAATAAAACAGATGCTAGTAAATAGTAGCTTAACTTTACCATGTAGTGAATAATAATAATACAAACTTTAGAGGTAAATTATATTTTTATCTCATCCTTATTCATTATTTTATTAGATACAAATTTATAACGTATGAGGAGTAGGGAATTAAAATAATTTTTTAATCCGCTTATTTTTAGATAAAAACAGTTAAGCGGTTTAATTATACTATTTGTAATTCAGAAATTATGATTTAATGTTATGAAAATAACTATTTTATATAATCATATAATAATATTTTAAATATAGTTGGGCATGAAAGAATAAGAATTGAGAAGCGGAAAAAGTATATTAAGCGGATTAAAGAATAAAAAATATTTTGATAAAATTTTAAATGAGGATTTAACTATGAAAGGTTTTATTGAGCTTTTTTGAAGTTTACTTTATGTATGTTTTTTTCAAATGAAAAACCAAACTCCATTGAATAATTATGATGAAAAATAAATAAATGTTTTAAAGTCTGAATACATTAAGCTGAAATATAATCAATTTAGTCTCTGTATTAGAAGGCAAAATAAATAATTACCATATACTCTTTTATCCCTTTTCATTTGTAATCATGAGAATTCAAAACATAAATCCTAGCTACAAATAAGAAATTTTTTATAATGAAAATAGCAAATTTTAATACTTACCAAATAATACTGCTTATACTAATTCTAAATATTTCAGCATTAAAAGCTCAAAACAATCCAATCTCAAATCCCTCATCAGTAATAAAAGTTGATAATGCTCGATTTACAGTTTTAACATCTGGTTTGATAAGAATGGAGTGGGATAGCTTGGGTGTTTTCGAGGATGAAGCCACTCAGGTTGTGCTCAATAGAAATTTAGATAAACCAGATTTTAAAGTAAAGAATAGTGGGAAAAGGCTCATCATTGAAACAGATAAATTTGAACTCATTTATAAAAAAAGTAATGAAAGGTTTAATCCGAAAAATTTAGAAATTAAAGCAGTAAAAGGTGATTTTAAGTGGGATTTATCTGTTAAAAATTTAGGAAACTTAAAAGGAACGGCTAAAACTTTGGATAATTTTAACGGTGAATTTGCAGATGCCGATCATAGCAAAAAATTAGAATTAGAAGATGGGTTATTATCTACTGATGGCTGGTTTTTGTTGGATGATTCCCAAAGCTATTTATTAGATAATTCAGAGCTTCCATGGGTAAAAAACAGAAAATTTGGTCATTCGCAGGATTTTTATTTTTTCTGTTACGGTTCTGATTACAAAAAAGCAATTTATGATTATATCCTTATTGCGGGAAAAGTTCCATTGCCACCTCGATTTGCTTTTGGTTACTGGTGGAGTAGATATTACGCATATTCTGATCAAGATTTAAGAAAGATGGTCGCTGATTTTGAAAGCAATCAAATCCCATTAGATGTATTAGTGATTGATATGGATTGGCATCCCACTAAAGGTGCCTATGACAAAAATCCAAGACGTGACCTATCTGGTTCAAGAAGGGGATGGACAGGCTATACTTGGGATAAAAGATTATTTCCAGACCCAGAAAAATTTCTAAAATGGACAGCAGATAAAAATTTAAAAGTAACATTAAATCTTCATCCAGCATCAGGTATTCCATTAGCAGAAGAGAAATATAATGTGTTTGCCAAAGCAATGGATTTTGATACTACTGGGTTATCTGCCCGTAAAACTGAGGTAGATAACGAATTTGCAAAATGGGATGTTTTTGGTGAAGTGAGCTATAAAGATATTCCTTATGATGGAGACAATAAAAAGTATATGAACAACTTATTTGATGTTATATTGAACCCATTAGAAAAGCAAGGAGTTGATTTTTGGTGGCTTGATTGGCAACAATTTAAATTCTCAAAAAATTTCTCACATTTAGATAACACATGGTGGTTAAATCATGTTTTCTTTCTTAAAATGCAAGAACAGAAGAGCTCAAGACCATTAATTTACCATCGTTGGGGCGGTTTTGGCAATCATCGTTACCAGATAGGATTTTCAGGAGATGCAGTTATATCTTGGGAGAGTTTAGCTTTTGAACCTTATTTTACAGCTACCGCGTCTAATGTGTTGTATGGTTACTGGAGCCATGATATCGGTGGGCACTTATCCAGTAGAGATACTTCTGTCGATAAAACACTTTCAACAAATCCTGAATTATATACCCGTTGGTTACAGTACGGCGTTTTCAGTCCAATTTTGAGGACCCATTCCACTACTGGTATTAAAATGAGCAGGTTGCCATGGGATTTTGACACAAAATATGCCGAAGTGCTCAGTCAATACATTAACTTGAGGTATGAATTAGCCCCATACATTTATACCATGGCTCGTAAAACTTACGACACTGGAATTTCTCTTTGCAGGCCTTTGTACTATGATTATCCTAACCAAAAAATCTCTTATAATAACAAAACAGAATATTTATTCGGAGATGATTTATTGATTGCTCCAATTACTAGCCCTACAAAAGCTAGCGTTTCAACTAAGAAGGTCTGGTTACCAAAAGGAGACTGGGTAGCATGGTTTGGCGGGGAGAAATTGTCTGGAGAACAAGATTTGCAAAAACATTTCGCATTAGATGAATACCCGGTATATGTGAAAGCCGGGAGTGTGATTCCTACTTATCCAAAAATTAACAATTTAAAACATAATTGTGATACGTTGATTTTGAAGGTTTTTGGTAGAGGAGATACTAAAAGTTCTTTTTATGAGGATGGAGGAGATGATGAAAATTATAAAACTGGAGCTTTTGCAGTAAGGGAATTTCAAACTTTTGCAGATGATAAAAGCAGTCAAAAGCTACAAATTTCAGCTAATAAAGGAAGCTTTAATGGAATGTCATCATCCAAAACTTTCATGATTGATTTTAAAGGTTTGGCGATGCCTAAAAGCATCACTTTGAATGGAGAATTATTGTCCAAAGTTTCTAGTGAAAACAAGAGCGAAAGAAATTGGGAATATCTTATTGATGAGGTGGCTGTTCGTTTAAACATACCAGATGTTAAATCTGCTGAAAAATTGGATATTGAGGTAAAGTATGATATCAATCCCGATGAAATAAATGGATTGGAGGGGAAAATGAAAAAAGCAAAGAAAACACTTAACCTTCTTCGTACAATGATTTCTATAGATTTAATTCCGCAAAAGTTTTTTGATTTAGGTGAATTGGAATTAAATCTTAAATATCAACCAGAGAACTATAATGCTTTGGTTAGGGATTTTTTATCAGGTTACGAGAAAATAAATTCCAGTATAGAAGAATTTGGTATCTCAATAGAAAATAAAAAGATGTTAAAAGCTATCGTTGATAATTGAGACTTTTTTTATTTAAAATGCGATTTTAACAGTTAATAATCCTGTACTCCATACCAGCTTCTTATATGTAATGATGCATAAAATCATCATTTTTTAAGAACAAAATATGAAATATATTTTTACCTGTATCGCCACTATTTTTATGGTGACAAATTCTTATGCAACAAATTACTATGTAGATGGAATAAATGGAAGTGATGGTACAGGGAGAACTGGACTTTCCATTGCGAGCGCATTTAAAACTATCGGCAAAGCTGCGAATCTTACCTTTCCGGGAGATATAGTTTACATTATGAATGGTACCTACGGAAATTTCAATATTAACCGCTCTGGAAATGCTTCTGCTCAAATAGTTTATACAAATTTCCCTGGTCACTTACCAAAACTTCAAGCAAACGCTACTACTTACGCACTAATATATATTGAGCCCGGAACCTCATACATCACTATTAATGGGTTAGAAATTTCTGGCTATGGTGTTAATTTATCTTTAGCGGCAGATTCTACTGCTGCAAAAGCCCAAGTTGTTTGTCCTACCGTAGGGAATCCGGCAACTTCTATTAATCCCTTAGCAAAATATAACGGAGGAGGAATTACTGTACCTAATAGCAACGGCATTGGCAGCCATCACCTTATAATTACCAATAATATTGTTCACGATTGTACAAAAGAGGGGATGGCATTTGCAAATTGTGATTATATAACTGTAACCGGCAACAGGGTATATAACAATAGTTGGTATACCATTTACGGAACCAGTGGTATCACATTTAATGAATTTTTCAACTTTGATAATAATACAACTACGTATAGGAATGTTGTCAGAGATAATATATGTTATGGGAATAGGTTGTATGTACCTTATTATAGTGTTTGCAAAATTAGCGATGGAAATGGTATTATACTAGACATTCCTAAAGCTAATTATAACGGAAAGTCTTTAGTGGCAAATAATATTTGTTTTAACAATGGAGGTTCGGGCATCCATACATTTAAAATGAATAATACAGATATTTTCAATAATGTGTCTTACCTGAATGCTGCAAGCCCAGAGAGTAATAGTCCTAATATTTATGCACTAGAAGCTGATAATGTGAGAATAGTTAATAATATAATTGTGGCCAGGCCTGGGAAGAAAATGAACGGGTTAAACGCTAGTACTAATTTATTATATGACTATAATATTTTTTACGGAGGTTCAAATTATGAATTGGTAGGAACCCACAGTATTATTCAAGACCCGAAATTTGTCAATCCTTCAACCAATCCAAATTTAGCCGATTTTCATTTACAGAATGGCAGTTTAGCAATCAATGCAGGAAATAATGCATTCAGTTACCCAACAGATTATGAAGGTAATGTTCGCCCAATTTCAGGAACAGTGGATATGGGAGCTTTTGAAAGTTCATTCTCGGGAACTACCGTTCCGTCAGGTGTTTCTTCACTAGTTATCAGTAATGGAAATGGAAATGGGCTTGGTGAAAGTAATGCTGGTATTCTTTATGGCCCTGCCGAAACTAAGCCTTCGGTGTCAAACGCTAGAAGTCGTAGGGCGATGATTTATCCGACTAGTTTACTCACAACCATTCCAGCAAATACCGTGATTACCAGTTTAAAATTTCGTAGGGCAGTACAAAACACCACCACAAATACCACACCTAGTACACAGGCAATCCCAAACAATGCAGGTTTCAGGGTTTATTTACGTAATGAATCAGGTGACCAATTTCCTGCTGGTGATTTAGATTGGAATTCTATTCTTCCTGATGCTACAAATCCATCAACCTTAGTTTATGGTGGCGATGCAACCAGTATTGTGAGTAATTTTGGTGGTTGGAAAGAGATTGCTTTTCAAGTACCATTCACTTACACTGGTGGAAACTTAGCTGTGTTTGTAGAGTATTTTCAAAATGGCAGTTTATCTGGTGGTTCAGACATCAATTGGATTTATGATAATTCTGGACCTCAACCAGCATATAGTGGAAAAACAAATGGTTATAAATATGTAACTGCATCTGGAAATACTACTATTGGTAATTTATTAAATAATAGCAATGAAAGACGACCAGTAATTACATTTAATTATGCTAATGGAGCTTTGCCAGTTAAATTGGTAGCCTTCAATGCTAAAGTTCAGAACAACCTAGTTGCTGTAACATGGACAACTGCAACTGAAACCAATAATGCAGGTTTTGAAGTACAACGTTCAATAGATGGAATCCATTTTGAAACAGTTGGTTCAGTTGCTCCAAATACAAATAATGGAAATAGTGTGGATTTACAGAGGTATTATTTCGATGATAAGAATCCATTTTTAGGCACAAGCTATTATCACTTATCACAAAAAGATTTAGATGGAAAAATTGATTATTCGCAAATTAGAGCAGTATCTTTTTCAATTAAAGAGGCTAATAAATTGATAATATATCCTAATCCGGCTGTCAGAGATTTAAATTTAACCATTAGTTCTACCTCAAATAATGAGCAAGCTAAAATTTCTATAATTGATGCAAATGGTAGAATGATACAAAGGAATTTGATTAAAAAATTGGTTAAAGGACTAAACAACATCAATCTTGATATTTCTGATTTACCAATAGGCATTTATACAATAGTTGTAGAAATGTCAGCTGGTGAGAAATTAGTTGAAAAGTTTATAAAGAGATAAAGAAGTCTTATTTCACAATGGGTTTTAAAACAAGCATTGTAAATGCGTTCTAAAAAAATTAGACCGATAATATCTTTAGTCTAACTGTAAATCATTCAGGTCTAAAGATAGTCACTTGATTCTTTTTCTCAACTTAACATTTTATTTTTTCATGCTGTTCAATTCATCAACACTAATACAAACTCCATCGCTTTCTTTTCCATATTGATTTACAGCTGTTATTTTAATCACATTTGGTTTTTCTTTTGGATATACATAATCTGTGTAATTTGTATTGATTTTTGTTCTTACCAATTCATAATTACCAGAATTACCAAAATGGACATACACATTATGAGTATAATTATTATTGCTCTCATCCCAGTTAATGGCTATTTTAGAATTTGGTTCGATATTGATTTTTATATTTTCAGGATTTTCTATCAACTCATGAGCAGGGATATGGCTAATCAAGAAAATATCTCCAGGTTTGGTGTCAAATGAGATAAAATCATCTTCATCATTTTTTACTAAAACTAGCTTACCCGAAAGTGATTTTACGATTGCTTTCCCAATATTGATATAATGGATTTTACAAATTCCGCCCTTATTTGATTTTATAGAGATTTCAGTTGGATTACTGTTTTTCCATACCGCAGAGACTTCGAAGTTTCCTCTCGCCATTAGTCCATTAAAAAACCCTTTGTTCCAATTTTCTGGTAAGGCAGGCAAAATATCAATATAACCTTCATGGCTTTGCAAAAGCATTTCTGCTACTCCTGCAGTTCCTCCAAAATTTCCATCAATCTGAAAAGGAGGATGGGTATCCCATAAATTAGTTAATGTGCCTTTTTGCAATAGATTTTGATAAATTTTATACGCTCTATCACCATCTTTAACCCTTGCCCAAAGATTTAATCGATGCGCCATAGCCCATCCCGTTGATAAATCACCCCTTAAGTTTAATGTCTTTTTTGCTGCATCCAGCCAAGCTGGAGTATTGCTATTGATGATTGTTCCTGGATATAAGCCTACTAATTGTGAAATATGTCGATGATGAGGGTCGCCAATCTCCCCATAAAAATTCTCTTCTCTATATTCTTTAATTTGATCTGATGTGCCTATTTCAATCGGATCTAGTTTACCAATTTGGTCTTTTATTTCATTTATAAAATCATTTTCCTTGTTAAGGATTTTTGAAGCTTTGAGAACATCATTATGATTTTCGAATATCATTTCCTGGTCAAAGGCACAGCCTATGGTTTGGTAATGGTCGCCAGTAATATTCTTTCTTTGTTCCGGAGAATAGGAAGGGTCTGTTAATAACAATCCTCCTTTTTTTGTAGTCACTTTAGAAAGAAAATTTGCCATTCCTGTAATGGCGGGGTAAACAGTATTTTTTAATACAGTGGTATCGCGAGTAAAATCATATTCATCCCAAAACAACTTTGCTGTTAAGCCACCTGTTCCTGGGCCAGAATGCCCGCCTGGGCTACCAATACTATAAGCGTTTGCACCCGTACCAATCGTCCAGCCATTATACCCGTTGTTTTTGGAGAGGGCCAATGGATTATATTTTTTAATATAAGCTGCTGCTAATTCTTCTGCTTGATTTCTATAAGCTTCGTTATAATCCACAAAAGATTGGAATAATTCAGAAAGGTTAGTATTGAAAACCGGCCAATAATTCATTTGGATATTAATATTATGCCAATAGCCTCCTGTCCAAGGACTAATATCGTATTGGCTCCATATACCTTGTAAATTTGGAGGCAAAGTACCTGGTCTTGATGAACAGATGAGCAAGTATCTTCCGTATTGAAAATACAGTTCTTCCAAATAATAGTCGATCTCTCCTTTTTTATAATTGGTAAGCAATTGGTCCGTAGGGATATTAGGCACTTTGGCATTCAAAGAAATATTAACTCTTGAAAACAAATTGGTATAATCCTTCTCATGATTTTCAATTAGTTGTTGATATGTTTTCTTGGATGCCTCTTGAATAATTTTGTTTACTTTTTCATGTGGGTCTGGATTCCCAGCCAATTTCTTTTTTGGATTATCCTCCATGAAGACATTAGATTTCAAAACATAATTTGTTCCGACAGCGACTAAAATTGTAACATCATCTGCATTATTTACTTCAATTTTGCCATTATCTCCATTTTTATCATTTATAGCCTTTACGCTTCCTCCTTTGGCAATCACTTTAAACTGACCTTCAAATTTGATTCCGTAATATTCAGCACTTCCTGATAAAATAATTAAATCACCTTGTGCGATTACCGTTCCTTTTCTTCCATTAAAATTAGATGTTTTTCCAAATTCTTTTTGATAAGGAATCTCAGGTCTTATAGTGAAAGATATTTTTGATTTTTTATTTGATGAAAGCTTAATAACCAAAACTTTATCAGGATAGCTGGCAAAATATTCCCTTTTATAGTTTACTCCATCTTCTTTGTATTGTACGCTTGATATTGCTTTATTTAGGATTAAATCTCGCTTATAATCTTTAGGGTTATTATGGTCAAAATCTAAATAAAGTTCGGCAAAATTAGTCAGTCCACCTCCTCCATATAGGCTTTTAGCAGCCATACTATTTTCAGTGATTTGTATTCGTTCTGTTGTTGTTCTGCCAAATACTGAAGCGCCTAAATAGCCGTTTCCTAATGGTAAAGACCATGCCTCCCATGCGTTATCGACTGGTGTTGCTTCTACTAAATTGGTTTTGTTTAAGGAATCCTTGTAAATTATTGGGATTTCTGGCGCAGGTTGATTATACCAAAGTTTCCAAGTTTTAACTGGTTGTTTTGTTTGTGCAAAAGTTTGAAAACTTGTTACAAACAACAGGCAGTAAACAATTAACTTAAAACTTTTTAATGATATTTTTTGCATGTTGGAATGAAACTGAAAATATAAAATTCGTGATTTTTTTGATTAAATAATCTTAGACATTTTGTTAAGTAACAATCGAGTAGTTTAAAAAGAGTAGTTACTTATCAAATATTAAGGAAATTGGATATTTAATTTGAAGATAAAAACATGTTTTCACTTTTAATATTTACATGTAATTTCTTTTAAAACAATTGCTTTTCATATTGAGTTGAAGCTACTCGTTTAATTTCAAATTCTATAAGTACTCCATATCTACAATTCAACTGTTATTTATGTTTAATGACTGATTACAAATAGTCATTAATCATCAATTATAAGTAATTTAAAAGATGAAAGAATTTTTCATAAAGAATTAACATCCTCTAATTACATCTTGATGGAGATTTAAAAATAGCAACTCAAGCAGTAGCTAAAACTTATTATGTATCAAACTTATGAAATCCTTAATATGATAGTCATTCTATCCAAAGGGCTTTTACAAATTTAAAACATGCAATTATAAAGGCTAGAGCAGGAAATAGAGTAAAGCTAATCTAGATTTTTAATTTAAAAAAATGACAAAACAAAAAGTAATATGAAGAGAAATTCTTTATTATTATTAATTTTTTCAATATTAATAATAACCTCTTGCGCTGTTAAAAAAGAAGAAAAGCTAAATGCAAATAATTTATTCACGGGAGGAGAACTTATTTTTCAAACTGGTTTTGAGGGAACTTCTAAGTTAGTTCCTAGGACCAGAAACAAACCTGGGTCGGATTCTCACAGCTATGATACTGATGATATTATAGGAGTTGATAATACTTTGGCAGGTCATAATGATTGGGTAAAAGATTTTGATGAAAATCCCAAAGCGGGAGAATTCATGATAGAGTATACAGGAGGAGATTCTACAAAAAGATACGTCAAAATAATTCCTGAGCCTAATAATCCAAAAAACCATGTTTTACAATTTTGGCTAAATGATTGGTGGCTAGCTACTGAAAATCAGAAGAAAGCTCGTATTCAGGCAGATGTTTATGGAATTAAATCGGGTTTTAGAGAATTCCATCAATCTGTCAGAGTTTTTTTAAATGATGATTTTAAAGCGTTAGAAAAATATCCAGACCCAATTACATGGCTTACCATATCAGAATTTTGGAACAACGAATGGTGGGTAGCCACCGAAAAATATGGCTTTAGAGTAACTTTAGGGATTGGGAAACCAACAGCTGCAGAGAGTAAACTACATTTTATTTTAAACGCAGAAGATGCCGGGCAAAAAGAAGTTTGGAATGATAACAACCATTCTAAAGTTGCCGTACCTATTGGCAAATGGTTTATCATGGATTATTATTTTAAAGAAGGAGATGATAAAACAGGCAGATTTTACATGACCATAACTCCTGATGGAGAAAAAAAACAGGTCATTTTTGATGTTACTGGCTTTACGCATAACACTTACGACCCAGCTCCAAATGGCGTTACTGGATATAGCCCGCTAAAATTATACACTTCAAAAGAGTTGGTGCAATTTATCAAAGATCAAAACAAAACACTTCAAATTTATTGGGACGATTTTAAACTGTGGAGAATAAAATAAGATGTTGATCATCGTATCAATATAACATTCAATTATAAATCATAGGAATTTTTAAGCTAGATAACTATATGAAAAAAGTATTAAAATGGACGATTGTATTGTCGATTTTCTTCCTCAATTCTGCTTATGCACAAATTGTAGGAGGAGAGGCATTATTATCTGATGGAATTTTTTCACTAAAGCCTTTTGGTTTTGATGATGCTGATGGTATTGTAAAAAAAGTAGCAGTTTCTGGGCAATCATTTAATCAAGCATTAGAAATAAACACCTTCAATAATTCAAAGATTGGAATGGGTTTAAATGCAAAAATCAATACAAATTTTAAAAAAGGTGATGTGCTTTTAATCTCGTTTAAGACAAAAAATATCGAAAGTAAAAGAGAGACCGGAGAATCTTTTATAGAAGTGCGGTTTGACCAACTCAAGAACCACAATTATGTTTGGCCTTCACATTTGGAAAGGGGCGTTTCTTTTGGAAAAGAATGGACTGAAACCAATATTCCTTTTATTATGGAAAAGGATGCTAAAGCAGAGGATGTTCTTTTTGTGATGAAATTTGATTCGTACCCAGAAAAATTTCAAATCAGCCAACTTAAATTCATCAATTATGGGCCAAATGTTAGCTTAAATAACTTACCACGTTCTGTTATTAAATATGATGGAGATGAAGTTGACGCGAAATGGAGAAAGGACGCAGATGAACGGATAGATAAATACAGGAAAGGTGATTTGGCGATAACTGTTTTGGATAATAATGGAAAGCTCGTTTCTGGTGCAGAGGTAGAGGTTAAAATGAAACGTATTGCTTATAACTGGGGAACCGCCACCAATTCAAAAACGCTGTTAGATACGGTAAATAGAAATTCTAAAATTTATAGAGATACCCTATTAAAATACTTTAATCAAGTTGTTTTTGAAAACGAGATGAAGGGACCAAATTGGGTATCAAATAATCATGAACAAACAAAAGAGGGTTTATTGTGGCTTAAAAAGCATCAAATTCCGGTAAGGGGGCATGTGATGGTTTGGCCATCTTGGGAACACTCTGCTCATTTAAAAGCATTTAAAAATGATACTGCTGGTTTAAAAAGAAGCATATTTAATTTGATTGATGATGAAACCGCCGAAATGAAGAATCAATTTGCAGAATGGGATGTGGTGAATGAACCCTATGCACACCATGATTTTCTTAACCTTTTAGGCCGTTATGAAATGGTAGAATGGTTTAAAAGGGCCGCAAAAGGGAATACTGGGGCTAAATTATTTTTGAATGATTATACCATGTTTCATGGTAAAGGGCCAAATTCTGCAAGTGAAAAATTTTACGATAATGTAAAATATCTTTTAGCAAATCATGCACCAATTGATGCCGTTGGAGAGCAAGGACATATTGGTGGTACACCTCCAGGAATACCTGAGGTAATAGAAAGATTGGAATACTTTTCTCAATTAGGTTTGCCTATTCAAATCAGTGAATTCGACATTAACAGTAACGATGACGAATTTAAAGCTAAATATATGGGCGATTTTATGAAGGCAGTTTTTAGCCAGCCCTTAACTATTGGTTTTGTACAATGGGGTTTTTGGGAAGGAATGCATTGGTTTCCGGTTGCTGCATTATGGGATAAAGACTGGAATTTAAGAGCTAATGGAAAAGTGTTTACCCAATTAGTCAACAAAACCTGGAATACCAATGTTTCTGGAACTACCGATAAAGCAGGTGTTTTTAAAACCAGAGGTTTTAATGGAAGCTATGATATTACAGTAAAATATAATGGAAAAGAAGTTACTAATAAGGCGGTATTAACTTCTAAGGACCTAAGTGTTAATGTAGCTATACCATAATAATTTCTCTAAATTAATAGCTTTTGAAAAAATGAAAATATTTATCAAGTGCTTCAACCAAAAAATCATGCTGAAATTCACCAATGTTTTTTCAAACTTTAAAAGTTTAAAATTTTTAATCATACTAAGTGTTTTTTTTATTCAAAATGGCTTAGCGCAAACTAACGAAGCTTTTAAAAATGCGACAGATTTTGGTTTTTCTGAAAATGAAAGTGGTGTTAACAATACTAAAGCTTTACAAGCTGCAGTAGATAAAGGAGGAACCATTTTAGTTGGAAAGCCTGGAACTTATAAATTGGCTGGGACAGTTTACATTGGAGACAGCACTTCATTAATTTTTGGAGATGGCGTTGTCATTAAAAAAGTGGCAGAAAATGGAATTTTCTGCCAAGTAATATTAAATAAAGGAGCACTGACCAAAACCTACAATAAACACATCTCTATTATAGGAATGAACCTGATGGTAAACGGTGTAGAGAATTGGATGCATGATGTTTTCGGTTTAAGAGGTCAGCTTGGTTTTTTTTATGTGAAAGATTTGAAAATAGAAAGATTTAGGTGTTTGGATTTGGGAAAAGCACAATTTTGTTTACAGATATGCACTTTTGAGAATCTTTTGATAAATGATGTTATCATTAAAGGAAAGAAAGATGGAATACACCTTGGTGCAGGTAAAAGATTTAAAATAAGTAATTGTATCTTCGAAACTGCAGACGATGCAATTGCTTTAGCAGCAGGAGATTGGGTAACTGGGAATCCTGAATTTGGCGATATTGAAGGCGGTGTAATTGAAAATTGTTATGATTTAAAAGCCAGTATATTAGAAGGCGCATTTGCAAAAATAGTGGCATCTGCTTGGGTAGATTGGAAACCAGGCATTGAAGTTAGACATAGTGACGCTGTAGTTTCTGACGGAAGAATTTATAGGGTTATTGCAGAAGTGGACGGAAAATATCATAAGTCTATAACAAAACCTACTTTCAAAGAAGGATTCAAAGTAATAGATGGAATTAAATGGTGGATGCATCAAGCGGATACTTTTCATACCGCAGTGGTCAAAAACGTGGTTTTCAGAGATATATTTTTAGAAAGTCAACGTGTACCATTTCAAATTATGTGTTATGATATTGATTATGCTCATTCTTATTTTAGGGGAGCCCCTGTTCCTGTACAAAGTGGAATAGCTTTAGAGAACATTTCTGTTTTAAACAATTATCAAAAACCATTGATTTCTATTTCTTCTCCCTGTGATTTATTATCTATAAGAAACTCTTATTTAAATAATAACGGAATCGAATTTAAACAAGCGAAAGATTTTGATTCCTACCCCAAAACTCATATTAGTTTTACCAATTGCGTCTTTCAAAACAACGGGGAATCTATGCTTATTCGAAACAAACGTATAGGGGACGATATTTATTTGAAAACGAGTGGAAGCATGGAAACTGGGGAAGGTTTTAAAGCAAAAGTTGAGGAAGGTTCTGGAAAAATACATGTGGATTCTGATTTAAAAGGGCTTAAATAGAATATTAAGATTTTAAATTATCAATTATTTATTAAATAGAATGAGACAAAAATTTCTGCTAACCTGCTTATTATTTTTAGTTACTTATGTACCTAGTTTCGCTAAAGTTTGGACATTGTCTAACCATAATATAGAACTTAGTTTTGATGACCAAACGGTAAAATTTAGCGTTTTAGATAAAAGATGTAGCAAAGTTTGGAAGCAAGATTTACCTGCCAATGGTGCAAGTTTGGTTAATACTACTCAAAATAAAGATAATCTTATTCTCAATTTTTCGGGAAAGCTAAAATTTAAAGTGTTACTTACTATCGCACAAGATGCTACTGTACAGCTAGAAATCATTGCTGATAAAAATTCAGCAATTGAGGATTTTACTTTTCCATCTGCTTTTCAAGCACCCAATAACAATCATTACCTACTTTGTACAGATACAGAAGGTTTGTTACTGCCCGTTGATGATACGCAATATCCCATGATAAACGGTAATATGTATTACTGCGGAGGCGGAACAGCAATGTCTTGGATTGGGATAACAGATAAGGATTTTAAAACTGGTTACATGGCCATAATTGAAACTCCTTATGATGCTAAATTTATAACAAAAAGGACTAATGGATTAATTTCTTTTGAGCCAGTTTGGCAACCTTCTATGGGCAAATTCGGTTATAACAGAAAAGTTACCTATCATTTCTTTAATGAAGGGGGTTATGTAGCGCAATGTAAAGCATATAGGAAATACATCTGGAAACAGAACAATGTGATTACACTGAAAGAAAAGGAAAAGCAATTTCCTGCGATTTCAAAATTGATTGGGGCTGTAAATTTATATGTTTGGGATGCTGCCAGAACCATTGATTTTGCTAAAGAACTCAAACAATCGGGCATTGATAAAGCATTATTTTTATGGGATGCTAACCATGTTCCTTATCCTCCAATAGGATATGACAAAATGTTGAAAGAATTGGATTACTCAACCGGTGCCTATGATATTTACACGGATTTACATTTTAGGGATACACTTAATTACAATGTAGATGATAAAGGGCCAATGCGATTTGAGAGGACAGCATTTCCCGGTTTGTTTAATAAATTAGCTGCTATCAATATAGATGGTAAAACATATTTCAATCAATACGGGCATACCATTTGTCCAGCAACCGTTCAGCCATATATGAAGCTGAGAATGGATAGGGAGTTAAAGGAATATCCTCATGAAACTTATTTTTTGGACGTTTATCAAGCTAATGGGCTTTTCGAATGTTACGCTCCAGAACATCCGCTTACCCGAAAGCAATTTGCCGAGCAGGTAATAAAAAACCTTCAGCTGATAGAAAATAAATATGGTTTATACACAGGAGGCGAGTGGGGAGCAGATTATACAGGCTCAAACAGTATTTATGCACACGGTATGATGACTCTTCAACGTACATGGTGGGGTAAAGAAATTGATGAAAAAGGAAGTATTTATTGGTCTGGCGATTGGAAAAGTAATCCAAATCCTTCTATTATGAACAGGAGCAGCGTTGCACCAGATAATTATTTGAAATATTCTATAAATGAATATACAAGAGTCCCGCTTTATGAATTGGTTTATCACGATGCTGTTATTACTTCATGGCGTTGGGAAGATGGAAATCATCACATGCCTGCCATTTGGTGGAAGAAAGATTTGTTTAATATTTTATATGGAACCGCCCCATTATGGAGCCTCAATAAAGAAACTTGGGACGATTATAAAAAAACTTTTATTCAAAGCTATCAAAACATCAGCCCTTGGTTGCAAAAAATTGGATATGATGAATTGCTATCTCATCGTTTTGTAACACCTGACCATCAAATACAAGAAAGTGTGTTTTCTTCTGGCAAAAAAGTGGTAGTTAATTTTGGTAACGATGATGTGGAAGTTGAAGGGAAAACAATAAAATCAAGGAGTTTTATTACTATTGAAAATCTATAATTGAAAAGTTACTATTAATTTTTCTAAAGGCATAATTTCTTTGACGCTTAAATTAATATAGGTCGATAAAAAATGAATTTTGGATGTACTCTATATCTAAAATTCATTTGTAATGTATGAGAATAAAGGAAGAGATTTCTAATTCTATTCCACTTTTATAAACATATAATTTCAAATCATGCCTATATTATCTGCACAACAAGTTGATGATTTTCATCGTGACGGTTTTATTGTGGTTAAGAACTTTTGTAGTACAGAAGAGACCAAAAAGCTACTTAATACAGCAATTGAAGATCGTAATCTGATCAAAAACGCCCTTGATCTTAATGATCAAACTGGCAAAAAAACAAAATTATCCTTATGGTTTAAACCAGGTAATGACGTTTTCGGCTACCTTACACGTAGTAAGAAAGTTGTAGAGACAGCAGCTGAATTATTGAACAGCGATGCCCCGGTATGCCATTTCCATTCAAAGTTGATGCAGAAAGAACCAAAAGTCGGCGGCGCCTGGGAGTGGCATCAAGATTACGGGTATTGGTACAAGAACCAGTTTATGTTTCCGGACCAGCTGATTAGCGTGATGGTGGCCTTAACCCCAGCTAACAAAGCCAACGGTTGTTTACAAGTGATTAAAGGTTCACATAAATTGGGAAGGGTAAACCATGGTTTTGCTGGCGAACAGGTAGGTGCAGATATGGTGATGGTAGAAAACGCGTTAAAATCCATGGAGCTTGTTTATTCAGAATTAGAAGCTGGAGATGCATTGATTTTTCACAGTAATTTATTGCACCGTTCTGAGGCAAACCTTTCAGACCATCCAAGATGGTCTATTATATCTTGCTATTGCTCACAATCTAATCTGGCTTATAATGAAACATCAACATCATGGAAAACGCCCGTAGAGGTTGTGCCAAATGACGCCATTTTGAATTGGGAAGCAAAACCCACAGTAGACGCAGACTTCTTGAAAAAGGAAAACGACCCGGCTTTGAAATCAACAGGTTGGGAAGGCTAAATTATTAAATCGATATGGAAAAATCTAATTCTTCAAGAAGAACATTTGTAAAAAATAGCGGGTTGCTCTTGGCTGGATCAATTCTAGTTCCAAATTTCCTGAGCTCCTGTGCATCATCTAAAAATCTTGGAAAATCAACGGTCAAAGTGAATGGTCATTTGTGGATTTACGCTAGTAAATATCCTCCCAATTGGGATAGTACTCCAGATTTGGAAAAAGCTTTTCAGATATGAGTGCTGCTGGAATGGATGGCATTGAGTTGATGGATATCAACCTTACACATGATGATTCAGTAAAAAATATCAAAGGTTTAATTGATAAATATAATCTTCCAGTCTCTGGAACATCATACGGAGTAGGCCCAAAAATGTGGGATAAAAATCAACATGATTTTATCATTAAAGATGTCACAAGATCATTGACTAGGTTAGCACAGGTAAAAGGTAAAACCTTTGGGATATCCGTTGGTGATGCTGACCATTTAAAAACCGAGGCCGAGCTTGATGCACAAGCCGACGTTCTTAAGAAAATACTAGCGCTATGTAAGGAAGAAGGTATTCAACCCAACCTCCATAATCACACCTATGAGGTAGAAAAGGGGATGCATGACCTAAAAGGCACACTAGCAAGAATACCAGATATTAACCTGGGTCCAGATTTAAACTGGCTAATAAGAGCTGGTGTAGACCCAATTGATTTCATAAATAAATACGGAAATAATATTGTTTATCTACACATCAGGGACCAATATAAAGATGGAACATGGACAGAATATCTAGGTCAGGGAGCAACCGATTTTAAAGCTATAGCCAATGCATTAAAAGCGATTCCTTTTAAAGGCAATAATGTGGCTGTAGAGCTTGCTTTCCCTAAAGATTATCAACCAGTGAATCCTCTAAAAGAAGATTGGAAAATGAGTAGAGTATTTGTTAAGAACACTTTTGGCTGGTAGAAAAGTCATCACTATAAATAAAATTAAATCATGCGAATAGCAATTTTAGGTTCTGGTTTTATTGCCAGGTTTTACGCTACCTCTTTACATGCCCAGCGCCGTAAAGATTATATATTGACAGTATATTCAAGGGATATCGAGAATGCCAAACGTTTTGCCGATGATTATCAATTGTCACATTTCACCAGCGATATAGATGAAGCCATCACCCATCCCGATGTGGATGTGGTATTAATATCCCTACCAAATGATTTACATGAGATGGCGGTAGCAAAATGCGCTGATGCGAAAAAGCATGTGTTATGTACCAAACCTTTAGGCCGTACCGCAGCAGAAGCAAAGCGGATGCTTGACATGGTAGAGAAAGCTGGGATTTTCGGAGGCTATTTGGAGGATTTGTGCTATACACCAAAGTTCTTAAAATCGGTTGATGCCATCCAAAATGGGAATATCGGTAAAGTTTTATGGACAAAATCCAGAGAAGCACACCCAGGTCCCCACAGCGATTGGTTCTGGAATAAAGAAAAATCAGGAGGGGGGGCAATTATAGATCTAGGTTGCCACTGTGTAGAAATCGGAAGAAATTTCATCGGAAAAAATGTAAAACCCTTAGAAGTAATGTGCTGGGCAGATACTCAGGTCCATCCCATTGAAGCAGAGGATCACGCCATTGGCTTAGTGAAATACGAGAATGGAGCCATCGGTCAATTTGAAGTAAGCTGGACATTTAGAGGAGGAATGGATTTAAGGGATGAAGTGGTAGGAACAGAAGGTTCAATTTGGTTAAACAGCTTTCTTAGAACAGGTTTTGAAATATTTAGCACCGGGAAAGGTGATAATTATATAGCTGAAAAAGCAGAAATAAGCCAAGGTTGGTTATTTCCTGTCGGAGATGAAGCTCATGAATTGGGCTATCCAAATATGTTTACGGATATGTTCTCGGCCATTGAGGAGGGAAGAGATGCCTTGGAAACTTTTTACGATGGTTATGTGGTAAATGCCATTTTAGATGCAGCCTACCTCTCCGCCAAAACCAAAAAATGGGAGCCTGTTGTTTTGGAAGATTGGAGAGGAGAGGAAGTTTCGGATAAGAAACAGCAACTCATATCATTTGATGAAGATTATTTCCTGATTAAAGAAGAGCTGATGCCCAATGAAGACTTGAAAAGGATCCTGAAACACAAAAATACAGGAGAAGTGGTACAAAAAATATTTAAGCCCGAGAAATTATAATTCAAATGATATATGGCTAACATAAATAGTGGAGGGATTGATTCTAATACCTATGATGCAATTGTAATTGGCTCTGGAATTACCGGGGGATGGGCAGCAAAAGAATTGTGTGAGAAAGGTTTAAAGACCTTGGTGATCGAGCGGGGACGGATGGTGGAACATATCAAGGATTACCCAACTGCCAATCTTAATCCTTGGGAATTTAAGCATAGGAATATTTTACCATTAAAGGACAGGGAAGAGAATCCTATCTTAAGTAAGTGTTATGCCTATGAAGAATCAACCGCTCATTTTTTCGCTAAAGATAACTATCATCCTTATGTTCAAAAAAGACCATTTAACTGGATTAAAGGATACCAAGTTGGCGGAAAATCTCTGACTTGGGCAAGGTGGACACAACGCTGGGGGGTAATAGATTTCGAAGCAAATGCCAAGGAAGGAATTGCAGTGGATTGGCCAATTAGATATAATGATTTGGCGCCTTGGTACAGTTATGTGGAACAATTTGCTGGGATCAGTGGCAACAGAGACGGGCTTCCCCAAATTCCAGATGGAGAATTTCTTCCGCCAATGGATATGAATTGTATAGAAACTCATCTGCAAAAAAGCTTAGCTAGTAGCTATAAAGATAGACATTTGGTAATTTCAAGGACAGCAAACCTTTCACAAGCTTTGTCTGGAAGAGGCCCATGCCAATATAGAAATCTTTGTTTTAGGGGATGCCCTTTCGGAGGGTATTTTAGCAGTAACTCTACAACTATACCCGCCGCCGAAAGAACCGGCAATCTAAGTATGATTACCCATGCAGTAGTTCATTCTGTAATTTATGATGAGAGTAAACAGAAAGCAAAAGGAGTCAGAGTGATAGATGCACTTACCAATGAAGCTACAGAGTATTTCGCAAAGGTGATTTTTATTAATGGCTCTACACTTAACTCTACTTTATTATTATTAAATTCTACTTCTTCTCGTTTTCCCAATGGAATGGGTAATGATAGTAATGAATTGGGTCATAACTTGATGGACCATAATTATAACGGACGGATAACTGGTGAATATGATGGCTATGAAGACCAATATTATGCAGGGCGTAAACCAACCGGAAGCTATTTAGCGAGATTCAGGAATTTCGGGAATGATAAACAGACTGACTTTTTACGTGGCTACGCTTACGCCTGCAATGGTTTTAGAGAAATAAATAAAGCCGAAGGCGTTAATATAGGTTCTGATCTAAAAAACACTTTATCAGAACCTGGTTTATGGAAAATGGCTTTAGTAAGTATGGGTGAATGTCTGCCTTCGCATCAAAATAAGATTAGTTTAAGTAAGGATAAAGTAGATAGATGGGGAATACCATTATTGGAAATTGATGCAGCGTTTGGTGATAATGAGAACAACATGATGATGGATATTCTTAAAAGTGGGGCTGAAATGTTAGACAAAGCAGGCTTTAAAAATATAAAAACACTTGACACTAAAGACGCAATGGGCTTAGGAATACATGAAATGGGTACCGCCAGAATGGGACTTTCTTCTAAAACATCAGTCCTTAATAAAAACAATCAGGTTTGGGGTGCAGAGAATGTTTTTGTAACTGATGGTGCCTGTATGACTTCCGGATCCTGTCAAAACCCTTCTTTAACATACATGGCATTAACAGCCAGAGCAGCAAATTTTGCTGTTGAACAACTTAAAAAGAACAACCTATAATAAATTATGAAGGGTTTAATTAGAACACAATTTTCCGTAATGATGTTTCTTGAGTTTTTTATCTGGGGAATGTGGTATGTCACTATGGGTACCTATCTTTCTACCGTACTCAAGGCAACAGGCTTGCAAATTGGGGCAGCCTATGGCATGATGGCCATTGCCACAATTATTTCACCTTTGTTGATAGGTGTTATCGCAGATAAGTTCATCTCGCCAAAAAAAATGTTCACTATCCTTCATTTATTAGGGGGAGGTGTATTGATATATATGTCAAAAATAAGCGACAGCAATACCTTTAATTGGGTTTTATTATTGTATGCCTTGCTATATGCCCCCACCCTTGCTTTATCAGGTAGTTTAACTTTTGCGCAATTGAAAGGCAATGAAAAATTATTTCCGGGTATCCGTGTATTTGGGACCATAGGTTGGATAATTGCGGGCATCAGCATTGATCAATTTTTAGGTAGCAAGTTATCTTTAGTTTCAACTTTTACAATTGCTGGCGTAGCCTCGATAATCTTAGCAATATGGAGCATATTCTTACCAAATGCTGAGCTTAATGCTAGAGAAAATATAAATAAAACATCACCACTTATAAAATCTAGTGCATTCAGTCTGTTTAAAAGCAGGTCTTTTACTGTTTTTTTTATTGCGTCAGCATTTATTGCCATTCCCCTATCTTTCTATTATAGTTTAACTAACCAATTTTTGAATGAGATTGGTGTAAGTGATGCAGCTAGTAAAATGACAATGGGGCAATTCTCGGAGGCATTATTCATCATTGCGATACCATTCTTCTTGAGAAAATGGGGGATAAAGTGGATGATAGTTGCAGGTATGTTGGCATGGATCATTCGGTTTGCACTTTTTAGTTTTGGAGATGCGGCGGCAAACAGTTGGATGTTGATTGCTTCAATACTATTACATGGTTTATGTTATGATTTCTTTTTTGTTGCTGGACAGATGTATACAGACGCTAAGGCAAGACCTGAAAACAGAAACGCTGCACAGGCCATGATAACTATGGCAACTTATGGAATAGGTATGTGGGTAGGAAGTATTTTGTCTGGTTTTGTATCAAATCAAAATACGATAAATGTAACTACACATCTTTGGGATAAAATCTGGATTGTGCCAGCAGCAATTACAATTGTGGTTTTGGTTCTATTCGTAACTTTTTTTAAGGCTGAAAAGGATACGATAGTTAAGGAGATTAGATTATGAAGAGAAGAGAAGCAATAAAAAATTTAGCGATTTTTACAGGTGGAGCTATCATGTTCTCCTCTGGCTTATTGGTAGGTTGTAATTCATCAGAAGTGAGGATTTGGCTTTCTGATGATGATGTTCTCTTATTAGATGAGATAGGGGAGACTATTATACCCAAAACTAAAGAATGTGAGGGGGCAAAGGCCGCCAAGATTGGTACATATATGAAATTGATGGCAGATGAATGCCTAACAAAAAAAGAAAGACAAATCTTTTTAGTAGGGCTCACAACAATAGAGGATGCAGCAAGAGAAAAATTCAGTACTGATTTTATGGATTTAAAACCTATACAAAAGAAAGAACTTTTTATGGAGATGCAATCACAAGCAGAAAAAGAAAAAAAGGATAGTATAGAAAAATCAATTGCCATTATTCCCATCCATTACTTTCAGTTATTTAAAGATTTAACCATCCATGGTTATTTTACATCAGAAATTGGTATTACCGAAGCAAGGCGTTATGAAGCCGTACCTGGAAGATATAATGGGTGTATAGATTACAAAAAAGGTGATAAGGCTTGGGCCACTAGTTAATGTGCCTCAAATTATAAGAAATCTTTAATAATGTACCTCAAGCCAATATTTTTAAAGTAATTTTCGCTTGACGAGGTTGTAATGGCTATTACCTCCATTCCAGCAGCTGCAGCAGATCTAATTCCAGACATAGAATCCTCAATAGCAATACAATGCATGGTTTTTAAATCAAGCATTTCTGCCGCTTTACTATAGACTTCTGGATGAGGTTTACCTTTAGAAACTTCGTCCCCTGCAACAATTACCTCAAAATAGTCTCTGATGTCTAAACCATCTAAGACTAGATCTATGTTCTCTTTAGTTCCCATAGTAGCCAAGGCAATTCTAATATTTTCTTTTTTTAACGATTTTAGAAATGAATTTAAACCATTGATAGGCTTGAGCTTTCTAGTATATAATTCTCTGTAAGTCTCCTCTTTAACCTTCCATAAATCATTTAATTCTCGATTTGATAAGTGATTTCCAAAAAACTTTTTTACCATCTCTGGCCCAGTACCATGGTTTTGGGCATCAAATTCAGCCTCTGGAATTGATATTTGATAAGCATGTAAAAACTGAAGCCATGCTTTTTTGTGAAATGGAATGTTATCTACTAAGGTTCCATCCATATCAAAAATTACTGCTTTGAATTTTCTAATTGTTTGTAAAATATTCATTTAACTGCCATTTATATGAACTCAATACCATTGGATATGTAAATGGGAGTAGTTTATATTATGACATTTTGTACTCCTTTAACTATTCAGATTTGTATTGTAAAGAAACTAATTCGATTTGATTTTCTAAAGAGGCATTATATACTCTAAAATTTAGTTAAACGATTAATATAATAGAGATTAAATATTGAAAATATACTTATGCTAATAAAATTTTTTTGTCCCAGATGGGGTTCTGAATCACTTTCATGGGATGATTTCTGCCTAAAAGTTAAACAAGAGGGTTATCATGGGGTAGAATCTCCTGTCTCATTAGAAGAGGAGGAGAAGAAGGATATGAAAACAGCTTTAGATAAATATGAATTATTATTTATTGGACAATACTATCAATCGTTTGATAGTAATTTAGAGGTAAATAAAATTGAATTCGAACAACATCTCTACAATATTTTAGAATTAAATCCTTTGCTGATAGATTCTCAAACTGGTAAGGATTATTTTACCGCTCAACAGAATAAGGAACTTTTTGATTTGGCATCAATATTCTCAAATGATAATAATATATTAATAGCACATGAAACACATCGTAATAAAGCTCTTTTTGCGGCACATATTACAATGAATTTACTAAACCAAAATCCAGAAGTTAAAATCACTGCTGATTTTTCACATTGGTGCAATGTGTCTGAAAGTTTACTAGAAGAGCAAGAAAAAGCTTTGAAAATTGCCATTGAAAGAACAGTTCATATCCATGCAAGAGTAGGAAATTCCCAATCTGCACAGGTTTCAGATCCACGATCAAAACAATGGGGAAGTGAATTGGAAGCTCATTTAAATTGGTGGGATAAAATTGTTGAAAACAGAGCAGCTTCAAACTCAAATTTATTAACCATAACACCAGAATTTGGGCCTTATCCATATATGCCTGCTATTCCGTTTACTAAAATGCCTATTGCCAATCAATGGGATATAAATGTGTATATGATGAATCTATTGAAAGAGAGATATCATCTTTACAATTAATATATCGAGTATTAAGCTCAAATAAGTCCCTGATTAAACATACTAAAAACATATAATTACACCTAAAATTAAACAGTTTGAAAACTTTATTTTTAAAACCCATTTTTATTGTATCATTAATATTTATCAGCCCTCTAATTTTTGCTCAAACAAAAATTGATGTTGACAAGGAAATTCATGATGCAGCATTACAATATCAAGGGATATTAAAAACTCATCCAGACATCACAAAATTTCCTCAATCATATAGCCGTGACGGTAAAGTAATGGATAGACCTTCTGATTGGTGGTGTAGCGGTTTTTTTGGAGGATCTCTTTGGTATTTATTTGAATATACCAAAGATACAAAATGGAGAAATGAGGCTGACAAGTGGACAATGGCGGTTGAAAAGGAAAAAAACAATACCTCAACACATGATTTAGGTTTCATGCTTTATTGCACTTTTGGGAATGCATATCGTCTAACTCATGATACTTCCTACAAAGCTGTGATGCTTACAGGGGCTAGTTCTTTGGCTAGTCGCTTTAATCCTGATTACGGAGTGATAAGATCTTGGGATGAATGGAAGGGTTATGATTATCCCGTTATCATAGATAATATGATGAACCTGGAGTTTTTGTTATGGGCTGCAAAAGCATCAAGTAGTAAAAAATTCTACGATATATCTATTTCTCATGCCGATAAAACTATTAAAAATCATTTCCGTAAAGATTATAGCAGTTACCATGTGGTTTGTTATGGGGAAGATGGTAAAGTGTTAAAGCAGGGAACTCACCAAGGTTATGCAGATGATTCTGCCTGGAGTCGCGGGCAAGGTTGGGGTTTGTATGGTTATACCGTAATGTACAGAGAAACCAAAAAGAAAAAATACCTAAAACAAGCCGAACATATTGCTCAGTATATCTTAAATCATCCAAATCTCCCAGAAGATAAAATACCTTATTGGGATTTTAATGACCCAGCTATCCCAAATACAGAGAGAGATGCCTCAGCAGGAGCGGTAATATCATCAGCGTTGTTTGAATTGAGTCAATATACAAAAGAACATAAGGAACAATATTTTAATGCTGCAACAACTATGTTAAGTAGTTTGACAACACCTAAATATAAAGCAGAAATAGGAACTAATGGCAACTTCCTTTTAAAACATAGCGTTGGCTCCAAGCCCCATCAATCTGAAGTGGATGTTCCTTTGGTTTATGCAGATTACTATTATTTGGAAGCTTTATTACGATATGATAAATTAATGAAGACAGGGAAACTAGTTTTATAAACTAATTTAAAATTGAATAACGAAAAAAAGCGACGAATTAAATTTAATTAATTCGTCGCTTTTTTTTTAAAATTTAAACTGCTTTTTTATCTTTTTGTAAGTTGTAATAGAAAATCATCCCAATAGATTTTGAATTGATTTCCAGAGTTTTTCACAGCATCTACGGCAGTTTTAGAGGCGTATAGTTTTAGAGGATATATACTCTCGTATCCGTTATTTCTTTGTAATGCACTACTAATTTGATTGTTGCAATTAATTACAATACTATCATTAAGTGCGAGCTGAATATTTCCATTTAAATCTGACCCTATTGCTTGTTTTATAAATAGCTTAATTGTAAACCATTGGTTTATAGGAATTTTGCTTGTTGCTGTGTACGTGTAAGCAGTTCGCCAAGTGTTGTCTACTACACAATTTTGCCCCTGTACTGCAAAACTCAATCCTCCATTTGCTTTTATTAAGTTAATACTTATTCTAAAAGAACCAATATCTGGAGCATAATTGTTATCTAAATCATCAAAATACTCAAACATGGTCATATAAAAAGGATTGTTAGTATTTGCTAAGGCATTAAATCCTGCCGGAACCAAAAGTTTTACCTCTTGATAGTATTCCTTAAACTTTGTACCACTAACTTGGCAATCTAACTGTACTCTACCTTTCTTTCCTCCTGTAGCGACACTTCCAGCATCATTTTCAGCAGCATTAACAATTTCAAATCTTAATACTTTATTAGTGGTATTTGTACCCCCAGTAGGATCATTTAATATTGCAGCCGAACCATTTGCAGTATTGGTATCGTTAAAATTAATTGATTGAGAAAACAAATAAGGAATACCTTCAAAACCATTAGTGACGTTTCCGTTCCAAGTATATCCATTATCCGTTCCAATAAGTTTAGATTTTGTTCCTACTCTGGCTTGTATAGAAGTATTTGCCTGAAAACTACTTTTAAAAAACAAAGTTGTAGCTCCCTTTGGTACGGTAGTTACTGCATTTACAATTGCCTGTTTACCTTCTTGTACTGCTGTATCTTGATTTATTTTATCGCTTTTTTTACAAGCTACAGTTAAAACAATTAAGATAAAAAATACGGGATAAAATTTTCTTCTTTTTTTCATGGTTTTTACCTATTAAGTTGATATTTAAACAATTTCTTTAAAATAAAAGGGTGATGAATTGAGAATCACCACCCTTTAAACCCTTAAATACTAAGAGCTAACTAACCAATTTTAAACCAATTATTTTACAAATTTGATGACTTGTTTATTTCCACCATTATTAAATTCTAATACATATTGACCAGCTTTTAAAGGCGTAGTATCAATTGTTGATTGTGTACTATTTCTGACAACTGAATTCTTAGAGAATAATTTCCCATCAATACCATAAATTAAAATAGAAGAATTTGCACCAGCTTCTGCATGGTTTAGATTAAGACTATTTTGTACAGGATTTGGATAGATACTTAATTGAGCTAAAGATAAAGAAGCAAATTTAACTGCTTTCACCTCACTTAATTTAAAAGTACCGTCATTATCCACCATTTTTAACTGATAATAATTATTTCCTTTTAAAGGATTGGCATCTATAAAATTATAAGAAGTTGTAGTTTTTAAATTCTTGGTAGCTACAGTGCCTATTGCTGTGAAATTAGCATCATTCTCACCTTTTCTTTCTATTATAAACTCTTTAAAGTTTACCTCATTTTCTGAAGTCCAATTTAAAACTGAAGTTTCATTTGCTGCTTTTGCATCAAAAGATATTAAATCTAAAGGAAGAGTAGTAGAAAGTACAGCTGCTGATCCAACTGCCCTAATAGCATATGTTCCTCCATTTTCTGCTATATACATAACAGTACTAGCAGGGTTAAATGCTATACCATAAGGGGCATTCATAATTGTTGAATTACCAGTAGTTACATTCGGATCAGCACCTTCACCAGCGCCACCAACTATTGTTGTACTACCTTCTACAAAATTATTGAAACCAGCATAATTAGAAATAGTACTATGGGTAATAGGAGCAGTTGTTGCTTGCAATACTTTTCTAACTCTATGATTAAAAGAATCTGATATATACAAATTTCCACTAGCATCAAAAGCTAAACCACCTGCACCAACAGTTCCCATCTGTGCTGATATCGCAGCTGATCCATCACCACTATTAGCCTTATTTCTAGTTTGCCCTACTACATAAACTACTGCATCACCTGCAGTATTAGATTTGAATACAGAATACATTTGTAAACCAGACCAATATACACTACCTTCAGCATCAACAGCAAGAGCAGCTGGTTGTTTAAAATAAGTAAGTCTTGCATTCAATGGATTAATTAGATTAGCATCCCCCTCAGGTCCTTGGCTACCAGCAAAAGTGCTAATAATAGCAGGACTTACGCTAAAATCAATTTTTCTAATTATTCTACTTGGGCGCTCTGCAATGTAAAGGTATTTATTAACCTTGTCATAAGCTATTCCGTTAGGTTCATTCAAGAGTGCTGCTGTTGCAGCTGCACCATCTCCAGAATACCCAGCTGTTCCGGAACCTGCAACAATTCCTATTAAAACACCTGCTGATGTGTATTTTGTGATTTTGTGTTGTTCAGAAAGATAAAAGTTTCCAAGTTCATCAAAAGCTATTCCACGTGGAGATGTTAATCCTGTTAATATAGTAGAAACAGTTTTTGTAGCAACAGTATATTTTCTAACTCTGGCCCCAAATCTTTCAACAATGTAAAGATTTCCACTAGCATCAGTTGCTACGCTTTCGGGCTTGCTAACAGTTCCGAAATCAGTAACAGTTCTAATAATGTTTTGAGCATTTGCTGAAGTTGATATTGCAAATGCAACTAATAAGAATGTAAAAATTTTTTTAATAAGCATGATTTTTAAGTTTTATGAATAATTTAATTAATTGGTTTTACTTGGTGTTTGATTCTAATTTTCTAATTGTTAGTTTATTTCATACAGCTCCTTTCTTTAGATCTTATTCTAAATCTATTATCAATAATGCGTTTAAAGTAAATTTTATACTTAAAGAAAATTAATTGTTTGTATTTCAATAACCTTGATTGCAAGTAATTACAGTTTAGATTATTAGGTGGAGTACAAGAGAAAATATTTTTTTGAAAATTAAATAACGCCTTTTAGGTTTTCTTATAATCAAAAACTTGTAGCCATTCAATCGAATATTATGTATACTATCAAACCATATTTATACCGAAATTCTTTATAAACTTTTAAAATTCAGTATGGAGTGTAATCATGAATTATTAAATAACCGTTAAAAAATTATAAAACCATTATAATTAACGAATAATTAATTTTAAAGAATGTACTCTTTCGTTATTCTGTAAATGTTATACAGTCATTAAACCAATTAGATAAACGGATTATATTAATTTCAAAAGACGTACTCCTTCATTGATTTATAAATGTTATAGACTCATTAAACCAATTAATAAACGGAATCAAATCAAAATGTCTAGCAATATTATTTTTAATAGGTTGCTTAAGCTTCATTTAGCTGGCAAAGCTTCTAGCCAAGAGAATGATAGATTCTTCGACATGGTTTCTACTGGTATTTATGACACGGAGCTTAAAAAAAGTTTAGATATAGATTTTGAAGCTGAAAATGTTTGGAAAGAATGCAATATTTCTAATGATGAGGCTAAAAAGAAAGTGAAAGAGATAATTATGAATTCAGAAATAAACAATAATTCTTTTTTCAGAAAATTCGCATATAATAGAAAGACACTGTTATTTGCAGCACTTTTTATTATCCTTACTACAATCACTTTAATAAGCTTAAGTGAGGAAAATTATTCTAATGCATTTTTGAAACAATTTATTTCAAACAGTTCATTTAGGATAACTAATAATACCAGCGAATCTGGCATTATCAATTTACCAGATGGTAGCATTATAACTTTACAGCCTGAAGCCTCCTTATTCTATTCAAAAGAAAGTTTTTCTAGAAATAGAGAAGTTTGTTTAAAAGGTGAAGCTTTTTTTGAAATTGCCAAAAATCCATTAAAGCCTTTTAAAGTTTATGCTGGTGATATTGTAACTAAAGTACTAGGTACAACTTTTAAAATCATTTCAAATAAAAATAGTGATGAAATTGAAGTAGAAGTTTTGAGCGGAAAAGTACAGGTTTACAAAAATTTTGATGAGAAGTTGAATAGCAAAGAAGTTTTAATTGAAACTGTTAAACCCAATCAAAGAGCTATTTATAAACCTAACAAAAAATTCTTTAAATCTTTAGTAACTCATCCAATGCCTTTAATTAATGAGGTAGATTCTGTGGATTTTTCTGCTACTAAAGCTACATCTTTTAAATATTACAACACCTCATTATCTTTAATTCTAAAAGAAATACAATCAGTTTATGATATTGAAATCATAATAAGTGAAGATCAATTGAAGGGATGCATATTTACTGGTGATTTAAGCACTCCAGATTTATTTGAGAAATTAAAAATTATAGGTCTTGCCACTAGTTTAAAATTTAGTGTTGATAAAACCAGAATTATAGCCAAAGGCAAAGGCTGTTAAGATACCAATTATACGTAAACCAAATAATATGAAAAAATTTTACAAACCAAGCGGATAGATTAAATTGATGACTTTGATAAAGCACTTAATTAAACTATAAAAAAAAAGAATATAATTTCCAAACCAATTAAAATGATGAAATGTAAACAAAAGGTAGTTTCCTCAGCTCATGTTCTTATGAAAATGATAACACTACAAATTTTTCTTTCAGGGTGTTTATTGTTTTCTTCCTATGCCAAGAGCAGTATAGCACAAAATATTCTTGATAAGAAAATAACCATTAATGTTACCAATGTAACGGTACAAAATGTAATTGAATTAATTAAGAAACAAACAGATATTAATTTTAGCTATAGTAATAACTTTTTATTATCCAAAAAACTAGTTTCATACAATATCAAGAGTAAAACTGTTGGTAATTTCTTAACAGAAGATCTTAGTAAAAATGAAGTAGATTTTAAAGTGATAAATAATCAAATAGTCCTTTTTAGTGGGAATGAAATTGCTGACGAAAAAAACTTATCCAATACTAAAAAAGCTATTCCAATTTCAGGATATGTTTATGATAGTGATGGTCTTCCATTGCCAGGTGTATCAATATCTGAAAAAGGCAAAACAAATGCAACTTCTACAAATTTAGATGGTTTTTTTACGCTAAATGTTAGTGACGAGAATGCTGTTATTTTAATAAGCAGTATAGGTTTCATTGCTAAAGAAACAAAAGTAGGCAATCAGAAATCTTTTAAGTTAACATTAGAATCATCAATAAATAGTTTACAGGATGTTGTTGTAATTGGTTATGGTACAACAAAAAAAATAACTTCTACGGGTGCAATTTCAACTATTACTACAAAAGAATTGGTACAATCTCCGGCAGCAAACATCAGTAATTCTTTAGTAGGTAGGTTGCCTGGTCTTTTTGCTTCACAAGCAGGTGGAGAGCCCGGAAACGACCAATCAAAATTAAGGATTCGTGGTGTTGGTACATTTACAGGAAATACCGATCCGCTTGTATTAGTAGATGGTGTAGAAAATTCTAATTTCAACAATATAGATCCAAATGAAATTGAAAGTTTAACTATATTAAAAGATGCATCTTCTACTGCAGTTTATGGAATTAGAGGTGCAAATGGTGTAATTATTATTACTACTAAACAAGGTAAATTAGGTAAACCAAGAATAAGCTACTCTTACAATCTGGCTTCAAACAGTTTTACTGCCTTAAGAGCCGGCTTAAACAGTGCAGATTATGCTAGGGCTTTTAACATTGCAAGATCATTAGATAATTTTGTATCAGGAAGTAACCTAGGGCCACTTTATTCTCCCGAAGATATTGCAAAGTTCGAGTCAGGGGAGGATCCTATATTTTTTCCTAACACAAATTGGTATGACGTAGTGCTAAAGAAAGCATCTAGTCAGTCGCAGCATAATGTAAATATCAGTGGTGGACAAGAAAAAGTAAAATATTTTATTTCTGCGGGTTTATTTAATCAAGAGGGTTTATTTAGAGATTTTTCATTTATCACAAAAGATTTTGACCCTAACACTACCTACAAGAGATATAATTTTAGGTCTAACTTTAATTTTGATGTAAGTAAAGATTTAAAGATTACGGTTAACATATCTTCTCAAACCGAAAATAGAAGATCAGCATTTTCTAATTTTACCACTAGCCGTATTATTGGTGAAATAGGAAGAGCAGCACCTGTAACAGGTCCTGGCTTTGTTGGAGATAAAATTGTTACTCCAGTTGTTGGAGATAATAATCCAATAGCCGCTATTTTAGGTGATGGTGGTGCTGGCGGTTTAAGAAGAGATTATAGAAATAACCTTAGTGGTCTTTTAAGATTTGATTATAAGCTAGATGCAATAACTAAGGGATTAGGGACTTACGGGCAATTATCTCACCAAACTTTTAATAGTCAGGATATCATAAACCAAAGAACCCAGCTAATATATCAGGCTGTAAAAAGTCCAACTGGCCCTGTTTTTATACCTAATGGTACAGAGACTAGTTTTGCGTTTCGCCAACAAGGTACCAATACTCGTAGTTCCTTTGGGCAATTCGGGATAAATTATAACCGATCTTTTGGAAAACATAACGTTACTGGTTTAATTTTATACGACCAGCAAAAAATATTTGATCCCGCTCTAGCTTTTGCAATCCCAAGTGGCGTACAAAGTATCGCTGGTAGAGTTACCTATAATTTTAAACAAAAATATTTAGCAGAGTTCAATGGTGCTTATAACGGAACCGAAAACTTTATTATAGGCAAACGTTTTGGATTTTTCCCCTCAGGTTCTATTGGTTGGGTGCCAACTGAAGAAGCGTTTTTCCCTAAAAATGATATCATATCTTTCTTGAAAATTAGGGCTACCTATGGTATTACTGGTAATGATGACATTGGAGGGGCTCGTTTTCTTTATAACCCAACATCATACACCTTCACAGGAAATAATAATTATTATTTTGGAAACGCACTTACCAATTACAACGGTGTTACAGGTATTAGAGAAGGTAGAACAGGAAATCCTAGTTTAACTTGGGAAGAGAAAAAATCTTCAAATCTTGGATTAGAGGCTTATTTGTTTAAAGAAAAAATAAACCTTACTGTAGATTTATTTAGAGAAACTCGTAATAATATATTAGCAACACCTAATACCTTTCCTTCTTTAGTTGGTTTTATACAGCCGGCTGCCAATTTAGGAAAAATGAGAAATGAAGGTTTAGAGGTACAATTAGGATATACTGATAAAGCAGGTGAATTTGGTTACAGAGTTTCAGGGAATTTAAGTTTTGCCAGAAATAAAATCCTTTTTCAAGATGAAGTTGCTAGAACATTTTCATATCAAAATAGAACAGGGCAACGCTTTGGTCAGTATTACGGCTTGTTAACCGATGGCTTATTTAACACTTGGGATGAAGTTAATGCTGATAGCAGACCCGTTTATGAAGGAAATAACAGAATTCAGCCTGGAGATATCAGATATAGGGATATAAATGGAGACGGATTTATAAACGATGATGATGCTGTACCAATTGGTTATTCTAACATTCCAGAAATTACTTATGGTATTTCTTTAGGTACTACATTTAAAGGTTTTGATTTATCAATATTATTTCAAGGGGTGGGTAATGTAAGTTTAAATTATACCAATTATCAAAGAAGCCCTGGTTTTGGAGGTGCTCCAATTGCAGGTACTGCTAGCTACTTGATTGAGAGCTGGTCGCCTGAAAGATATGCAGCAGGTTTGCCTATTTCTTTCCCCAGGTGGAATGTAACTGGAAGTCCCAATTATAAGGGCTCAGATTTCTTTACAGTAAACGCATCTTATCTAAGATTAAAAAATGCGGAGATAGGCTATACTTTTTCCAATAAAATTTTAGGAAAAGTAGGGATGAAAAACTTACGCATTTTCTTTAATGCTAATAACTTAATAACCTGGAGTAATGTTTATGATGGGATAGACCCTGAAAACCTTCCATCCAATAATACAAGTGAAGAGCCATATCCATTAGTTAGAACAATAAATGGTGGTCTTACAGTTAATTTTTAATTTTAAGAAATATGAAAAATTATAAAAAATTATTCGTTATCGTATTTTTTAGTGTGATTTGTTTTACTAACAATTCATGCAAAAAAGACATCACCCAATTTTTAGAAAAAGCACCCGGTGTAGATATTAATGAAAATACAATTTTTTCATCAAGGCAGCAATTAGATATCTTTTTGGCAACAATCTATAAATTTGGTTTGCCTTCTATTTTAGCCTACCGTGATGCATCACTTTCTGCTACAGGTACTATTGTAGATTCAGATGTTATTCATCCTATTTCTTCTAGTTCTGATGAATCTGATGCGTCTCAAGCTTCTTTTATAAATGCAAATCGTTGGAACGAAGGTGCGATTTTGCCAAGTAATATCATAGCAAGAGAAGATTATCGTTTTTATACCCGTTTTATCGCATTACGCCAAATAGCTATTATGCTTAAACGTATTGATGAAGTGCCAGATATAGACATCAACTATAAAAATCAGGTAATTGCAGAAGTTAAATCAATAAGGGCATTTCTTTATTTAGAAATGGTAAAACGTTATGGTGGCATGCCTATCATTGAAGATACTTTTGAGCCCGGTGTAGCAGTGCAAATACCAAGAAACAGTTTGGAAGAAAATATAAATTTTATAGTTAAAGATTGTAATGAGGCAATCGCATTAAACTCACTTCCAGCCCAACAAAGTGCTGCTTTAACTGGTCGTATTACCAAACTAGTGCCTATGGCAATTAAATCAAGAGCATTATTATACGCAGCCAGCCCTTTGTTTAATACCGCAACACCTTATTTACCAATGAATAACGCTGCAGATAATAAGTTTATATGCTATGGAAACTATGATGTAAATAGATGGAAGCTTGCTGCAGATGCTGCAAAAGCAGTTTTAGACGAAGCAGCATTAATAAATGTAAGACTTATTAATGACCCAGCAAACACAAAAGGCAGGTATCCCAATTTGGATATAGATCCGTCTACTAATGCTATTTACGCTTTAGGTAAAGCACCTGTACCGGGTAATTATGAAAAATCTTGGACAGATTATAATAATTCTGAGATTATTTTAGCTTTTCAAGGTTATCCAGCGGCAAATTATGCTAATAACCCTTGGAGATTTATTGCTCCTACATCTACTGGGGTTACATGGTCGGGATTATCCGTAACGCTTAATCATGTAAGTAAATATGAAAAGATGATTGATGGTACGCCACAAACATGGGAGGCAACCGGAGGTGCAGATTTAATGTCTAAATACAGAGAGTTGGACCCAAGGTTTAAACAAAGTATTGCCTATACTACTTCTTATTTTAATGCTACAAATTCTAATATGTCAATTTTTGCCGGTGTTGCAGCAGAAGCAAACTGTTTTGGTGGTAACTGGATGCGTAAACCTATTCCTTTCACAATAAGAAATGGGGGTAGCCCTGCTACAGTGCCCAATGATATTATTTTAAGGTTAAATGAATTTTATTTAAATTATGCAGAAGCATTGAACGAATTTTCAGGACCTAGTACAGAGACTTACACAGCCGTTAATACCATTAGGTCCCGTTCAGGCATGCCCAATTTACCTGCCAACTTATCTCAGCTACAATTTCAAACTCGGGTAAGAAATGAAAGGGCGGTTGAGCTAGCTTTTGATAGTCATCGGTTTTGGGATGTTAGAAGATGGTTAATTGCAGAACAAGAAGGAATAATGAATGGTGCAATGAGGGGCTTGCAAATCACACGAAACGGAACTTCTCCAAATTTCACCTACAGTTGGACACCATATACTTTTGAAACAAGACTTTTTAATAAAAACTTGTATTTACATCCGCTGCCATTATCAGAAGTTTTAAAGGGACAGCTGGTGCAAAACCCGGGATGGTAAAAAAGGTAACAAATTAAAAGTTCTCATTGCCATTTAAAAGGCAATGGATAATTATCATGGTTCATAAAAATATAAATATGAAATTAAAATATTATTATAAAGGTATATTCTTGATATCCATTCTACTAACTGGTTTTAGTTTAATCTCACAAGCCCAGAAGAATGAAACCCGAGATTCGATATTTAAAAGAGATTCTCTACTAAAAGCAGATGGTATGAAACTGCCATTTAGTTTATCACAAAAAAAAGAGGTAAACATTGCATTTGGCACTTTACCGTCGAATTTAGTTACCTCATCAATTTCTACCGTTTCAGGTGATGAGATTAAACAAAATTTTAATACCAATTTAGGTAGTTCTTTGTATGGTAGACTTACCGGATTAACTGTTTCACAACCTAATTCAGAGCCTGGAGCAGCAACTGCTGGTTTTACAATGAGAGGTAGAAATACTTTTGGCGATGGTGATAATTCTCCACTTATTATAATTGACGGATTTATAGGAGGAGGCTCTGGTTTAGGGAGTGTATTTTCCCAGCTACTACCAGAGGAAATAGAAACTATTACGTTACTTAAAGATGCATCTGCAACCGCTATATATGGTGCAAGAGGAGCTAATGGAGTTCTATTAGTTACCACCAAAAAAGGCGGTTATAATTCTTTGAAGGTTGATTTTAGTACAAGACAAGGATTTCAGTATGCTGCTAATTTACCCCAATTTTTAAATGCCGGTGATTATGCCACTCTTTTTAATGAAGGATTACAAAATGATGGACAACCTGTAAGATACTCTCAGGCAGATATTGATGCATATCGTTCTGGTAGCGATCCTATCTTCCATCCTAATGTAAATTGGTATGATGAAGTGTTAAGAGATGTTGTGCCAGTATCGAGTTATAATTTAAACTTTAATGGAGGCGATTCTACTGTAAGGTATTTTGTAATGTTAAATGCACTAGGAAACCAAGGATTATATAAAAATTTTGGGGATGATTTTGAAGAAAGCTCTAATTCTACTTATAACAGATACAATTTTAGGTCTAATGTAGATATCAACCTTTCTAAAAATTTATCAGCTAGTTTTAAACTTGCAGGTTCTTTAGAGCAAAAAGATAATCCGTTTGGGTATACCACAGAGGGTCAATTTAACTTATTAGCTTCGTTACCTCCTAATGCTTTTCCGGTAAGAAACCCCAATGGAACTTATGGAGGAAGTAACATATTTGCAAACCCAGTTGCAAACCTAGAAAGTACCGGATTTTACAGTTCAAACAGTCGTACTTTACAAACAGCCCTTCGTTTAACTCAAAAGTTAGATTTCATTACAAAAGGTTTAAATGTCTCTGGAGTAGTTTCTATCAATAACTATTTTATTGCAGGTACGCAAAAAACAAAAGGTTATGGAAGATTTGCTATAACGGGAAAAGATGCAGTTAGTGGAAATCCTACCTATGCACCTATAATTGGGCAAACAACTACACTTTCAGCAGCAGAAATTACTAGAGATCAATATAGAAATTATGAGATACAAGGATCTCTTAATTATGATAGAAAATTTGGTAAACATTACTTAAATGGATTAGCTATGATAAGTACAGATAATTCTATATTAAGCCGTTTATCCGGAGATGTAGGTTCTGGTACCGATCCTTACAAGCATAATTCTTTAGCTGGTAGATTAACTTATGCCTATAATCAAACCTACATTGCAGAATTTTCTGCAGGTTATATGGGCTCTGAAAGATTTGCTGAAGACAGAAGATACGGATTTTTTCCTGCCGGTTCTTTAGGTTGGGTAATATCTAATGAGAGTTTCCTTAGCAAAAACAGTAACATTAATTTTTTAAAATTAAGAGCCTCTTATGGATTAACTGGTAATGATAATATTTACTTAGGCAGCAGTAATGGTAGGTATCCGTTTTTTCAAAACTATAATTTTGATGGATCAGAAGGGGTTTTAGCGAATCCATTTTTTACTTGGGAAAAAGAAAACACTTTAAATTTGGGCTTAGATGCTAAGCTGTTTAAGATATTAGACTTGAATTTTGATATATACAATAGAAAAAGAAGAGATATTTTAGTTTCCCCAACTGGTACTGTGCCTGTTATAATAGGAGCAACGCTACCTTTATTAAATCAAGGAAAAACAACTAGTAAAGGTTTTGAAACATCATTAGGTTTAAATGGCGGCAAAACAAAAAAGCTTAATTATTTTGTATCAACCAATTTCTCGTACTTTAAAAATACCATTGATTTTGATGCTCAAGGTATTCAATTGAACGACGGTTTGGTAAATGCTGGGGCTTTAAATGGACAGCCTAGAAGGTTGAAAGCAATAGGATTTTTTACTCAAGACGAAATCAATCAAAGGGCAACCAACCCTAGTCTTTTCCCTGCACCAATAGATGGAAACGTAAGAGCGGGTGATTTAAAATATCAAGATGTTGGCGGACCTAACGGAATACCGGATGGGATTATTGATGATAATGATTTGATTGCAATTGGAGATCCTGGAATTCCAAGAATAACAGTTGGATTAACTACAGGTTTAAGTTTTAAAAACTTTGATTTAAATATGGTTTTTCAGGCTGTTACCAATAATTCTGTCTATTTAGGTGGGAGTACTTTTCAAGCCTTCCAAAATAATGGTCAGGTAAGTACCATTGCTATAGGTAGATGGACACCAGAGAACGCAGAAACTGCAACATACCCGAGACTTTCGGCTAGCAATAATTTAAATAATTTTAGAAACTCTTCTTTTTGGAATCGTGATGGCAGTTTTATTAAGTTAAGGAGTGCAGAATTGGGATATTCTTTGCCTAGTAAGATTTCTAATAGTGTAAGGGTTAATAATGCGAGATTATTTGTACAGGGTACAAACATATTTTCTTTAGACAAAGTAGAATATGGTGATTCTGAAGCCTTAACAGGTTATCCGGTATTAAAAACGTTTATTGTTGGCGCTAGAATAGGATTTTAGTCTATAAAATAGCATTTGAGCAATTGTTTGTTAAGATCAATTAAAAATTATAAGATGAAAAAAATAATATATATCCTGAGTTTAAACGTCATAATTATAATGGCGGGTTGTCAAAAATTGGACAGGGATTTTGTCACCTCTTTAACTAGAGAGCAGATAAATGCAACATATGGAAACAAATCCAATGAGGTTTTGGGGCTCTATAATTTTATACCAGATGGCATGCTTTACATTGGTGGCAACGCAATGATGGCTTCTGCATCAGACGAGGCAGAACACACTTTTGAAAGAAGTACTATCCAAAGCTTTAACAATGGCAGCTGGAACCAATTTAACAATCCTGATAACGTATGGGGAAACTACTATACTGGTATTAGAAAGGCAAACCAAGTTATTGTCTCTTTAGATGATGTTGATTTAGAACAGTTTAGATTAGATCCCTCTCCGTCTGCCCAAGGGACTTTCCTATCGCGAACAGCAGATATAAAAAGATGGAAATATGAAGCCAGATTTTTAAGGGCTTATTTCTATTTCGAGCTTATAAAGAGATATGGAGGAGTACCGCTTTTAAAAGAAAGCATAGGCTTAGACACTGATTTTACCACTTTAAAGCGTAACACATTACAAGAATGTGTAGATTTTATTTCCAGTGAATGCGATTCTGCTGCCCTTCAATTACCACTACCATATACGGATGTTAATGATATTGGACGAAGAGCAACAAAGTTTGCTGCATTAGCTTTAAAAAGTAGGGTATTATTATATGCAGCAAGCGACTTGTTTAACACACCTACCTGGGCTGGAGGATATTCAAATCCCGAATTAATTTCTTTAAATGGTGTAAACAGAAGTATTAGATGGAGAGCCGCATCAGATGCAGCAAAAGCTTGTATAGATGCCATGTCTACAGTTAATTTGAATGGTTCTTACCAAGGAGTATTTAATAATTTTAATATTCCAGAAATTATTCTAGCCAAAAGAACTACAGCTAATAATACTTTTGAAAGAAATAACTCACCTGTTGGATTTCCCTCGGGCCAAGGTCTTACTACACCTTCTCAAAATCAAGTGGATGCTTATGAAATGAAACCAACAGGTAAACCCATATCAGACGCTACATCAGGATACAATCCTAACAACCCATATCAAAACAGAGATCCACGCTTAGGCTTTACGGTAGCATTAAACAATGTTAATTTCGGGACTCCAGTAAGACCAGTTGAATCTTTTGTGGGTGGTCTAGACGGTTTCCCCTTACCTAATGCAACAAAAACAGGTTACTACCTTAGAAAGTATATACAAGAGAGTTTGAACGTTCAACAAAACCAAACTGGTGTACATAGCTGGATCGTGTTTAGACTACCAGAATTATTTCTGAATTATGCTGAGGCATTAAATGAGGTTGACCCGGGAAATCCAGATATTAAAACCTATGTAGATAGAGTAAGAGCCAGAAGCACAGTAGCAATGCCCGCTTTACCCGCTGGATTGTTGCAATTAGACATGAGAAACAGAATTAAAAATGAAAGAAGAGTAGAGTTTGCATTTGAGGATCATCGTTTTTGGGATGTAAGAAGGTGGATGGAGGCACCACTTTATTTTAATACTCCATTAAGAGGTGTAACTATAACAAGAACTTCTCCTACTGTATTCAGCTATAATTTTATTAATGTAGAAAATAGGGTTTTTGAACCTAAAATGTATTTATACCCAATTCCGCAAAGCGATGTAAATATTGCAACAGGCATACTTCAAAATCCTTTATGGAATTAATTATGTCAATTAATATAAGTGTTACTATAAAATTTATAAAATGAAAAATAAGCTCATTCAAATAAAATCACTATTACTCTTATCCTTTATTATTATAGGATTAATGAGCTCTTGCGAATATAAAGAATATCCTGACTCAGATGTTCCTGAGCAGGCTATTTACATGACATCTGCAGCAGCAGCAACTAGAGCGCCATCTCCAACTGGGTTTTACGATGTTAATAGCGTAGCTATACCAGGTCAGCTGTTCAGGTATGTGGTTGATCCTGTTACAAATCGATTTAATATTAGTTTAGGAATAGGAAGATCTGGAATATCCCTTGAAGGAGACGTTAATGTAAATATTGTTTTAAATGCTGATACCGTTTCAAAACTTAAAACATCAGGGAAATTAGCTGCGGATGTTATGGTATTACCTGCAACGGCGTTTAATTTGCAAACATCCATATTAATGCCAAGTGGAAGTTCAACTACGAGCTTTCCTTTATCTATAGATTTACCCTTCTTAATCAATAATCCAAATACAAGGTTTGCAATAGGAGTGGGAATTACCAGTAATGATAGAAAAGCAACAAAGAATTTGAATACTACAATTGTATTATTAAATACGTCATTTTTATTTCCTGTTTCAAATTTCACCTTTGCTGCAAATACTACTAATCCTAAAATAATAAATTTCACAAATACATCAATAAATGGAGTAAGTAGTACATGGAATTTTGGAGATGGTAGTGCGGTTTCTACAGAAAAATCTCCTATAAAAACTTACTCTAATTCAGGAACTTATAACGTAACGCTTACAACTATTGGTGTTACAGGCGATGCTCAAAAATCTGTTAAAACAACCTCGGTAATTGTAAACTAAAATATATTAGAATGTTAAAGCTTATAATTTTATTAAAGCTACAGTAAGTATAATTAATTATATATCATAAAGTTAAAAATCTAAAAAAAGTGCCACATTTAAACAATAGAAATGATGAATAAATTAAGAATATTAATCGTCCTGTTATTTTCAATAACAATAGTTAGTTGCCAAAAAAATGAATTCGATAAGCAACGAGTTGATGATAAAAATGTTAGTGGCAGTCAAAATTTCAAAACTTATTATGTCTCTCCTTCAGGAAATGATGCAAGTTCTGGTTTAAGCCAATCCACGCCATTTAGAACTTTTGAAAGAGCAGTTTCAGTTACGCAACCAGGAGATTTTGTTTATTTCATGGATGGCTCTTATATTATAAGTAAAACAATAAGCATCTTAACACCAGGTTTACCTGATAACTATATTACTTACGCAGCATTAGCAGGTGCAAAACCAAAATTTATAGCTGCCGGGAATATTTTTGATTCTATTAATATTAACGCATCATACATTAGAATTATTGGTTTGGAACTGCAAGGAAATAATGCAAATATTATACCTAGTGAGGCTTTGGCGGCATACAATGCTGTAAAAGCTGGTGGCACACCAAATGGGTTTTTTAATACAAACGGAATTGCTATTGGTGGACCAAGAACAAATTCGAAACTACCTCATCATGTAGAGGTTAAAGATTGTATTATTCATGATTTTCCAGGAGGGGGATTAGGAGCAATACAGGCTGATTACGTAACGTTCGAAGGAAATACTGTTTATAATAACGCATGGTATAGCATTTATGGACAAAGTGGGATCAGTATTTTAACGCCATTTAATAGCGATAATTCAACAGGATATAAAAATATTGTTAGGGGTAACAAATGTTATGGAAATAAAACAACCATTCCATGGATTCAGGTCGATCGTCTTTCCGATGGTAATGGAATCATAATGGATACAAATAACAGAGAATACAATGCCACCTCTGGAACAGGTTACTATACGGGTAGAACCTTGCTTGAAAATAATGTTAGCTTTAATAATGGTGGTTCGGGTATCCATGCATTTGATTTCCAACATGCCGATATTGTTAATAATACTACTTATAATAATGGCTTAGTAGTTGGGTATGGAAATATATATGCAAGCACTGCTACAGATTGTAAGATCATGAATAATATCATGTATGCCAAACCTGGTGGAAGAGTAAATCAAAGAAATAATTCTGGTGGCGCAAATGTGATTTACAGCAATAATATATATTTTCTTAATGGAGGGCCTGCACCAGAAGTAATGGGAACTAATGATAAAATTGCTGACCCATTATTTATTGCACTTTCTGCTGACCCAGCATTCGCTAACTTTCAATTGCAAGCTTCTAGTCCTGCTGTAAATTATGGAACAAGCGCCTTATTTGCTGCGAAAGATTTTCTTGGCATTGCTCGCCCAAAAGGTACTGCTCCAGATTGTGGAGCTTATGAATCATTTTAACTTTTAAAGTATAATTTAAAAGTTAAAATGATTTATTTATCAAATTAAATATTTAACCTTTTGCTGTTGGTTTATAAATCTTAACACCAACAAAAGATTATATAAGCATTAGAATTTTAGCCGCATTGCAAAATGACTTTTAAAAAAACTTATTATTTAATTTTTGGCATATCCGCTTTACTTTTTTTATCGAGTTCTAAAGTATTTGCTCAAAAAAGTGTACTTACTACTCCTGGAACATTCTCAATAGGGTGTAATTATTGGGCATCTCATGCAGGCACACATATGTGGAGTAATTGGAATAGAGATGTAGTGGAAGCTGATTTTAAACAACTATCTGAAAATGGAATAAAAACGCTAAGGGTTTTCCCACTTTGGCCAGATTTTCAACCAATACAAAGAATTTTCGCAAATGAAGGCCAGCTAAAATATATTGCTTTTAAAGATGGACTTCCTTTGCCGGCAACTGGAGTTGGTAGTAATGGAATGAGTGAAGAACAATTAGGTCATTTTAAGGAAATGGCAGATTTAGCTTCAAAATATAATATTAAATTAATAGTAGGTTTAATTACCGGATGGATGAGCGGTCAACTTTATGTTCCGTCAGCATTAGAAGGGAAAGATATATTAACAGATCCAGAATCATTGATGTGGCAACAGAAATTTGTGACAACATTTGTTTCTCGATTTAAAGATCATCAAGCAATTGTAGCATGGGATTTTGGAAATGAGTGTAATGTGATGCAAGCCTTAGATAATCATTACCAAGCTTATGTTTGGTCTTCTGTGATTTCTGGAGCCATCAAAAGCATCGATCATTCAAGACTAATAGTTTCAGGTATGCACAGTTTAAGCGCTGGTGAATTGGATGCATGGAGGATTAAAGATCAGGGAGCCTTAACAGATCTTTTGACAACACATCCATATTCATTATGGACACCTTACGCAAGCCAGGCTGGAATTAACACCATGAGAACAATTCTACATGGCGCAGCAGAAACTCGTTTATATAGTGATTTAAGCGGGAAACCTTGTATTGTTGAAGAAACCGGAGTGATGGGGCCAATGACCGGGAGTGAGGCTTCCAAATCAGCCTTTGCCAGAACTGCATTGTTTTCAAATTGGGCTCATGAATGTCAAGGTACATTATGGTGGTGCGCTTATGACCAATTAAGTTTACCATTTTCACCTTACAATTATTCGTCTGTAGAAGGCGAATTAGGTTTGATCAAGGAAGATAGAACTCCAAAACCAGTTTTAGCTGAATTTAAAAAGTTTAGCACTTTTATAGATAAACTTCCTTTTAAAGCGCTTCCCACTCGTAAAGCTGAGGCAGTTTGCATTCTAACAGAAGGTCAGGAAAATTGGCCTGTAGCTTATTCGAGTTTCATTTTAGCTAAACAGGCTGGTTTTGATTTCGAATTTCAAAAAGCCAATGAAGAACTGAAAGATGCTAAACTTTATATGTTGCCGTCTATTAAAGGTATCGATCCTGTTTATAAAGATTTTTGGTACAAACTTTTAGAGAAAGTAAAAAATGGTGCAAGTTTATACCTATCAATGGATGATGCGTATTTGCCTACTCTAACAGAACCTTTAGGAATAGAAATCAATACCAATATAATGAGAAGTGGAGAATTAAAATTCACAACTACTTCCCTAATGAAATCTGAATTGAATTTTTCTATGCCCTCTAGTCGTAGATATGATATTAATCCAAAAAATAATTTGGTTTTAGGTAAAGAAGCAGATGGTAATCCAGCTTTCATTGAATCAAACTATGGAAAAGGAAAAATATATTTTCTCACATTTCCTCTAGAAATGAATACCATTAGTAATGCAGGTTCATTTGATGATGGGGCCATTGCCTATAATAACATTTATAAAAAGATAGCTGCCCCTTTAATTGCTGATAGAGTTATACAACAGGAAAACACATCAATAGGTATTACTGAACATTTTATAAATGAGAATGAAGCTGTGGTAATCTTGATCAATTATAATCCTAAGGAAGCAGAAACTGAATTAAAATTAAAAGATGGATGGCGAATAGCAGGTAGTTTATTTGGCAATCAACCAATGAATAACAAATTGAAAATTAATGGCAACGACGCTTTGGTTTTGACCCTTAAAAAATAAATTATAAATAAAAAATTCCCATTTAAAACTACTTACAATTAATACAAGTTTCATGTTTAAAAAATACATCCTACTATCCATTATCGTTTTTTGTCAATGTTTGATAGTGCAGATTTCACTTGCACAAACTATCCCTACTTATTTAAACACAAAGCTATCAACCGAAGAAAGAGTAAATGATTTGGTTTCAAAACTCACGCTAGACCAGAAAATAAAACTTTTAATGTACACCGGAACGGCAATTAAAAATAAAGATTTAGATATTCCAGCCTATAACTGGTGGAACGAATGTTTGCATGGAGTTGCTAGAGCCGGAAGAGCTACCGTTTTCCCCCAAGCTATTGGCTTAGCTGCATCATGGAACACTTCTTTAATTGGAAATGTAGCTACATCAATTTCTGATGAGGCAAGGGCAAAATACGATCATTTTACAGCTTTAAATAAAAGGGGTATGTACCAGGGCTTAAATTTCTGGACACCAAATATCAACATTTTTCGTGATCCAAGATGGGGGAGAGGGATGGAGACGTATGGGGAAGATCCTTTTTTGACAGGAACAATAGCATCCTCTTTTATTAAAGGTTTGCAAGGAAACGATCCTAATTATTTTAAAACCATTGCAACAGTTAAGCATTTCGCTGTACATAGTGGTCCAGAACAATCCCGTCATCGTTTCAATGCCGAAATAACAGATCGTGATTTTTTTGAAACTTACACACCAGCTTTTAAAATGGCTATTCAAGATGCTGGAGTGTATTCTTTAATGTGTGCTTATAATAGTTTTAGAGGAGAACCATGCTGTGGAAGTTCATATCTCTTAGTAGATATTTTACGTAAAAGATGGGGTTTTAATGGTTTTATTGTTACTGATTGTGGTGCAGTGGATGATTTTTTTAAACAAGGAACTCACCAAGTTACACCAACCCCTGAAGAAGCATCAGCCTGGGCTATAAAGGCGGGTGTTGATTTGGAATGTGGTGATATTTTTAAAGCTTTGGATAAAGCAATAGACAAGAAACTGATTACAGAAGCAGAACTGGATGTTGCTATAAAACGTTTGTTTACCGCAAGGTTTAAATTAGGGATGTTTGATAAAAAAGGAGATAATCCGTTTGATAATATTCCTTATTCTGTAGTAGAAAGCCCTAAACACCAAGAACTTTCATTGCAAGCCGCTAAAGAAGCTATAGTATTGCTTAAAAATAGCGATGCTCTACTTCCTTTAAATAAAAACATGAAGACCATAGCTGTAATTGGACCAAATGCCAATGATGAGGAAGTAATGCTGGCAAACTATAATGGTTTTCCAACTCAAACGATAACTCCTTTACAGGGAATAAAAAACAAAATCCCTGGAGCAAAAGTATTATATGCTAAGGGATCTGCACATGCTGAAGGGGCACCAACTTTAGATATTATTTCATCAGCATATTTCTTTCAAGATGCATCAGGTTTAAAACCAGGTCTTAACGCAAAATACTATAATAATATTAAATATAAAGGCGAACCTGTAATTAACCGTGTAGATGATAAAATTGACTTTAATTGGATGGACAAATCGCCAATTGATAACGTGAATGAAGAAGATTTTTCTGCAGTATGGTCGGGGTACATTAAAATACCGGTAAGCGGAGAAATCAATTTTAACATGTTTGGAAGCGAAGAGTATGAGCTTTTAATTGACGGTAAAAGCCAATTTATTTTTTCAAGTATTTATAGCCCGGGTTATAAATCAGTTAATATGAAACTAAAAGAAGGAGAATTTCACAAAATTGATATCAGGTATGCCAGTCGCGGAGCAAATGCACAATTGAGATTATCTTGGGATTTACCTCATCAAAATTTAAAAGAAGAAGCCTTAAAAATTGCTCAACAAGCAGATGTAGTGATTATGTTTATGGGACTTTCCCCAAGATTGGAAGGGGAAGAAATGAATGTAAAATTAGATGGGTTTGATGGTGGCGACAGAACAAAAATCAGTTTGCCTAAAGTACAACAAGACTTGATAAAAGAGGTTAAAGCTTTAGGAAAACCAGTTGTATTGGTATTATTAAACGGAGGTGCTTTAGGTTTAAAATGGGAAAGTGAAAACTTACCAGCTATAGTTGAAGCATGGTATGGTGGACAAAAGGGAGGAGAAGCAATTGCAGATGTCCTTTTTGGAGATTATAATCCTTCTGGGAAATTACCTGTTACGTTTTATGCTTCGGTAGATGATTTGCCCGATTTCGATAACTACGATATGAAAGGCAGAACCTATAAATATTTTACTGGAATGCCGGTTTATAAATTTGGTTATGGCTTAAGTTATACTACGTTTGATTTTAGTAAATTAAATATTAACAAATCTTTAAATATAAACGAGGCTGTTAACCTTACTGTTGATGTTGAAAATAAGGGGAATACAGATGGAGATGAAGTAGTACAAGTTTATTTGAAGCATTTAAATCCAAAAATTCCTACGCCTATTATCGCCTTAAAAGCGTTCCAAAAAATTCATTTAAATAAAGGAGAGAAAAAGACGATTTCTTTCAATCTTAAACCATCAGATTTTTCTGTGATTGAGGATAATGGCGATGAGGTCATTAATGCAGGAAAATTTGAGATTTCTGTAGGAGGCGGACAACCTGGCGATAAGAATTCAAATGCAGTGATAAAGAAAATAGCAATTAAAAAGTAATTGTTTAAGTTTTTAACAATAAGATGTTAAAATTGCCAAATAATCTTTGCCTAATGCAAGTATTATCAAATAAGAAATGTTACGCTGTATTCTATCAAAAAGCAAGCGAAAATATGCTTATCAGGCTGGCGTTTTTAGGAGATTCAATTACTTATAAACCATGTTGGCGGGAAATGATTTGCGATTATTCAAAAGAGAATATTCAACTATGCCATTCATTTTAATACAGCCTGAATTACTTCTTTAGGGAGTATTCCATATTCCTTCAGAATACAGCAAGTTGTATTAAATCCTGGAAAAGTAAATTTATTATTTTTGGACAGCGGTAAACGATAGAGCGAACGGAACCTAAAGTTTGTCTTAAATAAGATGTTTATATGGGGTTATACCCAAACCAAACATTTATTTTAAATATAAATGACATAATTGAAATTACATCAACTATTCAATCCAATCAATATACCATATATGAATTTTCTTAAACTTAACTCAATCATTAAAACAGTTTTCCTTTTATTTCTTGTTGGTCTTTTTAAGCCAGTGTTTTCACAAGATTTAACCTTGGTAAACAACATTGATGGGCGATATAAAATAAGTTTAAACGGACATTGGCAAATACTGATTGACCCTTATGAAAACGGTTTTTATGACTATCGTTTAAAAGAAAGTGATAATGGATATTTTAAAAATGCAAAACCTAAAACAAAGCAAGAACTTATTGAATACGATTTTGTGAAATCGGATTACCTGAACGTACCCGGAGATTGGAATTCACAAAGAGAAAAATTGGAGTTGTATGAAGGTACTGTTTGGTATCAAAAAAGCTTTGACTACTCCGTAAAAAAAGACAAAAGACTTTTCCTTTATTTTGGGGCCTGCAATTATTACAGTATTGTTTATATAAACGGAAAAAAACTTGGAGAACATGAAGGTGGTTTTACTCCTTTTTGTTTTGAAGTTACTGGTAAAGTGAATGAAAAAGAAAACAATATTGTTGTTAAGGTAGATAATAAAAGAAGGGCTGATGGAGTGCCAACTGTAAATACCGATTGGTATAATTACGGTGGAATTACTCGAGACGTTTATTTAGCTGAAACTTCAGAAAATTTTATTCAAGATTATAAATTGAATTTAGAAAAAGGTGATTTTAAAGCCATCCATGTCTCTATAAAATTGAATAAGGAAGAAGTTAAAAACTTAAAATTATCTATTCCGGAATTAAAAATAAATCAACAAATTGAAACTAAAAAAAATGGTGAAGTAAGTTTTACAATTGAGTCAAAGCCAATATTATGGTCTCCAGAAAATCCTAAGCTATATGATGTTTATTTAATTAATGAAACCGATACTTTAAAAGATAGAATAGGCTTTAAAACTATTGAAACCAAAGGACAGGATATATTATTGAATGGTAAATCTGTATTTCTGAAAGGAATTTCCATACATGAAGAAATTCCACAAAGAGAAGGTAGGGCAAATGGGATAGAGGATGCTAAATTACTTTTAAGCTGGGCAAAAGAGTTAGGCTGTAATTATGTAAGGTTGGCTCATTACCCGCACAATGAAGCTATGTTAAGAATGGCTGACGAATTAGGTTTGATGGTTTGGTCAGAAATACCAGTTTATTGGACCATCCATTACGGAGATCCAAAGGTGCTAGTGAAAGCTAAAGATCAATTGAATGCCATGATTACCCAAAATATAAACAGAGCTTCTATTATTATCTGGTCAATGGCTAATGAAACACCAGTTTCGGAGGACAGAAATAATTTCATCAAGAGTTTATGTAGCTATACCCGTTCTTTAGATAATACTAGATTATTGTCTGCCGCCTTAGAGATAAGTCATAAAGATAATAACACAAATATATTAGATGATGTATTAGGAGAATATTTAGATGTATTAGGTTGCAATGAATATCTAGGTTGGTATGAAGGTAAACCAGAAGACGCACTTACGAAGTCATGGAACACAATTTATAATAAACCCATGGTAATTAGTGAATTTGGTGCAGGCGCCTTGTATGGTTTTCATGGAGATAAAGATGAAAGGTTTACAGAGGAATATCAAGAAAATGTATATATCAATCAATTGAAGATGTTGGATAAAATTCCTTTCTTAAGAGGAATGTCTCCTTGGATATTGGCGGATTTCAAATCACCACGTCGTCAATTACATGGTATTCAGGATGGATGGAATCGTAAAGGATTATTGTCAGATAAAGGTTTAAAGAAAAAAGCATGGTTTACTTTAAAAAAATATTATCAAATTAAAAAATAATATAACCCTTATTCAAAATATTTTCCTCAAATAGGGTGTAATTAATACTATAAGTTTTTTAGACTTATGGGTTAAATTATAATAAAAATTATTGTTTTATAAAATCAAATTCATTTTACTCCAAATAAGATTTGAACCTTATTTGGAGCAATTAAATGATCAACTAATAAGTATTAATTTAATTTGATTTTACCCTCTAACTGCTGTTGAAACTTTGAAGGCGTCATTCCAAACTCTTTTTTAAATGCAGTAGTGAAATAGGAGTGTGATGATATACCAACTCGATACATTACCTCTGTCACAGAAACATCTTCATTAGTCATAATCTCCATAGATTTTTTTAACCTAATGGTTCTAATGAATTCATTACTACTTTGACCCGTGATATCTTTTATTTTCTTGTAGAGTTTACTTTTGCTCACCCCAATTTCTCTACTAACGTACTCAATGTTCAATTCAGGTTCTTCTAATTTGTCTTCAATAATTTTCAAAAGCTTATCCATAAAATCTTTATCTTTTGTTGAGTGAACTAAATCTCTTACTTCAACCTGATAATCCTTTAAATAACGCTCTTTAATTTTTTGTTGCTGATTAAACTGATTTTTAATGGTTTGTAATAATAAATCTATGCTCACAGGTTTACTAAAGTAATAATCAGCACCAGATTTAACACCTTGTAAACGGGATTCAAGTGCGTCTTTAGCGGTCAAAAGAATAAATGGAATATGGCTAGTTTCAAAGTCGTCTTTTATAAACCTACAAAAGTCTATTCCATCCATAATAGGCATCATCACATCACTAATAATCAGCGTAGGAGAACCTTCCCTTGCTCTCTCAATTCCTTCTTGACCATCTTTGGCTTCAATAATATAATATTCTTTTTCAAGTATCTCTCTAAAAAAAGTTCTTAACTCATCATTATCATCAACAATTAATATACAGGGTCTTGTTTTATTTTCTGCTTTAGCACTATTAAATGACTGTGCATTTATTGGGAACTGTTGTAAATCTGATTTGAATTGTATACTTTCTATCTGTACTCCAATAACATCATTTTTGTATAGCCAAAGTTCATCTTTTTGATAATCCTTTTCATTGGAAGGAATTGCAATTATAATTTGAGTCCCTTTATTGAGTTCACTATAAACATGTATACTTCCCTTATGCAGAGATATTAAACTTTTAACAAAAGCCAATCCTATTCCTGTGCCCACATGTACATCCGAAACCCTGAAATAAGGTTGAAATAAATGTTGTAATGAGTTTTTAGGAATACCAATACCTGTGTCAGATATAATTACATATACATATTCTTTTCCATGAAATGGGTGCTCCATTTTCACATTCTCTTCAAATTGCGGATTGAACCCCTTAATGGTTGATGTTAATTGTATATTGATTTTACCCTTATCAGGAGTATATTTAAAAGCATTATTTAAAATATTCAATATAATTTTTTCTAATATTTGTCTATCAAACCATGTATTCGAAAATTCTCTCTCTTGAGAAAGTTTGAAATCAAAATGATGTAATATAGCTTGTGCTTTGAAATCTTCTATTATCTCCCTAATAAATGAGGAGAAATTTCCAGGCATTACCTTTAATTTTAGTGCACCAGATTCAGCCTTTCTAAAATCCATTAGTTCACTGATAAGATTTAAAAGCCTATTTGCATTACGGTTAATGGTGTTGTAATGTCTCAGGAATAGTGAATTCTCTTTCATTTTAAAAATCTGTTCCAAAGTTCCCATGATTAGGGTAAGTGGGGTCCTAAATTCATGTGAAATGTTGGTAAAGAACTGTACTTGCAACTGATGCAGTTTTTCTTTATTTTCTTCGTGAATAATACGAAGTTCTTGCCTTCTTTTAAGATAGAGCATGGCAAATATACTTGCTGAAACAAGAATAAATCCTATTATTTTAAACCACCAAGTTAAATAAAATGGAGGGGTGATGATGATATTTACTGAAGTTGAATCAGTATTCCAAAGGCCTTCTGGAGTACTTGATTTAACATAAAATGTATATTTGCCCGGATCTAGGTTGGTATAGTTAGCTTTACGTTGATCGCCAACATAATTCCAGTCTTTATCAAACCCTTTTAATTTATAAGCATAGTTTGTTTTTTTAGGAGTTACGTAATTAAGAGCCGCATAATCAAAAGATATTACTGATTGATTATAATTTAAAACTACACTTCTATTATCTTCTATATATTTTGCAATTGTTATCTTATCCTTACCTGAACTGATACTTTTATTAAATACAGAAAGATCTGTAATATAAATTGGATAACTGTAGTTATATACTTTGATACTATCAGGATAAAAAGTATTAAATCCTTGAAAACCGCCAAAAAACAATTGTCCTTTACTAGACATGAAGGCAGAATTCTGGCAGAATTCCAAACCTTGCAATCCATCTACTCCAGTATATCTCTTTAAATATTTAGTTTCGGGATTAAACTCTATAATCCCATTAGTAGTACCTAACCAAAGATTGCCTTTTGTATCTTCAATGATGGATTGAATTTGTTCTTTAACTAAGTATGGGTTTTTAGAATAAAGTGCGAATTCTTTCTTGTCTTTATTAAAAAGATAAAGACCAGTTTTACCAATCCAAAGCCTTTTTTTACTGTCTGTGTATATAGCTCTCACTGCATCCGTTAGATCTTTTTGTGAGCTATTAAAATAATGGACAAAAGTTTTTTTATTATTTGTTAAACAATTTAAACCACCGTCAAGAGTGCCAAACCATACGTTATTTTCACTATCTTGATGTATACTTTCTACATGTATTCCAGTAAATTTAGTTAGACCATCAGGTGAATTAATGATGCGTTTGAATTTATTAGTTTTAGGATCAAAAGTGTTTAATCCTCCATAAAATGTTCCTACCCAAAATATTCCACTTTTGTCTTCACAAATGATGTATGGATAATTTGAACTAATTGTGGTGTTATCATTAGAATCATGTAGAAAACGAGTGAAATTTTGGGTGCTTTCATTATAACGATTAAGACCACCTCCCCATGTGCCAACCCAGATAACCCCATTCCTATCTTTCATGAGATCTAGGATAGCATCAGATCCAATACTATTGATGTCAGTTGAAGAATATCTCTTTTGATTAAAGATGCCTGCTTTCTCATTGAAAACATTAATGCCTCCACCATCACTACCTACCCAAATTTCCCCTTTATTCGTTTCAATAAATGCTCTAACATCATTATATGAAAGCGCACCTTTCCAAACACCTTTACTATAATTTACGAAATTTGTTGTTTTAGGAGAATAGATATTAACACCACCATGATGAGTACCTACCCAAATGTTTCCTTGTGAATCTTCTAATAGGCATGAGGCTGTTTTGCTAGAAAACGACATAGGTTTTCGCTGATCATTTTCATATCTTAAAAACTGGTCTGCATTTTGAAACTTTAAGTTTAGCCCTCCATTTTCAGTACCTACCCAAATGTTCTTCTGTTTATCAAAAATTATACTTTTAACAACATTGTTCGATAAACTTTTATTATTGTATGGCTCATTTTGAAAATGTTTTAAGGAATTGGTATAGGGGTTAAGAATATAAAGTCCCTTTCCATTTGTTCCTATCCATATTTGCTTTTTATCATCCTTTTTTATTGTAATAATTCTATAACCGTCTAATTCTGCTAACGAAGGGCTAGAACTTTGTTTAATAAAGGATTCTTTTTTAAGGTTAAATTTTTTAACTCCGGCTCCATCCGTTCCCAAATAAAGATTATTAAACTCATCTTCATTAATGGTATTTATTTTATCCTCTAAAGATTCTCTTTGGGCATATGGATTTTTAATGAATGATTTAAATCTTTTTTCTTTTTCATTATACTTATTTAAACCAAAATCTGTTCCTACCCAAATTGTTCCATCTCTATCTTCGTACAAAGCGTATACAATATTGCTGCTGATACTCCCTTTTACTTTAGGATCATGCATATATCTTGTAAAACTATCCGTAAACCTGTCGTAAACATTCAAACCATAATTTGTTGCAATCCAAATTCTGTGTTTTTTGTCTTCTAAAATATAATTAATAAAATTGCTGCTTAAACTAAATTGCTTTTGAGGTTCATTTTTGTAAACTGTGATATGATATCCATCATATCTATTCAATCCGTCTTCAGTACCTAACCATATATAGCCTTTACTATCCTGAAATATACTTGTGACATTGCTACTCGATAAGCCTTGCTCACGTGTAAGATATTTAAATTTTACTTTGTCCGTTTGAGAAAATCCTGATACAGGCAATATAAATATCAGGTAGACAACAAATAATTTAGATAAATGTGAAAAGTAGCTTAAATAAAAACTCATTCGTTTAACCTTGGTTTTGTCAAATTTAAGCTAATTAATTTTATCCTAAAATTCAAATCACAATAAGTTATCAAGTGGCTAAATGATTATCTAATTAATTATTGATTTTACTCTTAATAAATTAACTAATAATATTCAACCTGACTTATGTCAAAGACTACAAGCAAACTATTGTTTTTCTAAATGGGTATATTAATCTATAGTTTTTATTTAATCTGAACTCATTTATTTATTTGAAAATACAGAATTGAGTAAAAGAAATACTTATTACAGCAAATCGATGGCGCCCACTATCTCTTTATTTGCATAGTAAACCAATTATTTAATAACCTATCAATTAATTAAAAGATTAATCAGAAATGATTAATCATTCGCATTTAATGCAATTAATTGATGAAAATCTAAATTTGCTATGTACTCAAATAAACCATGTGCTCAGTGTGAAGACGATCTTACAGAACAACTTAACAAAGGAAGTGAAAAAGCTTTTCAAGTGTTTTATGAAAGGTATCAAAATAGAATTTTCTATTTGGCACTTAGATACTTAAAATGCGAAAGCCAAGCTGAAGAAGTGGTTCAGGAGGTTTTTATGAAACTTTGGTTACATCATTCAGAAATGCAAATAGGAAAACCTATTGAAGCTTGGTTGTACACAGTTGGAAAACATAATATCTTAAATAGGATAAAAAAACAAGCCAATTTTTGGAAAGTACTTGATCAATTAAAAAAGAATCATTCCTTTGAAGATAATTCAATGGAAGAAAAATTTCAATTTGCAGATTATGAATTGATTTTGAACAATACATTAAAATCCCTTTCAAATAAACAGTTAGTTGTTTATAACATGGCGAGAAAGGATAATCTATCATATCACCAGATATCCAAGAAATTAGATATTTCTCCATTAACCGTAAAAACTCATATGTCTAGGGCACTTTGCCATATTCGGTCTGTTATTTTTCCATTAGTAATTGATTAATTTTAATTCGTTTAAAAATAATTGCCAGCAACCTTAGTTATAAATAGAGAATAGCCACTTTAATAGAAACAAAATAACCTTATATCCATTTACCATAAAAGCATCGAATAAAATTTTTAAAAGCATGAATTTCATTTGTAATTTTTGTTATTCCTTTTTTTAAAATAATCATAATATCGATTAGATTTAAGCGATGATGTTTGCTTCGATGATTATTATAAGAAATGAAAATTCCTCTATGGTTAAATTTTAGAACTCTCATATTTACATTCCTTTGCCAATGATTTATATGAAAGTTCTTTTCTTATGAAATCTGAAAATATTGTAGAAACTTGTTCTTAACTAAATAAGCTGTTCTGTTAACATAAAATATAGTTTGCTTATTTGATGCATTTAAATGGAGAGTATCTGAGCAGTAACTAAAGCCTTGTCGATCATGTTAATCCGCATTTTATCATCAAATCTAAATGAGGGAAGAAAGATGCTAAAGCTGGCTATTGCCTTTTTATTTTGATATATGGGAACGGCGATCCCCACTACCTGTACGGTATCTTCAATTAAAGCATACCCTTGTTTTTTAATTGCATTTATTTGTTCAAAAAAGCCAATCCGAGAAGCGGCCTGCGGCCAAACCTGTTTTGAAGGCAGCCCATATTGTTTTAAAAATAATTGCAGATCGTGATCATTTAAAAAAGCAATTAACAATCTCCCTGTTGAAGAGTCATAGGCTTGTTTTTCGTCAGGTGTTGTAGCTTGAATCAGTTGATTACTATTTTGCTTATGGATAACCTTTCTTATATCATTTTTTAAAATCGCGATAAGGCAATTTTCATTTAATTCCATAGTTATATTTTCAAGTATTGGCCTAGCTTTATTTAGCAAGTCATTAAATCCAATAGTCCCATTATTGATATCTGAAAGACGTTCCCCAATCAAGTATCCCTTTTCATTTTCTGGTTTTTTTAATAGCCCTCTGGTAACTAAAGTCTTAACGATATTAGCACAAGTTGCAGCATTTAAATTTAAATCTTTAGCTATGTTCCCCAATAGTTTAGGTCTGTAAATATCTTCTGCCACATATTCTAAAATATCGATGGATCGATGGATAACTTGAATCATACATTTTTAAATATGTGGTAAATTCAGTAATTTATTCCATAATATAAAATTTTTGTTTTATATAAAAATGTTAGCTTACTTTGAAAACCATTATTTCCTTAACAAAATGACAGAAAACAAAACCTCTAACAGGTTTGCATTTATCATGATTACCTCCCTTTTTTTTATGTGGGGTTTTGTGCATAATCTCGATCCGATTTTAATTCCACACCTCAAAAAAGCATTCAGCTTATCTACACTTCAAGCATCATTAGTAGATTCTGCTGTTTTCATCGCTTATTTTGTAATGGCGTTACCTGCAGGAGCAATCATGAAGAAATATGGTTATAAAGCTGGCATATTAACGGGATTGGCACTTTTTGCTATCGGTTCTTATTTATTCATTCCATCTGCGAATACGCAATTATACACTTTCTTCCTTCTTTCTTTATTTGTAATTGCCTGTGGTTTAACCATATTAGAAACAGCGGCAAATCCTTATGCTTCACTATTAGGCCCACCCGAAAAAGCAGTTCAACGTTTAAACTTAGCACAATCTTTTAATGGATTGGCTGCCACATTGGCTCCCATTATTGGGGCAAAAATTATTTTAACCAAAGGTTATTCTGATGCAGCTTTGAATGCGATGACAGCGTCTGCAAGGGATGTTGCTTTAGCCGCAGAAGCATCAAGTGTCAAAATGCCATATTTGGTTTTAGGAAGTATTATTTTATTAATTGCCATTATTTTTTATTTCATGAAACTTCCCGAAATCAAAGAAGGAGATGGCGTAGCATCAGTAAGCAATGTTTTTCATGCCTTAAAGCATCGTCATTTAAGTTGGGCAGTAGCAGCACAGTTTTTTTATGTTGGTGCTCAGGTATGTGTATTTAGTTTTTTTATTCTTTATGCCACTAAAGCAGCTGGAATCAGCGAAATGGAAGCGGCAACTTATGCTGGTTTCGGAGTGGGTATGGCTTTTATGATTGGCCGTTTTGTTGGTACTTTCTTCATGAAATTTATACCACCTGTAAAGTTATTGATGATTTATAGTTTGATATGTTCTGTATTATCAATTTTAGCGATTTTTATTACAGGTATCATAGCCGTTTATGTAATTATTGGGATTGCATTTTTCATGTCTATCATGTTCCCTACTATTTTCTCTTTAGGAATTAAAGATTTAGGTGGTGACACCAAATTTGGAAGCAGTTTGATAATTATGGCAATTGTTGGGGGTGCATTACTGCCTCCGCTATTTGGCTATATCAGTGATGTAACACAAAATATTCAAATGGGTTATATTGTGCCTTTGGCTTGTTTTGTCGTGATTTTCTTCTTTGGAATTACAGGTTATAAAGTTGTTAAATCGTAAAAAAAATGAGAAATTATATACTAGCACTAGATTTAAAAGAAGATATCCATCTTATCCATGAATATGATGAATGGCACAGAAATGTTTGGCCCGAGATTTTAAAAAGTATCAAAGATTCTGGAATCCTTAAAATGGAAATTTTCAGATTCTATAACAGACTTTGCATGGTGATGGAAACCATTGATGAATTTTCCTTCGAACACAAAGGCAAAATGGATGTGGAAAATGAAAAAGTGCAGGAATGGGAGAAATTGATGTGGACTTTCCAGCAGAAGATTCCCGGTTCAAAGCCTAAAGAAAAATGGGTTTTAATGCATAGCATATTTGAATTTAAAAGTAATTAAATGGATTTTCTAAAGATAGACCTCAAAGATAATGTGCTGGTTGCCCTTCAAGATTTATCGGAAGGGAGAAAAATTAATTTCGAAAATAAAACCATCCTCATCAAAGAAAAAATCCCTGCAAAGCATAAATTCTTTATTGATGATATGCATAAAGGAGATGAACTTTTGATGTACGGAGTTTTGGTAGGCAAATTACAAAATGATGTAAAATGCGGTCAGCGAATGACTGTAGAGAACACCAAACATGCGGCTGACCCTTATGCTTACCGTGAAGTGGATTATAGATGGCATTCCCCAAATGTTGATGCTTTTAAGGACAGAACATTTAAAGGTTACCACCGAAGAGATGGGCAAATGGGTACAGCCAATTATTGGTTGTTTATACCAACTGTTTTCTGTGAAAACAGAAACTTGGATGTAATTAAAGAGGCTTTACATGATAGTTTAGGGTATTCAGTTACCGATAAATATAAATTATTTGCTAAAACTTTATTGGAGGAAATTAAGGAAGGTAATACCATTGATAACTTAAATGTTTCTGTTTCTAATTCAGCTAATAAAAGCAGATATTTTAAAAACGTTGACGGCATTAAGTTTCTAAATCACCAAGGTGGATGTGGAGGAACAAGACAAGATGCAGATACTTTGAGTAAATTATTAGTCGCTTATGCAGACCATCCAAATGTTGCGGGTATAACACTTTTAAGCCTAGGTTGCCAGCATTTGCAGGTACAAGATTTTTTGAACGATTTAAAAATACGCAACTCAAATTTTGATAAACCGCTTTACATTTTTGAGCAACAAAAAACACAAAGCGAAGAATATTTAATTCAGGAAGCGATAAAGAAAACCTTTTTAGGCTTAATAGAAATCAATAAGATTGAAAGAGCGCCAGCACCTTTATCTAAATTAACCATTGGAGTTAAATGTGGCGGTAGTGATGGCTTTAGCGGAATTTCTGCAAATCCTGCAGTAGGATATACTGCAGATTTAATAGTGGCTTTAGGAGGTAAGGTGTTATTGGCTGAGTTCCCGGAATTATGCGGTGCAGAACAAAACATGATTGACCGCAGTGTGGATAAAGAGACGGCAGAAAAATTTATACGCCTGATGACGGATTATGATGCGCAAGCTCATGCTGTGGGCTCTGGATTTTACATGAACCCTTCACCAGGGAATATCAAAGATGGTTTAATTACTGATGCCATAAAAAGTACAGGTGCTGCAAAAAAAGGTGGCACTTCTCCTGTTGTTGATGTTCTGGACTATACAGAACCTGCAAAAAAACCAGGTTTAAGTTTGGTTTGTACGCCCGGTAACGACGTAGAAGCCACTACTGGCAAGGCCGCAAGTGGCGCAACTCTAATTCTTTTTACTACAGGCTTAGGAACACCTACAGGAAATCCGGTTTGTCCAGTGATTAAAGTAGCAACTAATACCACTTTAGCTACAAGGATGAGTGATATTATTGATATTGATACTGGCGGAGTGATTACCGGGGAAAAATCTATCGAACAGATGGGAAGTGAGATATTAGAATATTGTATCAAGGCAGCAAGCGGAGAAAAAATCCCTAAAGCTGTATTATTGAATCAGGATGATTTTATTCCATGGAAAAGAGGGGTAAGTTTATAAATCAATTAATAAATCTAAAATATTAGAAGTGTTTAGTTTAAAAGGTAAAACGGCAGTAATTACAGGAGGAGGTAGTGGAATAGGCAAATCCATTGCTGAAATATTTTCAAAGCAAGGAGCTGTAGTTCACATTATAGAACTTAACCTGCAATCCGCAAATGATACAGTTAATGGAATTAAGAAATACGGAGAAGCTTTTTCTCACTCTTGTGATGTTTCCAAACAGCTGGAAGTGAAAACAGTTTTCGAGCGCATTGGCAAGGTTGATATTTTGGTGAATAATGCGGGGATTGCACATATCGGCAAAGCATCTACTACTGAAGAATCAGACTTCGATAAAGTTTATCAGGTAAATGTGAAAGGAGCGTATAATTGTCTTTATGCGGTCTTACCTCTTATGCAAAAGAAAGGTAGTGGTGTAATTTTAAATACAGCATCTATCGCATCATTGGTAGGGATTACAGATCGGTTTGCTTATTCTATGAGTAAAGGTGCAATTTACGCGATGAGTATGTCTGTTGCTAGAGATTATATGGCTGATGGAATTAGGTGTAATAGTATTTCGCCAGCGAGAATTCATACACCTTTTGTAGATGGTTTCATCGCCAAGAATTATCCTGATAATCATAAAGAGATTTTTGAAAAGTTATCCAAAAGTCAGCCTATTGGCAGAATGGGAAAACCAGAAGAGGTAGCTGCATTGGCTTTATATCTCTGTTCTGATGAGGCAGGATTTATTACAGGTTGTGATTACCCGATTGATGGTGGGTTTATTAAATTGAACAATTAGAAAAACAAGATTTAAGAAACTAGTAATACCAAATACTTTTGTGTGATTAGTTAGGAAGAATTAAAAAGTTAGAAACATGAAATTAATAAGATACGGAAAAATAGGAGCAGAAAAGCCAGGAGTAGTTATTGATCATAAGAGATACGATACTTCTGCATTTGGAGAAGATTATAATGAAGCGTTTTTTGAACATGACGGATTAAATCGTTTAGCAAAGTTTATTAAAGAGAATAAAGCAAATTTATCTTTGATTGATGATATAGAGCGATTAGGTTGTCCATTTGCTCGTCCTTCCAAAATAGTTTGTATTGGATTGAATTATGCAAAACACGCAAAAGAAACCAATGCACCAATCCCTAAAGAGCCTATCATATTTTTTAAATCCACTACTTCTGTAATTGGGCCGAACGATTCTATTATGCTTCCGAAGGATTCTCTAAAAACAGATTGGGAAGTTGAATTGGCATTTGTAATCGGTAAAAAAGCCAGCTACGTTTCTAAAGAAGAAGCTTTGGATTATGTTGCCGGTTATGTTTTACATAATGATGTAAGTGAACGAGCCTTTCAATTAGAAAGAGGTGGACAATGGGCAAAGGGGAAAGGTTGCGATACATTTGCGCCGCTTGGTCCATGGTTGGTCACAAAAGACGAAATTGCTAATCCAAATAATTTACGTCTTTGGTTAAAACTGAATGGTAAAATGGTTCAGGATGGTAATACTGATGATTTTATTTTTGATATCGCTCATGTAGTTTCTTACTTAAGTGAATTTATGACACTTTTACCGGGAGATGTAATATCTACCGGCACACCGCATGGTGTAGGATTAGGATTTAATCCGCCAATTTATTTAAAAGAAGGAGATGTAATTGAACTAGGGATTGATGGTTTGGGAGAAGCAAAACAGGCAGTTATAGCTTATGCAAAAAATTGATACACATCAGCATTTCTGGAAATATAACCCAATAAATCATAGTTGGATAAATGAGGGGATGACACTGCTGAAGAATGATTTTACGCCTGATGATTTATTTCCGCTTCTAGAAAAAACGGGATTTGATGGTTGTATCGCTGTTCAGGTTGATGAAGATGAGGCTGATAATGATTTTTTATTATCCATAGCAAATCAGAATGAATTTGTAAAAGGTGTAATAGGCTGGGTTGATCTATTAAATGATAATATAGAAGCAAGGTTAAACCATTATCAGCAGTTTAATAAACTCAAAGGTTTTAGATATATGCTGCAAGGAAAGGAGCCCAGAGATTTGATGCTGAGCAAAGACTTTACAAATGGAGTTGGGTTATTAAATAAGTATAATTTTATATATGAAATTTTAATCCTTAGCGACCAATTACCATATGTTAACGAATTGGTTTCAAAGTTTCCTGAACAACCATTTGTTATAAATCATTTGGCAAAGCCGATGATAAAGTATGGTAAAATTAAACAATGGAGTAAAGAAATTAAAGCAATTGCGAAACACGAAAATATATCTTGTAAAGTATCAGGAATGGTGACTGAAGCCGATTGGAAAAATTGGAATTATCATGATTTTAATCCTTATTTAGATGTTGTGTTCAATGCTTTTGGAGCAGATAGGCTGATGTTTGGTTCTGATTGGCCAGTTTGCAATTTAGCAGGTGGATACCATAAGGTTTATGAAATTATGGAAAGATATACCTTACAATTAAGTGCAACCGAACAAGAAAAATTTTGGGGAGGAAATGCTTTAGCATTTTATCAAATAAAATAATTATGGATTTAAAATTAAACGATAAAGTAATAATTGTAACAGGTGGCGCCAAAGGTATCGGATTGGGAATTGTTGAAGCATTAGCTGCTGAAGGTGCAATTCCGGTAATCGTGGGTAGAAAGTATACTGATAACCAAAAGGAAGTAGATAGAATTAAAAAGCTAGGATATAAGGCATTTGCGGTGGAGGCTGAATTGACCAAACCCGAAGAATGCGAAAAAGCTGTTAAAGAGGTAATCAAAGAATTTGGGAGGATACAAGGAATAGTGAACAATGCAGGTTTAAATGATGGTGTTGGATTAGAAAATGGTACCTATGAAGGATTTATAGAAAGTCTGCATCGAAACTTAGTTCACTATTATCTAATTGTTCATCATGCTTTGCCCGAGCTGATTAAATCTAAAGGAGCAATCGTAAATATAAGTTCTAAAACGGGAGAAACAGGGCAAGGAAATACTTCTGCTTATGCGGCTGCTAATGGAGGAAGAAACGCATTGACCAGAGAATGGGCGGTAGAATTATTGAAATACAATATACGTGTAAATGCTGTTGTTGTTGCCGAATGTTGGACTCCTCAATACGAAAAATGGATAACCACCTTACCAAATCCAGAAGAGAAATTAAAAGAAATTACGTCAAAAATTCCGTTAGAAAATAGGATGACCACGGCTCAAGAAATTGCCGATACAGTTGCCTTTCTTTTAAGTGAAAAATCCAGTCATACAACCGGTCAGATTTTATATGTTGATGGAGGTTATGTTCATTTAGACAGAGCATTAGCAAATGCTTAAATCGGAAAAACAGGAACGGTATTTTACATCTACTTAAAAGAAGGAAAAATAAAAAATCAATATTTATGTCACAAGAATTCAACACTAAATATCCTTCTATTGATGATTTAAGGAATAAAGCGCAAAGGAAAATCCCAAAATTTGCTTTTGAATATTTAGACGGAGGTTGTAATGAAGATGTTAATCTTCACAGGAACGTTTCGGAACTTAGGGAAGTTCAGCTAAAACCTCAATATATAAAAGAATTCAATGGATTAAGTCTTAAAACAAGATTACTTGGAATAGAGTATGATGCTCCTTTTGGAATAGCGCCCATTGGATTACAAGGTCTAATATGGCCAAATTCTCCAGAAATTTTGGCAAAGGCAGCTTTTAAACATAATATACCTTTTATTTTAAGTACTGTAACTACTACCAGCATAGAGCGAGCCAGCGAGTTAACTGAAGGCAAAGCATGGTTCCAATTATATCATCCTACAGAAAATCGTTTAAGAAATGATATTATCAAAAGAGCAGCAGCTGCGGAATGCCCCGTTCTTGTAATCCTGTGTGATGTTCCTAGTTTTGGTTTTAGACCCAGGGATATACGTAATGGATTGGCAATGCCACCAAAAATGTCTGTTAGAAATATTTTGCAAGTAATGGGTAAACCTAGCTGGGCAATAAATACTTTAAAATACGGACAACCAAATTTTGCAAATTTAAAACCGTACATGCCTAAAGGTTTAGATTTAAAACAATTAGGTCAATTTATGGACGCTACGTTTTCCGGAAGGTTAAATGAAGATAAAATAAAAGCCATTCGCGATCAATGGAAAGGTAAATTAGTACTAAAAGGAGTTGCTTCAGAAATTGATGCACAGAAAGCTATCCGTTTGGGGATTGACGGAATTATTGTTTCCAATCATGGCGGAAGACAATTAGATTCGGGAGAATCATCTATAAAGCCCTTAACTAGAATCGCAGAAAAGTTTGGTAATCAAATTGAAGTGATGATGGATAGCGGTATCCGTTCTGGTTCCGATGTAGCAAGAGCTCTTGCGAGCGGCGCTAAATTTACTTTTATGGGGAGATCTTTTATGTATGGAACTGCAGCCTTAGGAAATGCTGGAGGTAATCATACTATTACTCTTCTAAAAAAAGAATTACATCAAATTATGGAGCAACTTTGCTGTGAAAGATTGGAAGATTTACCAAGTCATTTAATTAAAGAAAAATACAATTAAACCTAATTAATATAATTAATCGATTACCTCAATCTATTTAAAAATTTAATCAACTAATTATACTTTTTCGTTGATTAATAATTCAATATTAGAATTACCAGAAATTAGCAATAAATTAGTTTTGTGCCATATCCTCGCTTACCTTGAATTCAGTATTTTCGCATAAAGCTGGGTCATTTTATACTATTGGGTATTTAGCATTATCAATATAGCCTCTGTACTACGCTTCATTATTTAAATATTAAAGAATGAATATATGTATATAAGATTTTGAGTATACTTCAGTAAAGTTTTGAAAATAAAAATTGTTTAAAAGAAATAGAATCTTTATTTTTGAACAAATAGGTATAAACTTAATGTGAGTAAAACAGTGAGTAGCTATTGTAACGTTCATTCAACTTATTGATATATAAATATTTGCGGAAGGATTTAAACGTCCTGCCATCCCGACTTTTAGGCTACAAAAAGTAACTAAAACCCTTTAAATTGTATGATTTAAGGGGTTTTTGTTTTAAGCTAATTTTTGTTTTGAAGCAAATGCAATGTGGATTTGGACCATTTGTCTTTCATTTTTAATTATAAAAACAGCATTTTTGAATTAGTTGCTGCCAAATTAAACCACTTAAATTATCATGCGAAAAATAACCCTATGCGCTGTACTTGTTTTCTATTTTTTTAACGGAATTGCTGCTATAAAACTTCCTGCTTTGGTAGGTAATAACATGGTTTTACAGCAACAAACGGAGGTAAAAATTTGGGGTTGGGCAAAAGCAGGAAGTAAGATTTCTATTTCGCCTACTTGGGAAACTAAAACTTATACCACCAATACCGCAAAAAATGGAACTTGGCAAACTGTTATAAAAACACCAATTCCGGGTGGACCATATCAGATAAAATTAAGTGGGGACGGCGATTTAAAATTAAGTAATATTCTAATTGGCGAAGTTTGGGTTTGTTCTGGTCAGTCTAATATGGAAATGGCTATGCGTGGAAATTCATCACCTATTCTAAATGCCAATCAGATTATTTTAGATGCAGATCATCCTAACATTAGGCTTTTTAAGGTAAAATCCACCAGTTCTATTTCTCCATTGGATGATGTTAAAGGTCAATGGGATCAATCAAGATCGGCTACAGCCAGAGAATTTAGTGCCATTGGTTATCAATTTGCCGAGATTTTAAACAAAAAATTAAATGTTCCTATCGGGATGATCATGTCTACAGTTGGCGGAACCATGGTAGAAGCTTGGATGAGTAATACAGCTTTATCGGCATTTCCTCAGATGAAAATTCCATCAACTTTAGAGGGTAACAATTATCCGCATAGAGAACCTACTGCACTTTTTAATTCGATGGTTGCACCGCTTTTAAAATATAACATTAGAGGGATTATCTGGTTGCAAGGAGAAAGTAACCGACATGAGTCCGAACTTTATGAGCAACTTTTCCCTGCAATGGTTAGCGATTGGCGTAAACAATGGGGAATTGGCGAGTTCCCTTTTTATTACGGTCAAATTGCCCCTTATGGCTCTACCGATACCACGAGAAGCGGAGCAAGATTACGTGAGGCTCAATTAAATGATATGGATATCATCCCAAATAGTGGAATGGCCGTTTTGTTAGATGTAGGTATGGAAAACGATATCCATTTTATGGATAAAACCATTCCGGCGCAACGCTTGGCTTATTGGGCTTTGGGAAAAACTTATGGAATTCCCGGCATCGCTTATCAATCTCCAAAATATAAATCGATGAAAATTGAGGGTAATAAAGCAATTTTAATTTTTGATTATGCACCTTATTTAACCAGTTATAGAAAACCATTAACATTGTTTGAAGTAGCTGGAGAAGATAAAGTTTTTCATCAGGCGAAAGCCACTATAGAGAAAAACACAGTAACGGTTACTAGCGAAGACGTTAAAAAACCTGTTGCCGTAAGATATGCTTATAAAGAGTGGGTAATGGGAGAGTTGTATAATAACGATGGTTTGCCAGCATCTTCTTTCCGTACTGATGACTGGAAATAGTAAAATGAAAAGATTTGTTTTGATTTTTTGTTTGCTGATAGGATCAAAAGTTTATGCTCAAAAGCCTATTACTTTAAAGCTTTGGCCAAATGAAATACCTAATCAAAAAGGAAATAGGGTAGCATTTAAATCTACTTTAGATAGTAGCAAAAACTTGATTAAAATTACCGAGGTTACAGATCCTTTAATTGAGATTTACTCGCCTAAGGTTAAAACAAATAAAGCTGCAATTATCATTAGCCCTGGCGGCGGGCAAAAATTTTTAGCTTGGAATTTAGAAGGTACAGAGATTGCAAGTTGGTTAACAAATTTAGGCTATACTGCCGTTGTTTTGCAATACAGGGTACCAAATAATCAAATTGGTTCGGTTAAAGATTTGCAAAGAGCTATTAAAACCATGCGTTTTAATGCAGCTAAATTTAATATTGATACCAATAAAATTGGAGTGATAGGATTTTCTGCTGGTGGTAATTTAAGTGCAAGAGCTGCTACTAATTTTAAGTTAAAAACAGAAGACGTAACTGATGAAATAGATAAATTATCTAGCCGGCCAGATTTTGCTTTATTGATTTATCCAGGTTCAATGTCAACAGGAGTAGACCGACATTTAATTGCAGGAATCCCTGTAGATATAGATACTCCACCTGTTTTTATTTTTGTAGCTAGCGATGATCCATATAATATTCCCTTTAGCATGGGCTTGGAATTAAGGAAAAACAAAATCCCTTTCGAGTTTCATATTACTCCCAAAGGAGGTCATGGTTATGGGCTTAGAAAAGGAAATCCAGCTGCAGAAGCTTGGCCTTCTCTAGCTCAAAATTGGCTAAATTCTATATTAAATCTAAATTGATGCGCCTAATCTCAAAATTTAAACTTTCATTTTTTTTAGTTCTATTTTTTTTGCTTACGCTGATGTTAACTAACCTGAAAGCTCAAACTTTAGTTGAAAAAGAAGTTCCAGTATATACCTTGCCATCTTTAACAATCTTAAATAATGGACAAGAAATTAAAACTGCTAAAGTTTGGGAAAACAAAAGAAGGGATGAAATTATAGCGCTTTTAAAAAATGAAATGTATGGTACAATGCCAGAGAAACCAAAAAGAATGGCTTTTAAGGTTTTTGATGTTGATAGTAATGCATTAAATGGCAAGGCAACCAGAAAGCAAGTAAGGGTAATTTTTGATAAGAAAGTAGATAGTGTTTTTATGGATATCCTCATTTATATCCCCAATAAATCAAGGCAACCTGTTCCATTAATTTTAGGATTAAATTTTGCAGGTAATCAAGAAGCACTTAATGATCCAAAAATTAAAATTACTGAAAGTTGGGTTGCTAAAAAATCAAAAGGAGCAATCAATAATAAAGCTTCGGAAGCGTCAAGAGGATATTCTACAGATGTTTTTCCCATAGAGCGCATGATTGATGAAGGTTATGCGGCTGCAACAATTTATGCTGGAGATATTAATCCAGACTATTTTAACCTAACTAATGCGGTCCAATCGCTGTATCTTAAATTACAAAATCGAAAAGATAATTTTAGCACCATTGGTGCTTGGGCTTGGGGTTTAAGCAGGGCAATGGATTATTTTGAAAAAGATAATCAGATTGATGAAAAAAGAGTCGTTTTAACTGGTTTATCACGATTAGGAAAAGCAGCTTTGTGGGCTGGTGCACTAGATCAGCGTTTTGCAATTGTAATTAGTACCGAGTCTGGGAAAGGCGGCGATGCACTATTTAAAAGAGAATTTGGTGAATCTGTAGATCGTATTATAAAAGTATTCCCTCAATGGTTTTGCGCTAATTTTAATAAGTATGCCAATAATGTAGCTCAAATGCAGTTTGACCAACATATGGTTTTAGCTTTAGTTGCCCCAAGACCGCTTTATATTGGCACTGCACAAGAAGATTTAAATGAGGATCCAAAAGGAGAATTTTTATCGTTAAAAGCAGCAGAACCTATTTATAAACTATATGGATTTAAAGGTTTGCCAATTAATGAATTTCCAAAGGTCAACTCTCCCGTACATAACGAAAAAATGGGGTTCCATTTAAGAGAAGGTAAACACGGCATTACTGCTTATGATTGGGATAACTACTTTGTTTTTATTAAAAGTAGATTATAAACTTGTTAAAGATTTTCTTTTAATTATCTATTTATCATTGATTTAATACGTTTATCTATATATTTTTTGCGTTAACGATTGAAGCGACATCCCAGCCAGTAGTCTGGCAAGCTTTTTTGGATTTTCTGACAAAAAGATATAGTGGAAAGCGTGTGAAAACGTCCAAATAACAATATTAATAGATTGATAAAATAATTTGACTTTAAATATTTACTTTGCTTTTTAGCTAACTCAACCTTTTATAATTCTTTTTCTGTGAAAATAATTTTTAAACCAATTTTTTGTTTCTTATTGATTTTCTTTTTGGGAGGGAGAATTTTTGGACAAATTCAATCCATTAATTTTAAACATTTAACCATAAATGAAGGTCTTTCACAAAACACTATTTATTGCACTTTTCAGGATAAAAAAGGATTTATTTGGGTAGGCACAGAAGATGGCTTAAACCGATTTGATGGTGTAGATTGGCTTATTTTTAAGCATGAACTTAGTAACAAACATAGTTTATCTAACAATCAGGTAAATGATATTGCACAAGCCGAGGATGGTAAATTAATTATTGCAACTGCCGATGGTTTAAATGTTTATGATCCTGCAAAAGATATTTTTAATAGGGTAAATTTACATACTTCTAAGGGGCAAATCAATGAGTTTGTAAGCTCAGTATTTAAAGATAGTAAAGGGAGGTTTTGGATAGGAAGTAGAGATGGTTTAAAATTATTAAATCAAGAAAAAACAGCCATCCAAAAATCATTTAGTTTTAATCCAAATAAAGGCGGTTTAAATCCTGAAAAAATCCTGAATACTTTTGAATCAAACAATGGGCAACTTTGGGTAAATACTGGTACAGGCTTAAAATTATTCAATTTAAAATCGCTTCAATTTGAAAATTTACCTAAAGAAATTGCTAATAATAAGGTTTTAAATGAAGGCAATATTAGGGTAATCAAACAGGATAATATCAATAATTTTTGGTTTGGTACAGAAGCTAATGGTCTATTTTATTATGATGTTGCCAAACAAACCATCATCAACTATAGAAATAATCCAGTTGCAAATAGTATTGCTTCTAATGTGGTTAGAGATGTTTTCTTTTACTCACCAACAGAAATTTGGATAGGCACAAGAGATGGTTTAAGTATTTTGAACTTAGAAACACAGCGTTTTAATAATTATGTGTATGATAAGTATAACCCTAATAGTTTATCCCATAATTCTGTCCGCAATTTTTTAAGGGATAATGCGGGAAGTATTTGGTTAGGAACGTTTGCCGGAGGATTAAATATTTTTTATGAGAGTAGTAGAAACTTCAATTATTTAGGAGAAAAATTAGGGAATGATTTAGGTTTAAACCACAGGGTTGTAAGTGCAATAAACCAGGAACCTGATGGAGGTTTATGGGTTGGGACCGAGGGCGGAGGTCTAAATTACATTGATAGGGCAAAAAATATCAGTCGTTTTTATCCAATTATTAACTTGGCAAATAACGGTAGCAATATTGTGAAGTGTTTGGTTGATGATGGTAAGGGGAAAATTTGGTTGGGTACGTATAATGGAATCAGTATTTTTGATAAAAAATCTCAAACATTTAGTGGTTTATTTAAATCAAGTTCTGATTTAAACTCTTCACAAAACTATCAAATTCATGATTTAGTTTTAGACGGCAATATCAGTTATATTGCAACTAACGGTAAGGGATTGATTATCCAATCACCTACAGAAACACAAGAATTAACCTATAATCAGAAAGACAATTCTACCATCAGTTCTAATAATTTAACCACTTTATTAAAGTTGGGGAATAGCTTATGGATTGGTTCTCAACGTGGATTAAATAAATATAACATTAACCAAAAAACATTTACAAGGTATTTAAATGAAGAAAATGATTTGAATTCGCTTTCTGCCAATTCAATTTTATGTTTATATAACGATAAAGAAGATAATTTATGGGTAGGAACAGAAGGTGGAGGAATAAATTTTTACGATAGTAAAAACAATAAATTTAAAGCCATTACTACAGCCAATGGCTTATCTAACAACGTAATACATAGTTTAATACAAGATAACGATGGTTTTTTATGGGCAAGTACAAATAAAGGGATTTCAAAAATAAATATCCAAGCTTATCTAAAAGATTCTAAAAAAGTTTCAGTTATAAATTACAATGTTTCTGATGGTTTACAAAGTAATCAGTTTTCTAATGAAGCAGTTGCAAAAGGAATAAACGGAGAATTGCTTTTTGGTGGAATTAATGGTATTACTTCTTTTTTCCCTGCTAAAATTAAGGCCAATGAATTTAAACCGAGAGTGGTTTTAACAGATTTTTTTATCCGTAATAAAGAGGTTTCCATTAACACCGAGGATTCTCCTTTAATCAATCAAATAGAAGAGACTGATGAGTTAACCCTAAGTTATGATCAAGCCTATTTTACTATAAAGTATGCTGCGTTAAACTTCATAAATCCAGAAAAAAATAATTATGCCTTTAAGTTAGAAGGTTTTAATGACGAGGATTGGAACGAGGTTGGTAATCAGAGGACGGCAACTTATACCAATTTAAGTCCGGGAAATTACGTTTTTAAGGTTAAGGCTTCTAATAACGATGGAGTTTGGAATGACCAGATAAGGACTTTAAAAATTAAGATTTTACCTCCTTTTTGGAAAACTTGGTGGGCTTATTTATTATACTTATCTATCATTGCGGGACTTTTATATTTGTATTATATATATTCTATAAGAACTGCTAAACTTAAAAACGAACTTGCTTTTGAGCATCAAAGTCATGAAAAGGATCAAGAATTAGCCCAACGTAAACTTGCCTTTTTTACCAATATTTCTCATGAGATTAAAACACCATTAACATTGATACTGGCTCCGGTAGAAAAACTTATTGAATTGAACGCTGGGAACAATTTAGTTCAGAATCAGTTGGCTTTAATGCAAAGAAATGGTGAACGATTAGTTCGTTTAATTAACCAATTGCTAGACTTTAGAAAATTTGAAAGTGGTAAAATTAGGTTAAGAGCCGCTGAAGGTAATATGGTGAGATTTGTAAAGGAAGTTACCATGGCTTTTGATTCTTATGCAAAATATTTAAAGATCAATTTGGTGGTTGATGTACAATCTAATAGCATTAAAACTTATTTTGATAGGGATAATTTCGAGAAGATAATTTACAACTTACTTTCTAATGCTTTAAAATTTACACCAGAAGGCGGGACAGTTAGGGTAGGAGTTAGGCAAGATATTAAAGATGATGGGGAAGGGTTTGTTTGCATTTTTGTAGAGGATAATGGAAAAGGAATCCCAGAAAATTATATCGATAAAATATTTGATGAATTTGATCATAGCAATAATGATGACGATAATCCTTTAGGGACGGGAATTGGGCTTGCATTTACCAAAGCTTTAGTTCAACTTCATCATGGAAATATTACCGTACAAAGTGAAGAAACCACACGAATCAATAAAGGTTTTACGAAATTTACGGTTAAGATTCCTCTTGGTAGAAAGCATCTTTCTGAAGATGAGATTATAGAAAATTACAAAACCAGTGAAGATATTAAGCTTTATAGTTTAGATGAGGGAAACATTGGCAATAGCGTAATTATTGAAGAAAAGAAACAGAAGTTTTTAGCAGACGCAGGGGATGAAGCTCCAATTATGTTAATTGTAGAAGATAATGCAGAAGTCCGTGATTTTTTAAAGGAACATTTCGAAAAATCTTTTAATGTACATACTGCCGAAAACGGGAAAATAGGTTTAGAAAAATCTTTAGAATTGATACCTGACATTATAATTAGCGATGTAATGATGCCTGAAATGACAGGTACAAAACTTTGTAACGAGATAAAATCTAATCAGGCAACTAGTCATATTCCAGTGATTTTACTTACTGCCCGTACTCCTTTAATCTTTAAGATAGAAGGCCTAGAAACTGGTGCCGACGATTATATCACGAAACCTTTCAGCATGAAAGTTGTGGAAACAAGGGTTTGGAATTTACTAGAATTACGTAGACAATTACGTGAGCGTTATCGTAAAGAAATTTCTTTAGAACCTAAAAACATTGCTCTTAGTTCACCTGATGAACGTTTTATAGAAAAGGTAATGAAGTTTATTGAAGACAATATTGGCGAACCCACCTTAAATGTAGAGGCTCTAGGAAAGGAAGTTGGAATGAGTAGGGTAACACTTTATCGTAAAATTAAAGGCTTAACCAATCAAACCACCATTGAGATTATCAGAAACGTCCGTATAAAAAGAGCCGCACAGTTATTAGAAACCAAACATTATAATGTGAGTGAAGTGGCTTATATGGTTGGCTTTACTGATTTAGATTATTTTAGAAAATGTTTTAAAGAGCAGTTTAAAAAAACCCCTAAAGATTACGGAAATTCTAAAGAAAAGGAAGTGTAAATTTTAATTTTCATGATTCTAAGGATTAAAATTGTCTGAATATTAGTTTTCAGGAATATAGGATTCTCAAGAATAACCTATCAAACATAGATTAGTGAAATATTCTTTCCATTAAGATTAGTATTTATTGGTGTAATTAGTGGCAAAAAGTCTGAATCTTGATTTTCAGGATTACAGCATTTTCAAGATTAGACTTATCAAACGTAGATTAGTGAAATATTCTTTCCATCTGGATTAGAGTTTATTAGTGCAATTAGTGGCAAAATATCTGAATCTTGATTTTCAGGATTATAGGATTTTCAAGATTAGACTTATCAAACGTAGATTAGTGAAATATTCTTTCCATTAAGATTAGGGTTTATTAGTGCAATTAGTGGCAAAATATCTGAATCTTGATGTTCAGGATACAGGATTTTCAAGATTAGACTTATCAAACATAGATTAGTGAGATATTATTTCCATTCAAATTTGCGTTTATTTCGAGCTATTAGTGGCAAAACTAAAACAAAAAAAAACGCCCCATTTGGGGCGTTTTTTATATAATCTCAACGAACTAAATCTATTGAAAAATAAACTTTTTAGTTAAAGTCTCACCTGCAAAGGTTAAAGAAGCAATGTGTAAACCAGCACCAGCATTCTGACTGCTTAAGTTAATTTGGTTACTCCCAACTTGTAAGCTAACATTTTGTTTAGCAACAACTTTTCCACCAGCATCATAAACATTTAACACACCTTCTCCACTTTTATTAGAGAAAACGTTTACATTAATTTGTCCACTTGCTTTGTTGGCATAAACAGAAATTGCAGCTGCTTGTCCGTTGACAGTGACTACAACTGGACCAAACTCTTCACTTTTTCCGTTATTATCAACTTGATTCAATTTGTAATAATTAGCACCAGTAACTGCATTTTTATCTAAAAAAGAATAATTTAAGGCAACGTCAGAATTTCCATTACCAGCAACTTCACCAATTTTAGAAAACTGAGTTCCATCTGTAGAACGCAAAATATCAAAATGGTTATTGTCTTTTTCTGATGAAGTAGTCCAGCTTAGTTGTGCACCATTTAAAGTGCTTTTTCCTGTGAAAGAAGAAAGTTTGATTGGTAATACAATATGTGGAATGGTAGATGCGTCAGTACCTGGTGTAAAAGCAATTCCTTTAAAAAGTGTATTAGCTGGCGCAGTGGCTAATGTAGTTAAAGTAGTATTAGCATCAGAAATAGTTTTATTAGAACTTAATGTATCTCTAAAAGCAACTATACTAGCGTTAGTGTTTGCATATACAAAAACTGTATCCCCAATAATTCTACCTGTTATCCCTTTTACACTTAATGCTGCAGTTGCAACTGATGCCGTAACTGTTCCTTTTAATTCCCAAATTGCAGAAGGCATAGCCAAGGGATTATATCTCCATTTCTCAATTTTACCTGTATCATCATTTGTAGCATAAATAAGATTAGGATCACCAGCGCCAACAGTTGATTTTAATAATACAATTTGATTTGGAAAAGTAGGTAAAGTACTCATTCCGGGCAGTGCTACTGGTGTGGTATTTGCATTATTTACAACAGTACTTTTAGGTAATTTATTAGCATCAGATGCTGAGGTTATAGTGCCAACGTGGGCTCCAGCACTACTATTAGTTGTTTCATACAATTGTCCATTATAAATATTAACACTTCTAAATGCTGTTACTGTAGAATGCACACCTGTAGATGCAGTTTGTGTATTAATGTCAATATACCTTACTCCCGCACCTGATGAAGCTAGCCAAAAACCAGTTCCGTCTATAGTAATTGCACAACGTGGATTACCTAAGGTAGCAGTAGTACTATAGGTAGTTGTATTTATTGCCCCGTTTGCATTAATTAGACCTAATGTCCTATTATTATTTCCACTAAGAGTTATTCCAGCATTAACTGCATAACCAAATGCTGTTAAATAGGTCCCATTTGGAGATAATGTAAGTAATCCTTCATTGCCAGTTGCAGTGTTTCCTGTTAACTGTTGGTTGGCGCCAGAAACTGTTGTTGGTAATGCTAAAGTAAATGTAGGTGTAGTTTGAAGAGGTCCTGTAACTTTAAATTCTTTTAAGATAACCGGAACAGCATTGGCATCTAAAGGATCTGTTTCATTACCATATTGTGAAACCACTAACCTATTGGCAGTAAATTGCGCAAATGCGCCAAATGCAAAGGCGATTAAGCCTGTTGTAAGTAATGTTTTTCTCATCGTGTTTTTGTTTTTAGTGAATAATAATTGGTTGTTATTTATAAATAGGGCGGGATTTTCCCGACCATTGGTTGTACTAGTTTTTCAAGAATTTACTTTCTCCTATTAATTTATTGGTATTCGCATCGTTAACTCTTAAAATGTAAACTCCTGTTTTCAATTCTTGGATATCTTGTTGTATCAATTCATCCTCAGAAAAACTTAATTGTTTCATCAATTTGCCTTGAAGATTATATATGGCTACTTTAACTTGAGTATTCTGCGCTGCTTTTAAATTGACAAATATTTTCTCTTTTGTAGGATTAGGATAAATCATAATGGCAAAATCATTTCCATTATCCAACAAGTCAAAGGTTAATGCTACCACATCTGAAATTGAAATTTTTCCGTCTAAATCATATTGAACTAGCCTATAATAGTTTACACCGTTATTTGGATTTTTTTCCGTAAAAGAATAGTTATTTAAAGCTGAGGAAGTTCCTTTGCCTTTAACAGTTGCAATGTTTGAAAATAGTTTTCCATCTGTAGAACGTTCCAACTCAAAACGGTCATTATTTAATTCTGAAGCAGTAGTCCATTGAATTAATGCCCCTTCTGTTTTTTTGGTTGCAGTAAATTTGGTTAATGTTACTGGTAGAGTAGTCAAAACGCCTTTCATTGCATCTGCATATCTTTGACCTAGGATAACAGCAGAAGCAGTATTAAAATGCGTAATATCTCCTATGTCTGTTAATCCAGCAGAAGAAACTAATGCTGTAAAAGGAACATCTGCATTAACTCCGGGCATTACAGCTAAAATGTTACCATATTTAGTAGGGTTTGCTGCATATCGCCCCATCTCTCCAAAAACAAATGGTAATTTAGGTTGATTGAAAGTTGTCCGGAAATTACTGATTAAAGCCTTAATATCTGTAACCCAAGAGCTGGCCCTACTGTTATCCGCTTCTCCTTGATGAAATAATATTCCTTTTAAAACTCCTTTGGTTTGCGCTGCTAAAACGTATTTAACAGATTCATCATAAATACTTTTATTGGTGCGTGTATTGGTAACTCCAGGAGCGAAAACTGATATACTTTGACCACCTATTGCTGTGGGTATTAAACCAATAGTAACATTAGGGTCTGCATTTTCTAGCATCTTAACTGCAAAGGATATTCCGGGTCCAACTTGGGCTTCGCCTGGCTCTAATTCGCCATGTAATGGATTGGTTGCTTTAACCCAAGTTCCATCTAGCTTTAACATCTTAATCCGAGGATTAGGAACGTAAGTATCCTGAGATAATGAACCCCTACCGCTCATGTTAGATTGTCCCGTCAATAAATAAACGTGGAAATTACTATCTACATCAATGTCATAGTTTTTTGTACGAAAAGAAGATGCTGGCAAATCATCTCCATTAAATAAATTACCCACTACAAAGTTTGAGAATGCATATCGTACAAAAGCAGGATTTAATACTTGAGCAGGATTAGTGGCAACAACCTCAATTTGATTTGTTAAATTATTAATCACGGCTGTAGCAGGAACAAAAACTTTATCGCCTCCAGCTATTTCAAAAAGTGAAGTGGCATTTCCTTTAATTTTTAAGCCGGTAGCATAATTAAAAGAAAGCGTTGCTTTATTTCCTAAAAACGAAATCGATTTAAATTCAGGACCTAAATATGGAATATTAGTAAATCCATAAGTTTTATTTAAAGCAATAAATGATAAACGATTTGCTGGAGTTGTTTTATCCGCATAATGAATTTCGTTAGCCTCTCCAACTTCCATTGGTAAACTAATTCCTGTGTTTGGAATAGATTTATAAGAATCATATAATACCTCACGCATTATAGCTCCACCAAATGGAACTGAATAATTATTTGGTGCTATTTGGACAAAATAGAATGGAAGATTTGTGTCATTCCATTTACTTCTATAATCAGTAATCATTGCGGGAAACAACCGCTTGTATAAATCTGGTTCTTGCCTATTACTTTCTCCCTGATACCATATAAAACCTTTAATTCCGTAACCAGCCACAGGACTTACCATTCCATTATATACAGAAGTGGGTGTTGCTTTATCATTATCTAAAGTAATTGGGACTGTAACTTCAGGAAACGGCTTTAAGCTCTCTTTACTCATTAAAGATTGAATAGGAATTCCACCAACAGCAGTAACAATTACGCCTACAGGAACATTTAATTTAGCTTTTAATGCTAATGCGTATTGATAAGCAATAGCACTAAAAAATTCGGCATTTGTAGGATTCGCTTCATTCCAAGTTCCGGTTAGGTTTGTTTTTGGATCAATAGATAAAGTAGTAGGAAGTGTAAACATCCTTAAGTCCGGATCATTTGCAGCGTTAATAAGGGCTTGTCCATTTGCAATTGGAGAGGTAACTGGATTACTACCAAAACCTTTTAACCTCATTTCCATATTTGACTGACCAGCGCAAAACCAAACCTCTCCAAGTTTTATATTATTGATAGTTTTAGAATGGCCATCTTCATCTTTTGCCTCTATAGAATAGCTTATGCCATTTGCAACTGGTGTAGCAACATTAATCCTCCACATTCCATTTATGTCAGTAATGCCTGTGTAGGCAGTGTTATTCCAGGAAGGAGTTACTGTAATTTGTGTACCGATACCAGCAAAGCCAAATAGAGGAGTCGCAGTTTTTTGTTGCTGGATAATGGCATAATCACTAAAAAGATTGTTGAAAGTTACAGGTACTGTATTGGTTGATGGAGATGGGGTATCACTGATTACCAATTCAGGTTTATTTGTAGCGTCTTCTTTCTTATTAAAAACTATAGTCTTATCAGAATTTGAAGGATCACTTAATCCAAAACTTACAATAGTATTTGTAGCTAAAAGGGTTTTAAAATAATTTGTTACATCCCATTCATAGTAAACACCGCTTGCCGTAATATTTACTGATGCTAAAGCGGTATTAAGGGCTGGGCGGTTATTATAATTTAAAGTAGATTCTACCCAGTTTTCTGAGGTACTTGATACCACAACGTTAGAACTTGAACTTGCTGGATAGGAATTAACAAACATTCTAAATTTGGCAGATTTAACATCCGCAACAGCGGTGGTACCTAAATCAAATTTGACATACCCAATCCTTGTTTGCCCAGATGGTGAACCTTTTATTTGAAAAGTAGTACTGCCGTAGTTATTTGTTGCCCCGCCTTGCCAAACAGATGCATCAGCTATTGGATTAAGTGTAGTGATGATTTGTGCAATTCCCGTAAAGGAGCAAAGCATGTAGATTAAAGTTAATAAGGCAGTATAAGCTAGCTTAGTAAATGTTTTGATCATATCTTAATTTGGTTAAATGATCAAACTGAATCATTTAGAAATGTGTCAGTTTGAAAAAATAGTTGCTATATGCAACATGTAATTGGTATGCACTAAACTAGTTGCAATCAACGTATCAATTGCAGGGCATATCTTTCTTATCAACAGGGGTATTATAACAGTTTAAGAAAGAAATAAATCATGTTTGAGTGAGAGCGAAATTTTAATTATTCATTTCCCTTTATAAACAAGAAAGATTTAAAGGGTTTATTTGAATAAAATAACCTGTGCTGTTTATATATAAAACCCTCATATTTGATACAACTGATTATACGAATGCCTTATCCACCAAAAGGAATGGTATTCTAAAAGATTAACTAACCAATTAACTAAATTATTTATGAGTTTATTTTTCCAAAATTTGCGCTTAAAGCGCTTGTTGGGTTTATCTCTTTTAATTGCATTAATTTCTATTGACAGCCTAATGGCGCAAGAAATGGTAATTATGGGAGTTGTAAAAGACGTTGGAGGCGAAACATTGCCAGGCGTTAGTGTGAAAGTAAAGGGTGGGAGCTCTTCCTCTCAAACAGGAATTAATGGAGCTTACACCATCAAAGTGCCAAATAAAGAATCAATCTTAATTTTCTCTTTTGTTGGTTTTACTGATATTGAAAAAAGTGTCTCTTTAGGTACTGTAATAAATGTAACTCTTGAAGAAAAATTAAGTAGCCTTAATGAAGTAGTAGTTGTAGGTTATGGAACGCAAAAGAGAAGTGAAGTAACGGGTTCTATTGGGTCTATTAAAGCAGACCAGATTGATCAATTTTCTGGCGGATCTTTAAATACCAGTTTACAGGGTAAAATTGCAGGTTTACAAATTACAACTGAATCCGGAGAGCCTGGTTCGGGAGCAACTTTTAATCTTAGGGGAGTTTCTTCAATTAATGGTGATAGCTCTCCTTTGATAATCATTGATGGTGTACCTGTTAATAACGATACTTATTCATCTGCTTCAGATGGTGCAGGTTTTAGCCCATTAGCAGATATAAATCCTTCGGATATTGCTTCTATTGAAGTTTTGAAAGATGCGGCAACAGCATCAATTTACGGCTCAAGAGCTTCTAATGGCGTTGTTTTAATAACCACCAAAACTGGGGCAGGTACAGTTCCAACTATTAACTTTTCTATAAATAGCAGTATAGTAGGCATTTCTCGTAAAATTGGAATTTTAAATGGCCCTCAATTTAGAGATGCGTTTATCGAATCTATTTTCAATGCATCTGCTGCTGGTATTTCTACATCAAAAGTTTCTGTGATAGATTCATTGCATCCTTATTATAGCCAAACTCAAAATTGGCAAGATATCATGTATAGAAATTCTTTACAATATAAAGCTGATTTAAGTGTGAGTGGGGCTTCTAAAGATAAAAACATGAATTATTTTATAAGCGTGGGCTATAAAGATTTAAAACCTGTAATAGTTGAAACTGGTTATAAACAATTTACAAGTGCAGCAAGGGTTAATTATAATATTACCGATAAAATAAAGGGATCTACAAATTTTAACATCTCTAATTATACTTATGATAGATTAAATACTGGTGGTGGAACAGGAAGTGTAATTTTTAGATATTTAATTACTTTGCCAGTTTATAATCCTTATGATCCTATAACTGGTCAAATCATTCCATTATTTGAAGGCACAAAAATAAGTCCTTTGGCACAAGCTATTTATACTGAAAATGCAATTAACAGATCGCGTTTATATGGAAAGCAAGAATTGACCTTTAACATTATTAAAGGTTTAGATTTTAAAACAAGCGTGGGTTTAGATTACAGTAATACAGAAACTAATTATTTCACTCCGTCTATTTTCCAAACGGATGGTAAAAATGTTTACACAGATTATCGCCCTGTGGTAAATAATTCCTTTACAAATAATAACACGCTAACCTATCAACGTACTTTCAATAAAAATCATAATGTAAATATTTTATTGGGTCAAGAATATCAAACTTATAAATCTAGTAGTTATAATTTTAGAGGAACAGATTTTATAGATGATAACATTACCAGTTTAGCAGGTGCTGGAAATATCACCTCATTTGGGCATGGCGAGAGTGAAAATAGACTATTATCTTTTTTTACCCGCTTAAATTATAACTATAAATCTAAATACATTGTTTCTTTATTAATGAGACAAGATGGTTCTTCAAGATTTTCTGCAGATAACAGACTAGCATATTTTCCATCTATATCTACAGGATGGAGATTTACAGAAGAAGCTTTCTTTAAAAATAAAAACTTTTTAACCGATGGTAAATTAAGGATTGGATATGGTATTACAGGTAACCAAGGTATTGGAGATTTTGCGGCAATAGGGGCATTCACTAAACAAAGCACCTATTTAGGTCAGTCATCTATTGTACAATCTGCTTTGGATAATCCAAATTTAAAGTGGGAAACTACCAAGCAATTGGATATTGGTACAGATTTGCAATTCTTTAAAGGACGGGTAAATCTAACTGTAGACTATTATTCAAAAAATTCAGAAGATCTATTGTTCAATGTCCAAGTTCCAAGTCAAACCGGTTTTGGTTCAATTCCTTATAACTTTGGTAGTTTGGAAAACCATGGTTTTGATTTTCAATTAGATGGGATAGTATTGCAAAAAGCAGTTACGTGGAATAGCATCATCACCTTTGGTTTAAACAGAAATAAGGTAACATCATTACCAAATGGCGATGATTATCGTCCAAATAGCACAAGTTTAGCAAGGGTTGGTGTTCCTGTTGGTGTTTTCTATGGCTATAAATCACTTGGTGTTTATGCAAAAGATGCTGATAATGTATATAAAACTGATGCTAATGGTGCTGCAATACCTTATCGTAAAGGTTCTGCAAATGGTGCTATTTATAAAGGTGGAGATGAAATTTATGAGGATTTAAATGGTGATGGAGTAATCAACAATTTGGATTTACAAGTTATTGGTAATCCAACTCCAAGTTATTTTGGAGGATGGCAAAACACTTTTACTTATAAGAACTGGAACTTTAGCGCATTTTTTAACTACACCATAGGAAATGATGTGTTTAATTCTATCAGAAGAGCACAAGATGGTTACCAATTTGACGCTAATTTCTCCACAGACCAACTAAGAAGATGGAGAACACAAGGTGATGTAACGGATATACCTAGGTTAGTAAAAACGGATCCAATGGAAAATTACGCTATATCTTCACGATTTGTTGAAGATGCATCTTTCATTAGACTTCAAACTGTTAGTTTAGGATATAACCTTCCTAGTAAACTAACATCAAGATTAGGCATTAAAGGTGCAAATATAGGTGTAAGTGGTCAAAATTTAATTACATGGGGTTCTTATTCAGGATATGATCCTGAAGTAAGTTCTGGTGGTACATTATCAGCAGGAGTTGATAATGGCTCATTCCCAAAATTGCGTTTCTATAATTTATCTTTAAACGTTAAACTATAATCATGAAAAATATAAGATATAATTTAAATTTTAGCGTCGGGGCATTAATCCTATTAACATTAGGAATGTCTTCATGTAAAAAAATATTGGATGTAGAACCAACCACACAATATGCGTTAGGAAATTATTTCCAATCAACCAAACAAGCAGATGCAGCATTATTAGGTGCATATCATCAATTGCAAATAGCAACTAATCAAGAATTTATTTACTATGGCGAAGGAAGGGCAGATAATGTAATAAGGGGAGCTGGTTCTATAACTAGTAATACTTTAGGTGTTCTCAACAATACATTAGATGGCAATTTAAGCTATGCCCAATGGGATTCTTATTATTCTGTTATAAAACAGGCAAACTTAATATTAAAAAATGTACCATTAATGAGAACAAAAGGTATTTTAATTGCAGATGCTGATTATAATAGAATATTAGGACAAGCTTATGGCTTAAGAGCATTATGTTATTTGAACATCGTTAAGATTTGGGGTGATGCGCCATTGGTTACCCAACCAATAGAGGATGTTAAAGATATAAATGATTTAAAAACTCCTAGAGTTGATAAACAATTAATTTATAATTTAATTTCAGCTGATTTAAAAAAGGCAGTTCCATTAACTCCGACTACAAATGCAACTAATGATTTAACCAGGGGTAAATTAACTAAAGCAGCTATATATTCCATCCAAACTGATTATTACATGTGGCGCAATATGCCAGATAGTGCTTTAATTTCATCTGGTTTAATAATAAAGCCAGCAGATGGAACACCAGTTTCTAGTACTTACAGTTTAGTAGAATTATATAATGCTACAGCAAATTATAGTTTTGCAAATACGTCTATTGATGATTCACCATATTCGAAAATGTTTGTTGATGGTTTATCTACTGAATCTATCTTTGAGGTTGTTTTTAGTTTTGATGAAGAAAATACTTCTAACATCTTTGGTATTTACGGTAATAATAATGCTCAGTTTTATGCTAATTCAGAATTTAGCTCATCATTTGGTAACGATTTGAGAGGAATTGCAAACTTTAAAAATGATGTTCAAATTTACAAACAATTTCCTAAAGGAACATTTGACCAAACAACCCAAAATGATAAGAATGTGATTTTATATCGTTTAGCGGATATCATGTTATTAAGAGCAGAGGCTTTAAATACAAAAGGTGATAGAAACGGAGCTTGGACATTGATTAAAAAAATAAGGGAGAGAGCCTATGGACCTGTAGAAGTACAAACTACTATCCCCAATCCTAACCCTGCTTTACCACCAACTTTTGTGATCAATAATCCAAATACTCGTAACAGTATATCATCCGGGCCAACCAGTGAAACTGCAAAGGCTAGTTTTTTTGCTGCAAGTTTAAATGAAGCAGAAGATATTATTTTAAACGAACGAAGAAAAGAGTTGGCATTTGAGGGAAAACGCTGGTTTGATTTGGTTAGAACAGGACGTGTTTTCACAACAATAAACCCTACAACACTAAAACCATTGGTAGTAAATGCTGAAAATATTTTATGGCCTATTGGCTTAGATGTAATCAGACAAAATACCAACATTATACAAAACGAATATTATAAATAAGATGATGAGTAATTTAAAACTATTTAAAGCAGGTGTAATAGTTGCATTTGTATTTTTATCATTTGAGTCTTGTAAAAAGTTTGAAGTACTTAGTAATATAGACCCTGATATTGTTACTGCAGGAGAAAACCTAAAAGCTCAGACTGTTTGGGAGTTTATATCTAGTAGGAGCACCAATAGATCTATAGACACACTAAAATCATTAAATCTTTATGCAGCTGCTATTGAAAGGGTTGGATTAAAAGATTTGTTAAACGGTGAAGGAGATTTCACTGTTATTGCTCCACGCAATGAGGCCATGAAATCACTAGCATTAGAATTGGGTTATCCTACTATTGATGCAGTACCATCTGCCCTCTTAAAAAATTATTTTCTAGATAATATCATCTCTAAAAGAGTAAAATCTTTTGATTTAGAAATTAGTAAATTCCAAGTGGTCGAAACTTTAAATGGGGATAGCTTATCATTTGTGAGGCAGCCATCTTCTACAGATCAATATGTGTTTAATTTGTACAATTCTCCAACTTTTTCAACAGCTTTAGTAAAAGTTCGCTCTCAAAATTTAGAATGCAAAAATGGTGTAGTACATGTTGTAGATGCTATCACTAGTTTTAGACCTAAATTTTTGCCTGCAGAGGCAGGAAAAGCTGCAGGTGATACAATAATAGTAGCCAAAGATGCCTATTTGAACAATGGAAGTTCTGCATTAAAGGGCACCAATTATGGAAGTTTAGATTATATGTGGATTAAAAAAAATAATGATGCTAATATAACACGTAGATCAATCACTCAATTTCCCGTTAAAGCAGCATCTTTTCCAGAGCCTATTTCTAGTGCAACCTTAGGATTGTTTGTTACGAGAAGCGATAATCCGGGTGGGACTGTATCTGTTTATAGAGATCAACAGGTAGATTGGGGTGAAAATACTGTAAATTGGGCAAATTCACCCGTTCCTGGTACAGCACCTTTATCAAGTGCAGAAATTAGACCATTTGTTACAAAAGGATGGTTTTATTTTGATGTAAGTACTGCTTATAAAACTGCTTTAGCCAATGGAGACCAATATATTAACTTAGGCATAAACACAGCCGTAAATGCATTGTTTCAGTTTGCAACAAAAGAAACTAGAGATAGTAATTTAATACTTGGCGGATACAAAGCATTTTTAGTTTTAACCCCGCCTGCTTCTACATTATTAGTTAATCCCGTTAATACGGGTTTAAGTGTTGATTTAGTGAAAGGCTATAAAAAAATCACTATTTCTGAACTTAGCTTTGGCGGAACTACCAATAATAACATTACTTATACTATTACCTCTAAACCACAAAATGGATTTTTAGTTGTTAATGGTCTTGTTAGCCCTAGCTTTACACAAGCACAAATAGAAAAAGGTGCTGTTAAATATTTATATTCTGGAACTGCAGCAGGAACAGACAGTTTTACAGTAGTGGCTAAGGATTTTAAGAATGGAACATTCCCAACTCCACAAGTTGTTAATATTCAGATTCAATAATTAGGTTACTATTTATTTTAAAGGGCTTTTGATATTATCAAAAGCCCTTTTTTGTTTTATAAACAATTAAGATTTAATAAGTTATTTTATGAAAAGATTTTAATTAATCTGTAATTAACCTAGCTACAATTCAAAATCAATCCATTTAATTAATAATGATATTTAAATAGAAAGGTATGGTAACTGTTAAAGAGAAAAATTCTGTTCTATTGCTATATTTAAATCACAAAATATGTTTGTGTTAAACGTAAAAAAAGCCATTTCAACAAAGTAATGGCTTCTGAAAATCAATTATTATAACTATTGAATTAATAATTTTTCTCTTTTAAAACCTCCATTTCCACTAAACTCAACAACGTAAACTCCATTTGTAAGTCTAGAGTTTAAGTTTATTTTAAAGATATTTTTATTGCTATTTGTTAAAACATATTGCTGATAAACCATTCTTCCTGAAAAATCATATATAGTAATCTTACCGTTTTTCCCTTTAAAATCACTGATTTGAATGTTTAAATAATCGGATGCAGGATTTGGGAATATTTGCATTGCAAATTGTGAGGCTTTTTTTACACCATCATTTACTGCTGTAGTTACATCTAAAGTTTGCTCATTAAAAATCAGAAAACGTCTTAGCTCATAAATATCCTGGGCAATTTTAGTAAAGGATATTTTCATGGGTTGCCAAAACTCATTACTGGTATTTATTAAACCTTTGTTGTTTTTTGCCGGATCATCGTTTAATTTAAAATATTGAAACCCTACATTCCATTTTCTTTTAAGCATTTCCATGGTATAATGCTCATAAAAATCTGCTCTATCTTGTTGGGTTTTTACGGTAAATCCAGCTCCAGAATCGTTTGGTAATCCAGAATCATCTGCCTGGGCGTAAAACTCTGTAACCATAAATGGTTTACCGGTATATTGTTCCCAAACATCATATCTTGCATCTAATTGAGCTTTGCTCCAAACATTATAATTATTAACAGAAAGTACATCTACATATTTCCCAGCAGCTTCAAATTGGTATCGATTAGCTAAATCCTGATGTAACCTGCTCCCAATAAACAAATGATTTGGATCTCTTGCTTTTATTGCATCACGACAAATTTTATAATAACGGTCTGCAACCTGGCCTGGCCACTCAGCTTGATCTGCAGAATTTGTAGCCGTTAAAATACCACCATGTCTGCTTTTCATCCAAGCTACAACAGCTTGATAATTTGCATTTACATCCGCAACAGCTTGGCCACCATAATTAGTAACATCTAACCATTTATCAACCAATTTACTATTAAAAGGATTTGCAATTGGCAATTCATTATCAGAGAAATAACCCAATAAATTCTTATCTACAATCCTGTCTGCTGTAATTTGACTGTTAACCTGATCTGTACAGTAAGTTACAAAATCTGCATCAAAAACCGGAGTTATGTTATTATCATACAACGTTTTTCGCAAAGCGGATGTTGTGCGAAAAGTATAACCTAGGTTTAATCTCACACAATAAGGCATACTCGTATAACTTTCATCAGAAAAATTACCGATCGTATTTGCAAAGATATTTTTAATGAGATTGATAGGGTTTGCACCATTACTTTGAGGAACAATAGTATTAATACCTATTGAATAGAATTTATATCCAGCCGGATCAATAAGATACCAAACGTTTCTTGCGTCTTTATACGTGGCGAAATATCCATTCGTATTTCCAACAAAATCTGTAGAAGCGCCGCCATATTCATCCAATTTTTGAGTTCTGGTGACCCCATCTAAAATATTGGTTGCATAGGTTGTGGTATTATTAGAAAGTATAATGTTTTTTGTGCTGATTTTGTAACCTGTAAAAGCCGATGGAGGAGTTGTTCCATCTGTTGCCACAAAAATATTGTCAATAGCAAAACTTGGTTGTTCTCCAGTAGTTCCGCTCACTAATTTTAGAGTCCAACGCAATTGTAATATTGCTTGTCCATTACATTCTGCAGGTAGTAAGAAGCTGGATTTTATTAAGTCAACACCATTTGTTCCACTAGTTTGAACGGTATTTCCATTTTGAACACTATTTCCTAAACTTTTAAAGTCACCGCTAGATCCAACTCTGTATTGAATAATTAGTCCGTTAATGATATTATTTGTACTGGTACCAAAAGTATTTCTAATGATCATCCCATCAAAAGATACCCTCAGCTTTTCTGCTGCAGTAACTTTACTGCTATTAAGAGCTAATGCAATTGCAAAAGTATTAGAGCTATTGCATGCTAGACCTATTTTGCCTTTAAAATCATAAATTCCTGCATTGGTTTCTGCGGCAGAGCCATTTGTAGTTAATTGCCTATTTGCTAAAGGGGCATCTAGTCTTCCATCTGTGGTTGGTGCATTTGTAGCAACTACCCAACCCTGTATCCCAACAGGATAATTTACTGTAGCACTACCATCAAAATCATTAAAATTTTGAGAATAAGGAAGAGTTTGCGGTAAAGGTTGTGTTTGTGCAATTGATCGAAAACTTATTGAACAAATTGAAATAGCTAATATAAACCAATGCTTTAAGTGTCTAGAGTAGAGTGTTTTCATGATTTAAATAAATATTAATAATTGGTTCACAAAACATGAAATGAATCTATAGGTTAATCCATTTAATAACTGCAATATAAAATATAGCACAACTGTTAATACCTGTCATTTATCTCGTTATTATATGGTAAATGATGCACCTGATAAAATAAAAAGGGCTACTGTTTTTGTAAAACAATAACCCTTACCAATTAACCAAATCAAATTATAAAACAATTATCTTTTCTCTTTTTGTTAAACCTTCTCCAATGAATTCTAAAATGTATTCTCCTGCTTTGAGTTTTGATTTAATATTTAATTGATGAGAATTATTAGTTGCAGAAACATTAATTAATTCTTGATGAACCATTTTGCCTGTTAAATCATACATGGTAATTTTTGCTGATTTTCCTTCAAAATTATCAAACCGAATGTTGATGTCATCTTTAGAAGGATTTGGAAAAATAGTTAAAGACAATTCTTTATTCAATTTAAAGTTTACAACTCTTATCCCTTGTTCTTTAAACTTACCGTCAAAATCATACTGAATTAATTTATAATAATTTGCGCCGGTTTCTGGAGTATTATCATAAGTTACATAACTAGCGTTTTGCAAGCTATTTCCTTTACCTTTTACAGTATAAATAGTTTTAAAATTAACGCCATCGGTAGATCTTTCAATCTCAAACCTATCGTTATTTGTTTCTACTAAAGTTTCCCAGTCTAAACGTACCTTCTCACCATCAGCTTTAGCGGTAAAGCTTTTTAAGGTAATAGGCAAAGTTTGCTCATTAAAAATCAAAAATCTTCTTAATTCATAAATATCTTGAGCAATTTTAGTAAAGGAGATCTTCATAGGAGACCAAAATATTGGATCTTCACCAACTGGGTTTAATAAACCTTTGTTAGCACTGCCACCAACGGCAGATGCATCGTCATCATTTAATTTAAAGTATTGAAAACCTACGTTCCATTTTCTCTTTAACATTTCCATGGTATAATGCTCAAAAAAATCTGCTCTATCCTGTTGCGTTTTAACATTAAAACCAGCACCAACGCTATTTGTTAAGCCAGAATCATCTGCCATGGCATAAAATTCTGTAACCATAAACGGTTTGTCAGTATATTGTTCCCAAACATTATATCTGGCATCTAATTGAGATGTGGTCCAAACGTTGTAATTATTTACAGAAAGCACATCAACATATCTACCAGCAGCTTCAAACTGATATCTATTGGATAGATCTTGATGTAACCTACTTCCTATGTACAAATGATTGGCATCTTTTGCTTTAATGGCATCTCTACAAACTTTATAATATCTATCTGCTACAAAACCAGGAAATTCTGCTTGATCAGCTGTATTAGGTGTTCTTATAGTTCCTCCATTTCTTCCTTTTATCCAGTTAACTGCTGCATTGTAGTTTGCATTTGTATTGGCAATAGACTGCCCACCGTAGTTGTTCACATCTAACCACTTATTAATTAATTTGCTGCTAAAAGGATTCGCTAGTGGAACTTCGTTATCAGAAAAATAACCAAGTAAGTTTTTATCAATAATCCTATCAGCAGTAATAAGCAAATTTGCTTGTGAAGTACAATACGTTTCAAAATCTGCATCAAAAACTGGTAGAATACCAGCGTCATATAGTGTTGTATTTAGTGCAGAGCTCAAACGATAAGTATATCCAAAATTTAACCTAACACAATAGGGCATGTTAGTAATAGATTCGTCAGAGAAATTGCCTAATGTATTTGAATATAAGCTTTTGATGGTTTCAACGGCATCAACTCCAGCTTGAGGAATTACGGTATTAATGCCTATTGAGTAAAATTTATATCCAGCTGGATCTACCAAATGCCATACATCTCTGCTGTCTTTATAAGTTCTGAAAAAGCCGGTTGTTACACTTATAAAATCTGTTGCCGCACCTCCATAACTGCTTAAAGCTTGAGTGCGGGTAACACCATTTAATGTATTTGTAGCATAAGTTGGAGTATTACCGGATAAAGTAATGTTTTTTGTGCTTATTGTATAACCTGTAAAAGGAACAACAGGTGCAGTTACAGGAGTTTCTCCAAATACAGAAATATTATCAACTGCAAAACTTGGGCGATTACCCGCACTTCCAGAGATGTTTCTATGGGTCCATCTTAGTTGTAGAACAGCTTGATTACTACATTCTATAGGCAATAGAAAGCTTGAATTTACAACATCAATTGCTGCTGTTCCCGTTGTTTGTTTGGTGGTACCATTTTTTGCACTGTTACCGACGTTGGTGAAAATACCTGTTTGCCCAATTCTATATTGTAAAATTAATCCAGCTAATATATTTGCTAAAGCAGTATTATCATAAATGTTTCTGATAACAGAACCATCAAAATTTACCCTTACTCTGTCTTGGCCAGTAACAGATGTGGTATTTAAGGCAAGAGCAAATCCTATTGTAGTTCCATTATTACAGACTGTTCCAATTTTTCCATTAAAATCATAAACTCCAGTACTACTGCTTGCCGCACTACCGTTTGTAGTTAATGCCCTATCAGAAGCTGGTGAATTAAATCTTCCTGGTGTATTAGGGACAGATGCTGCTATTTGCCAACCCTGTATCCCTGCTGGGTAAACAACACTTGAGGAACCATCAAAACTATTAAAATTTTGATTATAAGGAAGCGACTGAGGTGCCGGTTGTGTTTGTGCTTTTAATTGATAGCCAGCTAAAGAAAATAAGGCAGCAGCCAACAATATTTTAATTCTTTTTTTTTTGTAAAATGTAGTCATTCGGTTTAAATAAATTGGTTAAAATTTTATCAATGTCTTATATAGATTTCCGAGAAAAGCCTTTATAAGAATATTACTAAATTAAATAGAACCATATTCTTAAAGACCAGTCATTTATCACTTTGATGGGGGGAGGATGTTGCAATAAAACAAAAAAAGCCATCCAATTATGGATAGCCTTTACTATTATTAAATTGACAATAATTAATATCCTCTAATTCCCATCTCCAATCCCCGCAACTCCGCCAAACCTTTTAATCTCCCAATTACTGAATAACCTGGGTAAGTATTTCTATGAATATCATCTAAAATCAAATGTCCGTGATCTGGGCGCATTGGGATGTTGACGATTCCCTTACCTGATGTTGCTCTTTTTTCTTGCTCAGTTATCACCGCTTTCATTATCGCATACATGCTGTTGCTTCCTTCTAAATGTGGAGCTTCATAAAAACTGCCATTTTCTTCACGTTGCACATTACGTAAATGCCAGAAATGTATTTTATGTCCTAATCTTTCAATCATTGCTGGTAAATCATTTGCTGGGTTTGCGCCTAATGAACCAGTACAAAAAGTTATTCCGTTACAATCAGAATCTACTGCATCAACAATAAACTGCAAATCCTCCTCATTACAAACAATACGTGGCAAACCTAAAATAGGGTAAGGTGGATCATCCGGATGGATACACATCTTAATTCCTTCTTCCTCTGCGGTTGGGATAATTCCCTTTAAAAAGTAAGCTAAATTTTCCCGCAATTCTTTCTTACCAACATTTGCATATTTATCTAAATGCTCATAAAACTCAGGAATGGTAAAAACTTCATCCGTACCCGGCAAACCTGTCATAATAGTTTCAGTTAATGTTTTAACTTCATCTTTAGATAAAGTGCTTAAATATATTTTGGCTTTGTTTTGTACCTCTTCACTAAACTCGTTAAAAGCTTCTTTACGTTCTAAAATATATAAATCAAAAGCAGCTAAAGCAATTGCATCATAACGCAAAGCTTCTGCTTTATCTTTAAGTGTATATCTTAAATGGGTCCTTGTCCAATCTAAAACGGGCATAAAATTATAGCAAACTACTTTTATTCCAGCTTTAGCAAGATTTTTAAGCGTTGTTTTATAAATTTCTATATAATTATCTCGTTCTGAGGTACCGGTTTTTATACTTTCGTGGATATTAACACTTTCCACTATAGACCATTTTAATCCAGCGTTCTCGATCATTTCTTTTCGGTCTAAAATGTCTGCATCTGTCCAAACATCCCCGCAAGGGATTTGATGTAAAGCGGTAACAACTCCGGTTGCGCCAGTTTGTAAAATATCTGCTAGTGTTACTTCATCGGCAGGGCCAAACCATCTAAAAGTTTGTTCTAATTTTTGATGATACGTATCCATATTATTAATAAATTCTTCTCAATTGTAAACCATTTAAAATCGGTTTACTTTTTAATTTTTCAAAATCAACAGTTACTCCAATTCCATTTTTAACATTTAAACTGATTTTTGTAGCATAAGCAACTTCTGGAACCAATTCATTTTTTGTACCTAATTGGTCAATCAATTGGCTGCCATTTACATAAACGTTAAAACTTCTTTCAGTCAGTTTATCGTTCTCTGCCGCATTCCCTAAATTGTAGGCCAATCCTTCTTTTTCTTTATCTGATAAAAGTTCGGCAAAATGAAGTGTAAGTTCATATTTTCCATCAGGCACATCTAATTTAAATTGCTTAATGTCTTCACGTTGGGTGGCATAAATGGCATCGTAATCTGTGCCTAAAATGTTTTTATCGGTACCAAAACTTTGTCTTCCACTATTCTTCATTTTAAAGATATCACCACCAATGTATCCCCAACTTCCTGTAGAATAAGCTTGTTCTGGTAACCAAACTTGTTGTAAAGTTTTATCAGTGTAAAAACGATAATCGCCTAAACTCACATTTAATTCTGTAAATTCTTTAAGGTTAGATTTTAACTTTTGTGGGATGATGATATATTTTATCTCCGCAAAATCAACCACTTCTTTTCCATCTACAAAAGATACGGCTTCTAGCTGATTGATACCATCTTTAAAAGCAACGTTAAATTTAGCAATGTTAAAATCCGTTTTAACTGAAGGCATAACTTTGCCGTTTACTTTTAAGCTTACTTCTGGTTGGTTGCTATAAATTTCAACCATCTCGTTGTGAACCAACGCAGTTTCACTATCAGAAATGCCACTTCTTAAATTACGAAGTCTGGAACCAACTTTCATGAAAGGAGTTTTTAATAAATGGGATTGATAAAAATAATATTGGTCTTTTGGCTCACGATCTGTTGTCATGATGCCTTTATTATTGATGTGCGGATCTGTATCTGTTCGTTGTTCAGAATTAAAATCTGCTAAATTCCAAATGGCGCTTCCTGCAACAAACGGACGTTCTAACATCGCTTTTAAGTAAAATTGATGATAAAGGTTAGAGTGTTCTTGTGATTTATCAAAACGAATTGGATTTGGATTGTTGATATGCGGATCAACATCGGCACCATATTCTGTGATAATAACCGGTTTATTTGTTAATTCTTTATGGTGATTATCTAAATATCCTGCAAAGTCTTCAATTTTCCCACTGTACCAACCTTGATAAAGGTTCCATCCCACGATCATTGGAATTTGAGTTAAACCGACTCTTTTATAAAGATCTAATGCTCCGTGATTTGGAATCATAGTATATCGGGAAGGATCTTCCTTACGAGTTAAATCTTCTATTTCTTGAGCTAGCTTTGCAATTTCTTTAAAATAAGTTTCTTGCTTTTCGCTGCCTTTATCATATTTAGGTCTTAGCAAAACCTCATTCATATAAGCCCAAATAATTACGCTAGGATGGTTATAATTCTGACGAATCATCTCCATCATCATCATTTTGCAATTATCGGCGAAAACGGGAGATTCTGTAATGGCATTTACAATTGGAATTTCTACGGAGGTTAAAATCCCTAATCTATCACACGCTTCTAAAATTTCAGGATCTTGCGGATAATGAGAAATACGTAAAAAATTGCCGCCCATATCTTTCAATAGTTGCATATCTCTAATATGCAAAGCATCTGGAAGTGCATTTCCTAAGCCTTTAAAATCTTGATGACGATTTGTACCTATCAGTTTGATGTGGTTTCCATTTAAGAAAAAACCTTTATCGGCATCAAAGCTAAACCATCTAAAACCTAAAGAATTACTAACTTCATCTAAAACATCGCCCGTTTTTGCATCTTTAATCTGTGAGATAACACGGTATAAATAAGGGCTTTCTGGCGACCATAAATTAGGATTTTTTATGGTTGCAAAAGATTGTTGAAAATCTTGGTTCTGTTGTCCTGCAGTTTTAATTTTATCGGTTTTTTCTGCTATTTTTTTACCGTTATCATCAAAAATCTGGCTGTAAACAATTAAATTTTGGCTGGCTTTATTTCCATTAGTTAAAATCCCTTTTATCAATACCGAGGCTTCCTGGTTGTTAACTTTTGGTGTAGAAATAAAAATTCCTTTAGAGGCATAATTATCCATATTGAAATGGATTTTATTTGCTGCCACTAAATAAATATCACGATAAACACCTCCATAAAAAGTAAAATCAGCAGAAAGAGGAGGAATATCTTCGTTATGTTGGTTGTTTACTTTTATGCTAAATGTGTTGGATTTATCAAATTTTATAGCCTCTGTTATCGGGACACTGAAAAAATTATAACCACCAATATGGGTTCCTACAGATTTTCCATTGATGAAAACTTCGGTAACTTGTGAAGCACCTTCAAAATAAATGTAAACGTCTTTATCCTTAAAAGAAGATGGAATGAAAATGTCTTTTTGATACCAACCAATTCCTCGGTAATAACCTGGCTCGTCATCTGTAACATCAATTGCATTCCATGTATGTGGAATATTTACTTTTTCCCAATTTATTTTATCATTGTTTTTATTTGGGAAACCATCAATTTCTCCTTTATAAAAATTCCAATTGGTATTAATGGTTTTTTTGATTCTTTCTTGTGCTTTTAAGCTGATGATTGTGATTATAAAGCATAGGCATAAAGCCGATATTTTTTTTAACATGTTAATTATTTATTTATCCAATAAATTAATTGAGCTGGGTTTTTTCCTTCTTTTGTTCCAATGGAAATGCTTCTGTTTTTGTCTTCATCATCTCCGGCGTGGCGAGTTTCCCTTATTAAAACAAAAGTATAATTATTTGCAGGATGGTTTTTTAAAACTTCGGTTACATCTAAATAATGCGTTCTATCGGTTCCATCAAAGCTTAATTCGCCAGCTACAAAAGCCTTTGTGCCAACTTGTGTTAATAAAGCTTCCGTTATATCTAATAAAGGTGCATTATCCCAATTGATTTTATTCTCATCAAAAGTTTGATTTGGGATTGCATAAACATGAATTCTAAAAGTAGTATCTGTTGACGCTTTTCCATAAACAGATAATACCATTTGCTTAACATTTTTAGTATCCTCACCAATATTAAAGTTTAAATAAGCTACTTTATTTTTTGCAGGATCGGCAGCATTTAAAGCAATTTGCAATGTTTTATCCTTACTATAATTCTTAGTTCTATCAATTCCACCGCCTACATTGGCATCATTATTTACATTGGCAATTTTCTTTGATAAAACATTACCAGCAGGAATGGTCAATAAAACTACACTTTGTGCAGGTAAACTTATCTCTACACTTTTATCAGTTGCAACTGATGAAACTTGTGAAGCTTCGCCATATAAATTTGGACTAACTGTTTGGGCAATTACCGGATTGCCAGCTGTAATATTTAAATCTGCTAGGTTTATTTTTAGGTTATAATCAAAACCATCTCTTTGTACCAACCACATATAGTAGTTACCAGATTTTTCATCATAAGAAGTGTAGTGATCAAATTTGGTTTCATCAGCGTTACTGGTAGTTTGTAATAGCGGGCGTTCATCTTTAAAACCAGTTGCAAAAAGTCTTAATACTTCACCGGTTCTATGCAAACCTGAAACATCATAATCATCGGATTTAAAATCCTTAACGTCTTGGGCAAAAACTTTTATTTCCCTTAGTTTAATAATTCCTGCATCAGTGCTAATAAATCTTATTTTATCGGTTTTAACCTGATTTTTAAAGGTGATAAAGTAGCGTACATATTTAGAATCTTTGATGTTTGCACCTGGAATATTTTGCCATTTATTATTGGACCAATATTGCAATTGCCAGTCTTTAACTCTATCAGGACCTGTATAAACACCAAATGAAGAACCAGAATAAATACTCATGCTGCCAATTGATTGTACACTACCAAAATCTATATCAATTGTTTTAGATGTGGATGTAGAATCAGAATACCAGGTAGAAATATCAGATTTGTTTCCGTCTGTAATAAATTTTAGCTCGTTTTCATTGCCATCTTTGCTACTCACTTTAGCGTTAAGAGCTAAATTTTTGTAAGCATCTTCTACAATTCTTTGTCCTTGCCAGGTTAAATGATGTCCGGATTTAATTCCTTGCATATATGTTGATGATACGGTATTTGCGAACTTAAATGCCCACATGCCATAAGTATGGTTTTTAAGATTGTTTGAATAAATGCCAGCCCACTCGGTAAAAACCGAGGGAGAATCATAAGTTTCTTGTTTATCGATTAATAAAGAATTCATCCACCTGCCAATCTCTGTGTAAACGATAGGCAAACTATCATGTAAAGGATGATTTTCTTTAATGATATCGTTAATATCTGAGGTACGGGTTGCATATCCAGAAGCTGGCTGATTGTAAGAATGGGTACTAAAAATATCAAATAAATCTTTATCCATTTTTTTGCCATCATAACCATCACGGATATGACTCACCACATAAGCCCACCAATCAGTATTATAGCCGGCAGTTATTGGAGCAACAAATTTTGGTGTTAAAGTTTTGTCGTACTTTTTATTTACATCTTCAACGGCACATTTTACAGCGTCAGAGGCAATTTGTAATCCTATCATCCAGTTTGGTAGTTTCATTGGACCAGATTCTTTATGATTTGGTTCGTTTTGCATGGCAAACATCGCTGTATTTCCTTTTTTTGCCGCGTAATAGGCTAGGGCATAAAAGCGTTGCCAATGTTCCCATTTATCTTTCCAATTGTCTTCAAATTTTCTTTCGTTAATTTGTAAAACAGCTTCAATCTTCAATTTTTTTAATTCATCTAAAGCATAGCCAAAATTCATTTTATTACCGCTTTCGTCTACCTCAACTTCATATCTGTGTATTAGTGCATCCCAATTTATAAAATCATTTTTTTCAGGGGATGAACGTAATTGAGCTTTTAAAGCTTCAAAATCCTGAAGTTTGTTTACCTCATTTTTTTGGTTAAAATCTTTTATTGGGGCATACTCTGATAAACTTGTCCAAACTCTTAAAGAATTTACTTGAGAATAACCTAACCATGCAGATACATTGCTTCCCGGCATAAAGTAACCTTGGTTATAGCCAACATATTTAAAACTTTTACCAATGTTTTTATTTGTTACGGTTACTATTGCATTTTGTGGTTTACCAGTTTTAAGTTTTAATGAACTTGCAGATGCTTGTCCTGTCACCAAACTTCCGTTAACTTCAATTTCTGAAATGGCGATAGAAGATGCATTTTTGCTTTCAATCCTTACCATAAAAGTTACCAGATTTGGATTGATAGGGTAGGTAATGATTGTTTTATTTTTATCTAAAGTTGGGGTTGCATTTATTGGTGTCCAATTAGAATCATCCCAATATTGAACCGTGATATCCTTTCTTAATTTTTCAGCTTCGCCCGGTAATACATAAATTACAATTTTGCTAATTTTATTGTATTTGTGTAAGTCTATTTCAATAAAATGAGGAGCGCTACTTTTACTTTCTGTTTGCCAATAGTTTGCAGCATTTTTAATGCCATCAACAGCTTTTGAAGCAATGTTATTACCATCTACAGAACTTACTTTTACTTGTTTGTTTAAAGCTACGTTTTCAGTTTGGGCGTTAACAATAATTGGTGTACTTGCAATTAAAAAGGTAATGTATAGGCTAATTTTAATTTTTGTTATCATGTTTTTGGTATTGATTTTAACTTAATCTTTTGCATTTAAGTTATCTGTATTTGATATTACTTTTTGTACTGATAATTCACTTAAAATAGTTTTACCTTTTGCGGCAGTAAAAGTCAAATTTATTCCTTCATTGTTTTTCACTTTGACGTTAAACGTTTTTTGATAGGATTTAAATTCACCTATTTGTTTGTTTAATTCCAGGTTGTTGATTATTTCTTTATCATTGGCTTTTACGCTAAAAACTCGATCTACTTCGTTGGTAGATTCTTGTTCTACAAATCCTAAAGTAAGTTCATAATTTCCATCCGAAACATCTATTTTATATCCTTGTAAATCCTCTAAAGAAGAATAAAATAACGGAACATCGCTAGTCCCTCTAATTACTTTTTTCAAATTCATTGTAATTGGGTTGCCACCAATGTACCCAAACTCTCCTTTTTTGTAAGCTTGGTCTTCTAACCAAATTTGTCCTTGCTTATCTAAATATTGCGTATTTGCTCCAATATTTATGGCAATGGATTTAAAGCTTTTAGCATCTATTTCTCTTGATCTCAAATTAATAATTAGCGTATCTTTTATCAAATTATTACCATCATAACCAAATGCTTCTATAAAGTTTTCACCGTACTTTAATGGCAACTCATAAACCGCTTTCTTAATATCATTTAAAGATTTTGTGCCTTGTTTTTTACCGTTAAGATTTAACGATACATTTTTTAAATTGCTGTAAATGGTGATTTCAGCTTTTTCGTTTTCGTTACCCGCTCTTTGTGTCCACTCACTAGATGCAATATGAACCATTGGTTTTGTAGACCAATTTGCTTGATATAAATAATAAACATCCTTTGGGGTACGATTAAAGTTTACTAATCCTTTTTGATTTGTATTGATTATCGTTCCTCCAATATTAGGTTGAGAAAAATCGAACTGATTCCAAACTGCTGTACCAGAAAGATATGGCATTTGCTTAAACTGGCGCAAATATTCTTCATGATAATATCTGGTATATTGACTACTAAAATCTAATCTTTGTGGTTTGGAAGTGTTTAATCTAGCATCGCTACCTGCACCATACTCACTCACAAATAAAATTTGATTAGGATATTGTTTATGTCTTTCATCCAAATAACCTTTTAATTCGGTTACTTTTCCACCGTACCAACCTGCATAAATATTATAGGCGCTTATTTGGGCAATTTGTGAAAGCTTAAATTCATCATATTCTTTACTTTGGTGCATGGCTATTACACTATATCTACTAGGGTCGGTAACCTTAACCAAGCTATCTAAAGAAATTGCGTATTGATGTAATACTTTGATATAATCTTTTTCATTAGCGTGTTCTGTAACTCTTTCGGCATTTTTACCCCATAATAAAATCTCATTCATAGATCCCCAAATTATAATAGAAGGATGATTAAATCCTTGGTTGATCATTTCTTTAGCCATATTTTCTGCATTGGCTAAAAACTCTGGAACGGGATTCATATAATTTACCACAGGTATTTCTTCCCAAATCAGTATTCCTAAACTATCGGCTAAAGCCAAAACCCTGGGAGATTGGGGATAATGTGCCAAACGGATAAAATTAGCCCCCATATCTTTTATCATTTGTATATCTCTCAAATGATCTTGGTTGCTTAAGGCATCACCTTTTCCCTCCATATCTTGGTGACGATTTGTGCCTTTTAAAATATATTTTGCTCCGTTTAAACTAAAGCCAGTTGCAGCACTAAAATTAAACCATTTAAAACCTAAAGGATTTGTAATCGAGGCAACCTCTTTTCCATCAATCTTTAAATTACTTTTAATATGGTAAAGTGTAGGTGTTTCCGGGCTCCATAAATTTGGATTTTGAATATCGCTGTTTAAGCTAATGGTTGTAGTTTCATTACTTTGAAGCGTAAAATCTTTGGTCAATGATTTTATAGGCTCATTTTTATCATTGTAAATCTGATGGGTAAGCGTAATGTTTTTTGATTGAGTAGCACTGTTTTTGATACTTGCATCAATGGATACTACTGCACTTTGTTTATTAACCTGAGGCGTTTTAATTTTAATTCCACTACTTGCATATAGGCCATAAAAATTCACTTCATTGGCAAATATCAATTTAACAGGGCGATAAATGCCACCATAACTAGCATAACCAATAGAAAGTGGTGGTATAAATGAATCTTGAGTATTATCAACCTTTACGGCGATGGTGTTTTTGCCTATGTTTAAAAATCCCGTAATATCAAAAGTAAATGCAGTATATCCTCCTTTATGGCAACCAACAAAAGCACCGTTAACATAAACATCAGCAGTTTGATAAACACCATCAAAATATAAGGAAGCTTTTTGGTTGAGTTGTGAGTTAGAGATATCGATGTTTTTCCGATACCAAGCAATTCCTCTTGCGTAGGTTAAATCATCATCAAAAACATCTTTAGCATTCCAGGTATGGGGTACATTTACCGTTGACCAAGCTTGGTCATTAAAATCTTTGGTCTCCGCAAAATCTGTTCCTCCGTATTGAAATTTCCAGTTTTTATCTAATGATATTGAATTATTTGTTTGGGCAAATACAGTTGCAGAAATAAAAAAACAATACAATAAAAAACCCAAAGGTTTAAAAATGTTTAACATCTAATTGATAAGGTTTATTAATTAATATTGGGTTCAGCTAAATTAGGGCATATACATGAATAACTTACGGTGCATAAGTTGCAAAAAGGCTTGTTAAATGTTGCCTTAATTATAAATCTACTAACTAACTAAATCCTCTAGTTATTATAAAAATTTCATTATAAGTAGGTTATAAAATTTAAAATTTTATTGTTTAAAAATCATGTTTAATTGGGAGAAACAACTGTGTTATAAAAATATTGTAAAATGATATATTTGAATTATCCTTTTTAACAAATTCATTAATCCCTAAATTAGATGAAAAAACATTTCGTATCCATTTCATTATCTATTATTATCGCTTTTTTTGGTCTAATATTATTTTCATGCTCTAGCAAAAAAAAATCTATTTCCGCAGAAAATGCAATCTCTAATAAAGGATTAGAAATATATATATTAATGGGTCAATCTAATATGGCAGGAAGAGGACCGTTAATTCCAGAAGATAGCATCATTAAAAATAAAAATGTTTTGATGTTTACCAAAGATTTAAAATGGGTTGCAGCAAAAAATCCTTTACATTTTGATAAACCAGGAGTTACCGCAGTTGGGCCAGGCTTATCTTTTGGATTAGCGATGCAAGAGGCTCATAAATCCGCTATAATTGGATTGGTTCCTACGGCAGTTGGTGGAACTGCAATTAATTCATGGACAGTTGGAGGATATGATAAAGCCACGAAAAAATATCCTTGGGATGATGCTGAAAAAAGAATTATTGAGGCCATGAAGTATGGTACTATCAAAGGTGTTTTATGGCATCAAGGAGAAAGCGATAGCAAAGCGGAAAATGCAGCTGTCTATCTTCCCAAACTTGAGGATTTAATCAAAAGAGTAAGAAAATTAGTAGGGAATGATAAATTGCCCTTTGTAGTTGGGCAGTTGGGAAGATACAATCCATCTTACGATAACATCAATAAAGAAACCGCAAAATTACCTGCTTTAGTTCCTTTTACGGCAATCGCCACCTCTGAAGGTTTAACCGATAAAGGTGATAATACCCATTTCGATAGATCATCAGCAATTATTTTTGGTCAAAGATTTGCCAAACAGATGATAGAATTACAAAAAGTAAATTAAAACTGCTATATGAAAGATAAGCAGCTAATGATTGAATTTTGCTAACTTATTGTTATTTATCTCAAAATTTTGAAAAGTGTAATGATCTTAAATAACTTATCTAATAAAAGTTTCTAATAATTTAAATCCATTATTAGTTGTCATCAAAATTTTGTCTGTAGTAGCAGGGATAAGAATGCAATCACCCATTTGTACAGGAATTTCTTCTATTCCGTATTTTAAAATATAAGAACCTTCTAAACAGATATGAATAACAAAACTATCTAAATTGCTATAATCCTTAACTACCTCTTTGGTAAATTCTAAAATATTTTTTGTAAAGTAATTACAATCTACCAACTCCACCGATTGGTTTAAAGTAGGTTGATAGTTAGTCTTATAATCTTTATGAAATGTAAAATCAATAGCGTCTAATGCTTCTTCAACATGAAGTTCTCTTTTATTCCCTTTATCATCTACACGATCAAAATCAAAAATACGATAGGTAATATCTGACGTTTGTTGGATTTCTGCAATCAATAATCCTTTACCAATAGTATGTACTCTACCAGCTGGTAAAAAGAAAACATCACCAGCTTTAGCTTCTTCTTTATTAAGAATGTCGGTAAGTTCACCCGAATTAAATTTTTTGAGATAAGTTTCCTTATCCATTTCTTGGTTAAAACCAGAAATAAGTGTTGCGCCTTCATCCGCTTGAATTACGTACCACATTTCTGTTTTTCCTTTCGAATGATGGCGTTTTTCTGCCAACTCATCATTAGGATGTACCTGAATGGAAAGGTCTTCATTGGCATCTATAAATTTGATCAATAAAGGAAATTCATCTCCAAAACGCTCGTAATTCTTTTTACCAATTAAATTTCCTTTTTCTGTTGCTAATAAATCTGCCAAAGAAGTACCGCTTAAAATTCCGTTTGCAATGATAGAAACATCAGATTTTACACCAGAAATTTCCCAAGTTTCACCACAATTTGGTAGTGGATCAAAATCTTTTCCTAAAAAGGTTTTGATTTTTTCTCCCCCCCAGATTTTATCTTTAAAAATGGTCTTAAACTTTAATGGATATAGCATGATATGGTTATGTATTTGAATTTAATTATTAGCAAAAGTTATGCTAAAAAGCGTTTTTGTCTCCTTTTATAGTAACTAAAACTGTTTTAATAATTATTTTTAGGTCAAGCCAGATGCTCCAATTTTCTATATACCAAACATCGTATTCAATCCTTTTAATCAATTGCTCTTCCTGTTTAATTTCTCCCCTAAAACCATTTACTTGGGCATAGCCTGTTACGCCAGGTTTTTGATAATGGCGAATCATGTATTTCATAATGATTGCAGAATATTCTTCGGTATGTTTTAACATATGCGGACGAGGGCCTACAACAGACATATCTCCTTTTAAAACATTAAAAAATTGAGGCAGTTCATCAATTGATGATTTTCTTAAGAATTTCCCAAGTTTTGTGATTCTGTTATCTCCTTTGGTAACTTGTTTTACATCAGAATCCTTATTTATTTTTAAGCTTCTAAATTTGATACATTTAAAAGGAATATTGTTTTTTCCTGATCTTTCTTGTAAGAAGAAAACAGGGCCTTTAGAATCTAGCTTAATTAAAATTGCTATTATCGGCACCAGCCAACTTAATAAAAAAACAGCTACCAGTGCACTAAATACAATATCAAAAAGTCTTTTTTTAGCTTGTACTCCAAAATCTTCTAAAGGTTCAGACCTTAATGAAAGTATAGGAATATCATCAATATGATCAAAATAAACAGTTTTATTAACAAATTCCCTAAAATCTGGGACAAACCTAAAACGCATACATAAGTTTTCTGCAGATTGAGCTATTTCATATATCTCAGGATAAATTTCTGGTGAAAGTGTAGAGTATATTTCGGTGACATGATGCTTAACGGCAAACTGCATACATTCTTCTACCTTTCCTAAATAACGGAAATCAGTATCATTATTTTCAGTTCTTGCTTTTTCAGAAAAGCAGCCTAGAACATCTAACGTTTTATTAGAATTTCTAAGTTTTGTGACTAAGTCGTAAGTGAAAGCATTGTTTCCTAAAATGATTATTTTATTAAGCGCTCTTTTCTTTTTCCCAATATAAAGTGCTATTTGTAAAAAGATTAAGCGGCTTATGATTAAATAAAGCGCAAATGTGCCAAAACTGATGTAAAGGTATTGCCTATTAAATCTAAATCTTGTAAAAAATAAATAGATAAGAAGTAAAACTATAAATATGATAAAAGCCCGGGTTGTTCTTCGAGAAAATTTTCTAAAATTTAGTATTCTATCGTTAATATAAACCTCTGTTAAATAAGAACTTATGAGCCAAAAAATATTGGTCATAATAAAAAATACTACATGGCTAATATTAGCAGAATTGGTGTCGAAATTATAGTTTAAAAGTAGGACTAAATGCAAAATACACAAGAAGCCTAAATCTGTAAAAGCGAAAAATATCCTAAAAAAATTATCAAACCTACTATTCATCAACTCTAATGGTTAATTTTTTTATTACTTACTAAACTTCAGTTTTAATATATCTAAAATAAAGACAGGGCCGTAATATAAATACCTTCGCCACATTCTTTTTGGTTCTTTTAATAATCTTCCTAACCATTCTAATCCCAAATTAATCCAAATTTTACTGGGTCTTTTTACTGTACCGGCATAAAAATCAAATACTGCCCCAATGGTACAAATCAACTGAGCATCAATCTTGCTTTTATGTTCTGTTGCCCATTTTTCTTGTTTTGGAGCCGTCATCCCTACAAAAAGTACATCAGGTTTAAAATTATTAACCTTGGTTAACATTTCCTCATTTTCTTGTTCTGAAAATATTGCTTTATACGGTGGGGAAAATGTTTGAACTGTAATGTTTGGATATTCTAATTTTAAGCGGTGTTCAATTTTATTTAATGTAATTTCTGATGAGCCAAGATAGAAACATCTGCCATGATTTTTATTCAATTTTTTTAAACAATATTCATGGATATCAGCGCCAGCTATCTTTTTGATTTTAATCTTGTTAAGAAATTTTACTGCGGCTACAATTGCAATTCCATCTGGTAATAAAACATCTGATTTTTGAAGCGCATTTTTAAACTCAAAATCATTTTGAGCTACGCAATATGAATATTGGTTAATGGTATTTACTAAGGTTTGATGGTGTGTTGGTAGATGATCTAAGCTTGTAGCATAAATATCAAATCCAAAACTTTTTATACTATTATTGGGCATTAAATATCTTTTGTAATTCTATTCTTTGTTTGTACTCGCCGGTGGCTTTAATTTTTTTTAAATTATCCCAAAGTGAGCCTAAGAAAAGTTTAATTTTTAAAAATAGCATTTTTTCATTATTTGAAACTCCTATTCTGGGAATTGCCATTTTATGATCACTTCTATTAAAGTTTTTTGCAATTGTTGTAAAAGTAAGTTTTACGTTGTTTTCAATTAAAAAGTTTTGTTCTCTTTCAGAAAAATCATAGTTAAAAATTCCGTTTGGATAAGAAAAACATTTAATAGGATGCCCCAAAAGTTCTGAAAGTTCTGTTAACGAGTTATTAATTTCATAAGCACTACTTTCATCGGTTTCATTTAGCAAAATTGGATGATTCATTGTATGCCCACCAATTGTTACTAATCCATTTTTGTCAACTTCCTTTAACTCCGCAATACTCATGTTTTGGTAAGGCTTTAAAGGTGTTTTAGTTTGCGCTCTATAAATTGATAAAAACTGATGGATTTTTTCAATTTTAAAGGTTTTTAAAATGGTAAAAATATCATAATGTTCAAAATCTTTAACATTAGTATGTGTTTCTTTGGCAATAATGTTTTTTAAAGTGTGATCATGATAGCCCTCAACTTCTTGAAACCAGAAATTGATTTGTTCTTTAAATATTTTAGGGGAGACATATAAAGAAGCAGGCACTTGATATTTTTTTAAAACGGGATAAATGGTATTATAAAAAGTTTGATCACCATCGTCTACCGTAATGTGGCAGGCGTTTTTTAGATTGATTTTACCATCATAATAAGCTATCAATTCATCCATAGAAACCATGTTATATTTAGATTTAATCATGGCAATGGTTTTATCAAACCATTCTATATTATCAACCAAATGAAAGTTTAAAATTTTATTCATATTGGTAAATCGAATTTAATTTTTTAATATAATTATCTGGATTATAATCTGTAAAAACGGTCTGCTTTGCCTTTTCTCCCAATTTTTTAAGTAAGGTAAGATTGTTATTTAGTTTTAAAATTGAATCTACTATTGCTTGTGCAGATTTTGTTTCAATAAAAATACCGTTTTCTCCGCTTTCAATAACGTCTGGAATTGATCCCACATTTGTAACTATCGCAACTTGGGCATAAGACATTGCTTCTAATAAAGAAATTGGCAAACCTTCAAAAAAGGAAGGCAGTAAAAATGTATTGGTTTCTCTCAACAATTTATTTTTTTTATCTCCAAAAACAACTCCTTCAAAAATAAATTTTTCACCTAAAAGATTTCTAAATTTCGGCAAATATTCTTCCTCTTCTTGCCCTTTGCCTGCCATGTAAAACTCAAAATCAATTTGATGTTTTTCTTTAAGAATCTTAAAAGCATCAAATATAAAAGCTATTCCTTTATCTACACTAATCCTACCTAAAAATAATATTTTCAGTTTATTATTGGTTTGGTCAAACACTCTTTGATACAAATTTGCATCATCCAAATTTAGGCTATTGGGTAAAACAAAAACATTTCTACATTTAAACTTTTGTATCAGGTTTTCTTTCTCATTATCGCCTAAAACAATCTTTGGGTTATTATCAGACAATGCATGTTTTATTAAAAAAGCTGCCCATTTTGGAATATCATTACTTTGGATATAGGAACCTCCATGGATATGAATTATCATTTTTACGTTTAGTAGTTTCGTTAAAATGATTAATGGACAATCTCTTATTATTGCTTTATTATCTAATGGAAAGTTAAAATGAACTAATTTATCTTTTGTTTTGTTTAGCAATAAAATCCATTTAAAGTAACTTTTAATTATACCAATAATACGCCCCACACCTCCTTTTTCTTTATCTATTTTACCAATTTGAAAATGTAAATAGTTGTGTTTCTGATTTTTATCTATTATAAAATTAACAACAGAAGAAATGCCACTTACATTGTATTTAGGGTTTAAAGAAGGGGCGGTAATAATGATGTTCATAACTGCAATATGTTTAAAAGTATCTTCTTTTTATGAGTACGAATGAATTATTTTTATTTTTTGATATTATACCGTTTACAACATATATTTTTGTAATCCTTGTGGAATATTTACGTAAATAATAAATCTCAAAGCAGAAACCCCTTAAATGATTATAAAAACAAGATTATTCTTTTTACTGATTTTATTTACCATTGTTACCTCTTGTGGAAATTATAAGCAAATACCATATTTTCAAAATTTAAAATTGAGTTCTCCAGTTAAAGAAAGTATTGATAACTATACTCCTGTAACTATCCAAAAAGATGATATTTTGGGAATTTATATAACAAGCAGTAGTGCAGCCGAATCTAATGCACCATTTAATAACAAGCTTAACAGAATAAATGGTAATAATGAAGATTACACCAATACAAATCCAATAAATCCTTTCGAAGGTTACTTGGTAGATGATAAAGGAGAAATTCAGTTTCCTGTTTTAGGTACAATTAAGGTTGCTGGTCTTACTACCACACAACTTAGGCAGAGTTTGAAAGAAAAATTAACTAAATACCTGAACACACCTGTTGTAAATGCCAGAATTGTCAATTTTAAAATATCAGTTTTAGGAGATGTAGCTAAACCGGACGTTTACTCAGTTAAAAATGAACGAATTACTATTTTAGAAGCATTATCCTTAGCTGGAGATTTAACTATTACCGCAAAAAGAAACGATGTTTTAATTATAAGAGAACAAAATGGCGAAAGACAATATGTTCCTGTTAATTTAAATTCTAAAGACTTATTCAAATCAGATTATTACTATTTAAAAAGTAACGATGTGATTTACGTACAGCCAAGCAAAACAAAATACGCACCTTATGATATTGGCTACCGTAATGCTACGTTAATTGTGGCTGCACTTTCTGTTGTTGCAATTGTTCTTTCTACCATTTATAGATAATGTTTCCAGACCATAATAAATATCCTATTGTAAGGAGGTTTAACGAAGACGATTCTTTTAAACCAAGGGAAGTGGTAATGAAATATCTATACCACTGGCCTTTGTTTTTTATTTTTTTAGCTATATCATTATCCTTAGCCGTAGTTTATCTAAAAATCACCAAACCTGTTTATGATATTAAAGCTTCTTTATTAATAAAAGAAGACAATGTTAACAACAGTAATCCAAGAACAGGAATAGCATTACAAGAGCTAGATTTAGCCACCCCAAATCGTTTAGTTGATAACGAAATTGAAGTGTTGAAGTCTAGAAGGTTAATGGTGCAATTAGTAGATACCCTTCAGCTATGGATGGATTACCAAACTGATAAAAAAATCGGAAAGGAAAATCTTTACGGAGTTAGTCCTGTTAAAATAAGTTTCACAAAGGTTGCGGAAAAAATTGAAGGAAATAATATCCTTATTTATATTAAGGATAGTCAAACTTATTATCTCACCCTAAAGGGAAAGGTTGCCAAACCATATAGATTTGGAAATTTAGTAACCAATAGCTTGGGAACTTTTGTAGTTAATAAAACCGATTTATATCAAAATTATATTGATAAAGGCATCCAGATTTCTTTTAGCGATTTTGATAAAACCGTTAGCGCTTATCAAAAAGGAATAGAAGTTGCGCTGTTAAATAAGAAATCTCCAACGGTTGGTTTATCCTTAAGTGATGCGGTTATCCCAAGAGGGAAAGATATTTTAAATCAGTTAATACACATTTATAACGAGGCAACTTTAAACGAGAAGAATAGGATTACCAAAAGTACAATGGATTTTATCGATTCTCGGTTATCTACCATTACAAAAGAATTAGCCACTGTAGAAAATGAAACCGAACAGTATAAAAAAAGCAGGGGATTAACAGATGTCACTTCAGAATCTAAAATTTATTTAGAAAATGCACAAGCTAACGATAGCAAATTAAATGATGTTAAGGTAAAATTGAACGTAGTTAACGGAATTGAAGACTATATTAATTCTAGTGCTACCAACAAAAGAGCACCTTCTACTTTAGGAATTGATGATCCTGGATTAAATAGTATGATTGCCAGATTAAGTCAGTTAGAATTAGATAGATCCAGATTATTGGCAACTACACCAGAATCCAATCCACTTTTTGGACCTTTAAACACTCAAATTGCTGAATTAAAGAATGCAGTAAGGATAAATATTGGCAACGTAAAACTTACATTAGAAAACTCCCAACAAAAATTAGAATCATTTGATTCAAAGTTTAAATCTGATATTTCTAAAGTTCCTGGAGAAGAGCGACAGCTTTTAGAGATTTTAAGGCAAAAGAATGTTAAACAGGATTTGTTTTTATATCTCCTAAAGAAAAAAGAAGAAATATCTTTAAGCTATGCCTCTACATTGGCAGATGCAAGAGTAATAGACAGTGCCTACGCAGGTCCAAAAAAATGGCCAAATACCATTTTGATTTTGGCTATAGCCATGATTGCTGGTTTAGGATTGCCAATTGCCTTGTTGATAGGAAGAAGTTTATTTAATGATAAAGTTAATGGAAAATCAGGCATTAGCAAAGAAACTGAAATCCCAATACTAGGAGATATAAGAGAAGTAATAACCAATAATCCGCTTATCATCTTTGATCCTTATCAAATAGCTTCGGTAGAACAATTTAGATATTTGCGCACCAAATTGCTGGCATTACATGGAGCTGCAAATAAAGGAAGGATTACATTAATAACATCAAGTATTGCAGAAGAAGGTAAAGGATTTATAAGTTCTAATCTTGGTTTAAGCTTAGCTGCATCTGGCAGAAAAGTAGTTTTAATAGATTTGGATTTGAGGAAAAACAAACTTGGTAATTTATTTGATATTGATGCTTCTCATACAGGTCTGATAGATTACTTAGAGGGTAAAATCTTAAAAGAAGAAGTAATAAAAAAATCTGAAAAGCATTTTAATTTAGATATTATCACCAGTGGTTTAAAAGATGGCGAAGCTGCAAATCCAGAATTAATAGAAAAATATGAATTAGAGATATTGATGACTTGGCTTAAACAAAATTATGATGATATCTTAATTTATACGCCGCCAATTAGATTAGTTGCCGATGCCTTGATGCTCTCTAAATTTAGCACCGTTTTATTGTTCATCGTAAGAAGCAATCTTACTAAAAAGACTTACTTAAAATTTATAGACGGTGTTCAAAAAAACAATGAGTTTAATAAAGTTAATATTGTCTTAAATGGGGCAAAGCCAGAGGACGGAATTAGTGAGTATGGCAGAAAATATTATCCTAATGGAAAACAAAAACCTAACATTGGCTTCGGTAGAAAATTAAAATCTTTTTTTAAGAGATTTTAAATTATCCCTGTACTAATAATTTTATAAAAAATTGATTTGAAAGAGGTAATCTTAGGCTTAGTACCGTATATCACACTGTTGCTTTTCTTTTATGTGATACTTAAAAGCAAGCAACCTCCAAAAGATTATTTATTATTTATTCTATATTTTTATCCTATCATTTATTCTGCTGATGCTAATTATAGCGTTTTTCAGATGATTAGCTATTCTTATTTTTTTTACTCATTACGTAATGATAAGCCTTTATTCAGTAATGGAAATTTACTTCTTACCTTATATGTAGTCATTATCATTTTTTTGAGCGCATTAAATTCAGAATTTGTATCTAATGCTATTTTAGGATTATTAAAGTTTTTACCCATCATTATTTATATCCAGGTTTTAATTACAGAATGTTTAAAGGAAGAAGAGTTTTTCTACCGAATCATATCGGCACTTAAATTCACATTAGTACTTTCCTTTGCTTTTTTGTTTCTACAGATAATTTTGGGATTAAATTTCTCTCTATTTGTCCATGATAATCCAAATATCACTTTTGAGAGTATTAGGTATCCAGGAATATTTCAAGATCCGCAAAAACACGCCCAATATCTTTCTGCCATGTGTTTTGTTGCTTTGATTAAAAAACCTGGAGATGCTAATTACAGTAAGTACGATTATTATTTATTTGGTGGTGGAGTAATCTCTCTGTTTTTAACAGGAGGAAGGGCTGCACTTTTAGGTTTGGTATTAGGTATTTTCTTCATTGTTCTTTTTAGCGAAACAAAAGTTAAATTTTTAGGAGCGCTTGGAATAGTAGTAGTTGCCGGGATAGTATTAAGCTTGAGCCAATATTTAATAGTTTTTAGCAGGGGAGAATCTTTAGAGGATTCTTATTTGGTGCGTAACGCTATTTGGCAAGAAGCGTATAAAATATTTTGGAAGCACCCGTTATTAGGGATTGGAATAGATAATTATGCTAAATATGTGGAAATATATTCTCCAGATCAGTTTTGGTTGGTTGATGGTGAAAAAGTGTTTTATGATCATCCGGAAAGTGGTTATCTCAAATTTTTAACAGAATTAGGTTTGTTTGGTACCTTAGGAATCTTCACTTTCATATTTGCTGCCATTATAAAAGGATTAAAGGTTTTTTTAATTAAGGTTAAAGATTTTAATATAATTTTTCTTATTTCGGCCCTGTTAAGTTGGTTTTTGGGTTTTTACTCTGTTTATTCTTTAGGTGATGCCAGGATTATGATTTTAATTGCAACGATTACAGGAGTTTTGATAGCTTATATCCATCGTTATGACAAAGGAGTAATTGTCATTTCATAAATAACGATTTTAAATATGACAAAGAAAAAAGGTTTTTTGCAAAATAGCATCTGGGGTTTAGCCTCTAATATTCTGCAAAACATTTTACTAAGTGTTTTCTTCGTAATTATAGCCCGTAATTTCTCAAAAGAAGATTTTGGAAATTACATCATTGCCAATTCTCTTTATCAAGTAATTTCCTCATTCTCTGCTTTAGGTTTAGGCCAATGGTTTATAAGACAATTAAATGAGGAGAGCGATTTATCCCATTTTTTAAACAAATTCTTAAAAATTCAGATTTTTGCGGGATTGTTTTTTTATGCAATTAACATAGCGGTAACATTTGCTTTGTATAATGATGATACACTTAAAATTTTAAGTTTATTAATAGGGATTAACATCGTTTTTGATAACATCATTTACAGTGTTAAGCACTTAAACATTGCACAGTTTGAACAGAATAAAACTTTTGTAGTTTTAATAATAGAAGCGGTAATTAAACTTGGTTTAGGATTGGTAATATTTATTTATCCTTATACCATTGTAGAAATGGCTGTAGCACTGGTCATAATAAGAGTGATTACTTTGAATTTGTTTCTTAGAATTTCCACATCTAAACTCGCAAGCCTAAAATCAATCATTAAAAATAAAGTCAATTTTATTGATTTTAAAAGCTTAATTATTGCCAATTGGCCATTCATCATTATCGGAAGTATTTCTGTAATATATTGGCGAATTGGAAGCATCTTAATATCAAAATTTCTTTCAGCCGCATCCGTTGCAACATATGAAGTAGCTTATAAACTTTTCTCGCTCGCAGAAATTATACCTGTAATTATTTCTGCAACTATTTTTCCCGAACTTTTAAGAGCCTATAAAGGTGAGGGTACAGAAAGTTTTAATAATCTATACAAGTTGTTTTATAAGATATACCTCGTTTTTGGCTTTCTTGCTTTTTCTTTCATTTATTCTTTTGCAGATGATTTAGTTTTATTAGCATTTGGAAAGAATTTCGCTGATGCTGGATTTTATACAAAAGGAATGTTTTTAACGATATTGATTTTCCCCACAGCATTGTTGCAAGCAAATGTTTTGATTATACTTAAAATGGAAAAGAAAGACATGTGGTTTAACATCTCTAGCTTCGCTGTAAATTTTATATTATCTTTTGTTGGATTGATGTATTTTAAATCCTTAACCACAATTAATCTATCAATTTTTGCATCTTTTGTGGTATTCCATCTTTTGCAAGACATGGTAATGGTAAAACAAAAAATAGCTACTCCTTTAAGTATTTTTACTTCTTACCTAATTTTGTTTGCTTGTTGGGCTGCATATGTTATTGGTTCTGATTATGTAAACCATTATTTTTTATTTATAGGTTTTTGGACGATCGCATTCTCTATAATTATTTTAACAGATCATCGTATTAAAGGATTTATACAAGAGAAGATAGGTCTAAATATTAAGCAAGTGTAATATGTTACAGGTAAATTACATTACTAGACCATGGTTTTTTGATATTTCTGTTGAGTTTATCAGAGAGTTAAAGCAAAGAGTTAATCTCAATGTGATATTAATAATTGCCCCAGCAACTGCAAGTTATTTAGGTTTATCAGATCAAGAAGCAAAACGATATCTTAATAAGACCCTAAAATTAGAGGATGTATTAAAAGGTGAAAACTATCAAAGGCTTTATCCTTATTTTGAAGGTGCAAATGTACTTTGTAAGTTTGAAGAGCATAATGAAAGCAGTATAAAAAATGCTTTTGGTTGGTCTAAATTGTTGTTTTCTAATAAAAATATTTATAAAGCCGATTATACAATTATAGAATCATTAAGCTTTGCCGATTGGTATTTCCTTTTCAGGATTCGTAATAAAAAACTATTCTATATCATACATGATCCGGTTGCCCATACAGGAGAAGAAAGAGGTCGTATTGATACATTGAACAAACTTTATTTTCCATATATAGATAAGTTTATTACCTATTCACACTTCTCGGCAAAGATTTTTTCTCAAAACTTTCCTCTTTATAAAGAAAAGCTAGAAATCTTTAAAATGCCAATATATACCAGTTTAAATATTGGGAAACAAAAGGCTTATGAAGTTAAAAAGAGAAAGAAGGTTGTGTTTTTTGGAAGAATTTCTCCATATAAAGGAGCAGAACTTTTTTATGATGCAGCTATACAATTAGCTATAGATTATGTGGATACAGATTTTATCATTGCAGGTAAAGCGATAGAAGGCTACAATCCCGATTTTTTGAACTACAATCCATATCAAAATATCATTATAAAAAACAGATTTATAGATTTAGAAGAATTACATGAAATTATGAGTGATGCCGACCTTTGCGTTCTTCCATATTTAGATGCAACACAAAGCGGTGTAATTATGACGGCTTATGCTTTTGGTTTACCTGTCTTAGTATCAGATTGTGAAGGTTTGTTGGAGTATTGTTTTGATAAAGAAAATTTTTCTTTTTCAAACGGAGATATTGATGATTTAAGAAACAAAATGGAAATCCTAATTTCATCTCCAGATTTATTAGCATTAAATAAACAACAAATCCTTGCTTATTCAAAACAGAACGTTTCTGCAAAAAATGTAGACCTTACTATTTCTTAAGTAGAATTAAAAATCATTTTAAAATCAACCCAATTTCAAGTTTTTGGCTTGTATTTATGTATGCTGTTTTTTAATATTCTTCATTTTAAAAAAACTCTTTCAATTTTCATAAATCGTACCTTAAATTATTATTACATCATAAATTGTTGTTTACAAATAATTTTGTGATACAAACGTTGTTTAAACCATTAATTAGCATGTGTTTATTTATAAAAAGTTCTTAATAAACTTAAAATGAAATTGTTGAATCCTTTAGCTTTCTTCTGCGTAAAAAATATTGGGAATGTCCCGCCCCAAATAGTAGAAGTTATGAAACAAGTTTTAAGCTTTTCAATAATTAGTTCTCTTGCCATTATATTAATGTCTTGCCAAAAAGACGATTTATCTACTTTAAATTTTAAACCAATTTCTGATATTTCTAATCAGGGATTAAGCGTAAATTCTATTTCTGATTCTTCAAATGTCATTAATGTAAATCCAACTGAAAACTTTGGACTTTTGCTTAATCCAGGAAAAGGTTTTGTAAAGTATTATGATTTTGATGCTCAATACGCTAGTGTTTTTGGTACCAAATATATAAGGTATGATTGGGCAGACATACAGCCAAAAGAAGGCGTTTATAATTGGGATTGGATAGATAATGAGATTGCCGAGTGTAGGGCAAATGGGAAAAAGTTCGCTTTCGGAATTATGAGCGCAAACACAAACAGATCTATAAATACACCTGATAAAGGAAAATATGTAACTCCTAAATGGGTTTTTGATGCAGGTGCTGCAAAACGCACCATTAACGCAACTTATTGGGAAACAGGGCAAACAGTTAAACAAATTATACCTATATGGACAGATGCTATATTTTTAACCAAACTGAAGAATTTTATTACTGCTTTAGGAAATAGATACAACGGTAATAAGGATATTGCTTTTATAGATGTTAGGTCTTATGGTAATTGGGGCGAGCAACATTTATATGAGTTAGGAGGTACAAACTTGACTTCTGCACAATTAAAATTACAACATTTGCAGGTTTATAAAGATGCGTTTCCAAACACACAATTGATTACGCCTTGGGGAGAACATTTTTATGATGATACTTATCAATGGGCAGTTGATAATGGAATTGGAATGCGAAGTGACGGAATTTTTAAATATTCTAATGGATCTGAGGTAACGAGAGCACATACAAAAGCTCCATCTATTTTTGAATATACTGCTGCTTATGGATGGCTAACATCGGAAGGTTATTGGAATCCAGATACGCTTTTAAAATATATAGAAATTGGCAAACCAAGTTATATACAGTTTGATGCAGATATGTACAATGCAAATACTGTACTTTACACCCAAGTTGCAAATAGAGTAGGTTATCATTTTGTAATCAAGAATGTACATGTTCAAAAAAACATTGTTAACGGACAATCTTTTTATATCCAAACTAGTATTTTAAATAAAGGAGTGACCAATATTTATGAAGATTGTTATCTTGCTTTAGCATTAATAAATAGCAATGGAGAAGTAGTTCAAAAGAAATTTTTAACTCAATCTTTTCCAAAAAACTGGAAATCGGACCAGTTATCTACTGAAACTAATAACATTATCCTTACCGGTCTAAATCAAGGAACTTATACATTAGCTTTAGGAATGTTTAGCAGCATGAATGATGCTGAACCTAAAATTGCATTTGCCAACAATAGCAAAACAGCAAACAACTGGTTTATGATCACCAATCAAATTCAAATCAGTTTAGATAATTAATTATAATAAAGGTTTTATTCTTAAGCTTAAACAAATCATTATTTTAGCCGATGAATCTTTAATGGATTTATCAAAAAAATAACAAATGAAAATTTGCCACATTATAGCTAATCTTTATGCCGGAGGTGCACAAACATTTGTCGTTTTATTAGCTATTGAACAAAAAAGATTAGGTAATGATGTATCAATTATTTTAATAGATAATTTCAATCATTCGCCGTTTGAGGCTTATTTAATTAAACAATTACAAGAAAATCAAATTAAGGTTTATTCTTTAGATAGAAAGCCAGGAAAAAATTTGAGTGTTCTCCAGAGTTTTTTAAAGCTGAATAGTTGTCTTAATTCTTTGAAACCTGATATTATCAATTCGCATTTGCAGTTTACCCATTTGATAATTGCTTTATATCTAAAGCTATTTAGAAAAAATTACAAATTGGTTTTAACCATTCATAATGCTCCCGAAGAATGGAATTACCAAACCCTCCAAACTAATTTACATACACCATCTATCTATTGTTCAAATTCATCAATGGCTACTAGCGTTATCCGCGATTGTAAAAAAACAGTAATTAGTAATGGCATTGCAATGCCTTTGATTGATGATTCTGCCTTACAAATCTTTAAGGATTTTAAAATTGATACTTCACATCAATTAATTTTGATGGTAGGAAAATTATCACATCAAAAAAATTATCCTTTAGCAGTAGAAATAGCTAAGAATTATCAAGATAAAAATGTTACTTTTTTAATTTGTGGGATAAAAGAAGAAACCGCTGATGAGGATTTAAATTCATTTAAATCTGTAAAAAACATCCATTATTTAGGAATTAAAGTTCCAAAAGAGATTTATTCTTTAATGGCTTATTGCAATGTTTTTCTCAATACATCGCATTACGAAGGTTTACCAATAACTGTTTTAGAGGCTTTTTTTGTAGGGATTAAATGTGTTTTATCCGATATTTTACCTCATCATGAAATAGGAGATGGGGTAGAAGGAGTTTTTATACCTGATTCGTTTGAAGCTAAAGATTTTATCAAATTAATTGATGAAGCATTAGCTAATAGTTTAAATCACCAAGAAATTAAAGAGTTAAGAAAAGAGGTTTTAAAAAAATATACCATCAAAGAAACCGCCTCAAAATATATAGATTTTTATAAACAACTGATTTAGGTATTTTAACTGATTTATCTTTTTAGTCTATTTTCCAGTTTATTTCTGTTTCTCCCAGATTTTTTAAAATTTCATTTGTTTTGCTAAAAGGTTTTGAACCAAAAAAACCACTATATGCAGAAAACGGTGATGGATGTTTTGATTTAATAATATGATGTTTATTAGTATTTATAAATTCCTCTTTTTCTTGAGCAAATTTTCCCCATAAAATAAAGATGATATTTTCCTTTTTATCTGATATAGCTTTAATAACTTCATCTGTAAATGTTTCCCAACCTTGTTCCTGATGTGAACCTGCATCGCCAGCATTAACTGTTAAACTAGAATTCAACATTAAAACACCTTGTTTTGCCCAATCACTTAAATCACCATTTTCAGGTGTTCTAAAACCTTCAATATCAGTTTCTAATTCTTTAAATATATTTTTTAATGATGGTGGAAACCTAACTCCTTTTTGTACCGAAAATGATAATCCATGAGCTTGGTTGGCACCATGATAAGGATCCTGACCTAAAATAACAACTTTAACATTATCAAAAGGAGTTAAAGTGAAAGCATTGAAAATATCATCCCCTTTGGGATAAATTATTTTACCATCTTTTTTTTGATTCACTAAAAATTCTTTTAATTCTTTCATGTATTGTTTATCAAATTCTTGATTTAAAACCTTTAACCAAGAAGATTCTAATTTAACCGACATATTTGTTATATTTTATTGATTAAAACCGTAAATAAATAGATATTTGCGCCAATAAAATTAAAACAATAATTAAGCTAGATATGCCAAATTTTATAAGAATTATTATTGCAGGTGTTATTTTAGGTGCAGCAATCGCCTTAATAGTATTCTCTTCTTTTTGGGGATGGGGAATTCTGCTGATATTTATCGCTTTATTGGTTTTCGTAACATTTATTTTCAATGAAAGAATGCTGTTAGCGCAATGGTATTTAAGAAAAGAGAAAATGGATAAAGCAGAAACCACTTTATACGGAATAAAAGATTACCATAAAGAGCTTTATAAAGGTCAGTATGGATATTATCAATTATTGATTGGTTTGATAGAATCAAGAAAATCACCTATGAAATCTGAAAAATACTTTAAAAAAGCTTTAAGCTATGGTTTAACGATGGATCATAATATTGCTTTAGCAAATTTAAGTTTGGCAGGCGTAGAAATGGGCAAAAGAAATAAAAGAGAGGCAACACGTTTATTAAAAGAGGCAGAAAAAGCTGATAAAAATAAATTAATGGCTGACCAAATTAAGATGATGAAAGGTCAGATGAATATGTTGGATAAAACGCAAACAGTGCGTGGTGGCAAAGGAAGTTATAGGCAGTATTAAAGAAGTAATTAATATTTAGTAGTGAGTAGAAAGCTTTGAGTAAATGTATAAAAAGGGAGGTATTTTAAAATGCTTCCCTTTTATTTTTCACTTAAATGATCAAAACCGTCTTCATCTTGGAAAGATCTTTTACTGATGATATCTCCATCATCTTCCCAAATCCGGCTAAAGAAAGTCTGCTCATTTTGTATTCTTTTTATCAAAGAGCTAATAAAAGATAAATCAAAATCACTTTTATTTAACTTTAAAGTATATTCTTGATCTGTAATTTCTAATATAGAGTTTGTCATCATTTCTTAATTAAAATACCTGATATAGAAGTTTTTAAGTTCATAAATCGTACCAATTTAAAAACCTATCACACTTCTCTAATATAAATTTGCTTTTTTAAGTAAATGTTAATAAAACATTATTTTTATATCTCAAATACATCAATTTAAAATCTATTTTGTTTAAAATTTAGGGCATTTTAATAATTAAAAATGACGGCATATGAAGTTTATCAAATCAATATTTTAAGAAAAATCGCCATCTTTTTTTCTGCTTTTGTTATCCCATTTCCTATATATTATTTATTAGTTTGGATAGGTTTAAATGAAATTTATTGTAGAAGATTTAGTGCGATTTTATTTTTGTTGCTGCTTGCAACATATATGTTTTTTCAAAAGCATTTATTAAAATATTATGCTAAAAAAGTAACGCTAGTTTTGAAGCAACCAATTGTTCTAATTATTTATTCATCTGATAGTGAGTTAATTTTAGATAAAATAGACAGATGGGATTATGGATTAACAAAGGATAATATGACTATTTTAAAATTGAGAAATAATGGAGAAAGGATGAGATTGTTTTTTTATACAGATCATACATTTGATAATTTTTTAACCCAGTTTAGGTTATCAATTAAAGAAAACAATTTAGGAAATCCATATCCCATAAAAAGGATAAGGAAAGAATTTTATGAATCTAACTTCAGTAAAGCAATCTTTATACTGTTATACGCTATAAATATTATTTTTATAGCGATGTATATTTATGATTATCCAGCGCAAAGGTTCGGAATTGGATTTTGCTTTTCTTTGGTTGCTACCATTTGTTATGGCCTATTACAAGCTGCAGGAAAAAGCATGGAAGATTGATTTTATTACATCATAGCGAAACAAAATTGAATAAGAAAACATATCATAATTATTAGGTTAAAAGCTAAGCCTATCACAATAAAAATTGCAAATTCTTTGTCGATCATAAATAGATGATGTTATAGGGATATATGCATCCCAAGTATTTAATAGATGTAAATGCTGGATAACAGAAATCGACCCTTAATTAATGGATTGGAAAGAAACTTGTATATGAGCCTTTAATTTATTGATATGTGCTAATTTCGACTGGATTTTGAAATATTAAGGCATAAAAAAACTCATCTTTATAGAGATGAGTTCTTCAATAATTAATAAAATGAACTTACGAAGTTTTTGAAACTTCGTAAGTTTTAAAATCTACTCAAACCAAGCCATTACTTCATCTTTTGTAGGAATTGCAATTTCTAATTTTAGTTTCTTACGCATTCCTCCCAAATCATTAAAAACTTTATTGGGGTTTGCGGCTTTTAATTCTTCTGGTGTATTAAATCCCATTTTTCTTAAAACCGGAACCCATTCGTTAGGAATTCCTAAATTAATAAAATCATCATCTGTATAAACCTTAGCTTTTTTCTCGGCTCTCATTTGAGGGAAAAATAATACTTCTTGTATGCTGCTCTGGTTTGTCATCATCATTACCAAACGATCAATCCCAATACCTAAACCAGATGTTGGTGGCATTCCATATTCCAAAGCCCTAATGAAATCATCATCCATCGCCATGGCTTCATCATCACCACGGGCCGCTAATTTCAGTTGCTCTTCAAAACGCTCTTTTTGGTCAATGGCATCATTTAATTCTGAATAAGCATTTGCTATTTCTTTTCCGTTCACAAATAGCTCGAAACGCTCTACCAAACCTTCTTTGCTACGGTGTTTTTTAGCAAGCGGCGTCATTTCAATTGGATAATCTGTAATGTATGTAGGTTGAATTAGTTTATCCTCTACTTTTTCGTTAAAAATTTCATCAACTAATTTACCTTTCCCCATACTATCATTCACCTCAATTCCCATCTCTTTACAGGTATCTCTTAAAGCAATTTCATCCATTGCAGAAACATCAACCCCAGTAAATTTTAAGATAGAATCATACATAGAAAGTTTTTCATAAGGACCAGCAAAATCGATTACATTTTCACCGACCTGTACAGTAGATTTTCCATGAACAGCAAAGGTGATTTTTTCTAGGCACTCCTCTACCATGCCCATCATCCAAATATAATCCTTGTAGGCCACATAAATTTCCATCGCCGTATACTCAGGATTGTGGGTTCTGTCCATTCCCTCGTTCCTAAACATTTTCCCGAACTCATAAACGCCATCAAAACCCGCAACAATTAGCCTTTTTAGGTAAAGCTCATTAGCTATACGCAAAAAAAGCGGCATATCTAAAGTGTTATGGTGGGTATTAAATGGACGAGCAGCTGCGCCACCATGTACGGCTTGCAAAATTGGCGTTTCCACTTCCATCCAACCTTGGTCGTTAAAATAATTACGCATGGTGCTAATTACTTTAGAGCGGATTTTGAAAATCTCCTTGTACTCTGGGTTTACCGTTAAATCTACATAACGCATTCTGTAACGCATCTCAGGGTCGGTAAAACCATCATAAATATTACCATCATCATCACGTTTAACGATAGGTAAAGGTTTGAGAGATTTAGAAAGTACTTTAAATTCAGAAACATGGATAGAAATCTCGCCAGTTTGGGTGGTAAAAACATATCCTTTTACACCAATAAAATCGCCAATATCCAATAGTTTTTTAAAAACGATATTGTACATCGTTTTATCATCATCAGGGCAAACATCATCTCTACGAATATAAGCCTGAATACGGCCTGTAGTATCTTGAAGTTCGACAAAAGAAGCGTTTCCCATAATCCTACGGGTCATGATGCGGCCAGCTAAACTGATGGTTTTATAAGCCGTTTTATCCTTTTCGTAGTTTGTTAAAATATCTATAGCATTGGCGTTAACCTCAAATTCCTCGGCAGGATAAGGGTTTATGCCTAATTTTCTTAATTCGTTTAAAGACTCACGTCTTTGTATTTCCTGTTCTGAAAGTGCACTCATTAAATCAAAAATTTGGGCAAAAATACGTTTTTAAAATTTGATGATGAAAAATTATCTGAGGTGATATTTGTCTGAATCTTGATTTTCTCGATTTAAGGATTAACAAGATTAAACCTATCAAACTTTAATTAGTGAAATGTTGAGAATATTTTTAATTCAGATTAATGTTTAATTAGTGAATTAGTGGCAAGAAAACTTTGTATCCTCAGTGAAAAACTCCGTTAGCTCTGTGGTTAACTACTCAGCTTAACATAAAAGTCCCAAAGAACAATCCCTGTACTAATCACAATATTAAATGAATGCTTAGTTCCAAATTGAGGGATTTCTATACAAGTATCTATATGTTGCATCACATCTTCACTCACACCATTTACCTCATTACCAAAAAATAAAGCATATTTTTCATCAGCTTTAGGCTGATGGTCTAATAAACTAATGCTGTTTTCTGCTTGTTCTATGGCAACAATTTTATAATTGTCCGCTTTAAGCTGATTTACAGCATCAATTACATTTTCAAAATACAGCCATTTAATAGATTGTGTTGCACCTAAAGCAGTTTTTTCTATTTCACGGTGAGGAGGCTGGGCGGTTATTCCGCATAAGTAAATGGCTTCTACGGCAAACCCATCTGCAGTTCTAAACGCAGAACCGACATTATGTAAACTCCTTACATTATCTAAAACGATAACGATAGGTAATTTTTTTTGCTCTTGAAATTCTTCAACAGTTGGTCGGTTTAGCTCGTCAAGTTTTAGTTTCCTCATTGTTACAAATATAAGATGTGGTTTTTGTTTTCTTTAAAAACGAAGAACCAATTTTTGTATAATGGTGTGAGTTGGATTTTGCGTTAACGATTGCAGTGGCATCCTTTTTTTCTTTTCAGAAAAAAAGATACAGCGGAAAGCGTGTTAAAACGCCCAAATTAAATTTCTTCCTAAAATACTATGTCAAAAAAATCTATTTTAAAACGATAAAATTAATTTAAGGATATTTGCAGCAATGGAAAATGGAATTGATAAATCATCGCTATTAAAGCAATTAAATATAAAGGCGCTAAACCCAATGCAATTGGCAACGGATAAAGCGATACAAACCGGTAAAGATGTGATGGTTTTATCATCGACAGGGTCGGGGAAGACGTTGGCATTTTTAATTCCACTTTTGTATAAGTTAAAAAAAGACTTAAAAAAAGTACAAATTTTGGTGATTGTTCCGTCAAGGGAATTGGCTTTACAGATAGAGCAAGTTTTTAGATCGTTGCAATCTGGTTTTAAGGTAAGTTGCATTTATGGCGGGCATTCGACAAAAACAGAAGGGCAAAGTCTTTCAGAAACGCCTTCAGTAATTATTGGTACGCCGGGTAAAATTAGCTACCACATTAGAAATGAAAATTTTGACCCCACAGGTGTAGAATTTTTAATTTTAGATGAATTTGATAAATCGCTAGAGATGGGATTTCAGGTAGAGATGGAATTTATCATCCAATCTTTAACCAAACTGAAACAAAAAATACTGACTTCGGCGACAAAAATGGAGGAGTTGCCAAATTTCGCAAAGGTTGATAATTTAACTTATGTCAACTTTTTGAAGGATGAAGGAAACAGTCCGCAGTTGGCTTTAAAGGTTTTACATTCAAAATCTAAAGAGAAATTAAAGTTGTTGATGCAGGTGGTTTCAGAATTCCCGAAAGGGCCAACTTTGATTTTTTGTAACCATAGGGAAGCGGCAGAAAGAGTAAGTGATATTTTATGGAATAAAGGAATGAGTAATGGAATTTATCATGGTGGGATGGACCAACCTGACAGGGAAAAAGCTTTAGTGAAATTTAGAAACGGAACTTTTTCTGTTTTGGTAACGACAGATTTAGCTTCCAGAGGTTTAGATATTCCAGATGTGCAGCAAGTTATTCACTATCAAATTCCGTTTACGGAAGAATCTTTTACGCATAGAAACGGCAGAACTGCAAGGATGAAAGCCACAGGAAAAGCTTATTTGCTTTTAGCCGACGAAGAATATAAGCCGGATTATGTAAAGGGAAAAACCATTGAAGTTGAGGTGGTTGAGGACTTTAAAATGTTTGACCCTAGCGACTGGAATACGATTTATATTGCTGCTGGCAAAAAGGATAAAATCAATAAAATTGATGTGGTTGGTTTGTTATACAAAAAGGCAAATCTGCAAAAAGAAGATATTGGTTTAATTGAAGTTTTTGACCACATGAGTTATGTTGCGGTTAAAAGAGTAAAAGTTAATTCAACGCTTTCGCTGATTAAGCCTGAAAAAATAAAGGGTAGAAAATATAAGATTGGTGTTGATGAATGATGATTTTTTTTGAAGCTAAAAATTGATGATATTTAAATTTAAAATATAGATTATGAAAAAAGCGATAATGATATTAACCTTTTTGGTTTTAGGCTTAACTACAGCACTAAAGGCACAAGAAAAGGAAATTTTTCAAACCGAAGATGGCGCAATTAAAGGTTACGATGTTGTTGCTTACTTTAAAGAAAATAAAGCTGTAAAAGGTAATAAAGACTTTAGTTATGATTGGAACGGTGCTAAATGGTATTTTAGTTCTAAAGAAAATATGAAAGCTTTTAAGGCTTCACCAGATAAATATGCTCCCCAATATGGTGGATATTGTGCTTTTGGTTACGCTCAAGGTCATGCTTCTCCAACTGAGCCAGATGTTTTTTCTGTTATAGATGGGAAATTATATTTAAACTATAATCAAAAAGTTCAGCAAATGTGGACTAAAGACATCCCAGGTTTTATAATTAAAGCAGATAAAAATTATAAAGTCGAAAAGGAAAAGAAGAAAGACAATTAGTTAAATGTTCTAAGTCAAAATAGCAGCTAATTTTCATAAAAAATTAGCTGTTTTCTATTGCAAGAAAAAGCGTTAAATTACACTCCCAATTTAAACCATTCTAGAAATTTTTCGTCTGTTAATAAAATTGGCCTAAACACACATTGATACCTCATTCTAGAAAAATCATATTCCTATTTTTAATAGGCTTTTTATCTGTATTTAACTGCTTAGGGCAAGGTTCTTCTAATAAGGGAACTGACTTTTGGCTTGGATATGGAAAGCATGTTTCTGTAGGTGACATGGTTTTATATATTACCTCAGATGTAAATACTACAAGTACAGTAACAATTCCAGCCCTCGGTTTTTCTCAAACTGTTTCGGTTGTGGCAAATACTGTTGTTCCTGTAGATATCCCCACTTCTGCACATTTAAATGTAGATGGGTTATCCAATAATGGTATTCATGTAACCTCTTTAAAACCTGTTATTGTTTATGCCCATATTTATGATTCTTCTGTTTCTGGTGCAACGCTGGTTTTACCAGTAAACACTTTGGGGAAAGATTATTATTCTATTAATTACAAACAAATATCTAATTCGAACGGAGCGGTTTCCTGGTTTTTTGTGGTTGCTGTTGAAGATAATACCACTGTTGAAATTACACCAACTCAAGATACACAAAGTGGATGGACAGCAAATACTACTCACACCGTAACACTTAATAAAGGTCAGATTTATAATGTATTAGGTAAATTTACAAATAGTGGCGGAAATTCTTACGGAGGAGATTTAACGGGCTCAAGAATTAAATCTATTTCCTCTAACGGAACTTGTAAAAAAGTTGCAGTTTTTTCTGGAAGTAGTAAAATCTCTATTAACTGCTTGTCTTATAATTTTCCTAATACTACAGCGCCCGGTTCTGCAGATAATTTAATCCAACAAGTTTATCCTACCTCCACATGGGGTAAGAATTTTATTACAGTTCCTGAAAAAGACAGAAATTTTGTGATTTATAGGGTATTGAAAAGTGACCCTACTGCTATTGTGAAATTAAACGGGGTAGTTATTGCATCAACCAGTTTTGTAAATAATCTTTATTACGATTTTGCTTCCCAACAAGTAGACCAGGTTACTTCAGATAAACCAATTCAACTGGTACAATATGCAGTTACGCAAAATAAATCTATTACTTGTAGTAATGCCGGCGGGGATGTGGGAGATCCTGAAATGATTTATTTGAATCCTTTAGAACAAACCCTCACTCAAATCACTATGTATTCTACACCGCGATTTTTAATAACTAAGCATTTCATAAATGTGGTCATTAAAAATGAAGGAGTGGCAAATTTTAAATTGGACGGAGTAAATGCTTCAAGTAATTTTTCAGTTGTACCAGGAAATCTACAATATTCTTATGCGCAATTATCTGTACAAGCAGGTACGCATAACTTATCTTCTGATGTTGGTTTCAATGCCATTGCTTATGGTTTTGGAGCTGCGGAATCCTATGGTTATGCAGCAGGTGCAAATTTAACTTCTTTTGGAATTGATCCTGTTAAAAACGGTACTGATTCTACAAGTGTGGCAACCGGATGTGTTGGTACACCTTATAATATAAATTTAAAATTACCTTATGAACCATTAGACCTTCAACTAGATAAGTTAGATGGCACTGGTCTAAAATATATCACCGTAAATAAAATTGGACAATCTACAAAAGATGGAGTGATAACTTATGTTTATTCTTTGCTTCCAAATTTAGTTTACACAAAAGATAGCACCTACACTTACAAGGTTAGAACCACAAAACCATCTGCTGATGATTGCGGTACTGGTGATGAATTTACTTTTGATTTTATCGTAAATCCAAAACCAGTTGCAGATTTTAACGTTTCATCACAATCTTGTTTTGGTGATTCTGTAAAATTTACAAATGTAGTAGTTGATAATAAGATTGTATTACAAGAATATTTATGGGATTTTAACAGTGAAGGAAGTTCGACTTTGCAAAATCCAAGTTTTAAGTTTCTTACCACAGGAGTTAAGAACATTAGATTTTCCGTAAAATCCCAAGATGGATGTTGGTCTGATATAACAACTAAAACTACAGATGTCATGCAGTTACCTGTAGTCTCATTTACTACTTCGGCAATTACCTGTTTAAATCAAGCAATACAATTCACAGATGCTACAACAGCGGTTGGACAAACTATTTCATCTTGGATATGGGATTTTGGAGATGGTTCAGCAAAATCTAATGTTCAGAATCCAACGCATGCTTATAATACTGTTGGAAATTATAATGTTACTTTAACAGTTATTACAAACTTGGGCTGTACCAACAAATTGTTGAAACCAATTAAAATTAACTCTTTACCAATTGTAGATTTTGATACTCCAGACATATGTTTAAATGATGCTTCTGCTAAATTCACCAATAAATCTACTATTGATGATAACTCTACTTTAAGTTACGTTTGGGATTTTGGAGACAATAATTCAACTCCGGCAAATAATACCTCAACACAGCCAAATCCTTTACATAAATATACACAAGCTAAAAACTATGATGTAAAATTAACAACAACAAGTGCCAATGGATGCGTAACTACGTTATCGAAAGTATTTACTGTTAATGGAAGTACGCCAAAATCAAATTTTGAAGTTTTAAATGACACTAAATTATGTAGTGATCAAATTGTGAGTTTTAGGGATGTTTCCACTGTCGATTTTGGCGAAATAACCAAAATAGAATGGATTTACGATGATTTACAACCCACACTAATAGATACTGATAACGATCCAAACAAAAGAACAGATGTAGCGAAAATTTATACACATCAATATCCGGTTTTTTATTCTCCAGCAACTAGAAGTGTTATAGTAACCATGAAAGCATATTCTGGTGTTTTATGTGTAAGCACTATTTCTAAAACTATTATTTTAAAAGCGATTCCAAAACCAGATTTTGCATTGCCAAATGCTTGTTTGCCTAATGGCGAGGCAAAATTCACTAATAATTCTACATTTAATAATTCTACAACAGGTTTAACTTATGCATGGGATTTTGGAGATAATCAAAATAATACTTCAACAGATAAAGATCCTATCCATCAATATAAATACGCTCAAAATTATACAGTAAAATTAACTGTTACTTCGGCAAATGGATGTAGTGCTACTATTTCTAAAATTTTTACCGTGAGTGCTGCCTTACCAAATCCTGGTTTCAGTGTTGTTAATGATGATTTATGCAGTAATTTTAAAGTTCTTTTTAGGGATGAAGCCACGATCGCCTTTGGTGAGATTACAAAAATAGAATGGCAATTTGATGCAGTGAATCATCCAAATGATCCTGTGTTTGGTTTAATAGATAATAACCCAAATTTTAGAACAGATGCTGCAAAAATTTATCAATTTGCATACCCGAAATTTAATAGCCCTTTAACTAAAGATTTTAAGGTTGTTATGACTACTACAAGTGCAACAGGATGTGTGAGTCAAATCAGCAAAACGATTACGCTTAAGGCTGTTCCCAATTTGGTTTTTAATGTATTAACTGCCGCTTGTGAAGAATATGAGCCTTATCTCATTACTCAAGCAAATGAAACAACCGGATTTCCAGGAAAAGGTTCTTATTCTGGTACAGGTATAAATGCCAGTGGATTATTTTCTCCGAAAATTGCAGGAGTAGGTACTCATTCCATTACCTATACTTTTACAGGAGACAATGGTTGTAGTGATTTTAAAACTCAAGATATTACAGTAAATCCGACACCGTCAGTAAATGCAGGGGTTGATAAAAATATTTTAATTGGAGGACAGATTACTTTAGATGCTACTGCTTCTGGAAATAATTTAAGTTATAAATGGTCACCTTCAACGGGTTTAAATAAAGATGACATTTTAAATCCTATTGCATCGCCAATCAAAGACACAAAATATACGCTTTTAGTAACAAGCCAAAATGGTTGCATAAATATAGATGATGTGTTTATCAAGGTTTTACTATTACCTGAAATTCCTAATACTTTTACGCCAAATGGAGACGGGGTTAATGATATTTGGGATATTAAATATTTAAGCAGCTATCCATCTGTTACCATACAAGTATTTAATAGAGATGGAAATTTAGTTTATAATGCTTTATCTTACACATCGGCTTGGGATGGAAAATTTAATAATAAAGATTTACCGCAAGGAATCTATTATTATATTATAACAGCAAAGCAAGGAGAGTTAAAATATTCTGGCTCGGTTTTAATAGTTAGATAAAACCATAAGTATGATTATTTAGTTATTGTAGTATAATATATAATAAACAAACGTTTAAACGTTTATTATTACTGCACCAAAATGTTTGCCTATTCATAAATGAGATACTTATACACTCTTTTATTTATATCATTATTTATCGTTAAAGTAAATGCGCAAAACATTTCTAACGAAGGTACCGAGTTTTGGCTTTGTTTTCCTGCCCATTCTCCAGCAGGTACCCTAAATAATCCTGATTTGGCAAATCTTTCCGTTTTTATAACTTCAAAAAGTAATACAAGTGGCGTAGTAAGTTGTGGTTCTTTCTCACAATCATTCACAGTAACTGCCAACCAAGTAACGGAAGTAATTTTGCCAAGAAATATTTCTTACATAGGTGATGGAACTTTTACAAGTATTAACAAAGGAATAAAAGTTTTAATAGATGATGGGCAACCAAAAGCAGTTGTTTACGGACATGTTTTTGCCGGAGCAAGATCTGCAGCAACATTGGTTTTGCCTAAACTTGCTTTAGGGCAAAAATATTTTGCCATTTCTTATGATCAATCCTTAAGTACTCAAGGCTCTCAATCACAATTTAATATTGTTTGTGTAGAACCCAATACAAAAATTAATATTACGCCGAGATTAGATGGTGTAATACAGCCTACTTTTAGCATAACCCTTATTAATATTGGCGACGTTTATCAATATCAAAATGATAGTGATATTTCAGGGTCTTATATTGAAGTTGATGCCTCAAACTCAAGTTGTAAAAGATTTGCTGCATTTTCAGGAAGTTCTGCTTTAGGTATTTTATCTCTAGGTTGTAGGCCCCCGGGCGGCAGCGGTAACGGTGCAAATATTTCTTATGATCCGCTTTTTCAGCAACTTTATCCTTTAGAAAGTTGGGGAAAAACGTTTCCTCTAATTCCTTTTTTTGATAGAAACACGGGGACTATTTATAGGGTAATGGCTTCTGAAAATAATACAACTATTAATATTGATGGTGTTACAAAAGTTTTAAATAGGGGCGAGTTTTATACAACACCGCCTACAAATACAATCTCATTGGTAACTGCAGATAAACCAGTTACAGTCACACAATATGCAATCACCCAATATTGCGCAGATTCTAGAAACAGAGGCAGTAATTCCCGTCCAAGTGATCCAGACATGGTGATTTTAAATCCTTTAGAATACAGCATTAAAGATGTGACAATGTACTCTGCATTAAAACAAGATATAAGGGATCAATTTTTAAACGTTGTAATTCCCAATACTGGCGTAGCTAGTTTTGCAATCAATGGCGTTAGTTATAGCAACAGGTTTAGTGCCATTCCTGGTAATCCAGATTATTCTTATGCACAAATTAATCTTAGGCAAATTGGAGGAACAAGCTTTAACCTAAAATCTGAAGTAGCGTTTAACGCGATGGCTTACGGATTTGGTGATTTTGAATCCTATGCTTATTCTGCCGGAACAAATTTAGCTTCGTCTATTTTTATTAATGCGGTTAGGCCAGCCACTAATGAAATAATTACTAATGCCTGTAGAGATGAGGTTTTTGATTTTAGGTTGGTATTGCCTTACATTTCAACAAAATTAATTTGGACTTTAGAATCAGGTGATGCTTCGATAACTCAAGAGGGAGCAAATTTAAACCCAACTCCAATTAATATTAATGGAAAATTATTATTTGAATATCGTTTACCAGTAAATAAAATTTATACTCAAGTAGGTACTAAACAAATAAAAATTATTTCTACTATACCTCCAACAGCTGGTGGATGCCCATCTGGTGATGAGATACTCAATTTTGAATTTGAGGTTTATGATCCACCTCCGTTTGCTACTTTTTTAGCTCAATCATCTGCTTGTTTAAATAATCCGGTTAAGTTTAGTTTAAACGCTATTAATGGGAACAGGCCAGTTATAAGTTACTTTTGGGATTTTGGCGATGGAACAACATCAACAGATAAAGAGCCTGTACATAATTTTACATCTGAAGGTATAAAAACTGTTTCATTATCAGTTAAAAATGATGTTGCTTGTGTTTCTAACGTTTATCAATTACCTATAAATATATTAAAACAACCACAAGCTAGTTTTGCAATAGCAAATACTTCATGCTCCCAAACTGCAATTCAGTTTACAGATCAATCAATATTAAATAATAATTCACCTATCTATGCCTGGGATTTTGGAGATGGTACATCCTCTACAGATAAAAACCCGGTTCATATTTACCAAAAGAGCGGAGATTATATTATAAAATTGGTTTTAAAAACAGAAGCAAATTGTGAATCTACTTATCAATTAAGTAAAAAAATATTTGATTCTCCTACTGCAGATTTTGTAGATCCAAATGCTTGTGCAAGAGATAATATCATTTTTAAGGCCATAAATACCTCATCAGACGTAGTCTCTTATGAATGGGATTTTGGAAACGGATCAACATCAGTTGGAAAAGAAACACCTCCATATCAATTTGCAAACCCAGGGACATATGTAATTTCTTTAAAAGTGTCATCATCTAATGGATGTGATTATACTGTTAAAAAAACCATTCAAATAAATTCTTCAAATCCCATTGCAGGCTTTTCTGTAATCAATAAAGATAATTTATGTAGCAATCAGCCTGTTCAGTTTCAAGATAATTCAAGTGTACAAATTGGTAAAATTGTAAAATTAGAATGGATTTTTGAATATACTAATGGAGAATCAAATACTAAAGAAAGTTATATCTTACCAGCTAAAGATTCTATCTACACTCATAAATATCCTAGCACAAAGGAAACAACAAACTATCAGGTTACATTAAGAGCTTATTCTGGTAATGACTGTTATGAAGATTTTGGTCCAATATCTATTACTGTAAAAGGAAGCCCAGAAGTTGCGTTTTCTCCTCTTGCAGGTATATGTATCGATAAGCCAAAAATAACAATTAATCAAGCTAAAGAAATTACGGGTATTAATGGTGGTGGAGTTTTTACTGGTAAGGGGATTTCTGAGGATGGAATTTTTGATCCGGTGGCTGCTGGTTTAGGGAAACATGTAATTACTTATACCTTTACGGCAGATAATGGTTGTAATGATATTAAGCAACAAGAAATAGAGGTATTTCCACTACCTACAGTTAATGCCGGAGAAGATGTTACCATTTTAATTGGAGGACAAACAACTTTTAAAGCGATTGCTACTGGCAATCAATTAACTTATCAATGGCTTCCATCAACCGGACTAAATGATGCTACACTTTTAAATCCAATAGCCTCCCCTTCAGAAACTACACTCTATACTTTAATTGTAACATCTAATGACGGTTGTACAATAAGTGACAAAGTAAACGTTAATGTTGCTACAAAACCTACAATCCCTAATACATTTACACCTAATGGAGATGGAAACAATGATACATGGAACATTCTGTATCTTGATTCTTATGTTAATGCAAGAATGACAATTTTTAACAGATTTGGAAACGAAGTTTTTACCTCTACAGGTTATGCTATTCCTTGGGATGGTAGATTTAATGGGAAGGATGTGCCAATTGGTGTTTATTATTATATTATTGATACAAAAGTTGAGGGTAAGAAGTTTACCGGTTCGGTTACGGTGATAAGATGAGGAAATTAATATCTATATCCGTATTATTATTATTTGTAGTTCTTCAAAATACATTAGGACAACAAAAGCCTCAGTACACTCAATATATTTTAAATAATTACATTATAAATCCTGCAATTACAGGTATTGAGAATTATATTGATGTTAAAGCAGCCACTCGCCAACAATGGACTGGTTTACAAAATGCACCTCAAACTTCTTATTTCACTGCACACATGCCTATTGGAAAATCTGATGATTGGGGAAGCTCTACTTCTTATGGTATGGTTGGAGAGAATCCTTTAGGCAGAAGTTATAAATCTGAGTATGAGGCTTCCAAACCACATCATGGAATTGGCTTAGTAGCTGTAATTGATAAAACTGGCCCACTCAGTAACAATACTTTAAATGTTACTTATGCTTATCATATTGGATTGGCGCCAAGATTAAATCTAGCGGTTGGTTTTGGGGCTGGTATTTCAAAAGTTACCCTAAATACAAATGATATTACTTTAGAAAATCCTATAGATGCTGCAATTGCAAATAGCGGAACCATTAACAGAATAAAACCTGATTTAAATGTGGGTATCTGGCTTTATTCAGCAGAATTTTTCTTTGGAGCATCTGTTCAACAAGTTTTACCTCAAACACTTTCATTTTCCAGCCAATCGTCTTATAATACAGGTAAAACAGTTCCTCATTCGTTTTTTACAGCGGGCTATCGTTTTTGGCTAAGTGATGATGTTACAGTTATACCATCTGTAATGGTAAAATATGTAAACCCTGTGCCTATTGGGATAGATTTTAACACAAAAGTTTCTTTTAGGGATAAATTTTGGATAGGAGGGGCTTATCGTAAATACGATTCTTATTCTGGTATGATTGGTTTTAATTTAGGTTCTCTTTTTAACGTTGGTTATGCTTATGATTTTACACAATCAGCATTAAATACAGTGTCAAGAGGATCACATGAAATTGTTTTGGGACTTACCTTAAATAACCGCTATCGTGTTACTTGTCCACAAAAGCTGTGGTAAAATTTTAAATGCTTTTCATTTTCTTTAGCAAACCTTCAATAACTTTAGGAAAATGGGTATGTTCTAATTGCTGTACCTTAAATTTTATCATTTCCAGATCATCACCTTTGTCAATTTTAAATTTTGATTGATGAATAATTTCTCCATCATCATAATTCTCGTTTACAAAATGTATGGTAATGCCAGATTCGGACTCTTTATCAGCTAAAACGGCTTTGTGAACACGCTCTCCATGCATTCCTTTACCTCCATATTTTGGTAGCAATGAGGGATGGATATTGATAATTTTGTTTGGAAAAGCTTTTAAAATGTTTTGAGGAACAAGCCATAAAAAACCAGCTAACACTAATAAATCAATGTTAAGGTTATTCAATAAAGTGATAATTTTATTTGTTTCGTATAACTCCTGCTTATCAAAAATATGAGATGGAATTTCAAAATTATCAGCCCTTTGTAAAACATAAGCATACGGATTATTGGTTAAGATAAGCGCAACTTCTGCATCATTGCTTTTTTTAAAATGCTCCATAATTTTTTGAGCATTAGATCCAGATCCTGATGCAAAAATGGCAATTCTTTTCTTCACAAGTTTTAAAGAGTTTATGATTTCTCCCAAAGATATAAGTTTGAAAGTTTTTAAGAAATGAATTTTAAGAAATTACTCGTTTAGTTAAATTTATTTTTAGAAAAGCATAAAATTATGTTTTAAATGTCTAAAAAGTCTTATCATACAGATTATGGTTTAGTATTTGTTTTATAGATGATGTAGTAAATTTAATATTTACCACATATAAATACCTTTAAAAAACAAATACAATGGAAAGTTTAAAAGACAAAAAAATAGCCATATTAAGTGATATGGGATTTGAACAATCAGAATTATTAGAACCTAAAAAAGCTTTAGAAGAAGCAGGAGCTTTAGTACATGTAATTTCTGAACAAGAGATAAAAATTAAAGCATGGGATAAAAATGATTGGGGAGTAGAAGTTGATGTAGATATGGATTTATATCATGCAAAAGCGGATGATTATGATGGTTTGATGATTCCTGGTGGAGTGATGAATCCTGATAAGATGAGAGCAAGCCAAAGTTACGTAGATTTTGTAAAAGAGTTTATTACAGCAGGTAAACCTATTGCTTCAATTTGCCATGGCCCACAATTATTGATTGAAACAGGTTTAGTAAAAGGTAAAAACATGACTTCTTTTCCTTCTATAAAAACAGATCTAATAAACGCTGGCGCAAATTGGGAAGATAGTGAAGTAGTGGTTGATGAAGGTTTAGTAACAAGTAGATCACCAAAAGATTTACCAGCTTTTAACAAGAAAATGATTGAAGAGTTTAGTAAATAAATTAGAAAATCTAATTTTATAAATAAAAAAAGGGAGAATTTATTCTCCCTTTTTTTGTGGCATTTTTTCTATCATTGGCATCGCAACTGCAGGTTCTTCTTCTCCTCTGTGGCAAGTTGCACACGTTACTGAAAATGTACCATGGCGCTGTAATTGTCTTTTAAAATATTTGTTGTTGATGGAATCTGTCATGACCATCATATATCTAGCAAAATTTTTCTTTCTGTTTGCATCACTGGCAAAATCTAGTTTTGTGCTATCTGTTGCAGATTTCGCATGACAAAAATTACATTTTACTCCTAAAGCATCTCTGTAATCATGCATTATACTATCTAAAGCTTTTTTAGAAATGTCTTTTGGTAATACTTTAAGATTTTTAGCCTTCCAATCTTGTTGTTGCTTTTGCTGAGGCACAGTAGCAGCTAAACTGACACATCCAATAATGGCTATAATAAATAGGAAAGGTTTAATTTGATATTTCATGACGAGCTAATTTTTAATAAATTAGGTGATAATTATTTACAATTCCAAACGCATCATCAAATCTGTTTGAGGATCATTACCTAAATAATAAATATGACTGTCAAATTTTTTAAAACCGTGATTTTGATAAAATTTAATGGCCTTTAAATTATGTTCCCAAACGCCTAACCAGATGTATTTTTTATCTTCTAAAATTCCTTTAATTTTCACCTCATTTATTATAAAAGCACCAATTTTTTTATTTTGATGGTTGGGATAAATGTAAATCCTTTCTAATTCCATTCCATCATTTGCTCCAATTTCAGTTTGGCTTTCGCCGATATTAATTTTGAAATAAGCTGCTAATTTATCATCATCATAAACAAAATAAAATCTAGAATTATGATCACTAATTTGTTTGGTCAGGGCTTCAATAGAAAAAGCCTTCTCAAAATAATCGGATAAGTTTTCTGGTGTATTATCGTTAGCAAAAGCAAAAAGAAAAGTTTCTTTAGAAATCTTTTGTAACTGATGGACTTGCTGAATATTGACTGGATGAATTTTTAACAAAATGTATTTTAATTAATATGAGTTTTGCGTTAGGGATAGAAGCGATATCCTTTTTTGTTTTCACAAAAAAGATTTATCCGACAGCTGACGGATCACATTAACACCCATTTAAAAATAAAATATGTTATTTAATTATAGAAAATTTACGACTAATGGTTAAACCTATTCCAACTATTAAATCACTATTCGTATCATTTTGATAAAAACCTTTTAAAGAATAATTTAGTTTTTTTGTTGATAGGTAAATATAATCCAAGGCAAATTGATAGCCTATACTTAACGAAGTTGGATGGATTTGATAAATTTTATATGATGGTTGAATGTCTTTATCATTATCATAACCATACGCAAATTTTTCTGGCAGACCAGTATTTTGAAATCTTATTACAGTGCCAGCTCCAATATTTAGCTTTTGGTTTTTACCTTGAAACAAGGTGTAAAATAGGGTTGGAGATGTTTGTAAACCTGCAGTAACAAAATGTAATGGTTGTGTTTTGTCTATTGGGTTAGTGGGTTGAGCTATAAAATTATAAAATGGATCGGTTTGGCTATGTATGGTGAAAACTAAGTTGTTATAAAATGATAATCTTTCTTTAAACTGGTAATTATATCCAAGTTCTATTGCAAAACCATCTAAATCTCCTGATCCGTTTCTCGAGTAAAATGCTCCAAATAATAAACTTTTATTATGACCTAATTTTGTTGATGCGCTATCCGTTCTTGTTTGAGAATTACTTTGAAAACTAAATGAAAAAACAAATAAAATAATTGGTACTAATTTTTTCATAGATAGGTTTGATTTTGGTATTAAAAAAGCCCTTAACCTGAGGAAAGGTTAAAGGCTTAAATATATAGAAAAACTAAAAGAATTCTTAACCATTACGGATGGTTCTTTTAGTATGATACAGCTAACTTATAATTTCTTGTTATATATTTAATTTGCTGTTCTTATAGCTGTAAGTAAAATAAATAACTAAACCAATTACTAACCATATCAGAAATCTTAACCAATTTGTGTAACCTAATTCTGTCATTAAATAAGAACAACTTAATAAACCTAACACAGGTATTAATGATAAATTTCTTCTAAATGAAAAATAAGTAATTACTATTAATAGAATTAAAAACAAATAGAGTGGCAATCTTTCTCTTATAACTTCCCAACTTTGGTTAAAATCAAAAACATTCAAAAGATCTTGATAGAAGAAAATTAAACCAACAATTAATAAAATGGGAACAATAAATTTTCCATTAATGTAAGGCATTTTAAAACGCTTTTTACCATCGTTTAATTCTGTGTCTTTGGGTAATAATAATACTCCGCTGCATACCAAAACAAAGGCGAATAAAGTTCCAATACTTGTTAAGTCTGTAACCTCGGTTAAATTCATAAACAAGGCCGGAATTGCAACTACGAAACCAGTAACAACAGTTGCAAAAGATGGTGTTTTATATTTTGGATGTATCCTAGAAAATGCCTTTGGTAAAAGTCCGTCTCGGCTCATGCTCATCCAAATACGAGGTTGGCCCATCTGAAAAATCAATAATACACTTGCAGTTGCAATAACGGCACTAATAGAAATTACATAGCTGATTTTATTTAATCCAACTCGTTCAAAAACGAAAGCTAATGGATCTGATACTGCCAATTCACTGTAATTTACCATCCCAGTCAAAACTATGGCGACTAAAATATATAGAACTGTGCAAATTATTAGCGAATAAATCATCCCTCTGGGTAAATCTTTTTGAGGATTTTCACACTCTTCTGCCGTAGTAGAAATGGCATCAAAACCTATGTAGGCAAAGAAAACTCCAGATACGCCTTTCATCATCCCAGAAAATCCGTTTGGCAAAAATGGGTGCCAATTTGCTGGAGTTACGTAAAAGAAACCTATAACAATTACTGCGATAACCACACAAATTTTTAAAACAACCATTGCATTAGTTGCTTTTTTTGTTTCTCTAATACCGATATAAACTAAAGATGTGATGATCAATACAATTAAAAGGGCGGGGAAATCTGCTATTAATTTAATACCTCCAACTGAAGGAGCAGTTGTCCAGGCTTCTGCTGCATATTTTGTATTAGTACTTAAACTCTCTAAAGAACTTCCTGATGCTGTTAAATCTGCAATTTGTTGACTTGCCTTGTAGGCAGAGAAATAATCCATGGTTACGTAGGCGGGTAAATGGATATTGAAACCATGCAATAAATTTACAAAATAACCGCTCCACGATATGGCTACAGCAATATTCCCGATAGCATATTCCATTAATAAATCCCAACCTATAATCCAGGCTACTAGTTCGCCAAAAGATGCATAGGCGTAAGTGTAAGCGCTTCCAGAGACTGGGATTCTTGAAGCAAATTCTGCATAACAAAGTGCGGAAAATCCACAGGTCACGGCTGTAATCACAAACAAAATACTAACTCCTGGACCACCATTAAACGACGCTTGACCAATGGTAGAAAAAATGCCGGCTCCAATTACGGCGGCAATTCCCATCATAGTTAAATCCCTAACATTTAATACTTTATTTAGGCTAGCGTGTTCTCCATCGCCATATCCTTCTTTTGTATCATGTAATATTTTGGCGATGGTTTTTTTTCTTAGTATCCCTTTTTGCATCTATTTTATTTAAGCTTAAATTCAAACATAGAAAATAATCATGCAAAAATGATTTAAAATTATAAAAAACTTATTTATTTACTTAAAAGCTTGTTTTTATATAAATAACTGGCTGTTTGATAGAAAGCAATAGCTTCTTCCTCTAATTTTTTATCAACTTTCTCTTCAATTTGATCATTATTAGGAAGCACTTTAAATTGTTGTACTTTTTTTTGTGGAGATAGTACCAATAAATGTCCATTTCTTATAAATCCTAATTTTTCATAAGTACTTACAAACGCCCATTCTTCATCAGGTTTAACTTGAAAAATGTCTCGACCAAAAAATTTAGAATCGTAATTAATATTTAACATCCCCAAAAGAGTAGGGACAATATCCATCTGCGCTATCAATTTTTCAAAAACTTGGGGTTTTACTATTTTAGGCGCATATATAAAAGCCGGAATATGATATCTATAAACAGGAAGTTCCGTTTTGCCCGCACTAGATGCACAATGGTCAGCAATAATTACAAAAATAGTATTGTTAAACCAAGGTTTAGTAGCTGCTTCTTTTAAAAATTTACCAATGGCATAATCGGTATATTTAACGGCTCCTTCTTGATTGGTATGAGATGGAATGTCAATCCTACCATCAGGATAAGTAAAAGGACGATGGTTGGAAGTAGTCATAATCTGGCTAAAAAAAGGTTTTCCAGATTGATAATCTTTATCTAATTCTTTAATGGAAAGAGTAAATAAGTCTTCATCAGCAACGCCCCAAATATTTTCATAATGTATTTCTTTCTTTTCATTAATGGCCGTTCTATCTATAACCTGATAACCATTATTCGAAAAAAAGTAGTTCATATTATCAAAATAACCGTAGCCTCCATAGATATATTGAGTATCAAAATTTTGTTTTTTTAGTAGATTACCAATAGAAAATAAGTTTTCATTATTGGGTCTTTTTACGATAGATTGCCCAGGAGTGGGAGGAATTGAAAGTGAGAGTGCTTCTAATCCACGTACCGTTCTAGTTCCAGAGGCATAAAGATTGCTAAACAATAACCCGTTTTTTGCCAAACTATCCATATTAGGTGTTAAATTTTGAGTATTGCCATAAACCCCTAAATAATCTGCACTTAAACTTTCTACACTTATTAAAACAACATTGTATTTTTTTTCATCTCCGGTATATTTAATTTTTCTAACAATACTATTTTTATCTTCTAGAAAAGTTACGTTATCATGTCCTAATAATTCCCTAACAATCTTAAAGGCCCTATCTTGATCAATTGTAGCATAAAACTTATTGTAATCTAATTCATTGTTGCAGAAAGCTGCCCCAAATTCATACAAACCATTTCCTGCTAATTCTACTGCAAACTGATTATTACTAAATTCTTTTCCTTTATTGCTTACCAAAAACCAAGAAAGAATAGGGATACAAAGCAGCGGCAATGCTATCATAGTTCTTTTCGAAAATTGAAGACTGCTGTTTAAAGACGCTTTAATGCTATTTTTAATCAGAAAAAAAGTAGCAATAGCTATTAAAAATATGATGATGAGTATTTTTATAACCGGATAAGATTGCCAAATATTTCCTATAACTTCAGTAGTATAGACTAAATAATCTACGGCAATAAAATTAAAACGAGTAGAAAATTCATCCCAAAAAACCCACTCGGCAACAATATTAAAAAGTAATAGAAAAGTAACTAATAAGAAATAGCCATATAATATAATTCGATGCCAATTTTTACGGAATATTTTATTTGGTATCAGCCAAATATATAGCACTAAAGGAATACAGAAATAACTGGCTAAAACGGTATCATAGAATAAGCCAATAAAATAAATCCCGATAATGTTAAGGAAAGTCCATTCAAAACCAGCTGCCGATTTAAATAATAAAGCTGTACGGGTAATAAAGGCTAATGAAATAATAATAAGGTATAAAAGAAAGATTGGACCAAATCTTTTAGAAAATAGTTTTTGAAAAAGGGGCATTCAGATTATAGAATTTAGATTTTCAACGAAGTTGAATTTGAATTCTGAATTAATTCTGAATTTAACTTAGCGCTTTTCTACAGCCACTTTATAATTGGGATCCTCAAGAATATTTACATCAATAATATCGCTTGCATTATTGAGTAGGTTGCGACAATCTTCACTTAAATGCCGAAGGTGTAGTTTTTTATTAGCCAGTTTATATTTTGCCGTCAATTTATTTAAAGCTTCAATGCCAGACATATCTGCAACTTTACAATCCGTAAAATCAATAATTACTTCTTCAGGATCAGAAAAAACATCAAATTTATCATTAAAAGCAGTTACAGATCCAAAAAAGAGTGGACCATAAATCTCATAGTGTTTAATGCCTTTTTCGTCAATATATTTTCTGGCTCTAATGCGTTTTGCACTTTCCCATGCAAAAACCAATGCAGAAATAATGACTCCTATTAAAACGGCTAAAGCCAAATTATGTAACCAAATGGTAATCCCTGCAACTAAAATTCCAACAAAAACATCTTGCTTGGGCATTTTATTAATAATCCTAAAACTAATCCATTCAAAAGTCCCTATTGCAACCATAATCATTACACCAGTTAACGCAGCCATAGGTAATAAACCAATAACAGGTGCTCCAAAAAGTATAATCATTAATATGGTAATAGATGCTATAATTCCAGATAATCTCGCCCTAGCGCCAGCAGATAAATTAACTAAAGTTTGCGCAATCATTGGGCAACCACCCATTCCAGAGAAAAATCCGTTTAGAATATTAGCGCTGCCTTGGGCAATACATTCCCTGTTTCCGTTTCCCCTTGTAGCAGTTATTTCGTCCACTAAATTTAAAGTCAACAAACCTTCAGTTAATGCAACTCCCGCCATAATAAAAGAATAGGGCAATATAATTTCTAAAGTCTTAAAATTTATAGGGATGTTAGGGATATGAAAAGGAGGGAAGCCGCCACTCACAGATGCAATATCACTTACCGTTTTTGTATCGATATTAAAACCTAAGGCGATTAAAAAAACTACAATAATAGCTACTAATGATGGAGGAATTGCCTTACTTATTTTAGGAAATATAAAAACAATAGCAACAGTTAAAGCCACTAAACCCGCCATAATAAACAAAGGTGTGCCGGTTAACCAAGTTACTTCGCCATTTACTACAGTTTTGAATTGCTCAAACTGAGCCATAAATATGATGATGGCCAATCCATTAACAAAACCATACATTACGGGTTGAGGTACTAATCTGATAAATTTTCCAAATTTAAATACACCTACTAAAATTTGAATAACTCCGGCTAAAGCAACTGCAGCAAATACATATTCAATTCCATTAGATTTCATTAAAGCAATCAATACAACTACTGTTGCTCCTGCACCTCCAGAAATTAATCCAGGTCGACCACCAAAAATAGAAGTGACCAAGCCCATGATAAATGCAGCGTATAAGCCAACTAAAGGTGGAAAACCAGCCAAAATCGCAAATGAAAGTGACTCTGGAATCATGGTCATTGCAACAGTAATTCCTGCTAAAATCTCTACTTTGTAATCTATTTTTTGCTTAAAATTGAATAAGTTTAATACGGCCTTCATTAATTTTTCTTGTCAATTATAAAGCCGCAAAGCTAGGGTTATTAGATTTGGGATACAAGTTGGTTGGTTGGATAGGATTTTAAAATAAATAATATTTTGGTCATGTCGAGGAACAAGACATCACACAAATAGGTATTCTGTTAGGATGAAAACTTTAAAAATGAGCTGTTTCGTTCCTCGACATGACGCGTTTTTTAAATTAGAACCCACAACCTTTATAGTATGATACTTAATCTGCAAACGAGAATATAAACGAAGTATTTTAAATGAAATCCTACTTTTTCATCAAAATTAAATCTGCTTCTTTTGCAACTACCTGACCTGATATTATAGAAGGAGGAACGCCAGGACCAGGAACTGTAAGTTGACCTGTAAATAATAAATTCTTGATTTTTTTAGCTTTCATAGCTGGTTTAAAGAAAGCGGTTTGGGATAAAGTATTCGCTAATCCGTAAGCGTTTCCTTTATAAGAATGATAATCGTTTACAAAATCATTCATCGCATAACTACGTTTTACAATTTCATGTCCTCGAATAGTTTGTCCAGTAATTTTTTCAAATCTATCCATCATAATATCATAATACTTTTGTCTTAATTCCTCCGTATCGGTTAAACCGGGAGCTAAAGGAATTAAAAAGAACAAATTTTCTTGACCATCAGGAGCAGAACTTAAATCTGTTTTAGAAACACATGAAACGTAGAATAAAGGTTTTGTTGGCCATTGCGGCTCCGTATAAATTTCTCTGGCGTGTTGGTCTAAATCCTCATCAAAAAATAGATTATGATGTTGTATGCCTTCTATTTTTTTATCTAAACCTATATAAAATAAAAGAGAAGATGGAGACATTACTCTACTATCCCAATATTTTTCATCGTAATTGCGATACTTTTTCTCAATGAGGTTTTGCTCTATAAAATGATAATCGCCAGCGGCAACCACAAAACCTGTTTCAAAATCACCTCGGGAGGTTATTAGTTTTTTCGCTATTCCATTTTCTATCTCAATTTTTGTAACCTCGGTATTTAAAATAATTTTAACTCCTTCAGTTTGTGCAACTTTAACCATTGCTTTTACAATTTCATACATTCCACCAATTGGGTACCAGGTTCCCATAGCTAAATCTGCATGGTTCATCAAGCTGTACATTGCGGGTATTTTTTGTGCAGTTGCACCTAAAAAAAGAACAGGAAATTCTAAAAGTTGGATAAGTTTTGGATTAGTAAAATATTGTCTTACATGCTTACTCATCGGTTTTAACATGTGAATTCTAATACTTTCTACCAATAATCTGATATCTATAAATTCTGTGATGGAGTGTGAAGGCCTAAAAACATAATCGCCCATGGCAGATTTGTATTTATAAGCCGCTTGGTCCATAAAATTTCTAAGACCAACGCTACTTCCTTTTTCATATTTCTCAAAAAGAGCCTCTAATTCCTGCATATTGGCAGGAATATCCATGAAATCATTCTTTCCAAAATAAACTCGATAGCCTGGATCCAATCTTTTTAAATCGTAAAAATCACTTACTTTTTTACCGAATAAGGCAAAGTAATTCTCAAAAATATCGGGCATCCAATACCAACTTGGGCCCATATCAAAAGTAAAACCTTTGCTTTCCCAAAGTCTAGCCCTTCCACCAGCTTGGTCGTTCTTCTCGATAATGGTAACATCATAACCTTGCTTTGCTAAAACCGCAGCAGCAGCTAAGCCAGAAAAGCCTGAACCTATAATATGTATTTTTATTTGTGATTTCATTTGATGTTAAAATCCGAAATTAAAGATTTTGTTTGAGCCTTTTTAAAACAATTTGCTTCAAAAAACCTTATTTTGCTAAATACTTTTAAGCTTATATGGATCTTTATAATGAAACCTGTTTCGAGTGCAGTAAAATCATCACTAATAAGTATAGCACTTCGTTTAGTTTAGGTATCAAGGCTTTCGATAAAAAGTTTCAATATCCAATTTATGCTATCTATGGTTTTGTACGTTACGCCGATGAAATTGTTGATACTTTCCATGATAACGACAAGGCTTATTTAATAGATAAATTTAGAAGAGACACCAAAGAAGCAATTGATATTAAAATTAGCTTAAATCCAGTATTACAATCATTTCAGGTAGTTGTAAATAAATATAATATTGAGTATGACCTGATAGATGCGTTTTTAAAATCTATGGAAATGGATTTAGATAAAACCGCTTACACTGATGAAAGTTATAAAGAATATATTTATGGTTCGGCAGAAGTAGTTGGTTTAATGTGTTTGCGTATATTTTGTGAAGGTGATGATGTTAGTTATCAAAAATTATTGCCAAAGGCGAGGAGTTTAGGGTCTGCTTTTCAAAAAATTAATTTTTTAAGAGATATCAAATCAGATTTTGATGAGCGGGGACGCACTTATTTCCCTAATATAGATTTCAAAAACTTTGCAGAAAAGGATAAAAAAGATATAGAAGCAGATATTAAAATTGATTTTGATGATGCTTTTGAGGGAATAAAAAATTTGCCAAGTGGATCTAAACTAGGGGTTTATGTTGCGTATGTTTATTATCTGGAGCTTTTTAAAAAAATTAAAAATACGCCTGCAAGCATTATTTCTAATAAAAGAATTAGGGTTTCTGATAGTCAAAAATTAGTTTTGATGACTCAAGCCATCATAAAAAATAAACTAAACTATGTTTAAGTATTTCTCGTTATTGAAAATATTAAACTTTATAAAATGAAGAATTTATTTGTTGTTTTATTATTTACGCTTTATAGTACCTTATTTGTGCAAGCAAATAATTTAGATCAAATACGTGAGGATTATATTGCATGTATTACAGATAGTGACAAAGCTGACAAATTGTGCGATCAATTAGCAGAAGTTAAAAATCCAAGTGCCGTAATTATGGCTTATTTAGGTTCTGTACAAGCAATAAAAGCAAAACATGCCTGGAATCCGGTGAGCAAGATGAGTTATCTTAGTAAAGGTTTTGATACTATTAACAAGGCAGTAGCAAAAGACCCAAACCAGTTAGAAGTTCGTTTTTTAAGATTTAGTTTACAATACTATGTACCCTCATTTTTAGGCTATAGTAATAACTTGATGACAGATAAAAACATTATTGTCTCCATATTAAAAAATTCTCACGTTTCTAAGTTGAATATTAATGAGGATATTTTAAAAAACATGGTTAATTTTATGATTGATAGTAAAAAATGTAGCCCACAAGAAATAGCAGTGTTAAAAAAAGTGCTAGTATAAATTAGATGGATAAACATTATACTTATTTATTGATTAATGTTTTAACCGTTTTTTTTCCTATTGTTTTATCTTTTGATAAAAAAGTAAGTTTTTTTAAAAAGTGGAAATTCATATTACCGGGATTAATTTTATCTGGTTTACTTTACCTTCTTTGGGATTATCTGTTCACCATCAACCAAGTTTGGTCTTTTAATCCTGAATATATTTTAGGAATTAAATTTTTCGATCTTCCAATAGAGGAAATTATTTTCTTTTTTACCGTTCCGTTTGCCTGTATATTTATTTACGAGTGTTTAGTTTGTTATTTTTCTATTAATATTCCAGAAAAAATTAGCAATTCTATTTCTTATCTGTTGATTTTAGCTTGTCTGGTTTTGGCTTTTGTTTACCACGATAGACTTTATAGTATGATCAACTTTAGTACATTAGCCATTATATTATTATTTACCCAGTTTAAAAAAATTAAGTTAGATATGGGTAAATTTTATTTGGCATATTTGGTTTCTCTAATCCCTTTTTATATTGTTAACGGTGTTTTAACGGCTATTCCCGTAGTGATTTATAACAATAATGAAAACATGGGTTTTAGGATTGGGACTATACCTTTTGAAGATCATTTCTACTCCATGTCTTTAATATTATTAAATCTTATTTTCTTCGAATATTTTAGGAATAAAAAGATAAATGCAACAGCTTCCTGAATATTCTAAATCTCAACTCGCTCTGCGAAACGGACAAGATAAGCCTCAAATATGGGTAGCATATTTAGGTTTTATTTACGATGTAACTGAAAGCCGACTATGGCGAGATGGCAAACATTATGAGCATTGGGCAGGTCAGGATTTAACTGATGAATTAAGACATGCTCCCCATACCGAGAAAGTTTTCGAGAAGTTTGAAAAGATTGGAAAATTGATTTAACTTATGCTAAATCAATTCAAATTACCTATCGAACAATTAAGAGAGTACTAAAATTTATCTATCACTTTTATCATCATCCCATTTGTTACTGCATCATTTAAACTCATACCGTTTAAAATTGCAATTTCATTTCTTTCTTTGGTATCATTAACCTTTCTAATATTTAATATTTGAGTTAAAGTGGTATTGCCTGTTGCGGTAATGATTTTAATCCTATTTGGTTTTTTGTTAATTTTTTGCTGATCCGTTAACACTTTAAAACCAGACATTGTATTTCTAAACTGGTTTTCATAACTACTGAAACTATTCAAATCTGTAACACCTATAATATGATAAATATTAGTTCCATAAGCGATAAAATAAGATAATGTTCTTAAAGCTGGGGATTGCTGCTGTTGATTTGCGGGTTGGTCTGCAACAACTCTAATCATGGATAATCCATTGATGGTTTGTTGATCGTTTTGTACTACGGTTAATCCATATTTTTGAATGGTGCTACTTGCTGCCTCTTGTAAAGATTTGCCTGAGGCTAAACTTAAGGTCATAATTGCTTTCCCATCAGGTTGTGCCATTTGGAAAGATTGTGGGCTATTTTGAGTTTTCCAACCTGCAGGTATTGCAAATTGAAACTTTAGTTCTGGGTGGTAAAAATTATTATTTTCTACAAAACCTTGTCTTGGATCTTCGCCATAAATTAAACCATCTATCATTTTTAGATAGCTATTTCTAGCGATAATAGGATTTTGAAGTCCTTCTTTTTTTTGCCATTGTGTAGCTAATTTATCCACTGTTATCATCCTTTCCCCTGGGTTTGGGTGGGTAGATAAAAAATCAGGTAAATCATTACCACTATCAGCCGAAATTCTTTCTAAGGTGCCAAAGAAATCTGCCATTTGGTGGGCATCATATTTAATTTTGCTAGAATACTCAACGCCTAATTCATCAGCCTGTCTTTCTGCATCTCTACCAAATTTTAAAAATAACAAACCTAAACCTTGAGATGCTTCTTGACCATATTGAGCTATTGTTGGAGATAATACCATTCCTGCTAATAATCCAATTTGACTTAAAGTAGATTTAGCTTGTTGGGTTACAGAATGTCTGGCTGTTACATGGCCTATCTCATGACCTAAAACGCCTGCAAATTCTGCTTCGTTGTTAAAATGTGCCATAATACCTCGAGTAAAATAAACATAACCACCAGGTACTGCAAAGGCATTAACCACTTCAGAATCCACAATCCTAAAATTATAAGTCAGATTTGGACGATGAGAGATAATAGCCATTTCTCTTCCCTTAGCATTTATAAATTTTTGAAGTTCTGGGTTTTCATATAAGCCGTATTGTGCAATTATCTGTGGGTCGGCTTCTTTTCCCATTTCAATTTCTTGTGCCTCTGAGGTAAATGCAAGTTGTTTTTTACCTGTTACTGGGTTAACTGCGCAACTATTAAATAAAGCAATGGTAAAGAATATGCTTAATGTAAGTAAGATATGTTTCATATTTTGGGTTTTTTATCATTTGCGTTAAACAAACTTGATGCCTCATTAAATTTAGAACATAAAAAAACCGACTTGTGTTACAAATCGGTTTTAGATATTTTAAAATTTAATCTTAGCAATATTCTTCAAAAGCACCAATTAAATTATCAGCTATCATTTGTGCAGGGCGACCTTCAATTTGGTGACGCTCAATAATGTGTACCAATTTACCATCTTTAAATAAAGCCATTGAAGGAGAAGACGGAGGGTAAGGCAACATTTGATTTCTTGCAGCATCAACAGCATCTTTTTCCATACCCGCAAAAACAGTAACTAATTTTGTTGGTTTTTTGCCATTTAAAGCTGCAATCTTTGCGGCTGGACGAGCGTTTGCTGCAGCACAACCACAAACAGAATTTACTACCACAAATGTAGTTCCTTCACTTTCAATTGCTTTTATTACATCATCAGCATTCTTTAAATCTTCAAAACCAGCGTTAGTTAAATCACTACGCATTGGGGCAACTAAATATTCTGGATACATATCTTTATCTTTATAATTTACATTTTATTCTACTACAAAAGTAAACTTTAAACAATGGTTAGGCAATTGAAGTTATCAAACAGATGTCATAAATATTTTCAGAAATCTAAATTTTATAGCATATTGACAACTCGTTATTTAATATTGTAAACATTTTGATAGATTTCTATTTTATAAAATATTAAATATGATGACTCGTTTTATTTTTGCAAAATTGCACTTAAATATAATTTTAATATATCCCGAAATAACATGTTAATAAATAGAAGTAAAATATTTTTAATAGCCCTTGCTTTTCTTACCAGCCCGTTTTTTGTTAATGCTCAAAATCTCACCTACAAAATTAATTGGCAAAATTTAGACCTAAGTAGTGATACCACTTTCGGTATTAGTACAGAAAAAGCTTATCAAGAACTTTTAAAGAATAAAAAAGGTGTTGATGTTATTGTTGCCGTTATTGATGGCGGTGTAGATATTTCTCACGAAGATTTGAAAAGCGTAATTTATAAAAATCCAAAAGAAAAACTAGACGGTAAAGACGAAGATAAAAATGGTTATGTAGATGATATCAATGGATGGAATTTTTTAGGTGGACCAAATGGTGATGTGGAATTTGAAACCTTAGAATTAGTAAGAGAGATTAGAAGATTAGATGCCAAATTTGGTAATAAAAGTGTTGATGCTCTTTCTAAAGATGAAGAAGCAGAATATCTTAAATATAAAGATATGAAAGCAGAGCTAACCCAAAAATTAACTGAAGCCAAGAATAACCTTAACGGTATTTATGGTTTTAAAACCGTTTTGGAAAGTGTGGTTAAAAAAATTGGGAAAGAGAACCCTACATTAGCTGATTTTGAATCTTTTAATGCAACCGAACCTGGCGAAGCACAAATAAAAAAAGTGATGGTAAACGTGATGAAAGAAGAAGCTGATTTTATCACCTTTAAAAAGGAACAAATTGATGGTGCCTTTGATCATTTTAAAGAACAAGCAGAGTATAATTATAACATGGATTATAATCCAAGAAATATTGTTGGGGACGATGAAAATAATCCTACCCAAAAAATATATGGAAATAATGATGCTAAGGGGCCAGATGCTTTACATGGTTCTCACGTGGCAGGTATTATAGGTGCAATAAGAACTAACAATTTTGGGATTAAAGGCGTATCAAATCATGCTATTATTTTACCTGTTAGGGCGGTACCTAATGGAGATGAGAGAGATAAAGATGTTGCTAACGCGATTAGATACGCTGTTGATAATGGAGCAAAAGTCATTAATATGAGTTTTGGTAAAGGATATTCTCCAAATAAAGATGTTGTTGATGATGCTGTTAAATATGCCATTTCTAAAGATGTTCTATTAATACATGCGGCAGGAAATGACAATATGAATTTAGATTTAGATAATAGCAAGAATTTCCCAAATAGATTATATGCTGATCAATCAGGTACTGCGGCCCCTAGTTGGATTGAGGTTGGCGCATCAGGTCCGGTTGATGACAACTCTTTAAAAGCTACGTTTTCTAATTATGGAAAAACTACCGTAGATGTATTTGCTCCAGGTGTTCGAATTAATTCTACCACTCCTAATTCTACTTACACAGAAGAAGATGGTACAAGTATGGCATCGCCTGTGGTTGCAGGTTTGGCAGCTTTAATTAGAAGTTACTATCCAAAATTAACTGCAATACAAGTAAAAAATGTCATTATGGAATCTGTTGTAAAAATTAATCACAATGTAGATTTAATGGTTGGTAAAAAAGAAAAAACTGTACCATTCACAGATTTATGTATATCTGGCGGCATTGTAAATACTTATAATGCTTTAAAACTGGCGGAAGGAATGTCAAACGCTACTTCAGCAATAAAATAATGGCATAAATATGGTTTATGAATTTAAAATCATAAGTCATGAGCAAAACAAAAACTAAAGAAAAAAAGAAAGAAGACCCTTGTTGGAAAGATTACCACCAAGTGGGTACAAAAAAGAAAGAGGGTAAAACGGTACCGAACTGTGTACCAAAAGATAAGTAATAAAAAAATGTTAATTAGGTTTAACATTTTTTTTTATGTCTATTTAATAGCAATTTATAATTTAAAGTTAAAGGCTATCTAGATGTTAAACCAAACTATAGACCAGTTAACTCCTTTTTGAAAAAACGTTTTTTAGCTACAATTTTTTTAATTCCTTTACCTAAAGAGTCCTCGGCCATTTCAATAATAATTTTGTCTAATTGTTTTAACTCTTTCTCAATATGTTGCAGAACTTCACTTCCAGAGTGATCTTCTTTTAAGATATCGGTAAGACCAATTAAATTTGCCAAAGGACGACGCATAAGATGTGATTGCTTCCACGCAACACTTTGTATCAATTTAACATGATTTTCTATTTCTTTATATGCCTTTTTAAGGCTCATTTCTGCTTTTTTTCTCTTTGTGATATCTTCAAATTGACTCACGAAATAAATAGCACTTCCCTTTTTATTGGTTACTGCTGCAGTGTTTACAGATATCCATACAATCGAATTATCTTTGCACTTGTAACGCCTTTCAATTATTCCAGTTTTACTGGGTATTTTCAGGGGATTAACTTCTAACTCAGAATAAGTCATTCTGTTATCTCCATAAATATTTTCAAATGACATTGTAAGTAATTCATGCTCTTTATAACCCATCATATCACAAAGGCTTCTGTTCACTTGAAACCATTTTCCTTTTAAGGTTACTAAAGCAATACCTATTGCAGAATGCTCAAAAGCACCTTTGAATTTCGCTTCAGTCTCCCGATATTTTGCTAATAGAGAACTTAATTTTTCTGACCGTTGCTTTACCTTAAGTTCAAGCTTTTCATTCATAAAAATCACTTCTTTTTCAGCATCTCTTCGTCCTTTGTCTAGACTATTCATCCATTTTGCCATTTGCCAAACCATCACAAATCCAGCGCTGATAAAACAAATAATTAACATGCTAACTCCACCATAAAAAGAATAAAATTCAAGATACTTTCCAATCCGATATAATATCCCAAAAAATAGGATGATGTAAACAACATTATTTAGTAGCCTAGTTGCCATGATATTCCCAACTTTTTTACCAAAAAACAATTTATTTATACCGATTGTGGGCTTTATCCATGATGCTGCAAGTGATGTAAAAAGGAATAAAAAAGCACTATTTGTAGCTAATGAGCCGATATAATTGGTATTATAGAGCGATGACAGACCAAATAAATATCCAATTAATGTAATGGAGGATGTAGCTGTAATTACATTTAATAAAAATTGAGAAATGATATGGATAAAGTTTGATTTAAAAGTAAATCCTGCAAATGATAAGCAAAATAAAAGAAAACATATGGATGTTACTGGAGACATGCGACCAGGATATGATAAATGTTCATTAGGAGTTATGTTATCATAAACAAATAACTGATCTATACCTGCATTAAACTGAAATATTGTTTGAGTTAAGGATGTGAGAGAAATCAAAAAAATAAATGAATATAAAAAAACAGATATTAAGCGACCATTTTTTATTTGAAATTGTGTGAGTAGTAAGGAAAATCCTAATAAGATAAATAATATAGCGGTATTAAATTTCATGGAAACAAAATTTAGTACCTCTGTATGTAAAACAGGAGTTTTAAGCACCCAACAAATGAGTACATAAGTGCCGATTAAAATAGATATAGAACCTATTATGGATATAGATTTTAATTTAACAGTTAATGTGGTGCTGCTATAGGTAACAGGATTGGCCGAGCTATTCATCTTTTTAAAAATTAGAGTTTTATAAATAATCTATTTTAATAGATGTTATGGTCTTAAATCATAACTCACATAATCAATATTGGAAGCACTAAAAAATTAAAAGCAAAGCATAAATGGTTATCAAGACTTATCTAATGTAGTCAAAAAAATGTTTTGAAAGTAAAAAATTATAATCTATAATTAGGAGAGAGTTTAAGTAACATAATTAAGTTGTAGCAAAGAACAATGGTTTGAAAATTCTAATGCTATGAAATTAATCTATTTATTAACCAATAATAATAAATTATCAGTCTGATTTATATTACTACAAATCAGAAATTTAAAAAATTATAGAAGTCTCAAAGCTCAGATTATCAAAATTTAGGCAACTTTTAATTTAAAGCATCCAACACTTGTTGAGAAGAATTTTGAGTGTCAACCTTCTCAATAATTGCCTCAATCTTACCCTCCTCATTAATGATAAAAGTTTTACGGGCGGTTCCCATATATTTTTTACCATACATGTTTTTCTCTACCCAAACGCCGTATTTTTCTACAATCTCCTTTTCGGTATCAGCAATTAAAGTAAAAGGCAATTCAAATTTGGTTTCAAATTTTTTATGAGATTTTTCGTCGTCAGTGCTAACGCCAACCATTTCAAATCCTTTACCTATCAAAAACTGATAATTATCCCTAAAGTTACAAGCCTCGGCATTACAACCTGGCGTATTATCTTTAGGATAAAAATATAGAACTACTTTTTTGCCTTTAAAATCGCTTAAAGAAACACTTTCTCCGTTTTGGTTCTTAGCTGAAAATTGTGGAGCTAAATCTCCCTTGCTTAATTCAGTCATATCTTATCTAATGAAACTAATTGAATATAAATTTTTATTGTCTTTATTATCGCTAACAAGCAAACTAAAAGTATGTTTACCAGACTTTAGGTTTTTATCCAAATCATGCCATAATCTTCCTGTTTTAAAATCATATTCCATTAAAACCCATTCACCATCAATATAACCATTAAAACTTTTAATACCAGATAGGTTATCTCCAATTCTCACAACAATTTGATTTTGCGTAGAGAGATTTACACCCTCTCTAACATTTACAGGTGTAATCGTAGGTGCAATACTATCATAACGAAGATAAAAATCACCTAAAACTTTTGGGTTTGCAGTAACATAACCGTCTTTAAATTCTCCACCTTGATAACCATAAACAGTATTAAAAATTACTAATTTATCTAGGTTTTTAAGAGCGCTATCTGGTTTGATAGACAATTCATAAACATCATGAACAGGTGTATATTTATTATGGATTTTATAGATTTTAGAAACTGAATAACTCGTTTTTGCGCTTTCGCTGAATAAAAAGTTTAAATCGTTATAAAGAATTCCTTTTGGGAAACTCAATCTTAGCTCATCATTTTTAAAAGTATTATCCTCGGCACAAAACATTTTTATTCCGTTTTGTTTAGATGAATTTTTAAGAGCCAAACTTGGATTATTCTTCAATTTGAAAGATAAAGTTGTGATGTTTCCAGCAATATCCTTTAGAATATAATCTACTGTATGCAATTCATTATCAATTAATTTTATAAATCCATCATCTACCAGTGTATTATAAAATTTAACTTTTGGATTTTGAGATGCAAAACCTTTTTGAACTGTAATTCCCGATTTCAATTTGTAAGCATAATCAATATATGCATTAACGGCTCTTGTATTATCAAATGAAAATTTGCTGATTGCTGTCTGATAAATAATGCTATCATCTAACTTAATGGTGATAGAAAAAAGCCCGTTTTTATTTGATGCACCATCAAACTGATCATAAGTAGATATGCCTAAACCAATCTGCCCGTTTACAGAAATGGTTGCATTTTTACCTAGATTATAATTTCCATTTCCTCCATAAATAGTGAATGCTTGCTTAGGCGTTAAATCATCAAATGGTTTATCCTCAGTTTGGTAGAGATAAAGACTGCTAATGTGAGGTGCTATATGATCTGGAATTTCGATCCCCAAAGAAAGCGGATTAATTGTTTCTTCTGTTTTGGTATTGCGAAGTTCGAAATGTAAATGTGGACCAGCAGAACCACCAGTATTTCCAGACCAAGCTATTACGTCGCCTTTTCTCACAGGGATTTCTATCGGCGTAAGCATTAAATCCTGAGTAAAAGAATGCTCTCTATATTGATTGTTTTTTACCACTTGGGCAATCAGTGGATTAAACTTCTTTAAGTGTCCGTAAACACTCGTCAATCCGTTTGGATGATTGATATAAAGTGCATTTCCAAAACCACCAATTTGCACCCTTGTTCTAGAAATATATCCATCAGCAACGGCGTAAACTGGGTATCCCTCTCTTTGGTTAGTTTTAATATCAATACCAGAATGAAAATGATTGGGCCTAATTTCACCAAAACTCCCTGCTAAATAAAGTTTAATATCTAAAGGATTTATAAAATAATCTTTAGAAATAGCAGGAACAGAATTTATTTGAGCTATTAAATTTTTATGGATTAATAAAATGGAAAATAAGAAGAGTGTTTTTTTTAGAAGATTCATGGTAAACTTTTGTAAACTATTTATTTGATTTCAAAATTTAGCAGCTCGTGTTTGCCTAAATTTCCTTTTAGCTTATCGCCGATATTTACTTTACCAACGCCAGCGGGTGTCCCCGTAAAAATTATATCACCTTTTTTTAAGGTAAAGAACTGGGAGGCATAAGAAATCAATTTATCAAAACTATTAAGCATTTCAGAAGTATTTCCTTTTTGCCTCAAGTCATTATTTACAAAAAGATTAAAATCTAAATTATTGATATCTTCAAAATCAGCTATAGGTACAAATTCACTCACCACAGCAGAATTATCAAAAGCTTTAGCAATTTCCCATGGCAAGCCCTTGGCTTTCTGAGCAGATTGCAAATCCCGAGCGGTAAAATCAATTCCTAAACCAATTTCATCATAATATTTATGGGCAAACTTTTCTGCAATGGATTTTCCTTCTTTACTAATTTTCAATAAAACTTCTACTTCAAAATGTACATCCTCAGAAAATGAAGGATGATAAAATGGTTTATTGTTTTTTAAAACTGCTGTATCGGGTTTTAAGAATAGAACTGGTTTATCTGGAATTTGGTTACCTAATTCTTTAGCATGTTCACTATAATTTCTGCCTACGGCTATAACTTTCATTTTCTTAATATTTGTTGGGCTAAAATAAAAAAGCCCCGATGATTTTTTTCATCAGGGCAGTAATATTTTTATAATGTATGATTATAATACTGAAATTCTTTTGATAATTGAATCTGAACCTGCAACTATCCTAACGAAATAAAAACCTGTGTTCAATTTAGATTCAATAATAAATTTATTGTTTTGATTTCCTGCATCCATTTTTTGGGACATTAAAACAGCCACTTCATTTCCTAAAATATCCATTATTTTAATGGTAACTAAGCTTTGTTTTTTTAAGCTGTAGGATAAATTAAGTTGATCAGAAACAGGATTTGGATAAACTTTTACATTATCAATTGGCTTAGTTAATTCTAATCCTACGGTTGATAATGCTTTATTATCAGATTTGGGTAAGCTTTGAGTTGCATTATTTTTAGCTCCAATTTTTAAAGAAGTCATCCTAAACATAAAACTATCAAAATCTGCCGGGATGTTATTTTTAAAAACAGGACGGTTTGGTCTATTATCCTTAATTTTTAAAGTATTGTTGATAATAGTATCAGCCAATGGAAAAATACTTTTAGCAAGAGATGGCATTATCATAGCAGAATTTGCTAAGATAAATAGGGTTGCCAACGCTGTTTTAAAGTATTTATTTTTCATTAAAATGTTTATGATTCAAAAGTATAATAAAAAATTCAAAATTTTTATTAATCTGAATTTATATTTTTCAGTTTAACAAAATTTAACACAATTATTAATCCACTTTTATGATATACGAAATATTGATTAATTGGTTGTGTATTTTATTAATTGATTTACTTTTGTGAACTCAAATTTTAAAAAGTGTCTAAACACAATAATTTAAACAAATTATCTGCAGCTGGTATTTTAATTAGTTTAGGGATAATTTACGGTGACATTGGAACATCTCCATTATATGTATTTAAAGCCATAATTGGAGAAAATTTAATAACCCAAGACCTTATTTTGGGGGGATTAAGCTGTGTTTTTTGGACACTTACACTCCAAACAACCATCAAATATGTTTTAATTACCTTAAATGCTGATAACAAGGGAGAAGGAGGTATATTTTCTCTTTATTCGTTGGTAAAAAGAAAAGCAAAATGGCTTGTTATTCCGGCAATTATTGGTGGTTGCGCACTTTTAGCTGACGGAATTATTACGCCCCCAATTACCATATCTGCAGCTATTGAAGGTTTAGAGATTTTTAATCCTGGTTTACAAACTATCCCAATTGTAATTGCAATTATTACAGTTCTATTTATTATCCAGCAGTTTGGAACTTCATTAGTTGGTAAAGCATTTGGCCCAATCATGTTTATTTGGTTCACCATGATGGGTGTTTTGGGCATAAGCTATATTGTTAAATATCCATTGATTTTAAAAGCTATAAATCCTTATTACGCTTTTGATTTATTGGTAAATAAACCTGGCGCCTTAGCAATTTTAGGAGCTGTATTTCTTTGTACAACTGGTGCAGAAGCTTTATATTCTGATTTAGGACATTGTGGCAAACAAAACATTAGGATAAGCTGGATTTATGTAAAGACCTGTTTATTGTTAAATTATTTTGGTCAGGGTGTTTATTTGTGGCAAATACAAAACGAATTATTGGATGCCCGTAATCCCTTTTATAGAATGATGCCAGATTGGTTTTTAATTTTTGGGATTTCAATAGCTACAGCTGCGGCGGTAATTGCTTCCCAAGCATTAATTTCTGGTTCTTTTACGTTAATTGCTGAGGCAGTAAGATTAAATATTTGGCCTAAAGTTAGAATTAACTATCCATCAGAAGAGAAAGGTCAATTATATGTTCCAAGTATGAATTGGCTACTTTGGGCAGGTTGTTTAGTGGTAGTTTATCACTTTGAGCGTTCAGAAAACATGGAAGCTGCTTACGGTCTATCCATTACGATAGCCATGTTAATGACGACGATTTTAGTCGCTGTTTTCTTAAAAAAGAAAAAATATCCTACTTATTTAGTCGTAATATTTTTAGTTGTATATGGCGTAATAGAACTGATTTTCTTTTCTGGTAATATTCTTAAAATTTTACATGGGGGTTGGTTTACGATATTAATTGGATTTATTTTATTTACTGTGATGTGGGCATGGTACAATGCTCGTAAAATTAAAAACAGGTATTTAAAATTTGTTGATATAGAACAATATTACGACATCATTAAAGAGCTAAGTTTAGATGAATCTGTTCCGAAATATGCATCACAATTGGTTTATTTAACAAGTGCCAATTTTGCTTCAGAAATTGAATCTAAAATTGTTTATTCTATTTTACAAAAGAAGCCAAAAAGAGCAGATGTTTATTGGTTGGTTCACGTTGATGTAGTGGATGAACCTTATCGTTGCGATTATAAAGTAGACCATTTGATAGATGGAAAGCTGATTAGAATTGATTTTAAATTAGGCTTCAGGATAGAACAAAAAATTAGTGTACTATTTAGAAAAGTGGTAGAAGATTTAGTTGCGAATAATGAAGTTGATATTATAAGCCGTTATGAATCCTTACATAAGCATAATGTAGTTGGCGATTTTAGGTTTGTAGTGTTAGAAAAAGTAGTTTCCAGATCTAGTATGTTATCTTTTTGGGAGAAGTTAACCTTAGATTATTATTTCTTATTAAAACATTTGAGTTTATCTGAAGAGAAAGGTTTTGGATTAGATTTGAGCTTTGTGACTTTGGAGAAAGTGCCTTTGATGGTTACGCAAAGCGAGAAATTTGAATTGAATAGAATAGACAATCCAAAACCAATGTAATTTAAATGGCAAATGGTTCTTTAAAAAGTTATTTCGAAGACTTAAAATTTGATAAAATCGATTTTTGCGAAAAACCTTTGGATAAAGGGGAATATGAATTTTGCGAATTTAAAGATTGCAATTTTGGCAAAGCCGATTTATTTGAAGTTGTATTTACAGATTGCAAATTTGTAGGTTGTAACTTTACACTTGCAAATATTGCACAAACAGGATTTAGGAAAGTGAAATTTAAGGATTGCAAATTATTAGGACTTCGCTTTGATCATTGCAATCCTTTTTTATTGGAAGTGAATTTTGATAATTGCAACCTCAACTTATCTTCATTTTATCAATTAAAAATAAAGTCAACTCATTTTAAAAATTGCACCCTTCATGAAACTGATTTTTCTAATGCAGATTTAAGCTTATCTAAATTTGAAGAATGTGATTTACTCCATGCAAAATTTGACCAAACAAATTTAGAAAAGGTAGATTTTTCCACTGCATTTAATTATCAGATTAATCCAGAAAATAACAGGATTAAAAAAGCAAAGTTTAGTTTACACGGTTTACCGGGATTGCTTGGGAAATACGATATTAATGTTTAGGGATAAGATTAATCTTGCAATTTCAAATAATTCATCACCGCTCTTATTTCATTGTAGGTAAATTCAAGTGGTAAAGCCATTTTTATATCGTTTGTGCCCTTTGCATTGTTTTCTTGAATAAATTTGGTAATCGAATCAACCTTGTTGGCATCCATAAAATCTTTAGGTTTTACTTCACCACTAGTGATAAAATGCCCCAAATGTCCTTCTATAGTACCAATGGTTAGAGACCTTATTTCTGCAATTTCTTTGATACTTTTGGCTTCCTTAAATAGATTATAAGTGATGGTTTTAGTGTCAATCTTATCTTTTTTAACATCAATTAACTTTTGAAAAGGAGTTCTTGAAAGTTCTTTTTTCTCACAAAATTCGCTAATCATAGTCAATAATTCATTTCCATATTGTTTAACCTTTATTTTTCCAATACCTTTTATACTTTCCAATTCTTCAAAATTTGAAGGAATTTGGTTAACTAAATCCATTAAGGTTTTTTGTGGTAAAATTTGATAAACAGGTAAACCCGTTTCCATGGCTAAATCATCTCTCCAATTTTTAATGGTTTGGTAAAGGTCTGGGTGTAAAACGCCTCTTGGCACAGTTACTTTGGTAGGCTGTTTTTGTTCTTTGATGCTTTGCAAATAATCAATCTCTGCGTTAGCTTTATTTTTTAAATAGTTTAAAACCTTAAACCCGTTTTTACATAAATTTAACGATGATTTTTTAATGAATATCTCTTTATTCAAACTTTGAATAGCCTCAATAATCAGTTTTTTTACCGATTGATTATCCGCATCAAAATCAACTTCGGCCAATTGCTTTTCTAATTCAATTATTTTATCACCAAAATAGATGCATCCTTTTTTTACCCGGTCTTGTAGTTCTGTATTTTCTTCAGGCAAACTTTGTTCTTGCAACTGCGTATTCATTTGCCTTTTAAATTTATCCGCAACGGCATAAATATCTATTTCAGACTGCTCTCTTCCTTTATTAATATTATCCAAAAAACCACTTGTTAAAGTATGGTGGTTTTCTTCCGCCAATTTTTTTACATGAAATAAAGCAGATTTAATAGACTTAAAATCAAATAAATCAAATAATAAACTTTGTTGATAGGCAATTTTAGAATCAGTTAAATGCTGTTCATTAGGTTCATTTTCTTTAGCAGATTTAGTATAGCTAGAAACAGTTCCATCTGTTTTTACGCTACTAAATGATATTGGAGAACTCAAAACCATTCCTTCAAAACTTTTGCATCGGCTTAAAGCCACATAAACTTGCCCATGTGCAAAAGCTGCATTTGCATCTATAATTGCTTTTTCAAAAGTTAAACCTTGGCTTTTGTGTATGGTAATTGCCCAAGCCAATTTTAACGGATACTGCATAAAGGAGCCCGTGATGACTTCGTCAATTGCTTTTGTTTCTGTATTTAACTCGGGTTTCATGTTTTCCCAAACTGCTTTGCCAACAGCAATTTCCTGAAAATCGTCAGGACATTTAACAAAAATGATTTCTTCTTTTATCCTTGTGATTTTGCCGATCTTCCCATTATAAAAAAGCTTTTCTCTATTGCTGTCATTTTTAATAAACATGACTTGCGCACCAACTTTTAATACGAGTTCTTCCAAATTTGGAAATGAATATTCTGGAAAATCGCCATTTACCTCAGCTTTAAAAATATATTCTTTGGCAGTAATTTCCTTTAATTTCCTTTCGTTAATGGTATTTGCCGAATTATTATGAGAACTTAAAGTAATATAACCTTCATCTTCGGTAGGATTAAAATCTGGGATATATCTTTGGTTTAGTTTTTCTAATGTCTCTTTATCGATGGTGTTTTCCCTTACTGCATTTAAAATATCTATGAAATAAGTATCAGATTGGCGATAAATGTGTTTTAATTCAATGCCAATTGGGTTACTCTCTTTTAAAGCCTTGCTATTAAAGAAGTAAAGATTTGGATAATAGTCTTTTAAAATAGCCCAATCATCATCTTTTACAACCGGAGATAGCTGATGTAAATCGCCAATCATCAATAACTGAACGCCCCCAAATGGCTTGCTTCGGTCTTTATATCTTCGCAAAACTTCGTCAATGCCATCTAAAGTATCAGCCCTAACCATACTTATTTCATCGATAACCAATAAATCTAATCCTTTAATCAGATTCACCTTCTCTCGGTTCATTTTACGGATTGGATTCTTTTTTGCCACATTTTCATCAACTGTAGATGAAACATAAGGACCAAAAGGCATTTGAAAAAAAGAATGTATGGTACTTCCTTTAGCATTGATAGCAGCTACACCAGTTGGCGCAACTACCACAATTCTTTTTGGACAATCTAAACGTAAATTATGAAGAAAAGTGGTCTTCCCAGTTCCTGCTTTTCCAGTTAAAAATATATTTCTATTGGTATTTTGTACAAATTGATGAGCTAGTTGAAGTTGCGGATTGGTTTCCATATATGGGACAATAGAGAGATTTGGCTAAATCATAAAATTAGAAAATTTTTTTGGCTTTGAGTTTTTAGGATTTATGCAAAATAAAAAAAGAGTTGGAAATTATCCAACTCTTTTTAAAGTTCCAAAACTATTTTCAATGCTTTAATATGATTCAAAAATTATATTTTCTGTTTTAGCACCTAACTTTTTTAATTCGTTAATAACATTGTTTGTAAAATTTTTTGCTCCACATATATAAAATGGTTGATTAAAATTATTGATGTGTTTTTTAATATATTCCTCATCAACCTTACCTTGTGGTAATTCTCCACCTTTTTGCTCCGTGATCACATTCATAAAATTCCCTCCCAAAAGACTTTTTAATTCTTCGAAACAAATAATTTCATCTTCAAATTTATTTGAAAATATCAATTGATTATTTCCTAATTCCCCTTTTTGATTAAGATCTCTAAAAATTGAAATAAATGATGTTATTCCAGCTCCTTCTGCAATAAATATTCCTTCTCCATTATAATTAATTGCATCCCAAGCATCTCCAATCTCAAATTCATCACCTACACCAACCGTAGCAATTCTCTTGGTTACACCTTCGTGTTCTGGATATGTTTTAATGATAAACTCTAAATAATTATCTTTTGGTAATGATGTAAATGTAAAAGGACGTTCTTCATCTGCCCATTTTTCATATTGTAATGTTAAATCTGTTGCTTGTCCGGGTGTAAATTTATAGCCAGATGGTTTATTTGTCTTAATTTTAAAGACCTTGTTAACCATTGGTGTTACTTCTTCAATTGATAATTTATAATTTGCCATAATATTTGTATTTGGTAAATAAAATGCAAAAACCTTACCGTATTTATGAAGTTGATTTTTTATATACTTACTATTTATTAAATGTATAAAATCCTTCCTTTTCCATTTTGGAAAGGATTGCGTAGATTTTAAATGCTTTATATTAGATTAGTCTCTAATTTTTATTCAATTTAACCATCCCAATTATTTAATTAAATATTTAATAAAAATGAGTTCAGATAATATATTTAGCCTTACTGGTAAAGTGATCGTTGTTACTGGCGGCACAGGTGTTTTAGGTGCTTCATTTGTTAAAGCTTTGGCTTTAGCAGGTGCAAAAGTTGCTATTTTGGGCAGAAATGCAGACGTTGCAAACCAAAGAGCTAAAGAAATTAATGATAATGGTGGCGATGCATTAGCAGTAGTTGCAGATGTTTTAAACGAAGAATCTTTAATAGAAGCTAAAGAACAAATTTTAGTTAAATACAAAAAAATTGATGGTTTAGTAAATGGCGCTGGCGGTAATATGCCAGGGGCTGTGGTTGATCCATCTGCATCTGTATTTGATTTAGACATGGATAGTTTAAATAAGGTGATGAACTTAAACCTATTTGGAACCATATTACCAACACAAGTTTTTGGACAAGAAATAGCTAAAAATGGGAGTGGGAGTATTGTAAATATTTCTTCAATGGCATCACAAAGAGCGATAACAAAGGTTTTAGGTTATAGTTTAGCAAAGAGTGCTATTGATGGATATACCAAATGGTTTTCTACAGAATTAGCCAATAGATACGGCGATAAAATTAGGATGAACGCCATTGCGCCAGGTTTTTTCTTAACAGAGCAAAACCGCGATTTATTAACCAATCCAGATGGAACATTTAAAGAAAGAGGAAATCTGGTGATTAAGCAAACACCTTTTAAACGTTTTGGCACAGCCGATGAATTAGAAGGTGCTTTAGTTTGGCTTTTAAGCGATGCTTCTAAATTTGTAACTGGAAGCATTATTAATGTAGATGGTGGATTTTCTACTTTTTCTGGAGTTTAATATTAAATACAAAAATGAGTACTTTCAAAATGATACCTACCATGCGTTGGTACGGACCAAATGATCCAGTTAAATTGAGCGATCTTTTACAAGCAGGATGTAAAGGAGTGGTAACCGCTTTGCACCATATAGCTAACGGCGAAGTTTGGACAGTTGAAGAAATATATAAACGCAAAAAGTTATTAGAACAAGCAGGATTAATTTGGAACGTGGTAGAAAGTGTTCCTGTTTCAGAAGCTATTAAAACTAAATCTGGAGATTATTTAAAGCATTATGAAAATTACAGGCAAAGCTTAAAAAACCTGGCAGAGTGTGGTATTTATACGGTTACCTATAATTTTATGCCGGTTTTAGATTGGACAAGAACTGATTTGAATTTTGAGGTAGAAGATGGTTCTAAAGCTTTAAAATTTGAAAAAGCTGCCTTCATCGCTTTTGATTTATATATTTTAAAACGAAAAGGTGCAGAAAAAGATTATTCTCAAGAAGAAATCGAAAGAGCTAAAGATCGTTTTGAAAAAATGAGCGACGATGATAAAAAACTTTTGGAAAGAAATATCATTGCCGGATTACCTGGTAGCGAAGAAAGTTTTACCGTAGAAAAATTTCAAGAGGCTTTAAACCCTTATGCCACTATCGATGCCAATCAATTGAGAGAAAATTTAGTGGATTTTTTAAAGCAAGTTATTCCAACTGCAGAGGAAAATAAAGTAAATATGGTGATTCACCCTGATGATCCTCCTTATCCTATTTTAGGTTTGCCAAGAGTGGTGAGTACTGCCGATGACATTAAATATTTGGCAACTCAAGTTCCATCTACACATAACGGTTTATGTTTTTGTACAGGTTCTTTTGGCGTTAGGGCGGATAATAATTTACCAGAAATGGTTAAGGCTTTCGCCGATAGGATTAACTTTTTACATTTAAGAAGTACCAAAAGAAACGAATTTGGTGATTTTTATGAAGACAATCACCTTGAAGGAGATGTTGATATGTTCTCTGTCGTAAAAGAAGTGGTTAAGATGATGCAAAACCGTCAAACTGAAATCCCTATGAGGCCTGATCACGGGCATCAGATGTTAGATGATTTAGATAAAAAGACAAACCCTGGATATTCAGGAATTGGAAGGCTTAGGGGATTAGCGGAATTAAGAGGTTTAGAAATGGGTATTTCAAGAATGATTTAAAGGATAAATTCAGTTTTTAACCCGCTTATAATTATTTATAAGCGGGTTTTTGTTTTTTCAAAGTGTTATAAGCAATTTATTTTTAAATATTTAATGAAATGATTTATAGTGTTTTATATATAAATTATTGGGTAACTTATTGTATTATATACACTTATTTATAGAAAGTGATTTTGTAATCTGAATGTAACCTCTTAAATTGCATCTCAAACGAAATTAATTTAAGATTTATAATTGCTCCAATAGTAATTTAAATCTGCACCTTAACCACTTATAAATAAATGAAAACAGAATCACTTTCGGTTGCGGATATTGTAGTATTCCTCACCTATTTCATCATTGTTGCAGGCTATGGCTTTTGGATTTATCGCAAAAAGAAAAGTGTAAAAAGCGATTCTAAGGATTATTTCCTGGCAGAGGGATCTTTAACTTGGTGGGCAATTGGAGCTTCATTAATTGCATCTAACATTTCTGCCGAGCAATTTATCGGGATGAGCGGTTCTGGTTTCCAATTGGGGTTAGCCATTGCAACTTATGAGTGGATGGCAGCTATTACTTTAATTATTGTAGCCGTATTCTTTATTCCGGTTTATCTTAAGAACAAAATTTTTACCATGCCTCAGTTCTTGAGTCAGCGCTATAATGAAACTGTAGCAATGATCATGGCTGTATTTTGGTTGCTTTTATATGTAATTGTTAATTTAACTTCTATCCTTTTCTTAGGTGCAATTGCTGTTAGTAGCATTTCAGGTATAAACTTTACAGTTTGTATGGTAGGGATGGCAGTTTTTGCGATCATCATTACTTTAGGAGGAATGAAAGTTATTGGATATACGGATGTTATCCAGGTATTCTTTTTAATATTAGGAGGTTTAGCTACTACTTATTTAGCTTTAAATTTAGTAGCAGATCATTACGGACAATCAGGTGTGGTTTCAGGTTTCAATCTCCTGACATCGCAAGCTGGCGATCACTTTCATATGATTTTTGATAAAACCAATGAAAATTACGTAGAGCTTCCAGGCTTAACTGTACTGATTGGTGGAATGTGGATAGTAAACTTAAATTATTGGGGATGTAATCAATACATTACTCAAAGAGCTTTAGGAGCCGATTTAAAAACGGCTAGAGGGGGAATTTTATTTGCCGCTTTCTTAAAATTATTAATGCCAGTTATTGTAGTTTTACCTGGTATAGCTGCTTATCTATTATATAAGCAAGAGGTATTTAGTACAGAAATGTTGGTGAACGGAAACGTACAAGCCGATAGAGCATATCCGGTATTATTAAATTTATTACCTAGTGGATTAAAAGGCTTGTCTTTTGCAGCATTAACTGCAGCCGTGGTAGCTTCTTTAGCCGGTAAAGCAAATAGTATTGCTACTATTTTCACACTTGATGTTTACAAAAAGGTTTTTAATAAAGATGCTTCAGAAAAGAGTTTAGTGCTTACGGGTAAAATAACCGTAGTGGTAGCCATGCTTTTAGCAGTTATCATCTCTCCTTTTTTAGGGATTGAAAAGGGCGGATTTAAATTTATCCAGGAATATACTGGTTTTGTTTCTCCTGGTATTTTTGCCATGTTTATATTAGGCTTCTTTTGGAAACGTACAACATCCTCGGCGGCTTTATTTGCAACCATTGGAGGTTTCATACTTTCTATAGTGCTTAAATTTTTACCAGGATGGATGGATTTATCCTTCCTATATTCAACCGGTTTTGCTGTCCCTGTAAATGGCGTTTATGAAATTCCTTTCTTAGACAGAATGGGATTTGTATTTGCATTTGCGGTAATTGGGATGATTTTAATCAGCAGATTGGAATATAAGAACAGCCCAAATCCAAAAGGTTTAGAGGTTGATTCAAGCATGTTTAAACCAAATGCAGGCTTTACGGTTGGTGCCGTTTTAATTATTGGTGTTTTAGTGGCTCTTTACACAGTCTTCTGGTAGATAGCTATTATTTAAATAGTTTAAAGCTAGTTTAACATAAGTTAGACTAGCTTTTTTATTTCAGTTGATTGCGTAAATTGTTCTAATAATACGGCATCATTTTAGCTAATGAAAATTACTTGAAACTTAAACTAATAAATCTATATAATATCTTAAAATGATGAAGATTGTAAAATTTTTAATGGTTCCAGCCATGCTGTTATCGTTACAAACTATGGCCCAAACAAAAACTTCTACAGAAGGGAAAGTTGGTAAAACCATTAATAAAGTTGGAAATAAAACAGCTCAAGTTGCTGTAAAAGGAACAGCAGTTGTAGCCGATAAAAAGTACGATGGTAAGGTTAGTGCAAATGGACAGACTGTTTACATCAATAAATACGATCATTATTACTGGGTTGATGCTAAAGGAAAGAAAGTTTATGTTACAAAAGCAAGTCTTAAGAATGCGCCTAAACACTAATAAATTTTAATAACTTTCGTAGATTTATTAGATCAAAACACTAAAGACGAGCAAATTGCAGCCAAAAGAAAACCCCCGCCCGCCCAAAAAATCCTTGGTATTTAAATTAATATTAATATTTGGTTTAGCAGCTTTACTAGTTGCCGAAGGCTATTTTGGTTTTCGTTTACACGAATTATCAAAACAGCAGGAAGAAATAAAAACTGATTATACAAATGTCAATAATATCACCTTTGGTTTATTCTCTGCAGAACAATGGCGTGATAAAATATCAGGTATCCTAAATAAACAGGTACGTAATTTTTCATTAAATAAATATGAAAAAAGGCAACTTCAAACTGAGGTGGAAGAGGTTATTTATGCGCTAATAGATCAGGCAGAAGCTTTAATAGAAAAAAAACCACAAACTTTTAAAGGCAAAATAAGAAAACTAGCGATAAAAAAGTTTGTTGATATGGATACCATAAAATCTCAGGTACCATCTTTTGCAAGAGCTATGATTGCAAAAATCAATAATTCTGCTAATAAAAATCAGATTAGCACTTTGGCGATGAGCAAGTTTAATGAAGTGGAGAAAACTAACGCTTATATTGATAGCACATTAACCGCAAATGATTCTACTACCAATATTTTATATAATAAATATCAGGTAAAAACTTCAGATCAATTAAACGTTAAACTTTTAAAATCTCTGGAAAACATAAAAGCCAGCACTTATTATTACTGTTTTGCAATGCTTGCTTGTATTATTGTGGTTTTAATGCTTTGGTGGCTAATCCGCAAGCGTACCGAACTACATGCAATCATGTTTATCATGTCATTGTTATTTGCGTTTATTTTACTAGATGTTGGCTTAACCGCATCCATGATAGAAGTTGATGCCCGCATAGGTTCTTTAGATTTTGTGCTCTTAGGCGAACATGTAGTTTTTGAGAATCAGGTACTATTTTTCCAGAGCAAAAGTATATTGGATGTGGTAGAGATTTTAATAAAACAACCAGAAATAGATTCGATTTTGGTGGGTGTGTTAATATTAGTTTTCAGTATTTTATTCCCTATTACAAAATTAAGTTCTACAGGTATTCATTTATTGGGTAAAAAGAGCATTGCAGAAAGCAAATTTGTGAGATACTTTGCATTTCAATCTGGTAAATGGAGCATGGCCGATGTAATAGTGATTGCAATTTTAATGGTTTATATAGGCCTTAACGGTTTGTTAGAAAGTCAGTTGGCCAACCTCAACATAAAAAGTGATTTTTTAACCATTATTACCACTAACAATACAGCACTACAACCGGGTTATATTATTTTCATCAGTTTTGTTTTATACGGATTAATGCTTTCAACCATTTTGAAATATATCACCCCGCATGATGCACATTAATAGAATTATATAAACGTAAACGTTAAAGATTTATTAAATATAAAACATTGAGTACCGAACAAAAATCAACATCTACCAAAAAATTTGGCTTAGCAAGTATATTTCTCATTTTAGGGTTAAGTGTACTGCTATTTGGTGAAGCCTATTTTGGTTATCATTTACATACGCTATCTGCAAAGCAAGAAAGTATTAAAGAAGATTACAGCTTGTCCAATAATATTACATTCGGTATTTTTTCTATCGACCAATGGCGAGATAAAATTGCGACGGTTGTAAATGGGCAAGTAACGGATTTTAAGATTACTTCTGCTCAAAAGAAATCTTTACAAACACAGGTAGAAACCGCACTTCACGGTATGATAACCAAAACAGTAAATGAGATTAATAAGCCGCAAAAATCCCTCGGTAGTAAACTAAAGAAATTTGCATTTAATAAATTTGTAGAACCTAAAGAGTTGCAGGCCTTAGTTCCGGGTTTTGCTAAAACCATAATAGATAAGGTAAGTAGCCCGGCTAGTGTTAAGCGATTAAAAAATATCGCAACAAGCAGAATAGATAAACTAGAAAGTGAAACTTATGATAGCACTGGAGTAGTTACTGAAACGGTAACTAAAGCATTATTTAAAAAATATAATGTAACCGATGCCGCCGCCTATGATAAAGAAATAAACAGACAATTAACTGATATAAGGGCTGTAACCTATAATTATGCCTATGGAATGTTAGGCTGCGTTTTACTCGCATTTGCGCTATGGTTTTTTATGCGGAAACAAGTTCATCTGCAAACTATACTTTTTGTGATGTCATTATTATTTGCAATTGTGCTACTTACTGTTGGTCTTACAGCTTCTATTATAGAGGTTGAAGCCAGATTGGCATCATTAAGCTTCGCAATTATGGGACAAAAAATAGAATTTGTAAATCAAGTACTATTTTTCCAGAGCAAAAGTTTGTGGGGCGTCATTACTGCATTAATCCAACAATCTAAGCCAGATGCAATAGTTGTAGGAGTGCTATTGTTAGTTTTTGTAGTGATATTTCCGCTTTTAAGGATGATTGCCAGAGGAATACATTTGGTAGCTCCTCCGGCTTTTGCAGAAAATAAAGTGATAAGATACTTAGCGTTTCAATCCGGACATTGGGATATGGCCGATGTAATGGTAGTAGGAATTATCATGACTTATATTGGCTTAAATGGTATTCTGAAAAGTCAGCTTACTGGTTTAAATTTTAATAATGAATATTTGGTTACCCATACCGTAAACCAAACTTCCCTACAGCCAGGCTATTTTATATTTGTAGGTTATGTTGTGGTAGCTTACACTCTATCTTATATTCTAAAACGAATTTCTCCTCATACGCATTGAGATTATAGTGTTTAAGTTATTATTTTCTTAGTGTGGGAATTAGTGAATTATAGAAATAATTATTTGGGCGTTTTTACACGCTTTTCACTATATCTTTTTTTCTGAAAGAAGAAAAAAAGGATGCCGCTTCAATCGTTAACGCAAGAGAACCCTTTTTAGCTTAAATTTTTGCTATTTCAGCGGTCACTTAAATCTTATTAGGTTTAGATAATAATCTCGAAAAAATATTTTAATTTAAATACCCTCGCTGGTTTAAGTGTTCGCTTTTCAGCGGTCACTTAAATCTTATTAGAAATCTCAGGACTGTGTCCGGGTTTAGATAATAATCTCTAAAAATGTTTTAATTTTAAAGATGGCAACACGGTACAGATTTGGAGACAATGAAAACGCACATTTTGTAACATTTGCAGTTGTACCTCTCTGGTTTAAGTGTTCGCTTTTCAGCGGTCACTTAAATCTATTTAGGTTTAGAGAATAAAATTTTAAAATGTTTTAATTTTAAGAGATGGCAACACGTTATAGATTTGGAGACAATGAAAATGCACATTTTGTAATCCACTCTGGTTTAAGTGTTCGCTTTTCAGCGGTCACTTAAATCTATTTAGAAATCTCAGGACTCTGTCCGGTTAAAGGCAATAATCTCGAAAAATGTTTTAATTTTAAATATGGCAACACGTTACAGATTTGGAGACAATGAAAATGCACATTTTGTAACGTTTGCAGTAGTACACTGGATTGATGTTTTTAGTAGGGAAGATTATAAAGAAATTTTAGTAGAAAGTTTAAGGTTTTGTATCAAAGAAAAAGGGTTAAATGTATATGCTTGGGTAATTATGACAAACCATGTCAATTTAATTATAGCATGTAAAGAAGGGTTTAAGCAAGCCGATGTTTTAAGAGACCTGAAAAAATTTACGGCTAAAACAATTATTAAAGCTATTGAAGAAAATAGTAAAGAGAGTAGAAAGGATTGGATGATTTGGATGTTTAAACGGGCAGGAGCAAAAAACTCAAACAATAAAGTTTATCAATTTTGGCAACAAGATAACCATCCTATAGAATTATCAACCTTAGAAATGATACAACAAAAATTAGATTATATCCATCAAAATCCTACAAGAGCCGGAATAGTATTTGAACCCGAATATTATAAGTACAGTAGTGCTTCTGATTATCATGAAGACAAAGAAGGTTTATTGCCAATAGAGAAGATGTTTTAAATCTTACCGGACAGAGTCCTGAGTTTTCAAAAAGCATTTAAGTGATCCTATTGGAACACTTAAACGAGATAGGGGTCACTTAAATCTTATTAGGTTGTAAAACATACCGGACAGAGTCCTGAGTTTTCAAAAACGAGATAGGGTTCGTTTTTTCGTTAAAGTTGAAGACATTCTTTTCTACAAGGATTTAAATTTCAAAAATTTAAATCCTTGTTCTTCGATTAACGATTGTTCGGAATCATCTGGACAAATTACTAAGAAATCCCCAACTATAAATTCCTTATACATTCTCATTTGTCGAAATAATTCTCCTAATGAAGGGATTTTAGTTTTAACTTCGATGTATATACATTCTTCATTTTCCTCGTCAGGACCACCATAAATGTAATCAACTTTCTTATATGACTGTGTCCATTTAAGTTCGCTAATTATTCTTTTATTATAAAAATCAATACCTGAAACTGTAAGTTGCGAATAAGAAAACTTTATCATTATGTCGATAAATCCTATAATATTTTTTGTCGAAGTATAACCAGAAGTTTTGGATATAGACTGTGAAGTTACAGGAAGTTCCCATATTCTACTTAAGACTTTAATTTTGTTTCTTTCAGGTACATCATTTGTAAAAATTGAATTTTTATTAAGGTCGATTAATGCTTTTTCACTAGTAGAAATTTTTTCCATTAAAACAAGAATCTCTTTTTCTGATTCATCTATTGTGATTTGATGAAAGTCGTATTGTTCTTTTGTTACTTTATCTTTAGATTCAGAGATTCTATTTTCTAGCCAAAGAATTCGTTCCTTAAATTTATTAATATTTGATTTTACTATTTCGGTATTACTTTCTAAAATTGAAGTGCATCTTTTCCTAAGTTCTTCCATTTTTAAATCTGAAAACTGTAATAATTGCGGATAAACTCCATAAATTATTTCTTCAGCATTCTGGTCAACCCATTTTAAAATGTCATCATGTAACGGTTTTTTTAAATCCTCATCAAAAAATCCTAATTTTTGCTGTAGTGTTTTTGCTTTTGGTTCTGCCATAATTTGTCGATTGAAAATAGAGCTAAAATTTTATTTTGTGAAGTTCATTATTCCTTATTTGCTACTCTTAATTTTATATTTATTCATGTCTATTTCGTTAAATGATAAATTTTGTTCGGGGGGACACTTACATATAACGTTTTGAAAATTTGCGCAGAAATGGCATTACTTGCAGAACCATTGTCGCACCGCAACGGACTAAATAATTAACGAAAAACTTAAGTTGAACCACCGTCAGCCATTTTTGCGCAAATTTGCTGTTATCTGCTGGCATATTCTTCAAATCTGTAGATAACATTAAAAACAGTCAAATTAATTGGAGTTTCGTTATTTTTTTCTTTGGCTTTTATGTAATTTCCGACTATATGTTCTAAATATTTTAAATCTGCGCATGCTACATTTCTTTCACATAAATCTAACATTGAGATATCTCTAGCTGTTGAGAAATCATTTAAAAAAGAGTTGACATTTTCATCACTTCCTTTATCAATAAATGTTTGTATTTTTTTTAAATCAATCCTGGTTGAATGAATTAAAGTTAAATCTTTCATTACAGGAAAAACAAAATCTTCAAATAGTAAATCGCTGTTAATTGTTGCTTCGTTAAAAGGGCAGTCACTGATAAAAGAAGGGATATTTGTGTTTAATAAGAAAGTTTTGTTAAATATATTTTTGAAGTCATCTTTAAATCTTATTGGTTGCATTGCTAGCAAAATCCTTTTCAATTCTTGATGCATATCGGTATTGAAAATTTTTTCCAAATTAATTTTTAATCTTTCTTCATTTTCATCTTTAAAACCAAGACCAAGGTCATCAACGCTGAAAAAATCTTTAGCATTTTAAAAGATTCATCATATTGCCTAACTCGCCATTTGGACAAGTAAGCTAATGAAATTAAAGACTTTAATATTTTGCCGTCAAATATCTTCTTAGTTGTTATTTCTGTTAAAACTCCAGCAAAGTAAGAATCATATTCAGAGTAAATTTTTTCAACAAAATCATCATTTTCTCCAACTAAATTTTTAAAAGTATTCCTATCTTTTTGAACAAATAAATTTTCGGTTGAACTTTCATAAAATCTATTCTCAATTTTATCATAAACATATAATTTCCCATTGTCATTTGTGAAATGTCTCATTAAAAATTGAGGAACGTAATGATGTCGTTTGGATTTATTCATGAATTCGGGAATGCTTGCAGATAACTTGTATATAACGGGGGTTTTGTATACCTAAAATATAAAAAATCGCTAAATAAAATCAAACAACCCTCCACCACTTCTCAAAATTTTGCTCTCCACCCAACCCAAAAGTCTCTCCAATTTGAGGAGTTAAAATTGAAACGTTTTCTTTTTCCGCTTCTAAAACTGCTCTTTCAATTGGTTCTATCCAGCTATGTGTGGAAAGGGCAAATTTAGCCCAATGGACAGGCATCAAAACTTTTGCCTTTAACAATTTACTCGCTTTTACGGTTTCTTCTGGTGTCATGTGAATTTTAGGCCAGTATTTGCCGTACTGTCCGCATTCTAAAATGGCTAAATCAAAAGGTCCGTATTCGTTTCCTATCTTTTCAAAATGGGTATCAAAGCCAGAATCTCCACCTAAATACAAGTTGTAATTTTCGGTTTTTAAGGCAAAAGAACTCCATAAAGAAATTGCTCTTTTAAATTTTCTGCCGGAAAAATGTCTTGCTGGTAAACAGGTAAAATTAAAATTTTCAATTGAGGCAGATTCATCCCAATTTAAACTGGTTAGCTGATTTTCTGTTGCTCCCCATAATTTTAAATGGACATCAATGCCTTTAGAAGTAATGATTTGTTTTGTTTTTGGTAAGATGTCTTTAAAAAATTGATAATCAAGATGGTCATAATGGTCATGTGAAATCACTAAAATATCAATTTCAGGGAAGTCATTAGCAGTATATTCATCACTCATTTTAAAAGGTTTTCCCATTAATGAAACTGGAGAAGCTCTGTTAAAAACTGGGTCAATTAATATTTTTTTCCCTTCGATGTAAATCAAATAAGAAGAATGCCCAAACCAGATTATTTTTGGCTCATTGCCTGGGTTAAAATTGATTAAATCAGTTTTAATAATTGGGATGATATTTTTGGGTACGTTATCTTTTGGTTTATTTATCCACTCCTTCAATATCTTAATGAAAGAACCATCCGGCGACATTACTTCTGTTAAAGATTGATTGTAAAAGACGCCATCTTTATAGTTAGGATATTTTAGAAATTGCTCCGATTTAGGTTCTGCGCCAAATACAGACGAATTTAAAAATGTGAGTATAAAAAAGGCAATAATTGCAATTGCTAAGCTGATATATATCACCATTATATTCCTGCGTCTTTAGATACACCACCAGAAATTCCTTCTACCCAATCGCTATCTGACTTTCCGTTTGCCAAAGCGCTCATTAAACGATTGTAAACCAAACTTAATAAAGGAGCTGGCATATTTACATCTAATGCCATTTTAGTAGCTAATCTTGCATCTTTGAAGCCCAACTCGCTTTTAAAGCCAACCGGTTCATACTGTTTTTTTGCGATTAACGTACCATAATTTTTATAAATGGGTGCATTGAAAACGGTTTCACCAAAAAATTCGGCAACCTTTTCTCTATCCAAACCTTGCTTTTCTGCCAAGGTAAAGGCTTCTGCCATGGTTTCCATAGATGCCATAATCATAAAGTTACCAGCCAATTTCACCACATTTGCAGCGCCGGGTTCTTCCCCAAAATCATAAACTCCCTGACTCAAAATCTCTAAAATTGGTTTTACCTTTTCTTTGATAATTTTATCGCCAGAAGTACAAATAAAAAGCTTAGCAATTGCAGCAGCATTTGGTCGCCCAAAAACGGGAGCAGTTACATAATGTGTTCCCTTTTCCTGGTGTAATTCATAAAGTTCACGACTAGTTTCTGGCGCAATGGTGCTCATGCTAATATGTATGGCGTCCTTTTTCATGATCTGTAAAAACCCCGTTTTGCTGGAAGTCACCTCTTTTAAAGCCTCATCTTCAGCAAGCATCGTAATAATGATATCTGCATCTTCAGCCGTTTCGATTACAGTTTGAAACTGCTCAAAATCGCCTTCCAATTCTTGAGATTTAGATGCGGTTCTGATAAAAACATTTAATTTATAACCTGCGTTAATTAAATTTTGGGCCATTCCAATGCCCATGTTTCCTAATCCTATAAATGCTATTTTGTTCATTTTTTTGTTTTTGCGACTAATTAAATTTTTGTTTTTGCCACTAATGCACTAATATTCACTAATGCTTATATTTTTTTTTATTTCACTAATCTAAATCGATAGGTTTTATATGCTAATTCGTGGCTTAATTTTTTGCTACTAATGGCACTAATTTTCACTAATGGTTATATAGTTTTTATATCACTAATTTAAATCTATAAGTTTTATTAGAGTTAATTCGTGTATTCTTGGCTAATTTCTTCTTTACTAATGCTAATTTTTAATAAACTATTCTTTTATACTCCAACCTGTCTTTTCCAAAGTTTATTAATAATACTAATTGATGTCCAGATGCTTTAAGATAATTTATAGTTTGAGAAATATGTTCGTTAATAATAGAATTACAAGATTTAATTTCTAATACGATTTTATCCATTACCACAAAATCAGCATAAAATTTATGTTTTAATTGAATACCTCTAAAATAAATATCGTATTTAACTTCTCTTTCACAAAACATTTCATCCTGATTAAAAGGAATTTCTAAAGCATCTTTATAAACTATTTCAGAAAATCCATGACCTAAAGCATTATGAACTTCCATACACTTACCAATAATCTCAAAAGCTTCCGTTTTATAAATTAACTCAATACTCATTTATTAAATTTAGGCTTATAATTTCAATAAATATCAACTCCTAAAAGTGAAATTTTAAACCAACGCATAAGGTTTAGTTCAATTCGTCACAAAAAATATCAACCCAGATTAGTGAAATTTTTTAACATATTCAGATTTGTTTTAATTAGTGCCATTCGTGGCAAAAAAAAATTCAGCTTAATGAAATTCTTTTAAAACATTCAGATTAGTTTTAATTAGTGCCATTAATGGCAAAAAACTCAGATTAGTGAAATTCTTTTAAAACATTCAGATTAGTTTTAATTAGTGCCATTAGTGGCAAAAAAACAAAGATTCTAATTTATATAATCCCTATCCTCATCACTCAAATCATTTTTCTTTTTCATGTCAACATAATCATCATCAGCAGAATTTATATTTCCATTCGAGGTATTAGTTTCTAAAACAACTTCTTTGTTCTTTCTTTTAGGTCTTGCTACAATCACACCAATTATAAACCCAAAAACAGTTACAATTAACATCATGATAAGCTTGGAAACGTAGATCTCTTTCCAAAGTAGTGTAAACATTACCTGATCCGTGTTTTGCATAAATATTACGGTAATTAATACCGCAAGAACAATGATTACAATGGTTTTAAAACTCATGATTTAAAGGTTAAAATTTAAAATTAATTCAAATATTGGGCTTTTTGTATTTTGATGATTTGGTATAGCAATTTTACCGCCTAAATCAAAATTAGGCAAATAAAACCTTAGTAGATTCATATCGGCTCTCAACTCGGCTCCATAAGTTCTTAACCCGCTTCCTTTTCCGATGTTTTCAAAATCAGCAAAAAAACCGCCTTTGATTCTTTTCACATAGGCTAAAGGTCCAATTTCCCAATCAGGATAAGCAATTGGGAAACGATAATCAACTAAAAAAGTATTCGATAAATCTCTAATTCCTGCTAAGTTCGCATAACCACTCGCCCTGGGTAAATCTATAGTGAATTGATAAACACCAGAATTTTTTTGCCAATTGAAACTTGTACTTAAACTGTGGTTATTGGCAAATCCTGGAAAGTAAAACAAAGATTTAAAAACTAAATTATTTCCTCTTAAAGCCCTTTCAAATGGTAAATGTTCATAAGCTAAATTAATATTTTGTCCCCATCTAGGCGCTAAATCTCTTTCAGAAGTTCTGGTATTTAAACCCAAAGACAAATTGTATTTTAAAGGAAAATTAATGCTTTTAATAAAGTTTGTGGGTATGTAGGTGAGATCATATCTATCGCTATAATAAGTTTCTATGGCAAAAGCCGAGTAAAAATTTTTGTTTAACCAATTGGCGGCAAAAGGTAAATTTATGTTTAGTGAAGTATAATTCTCTCTAAAATTAAATGGTACTATCTGAACAAGAGGTCCGGCAAATTGTTGAGCGTAAGCTAATCTTGCTCTGTTTTCATAATTAATAGAAATCTGTGGATAATATTTTAGATAACTGATTGAAGCCCTATACTCACTTTTGCCAAGTGCATTGTTGTAACGATAGCCAAAAGAACTTGCAACAGTATTCAATTTATTATTAGAAACTAAATCCAAACCATAGTTATTATTATCTGTCAAGTCATTAGCTTCATTTATAATTCTTGCACTATGAAAGTAAAAAAGATGATCAACTTCTTTATATTTTTTGCTTGGATATTCAATATTAGGGATGGAATCGAAAACATTTGGCTTATTTTCCTGAGCTACAACTGGGGCAAAATAATTAACGAATGTGTTTGCTTGGGTAAAAGGCTTAAATGTATCAGAAGCTTTTAAATCAATTGAATTAGCATCATAGCCTTTTGACTTATAATTATTAAACAGCAAAATTTCCAATTCTTCATTTACCGAAGGATTGTAAGCTCCAAATTGTGCATTTGTAATTTGATTGATTTTTTTATCATCTAAATTGAGCGAGTAAATATTATCAATCCCGTTGTAATGTGCTTTGTAAATTATTTTATTTTGATAAAAAACAGGTCTGGAAATGATTTGAGTGACTTGAGGAAGCAAAACTTCTTGTTTATAATTTTGATATAATATCAAAGTTTTACCAGCTTCATTAACAGCAGTAACAATAATTTTTTCTCCTGTTTTATCAAAACCAGGAGTTTGTAAAGTAAAGTTTTGAGGGTTTGGATAAGTTTTTATAATCTCGCCTGTTTCTGTACTTATCTCTATCAAATTAAAGATATTTTCTGCAGTTACATTAACGGCAATAATTCTTTCGCCATCAGGCGATAATGAAGGAGAGAATAATCTGGTTTTATGAGTAAGCTGTTTATAGGTATTTGTAGAGAGGTTATAAGTGCAAATTACATTGAAAGAACGTTGTCCAAATCTGCTGTCAGAACGATACTCATCCCAAGTGATTATACCATTTTTATAGTTCAAATTTGGTTCTGTTTGATAGCCTATTTTAATGATATTTTTTTCGTTTTTTTCTTTATCAATGATGATGATTTTCGAGGCTTCAACCTTTGATGTTTTGATACAAATAACCTCACCATTTTCAGTTAAAAATGGAAGTAGATAAGAGGTCGGAATTTTACCAATTTCTTTATTTAACGAACTGTAATTTTCAGGCTCTAATTTTTGAATTTGACCTTTCCAAAGTGAATCCATTTCGGTCATGGTTTGGAAGTAAAGTTGATGAGTTCCGATGCCTCCAAACTTTTTTAAAGAGGAGCTAAAATTATAAGGGCGGATTGGAAAATTTTTAATACGCTCTAAAATTTTATCTAAAATTTGAGGGCCATAATCTCTTCTTATTTTGGTGGTCATAAAATAACCTAAAGGATAATAACCAGGAGTGTAATCTTTAAAAGAACCCAGATAATTTTTAGAGTAGCTAAAGCGATTTTTTGAAAGTTCGTTAGCCCTTAAAACAAGTTCAAAATTTGGCTGTCTTCCCCGGCCGGCGTGGGTAAGTTCGGTCTCAATTCCTACAGCATCTCCTTCAAAATACCAGGGCGGTAAATTAATCCCAAACAGTGCTAATTTCAATTCTTCAAAAAGTGGAGCAGTTAAATTTGGAGCCAGCTTATCAAACTGAACAACATGTCTTAATTCATGGACCGCTAAACTGTTCAGCCAATCTTGTGCGTCAAATTCCTGACCAGGGATAGTGTAAAATTCTGTTCTTCTTGGCGCCATCTGAACAAAGGCATTTGATATCACTCCCTGGGTTTGTAAAATGACAGATATAGGCTTTGGTAAATGACCTAGACTTTTAGCCACATCAGGTATAATAGTAGTTAATACATTTGCCATTCTTTGCGCTTCCTTCTCAAATAGGGTAGGGTAGATGATTTGAAATTGAGGAGTGTTGATTTGCTTAAATTTTACACTAGGTGGATTTTGTGAAGCATCAAAAATTTGAGAAAAACAGGATTGTGAAGTGGTTATTGATATGATAATACATAAGTATCTGAAAATTAGTTTTTTAAACGAAATATTAATATTACACATAAAGCATTGCTAAAAATTTTAGTTTATCTAAATATTTAAAAATCAAATTAACTGATTTATTAAATTAAGTAGAATTTATAAATAACTGATTTTCAATTGTATTATTAAAATTTAATGATGTTGATGATCTTTGATATCTTGAGTTTTTACACACTTAAATCATTGATAATATCAATCTACAATAAGATTTAAACAGTGTTAAATATAATTATTATTTTCAAATTAAAATCACACTAAGCAAGCTAAAAAGAGGTAGATAATTTATAAATTTAAAATAGAGATTTTGATATTTTGTATACAAATAACCATTATCAGGATTTAAATTATTAAGAAAATAGGCGTTATTTCTCTATTAATATATTAGAATTCTTAAGATATTATATTAGGTATTAAGCAGAGTTAATTTAATAATTAGGCACTGTAAAACTATTATTAAAATAGTGCTTAGTGTATTTTTTTTAAAATACTATATATGCTTAGAGCCTAAAAAATTCGAAATTTCTATATGTTTTTATATTTTATGTCGTAAATTTTTAAGTAATTAGTAAATACAAAAAGGGATTTTTGTATGCCATTTGGCTAAATTTTATAAAAAGTTAGCCATCATAATTAAAGACTATCAGGTAATTTTGAGGAAGATTTTGATTAAACCAAAGGAGTTATTTTGGTGATTTTCCTGTTTTCAATCTTTTTCTTTACAACAGGAAATAAGAAGATTGCTCCTAAAATAACGGCTGCTCCAAGATAAAATCCATTGGTCATTTTCTCAACTTTTCCGAAAATAATCAAGGCTAAAACAATAGCATAAACGGGTTCTAAATTGGTGATTAATGCAACTCTAAAAGCACTTAATTCTTTCATGACAGATACACCTGCAACATAAGCAACCGATGTGCAGATTGTTCCTAAAATCAATAAATATATTAGATCTAACGGAATCAATTTCATAGAAGAATTGAATCCTCCGATGATGAAAAGATAAATACTTATCCAAAAAAAAGCACCCAATAATTCGTAAAAACTGATGATGGTAGCCGGTCTGTTTTTAGCTTGTTTAGCATTAATAATAGAGAATAAACTGGCACACAAAGCACTTGATAAACCCATAATAATACCTACTTTATATTGGGTCTCAAATTTAAAAATAAGGTAAATCCCGAAGATGATTAATACCCCCACAATTACCTCCAGTTTGGAGATTTTTGTCTTGTTTAAGATAGGTTCTAATATGGCAGTAAATAGGGTTAATGATGAGAGACAAACCATCGCTACGGAAACCGTAGAATTCTTAATTGCTCCAAAGAATAGTATCCAGTGCAAACCTACAATTGCACCAGTAAAAAACAGTTTTAAAAACACATTTCTACTGATCTTAATATCCTTTTTTGTCCATTTAAAATAAATGAATAGAGAGACAAAAGCGATCAAAACTCGGTACCAAACCAGGTGAGTTTCGTTGATGGTGATTAGAGCGCCAAGAATACCAGTAAATCCCCATACAATAACTGTTAGGTGCAGAATGAGCAAGTTGCTCTTAAGATTTAATTTCATTTATTTAGGGGCTTTAATCGCTAAAATAACTCCAATGGTACCAAAGATAAGGTTGGGAATAATAACAGCAATGATTGGTGGTAAACCGCCCTTTAAGGCAAATACATTAGAAAATTGTATCAAGAGGATGTATAAGAAGCTTAAACCAATTCCAATTCCTAAAGGTAAACCAACACCACCACGCACTTTTCTAGAGGATAAAGCAACACCTATAAGTGTTAGAACATAAGTGGAGAATGGGTAAGTCCAACGCTTATATTTCTCTAACTCTAAATTTACCATAATGCCAGAACCTCTTATCTTCTCTTTTTCAATTTTCTCGTTCAACTCCCTGTAATTCATTGCCGAGTAAATATTATCTCTAAGGTCGAAATCAATGGGACGCATATCTAAAGTAGTATCTTTTTCAGTTCCACTAACCATATTTTCCTTTAATCCATTTACATATCTAATGGTATAATTATAAATTTTCCATTTTTTACCTACAGAATCCCATGAAATCCTGTCAGCCATTAATTTCGACTTTAATTCATCCTTCTCAAAACTTTCTAAAGAGAACCTATAACCTGTATTAGACCTATTTTCAAAGGATTCCATGTAAACATAGGTAGAGTTATCTAATTTTATATGGACATTAGTTCTGGAGGTATTGCTATCTTTTAAATAGGTATTGGTAAAATTTGTCATCAACCGATTAGTCTCTGGAATAACCAATTGATTAAAAATCATGCTGGTAATAAATATTAAGGTAGAAGCAATAAAATAAGGTCTTAAAAACCGATTGAAGCTGGCTTTTCCACATAAAATAGGCACAATCTCAGTTTGATCTGCCATTTTTGCTGTAAAAAAAATAACAGCTATAAAGTTGATTAAGGGAGATAAAAAGTTTAAATAAAATGGAATAAAACCACCGTAATATTGAAAAATGATTTGACTTTGAGTGGCACTGCCTTTTAAAAAATCATCTAACTTTTCTGATATATCAAAAACAACAGAAATTACCGTAAAAATAGCCAAGGTAAAAATATAAGTACCTAAGTATTTCTTGATTATATACCAATCAATTATTTTAATATATCGGTCTAAAAATTTCATTTATTCAGAAAAAACCAAATTACAATTTAACACCTAAAACCTGTACCATTTTATTTTTCCAGTCGTAAAAATCACCATTTATTATTTTCTCTCTGGCTTGGCCTACTAACCAAACGTAAAAGTGTAAATTATGTAAAGAGGCAATTTGAGCTCCTAATATCTCTTTAGAATGTATTAAATGCCTTAAATACGCCTTAGAATAATTCAAATCAGAGAAAAGATCACTTTCTGCATCTATTGGAGAAAAATCATTTTTCCATTTTTCATTTTTGATGTTAATGATGCCATTTCTTGTAAAAAGCATTCCGTTTCTACCATTTCTTGTAGGCATTACACAATCAAACATATCAATTCCCAAAGCAATGTTTTCTAATAAATTAATTGGCGTACCAACGCCCATTAAATATCTTGGTTTTTCTTCTGGTAAAATATTACAAACCACTTCCGTCATGGCATACATTTCTTCTGCTGGTTCGCCTACGGAAAGTCCGCCAATGGCATTTCCTTGTTGATTTTGTGCTGCAATAAATTCGGCAGATTTAATTCTTAAATCTTTATAAACAGAACCTTGTACAATTGGAAATAAAGTTTGCGAATATCCATAGTGAGGTACGGTTTCATCAAAACGTTTGATACAACGTTTTAACCACCTGTGCGTCATATCAATGGAGCGTCTTGCGTAATGATAATCGCATGGATAAGGCGTACATTCATCAAAAGCCATAATGATATCTGCACCAATAACCCTTTGAATATCCATCACATTTTCAGGAGTAAACAAATGTTTAGAACCATCAATATGGGATTTAAATGTTACTCCTTCTTCCTTAATTTTTCTTACTTCGGTTAAAGAATAGACTTGATAACCGCCACTATCTGTTAAAATTGGTTTATCCCAGCCATTAAATTTATGTAATCCACCTGCTAGTTTTATAGTTTCTAAACCCGGGCGTAAATATAAATGATAAGTATTTCCTAATATAATTTGAGCTTTGATATCCTCAGCCAATTCACGCTGATGCACCGCTTTAACAGTTGCTGCAGTACCTACGGGCATAAAAATTGGAGTTTGTATTTTCCCGTGATCCGTTGTGATTTCGCCCGCCCTCGCTTTAGAATGAGGGTCTTTTTTTGCTAACTTAAACTCCATTTAAAATAAAAATTCTTTGAGGGTGCAAAATTAACAAAATTTGGGTAACGGGGGACATCCTGCAACATAAGCTAGATAAATGCAGTTGTTGATTAAAAATTTTATTGGACAGAATTCTTTGTTATGGGTTCAGATAAATATTAATATTTTTATTTGGATATTATTTAAAAGGATATTCTAAATTAATCGGGTTTTTGGCTAAATCTTATTATTTCGATTTAAAATGATTCTTGAATTCTTTATTTGATCAAAGTCTTTTAAAAATTTCTTATCAATATAAAATGAATTATTAAAAATTTCATTTTTGATATTGTCTTTTGACATCTCCCTTTTTAACGCTTTAAAGCTTTCTTCAATTTTTAATTCTATTGTTTCTATTAATTTTATTACAAGCTTTTCAAGTAATTCAAGGTTGTAATTGAAACTTTGAAATTCTAAAGAAGATAAATATAAACTACTTTTGCTTGATTCGTCAAAACTAAACATCAAATGAGATTTTGAATAAATCTCTGATCCAGCATGCGCAATTTGAGTATTCCTAATTTCAATTAATTTATTGTGAAGCGTTTTAAGTTCATTGTCAAATTTATTAACAATATCATGTTCTAAAACCACACGTCTCTTTTTCGCTTCTGAGAAACATTTTCCATACAAAATTGAAATATGGCTTGATAATGCTTCCTTAAGTAAATCAGATAATAGGTTATTAGTTTTTAATTCTTTAGCTGATGACAAAACGACTTTCATATCCTCTCTAATTAAAAGATATCCTAAGTGTTGTTTTGCAATCTCATGATTAAAGAGTGACTTATCAGTTTCTAAGTCAAAATTTGTAAATTCTAAATCCAAAATTACATGACGTCTCTCTGGATTTAGAATTTTTATAACTGATCCATTATTCAAAAGTGTGTACTTACCCTTCATTATTCAATAGTTTAGTGTAATTTTTAATTTAAGTTTATAAAACTTCAAATCTTATAAACATAAACATTAATATTTCTACTAATATCTTCAATTCTTAACATTTACTTTACCATAACCGTTTGAAATTCATACACCTATTCCTTACCTTTGCAGCTCACTAAAATAAATAACTATGTCATCAGTAGTGATATAGTTAACTATTAAATACTACCAAAAACCTATTCACAACCATTAAAAAACCTCTTTAAAGCCTTCATTAAAAGATTACACATTTATAAATATTTGCTATTATTTAAAAAATGTTTGCACATGTGTGTGCACATGCTTATATTTGGGTATGGCAAGTGTATATTTATTTTTAGATAAGCGTAGGGTTTTAGCGAACGGCAATTTTAAAATCAGGTTAAGGGTTACCGAAAACAGAAAATCAATTTATTTCACCACAAATTATTCTGTTCCTAATTACACTAAAAAAGGCAAGGTTGATGAAACCTTTGAAGCTATACAAAGTGGCAAGAATTTAACATCTGAATTTAAAGCAGCAAGTAAAGATTTAAAACTAGAATTGAGCAGAGCCTACGAAATCATAAAAGAATTAGAGCCGTTCAGTTTTAAGGCATTTAAAACAAGGTTTAGCGCAAAGGGCAATAGAAATGATATTATTGATCTGTTAAAATGTAAATCAGTTGAGTTACTGGCAAAAAATCAAATATCTAGTTCAAATCTTTATAAACAAGCTTCGCAAATGTTTTTAGATTATGCTCAATCTGTTCTAAATACAAATGAAATTCTTACAAAGAATGTAAACTCAAAGCTTTTAAAAGATGTTGAGACGTGGGCAAATAATAAAGAATACAAAAAATTAAGCCTAACAACCATAGGCATGTACATGGTGCGAACTAAGGCAGTTATCAACGAAATAATTAAAACATCAGAATTTAGCAAAGCGAAATATCCATTTGGCAAAAAAGATGATGGTCTGTACTCTATACCAAAATCAAAAAACTCAAAAAGACCGTTAACTATCGAAGAGATAATGCAGGTTTATAATTTTGATGCAACATCAGAAACTCAAAAGTTTGCAAAAGATATATTTCTGTTTTCTTATTTGGCAAGCGGCATGAACCTAGCGGATATTTTCAAGCTTAAATTTTCAAACTTTGATAAAGATAGATTTACTTTCATTAGGCAAAAAACAGCCCACAAAAAAAGCGACTTAATAACTGTATTGCTTAATGAAGATTTAAAAGCGATCATTGATAGGCACTCGCAAAGGGTAATAGGTAACGATTATGTTTTTAATGTGCTTAATCCCGGCATGAATAAAATAGAAGCTAACAAGGCTTTAAGATGTGCAGTTACGAGTATTAACCAAGCTTTAAAGATTATCGCTAAGAAATTAGATATACCTCAAACTATTTCTACTTATTACGCAAGACATTCATTCTCAAATATCTTAATGCAAAGTGAAGCACCTTTGGCATTTATAAGTCAAAGTTAGGACATTCGGATTTAGGCACTACTCAAATTTATCTTAGTCAATTCACTAAAGACAGTGAAGAACGTTACACAGCTAAACTTTTAAAGAAAGCTTAAGCCATGCAAAAGACTAATGAATTAATATTTATACTAAAACATTTTATTTTTGGTTACCAAGATGGATTAATCTCATTTAAAGAGTATAATCCAAACCTTGCATGTGATCTTAATACTGAACTTGATTTTAGATTAAAATCTTATAAAAGCTTGTTAAAAACACATTCCATAGATAAATTAGATAGTTTATTGAGAGATGTAATTAACGAGATTGAAAATATTGATGTAAATAATCAAGAATTAAGAAAGCGAATAGCCGGTAAATTTCGTTTTATATTTTCGCATAAAACATTTAATCAACTTAATGGGATAGAATCGAATGAAACCGAAATTGATCTCGATAGTGATTTAAGTTTGGTTTTCTTACAAGTTGATGGATTTATAAACAAAGTGAAAATCAATTTAAATAGATTACTCAATGAATTAAATCATTTTTTTGATAGTGTTCCATTAATAACCGAACCCCAAAGATTAAGAATTGAGCTAAGTAAATACGGATTTATGGAGCTAGATAAAGTCAATAATTTTAAAAACAAAAATAAAATATTTGAACTTTTAGCTATTAGAAATTGCTCATTACAGATTGCAACACTTCAATATTTTGATTTTATTCAGCATGTAAATTTAAAATTTGCAAAAGGTGTATCAAAAGAACTAGCTAATATCATTAGTGAAATTATGAAACTAGAAAAAACAGATGTTTTAAATAACATTAATGCCTTAAATTCTGGCTCTAAAGTAGAAAGAACTAGATATAAATCGAGAGAATATTTAATGAAAATAGATAATCATATAATTGATGGCTAAATAAGTTTTTGCCATTAAATGCCATTTTTACCATTGTGTTAATCAAATAATAACACAATGGAAACTATAGTAAATCATTCAAATGCACCGCTTTACTTGGGCAAAATTCTTGATGAAATTAGGGAACTAAGAAACGAGATTGCACAGATACCAGCCGTAAAAACCGCATCACTCCCAAAGTACGTTAACATCAACGAGGGTGCAAAGATTGTCAGTAAAAGCCCGAACGCTTTAAGGGTTCAAATCTCACTAGGCAATCTAAAATCAATTAAAAAAGGAAGTAGACATTATTTCGAGAGAGAGTATTTAGAAAACTGGATTTCTGGGAAACTAGATAATGATAAGTTTTTTGATAAAAAGAAGGGAGTAACCAAACCATGATTACTCCAAACAATCCAAACCAAAAAATCAACAATCCCAAAGGTAGCGAAAACAAAGCCGTTTACAAAGCTTTGCTAATCTCAAAGAAGCCGCTAACAAGGCGACAATTTAATGAGCTTTCAGGCTTAGAAATTGGAAATTTGTGCCGTTGCTTGCATGACTTAGTTTACAAGTCTAAAACGCTACAGATAGCAAAATATGCACCATGTGGCACAACTGGCAAAACTGTACAGCATTTCTATTTCTCTGATAGCCTAAAACTAAAACGGAATGACTAAGAGATACAGCGCACCACCTGCAGTTGTTTGGCTTAGAAATATTACCAATCAAAAGACTTTAGAAGATAGAACCTCACAGGGGATTACTAAGTGTGTAATGCTTTATGTTAACCACATAGGCGGTTTCTGTTCTGAAATTGATAACAGGGGTTTTTTTAATAAAGAGCTTAACAGGTTTGTGCCGTCCAAAATTAAAAATGGGTTTCCAGATGTGGTAGCCTGTTTAAGCGGACGCTTTATTGGAATTGAGGTCAAGAGTGGGAAGGATACAATGAGACAGGCACAATATGAGATTTGTATCGAGATTGAACAAGCCAAAGGGCGGTATTTTATAGCAAAGGACTTTCAGGGCTTTTATGAGTGGATACAGGTTTTAAAGAAAGGGGCTAACAATGGCAAATGATAAAAACATTAGTTATTTTAATTTCCCTATAGAAATAATCAAAGATGCAATTGATGATATTCATAAAACCTGCGATAATATTATTTCATATTCTATTTATAATCTCTTTTTAAAGTTAGAGTTTGGGGATGATGAAGTCAAGATTAAACATGTTTTTGATTATTTGGGTATTAATAATCCAAACTGGAAATCATCACTTGAAAGAGCTAAAGAACTGTTTTCTGAAATCAATAACCACAGGGTAAAAACTGGCATCAAAAGAGATTTAGCATTTGAGTTTAGGGATCAATTTAAAAGTGATTTTGATATAGCCCTTTTTGTTGCTTATTGCGCCCTTAGAAGCATACTTGGTAGTAAACCCTATCATAAGTGTGGGAATGATTTTCTATTAGCTAGAATGGCAGGATTTGCCAAGGTTGATGAATTAGATGAAGGTATACCGGATAGAATCAAAAAATATTCAAATCGGTATCAATTAGACAAGATCAAAAAAGAATTAGAAAGAAGCTGGGGGCTTAAATATTACAGTCAACAAACTAGAGGTTTTTATTTCTCATTTGATATATCATTTGAATCATTAGTAATGCAAGCTGAATTAAAACGAAAAAAATATTTAGACAAAAAAGCTAATGAAGAAAGGATGCAAATTATTAAAAGTGTAAAGCAAAATTTAAAATAAGCACCTATAGTAAGGGATTTTTAAGCACCTATAGTAAGACATCAAAAATAGACAGCTATAGTAAGGAAATTTAAAACAGCACAACAACTTAACAGCAATGACATCAACACAAAGTAAGCAGCTATAGAAATATCTTTTAGTAATATCTTTTAGTAATATCTATTAGAAATATCTTTTAGGGGAGTGTTTATTTTTTTTTCAAAGAATTGAGACAGTAGATACAAACCTTAAAAAGAAAAGAAAAAAAGCCCGCCGAAAAAAAGAAAAAGAAAATTAATTATTAACACTTAAAAAAGCAGATCATGACAACAAAAGAAAGAATCAAAAAATTGAATGAAGAAATCGAAGCAATGAAAGAAAATTTAACCGAGCTTCAAGACCAGGAGAGATTGGAAAGCCAAAAGCCGGCAACAGATGAAGAGGTAGAAGCTGTTTTTGACAACCTATAAAGCAACCATTAATTAATAAATGAAATATGCCATTAGGTAATAAATGTAACATCAAAAGAAAATTTTAAAATGAGAAAATCAGTAGTAAAAATGAACGAGCCTAAAACATTATCACAGGACTTAATAACTTATAACGCAATACTAAGCGATTACAGCCTATTTAGTCCAATACTTGACAAAGTAGTAGAGGACTATGAGAAATTAGGTCTAGGGGCTTTAAATGCTCAAGTATGGGATAAGATTAAGTATTCAAACACCGATTGCTTAGAAAGAGAGTATTTGAAGACCTTGAACGATCAGCTGGATAGTGCTGGCATAAGGTCTGACAGTATGCGAAAAATCAATTTAAAAGATTGGCAGCTACCATTAATTGAATTAGGAAATTTAATAGATCAATTACATCGTGTTTATGTTGACAAATTAAATATCAATAGGTTGCGTTTAGACTTAACGCAAATCAGTTTTATAGATGGTAAATTTGAGATAAGTGAAGAAACTAAAACCGAAATATTGTTAGGCTTAACGGTATCATTAAACAGCCCTACAGAAAGGTTAATCTATGAGCGTTTAATTAAGACTGCAAAAGCCATGACAGATACCTATGAGCTTGCAAGGGAGATAGGTTTTATAGATCGCAGCGGATGGAAGGATGTTAAAATTAACTACGTTAATCATCTTATAAAGCAAACAGAAAACGGGTTTGAAGTAGATAATAATATGTTAAGATGGCAATTAGATGTAATGCAAAGAAATAGTCAAAAAATAATTTAAAATAATTTAAAAAAGTTAAGTGCTAGTTATCAAAAAGTTAAGCCCCGAAAAATCCAAATTATACGGTAACAGTATATTAACTATTTGTTTATCAATATGTTATGTTTTATATTTGTTCAACAAACAACTAAAAACAGCATTATGAGACTTATAAAAAAAGAGAAAGCATTATTAAACGGGTTTATTGATAGAGGTGCTAAAACTATAAAAGAACAAGGTATTGTTAGGACTTTCAAACATTCAAAGGTAGTTCAAACATTAACAGGTCTTAGATATTGTATAATATTGAACACCGAAACTGGCGAAAGGTTGCTTTTAGAACGTAACGGTAATTACAATAAATTTTATAATGTACCTAAAACTAGTATTCTTTTAGACTTATTAGGATAAATAATTAAAAGCTGGGCGCAAAGCTTACAAATCGGGCGCAACCTTTTTTTATTCTCCTCAAATTTAGGGCGTATATTTCTGTAACGGCTTAAGCTTAATGCAATATTTACAATATGAAACGGGGGTTTGATAACTTCATCAAATGACAATTTAAACACCCCAAAATTGGTGTATTTAAAACCCTCAATGATTTAAATAGGCAAAAAACAGCCCATTTAAAATATACGGTAATTGAATAAAATTATACAGTAACCGTATAAAAATATAAACTATCAAAGTTTTAAATATCAAAACAAAGTCTTGATGTTCTTGAAAACCATGTTCCACGATTATCACCGCCATTCTTAACTTCCACTAAATCAGTCAGTAGGCATATTAGCCTACTGCTTAAATTAGTGATAAGCATATTAGCCTATTAGGAAATTATCCAAAGTGAGAAATCACACTTTGACATGTATATCGGAATTCCGTTATGATAAAAACCATGTGTGAGAAAATCACATACATGGTTTAAAAGACTTTATCCGAAATATCAGAAAAACTACAACAGCTCGACATTCAAATCGAACCCTAGAAATGATAAGAAATATCCGAAATAACCGAACCCTATAAAAAGGGATAGGATTTTTAAAAAAAAAATAGCCTTAACAAATGCTAAGGCTATTAAATCTATTTTTTACTACCAGTCCAAGTACCGCTAAAACCTAGAGATGTGTTAGACCACGTTCCAGTTGCGGTTGTTGATGACATTTGCCCTGTAAATGTTGATCCTGAACTAGAACTGCCAGCGGTTGCGGTAAACTGTCCACTATTGGAAACTGAACCCTTAACATCAAAACTTTGACTGTAAGGAGTAGAGGTGGTATTTCCCGAAATAGAACCAGTTGAACTTACAACTATTGAAAATACGCCCCTATCATTGTTACCTGAATAAGTACCGATCCAATTTCCCTGATAAACAGATGTGCTGGTGGTGTCATCTTTCTTTGAACAGCTAAATAAGGTTAAAACCAAACAAGCTAATAATGTAATGGATAAAATTTTCTTCATGATTATTTGTGATTTAGAGTTATAAAGTTCAATTTATATTAATAATCAATAAAAAAGAAAACAATTTTAATTTAATTACTTTTGTATCTATAAATGATTAGAGAGGGGGCAAAGTGTTTGCACATTTATGTGCGCATACCTCTAAAAACTACTCATAACTAATTGATTTACAAATAAATAAAAACAAAAACTATGTCATCAGTAGAGACAACTTACGTACCTTACAAAGTGAAGGACATTTCCCTTGCAGAATGGGGAAGAAAAGAAATTGAATTAGCCGAAGCAGAAATGCCAGGTTTAATGGCACTTAGAGCAGAGTTTGGCGAAAGTCAACCGCTTAAAGGAGCTAGAATTGCAGGATGTTTACACATGACTATTCAAACCGCGGTTTTAATTGAAACGTTAACTGCATTAGGAGCTGATGTTACTTGGTCATCATGTAATATTTTTTCAACACAAGATCATGCTGCTGCTGCAATTGCTGCTGCTGGAGTTCCTGTTTATGCTTGGAAAGGCTTAAACGAAGAGGAATTTGATTGGTGTATTGAGCAAACTTTATTCTTCGGTGAAAACCGTGAGCCATTAAACATGATTTTAGATGATGGTGGCGATTTAACCAACATGGTTTTAGACAGATACCCAGAGTTAGCTGCTGGTATTAAAGGAATCTCTGAAGAAACTACAACTGGCGTTCTTCGCTTACACGATCGTGTTAAAAAAGGAACTTTACCAATGCCTGCAATCAACATTAATGATTCGGTTACTAAATCTAAATTTGATAACAAATACGGATGTCGTGAGTCTTTAGTTGATGCAATTCGTAGAGCAACTGACGTAATGATGGCTGGAAAAGTAGCTGTTGTTTGTGGTTACGGCGATGTTGGTAAAGGTTCTGCAGAATCTTTAGCTAGAGCAGGAGTTAGGGTTATTGTTACTGAAATTGATCCAATTTGTGCTTTACAAGCTGCTATGGAAGGTTATGAAGTAAAGAAATTAAATACTGCTATTAAAGAAGCTGACATTGTAGTTACGGCAACTGGTAATAAAGACATTGTTAGAGGCGAGCATTTTGAGGCTTTAAAAGACAAAGCTATCGTTTGTAACATTGGTCACTTTGATAACGAGATTGATATGGCGTGGTTAAACAAAACTCACGGTGCGTCTAAAATAGAAATTAAACCTCAGGTTGATAAATATACAATCAACGGAAGCGATGTAATCGTTTTAGCAGAAGGTAGATTAGTAAACTTAGGTTGTGCAACCGGTCACCCATCTTTTGTAATGTCTAACTCTTTCACAAACCAAACTTTAGCACAAATGGAGCTTTGGTCTAATTCTGGCGCTTACGAAAACCAAGTTTACGTATTGCCAAAAACTTTAGATGAGAAAGTTGCCCGTTTACATTTAGCTAAAATTGGTGTAGAATTAGAAGAATTAAGAAACGATCAAGCAGAATACATTGGTGTAACTGTAGAAGGTCCTTTTAAATCTGATTCTTACCGTTACTAATTTTTAGAAATAAGAAGCTAGAATTAAGATTCAAGACCGTTCTGATTTATTTCAGAGCGGTTTTTTTGTTTTAGAAAAGCAAGGCTTGTGGTCAATTATTTCCGATAGTCCGGCTGTCCACACTCGCTTTTTTAAAACTTTTTTCAAAAGCTTTAAAAAGAGCTCTAACAAATGCTTCCATCCGGTTTATTTAACATCCTTTAACGTTATTAATATTATTTTATATTTATCTTGATATTCATATCGTGAATGTAAGAAATGAAAAAAATACGCTTGCTATTTAATTTTTATAAAGGCTTTTTCTTAGCACCATTATTAATATCCATAGCAAGCTCAGCCTTATTATTTGTTTGGGGAATGGAAGCCTTCACCATGATTTTTTGGTATAAAATTGCCACTATGTTAATCATCTACTCATTTATAAACAGTTATAAAAGGAAAGAATTATTTTACTATCAAAATTTAGGAATAGGAAAACTAAAACTATGGTTTTTTGCATACAGCTTAGATTTTTTCTTTTTTGTAATTCTGATAAGCCAATCTCAAAAATTCAGCTTTTTTAGTTTTCTCCTAAAATATCGCATGTGAAAAATAAACTGGAAGTTGACAGTGTTTTTCTAGAATTCGGTAATCGTAGAATATTATCAGATGTTTATTTAAAATGTGAAACTGATAAAATAATCGGGTTATTAGGGCGAAATGGAAATGGCAAAACTAGCTTAATGAATATCATTTACGGCAATCTTAATTGTAATTCTAAATCTGTCCGATTTAATGGTGAAACAAACTTTAAGGCTTATAAAAAGCCTGAGTTGCTAATGTATTTACCTCAGTTTAATTTTATTCCAGGAAGCCTTAGCTTAAAAAGAATATTTAAAGATTATGAATTGGATTTTAAAGATTTTGAAAATCGGTTTCCATTTTATAAGTCTAAATATAAATCGTCTTTTCAAAGTTTATCAGGCGGACAACGAAGAATCGTAGAGATTTATATCATATCTAAATCTAAAACGCAATTTGTTATCCTAGATGAACCTTTCTCGCATTTAAGCCCAATTCAAATAGAAGAAGTGAAACAATTTATTCTTGAAGAAAAAACAAACAAAGGTTTTTTGATAACAGATCACATGTATCAACATGTATTAAATATTAGTGATGATATTTATGTTTTGGCTAACGGCAAAACTCACCTTATAAAAGATATAATTGAAATTCAGTATTTAGGCTATGCTAATCTTAATATAAATATGATCAAATAAGAGGAATTAAGCATAGTTACATTTTAAATATTCTTAATGATAATGTTGCCTTTTTAAAATCTATAATTAAAATCGTTTTTTATCAAAGATTAAAAACCCTACCTTTGCGCCAAATTATTTTGACTAATTCAAATAAGTGGCTAGTCAACAGTAATTTATAATATTATGAAGAAAATTGTTGATTATAGAAAATTATTGGAAGTGACTGAAAAAGCTACTTTAGCAGAGTTGAAGTCAGTATATAGAAGTTTAATGAAAACTTATCATCCAGATAAATTTCCTGAAGGCGAAGAACGTACTGAAGCGGAACATACTAGCAAAAATATGATTGAGGCTTATCATTTTCTAGTAAGTATAGCTCCAGAAACTCGTGATCAAAATTTAGCAGCTTACACAGAAACCACTACAAATTCTAATATTCAAGATTTTGATTTTAAATCTCAAGTTTTAACTGTTGAGTTTTTAGACGGTAACACTTATGAATATTTTGATGTACCAAGAGCTGTATATGTAAAATTAGTAAACGCAGATTCAAGAGGAAGATTTGCGAGAAGGCATATTTTCACTTCTTATGTTTATAGAAGTACAAGTAGGTTAGTTGCTACAACCGCTTAGTTCACTTAATAAACTACAAAAAAGGGATAATCAAATTTTGATTATCCCTTTTTTTTATCCAAAAGCAGATTCAACTGCTCCGCCATCAACGCGGTAATTACTTCCATTAACGTAACTTGCTTTATCAGAACATAAGAAAGCAATCACCGATGCTACTTCTTCTGGCCTTCCTCTTCTTTTTACTGCAATATGTGGCCTATCGTTTTTTAGGAAATAATCAACGGCCTCTTTTATTGTCGAGTTTCTTTTCTCTGCTAATTCTTCCATCATTGCATCCGTCATTGGTGTTTCTATAAAAGCCGGAGAAACGCAATTAAACAGCAAATTATCTTTAGAGTAAGCCCTAGATAAACATTTCGTTAGATTAATAATTGCAGCTTTACAAGCATTATACGGGCTTTCTTCAATATAAGGTTGAAAAGCATTTTCAGAAGCAATAGTTACCACACGACCCCATTTTTTATCTAATAATTGAGGTAGAAATGCTCGACATAATCTTACTGCCCCCATTAAATCAATATCTATAGTTTTCATCCAATCAGCATCAGAAAGTGTCATGAAATCTCCTGCAGCACCTCTTGCACCAGCACAATTCACTAAAATATCAATACCTCCCCAATCCTTTTTAACTTTTTCTGAAGCTTCGTCTACTTTTACAGGATCACTTAGATCTAATGGTAATAAATAGACTTTCGCATCAGAAACGGACTTTAATAATTCTTTTTTAGCATTTTCTAAATCCTTTTCCTTAATATCAGACAAAATAATTATTACACCTTCAGATGCTAATATTTTTGCGGTTTCTAATCCTATTCCAGAATCTGCACCTGTGATTAATGCTATCTTATTTTTAATTCCTAAATCCATGTTACAATATTTAATTATTTAAACCATAAATAATGCCAGCTGAAGCTCATTTATTTAAGGCAAACAATAGGAAGATATTTTGCTTTAATATATTTGTATATGTCACAAGCAAAATTATCCGTCAACATAAATAAAATTGCCACTTTACGTAATTCGCGTGGTGGTAATAATCCTAATTTAGTGAAAACTGCATTAGATTGCGAGCGGTTTGGAGCACAAGGAATTACAGTTCATCCTCGACCTGATGAGCGTCATATTAGATATCAGGATGTTTTTGATTTAAAAGACAAAATCCAAACAGAATTTAACATCGAAGGAAACTGTGAAGAAGAAAAATTTGTAGAGTTAGTTTTAAAAAATAAACCTGCACAAGTTACTTTGGTACCAGATGTTTTGGGTCAAATTACTTCTAATCATGGTTGGGATACAATCAAACATCAAAATTACCTTCAAGATATCATTGCTAAATTTAGAGAACAAAATATAAGGGTTTCTATTTTTGTTGATGCAAATGTGGAGATGATTGAAGCTGCTAAAACTACAGGTACAGATAGGATTGAGTTATATACTGAAGCTTATGCCAAGCAGTTTGAAAATAATAGAGAAAAAGCGATTTTACCATATATTGCTGCTGCGCATAAAGCCAATGAATTGGGAATTGGAATTAATGCGGGTCATGATTTAGATTTACATAACCTTCATTATTTTGCTCAAAATATACCAGGATTATTAGAGGTTAGCATAGGTCATGCATTAATTGTAGATGCCTTATATTTAGGATTAGAGAATACTATACAGCGCTATCTATATCAATTAAAATAAATGTCTAATCAAATTCCCCTTTCAGATTTTTTAGAAAAGGCTAACGATGCATTAGTAATTGATGTACGTACGCCATTAGAATTTGTGCAAGGGCATATTCCTGATGCTATAAATATTCCAATTTTTACAAATGAAGAAAGAGTTTTAGTCGGCACAACCTATAAACAAAAAGGTAAGCAACCCGCAATTCTTTTAGGTTTTGAACTAACAGGTAATAAATGGTCTGATTTTATTAGAGAAGTTGAAAAATTAGCAGATAATAAAAAAATTTTAGTGCATTGCTGGCGAGGAGGAATGAGGAGTGGTGCAATGGCCTGGGCTTTTGGCTTATATGGATTTGAAGTTTCAACTCTTAAAGGAGGTTATAAAGCATTTAGAAAAGCGAATATTGAATCGTTTTCTGATAGTTATCAGTTTAAAATTTTAAGTGGTTTTACAGGAAGTGCAAAAACAGAAATTTTGAATGAGATGAAAACAATGGGTGAGCAAGTAATTGATTTAGAAAGTTTAGCTCAACATCAAGGTTCTTCTTTTGGTTCAATGGGGAGAATGACACAGCCATCTCAAGAACAATTTGAAAATTTATTTGGGATGGAACTTCAAAAAATGGATGTTTCTAAAAGAATTTGGTTAGAAGATGAAAGTGTTACTATTGGTAAGAGAGTAATTCCCAAATCTATTTGGGATCAAATGCGAAATTCTGATGTCATTAAAATCGAAATTTCTAAAGAAGAAAGGGTTGACTTTTTAAATAAAAACTATGGGAGCCTAGATAAAGAATTTTTGAAAGATGCAGTTTTAGGAATTGCAAAAAGATTGGGTCCGCTAGAAACAAAATTAACGCTTCAAGCAATAGATGAAAATAGGATGAAGGATTTTATTAATCAAGTTTTAGTTTATTATGATAAAACATATATTAAAGGATTGAGCAATAGAAATCAAGAATTAATAAAAACATTAGAATTTAAAAGAATTGAACCTAAAGAAAATGCCAAATCAATCATATCATTTACAAATAAAATAAATGGATAATATTAAACTTACCCAATACTCTCATGGGGCAGGCTGTGGATGTAAAATAGCACCATCAGTTTTAGACAAAATTTTACATAGTGGAATAAAGTATGAAGCGGATAAAAATTTATTGGTTGGTAACGATACAAGGGACGATGCAGCGGCTTATGATTTAGGAAATGGAACCGCTTTAGTTTCTACTACAGATTTTTTTATGCCAATAGTGGATGATGCCTTTGATTTTGGAAGAATCGCGTCTGCGAATGCAATTTCGGATGTTTACGCAATGGGTGGAAAGCCCGTTTTAGCAATTGCAATTTTGGGTTGGCCAATAGATAAGCTAGCTCCAGAAGTTGCACAAAAAGTTTTAGAAGGTGCAAGGTCTATTTGTGCAGAAGCCGGAATTACTTTAGCAGGTGGGCACAGTATTGACTGCCCTGAACCAGTTTTTGGACTGGCGGTAAATGGAATTGTTGATATTAAAAACTTAAAACAAAATTCTACCGCTGTGGCGGGATGTAAATTGTATTTAACCAAAGCTTTAGGAGTAGGCATTTTAACTACCGCTCAAAAAAAAGGAATATTAAAATCTGAGCATGCTGATATAGCTCCAAATTCTATGTCGAAATTAAATAGAATTGGAGAGTTGGTAGGAAAATTAGATTATGTAAAAGCAATGACCGATGTTACAGGTTTTGGATTGCTAGGACACCTTTCAGAAATGTGCGAAGGGAGTAATTTACAAGCGGAAATCGATTTTGATAAAGTTCCTAAATTAGGAGTTATAGATGAGTATTTAGAGCAAAATTCTGTTCCAGGAGGTACAAATAGAAATTGGGCAAGTTACGGGCATAAAATTGGTGAAATTACCGAAAGGCAAAAGCATATTTTAGCGGACCCTCAAACTAGTGGAGGATTATTGATAGCCGTTTTACCAGAAAATTCTGATGATTTTGGAAACTTTTTAAAAAGCAATGGTATCGAACCAGAATTTTGCCGCTCGTTTGGTTATTTATCCAACAAAAAAGGAGAAAAACTTATTCATGTTAGTTAATAGAATATCATAAAAAAAGTCCTTCAGATTATATCTGAAGGACTTTTTTTATCACAACCAATTTATTATTTAATGAATAACAATTCTCTAAACTTAGGCAATGGCCAGATATTATCATCAACCATTAATTCTAATTTATCTACATGATAACGGATTGGCTCGAAATAAGATTTTACCTTTTCGTCATAAGCAATGGCTTTATCTCTTGAATCTTCTATAGCGTTTGCAAGTTTTCTTTCCTCTACCATTGCATGCACATTCTCTTTTATAAATGTAATATGCTCTGAAATTTGTTTAATTAACAACATTTGAGCTGGATAAGCATCTTCTCCCATACCTATGTCTTTTAATCCTTTAACGTTAGTTACCAAAACAGTTTGATAATTAACAGCAGCTGGGATTACAACATTGGTAACTAGTTCTCCAATAACTCTCGCTTCAATTTGTAATTTTTTGTAATAATCTTCTAAAAGGATTTCATGTCTTGCATGAGCTTCTCTATCGCTAAATACTTGAGTGTCCTTAAATAATTTTAAAGATTTATCAGAAATTAAAGCATCTAAAGCTTTTGGAGTTGTTTTAATATTAGATAATCCTCTTTTTTCCGCTTCCTCTGTCCATTCATCACTATATCCGTTTCCTTCAAAACGTATGTTTTTAGATTCTTTGATATATTTTTTAAGAACAGTTAAAATAGCAACGTCTTTTTTATCACCTTTCTTAATCAGCTTATCAACATCTGCTTTAAATTTGATTAACTGTTCTGCCATGATCATGTTTAGCACAGTCATAGGGTTAGAAGAATTGGCAGCTGATCCAACGGCCCTTAATTCAAATTTATTTCCGGTAAATGCAAATGATGATGTCCTGTTTCTATCCGTATTATCCAATAAAATACTTGGAATTTTAGGAATGCTATGCCACATTGTATCTTCCTTAGCCTTTTTGCTAATTCTTGAAGTTTCTATTTCATCTAAAACATCATTCAGTTGGCTTCCCAAAAACATAGAAATAATTGCAGGAGGTGCTTCATTAGCGCCCAATCTATGATCATTACTAACAGAAGCAATAGAAGCTCTTAATAGATCTGAATGTTCATAAACTGCTTTGATGGTATTAACAAAGAAAGTTAAGAACATCAAATTATTTTTAGGTGTTTTTCCTGGAGCCAATAAATTTTTACCAGTATCAGTAATTAAAGACCAGTTATTATGTTTACCAGATCCATTTATACCTGCATATGGTTTTTCATGTAATAAAACCTTAAAATTATGTCTCTTACCTACCTTTTCCATCAAATCCATCAATAGTTGGTTATGATCGATAGCTAAATTTATTTCTTCATATAAAGGAGCACATTCAAATTGTGATGGAGCTACTTCATTATGACGAGTTTTTAATGGAATACCTAATTTTAAAGCTTCCATTTCAAAATCTTGCATATAGGCAACCACTCTTTCAGGGATTGATCCAAAATAATGATCATCTAATTGTTGATTTTTGGCAGAGGAATGACCAAATAAAGCTCTTCCTGTCAATAGCATATCAGGTCTTGCGTTAAATAATGCAAGATCTACTAAAAAATATTCTTGTTCAATACCTAAAGACGCATTAACTTTAGTAATTCCCTTATCAAAATAATGGCAAACATCTACTGCTGCATTATCTAAACTTGCCAAAGCTTTTAACAATGGTGCTTTATAATCTAATGCTTCACCGGTATATGAAACAAATACAGTAGGAATACATAATGTTTTTCCAAATATGAAAGCTGGTGAAGAAGGATCCCAAGCGGTATAACCTCTTGCTTCAAAAGTACTTCTTATACCACCGTTAGGAAAACTTGATGCATCTGGTTCTTGTTGTACCAAAGCACCTCCAGAAAAAACTTCTACAGGTGAGCCATCAGATGCTGGCTCAAAAAAAGAATCATGTTTTTCTGCAGTTGTGCCAGTTAATGGCTGAAACCAATGTGTATAATGAGTAACACCTTTACTTAAAGCCCATGATTTCATGGAAGAAGCAATATGTTCAGCTATATCTCTTTCTATAGGAGTTCCTTTTTCGATAGCATTTGTAATTGCTTGAAAAGCTTCCTTAGACATATAAGCCTTCATTTTTACTTTATCAAAAACATTAACACCATAATAATCAGAAATTTTAGCTGATGGTGCTTTTACTTCAGGAATTATTCTTCCTAATACAGACTGTAATGCTTGAAATCTAATAGTTGACATTGTTTAGGTTGTTTTTTATTGTTCTTAAATAAATACTCTTGTTTAGATGGTTAAAAGTAGTATGAAATATTGGATATATCATAAAATTTTTGAAAATAATTGAATTAACAAGCTTTTTTGTTGTGAATTCAATTAAAAAAATCCAATTATTTATAATTTATGTTAAAAAATGAACTTTTGGTATAAAAATTCTAAAAAATTATGCTTTAAAATATAATTATACAATGAAATAGTGAGAATTTCGTTTGAAGATAATTTAAAATTTGCACTTTAATATTAAAAATATGATAATATAACATGAATAAATTTATGTTATATTAAATATATGGTAAAAATTTTTACTTTTTTACTTATTATTTTGTGATATTTTATTATTTATTGATTTTAGGGCTTACAAATAAGGAGGTTATTTGTTTCTTTAAAATTTATAATATCACTTAATAAATATCAATAATTTAATTTTAACTAAACCCTAAACAATTAAAATGGAGAATTTGTCCTTAATCACAACTCAAGTTGCAGAAGTATTGCAATTTAAATTGCCTCTACTAGCCATGTCTGCACCGATGCAAGCAGCGGTATCAATGGAAGACGCTGCAAAAGAAGCGTTTTTTAATACTAGTAATGTTTGGATGATGGTTTGTGCCGCATTGGTATTTATCATGAATTTAGGATTTGCCGCTGTAGAAGCAGGGTTTTCCCAAACTAAAAACACGGTTAATATCTTATTCAAGAATGCTATTACCCCTGTAATTGGTATTTTATTATATGCTTTGGTAGGATTTAATTTAATGTATCCAGGCTTTGGAGACGTACCAGGATGGTTTGGTTTTGCAGGTTTTGGATTGACTGAGCCAGAAGGTGGAGGAACTTTAGCATATAACGCGGGTTATCCATACTATACAGATTTCTTGTTTCAAGCAATGTTTGCTGCAACAACGGCAACAATAGTTTCTGGAGCTGTTGCTGAACGTATTAAGTTCTCTGCTTATATAATATTTACAATTTTCTTTGTTGGCTTGGTTTATCCAATATGTGGTAGCTGGCAATGGGGAGCTGGTATGGTTTCATCTTGGGGATTTCATGATTTTGCAGGTTCTACTTTAGTTCACTCTGTTGGTGGATGGGGTGCTTTAGCTGGTATTATCTTATTAGGCCCAAGAATTGGAAGATTCGTAGGAAAGGGAAATCCTTTCCCTGCTTCTAACTTTGCATTAGGAACAATTGGTGTATTCATTCTTTGGTTAGGATGGTTTGGTTTTAACGGTGGATCAGTTTTATCATCAGACCCAGCGTTAACTTCTCTAGTATTAACTAATACTACTTTAGGAGCATGTGCCGGAGCAGTTGGATCTTTTATTTTAGCGACGTTAATATTTAAAACATATGATTACGGATTGGTTTTAAACGGAATTCTTGCTGGCTTGGTTGGTATTACTGCAGGAGCGGATGTTGTAACTCCAATGGAATCAATTTATATTGGATTTATTGCAGGTTTGATCGTTGTTTTAGCAGTAATCTTTCTAGAAAAAATTAAACTAGATGACGTAGTTGGTGCAGTACCAGTCCATTTATTTTGTGGAGTTTGGGGAACCCTTGCTGTTGGTATCTGGGGTACAGACATGAGTTTTATTGCTCAACTAAAAGGAGTTGCCGTTTACGGAGCTGCTGCATTCACTGCATCATTCATACTTTTCGCTATTATGAAATATACTATGGGAATAAGAGTAGATGCTAAAGAAGAAACTGAAGGTTTAGATGTTCACGAACATGGTGTACATGCTTATACTACTTCTTTAACTGGAGAAATCCCAGTTCATTAATATTTATGCAGACAATATAATTGAATAAGATTGTCTGCATAATTTTCAATTTAAATAAACAATAAATCCTAAACAATTAACAAACAATGAAAAAAGTATTATTAACATTAACCGCAGCAATTTTGGTAACTTTTACCTCAAAAGCTCAAGACAGTACCTCAACACCTTTGTCCATTTCGGGCTCAGTTGATGCTTATTATAAGTATGATTTTGCTAAAGTACCTAATATAGGAACCAGTTTTGCAACTGACCAGAATTCAGCATCTTTAGGGATGATAGATGTTGCATTAAAGAAAACAACAGGAAAAGCATCATTTGTTGGCGAGGTTTCTTTTGGACCTAGAGGAGAAGGACAATCAATTCCTAATGCAGGTTCTGGAGGTCAATCATTCCATATTCAAAATTTATATGCTAGTTATGCTTTCTCAGATAAATTTAGCATGACTGCTGGATATATGGGAACATTTGTAGGATATGAAGTTATCTCTCCTGTAGGAAATTATAATTATTCTACATCTTATTTATTTACTAACGGTCCTTTCCAAAATGCAGGGATTAAAGCAACTTATGCTTTTTCGCCAAAAGTAAGTTTAATGGCGGGTCTATTTAATGGCTGGAATTCTTACACAGCAACTAATGGAGTTTCTAATTTTGGGGCTCAATTAATGGTTGCTCCAGTAGAAGGTTGGTCTGCTTATTTAAATTTATTAACGGGTGAAGACGCTTACGGAGGTTATGGAACAGTTTTAGATTTAACTACAGGTTACCAAGTTACAGAAAAATTTAAAGTTGGATTAAACGTAGCAGATTTTAGTAAATCTGAAGATGCAGATGGTGGATATTCTGGTGGAGCTTTATACCTTCAAGAAGGTATTACTTCTGGTTTCAGCCTTGGATTAAGAGGAGAATATTTTAAATCTAAAAGTGGTGCTACTGGCTTAACTTTATCAGGAGTTGTTCCAGGTGAATCTGTAACAGCGTTTACTTTATCTGGTAATTTGAAAGCTGGTGGATTAACTTTTATTCCTGAGGTAAGATTTGATAATGGTTCAGTAAATCAATTCCTTAAAGAAAATGGTAGTGCTACAAAATCAGCTTCTCAATTTTTATTGGCTGTTGTATATGCTTTCTAAATAAAATAATAATTAATTCTTTAAAAAAACCATTCCAATTATTGGGATGGTTTTTTTTTTAATAAAAAATTAAGCATTTAATTATTTTACAAAAAAAGCCCAAACTTTAGGTTTGGGCTTTTAAATATAATAGATATTATCTTATCCTAAATAAGATTTCAAGATTTTACTTCTTGAAGTATGTCTAAGCCTTTGTAGTGCTTTATCTTTGATTTGTCTTACTCTTTCTCTAGTTAAATTAAACTTCTCTCCAATTTCTTCTAATGAAAGGGGATGATTAGTACTTAATCCAAAGAAAAGAACGATAATTTCTCTTTCTCTTTCTGTTAATGTAGATAAAGATCGCTTTATTTCTTCTGATAACGATTCGTCTATTAAATTACTATCTGTATTAGGATTATCATTTTCTAAAACATCTAATAAAGTATTTTCCTCACCTTGTACAAATGGGGCATCCATAGAAACATGACGACCAGAATTACTTAAGGTGTCAGAAATTTTATCTACAGTAGTTTCTAAAGTTTCTGCCAATTCTTCTGGAGAAGGTTCTCTTTCAAACTCTTGTTCTAATCTAGAAAAAGCTTTACTTATCTTACTTAAAGAACCTACTTGATTTAATGGCAAACGCACAATACGAGATTGCTCTGCAATTGCTTGTAATATTGATTGGCGAATCCACCAAACAGCATAAGAAATAAACTTAAAACCCTTAGTTTCATCAAATCTTTTTGCAGCTTTAATTAACCCAAGGTTTCCCTCATTAATTAAATCTCCTAATGTAAGCCCTTGATTTTGATATTGTTTAGCAACAGAAACCACAAAACGTAAGTTTGTTTTAGTTAAACGCTCTAAAGCAGCTTGGTCACCTTCTCTTATTTTTTGCGCTAGAATAACTTCTTCTTCGGCAGTGATTAGATCAACTTTACCAATTTCGTGAAGGTATTTATCTAAAGATTGTGATTCACGGTTGGTAATTGATTGCGTAATCTTGAGTTGTCTCATTTATATATATTAATATTCTCGATACTATTAAAAGCAAAAGTCTGCAAAGTTAAAAAAATTTACCTCATTTAACGTTAAATATCTGAAAATGTTAGGGATTTTTATACAAAAATTAATTCATAAATTCTTCTGTCATTCCTCAAAAATCAAGCCATTGAAATTTTGTCAGTACGTTTCTATTGTATTTAATGTGGTATATAATTTACTATTGTTTGAACAATTAATGTTGATAAACCAAAAGCGATTGAATAGTAAATTGCAAGACGAAACATTTTCCATAATGTTTCTCTTCCTGATCTTTTATAAACTAATTTTAAACTTTTGAAAATATACCAAACTAACACTCCAAAAACCACAATTTTTATTAAGGAACCAATAATGCTAGGAAGTAAAAAGACTAAATGATCGCTTATTAAGAGTACTATAAACGCAAAAGATTGAAAATGCAGAGTATATATAATATGCTCTAAATATAATTTACCGTTTTTTCTAAAAGTTCGCATCAGAAAGAAAGCAAAAATCGGGGTAAGGAGAAAGAAAACCTTAGAGCCATATTTCCTCATCACATCTGATGATGAAAGTTCATCATTTTCTGGTTCATAAGTGTCAATTTTTAGCTTAGAAATATATATTCTGTTTATTTTCTCTAAATATGATTTTAGCTCTTTATTGTTTCTATTGTTGTTGCTAATTTTCTTTAAGCTATCAATTGCTTCTGATTGTCTTTGCTTACTTAATTTAGAAAAGTTTATTAAATCGGCTTTTTCTAATGTTTTAGTAATTAATGGTTCAGTAAATTTTGGCAAACTATCAAAAGCTTTTTCATATTCAAAAGGGATATAAGCACCTTCTTTCTTTTTAGCATCTAATGTAAAAAATTCATCATTCTTTTTATTTTTTAATAATGGCGTAACCAAAAAATAAACAATAGAGATGAAAATAAACATGCTAACAGGTTGTAAAAACTGAGTTCTTTTTCCCTCAATATAAGCTACTGTTAAAAACCCAGGTTTTGTGATTAAAGGCTTTAGTGTATTAAAAAATTTAGAATCGAAATGAAAATAATGCCCAACACTATGCCCTAAAAAGTGCCAAAAAGACTCGTGGAGATTAAGGTTTTCTTGTCCACAATTAGAACAAAAGTTGCCACTAACTTCTGCACCACAATTTAAACAGTCTTTTTCTTCTCTATGCCGATGTTTCATATCATGTTAATGAGCAACAGCTGTTGCCATCTCATCTTTTTGATGTTTATACTTGAAAATTATTGGAAAAATAATAGCTAATAAAAGAGCATATCCTGCAAATGAGAACCAAATGCTTTCCCAATCCCTTACTCCATTTGTTGTAAAATGATCAACCACCCAACCACTTAAAATCCCACCAAAAAAAGCACCTAAACCATTAGTCATTATCATGAATAAACCTTGTGCACTTGCCCTTATTTTTGGATCAGCTTCACGTTCTACAAATAAAGAACCTGAGATATTGAAGAAATCAAAAGCCATTCCGTAAATAATCATTGATAATATCAATAAAAACAAACCGTCTCCTGGGTTTCCAATTGCAAATAATCCAAACCTAAAAACCCAAGCTATAATACTGAATAGCATCACTTTTTTAATTCCGAATCTCCTTAAAAAGAAAGGAATAGTAAGGATAAATAGGGTTTCTGAAATCTGAGATATGGATAATAACAAATTAGGATGTTCTACTCCGAAAGTGCCTGGATATAGCGTTTTAAAGTCATCTAAGAAAGAGCCTCCAAACAAATTGGTAATTTGTAATGCTGCACCTAATAACATTGAAAAGGTGAAAAAAATCGCCATTTTTTTTGTTTTAAATAAAACAAAAGCATCTAAACCAACACTATTTGCTAGACTTCTAGCATCCGAAGATTTTAAAGGTGGGCGTTTAGGCATTGTAAAAGAATATATACCTAATACCAAGGCAGAAATCCCGCTAACATATAATTGCCCAGAACTTTTTGTAAAACCTAAAAAATCTACCGCCCACATGGCAACTATAAATCCAATAGTTCCCCAAACCCTAATAGGAGGGAAAGATTTAACTATGTCTTGGCCGCTTTTTTCTAATGCATTATAAGATACCGTATTAGTTAATGCTATAGTTGGCATGTAAAACATGGCATTAAATAACATAATGATATATAATGTAGGATAATCTGTAATTCTTGTAGCTAGGAGAAGCAAAGCAGCACCTATAATATGACAAAAACCAAGAACTCTTTCGGCATTATAAAATCGATCTGCAAGAATACCCATTATGGCAGGCATAAAAAGAGAAGCAATGCCCATGGTAGAAAAAATACTTCCAACCTCTACACCTGTAAATTTTAAAGTAACAATCATGTAACCGCCCAAAGAAATGAGCCATGAACCCCATACAAAAAATTGTAAAAAGTTTAAAATGATGAGCCTGATTCTAATATTCATACCGGAGTTTAGCAAAATTTGAAGATGCCAATATATGTATAATCAGGAAATTATAAAGAAGGAGATTTTGCTTAAAATAATTTTATTCTAAAGGATTAATTTGATTTTCTTTTAGAGATTTCATCACGGATTTTTACCGCTTTTTCATAAGCTTCTTCGGCTAATGCTTCCTTTAATTTTGTTTGTAATTCTTCATCTGAAAAAGTGGAATAGCTATTTCCAGTTACAGTTGGTTCTTTGGATGGTTCTATATTATCCAAAAACACAAAATCATTTCCTTCAATGACAATCCCAGCAGAAGCTAAAATAAACTCATATGTATAAATAGGACAGCCAAATCTTACCGCTAAAGCAATTGCATCAGAAGAACGGGCATCAATCTCTATATTTTTTTTACCATCGTTACAAACCAACTTGCTGTAAAAAACGCCATCAACTAAATTATAGATAATTATTTCTGAGATATGAATATGATAAGCTTCTGCAAAAGATTTAAATAAATCATGCGTAAGCGGACGACTAGGAGTCATCTTTTCAATCTCAATAGCTATTGCTTGAGCTTCAAATCCACCGATAATGATTGGCAATCTTCTTCTGCCACTTACTTCCCCTAAAACTAAAGCATAAGCGCCAGATTGAGTTTGACTATATGATAAACCTATGATATCTAATTTTAATTTCTTCATTTTATAAATTATCCAAAAACTTTACCAAATAAGTTGAGTCCTTAACGTGAGTAAGGTTTTTTTTAAAATTGTTTTGGCAATCTCTGTTATTATATATTTTATTATTAAATAACTCCAGTGTTTATTTAATCACTATATTTTATTTAGGCGTTTTTACACGCTTTCCACTATATCTTTTTTTCTGAAAAGAAAAAAAGGATGTCGTTTCAATCGTTAACGCAAAAAAATACTAAGCGTATGGATTAGAAATTCTTTTTAACTAAAAACTCGTTTGCAAAGGTAAGCATACCAACACAAACGAGTTTAAATATTTTATTTAAAATTAAGAATTTGCTTTTAATGCTTTAACAGCTTCAATCATTTTTGGAACCACTTCAAAAGCATCACCAACAATTCCATAATCTGCTACCTTAAAAAAAGGTGCTTCAGGATCTTTATTGATCACAACAATTACTTTAGAAGATGAAACACCTGCTAAATGTTGTATGGCTCCAGAAATACCAATGGCGATATATAAATTAGGAGAAATTGCAATTCCTGTTTGCCCTACGTGTTCGCTATGTGGACGCCAATCAGCATCAGAAACTGGTTTAGAACAAGCGGTTGCTGCACCTAATAAATTTGCCAGTTCTTCAATCATTCCCCAATTTTCTGGTCCTTTTAAACCTCGACCAGCACTAACAACCAATTCTGCATCTGGTAAAGAAACTTTATCAGTTGCTCTTACAATTTCTTTAATGATCACCTTAAAATCAGAATCTTTATTTTCTGAATTAAATTCTTCTATGGTAGCAGGTGTACCATCTTCTACCACTTTGTGAGAATTTGGAGTTAAAGAAATCACTTTATTTTCTGAATTCATTTCTACCATTGCAAAAGCTTTGTTAGAAAACGCAGTTTTCTTTACAATAAACTTTCCATCGGTAGTTGGTAATTCTATAGCCCCATCAGCAACTGCTGCTTCTAGTTTTACTCCAATTCTTGGCGCTAAACCTTTACCAGAAAAAGAGTTAGAAAGTACAACAACATTTGCAGCTTCTTTTTTTGCAGCTTCGGCTATTACAGAAGCATAAGCTTGGTTGATAAAAGATTTTAATTTATCATTAGTTACGTTTAGCACTTTTTCTACTCCGTATTTTCCTAAATTTTCTAATTCTGAGGAAGCCACATTACCAATTGAAATGGCAATTAAGCTGGTATTCATTTGTTTTGCGATTGCTTTTGCATAAGATACAACCTCAAATATTGATTTTTTGAATTTGCCTTCGGCATTTTCTACATATACTAAAACAGACATATTTTTTTATTTTATTTGGATGTTTTTAAAGTCATCCGTTATCATTTAAACCGTTCATTTTTGCGTTAGGGATTGAAACGGCATCCTTTTTTTGCAAATGGCCATATTGCAGATGGCAAAAAAAGATACAGAGCAAAGCCCGCCCGAACGCCCTAATTAATTTAAAAAACTTTTGCTTCGCTATGTAAAAGTTCAATCAGTTTTTCTGGATCGCCAGCATCCACTAATTTAACGGCACCTCTAGGAGCTGGAGTTTCAAACTTCACAATATCAGACAATATTTGTACATCAATAGCTTCTACAACTGTCAAAGGTTTTGTCCTTGCGCTCATAATTCCTCTCATGTTTGGAATTTTCCACTCGGCTACACCTTCGGCAGTACCCGCAACAAATGGAAAAGGAATAGTCAATACTTCTTTACCACCTTCAATTTCACGTTCTACAGTTGCTTTTTCACCATCTACTTCTAACTTTTTGATGATAGAAACGGAAGGAATATCCAAAAGCTCGCCCAACATAGCGGCTACCTTTGCTCCATTATAATCAATAGACTCACGTCCAGTTAAAATTAAATCATAAGATTGATCTTTTGCATAAGCAGCAACTTGTTTTGCCACAAAATAGGCATCTTTTGGTGCGGCATTAATTCTTACTGCATCTGTTGCGCCGATTGCTAGAGCTTTTCTAATGGTTGGTTCTGTACTTGCTTCCCCTACATTAATCACTGTGACAGTTCCGTTGCCACCATCAGTTAGCTCAATTGCCCTAGAAAGCGCAATCTCATCATAAGGATTTAAAACAAATTGTACTCCGGCTTGATTAAACTGGGTGTTATCATTAGTAAAAGTTATTTTTGTGGTAGTATCTGGAACGTTACTAATACAAACTAAAATTTTCATCATTTTATCTTTTATTTTTTAATGGTGATGAAGCAATCATGAAAAGATAATGATATCTAGTGAAGTTTTGTATAATCATGATAGTTTCATATAATTGGTTTTTATACAAATTTAATTAATTAAGTGGCTTTATAAAACATGGTAAACAGATTGGAAAAATTATTAGAGTTCATAGACAATGAACCAAATGACCCATTTTTGAAATATGCCCTCGCAACCGAATATCTAAGATTAAATAACCAGGATGAAGCATTAAAGTTTTATTTAGATTTGGTGCAAAACCATCAGGATTATGTGGGTACGTATTATCATTTAGGTAAATTATATGAATTAAGACAGGAACAAGAACTGGCTTTAAAAACTTATCAAAAAGGAATGGATGTGGCAAAAAAAATAAAAGATAACCATGCATATAGTGAATTGATGGGGGTATTTAATAGTTTGCAAGATGAAATGGAGGATTGATTTTGAATGATGGATTAAAAGAATGAATGAACAATGGAATGATAAATGAATAAGAGAATGATTGAATGCTTGAGTTAATGAATTGATTTCTACTTGAAATTTATTCTATTATCCAAAATTCTATCTTCCAAAATTAATTAAACAATTTGAAAGGGAAACGTTTTAGAAATCTGGTTTTTTTAGGAGATGTATTGGCTTTTATGCTAACTTCTTTTGGGGGACCACAGGCTCATTTAGCCATTTTATTGAACGATTTTGTAAAAAAAAGACGGTATCTAACTGAGGAAGAATTAATGGAACTTTATTCCTTAACTCAGATTTTACCTGGACCATCATCTACGCAAACCTTAATTGGGGTGGCTTATAAAATTGGTGGATTGTGGCTTTCCTTAATCACTTTTATAATTTGGTCTATACCAGCTGCAGCTGTAATGTGCTTTATAGCAATTAGCTATGGGAGTTTATCTGTAAATGCGCATTTTGCCAAAGTATTAAGTGTTATCCAACCCATTGCTTTAGGTATTGTTGCATTTGCTGCCTATTCTTTTGGTAAAACAGCATTAAAATCAGAGGTTAACATAATTTTATGTTTGTGTGCAATTGCAGCCAGTTTAATATTACGTAGTCCTTATGCTTTTCCGATATTGATTTTATTAGGCGGTATCATCAGCTCGGCGACAGAGACTAAATATGAAGAAAATGAATTAAGGGTAAAATTATTCTCAAACATCAATACTAAGAAAGTTGCATATTTTATTGGGATTCTCTTATTATTTGGCTTGTTAGGAGCAATTATTAACAGAACATCACCGTTTAGTTTACCAATCAGATTATTTGAAAATTTTTATAGAAACGGAATTATCATTTTTGGCGGCGGACAGGTATTAGTGCCTTTAATGTATACGGAGTTTGTAGATGTAAAACACTATTTAACAGGACAGGAGTTTTTATCTGGATTTGCTTTTCAGCAAATGATTCCCGGCCCAACTTTTTCTTTTACTTCTTTTTTAGGAGCAATGTCTTTAGGAAACAGAGGATACGGCATAACTGGGCAGATTATGGGAAGCTTAATTGCGGTTGTAGGAATTAATGCCCCAGGAATAATTTTAGTTTTATTTATTGTGCCCTTTTGGGAAGATTTAAAGAAAATAACCAGAATAAAACGATCATTAAGTGGTATAAATGCTGTTGCAGTAGGATTTATGATAGCTGCATTTTTTCTTTTACTTGCACCTATTGGCTTAAATTTTTTAAGCATTGGTATTATGATAGCTACTTTTATAATATTAAGATTTACCAGAATAAAAACCCCATATATTATACTATTCGGTATAATAATGGGATTAATAATGGCATAAAATCATATTTTTTACTACTTTATAAAATAATCATATATTAAAATTATGAGAATTCCGATAACCAGAAAAGATGTAACAGTAATGCCAGACCCAAAGAGGGTTATAGCTCGTTTTTTTTATAACGGGGATGAGAGGGCAAAAGAAATTATTGAACATTTAGATGCTTTAGATGAGAAGCAAATTTTTGAAATTATCACACCTATTTTACAAGAATTTTCTAAAAGGCACAGGAATATCACTAAAATTTTAATCAAACACGCTGATATGCTTGCCGTAGAATCACCGGATTTAGCACAAGCTGTAAAGGAAACCTCTAATTTTAAAAAACTATTAATTGGCGCTTATTTTACGCATGAATACTCTATAGAATCTGCTGCTTTTTTTAACCCTTCTATTGTTGATGATCCTGATCAATCGGATTTAATAGAGGGTGAAAGAAGATTGATTATTAGTTTCAGAGCGGTTGGCGAAGGGCATATCTCCTCGATTGTTTTCAGATCAGCAATTTTAAAAAGTAATAATGATATTGAAGTAATGAATGCTGGGAGATATGTGCATGAGGCAGATATTATCAAAAATAATGTTTATAAAAAAAAATATTTTTTAGAAAAAGCGGAAGATGCCCAGATATCTATTAAAACGTTAGAACTTGCTAAGGAATATCTGGACGAAAAATTTGATTATAAGAAACTTAGAGAAACCATAGATCGATTAGTTTCTGATGAATCAATTGATAAATCTGAAACAGAATTGAATAAATTGCTTTGGCTTGCAGATTCTTATCATGAAATTATTTTTTCTTTAGATACTGATATCTCCGATCGTATCATTTATCCAATTACAGAATATGAGAGGAAAGGAATTGAAGATGCCCGTTTTGTTAAATTTTTTAATGAAGATGGATCTTCTAAATTTTACGCCACTTATACCGCATACGATGGAAATACCATTATGCCTAAGCTATTAGAAACCAGTGATTTTTACAATTTTAAAGTTAGGCCTGTTTATGGTGAAGGAGCGAAAAATAAGAATTTAGCTTTATTTCCCAGAAAAATAAATGGGAAATATGTAATGATGTCTAGAATTGATGGCTGGAATAATTATATTATGTATTCAGATAAAATTAATGTCTGGACAAATCCTATTAAATTACAATCGCCCAAATACCCTTGGGAATTTGTACAAATTGGCAATTGTGGATCGCCAATTGAAACCGACAAAGGTTGGTTAATGGTAACCCATGGAGTAGGGGCAATGCGTAGATATTGTTTGGGAGTAAGTTTATTAGATTTAGAAGATCCATCTAATGAAATTGGAAGATTAAAAGAGCCTCTATTAATTGCAAATAAAAATGAACGAGAAGGATATGTGCCAAATGTGGTTTATTCCTGTGGGTCAATTATCAATAATGGAGAATTAATTATCCCTTATGGACTTTCGGATTATTCATCTTCATTTATGACCGTAAATTTAGAAATGCTTTTAAACAAGTTAATCAATGAGCATTAATTGCTCATTGATTTAAAATTTGATGGTAAAGTTTTAAATATTCGCTGGCCATTGTTTTTGCTGAAAATCTATTTTTAGCAAGTTCCGAACATTTTTTTCTGTCTATACTAGATGTTTTGTCAATAGCATCAACTGCTTTTTCAACATTATCAACTAAAAAGCCATTTTTATTATTTTCGATTAACTCTGGCATAGAACCACGATTAAAAGCAATAACTGGCGTTCCACACATCATGGCTTCTGCAACGCTTAAGCCAAAAGGTTCGTTAAAATTTATAGGATGAAGCAAAGCCAATGATTCTCCCATCAATTCATTTCGTTTTTGCGGCCCGGCAGATCCAATAAATTGTACATCTTCATTAAGATGTGGTTTTATTTCTCTTTCAAAATAGCCTTCGTCCTGTATAATACCCGCTATAATTAGTTTCTTATTTGTTTTTTTCGCTATTGCGATTGCTTCCGCAGTTCCTTTATCAGGATGAATCCTTCCAAAAAATAACAATTGATCTTTTGGAGACGGATTAAAAGTGAATTCTTCAGTATTTAATCCATTGTAAACTGTAGCTAAATATTTCAGTTTATCACTTCTATCAGAATTACTGATTGAAACATAATAGGTATGATCATTATATTTTTGATAAACGGGAATAATTTTATCAGAAGAAAACCCATGAATGGTAGTTATTATGGGTGTTTTTATTAGTTTAGAATAAGTTAAAGGCAAAAAATCAAAATGATTATGTATGATATCAAATTGATCCGCATTTTCTATCAGGTTACTGATATGCAAACATTCTAAAACCTTGGCATCTTGTCCTTTTTCAGTTTCATATCCTTTAAGAATAACAGAGTTTAGTTTTCCTGATGTAAATGAATCTCCGGTTGCAAAGAGCGTTACATCAATCCCTAATTTTACTAAATTTTCAGCTAAATTTGATGCCATTTGCTCCCATGGGCCATAATGAACAGGCGGAGTTCGCCAAGCAACAGGAGACAAAATTGCGACTTTCATTAATCGCGACTTACTCCCATAATTGTTTTATCAAACAAATACTCTTTCTCCTGGGCTTTCAAAACTGTTAAATGAGAAATAAAATAAGCTAAGGTACTTTCTGCACCTTGATTTCTATTAATACCATGTGGAGTTAATCCATCACAACATCCATTTGTTTCATGATCGTATAAAGGTATTCTTAATGCATTTTCTCCTAAGAACCAAAGGTAAGTCTTAAACATCTTTTCGATATAAATTACATCTTCTGTAACTTCAAAAGCTTGAAAATACATCATTACAGCCGCCATAGTTTCGATAGCTTGCTGATCAAAAATAGCTTTATCTTGATTTTTATAAAACCATCCATCATTACCAATTGGGTTATAATAACCTTGATCTAAAGTTTCTTTATCTAAAAACGTTAAACTTTCTATACCTATTTCTTTATAGATTACATTTTTAGTAATATCATAAGTTTTAAGAAGAGCTAATGGTAAAATGGCATTATCATAAGTCATTTTTTCCTCAAACCAATGCCAATTCTCCGATTTATTAATTTGATAGGCATTAACTAATTTATCAGCCAAGGCAATCAATTTAATTTCTAAATTTTCATCTGGATAAGTTTTAAGATAATGGGCTAAACCTATAATGCTATTTCCAAATCCACGTAAATGCTCAAGTTCATCTAAATGTTCTAATGAATTAAAAAATAATTCTCTGGCAAATTCTTTATAAGAATTGTTTGGCGAATTACATATCATAAAGCCTAAAGCCCAAAGCGTTCGTCCATAACTATCATCCGTTCCAACCTCATCCAAATACTCACGTTTAAAACTTAGAAAATTTCTAAAGTTTCCATTTTCGCATTGCATGTATTGTATAAAACTCAAATAAATTGGTAATAAATCTAAAGCTTCCTTTGATTGAAATTGATTGTAAGACATCAGAGCCAAAATTAAAGCTCTACTATTATCGTCCATACAATATCCCTCTTTAAGATTAGGAATACCATATTTAGCATGTTGAACGATGCCAGTATCATCTGTTAATCTTTTAACATAATCTAAAGTAAATGCTGGTAGCAAATCAGTATTTAGCGTAAATTTTTCTACTATTGGCCTTAGATTATTCTCTGAAACAATTTCTTTAGCCAAATTAAGATAGATATTACCAATTTTTGGATAACGTAATGTTAGGCCATAAGCATAAGCATTATCACGTATATCTTTTAGGGATTTATCATTGGTTAATAAATCATTTATAATTGAAGCAAGGTGTTCAGAGTCTCCAAAATCAAATAATTTACCACGGTTATTTTTTAGTAATTCTTGAGCATGCCAGTAAGGTGTAGATATTACTGCTGCCCCAGCGCCAACTGCATAAGATAAAGTCCCACTTGTAATTTGGGCTTCATTTAAATATGGAGTAATATAAATCTCAGCAGCTTTTAAATAATCCATCAACTCATCTTCGGCTAAAAACTTATTAATAAAGTTTACATTTTTACTTACGCCTAAATCTGAAGCTAATTTTTTAAGGTAATCTCTATATTCTTCTCCCTGATTTTTTAAAACATGGGGATGTGTTTTACCAATAATAGTATAAACAACATCTGGATGGTTTTTTACAACTGCTGGTAAAGCCTTTATCATGGTTTCTAAGCCCTTATTTCTAGATATTAAACCAAAAGTGAGGAGTACTCTTTTACCGGGTAATAAATCAGCCTTGTTTAATATTTTTTCAATAGAATCATCATAATCTGGAACTCCATGTTCTATTAGTGCAATTTTTTCTTTTGGAATGTGATAAATATTCATCAAAAAATCAACAGCTTTTTCAGCCATTACCACAATCCTGGAAGATTGATTAGCAATTTCTTGAATAATTAATTTTTGGATATAACTGGGGTCTTGTAAAACAGTATGCAAAATGGTAATTAATGGTTTTTCTATCCTCTTAATTAAAGGCAAAACATAAATACCACTATCTCCGCCATAAATACCAAATTCATGTTGCATAACGCAAACATCAGCTGCACTATTATTTATTTGATTTGCTGCTTGTATGTAGTCCTTTTGATGTTGTTGCCTAATGATATATTTGACCTCTTTACCATACTGATATTGATTTAGTTCGTCAGAATCGTTGATTGCAATTACATAGCCACCTTGATTCTTATTTAAAAGGTTTATTTCAATAGCATTTTTAAGATTGGAATTAAAGGTAGCCAAGCCACATGGGCGAGGCATATATGTTGAAATATATGCTATTTTCATGATGATTTATTTTAGTAAAGAGTAGATGATTACTAATATATGGCTAAAATGTATGCCAAAAATGAAAGTGTAAACAGAAAGCACAAAAAATTAATCTTTTGTGCTATTTATTGGCTTATAAGTGTTTAAACTTATATATTTTTGATTTTTTATATTAAACTATAAAAGATTACCAGTAAATTTTATTCTTATACCGTCCTGAAAATTAGTAATGGTTTTGAAGATTTCTTTGATGGTTGCTTGCTCTATTTTTGTTAGAGATTCTATATCTATGATGTTTTGTGCTTCGGCTTTATTTTCTATCATTTGTTGTGCTTGTTTTCTTAGCCGTAAGCCCATCAAATAATAATAAGATTGCATTAATTCATTAAATTGAGTTTCTGAAAAAATCCCCATTTCTTTCAAAGCTTTCAGTCTCTCTCCAGTATTTTCTTTCTGAAAAATTCTGTTTTGTAAAGCATAAACACGTACCAAATCTACAATTGGTGTCATTGCTCTTTTAATGTCAAATACTTCTTTTTTATCTTGTGTGAAAGTTCTGATATTTTTAAAAAATGTAAGCGGAGCTTCATATTGTAATGCATTCTTTGCCATGTAAACAAAGAACTTTTCAGTTGGTTTCTTTAATTCATTATCTACAAATTCCCTTAGTTCATCCATAATTGGTGTATGGCCGTATATCGCTCTACAATCAAAAAATGTAGAAAATTTAATGGCAGATTCTGGTAAAGCATCATCTATCCAGGCTTTATAATTTCTTTTCCAGTGAGAAAGTGAATGTGTCCATTTCGGATTTTTAGCCATAAAATCCCCAGTGCAATATACAAAACCAATATCATTTAATTTATCTGAGACTCTGGTTGCAAATTCTAAGAAATATTTACGCACCAATTCCCTTTGCTCATTGGCTTTATCTTCATAAATTATAGCATTGTCTTGGTCAGTTTTTAAAGTTTGCTCTTTACGTCCTTCACTTCCTAAAACTATATAAACAAATTTAGCTGGTGCGGGTCCAATCTCAGAAAAAACTTCTTCAATAACTTTTAAAGAGATGGTATCTGCAATGGTAGTAATAACTTCGTTTACAATTTCTGCGTGAACTCCACGACCTAATAATTGTGAAACTATATTTGGCACTTTTTGCCACTTGGATTTAAGCTCAATTGAAGAATTGGCTAGTTTTACAGATTGGATGAATAGGAGTGGGGATTGAGCTTGCTCGCTTAACAATCTATTTCTACTTAAAAACCCTAGGAAATTCCCTTGACTTTCTTCAATTAGAATATAACGAGTCTTTGTCCTAAACATCATTAAAACTGCCTCATAGATATAAGCTTCCTTTTTAATGGTAATAATATTATTATCTGTAACGTTAATAATTGGGTCTTCAGAATGTCTTTGTCCGGCAATAACCTTATCCCTTAAAATAATATCGGTAACAAAACCTATAATTTTTTTATCGTCATCCTCTACAAATAAACAGCTTACTTTATTTTGAGACATTTTTTTTGCGACCTCAAAAATTGGAGTATTTTGATTTGCTGTTACTAATTCCTTATAAGCAATACCTTCAATTTTTCTAGAAAAAAACTGATCTGCAGCAATGTAGCTTTCTTCAAAAGATGCCGGTTTTCTATAAAAATGAGCAAATTCTTCATCCAGCATTTTCTTGCCGAAATCTGCCGTGAAATAATGAAAGAATTCTTCATAAGCTGCACATAAACTCTTAAATTCTTTACGGTGTAAATGATAAACCTTAGTTTCTTTTTTGGCAATTATTGTTTTTAATGCTTTCCTTTTATTGAGTAAAACTGAAATTCCACCAAAGGTTTGCCCTCTTTTTAAAATTTCTAAATTCCTTTTATTTTGATCAGTATCATAAAAAAAAGATTCAAATTCTCCTTCGGCGATAATATCTATTCCTTTAAGTTTTGTTGTATTTTGTTGATATAATGATTTTTCTTTTGGATAATATTCTTCTTGTAATAGTGTTGCTATTTCTATTAAAACATCTTCTGGGAGTATATTAAAAGGAGCTGTGATTTTTAATAATTCTAATTTACTTTCCATATGCTAAATAGCTGATTAAAATAGTTAGAATGACAATTAATACTAAACCAATCAATTTAAAATTAGGATTGATTTTTTTGTTTTTTATATGAAATAAAGTCTGTTGATGCTCAATTATATCGTCATCAATTTCATTTTTTTTTAATAGATGGAAAAAAATTTCTGAGGTTAATTCGGCATCAACAATAGCATCATGAAGTATTTCAGGACGTTTATTAAACAAGGTTTTGTAAAACCTATTTAGTTTTAGATATTTTAATGATGGATTTTTAATATAGGATTTACTTGCCATCATTGTACAATAAAGAGGCAATTCATTAATGCAATTTTTAATGTTTTCACGATAAAATTCTGCACAAATCAGATTAAAATCTAGCTCTACAAAATGTCCGATAATAAGCGGATGATAGGTTTCTAAATCGGTAGCAAATCTAGTCATTACTTCAAGTCTATCTTTCCCATTTAGTGTTAAGAAGTTATAATCTAAGTGATGTACATTTTGAGATGCTTTAGAGATTTTTACATTTTTTATGTTGATGTAATGGTTTTCTCTTTTTATTTCTTCTCCATTTTTATTAAAAATGATCCAAGCTAGTTGTAAGATGTAAGGCCAATTATTGGGAGCGCTGTAAGGTAAATCCCATTTTTTTGGTAAGCCAGATGTTTCAGAATCTACAACTAAATAAAAATCCTTCAATTTCTTTATCTATTTTTAAACTAAAGTAATATTCAAAAAAAAACTCCCAATTTGGGAGTTTCAAATTTTATAAATAGCCTAATATTTTCATCACTTGTTTACTATTTTGTTCTTCGCCAAAAACCTCATAATTAAAAGTTTCATCTCTATTTCTTCTGATGATAACATGTTTTGGAGAGGGCAATAAACAATGATGTATGCCGCCATAACCGCTTAAAACTTCTTGATAAGCACCCGTATGGAAAAATCCAAGAAATTGTACTTTACGAGTTTTAGGCATAAAAACGTTTCCAACATGCGCTTCCTGATTATAATAATCTTGCCCATCGCAAGTAATACCTCCTAAATTCACACGCTCATATTCGCTGTCCCAATTATTTATGGGTAGTAAAACATAACGCTGATTCATGGCCCAAATATCTGGCAAATTGGTAATGAAAGAACCATCTAACATTAACCATTTTTCACGATCGTTCTGTTGTTTTCTTCCTAATACTTTATATAAAATACCTGAAGCTTCGGCTACTGTATATTTACCAAATTCGGTTATAATATCTGGCTCCATTACTTCATGCTCAGCACAAATTTCTTTAATACGTTTAATGATCTCATTAATCATGTATTCGTAATCGAAATCAAAAACCAGGGAATCCTTAAATGGCATTCCTCCGCCAATATCCAAAGTATCTAAATCTGGATTTATTTTCTTGAATTTACAATAAAGCGTAACGTATTTTTCCAACTCATTCCAATAATAGGGAGTATCGGTAATTCCTGAGTTGATAAAGAAATGAAGCAGTTTAACTTTAAAGTTAGGGTTGCTTTTTATTTTATTAGTGTAAAAATCAATTACATCTTCTTGTCTTACTCCTAAACGAGAGGTGTAAAATTGCGAATCAGGTTGCTCTTCAGCAGCAATTCTAATTCCTAAATTACATGGAGTATCAATATCAATTTCATCATCATAAAGATTAAATTCTTCTTTATTATCTAAAACAGGGATGATATTTGTGAAGCCATCATGCAACATATCAATAATATATTGCTTGTATTGAAAAGTTTTAAAACCGTTGCAGATAACTGTCACATCTTTTGTTAGTGAACCTTTTTTCTCTAAAGCATCAATCATCGGCATATCAAAAGCAGAAGAAGTTTCTAAATGGATATCATTTTTCAATGCCTCTTCAACAATATGTCTAAAATGAGAACTTTTAGTGCAGTAGCAATATTTATAGGTACCTCTATAATTATTTTTAAGAATGGCAGTTTGAAATAAAATTTTTGCCTGTTGTATCTTTTTACTGATGATAGGTAAATAAGTAAATCTTAAAGGTGTACCATAAGTTTCAATCATTTCCATCAAATTTAAATCATGGAAATAAAGTTCATCATCAATAATATCAAAACCTTCTTGAGGGAAACCAACGCTTAGGTCTAGAAATTCTTCGTAGCTCTGCATTTATTATTAAATTTTTTTTCGCAAAAATGTGATTAAATTATGGAATTGTATAGAAATCAGAAAAGTTTTACAATTTCTGTATGGTAAAGACTTACGAAGTTTCAAAAACTTCGTAAGTCTAAATAGCCTCTACAACTTATCTAAATGAATTTCGGCCATCATACATCTTGCACTTCCACCACCATTGTCTTCAATAGTTGTTAAAGGGGATGATAAAATAGCAGCATATTTAGAAATCTTTTCTATCTGATTTTCATTTAAAGCGTGATGCGCTCTTTCGCTCATTACTAAAAAGCTTTTACCGTCTTTATTATTAACTTGAAGCATATTTCCTGCAAATTGGTTCATTTGCGAGTAGTCAATTTCAATGATTTCTTTAACAGTTTTTTTAAAGCAAGAAATCAATTTATTTTTCTCTTCTTCATTTGGTACTGCATCTAAACAAATTACCACAAATTTATCTGCAACACACATCATCACATTGGTATGATAAATGGCAAATCCATTTTGGTCTACAGCATCAAAAGTTAGCGTTTGGTAACCACTTTCATTACAGAAAATATCTAAGACATTTTGTTGGGTTCGAATTGATAAGCATGCGTAAGCAATCTTATTTTCCCTATCCAAAACCATACTTCCCGTACCCTCTAAATATTCTCCCCGGTCTTCTGTAAAAGAAATATCATTAATCTCCCTAATGTCGAAAGTCTTGCTTAAGGTGTCAATTAAATCATCCCTACGTTCTAAGCGGCGGTTTTCTGCTTGCATAGGATATAAATAAATACTTCCATCTTCATGAAAAGATATCCAGTTATTAGGGAAAATAGAATCGGGAGTACGTGGTTTTAAAGTATCCTCAATAACAGTAACTTCAATTCCTTTGGCTCTTAATTTATCTGCAAAAGCATCAAATTCTGCTAATGCTTTTTCCTGTACTTTTTCTTGAGGTGCGGATTTATTTTGAAAAGCATTACTATCAGCAGTTTGGATATTTAATCCAAATGCTACCGGACGGATCATTAAAATTTGGGAAGTTGTTTGCATTTTTAAGTTAAATAGTCTGAAGTCCGTAGACGGAACTGTTTTGGTAATTTATCAAAAATAAAAGCCTGAGATTCTAATCCGGACTTCGATTCTCCGAATTTTGACATCTAAATCTCATCTCTAAAAACTGGCATACTCATACAATGGAAACCACCTCTCGCTCTAGAAAGTTCAGCAGATGGCATAGTAATAAATGTATTTTCTAAAGTCTCGGGATTTAACTCACCACTTTCAAATTTTTGTAATAAATCTGTTACGTGTGTTACCATAAATCCTTTTTTCTTAAATGCGTTAATAGTATGATCATTTCTATCATAACCTAAAACTACACCTTCTTTAACCGCTAATAAATTACAAGAATCTGTCCATTGTTCTCTGGAATCGTAAGGGAATTCTTCATTTCCTGAATAGATGATTTCTGTTTTTTCATTAGATTTTAAATCGTTTTCGCTGATATCAGTTAAAAGTTGTTCTACAGAATCAAATTTAATAGGTTCATTAATTTTACCTTTTATAAATTGTGTAACTTCAGTTCTATCCTCAGGTTGTTTAGTTGTAATATGATCAATAGGTTCATTTCCATTACCACGATGGTCAACCATCCCAATTGATTTTAAAATTACCCACATATTCCTTTTCACTTGAGTAAAAACGGTATCAAGATGCATAAAATCACGTTTATGTGGAATTTTTACAATCGATACTTTTTCTACCACATTTCTATCAAATAACATCTTAACAGTTTCATTTATGGCTGCTGCCGATGTTCTTTCACTAAAACCGATTAGCAAATGGTTTTTTGCAACAACCATTACATCTCCACCTTCTAAAGTACTATGTTGTTCATTTTCTTCGCCCGGACGTAAAAAATGTGGTAATGAATCTGGAATTTCTAAAATGTTATTTTTATAAGCGGTAAATAAAGGGTGGTTAAAAAATATATATCTGGCAATTAGTGTTTCTCTTGATCGGGCTTTTTTTGCTGGTTTATTTAAAAGTATAAAATTGTTGATAATGATGGCCACATCTCTGGTAAAGATTAGGTTTGGGATTGGAGCAAAAATCATCTTTCCATTATCCATGGTTCCAGAAATGATGATATTGGCCAATTCTGTGGTGCTTCTAGTCAATAAATCATTTTGTAGATGATAAGTGACACTTTCCATTGCACAAACCGAGGCTATTAACTTTTGTTTGATACTTTCTACTTCCAAAATATCAGATAACAATTTCTGAAGCTCGACTACTTTTAATGAGTTATGAAATTGTGCTTTACTAGGCTTATAAAATTCTCTTGACGCATCGTTATCAATATCGTTTAGTTTTCCTTTTATTAATTGGGGATCTAAAAAATAGAGAAGAAGTTTTAAATAGTGGTCGTATTCGTTTTTTCGGATGGTTTCTAAATGTACAATATCTTCGAAAAGCCAATCTTGTGCTTTAGAAGGAACAACTTTTCCTAAACCACTATCGGGGCTATGAATAATTAAGCAACGTAACGTTCCTATTTCTGAACCAACATTTAATTTAAAATCATTTGAAGATAAGCTTTGCGACATAAAATGGCATTTTTACAGGTTTTGCGTTAGGGATTGAAACGGCAGCTTTTTTGTCTGCCAGCTGGCGGACAAAAAACTAAAGTGTAAAGCCCGCCCGAACGCCCAAATCATTATTCCCTTAATTACAAATCTATCAGAATTAAATAATTATATACAGGCATTATTAATTATTTTTGCCTCATGAATTTTTTACATCAAGCCATTTCCAAAGCGTTTAATGAAATTTTTGATCATGAAGTTTCTGAAAATCAGATAGTTTTAGAGCAAACTAAGAAAGAGTTTGAAGGTCAGGTTACTTTTGTAGTTTTTCCTTTTGTAAGATTTTCAAAAAAATCTCCAGAACAAACGGCAACTTTAATTGGTGATTATCTAAAAGAATATTGCGAAGAAGTTGCTGATTTTAACGTAATAAAAGGCTTTTTAAATATTGTATTAAGTGACGCTTATTGGATTGATGAATTTCTAAATATTTCACATCCTGATTTTGGGAGATTGCCATCAAATGGACAAAAGGTGATGGTAGAATATTCATCGCCAAATACCAATAAGCCTTTACATTTGGGGCATGTGCGTAATAATTTATTGGGTTATGCTGTGGCCGAGATTTTACAAGCAGCTGGTTTTGAGGTTATAAAAGCGAATCTTGTTAATGATAGAGGCATACATATTTGTAAATCTATGTTGGCTTGGCAAAAATTTGGAGAGAATGAAACGCCAGAATCTACCCATTTAAAAGGCGATCATTTAGTAGGTAAATATTATGTAATTTTTGACCAACATTATAAAAAAGAAATAGAATTTTTAAAAGCAGAAGGGAAAACCGAGGAAGAGGCAAAAAAACAAGCACCACTAATTTTAGAGGCGCAAGAAATGTTATTGAAATGGGAAACTGGAGATGAAGCGGTAATTGCGCTTTGGAAAAAAATGAACGAATGGGTTTATGCCGGTTTTGATAAAACTTATAAAGCTTTAGGTGTAAATTTTGATAAATATTATTATGAATCTAACACTTACTTACTAGGGAAGGATATTGTTGCCGAAGGTTTAGAAAAAGGAGTTTTCTTTAAAAAAGAAGATGGTTCTGTTTGGATAGATTTAACTGCGGATGGTTTGGACGAAAAGTTGGTGCAAAGAGCTGATGGAACTTCCGTTTACATTACACAAGATTTAGGTACTGCGCAATTAAAATACAATGATTTTAAAATGCAGGAATCTATTTATGTGGTTGGTAATGAACAAGATTACCATTTTAAAGTTTTGTTTTTGATTTTAGAAAAATTGGGTAAATCCTGGGCTAAGGGTTTGTATCATCTTTCTTATGGGATGGTTGATTTGCCTTCTGGTAAAATGAAATCGAGGGAAGGAACGGTAGTAGATGCAGATGATTTAATTGAGGAAATGAAGCAAACGGCGAAGGAAAAAACCGAAGCTCTAGGCAAGGTTGATAATTTTGAAGCCGCAGAAAAAGAGCAACTTTTTGAAATGATTGGTTTGGGAGCTTTAAAATATTTCTTGTTAAAAGTAGAGCCAAAAAAACGTTTACTTTTTGATCCGAACGAGTCGATAGATTTTCAAGGAAATACGGGTCCGTTTATTCAATACACCCATGCCAGGATAAAATCTGTTTTAGCTAAAGCCGAAAAGGAATTAGGCAAAATCATTATTAAAAAGACGGAAGCATTAGCAGAAACAGAATTAGAATTGATACAGATTTTAAGTAAATACCCTAATTTAATAAAATTAGCAGCTGAAGAACATAATCCTGCTTCAGTTGCAAATTATGCTTATGAGCTAGCCAAAATTTACAACAAATTTTATCAAACAGAAAGCATTTTAAAAGTAGAAGATGAAGATTTGAAAATCTTTAGACTTAAGCTTTCTTATCATACTGCATCAACATTAAAAAAAGCTATGGGATTGCTAGGAATTGAAATGCCTGAAAGGATGTAGAACTGAGACTTATTTCAGACTTACGAAGTTTTTAAAACTTCGTAAGTCTTTAAAAGTTAAAAAACACAGATCATGGTTGCGTGTTTTTTGCCAAAAACAGAGCCTGTTGCGTCATGAATAGCCAACATTTTATCGTTAAAATCACCCACCCAAGAAAGTTCTAATTCATCGTACTGTTTCATTGGTATCACGTACTCTTTCAACTTTATGAAAATTGCAGATTCTAAACCATGTTTTTGAAATTTTTGCTTCGTTCCCATCACAATAGCCCGCATTCTATTTACACCTTTCCATCGCTTATAAACAAATTTCAACTTTCCAATTAAATCTAGTTTACCATTTAAAGGTTTAATCATCAAATTTGCATCCGGTAAAATCACCACAAAAGAAGCTGGTTCTCCATTTATGTAAGCAAACCAAATAAGTTTGGGATCCATAATTTGCTTCATTTGCTCAAAACTTTCTTGAACGGTTTCTAATTTAATGGGAGCGAAATGGTCAAAGTTTTTCCAACCATCATTATAAATCTCCATGAAATCCTTTGCATACTTATCAAAGTTTTTTGGATCTAAATATTCAAAAGTATAACCTGGTTTATTTGAAACCCAGTTTGCTATTTTTGTAAAACGTTCTGGAAAAGGCTTTGTAATATCTAAGTGGTTAGTTAGTTGATTGTACTCATTAACAAAACCATAGTTTTCGAAATGCTTTTGATAATAAGGTTTGTTATAATTCATTCCGTACGACGGATGAGTGAAACCTTCAATCAGTAAGCCCCAAAAAGTATCATTTTCCCCAAAATTAATTGGCCCTTCCATGGCTTGCATTCTGTTTTCTTTCAGCCACTTTCTTGCGGTATCAAATAAGAGTTTAAAAGCGGCATCATTATCTATACACTCAACAAAACCCACACCACCAGTTGGTTGTGCAAAAGTATTGGCTTTTTTGTCATTTATAAATGCTGCTATCCTTCCAATCAGATTTTTATTATCGTCTAATAAAATCCATCTTATTGCTTTACCATGAGCATGGTAACTGTTTTTTTTTGGATCAAAAACTGTCTTAATATCATTATCTAAAGGGCAAACCCAAACAGAATCATTTTTGTATATAATCCTTGCTACATCTAAAAAATCCTTTTCTCTTTTTGGGGAGTTAACCTCTAAAATTTTCATTTAAACTTTATTGTTATTAAATAAAAAAGCATCCACCATCATCTGGCGGATGCTCAAAAATAATTATTTAAAGAGACTTAATAGTCGTCGTCGTCGTCAAAATCGGTTTCTATAACATCCAAGTCGTCTAACGGCATATCTAAGTCGTCATCTTCATCCTCAGTAAATTTACTTTTTGATGTAGAGTCTAAAGATTCGTCATCTAAATCTTCTTCGATTGGTTTGTGTTGCTTTCCCATTTGTATGATTTTTATTATGCTAATAAAGTTATAATTTTTAAAAAGGAACTAAAAATTTATTTTAATTTTTTTGTGTGTTAAAACGTCCTCAAAAATATAAAGGAAATTGAATAACAAGAAATATTTTAAAATTAATCTGATTTTTCTCCAACTTCAGATTGAGATGGCGATTCAATATCTTTTAAATGAGGTAAATCTGAAATAGTGTTAATTCCAAAATAATCTAAAAAATAATCGCTTAAGCTGTAAATTATAGGTTTTCCAGGGGTTTCGGCTTTACCAGCGATTGTAATTAAATCTTTTTCCAGCAGTTTTTGTACCGTATAATCACAATTTACGCCTCTAACTTGCTCAATTTCTGTTTTGGTAATAGGTTGCCTATAGGCGATAATTGCTAATGTTTCTAAAGCAGACTGACTAAGTTTCTTTTTAGTTTTTTGAATATGAAGTTGATTAATAACTGGTAGCATTTCTTTAATAGTAAGAAATTGATAACCGCCAGAAATTTTAACTAATTCTAGAGCAGAGTTTTGGCTTTTATACTTTTTTTGAATGTTTTCAATTGTTATCAAAACGTCTTCTTCCTTGATGTCTTTCTCTAAGGTTGCTTCCAAGCACAAAATAATTTCTTCTAATCTGATGCTGGTATCAGATGCAAAGATTAATGCCTCGATATATTGCTCAAACATAAATTTTTGTAATTGATTAAAATTAAAAGAGCTAAGATATTTTATAACAAAACTATACTAATAGTCAATTACTTGTTGTTCTAAATGCTTTACATCTGTTCGCCATTGATAAAGTTGGTTACGCAATTGAGGTTCAAATCCCGCATCTATAATAGATTCTTGGATACCGTTAGAAGTAAAACGATGAGGAGCACCCGCTGCACTAACCACATTTTCTTCGATCATGATAGAACCAAAATCATTTGCACCAGCATGTAAACAAATTTGCGCCACCTGCTTGCCAACCGTTAGCCAACTTGCTTGTATGTTTTTAATATTTGGCAACATTATTCTGCTCAAAGCAATCATTCTAATGTATTCGTCTCCGGTAACATTATTGGTGATTCCTCTTAGTTTTTTTAGCAATGTGCCATCATCCTGAAAAGGCCAAGGAATAAATGCAACAAAACCATGATTTCCTTCAGGTTTTTCAGCTTGAACTTCTCTTATCCATATCAAATGCTCAAAACGTTCTTCAATTGTTTCAATATGGCCAAACATCATAGTGGCAGAAGTTGGAATATTTAATTGATGAGCAGCTCTCATTACATCTAACCACTCTTGTCCGCCGCATTTTCCTTTAGAGATTAATCTTCTAACCCTATCGTTTAAAATTTCTGCTCCAGCACCTGGTAGAGAATCTAAACCAGCTTGTTTCATATTCTTTAAGACGTCATAATGACTCATGCCTTCTAATTTTGCAACATGGGCAATTTCTGGCGGACCTAAAGAGTGCAATTTTACTTGTGGATAAAGTTGTTTTAACTGTCTAAATAAATCTGAATAAAATTTTAAGCCTAAATCCGGGTGATGACCTCCTTGTAATAAAAGTTGATCTCCACCTAATTTGATGGTTTCTTCAATTTTCACCTTATAGGTTTCAATATCGGTAATGTAGCTTTCCTCATGCCCTGGTCTTCGAAAAAAATTACAGAACTTACAATTAGCAATGCAGACGTTTGTTGTGTTTACGTTCCTATCTATTTGCCAAGTAACCTTGCCATGCGGTACTTGCTTTTTACGCAGTTCATTAGCAACGTACATCAACTCTGGTGTGGAAGCGTTATGGTAAAGATGCAAGCCTTCTTCTAAATTTAAAAATTCAAAATTTTGAGCTCTGCTCAATATCTCAGGAATATTCATACACAAAAATACAGCTTATAATCAATTTTGTTTGTGAATTTTTAATAGTTGACTTTAATTCATTAATCAAAAAAAAAATGATTTTTTAAATTACGAAAAGCTTATAAAACAGTTAAGCTCCAAACGGGGAGAGTGGAGCTTAAACTAACCAATTATAAACCTAAATTAAACGATAGGAAATTTTATAAAGTAACTGAGAACCACCTCGAATTACTTGGTGTAAAGATAACACTATGAGTAATCCTAATTGTCATGTTTTTGTCAGTAATTTATTAAATTTTAAACCATATGTTTTTATTATTGATAATTCAATAGGTCAAATGTTAAAAAAATGTTAAATTAATAAGTATTATGTATGCATTGGGTAAATATTGTTGATAATTTTGAGTTTAAACAAAGTCTAATTAACAATTTTGCAAAAACCTTTTTAAGGACTTTAGTTTTTGATAAATCACTATTACATTAAAATCTAATTAAACTTCTAGAAACATTTAAAATTTATCGATACATTTAACATCCTGTAAAACAATTTTTTACGTTTATTACCGTATGAAAAAATATTTCTACTTATTTTCTGTAATAATTCTTGTAGTTTTTAAATCACTAGCTTTTGGTACAGAGAAAGATTCTTTAAGAACTTATCATCTGCCAAAAGGTGTTAATGAATCAGACTATTTAGATAAAACTATTATTGTAAAATATAAAAATGTCCCTCTACAGGGAGTTAAAACATTTGATACTGGTAACAATAAAAATTCATCTCTTCTAAAAATAAATTCTCAAAAGCCAGTCTTAAGAGTTGGGGATTTATCTCGTAAAACTTTTTCAGATCAACAAAAAATCAACGAAGTTGGTCTAAACAGGATATTTGAAGTAGTTTATGATGATCATATTTCTGTTGAAGCGGCAATTAATGAAATATTGAAAGATAAAACTGTTGAATATGCAGAACCAAGTTTTATCTATCATACTTTTACCGATCCAAATGATCCTTCTTACACAGGAGGAAATCAAAACTATCTGAATCAGGTAAAAGCATCTCAGGCTTGGAATATACAACCAAATGCAAATGGAATTGTAATTGCGATTGTAGATTCTGGTTCTGATTTAACCCATGAAGATTTAGCAGCTAATATATTCGTTAACCCAAATGATCCTATTAATGGTATTGACGATGATAACGATGGCTACATTGATAACAATAAAGGTTGGGATTTTGTGGGTTTATCTGCAAGTAATTTAAAAGAAGATAATGATCCTTCAGCAAAATCGGACTCTGTTGATCATGGGATACACGTAAGTGGTTTAGCATCTGCCGTCACTAATAACGGTAAAGGAATCGCAAGTATCGCCCAAACGGCAAAATTAATGATCTTAAAAGTTGGTTCTGATGATAATGCCAGTGCCATTTATAGAGGTTATGATGGAATTATATATGCAGCAGACCATGGAGTAAAAATAATTAGTTGTTCTTGGGGCGGTCCTGGAGGAGGTGCATTTGGACAGGATGTGATTAATTATGCAGTGAGTAAAGGTTGCCTGGTAGTGGTTGCAGCTGGTAATAGTAGAACAGATGAGCCTATTTTTCCTGCTGCTTATAAAGGTGCATTTGCAGTGTCTAATGTTGCAAACAATGATGTGAAGGCTTCTTCATCAAGTTATGGCTACCATGTTTCTTTAGCATCGCCTGGTTCTTCAATTTATAGTACAGTTAATAGGAGTTTATATGGTTATAAAAGTGGAACTTCTATGGCTACACCGATTGTTTCTAGTGCAGTAGCTTTAGTTTGGGCAAAATATCCAAGTCTAACCGCTATTCAAATTGGAGAAATTTTACGATTAAATTCTGATGACATTTATGGATTGACAGGTAATAGTAATTATATTAATCAGTTAGGTAAAGGACGATTTAACGTTTATAAAGCATTACTTAATGGTTCAAATTCACCATCAATTAAAAATCAGAAAATTACCATAACAGATCATTCTTTTGGAGCTTATTCTCAGGGAGATACTTTGTTATATTATTTTGATTTAAAAAATATCTTGCAAAACACAAATAATCTATCAGTAACCTTAAGTTCTACCAATCCTAGTATTAATATTCTGAATGCGAATTTGAACGCTGGAACTATTAATACTAATCAAATAAAAAACATTGGTCCTTTTAAAGTTGTGGTTAAACCGGTTACTGCCGATAATTCATCAATTATATTTACTTTAAATTATACAGATTTAGCTTCCTCTTATCAGGATAATGAATTTTTTACGACAACCGTTAATTTAGATTATCAAAATATTACTGTTAATAAAACCTATACAACAATTACTAGTAATGGAAAAGTGGGTTTTAGTGCTGATGATGCAACAAATGGTTTAGGATTTATTTATAAGGATTTTGATTTATTATATGAAGCTAGTTTAATGATCGGTAACTCAGCAACTGTAGTTTCAAATAATGCTAGAGGCACAAACGGGACTTCTGATCATCATTTTGTTAAATTGAGTAAAGTAGCAAAAGTAACAAACTCAACTGCAGATTATGAGGGAAATGCAACTTTTACAGATGCTGCTAATCCTTCAGCTTTAGGATTATCAGTAAAAAATACATTAACCGCTTATAAAAATTCTCCCGATGACAAATATGTAATTACGCAATATGAGATCACCAATAAAACAACTGCTACTATTAGCAATGTTTATGCAGGTTTATTTACAGATTGGGATGTGGATGAAGGGGATAAAAACCTTTTAAGATATGATGATGCTTTAAAATTAGCTTATTGTTATGCTAGTACTCCGCTTTCTCCTTATGCTGGAGTGAAACTTCTATCTGCTACTGCGACTCCAGTTTTTTATCCAATGTCATATCAAATACCTGGGGATTTTCAAGAAGATGGAAACTTTACTATATCAGAAAAATTCGCGACTTTATCTAGTGGAATAAAATCTAATACTTTAGGAACCGGAACTGGTTTAGATGTGATGTTTACCTCTGGTTACGGCCCTTATTCTTTAGCGCCGAATCAAACTGTAAAAGTGGCTTTTGCATTTTTGGCTGGCGATGATTTAACGGATATTAAAACTTCCGCTTTAGCTGCACAAGCAAAATATGGGCAAATTACCACTGCTGTAAATCCAGAGGCTATTTTAAATCAGTTTTCTGTGTCTCAAAATTATCCTAATCCTGCAACTTCAAACACAAACTTTATGGTTTATATCCCATCAAATGGAAGATTAGATATTGAATTATATGATTTGACAGGCAAAAAAATTAAAACTTTGTTTAATGGAGATTCAAAAAAAGGCAATCATGATTTTACTATCGATGCTAATCTATTAAACAGTGGAATTTATTTTTACAAAGCTTCTTTTGGAGGATTAGATAGGGTTATGAAAATGGTGGTGATAAAATAAACTTTCATATTATATAAATAAAAAGGATGTAATTTTGAAATTTTAACATGAAGAAATTAAGATATAATTCTTAATGCCTTAATGGTGAGAAAACTAATTAATCTAAATTAAAACAAACCCTGCACCTAGGCTCATAGCTTTCTTTTTCTCCTAACATGACTTGATTTTTATTTTCTACCAGGCGGTAACTAAAAAGAGCAGAATTACCACATTTCATGCAAACTGCATGAACTTTGGTTACATCATCAGCAATGGCCATTAAAGCTGGAATTGGACCAAAAGGTCGGCCTTCAAAATCCATATCTAAACCTGCAATAATTACTCTTATACCTCTGTTTGCCAACTTGACACATACATCGGGCAATTCATCATCAAAAAACTGGGCTTCATCAATCCCAACAACTTGGGCATTGCTTCCATATAATAAAATAGCAGAAGAATGGTCTACAGGTGTAGATTGTACTGAATTTAAATCGTGAGAAACTACAGCTGTTTCATCATATCTAGTATCAGTTTTAGGTTTAAAAATTTCTACCTGTAATTTGGCAATTTGGGCTCTTTTTAAACGGCGCAAAAGTTCTTCTGTTTTACCAGAAAACATAGAACCGCATACTACTTCAATACTTCCTCCTAACTCGCTTCTTATTCTTAACCTATTATCGCTAAACATAAATTGCCTTAAACCTTTCGGCTAATATCAGAATTATATGTTATTTTTGAGAACGTTTTACCAACATAAATAGTCGATAATTACGTTTCCTTACCATGATGAATAAACAACAAATCCTAAGAAAAATAGGTGATATTATTCAAGAACTTAAAGAGCAACATCAGTATTTAACTAATGCAAAAAAAATCAGTTTGTTAGAATTGGAGTTATTTACGGCTAATTCAGATTTTTTGATTGATCATATAGAAATTCTTAAAAAATTAGATTTAAATGTAGATTTAGAACAAAAATTAATCGAACAAACTCCCGAAATCAAAAAAATTGAAGAGCATCGAGAAGATGAAAAGCCAGTAATCATTTTAGAAGAACATTCACAAACAAATGAAGAACAGGTTTTTGAAGATGAAGAAATATCACAACCCAAAAAAAGAATTTTTGATTTTTCTTTTGACGAGCAGCCTACAGAAATGATTTTTGATTTTGAGAAAAAAATAGAAGTTGCTGATGTTTTTGATAGGAATTTAAGTGAAGAAGAAGAGAAATTTTTAGCCAATAAATCAAAGGAATTAAAAGATGTAACAGATGTTGAGGAAGAGGATTTTGATGATGTTGAAGAAGAAATTGGAGAAGAACCTTTTTTGGTTGTTAAACCAGAAGAAAATCATATTGAAGCTATTGAAGAATTAGAACCAATAATTGAAGAAAAAGTAGAAGTTAAACTAGTAAAAGATTCTACTCCAACAATTATAGAAAATTCAGAAAAACAAGAAAAGCGATTAACTTTAAATGAAATGCTGTCGGCAAAATTGGGTAAAAATTCTGGCAGTAATTCTGGGTCTAAACAAATTACAGATTTAAAAACTTCTATCAGTTTAAATGATAAAATGGTCTTTATCAAAGAACTTTTTAATGGCTATAATTTAGCTTATAGCGAAGCAATTGAGATTATAAACAGATTTGAAACTTTTGATGCAGCAGATAATTTTCTTCAAAAAAACTATTCTGTAAAAAATGATTGGACATTAAAGCAATCAACTGTTGATAGACTTTATGAATATCTTAACAAAAAATTTGTTAGTTAAATTCAATTATTGTCTTATAATTCTTACGCTATAAATGCCTGTTAAAAAAGCTCTGCAAAACATCAAGAGCAAACCAAAAAGAACTCCTCGTAAAACTAAAAAAAAGAGTAATAAATGGAAGTTTAGAGTTATTACTTTAATTATTGTTTGCTTAGTTTTTTCTCCTTTTTATTATGGTAAAGTTTTAAAAACCGCAGTTTCTACCGGAAGATGGTTTCATGATCTTTTTATCTTTGATGAATATCCTCATTATGAAAAATTTGGAATTAGAATTCCGAGAAAATATTACGTTCATGGGATTGATGTCTCATCTTATCAAAGTAAAATTGATTGGCAAAAAGTAAATGCAATGGAATTTAATGGCATTAAAATCAACTTTGCCTTTATTAAAGCTACGGAAGGGGTTACTTTGGTTGATCCATATTTTCAAAGAAATTGGAGAGAAAGCAAAAAATCTGGAGTAATTAGAGGAGCTTATCATTATTTTAAACCTAAAAAATCTGGGATTTGGCAAGCTCGATTTTTCTTACAAACTCTAAAAGTTGAAGCGGGAGATTTACCTCCAGTTGTTGACATTGAGGAATCTGCTGGATTAAGTCCAGATGAATTGGTTCCGAATTTGCAGGATTTTTTAGACGAAGTAGAAAGAAAAACCAAAGTAAAACCAATAATTTATACAGGTTATCAGTTTTATAAAGAAAATTTAAAAGGAAATTTTAATGATTATCCCTTATGGATTGCTCATTATTATCAGCCTAAATTGAAATTGGATAGCAAAACTCATTGGGATTTTTGGCAACATGCAGATAATGCCCATATTGATGGTATAAAATCTAAAGTTGATATGAATGTTTTTAATGGCGAGTTAGAAGATTTAAGTGGTTTATTAATTCAAAAAACAAAAGATTAAATATGATTATTCATCAGAAACATTTTAGCTTAAAAGAAAAAAGAAGAGGTTTTCATTTAATGACAAGTGAAGTTATCAATGCAATACCTCAAATTTCTGAAATTAAAATGGGGATGTTGCAGCTATTTATTCAACATACTTCTGCATCATTAACTATCAATGAAAACGCAGATGCAACAGTTAGACAAGATTTTGAAATGTTCTTTAATAAAACCGTAAAAGAAAACGATCCTGAATATAAACATGATTATGAAGGTTCTGATGATATGCCAGCTCATTTAAAAGCGGCAATCTTGGGTTCTTCGGTTACTATTCCCATTACAAATGGGCGGTTAGCTTTTGGCACTTGGCAAGGTATTTATTTATGCGAACATCGAAATCATGGCGGCAACCGTCAGTTTATAGCAACAGCTTGGGGAGTTTAAAATCTGAGATTTTCTTTCTAAATTTTGTTTTTTGTTATTAAGCTAAAAATGTGAAATTTGCAGCTTCATAAACTCAAACGTTTGGATTTTTATATCAATTACGCTCTATTTTTTCTGCTTCAAATCTGCCTTATTACTCAGCTATATTATTTGCTGGTTATCCAAAGAAAATTTTCTGTTTTTAAATCTAAAACATCAAACTTAAATAAAGTTTCTTATCCTGTTTCTGTAATTATCTGTGCGAGAAATGAAGCTGTAAACCTCCAAAAATATTTACCTTTTATTTTAGAGCAAAACCATCCAAATTTTGAAGTTGTAGTAGTAAATGATTGCTCTTATGATAATAGTGAAGATGTTTTAAAAGTTTTTACTGAAAAATATAAACATCTTAAAATAGTTAAAATAGAAGAACATCCTCGTTTTAAAACAGCTAAAAAGTTTGCTGCAACTTTGGGTATAAAAGCAGCTTTAAATGAAATTATTTTATTTACCGATGCAGATTGCAAACCAGAATCTGAAAATTGGATCATTGAAATGACTGCTCATTACCAAAACGAAAAAACAGAAATTGTCTTAGGATATTCGCCTTACTTTAAGCATAAAGGTTTACTAAATGGTTTAATCAGGTATGAAACTTTCCAAACGGCGTTAAATTATTTTTCTTATGCCCTTAACGGGATGCCATATATGGGGGTTGGTAGAAATTTATCTTATAAAAAGTCACTGTTTTTTAAAAATAAAGGTTTTGCATCGCACATGCATATCCCTTCCGGTGATGATGATTTGTTTGTAAATGAAAATTCAAATCCATCTAATACCGTTATTGAGGTTTCAAAAGAAAGCCAAGTTTGGAGCGAGCCTAAATTGACTTGGGGCAGTTATTGGAAACAGAAAACGCGACATTTGGGAGCTGGTAAGGCTTATAAAGCTCAAGATAAAAAAAATCTGACTTTCCAAACTGGATCTGCAATAGGATTTTATTTATTTTTAGTTTTGTGCTTGATTTTCAAAATCGAATTATTGGTTGTTGCAATTGTATTTTTTATCCGATTTTTTGCCCAAATTTTTGTTTATTATAAAGCATTAAAAAAATTGAGGAATAAAGATTTAATTTGGTGGTTTATAATATTAGATCCTTTTTATTATATTTATTTAACTTCTATAAATATTACAGGAGTTTTTAGAAAAAAGACAGTATGGAAGTAAATCCTAATTTTTCTGATAACGCAAAGAACGATTTCTCTTTAGTTGAGCGGGCAAAACTTGGTGAGCAAAAAGCTTACGCCGAATTAATGCAGCGTTATAAGGATTCCATATTTTTTATGGTATTAAAAATGGTAAATAATAAGGATGATGCCATGGATATTACCGTAACCACTTTTGCTAAAGCTTTTGAAAATCTAGAAAAATATCGTCCTGAGTTTGCTTTTAGTACGTGGTTGTTTAGGATAGCCACTAACGGAAGTATAGATTTTATCAGAAAAAAGAAGTTGGCTACAACTTCTATTGATGGACTTGGTGGAGATGGAAATGAAGATAGGGTTTTTGAAATTAAAAGTGATGTTTTAAATCCCGAAGAAACTTCCATTAAAAAGCAACAGACTGAGCAATTGAAAGAAATAATTGACAAACTTCCACCAAGATATAAGACATTAATTATACTCAGATATTTTGATGAATTATCTTATGAAGAAATAGCAGAGCAATTAAGTTTGCCTTTAGGAACTGTTAAAGCACAACTATTTAGAGGTAGAGATTTATTATCCAACGTTTTAAGTAAAAGGTTGAAAAGCGAAACAAGTGACTTCTAGTATTATTCAAAAATATTTTCCAAATCTAACCGATTATCAAATAAAGCAGTTTGACCAACTTTATGGGCTTTATCAAAATTGGAATTCCCAAATTAACGTAATTAGTAGAAAGGATATAGATTTACTTTATGAAAGGCATATCCTACATTCTTTAGGTATTGCTAAAGTTTGTAAGTTTTTACCAAGTCAATCTGTTTTAGATGTAGGTACGGGTGGAGGATTTCCTGGTATTCCATTAGCTATTTTATTTCCTGAAACTAAATTTTTATTGGTAGATTCTATCGGTAAAAAAATAAAGGTGGTGAATGAAGTTTCATCTGCAATTGGTTTAAAAAACTTAAAAGCTATCCATAGCAGGGCAGAGCAAGTAGATGAAAAATTTGATTTCATTGTTTCTAGAGCAGTTACGCAGCTAAAAGATTTTTATCCTTGGATAAGAGGTAAGTTTGAAAAGCATAGCGAATCAGATTTGAAAAATGGCGTTTTGTATCTTAAAGGAGGTGATTTACAACAAGAATTAAATGAATCTCAAATGAAAAACATTAAACTTTTTCCTTTGACAGACTACTTTGAAGAAGAATTTTTTGAGACCAAGTATGTGGTTTATTTCCCTGCACAATAAATTTATTTACTTCTATTATGCTCCATGAAATTGCACTGACGTTTGTTAAAGGAATTGGAGATATCACAACAAAAACGCTCGTAAGTTATTGCGGAAGTGCAGAAGAAGTATTTTCTTCATCTAAAAAAGCTTTAGAAAAAATTCCTGGCATAGGTTCTAAAACTGCGGAATCTATTGTAAACCATACGGCTTTTGCGAGGGCAGAAGAGGAGCTCAAATTTATTGAAAAGTATAAAATCCAAAGTTTTTTTTATCTCGATAAGCAATATCCTAAACGTTTAAAGCATTGCTTTGATGCACCTACAATGCTGTATTTTAAAGGCAAAGCTGATTTAAATAACCAAAAGATTGTGGCAGTTGTTGGTACCAGAAATGCAACAAATTACGGTCGGTTTTTTTGTGATAAATTAATTGAAGGATTAAAACATCATGGATTAATAGTGGCAAGTGGCCTCGCTTATGGAATTGATATAGCTGCACATAAAGCAGCTCTTAATTTAGGAATAGCTACAGTTGGTGTTTTAGGACATGGTTTAGATAGACTTTATCCAGCTTTGCATCGCCCTGTGGCAGAAAAAATGTTAGCAAATGGGGGTTTATTAACTGAATTTCCGTCGCAAACAAATCCTGATAGACAAAACTTTCCAAAAAGAAATCGAATAATTGCAGGAATGGCAGATGCGGTTATAGTTGTTGAAGCTACTAGAAATGGGGGTGCTTTGATTACTGCAGAAATTGCTAATTCTTATAATAGAGATGTTTTTGCTGTTCCTGGTAGGGTAGATGATGAATTTTCTGATGGCTGCAATTTTTTAATAAAAACAAATAGGGCACATTTATTAACTAAATCTGAAGATTTAGAATATATAATGGGCTGGTTAGACGGTTTGTTGATAAAGAAAAGAATAGAACCAGAATTACTTTTAAATTTAAGTGCAGAAGATAAATTGATAGTGGATACGATTAAAAAACATGAAAGCATTGCTATCGATGATCTTCAACTAAAGTTAAATATGACGCAAAGTAAATTGGCAATGGCTTTATTAAATCTAGAAATGCAGTCCGTAATTATTTCGTTGCCTGGAAAAGTTTATCGATTAAACTAATCCTCCGTAATGTTTTTAGGATATTCATAAAGAACCACTTTTCCAGTTCCTTTACTTACCATTTTCCAATCATCAAAAGGAAAAGAAATTAATACCATACCGCTAGTAGGTATGTTAAATATGTCGGCATCAGTCAAATAAACCGTTAAATCAGTTACTCCATTATTATGTCCAAACATAGCGACTTTTTCAAAATCGTTATCAATAGTATTAATTACTTTTAATAGTTGCTGATGGCTAGCTTCGTAAATATTAGAATTTGTTTCAATTTTTGATTTATCAATTCCTAGCTGTTTACAAACAAGTTTACATGTACTAATTGCCCTTAGAGCGGTACTAGAAATCACTAAATCTGGATGAAAGGAATTTTTTAAAAGCTTATCGCCAATGATGGGAGCATCTTTCAAACCTCTGACATTTAAAGGACGGTTAAAATCTGATAATGAAGCATCGTTCCAATCGGATTTTGCGTGTCGTACTATTAGCAGCTGTTTACTCATGGGCAATAAAATCGATAATTAAATCTTCATTAATATCTTTCATACATTTAAAATGACCTTTTGGGCAAGCTGATAATCCAAATTTGGAGCAAGGTCTACATGAAAGTGTAACCCCAGCTTCATAATGCTTCATAACTTGATAAGGCTGAACTCCTAATAATTCAGGGATGGTACTTCCCCAAATTGTTGTCAGTTTTTTATTAAATGCTTCAGAGATGTGTGTTAAACCAGTGTCAAAACCTATAACTTGTGCGGCATTTTTTACCACTGTTACAGATTCATTTAAACTGATTTGTCCGACTAAATTAATAATTTTATTTGGTAATGCTTCAGAAATAACTGCTGCGTTGGTTTTAACGTCTTCACCTCCTAACAAAATCACAGGTAATTCTATCCTTTTACATAAAGAAATAACCTTTTCATTGGGCATTCTTTTGGTAAAGTGAGTAGCACCAATTATAAAAGCGATATAGGGCTTTGCATAATAATCAGGAATAATTTCAGGAAGAGAAGGTGTGTTTTCTGGTAAAAAATAATTTATAGGTTTTCCATCATTAATAACTCCTAGAAATTCAACTGCTTTTAAATAACGATCAACCAAATGATCTGGTTTAATCAGATTAATCCGAGCTTTTAATGCCAACCACTTTTTAAATCTCTCTTTTTTGTAGGTAGAAGATTTAATACCTAATTGTATCTTAACCAAAGTAGACCTTAAACTATTATGAAGATCAATAACATAATCAAAACGCTCTGCTTTAAGCTCTTTTATGGTATCTCTTAATTTTGGTTTTAATAAATGAAGCTGAGTTATGTATGGATTATAATCTAATAAAAACTTAAAATTTGACTTTGTTAAATAATGAATCTCTGCATTTGGCAACTGTTGTTTTAAACATCTAATAATAGGAGAGGTGTAAATAATATCTCCCATAGAGCTGAATCTGATCACTAAGATTTTGATTTTTTTTGCGTTCAAAATCTAGAATTTTTTAGCGTTAAATAACAATTCTATTTCTTGCAGAGTAGAAGCGTTTAGACAATCATTTTTAGTTAAGCCGCCTTTTCGAGCAACATTAATTCCATATTGCATATCTAATAAGCCTTCTGTACGGTGTGCATCAGGATTTATGGATAATAAAACTCCTTTTTGTATGGCATATCTGTGCCAACGCCAATCTAAATCTAACCTTAAAGGATTAGCGTTAATCTCTATTACTACTTTGTTTGCGGCACAAGCATCAATTATTTTTTCAAAATCTAAAGGGTAGCCACTTCTACTTAATAATAACCTTCCGGTAGGATGACCTAATATGGTTGTGTATGGATTCTCAATTGCTTTAATTAATCTATTTGTTGCTTTTTCTACATCCATTTTCATTGCAGAATGTACAGAAGCTACCACGAAATCAAAGCGTTTTAAAATTTCTTCTGGATAATCTAAACTTCCATCAGATAGAATATCAGACTCAATTCCTTTAAATATTTTAAAAGGTGCAAGTTTTTTATTTAAATGATCAATTTCTTCTTGCTGCTGCAAAACTCTTTCAATGCTTAATCCTTTGGCATAAACAGCTGTTTTAGAGTGATCGCAAATACCAAAATATTCTAAATTCATCTCGTCACGGCAATACAAAGCCATTTCTTCAACAGTATGCACACCATCGCTCCAAGTGCTATGATTATGTAATGTGCCCTTTAAATCTTCGTTAATTATTAGGATTGGTAAATGATGTTTGAATGCTAAATCAACTTCGTTATAGCCTTCCCTTAATTCTGGAAGTATATAATCCATACCCGCAGATTGGTATAATTCTACTTCATTATCAAATAATAGATTTGATTTTAAATGATTTTTAACCAATGATATATGAGCTTCAGAACCAGTTGTATTAAAAAGTGCATTTCCTTTTTCTTCTTGTTTGCAAGTAATTATATGAATCTTCAATCCATTATTATCATGAAAAATTATCTCATTTTTTTCTAGTTTAGGTTCAATCAAATCCAAAACTTTAGGTAATTGATTTAATAAAATATCACCATCATTAGAAACGATGAGGAAAGAAAGCACATCAATAATCTCACATTTTCTTCTAAATTCTCCTGTGATAATTACCTCAACTGCTGAATCTGTTTTTCTAAATTCTTGCAGGAAATCGTTTTGGTATTTATGCGCAAATGCTTCTATTTTAGCATATAAAAACCTTCCCATGTTAGCCATCTTAAACTCGATGGCTAGTTTAATTTCTTCTTGTGTTTTTAAACCAAAACCTTTTGCTTCAATTAACCTATTTTCATTACAGGCATAATAAAGTTCACCTACTGTTTCAATCTCTAAAACATTCCATATAATCTCGATTTTTTTAGGACCAAGACCTTTAATGGTCATCATTTCTAAAATACCTTCTGGAGTTTGAGCAATTAAGGTATTTAATTCTTCTATTTCTCCTTTCTGCAAAAGTTCGGTGATTTTAGCAGCAGAGCTTTTTCCAATTCCATCAATTTTCTCTAATTCGTCTGGATTTTTATCTTTTAATTTAAAAGGTAGTTTATCAATCTTAAAAGAAGTATTTGCAATGGATTTTATTTTAAAAGGATTTTCTTGATGAAGCTCCATTAATTGTGATAACAGCTTAAAAGCTTTGGATATGTCTTTGTTTTCCATTGGGTGCAATTTAAAAAGAATTATAAATAAAAAGCTCACTAGAAATTCTAGTGAGCTTTTTATTTATTTCAAAGAAGTGGAAACTAGTTTATTTCCATATAAAAAGGCATTCTCGCTTGTAAACCTTTCATATTGGCAACTTCCTTAATTTTTTGATAATAAGGATAGCTAACACCAAGTTCTTGTTTAACCATATAAGTTTTAATTTTGTCTCCAGAATTATCTAATAATCCAAAAAAGCCTTGTTTAATTTCCGGATAGTTTACCAATTTGTAATCATCCAACTTAGCTTTCTTAGCAGCCGATTTAATAGCATCTTCTAAATGCCCAATTCTATCAACTAATTTAATTTTAATAGCTTGTTCGCCTGTCCAAACTCTACCTTGCCCAATACTATCTACAAAAGTTTGTGAAATTTTTCGTCCTTCTGACACTCTTTTGGTAAAATCTGCATAAGTTCTATTAACCTCTTTTTGTAAAATCATTTTTTCTGGTGTGCTTAAAGGTCTTGTTACATCTCCTAAATCTGCAAACTGACCAGTTTTAACTCCATCAAAAGTTACACCTAATTTATCATTTAAAAAACCCTTCATATTTGGGATAATCGCAAAAACACCAATAGAACCTGTTATTGTATTTGGCTCTGCAAAAATAGAATCTGCAGCACAAGAAATATAATAACCTCCAGAAGCAGCGTAATCTCCCATAGAAACAATAAGAGGCTTCACTTTCTTAGTTAATAAAACTTCCCTCCAAATCACATCAGACGCTAAAGAACTGCCTCCTGGACTATTAACTCTAAGAACTACAGCTTTTACTTTTTCGTCTAACCTTGCTTTTCTTAAAGCTTTAGAAATTCCTTCAGAACCAATTGAGTTTTCATCACCCTCGCCACTGTTAATTTCTCCGTTGGCATAAATTATTGCAATCTTATCCTTTGCAGATGATGATGATTTGATCGATTTTGCATAATCAGAAATTCCAACTGTTTTAAGATTATCTTTTTTATCGATACCAGTTTTAGATTTTAATTCTTCCAAAACTTCATCCTTATATTTTAATGCGTCAATCAATTTTAATTTTACCGCATCTTCAGGAGATCGTGATAATAAATTATTAGCAATAGAAATGACTGAATCCTGAGGAATTTTTCTGCTCTTAGCAATTTCGGAAGTAAAATGACCATAAAGTGAGCCCAATAATGATGTTGTTTGTAATCGATTGGCATCGCTCATTTTATCCAAAATAAATGGCTCTACTGCACTTTTAAAAGTTCCAACTTTTATGATTTGTGCCTCAATACCCAACTTATCTAATGCACCTTTATAAAAAGTAATTTCAGAACTAAAACCTTTCAATTCTAAAACACCTTGAGGGTTTAAATAAACTTTGTCTGCTACTGAAGCTAAATAATAAGCTCCCTGAGTATAAACCTCGCTATAAGCATAAATAAATTTCTTAGATTTTTTAAAATCAATTAGTGCGTCCCTAATTTCTTCAATTGAAGCAAAACCCGTCATCAGATAACTTACATCTAAGTAAATTCCTTTAATGTTATCATCATCTTTTGCGTTTTTAATGCTTTTTAAAATATCATTTAAACCAATTGATTTATCGCCTTTAAAAGGTCCAATATCCAAATTATCTAAAGGAGTAGAAGCACTTCTTTCTATAATTGGAATATTTAAGTTTAAATGTAAGATGGTATTATCCTTAACTTCAATGGTTTCATCAGAGCTGGAAACAACCGCTGTAACCCCAGCAATTAAAATTACGAATAACAAAAACGTGGCAATGATTACACCAACCATTGAGGCAAAAACAAACTTAAAGAATTGTTTCATTAGAGATTTTTTGTTTTAAAATACTATTTTGCAAATATAAATTTTAGATGCGCATTAAAAGCAATTGTTACAACATTTATGTGTAAGGTTTACCTACTTTTAGGAGGTAATCTAGATAATAGGGAAAACAATATCTCCCTAGCTTTAAACCATTTGGAAAAAGAGATTGGAAATATAATACAAAAATCTTCAATTTTTGAGACTAAAGCATGGGGTTTACATGAACAACCAGATTTTTTGAACATTGCAGTAATAATTAACACCAATCTAGAGCCATTAGAACTGTTAAAGAAAACACAAAAGATAGAGAATTTATTAGGTAGAAGGAGGGAAGAAAAATGGGGAGCAAGAACTATGGATATTGATATATTATTTTATGATGATAGAATTATCCATACAAAAGAATTAACATTACCTCATCCTTTAATTGCTGAAAGAATGTTTGTTTTAATACCTTTAAATGAGATTTCACCAAATTTAATGCATCCTGTTTTATACCAGACTATTAACCAACTTTTAATTAATTGTTTAGACCATTTACCTGTTAATAAATATCTTAAAAGTAACATTTATTAAAATTTAATGAGAGAAAAAGATGTAACAATAGATTTATCATACTTGCAAGATTTAGCAAGTGATAACAAAGATTTTATGGTCGAAATGATAGATGTTTTTCTATTACAGACCCCAAATTATCTGGCAGTTTTAGAAGAGGGTGTGGTATCTAAAAATTTTAAAACAATTGCAGATGCTTCCCATAAAATAAAGCCAACCTTAACTTTTATGGGGGTTGCTTCCGCTAAAGAAACCATAACAGAAATGGAAAGTTGGGCTAGGAAAGAAGAAAATTATGAAGGAATTTTAAATGATTTTAACTCATTAAAGGAAGTATTTAAAACCATTTACGTTAAACTAGAAGAAAAAAAATCAGAATTTTTAGCTAATGATTAAAGCTCTTTAATATCAAAAATGTAACTTTCCATAATCACATTTGCCAAAAGCTTCTTGCATGCTGTTTCTACTTTTTCTGTAGCAATTTCTTTGTTTTCAGCCTCAATCTCTAAAGTAATGTGTCGGCCAATGCGCACATTGCTTATTTCTGATAGATCAAGATTTTTCATGCTCCCTGTAACAGCTTTTCCTTGAGGATCCAAAATTTCTTTTAATGGCATTACATCTATAGCGGCTGAGAATTTTTTCATGATGAGGTTTTAAAATGTATTTGTGAAAAAAGTATGTATAATATTAATATTATCGGAATTGCTGCGAATTTAAGAAAAGCCAATAAAATTAGGGCTAAAATTATGAAAATGAACTTGTATTTATTTAATGCCCAGCTTAAACCACTCATTTTCATGGAGAATAGTTTAATCTCGCTTATTAGCAAATAACTAGTTATTAAAATTATAGCGATTAGAAAATAGGTGTTTCCAATAATTGGAATATCAATAATTAACCATGGGAAAGAGATAATGAAAAAAGTATTCATTGGGGTATTTAAACCTATAAAATCTTCTGTTTGGCGGGTATCGATGTTAAATTTTGCTAAACGCAGAGAAGAAAAAATGGTAATTAAAAATCCAGCATAAGCTAAAGTTCCTGCACCACTCATTAACAAAAGTTGATACATGATTACACCAGGCAAAAAACCGAAGCTAATCACATCTGCCAAAGAATCTAGTTCTTTTCCAATATCAGATTTTACATGGAGCAATCTTGCTGCAAATCCATCAAAAAAATCAAATATGCCACTGATTAAAACAAAATAGGCAACCGTTTTAAGGTCGCCATTAAATGCGTAAACAATACCAATGCAACCAGAAAAAAGGTTGCCACATGTTAATGCGTTTGGAATGTGTTTTTTTATCATGTTTTGGATAAAAGATAAAGAACAAGGATGAAAGAAAAAATGATCTTAATCCATTGTTCTTTGTTCCTTATTTTTTGTTCCAGTTTTAGCTATTCATCGAAACTAAAAATTCTTCGTTAGATTTTGTACCTCTAACTTGGGTCAATAAGAATTCCATAGCTTCTTGAGGGTTCATATCTGCTAAATGATTTCTTAAAATCCAAAGTCTTTGTAAAGTTTCTTTATCTAATAATAAATCATCTCTTCTAGTGCTTGAAGCTGTTAGATCAATAGCAGGGAATATACGTTTGTTAGATAATTTTCTATCTAATTGTAGTTCCATATTACCAGTACCTTTAAATTCTTCAAAGATAACTTCATCCATTTTAGAACCAGTTTCCGTTAAAGCAGTAGCTAAAATGGTTAGTGAACCACCATCTTCAATGTTACGGGCAGCTCCAAAAAATCTTTTTGGTTTGTGTAATGCATTTGCATCTACACCACCTGATAAAATCTTTCCAGAAGCAGGTGCCACAGTATTGTACGCTCTTGCTAAACGAGTAATAGAATCTAAAAGAATAACTACATCATGGCCACATTCTACCATTCTTTTAGCTTTCTCTAAAACGATATTTGCGATTTTAACATGTCTTTCAGCAGGTTCATCAAAAGTAGAAGAAACTACTTCAGCCCTTACACTTCTTGCCATGTCAGTAACCTCTTCCGGACGCTCATCAATCAATAAAATAATTAGATAAACTTCTGGATGGTTAGCAGCAATTGCATTAGCAACTTCTTTCAGTAAATTGGTTTTACCTGTTTTTGGCTGCGCCACAATTAAACCACGTTGTCCTTTTCCAATTGGAGTAAATAAATCCATAATCCTAGTAGAATAATCACTAGGTTTCATAAATAAATTTAACCTTTCAGTTGGGAAAAGAGGTGTTAAATAATCGAAGGGAACACGGTCTCTTACTTCTGCAGGTACTCTTCCGTTTATAGATTCTACCCTTACCAATGGGAAATATTTCTCACCTTCTTTTGGAGGTCTAATACTTCCTCTAACAGTATCTCCTGTTTTTAATCCAAATAATTTAATTTGTGATTGAGAAACGTAAATATCATCAGGAGAGGTTAAGTAATTATAATCAGAAGATCTTAAGAAGCCATAACCATCGGGCATAATTTCTAAAACACCTTCATTGATGATCACATTATCAAAATCAAATGCCGAATCTGAATTTCTTTGTTTAGAATGTTTTTCCGGACGAATAGATTTAGGCTCGCTTCTTTGATCTTGTTCTGAAGTTGCCTCATTATTAGACGCTTCTACAGACTGTGTAACTGGTGCCACCCTATTTCTAGCTGGCACTTCTTCTTTTGTTGGATTATCAAATAAAGAAACTTCTTCTGCTGGGCTAGTAGATTTTCTTTCTACGGGCTCTGCTTTAGAAATTACAGTTCTAATTCTTTTTTTAATTTTTTCTTCTTTAGGTTCATCATCTGCCTCAAGATTTTCGCCAGATGTTCTAGCTGCAGTAATTAAATCCTGCTGTTCGCCAATTTTTGTAACCAAATCGGCTTTGCGCAAAATGTCGGTATCTTCTACACCAAAACTTTTTGCAATTTCACGAAGCTCAGAAACAAGCTTGTCGTTCAATTCGTTTTTATTAAACATTAATATGAATTATTGTCAAGGGATTAAAGTATGATTTATCGATTTTGACCAGGTGCTACATTTAAAATCTTAGAGCGAATTTATTTGTTTGACTTAATCCGTAGAAAAAGGATAAATTGAGATTACGATGCAATAATATGTAAATATTTGTAATTTCTAAAATTTTGTTAACTTTTTTTTAATCCCTCTAAAATTATCACATTTGATAAAATCCAAAACTATACAATGAATCGTCAACAGCTTATTGAGCAAATAAAAATTAAAAAATCATTTTTAAGCATTGGTTTGGATACCGATATCCATAAAATTCCTAAACATTTGTTAGATTTTGATGATCCTGTGTTTGAATTTAACAAACAAATTATTGACGCTACAAAAAATATTTGTGTTTCATATAAAATTAATACCGCATTTTATGAATGTAGAGGAATTGCTGGTTGGCAATCATTGATCAAAACCTTTAATTATTTACCAAAAGATATTTTTTCTATTGCTGACGCTAAACGTGGAGATATTGGCAATACTTCTGCAATGTATGCAGATGCTTTTTTTAACAAAGAAAGTTCTAATTTAGATTTTGATGCCGTTACAGTTGCTCCATACATGGGAGCGGATTCTGTAAAACCATTTTTAAGCTATAAAGGGAAATGGACTATTTTATTAGCATTAACCTCTAACGAAAGTGCTCAAGATTTTCAGTTTTTAGAAACTGCGGGTAAACAACTTTTTGAAACTGTATTGACCAAATCACAAGAATGGGCAAATGAGGAGAATATGATGTACGTAGTAGGTGCAACAAAGGGTAAGGCTTTCGCCGATATTAGAAAACTGGCTCCAAATCATTTTTTACTGGTTCCCGGAGTTGGTGCGCAAGGTGGATCTTTAGCGGATGTTTGTAAATATGGTATAACGAAAGAGTGCGGATTAATTGTTAATTCTTCCAGGGCAATTATATATGCCTCTAACGGCTATGATTTTGCCGAGGCAGCTAAAATAGAAGCAGAAAAGGTCCAACTTGAGATGGAAAATGAATTGAAAATAATCGGTTTATAAACCGAAAAATAAACCGCCAAAAACAAACCCGATTTCTTCTTGGAAACCGGGTTTGCTTTTACTTTTTAGAACCACTTGTTTTTTTAGCAGTTTCTGTTTTTTCCGATTTGGTAGATTTCGGGTCTTTTGATTCTTTTGGAGCTTTGCTCTTAGAATCGCTCTTTGTTGTTGCCATAGTTTTCTTGTTTTTAATAGATAAATGATATCAAATGAATATTAAAAACAATGCCAAATCATTAAGTATTTTGATGATAATTTTAAAATAATTTCCCCAAATTTTCTATTAAATGTTAAGTTAACAAAAACAGTACTGGAGTTAAATTAATTGATATTGGGATTAAAACATATATCAATTTGATAAAATATTTAATGAACAGCTTTATACAAAAAAAGGTGCAAACAAGGAAGTATCATCTAGAATGGATATTTTGTGCGGGATTGTTTTTAAAATCTATTTCTTGTTGTTTTTGAATTATATAAGCTCATTTGGTAAATTTGATATATATCTAAATAAAAAACATGAAAGACTGGATAGAAATAAACGGCACCACCATTTTAGGAATTTGTGTAAGCGTTGCTATTATTTACGTGGTGATAATTGTATTGACGAGGATTTTTGGTAAACGGAGTTTTTCTAAAATGTCGAGCTTTGATTTTGCGATGACAGTTGCTGTAGGTTCAATAATTGCAACAATCATTCTTTCTCCAAAACCAAGTTTATTACAAGGAATTGTTGGGTTATTAATGGTGTATGCCTTACAGCTAATAGCGGCATATTTTAGACGTTTTAAGTTTTTCGAAAAATTGATTGATAATTCTCCTCTTTTATTAATGGATGGAGAAAAAATATTAGAGGAAAATCTTTTAAAAGCAAGAGTAACAGAAACAGATTTAAGGAGTAAGCTTAGAGAAGCAAACGTTATTAAATTATCGCAAATAAAAGCTGTAGTGTTTGAAACTACTGGAGACATCAGTGTTTTACATCATGCCAATGATGATGAAATTGATAGCTGGATTATGAAAGACGTGTTAAAACGATAAATTATCTGCTTTATCTAATTCGGAAATTAAGTGCTAGAAACATCTAAATCACTCAAACATATTTAGACTAAATCTCAGTTTTCTCAACAACCACAGCAGTTCCATAAGCCAATACTTCAGTTAAGCCATTCATTACTTCGTTTGCATCATAACGCATATTTATAATGGCGTTTGCTCCCATTTCTTGTCCATGTAAAATTAAAAGTTGAAGAGCTTCCTCTCTGGCCTTTTCACAAAGCTCTGTAAAAATCGCACTTCTACCACCAAAAATAGTCATAAAACCACCTGCCATATTACCTAAAACGCTTCTAGAACGAACCGTTATGCCTCTAACTAAACCTAATTGTTTGGTGATTTTGTAACCTTCTAGGCTAGTTGCAGTTGTTATTAAGATATGTTGGTTCATGATTTAAGTTTTTTGAATTAGTAATTTAAGATTTTTTGAATCATAAATAATATTATTTTAAGATTTTTTGTGTAAAAGCTCAAGCCTTAATAGCCCATCTCAATTTTGCAGACCTTGCCCTTGGGTTGCTATTAATTTCTTCGGCTGTTGCCTTAATAATATCTTGAGCTATCTCACTATAAATGCCTCCATTATAAAATGCTTTAAATATCTTTTTTACCCTACGGTCTTCGCCGGAATGAAATGAAAGTATGGCAACCTTTCCGCCAGGTGCTAAAGCATCAGGAAGTTTTTCTAAAAACTTTTCTAATACGCCAAATTCATTATTTACCTCAATTCTTAAAGCCTGGAAACATCTTTGACAAGTTTTTTTAATTTCTTCGACTTTATTTGATGGTGCAAGAAAGCTTAAACTTTCTTTAATAATCTCTTTTAAATGAGTTGTGGTTTCAATTTTTTCGCCTCTTTTAATAGCTTGTATAATTGATGTTGAAATCTGCTCAGCGTACGGCTCATCAGAATTATCAATAAATATTTCTTCCAGCTTTTCCTGTGGAATGGTTTTTAACAAAACTGCTGCAGATTTTCCGCTACTTGGATTCAGCCTTAAATCCAAAGGTCCATCAATTTTAAAAGAAAAACCTCTGTCCGGATTATCAATTTGCATAGAGGAAACCCCTAAATCTGCCAATACAAAATTTAAAGGTCCAGATTCATAAGCAATTAAATCTATGTTAGAAAAATTCATTTTCTTAATGGTCAAAACTTCCGGACCGTAACCAAGAGCTGCTAATCTGTCTCTCGTTTTTGGTAGCTCAAACGGGTCAACATCTGTGGCATATAAATGTCCGTTTGGCATCAAAAGTTTTAACATTTCTAAACTATGTCCGCCATAACCTAAAGTAGCATCCATTCCAACTTGCCCGGGTTGTATATTCAAAATTTCCAAAATCTCGTTTACACAGATTGAACGGTGCATACCAGCCGGAGTACGACCTTGTTGCATTACTTTCTCCACATCTTCAGCAAAATTTTCAGGATTTAATTCCTTATATTTTTCTTTAAAAGATTTAGGATGTGTGCCTTTATAACGAACACGTCGAGAACTTTTTGGTGTTTGATCATCCATGATGGATGTAAAAATAAGGAAATGTAATAAAGTGAAGTGTTAATTTGAATGTTTTTTTGATTTAAGAAAAGTTTATAAAATATCCATTTAGATAGTTCTAAATATGAAAAGTCAGCTATTCAAATCCTATTATAAGGCAATTTTTGTTTACTTTGCCGAAAAACATTCGATTATTACCCTTTTATATATGATAGAGACAAATTTATATTATCCGCTTTGGAAAAGATACCTACCAGTTTTTGCTATTCAACTCAAAAAGGCGCTATCAGAAGAACAAGAGATCAACTTCACAAAATCTGATTTTCATAGTTTGGGCAACAGAAACAAATCTGATTATGGTTTTAGTTTAGAGTTAGAAAATGGAAAAGCAAAAAATAATATTTCCGGATCTGCAGTGGCAAGAGATTTATATGAAGTGCTGCTTAATGATGCTAAAATAAAAGAATTACTACAGGGAAAACATTATAAGATCAGTATGGGAAAAGCATACATTCTTAAAATTGTAGCAATAGTCAAACCTGAAGCAGAATAAGCATAAATACCTTATCACTTTTTATCTAACAGCAAAAAGTAAAAAAACAGGACAATCTTTGAAAGAACTGCTAAATATAAAATGTGCCATGGCAAGAAATAGCTTATTTTTTCTGATATAATTCAAGAACTTCTTTAAGGTGTGCTTTTAATATAGGTAGTTGCGTATTAGCAAATGATTTAACTTCTTCGTCATTTCCAGTAGTTATTTTTTCATAAATAGCTATTTTAGCTTGATGATCGTCCATAGAAAGTTTAAGATATTTACGCTCAATATCCTCATTATGATCAGATAAAGTAGAAGTTGTAGAAGATTTTGAAAGTGAGATGTTTCTTGAAGATGCAAATTTTTGTAAATTATTGTTTGCTAGTGTATAATCAACTATCATTTTATTAGCATAGTTCAGTATTAAAGCATTTTTAGTCTTTTTCTGTATTTCTTTTGCAATTTCTATTTCTGCTAAGCCCGATTGATAAGCTTGTAATAAAAACTTATCAGTACTCATGATTTGGTTCCTCCAAGCTTCTGCCAGACTTTGATTAGCAATATTTTCGACCGGAGTTGAATTATCTGGCATTATCTTCTCTTCGCTTACTATAGCTGCTGAGCCCATTCCTAAAGAACTTTGTGGCAAGTTTCTGTTAACAGGAGGTGGAACAGAACGGTTAATGCCCGATTTGTTAAATGTAATACCGGTAGAGTCTTTAGCTGATGCACTATTTTGTGAAACTCTACCACTTGAGCATGAATAACAAGCTAGAACTAATAAAGTAAAATAGGTAAGATAAATATTTTTCATAATAATTGCTTTTTTGATCTAGCAAAATCAGTATCATATTAATTTATATGAAGACGCTGGAACATTGGTTTCTTAAATAAAGAATAGCAATTATTTATCCAAAAATCATGAATAAGGGTTTCTTAATTAGTTTATTTAGCTAAATAAAAATCACAGGTTCCTCTTTGAGAAAACCTGTTAGAACAAAAATTATGATTTAATTAGACTGATTTACTTACATTTCATCGGCACTTGGTCCATAAGAACCAGGAATTGGGATGTCTAATAACCTCAAAAATACGCCTAACTGTGCTCTATGATGAATTAATTGAGACATGCAATGTCTGATTGCCTCATACTTGGAGAAATCCATAATCAATTGACCATGATATTTCATTACCCAACGTTTGTTTAAATAGGTATCATCATCAGTTTCGCTTAATGATTTTAAAGAATCCTCGCTGAAAGCTTTGGCAATATTTGCAAAACCTGCACCATCAGTTGCCTTTGGAGTTTCCCAAGGTTGTAAACCAAAATCTACTTCTTCAACATCAATACAGAATTTGAACCAACCATGTATTTCGGCAATATGCCCTGCAAGTTTTCCTAACGACATGCTTTTTGGGTGAGGTTGCCAATCTAATTTATCAGCGGGTACTATTGCCAACATTTTAGATGAAGTAGCTATTTCTTCTTTTAATTCTTTAATGATAATTGCTGCTAACATGATTTTTGGTTTAAGAAAGTTTGTAATTCTAATAATAGATAACCAAATATATTTGATTTTAAGGAAAACTGAAACTCATTTAAAAGAATTTTAACATTTAAGTTTGTGGGAATTAACATGCGCTTTACTAGCCTATCTAACAACAGTGTTTAATATTTCGAGCGTCAATGACGAAAGGAAGCATCTCACAAATAGGTTATGCGAATTGCAAATCCTTTTTACTTAAAGTTCGACATGCGCTTTGCTAACATGTCAAACAGCTGGGTTAATAAAATTTATATTTACTGTTAAAAGTGAACAATGTGTTTGAATCGTAAAATGCTACTGAAACATCTCCAAATAACCCTGAAATTCTAGATATTTCACTTTTAACCTCTAAACTATTTTTATCTTCTAAATAAATCGAGACTACTAAATTCTCGGGCTTTGATTTACTCCCGTGGTCTGTGTCCTCACAGACATTTTATATTACCATTTATTTCAGTCTGTGAAGACACAGACCAAGGTGATGAGGAAATTTCCCAAACCCAACAAACCCAAATTAAAAACCACTAACCCTCATTCCTAAACTGGATTGCAGCGGATACCAGCCTCATGAATAATGCCTGAGCCACGCCGGTGGTCGGGCAAGTAATATGAGCAAAAAGCCAGACTGCATTAACTTACTGGCACAACAACACCTTTTCTAAAAAAAAAGCAGGTTCCTCTGTGAGAGAACCAGCTTGGACTAATAAACTGGATTGCAGTGGATACCGGCCTGGTGGCTAAGGCCTCAAGCAGTATGAGCAAAAAGCCAGACTGAATAATGTTACTTGCATAACAGCACCTTTTCTAAAAAAAATAGATTCCTCTGTGAAAGAACCTGATTAGACTAAATCAGAAAATCAGGTTTTTGCAATTAACAATCAGATTGTCCCATCTTCCATAAAAAAAACACCACTTCTAGTCTTGCAACGACTGACAATCTTTTTACCTAACCCATCTGGAAATCAAACATAAAAACTGTACTTTTGCCCTCGATAAAAAATAATATATGAGTTTAAATATTTTTAAACAGTCGATTGATTTAGGCGATGGCCGTATCATTGAGATCGAAACTGGAAAATTGGCGAAACAAGCTGATGGATCGGTAGTAGTGAAACAAGGAAATACGATGCTATTAGCCACTGTTGTTAGTAACAAAGATGCAAAAGAGGGTGTCGACTTCCTTCCATTATCCGTTGATTACCAGGAGAAATATGCGGCAGCTGGTCGTATCCCTGGAGGTTTCTTAAGAAGAGAAGCCAGATTATCTGACTACGAAGTTTTAATTTCAAGAATTGTGGACAGAGCTTTACGTCCATTATTCCCAGAAGATTATCACTCTGATACACAGGTAATGATTTCATTAATTTCTTCTGACCAAGACATTATGCCTGATGCATTGGCAGGTTTAGCGGCTTCGGCGGCTTTAGCTGTTTCTGATATTCCATTTAACGGACCAATATCTGAAGTGCGTGTGGCAAAGATTGATGGTAAGTTAGTGATTAACCCATTACGTTCTGAATTAGAAAGAGCTTCTTTAGAATTTATTGTTGCAGGTTCTGCAAAGGACATTAACATGGTTGAAGGTGAAGCGAATGAAATTGCGGAATCTGAGTTAGTGGAAGCAATTCAATTTGCTCATGAAGCCATTAAAAAACAAGTTGCTGCACAAGTGGAATTAGGCCGTTTAGTTGGTAAAACTGTAAAGAGAACCTACAGCCATGAAAGTAGTGACGAAGATTTAAAGAAAGCAATGTATGCATTTGCATATGATAAAGTTTATGCGATAGCAAAATCAAATTCTCCTAAGAATGACCGTGGCGATGCTTTCGGTGCTATTTTGATGGAATTTATTGGGAATTTAGGTGAAGGCGTAACTGCAACTACTGGCTTTTTAGCTAAAAAATATTTCCATGATGTACAATATGATGCAGTTAGAGCATTATTATTGAATGAAGGAATCAGATTAGATGGAAGAAAAACAACTGAAATTCGCCCAATCTGGAGTGAAGTAGGTTATTTACCTTCTGCTCATGGTTCTGCAATTTTCACTCGTGGCGAAACGCAATCCTTAACTACAGTTACATTGGGTGCAAAATCTGATGAGCAAATGATTGATGGTGCTTTTGTTAATGGTTACAACAAATTTTTATTGCATTATAATTTTCCTGCTTTTTCAACTGGTGAGGCTCGCCCAAACCGTGGTGTTGGACGTAGAGAAGTTGGACATGGTAATTTAGCCATGAGAGCAATTAAAAAAGTGTTACCTGCTGATGCAGAAAATCCTTATACTATCCGTATCGTTTCTGATATTTTAGAATCTAATGGTTCTTCATCAATGGCTACCGTTTGTGCGGGTACATTGGCTTTGATGGATGCAGGTATTAAATTGAAAGCTCCGGTTTCTGGTATTGCAATGGGTTTAATCTCTGATGAGGAAACAGGTAAATATGCTATCCTTTCTGATATTTTAGGTGATGAAGATCACTTAGGAGATATGGATTTTAAAGTTACTGGTACTAAAAATGGTATCACTGCTTGCCAAATGGATTTAAAAGTGAATGGTTTAAGTTACGAGGTTTTAGCGAAAGCTTTAGACCAAGCAAAGGATGGCCGTTTACATATTTTAGGCGAGATTGATAAAACCATGAGTGCACCGAGAGAAGATTTTAAACCTCATGCTCCACGTATTGTTTCTATGGTGATTGATAAAGAATTTATTGGTGCAATTATAGGTCCCGGGGGTAAAATTATCCAGGAAATGCAACGTGAAACTGGCGCAACTATCTCTGTAGAAGAGAAGGATAATAAAGGACACATCCAGATTTTTGCTGATAATAAGGATGCTATCGATCAGGCAACAACTCGTATCAAAAACATAGTGGCTAAACCAGAAGTTGGCGAAACTTACGAAGGTAAAGTGAAGTCGATTATGCCGTTTGGTGCTTTTGTAGAGATTATGCCAGGTAAAGATGGTTTGTTACACATTTCTGAAATTGATTGGAAACGTTACGAATCTATGGACGGTATTTTCCAAGTTGGCGACGAAGTAAAAGTTAAATTGTTAGAAGTTGATAAGCAAGGTAAATTTAAGCTTTCTAGAAAAGCATTATTGCCTCGCCCTCCAAGAGAAGAAGCTCCAAAAGCTGATGCTTAATTCGGTTTAGACTTACGAAGTTTTTGAAACTTCGTAAGTCTGAATTTTAAATATAAATCCCCAATTTCTGATAAAGAGATTGGGGATTTTTTTATACTTTGTCATTGCGAGTGATAGCGAAGCAATCTGTATATTTAATGAGGGGAATCAAGTTAAAACACAATCTAGCAATAACACATAAATAAATTGTCATAACCTGCCAAAATAATCAAATTTTTTCATTTCGAATGATAACGAAGCGATCTGTTTGCTAAATGAGAAAAGCTTAGTTAAGACAAAATAATTATTCTTCACAACAAACAAACAGATTGCCACAGCCTTCCACTTCACAATCCCAATTCTTCAGGCTTCGCAATGACACCTTACTCATTAATTTATATTTATATTTATATAAAGTTGATATTAATACCAATCTATACTTAAATCTGACCATTGGGAATTTTCTAAATTTATTAAAGCCTCTTTTTTAGCTCTAGAACCACCTTTAAGTTGTTTTTCTCTTGCAATACCATCATAAGGGGTATTAAATTCTTCATAATAGATTAATTTATTACAATTATATTTTGTGGTGAACTTAGAGCCTTTATCAAATTTATGTTCCCAGATTCTTCTTTTTAAATCATTTGTAAATCCTGTATATATAACAGTATTGTTTTTGTTTGTTAAGAGATATACATAATAAGATTTCATAATTTATATATCATTGTCATTGAGAGTGATAGCAAAACAATCTGTAAGTTGAATTAAATAAAACCTAGTTAAAGCAAAACAAAATTCTTCACATTAAACAATCAGATTGTAAAAAACTGCCATTTAATAAATCCATATTTTTAGGCTTTGTAATTACATTTACATTTCTTTATTATAAAACAAAGTAATATAATTCATCCCTTTTCCTTCATCAAAACCTTGCTCCAATAATTGCCTATCTCCGTGGATATAAACGTGAAAGTTTTTATCCAATTTCAAAACGGATTTATAACTGCTTTTTTGTTTCATTACAGCTTGTCCGGATATTTCAAAACCTCCGCTTATTGGTGATTCAAACTCTTTCTCATAGCTTTGCACCATATCTTTAAATGATTTTGCAGCTACTTCATTACCAATAACTTCGTTAGAAAATTCATCCATATCAAATTTCTCTTTTTCCTTAAAATATTTCATCGATTTATTGAGCAAATCAATTTTATCAGGATTGGAAATTTGAAAATCATCGTCTATCTTTTCTTTAACAAAGTTTTTATAAAGACCTAAAACATTGGTAGTTTGGTTAAAACTATCATTTCTGATTTTGAGTTTTAGAAAATCATCTTTCCAATAAACTGCAGCTTCAGGTGTTTTATTGGTTTGATCGATAACAGCAACTTTATAGCCTTCCTCACTTTCTGTATTGATAATTAGGCAGCCTTTATCCAACTTTTGGATGTTAATGGCTTCCCGCTCATAAGTCAGGAAAAAACCACCAGCATCTGGATAAACCTTTAAATAAGTTTCTTTAGTCTCCGATTTAAAAATCCCAATCGCTTGATGCAGTTGACCTTCAATTTGGACTTGATCAAAAAAAGCAATATAAACTTCGCCAGATTTTATTTTGGGATGTGTAGAAACATCAAATAAATGTCTGGTAATTTGCTGACTCATTTCATGAAAAGTCTCCGGTTCCTGAAAGCATTTTTTTGCAAAATGATAGATTTCGTTGAGGGCTAAATCTTCGCTAGAATGTGTAAATCGATAAATTTCATTTACTTTTTCAAAAGGCTTTAAAAAGTAAGTCATCAGCAAATTATTCAGCGTTTCATCTTTGATAGATAATTGCGCATCAGAAAGCGTTAAATACTCGTCTTGCGATTTATTGCCAACTTTATGAACGGATAAATTTTGTAGAGAAGTTTCGAAAGATGTAATCATGAATTAAAAATATAGCTCGTTTGCCACTTTATAAGTATTGCAATGCGCATCAACAATGATTTTAATATCAGCAGAATATCCACCACCCATACTCACTTGTACAGGGATGTTTCTTTTTTTGCAAGCCTCAAAAACCAAAAAATCGCGTTGTTTGCAACCTTCAATAGTGAGTGCAAGTTTACCTAATTTATCGCTAGCTAATACATCAACTCCCGAAAGAAAGAAAACAAAATCAGGCTTTGTTTGGTCAAAAAGCTTTGCCAGTTGTTCTGAAATAATTTGTAAATATTCTTGATCGCCAACACCATCGGCTAAACCAATATCCAAATCAGATTTTTCTTTACGGAAGGGAAAATTCTTTTCTCCATGAACGGAAAAAGTAAAAACTTGAGGATTATTTTCAAAAATTTGAGCAGTTCCGTTTCCTTGGTGCACATCCAAATCAATAATTAAAATGGATTTTGCCAAACCTTTTTCTAGTAAATAATTTGCTGCAATGGCTTGATCGTTTAATAAACAAAAACCTTCGCCCCAATTACTACCAGCATGATGCGTCCCGCCAGCCACATTAAAAGCAACACCAAAATTCATAGTAAAATGGCAGCAATCAATAGTTCCTTGAGCAATTCGCAATTCTCTTTCCACCAATTGTGCGGATAGGGGAAAACCTGTCCGTTTTTCTTCCTGATAAGTGAGATTAAGGTTTTTGAGTTTTTCCCAATAAGTTTTTTCATGTGGTGGACAAATCCATTGCTCATCTAAAATCTCTGGCGAAAAAATATTTTGATCTCTGATGATGCCTTCATGTTTTAATTGTAGGGGAATCAACTCATACTTTAACATCGGGAAACGATGTCCTTCTGGCAAAGGATGCGCATAAATTGGGTCGAAAGCTATCTTGAGCATTTAAGTTAGACGTTTTTTTCTTCTAAATTTAAAGTTTAAATAGAATTGAATTCCAGTAAATGCTCCGATTATACCAATTCCAAACCAACATATATTTATGACACCTCTAAATTCAGTCTCGTTTATCTCGGCCCGTTTGAGATAAATTCCTAGAAGTGACCAAATAACCACCAATCCAAAATATCCATTGAATTTTTTTTTAACAATAAAAAATGAAATAGCTATCACTATTAAAATCATTATTTGAGCCCAAACAGATTCTGAAATCCCAAAACCATCCCAACCTATAGAAATCAGATACAAAGAAATATTTGCCACGTTTGCAACGCATAACCACGCAAAATAAATGCTCAATGGAAACTGCGTAAATAGCTTATTATAAAATGATTTATTAATGTCAAAAAGGTCTAACTGAATAAAAATCATCAATAAAGTAATTAATTGGATAATGATTAAAATCATCGACGCTAACAAATACTCGTAGGTAAAAGCGAAAACCCAAAAAGTAGTAGCTATATTATTGATGATAAATAAATAATCTATTTTCAATATCGCTTGGCTAGCTTCTGAACGAACATCATCTTTAAAAGCTTTAATCACATGATAAATAGTAAAACCAAAAAGTGATAAATAAATAACTCCCCATATTGCAAAAGTGATCCCTGCTGGCGTAAAGACCGTTGCATATTTATTAGAAATATCCGCATTGGTAACACCTCCAAATATTTTAAGCTGACTTAAATTAGAAACCGCAAAAGCAATTACAAAGAAGATTAAATTTAAAATAGCTAATGTTTTTACTTTTTTCATTGAGATTAGTTTGTTAGGTGGTTGGTTTGTTAGATGGTTAGCATTGTAGTTATTCAAATTATATGGCTCTTAATTCTTGTATCTATACTCTATTATCTAGTATCTCCCTTCTCGCATCTAACGCAAAGCTTGTCCTAATTTATAAATTTCTTCAAAAGTATTGTATAAAGGAATCGGACTAATTCTGATCACATTAGGTTCTCGCCAATCTCCAATAATATTTTTTTCTACCAATGCATCAAAAGTTTGTTTGCCGTTTTCTTTACAGATGATTGAAAGTTGCGCTCCTCTTTCAGCAGGATTTTTTGGAGTAATGATTTTAAAAATTTCTTCACCCTTTTCCTGATTTATTTCATTAATAATAAATTCTAAATACGCGGTCAACTGAATACTTTTTGCTCTCAAATTCTCAAAACCTGCATCGTTCATAACTTTTAAAGCAGCTTTATGGGTGGCCATTAACAGAATTGGACTGGTAGAAACTTGCCAACCTTCTGCGCCACTTTCTGGGATGAAGCCTTTCTCCATTTTAAATCTTTTATCCAACTGATAACCCCACCAACCTGCTAATCGGTTAAAATCATTTTTAAAATGTTTTTCGTGGACAAATATGCCTGCAATCCCACCTGGCCCAGAATTCATGTATTTATAGGAACACCAACAGGCAAAATCTACATCAAAATCATGAAGGTTAACCGGAACGTTACCTGCAGCATGGGCCAAATCGAAGCCTACCATGGCACCAATTTCATGACCTGCTTTGGTTATGGCTTGTAAATCAAAAAACTGCCCGGTATAGTAATTTATCCCTCCTAATAGTACTAATGCAATTTCGTCTTTGTGTTGATGAATTTTCGAAAGGATATCTTCTGTTCTCAATGTATATTCTCCATCTCGAGGGAAAATTTCTATAACGGCATCTTGATATTCATAACCTCTGGTTTTTACATGAGATTCAATCGCATATTGATCAGATGGGAAAGCGCCACCCTCCATCAAAATTTTAATTTTTTTGCCTTTCGGCTGATAAAAACTTGTCAACAATAAATGAAGATTTACTGTTAAACTATTCATACAAGTAACTTCGGTAGGTTTTGCGCCTACAATTGGAGCTAAAAGTTCTTTTATTTCATCATGATAATTTAACCAGTTTTGATCTCCATCAAACCAACCTTCAACCGCATGGTTTTGCCAAATAGCCAATTGTTTTGTTATTTCTACAACAGCTGTTCTGGGTTGTAAACCCAAAGAATTACCACAGAAATAAATGAGTTGTTCCCCATTTTTTTCTGGAATTAAAAACTCGCTCCTAAAAGAAGCGAGTATATCTTGTTTGTCTAATTGTTGGGCGAAATGGAGATTATTTTCAAATATCATTTTTTCTTATTAACACAAAGAGCTTAATTTAAGCCATAGAGTTCACAAAGATAAAATTGATATGATTAATATTTTCTCTTTTTTCTTTGTGAACTTTCTCCAAGTTCTCTGTGATTAAATATTTTTTAGCTTTACAACTCTATTTTGCCATGCTCGCCTTCGTTATACTGCTCGCCGGTAATTAAAGATTTTGCAGCATTAAATAAAAAAACCATTTTGCTCGAAGTGCTATCCCAATACTCTGCGCTCTGCACATCTGCTTTGATTAACGAAATATTTGGGTCTTCTAAACCTTCTGGAAACCAAACCTTAACCATTGGATTAAATAATTCTTCCATCTTAGCTCTGTCTTTAGAAAGACTTGCATTGGCTTTTAAAACCACGTAATTACTATCATCAGTATTAGTAAAGCTGATGTCTATTTCATTATTCACAGATATTTCGTCAATCTTGCTTGAATACTCTTTAGTGAAAAAATATATCGTTCCACTTTCATCAATTTCCTGGTAAGCCATTGGTCTGGTATGGATTCCTTTATCTTCATTATAAGTACTTAACATACAAATTTTGCTGCCTTTTAATAAGTCTTTTAACTTTTCTAGATTTTCTTGATTTTTCATGATAATTTATTATTTACTGATTTTCAATTTTTTAATCCTTAAGCGTGATTTTTTTGTGTTCACCTTGGTCGTAAGTTTCTCCTTTAACAATTGCTTTTAACATGTTAAACATCACTACCATATCACTTTCTGCAGTGTCCCAATATTCAGCTTTTAAAACTTCTACTTTAAGAAGCGTCAAATTTGGATCAGTTTTGCCTTCCGGAAACCAGGCCTTACAGGCTGGTACCCAAAGTTGATTTATTTTCTCTTGGTCTTGTTCTAAATATAATCTTCCGTTTAACGCGATATAAGTGTTATTTTCTGGATTGGTATAAGTTACAGAAACCCTATTATTTACTTTGATATCATGTACATCCGGAGTATGCTCGTCAGAAAAAAAGAACAGGTTTCCATCTTCATCAAAATCCATAGTATTCATTGGACGACTGTAAAACTCCCCATTTACTTTTAAGGTAGTAATCATAGCAACATTTACATTATCTATCAGTTTGCTAAGTTTTTCTATACTAGATTTTTTATCTGTTGCGGTCATATACGTTTATAAAAAATGTGATTTGAGTTTGATGCTTTTATAGATACAAGATTATTGCCAAACAATTTTTAAAAAGCTTTAAAATTGCGTCAACGATTGAAGAAGCATCCCCCACCAGTAGTCGGTCAAGCTTTTTTGCTTTTTCTACAAAAATGAAACAAAAGAATCCCAAAGCTGTCGGATGAAAGCCGAAATAAAAATTAAACTTATTTTGGTTGAAAGATTAAAAACATTTAATCATTCAAATAATAAATATTAAAAACTAAAATTTACTCATTTAAGAAAAATGAATACTCTTAAATAAGGTTTTTTATATTTGTTAAAATCATAAATAAAATTTAAAAATGGCGAAGAAGAAAGAGCAAGAAGAAAATAAACACGTAGCAGTAGTCAACAAAAAATCATTAGCATTTCTAGAAAAATATATCAATAACCCATCTCCAACCGGATTTGAGTGGGAGGGACAAAAACTTTGGTTAAATTATATTGAGCCTTATGTTGATGAGCATTTTGTGGATAATTATGGAACTGCAGTAGCGGTGATCAATCCAAAAGCTAAATATAAGGTAGTTATTGAAGCACATGCCGATGAAATTTCCTGGTTTGTAAATTACATTACTTCTGATGGTTTAATCTATGTGATTAGAAATGGCGGTTCTGATCATCAAATCGCCCCTTCTAAAAGAGTAATTATCCATACGGATAGTGGCCCTGTAACCGCTGTTTTTGGATGGCCGGCAATTCATACTCGTCATGGTGGCGAAAAGGAGGAAGCACCTGCACTTAAAAATATCTTCTTAGATTGTGGTTGCACATCTAAAGATGAAGTAGAAAAATTAGGAATCCATGTGGGTTGTGTGATTACTTACGAGGATCAATTTATGGTTTTAAACGACCGTTATTATGTTGGAAGGGCTTTAGATAATAGGATTGGTGGTTTTATGATTGCTGAAGTTGCCCGTTTGCTTCATGAAAACAAAAAGAAACTAGATTTTGGTTTGTACATTGTTAATGCGGTACAAGAAGAAATTGGCTTAAGAGGAGCAGAAATGATTGCTAACAGGATAAAACCCGATTTAGCCATTATTACCGATGTTACCCATGATACTACAACTCCAATGATCAACAAAATTACCCAGGGTGATTTAGCTTGTGGTAGAGGTCCCGTACTTTCTTATGCGCCTGCTGTTCAGGTAAATTTGAATAAACTTTTACTAGAAACGGCTCAAAAAAATAATATTCCTTTTCAAAGACAAGCTTCTTCCAGGTCTACCGGAACTGATACCGATGCTTTTGCTTATTCTAACGATGGTGTTGTATCTGCATTGATTTCTTTATCGTTAAGATACATGCATACGACTGTAGAAATGGTACATAAAAACGATGTTGACAATGTAATCAGCTTAATTTACCATTCTTTGTTGTCCATTAAAAAAGACCACGACTTTAGATATATTAAATAGATATTAATGATTTTAAATAGAATAAAAAAGTGTGTACTACCCACACTTTTTATTAATGCTATTTATTTTTTTGGAATAAATATAGCATTTGCTCAAGAACAATCTGGCTATCAAAGGCCTCCAGAATCTATAGCTCAAATTGTTGATCAATCTATTTCAAGATCAGTAATCTTAAGTGGAAGAAGTAAATTTATGGCTATTTTAGAAGAGCCCGGTTATCCATCAATTAATGAAATAGCTGCTCCTTTCCTAAAGTTTGCAGGTTTAAGGGTTAATCCTTTAAACTATTCTAATAACCGCTCTTCATTTTTTTCTTCTTTAAAATTTAAAGAGTTAAATAGTAAGGATGAGTTTGAATTGCAAACCATCCCAAAAGATGCTCAAATTAAAAATGTTACATTCTCTCCTGATGAGAATAAAGTAGCTTTTACAATAACTACTAAAACAGAAATAGAACTTTGGGTTGGAGATTTAATTTTAAAAACAACAAATCGTTTAACTTCTTTTTCATTAAATGATTCTTACGGAACTATTTTCAAATGGTCGCCAGATAGTAAAACAATTTTGGCAAAGTTTAAATCTGAAGTGAAACTTATAACTCTTTTATCTCCAGATTTAAGTGGTCCAAATGTTCAGGAGAGTACGGGTAAATCCTCACCAAACAGAACTTACCAGGACTTATTAAAAAATACAAACGATGAGCTTCAGTTTGATTACTATTTAACCGCACAATTAAAATTGATTTATTTAGATGGACAATCTGTTAATTACAGTCGTGAAGCCATTTATAAATCATTTGATTTCTCTCCTGATGGTGAATTCGTAATGCTTTCTGTAATTCATAAACCTTATTCTTACGTAGTACCCATTGGTAATTTTCCTTATAAATTAGAAATTAGGGATAAGTACGGGAAATTGATTCAGGATTTTGCAGATGTACCTTTATCAGATAATTTACCTCAGGGTTTTGATGCCGTAATTACGGGTCCAAGAGAATTTGAATGGCGATCTGACAAACCTCAAACAATTTTTTGGGCCGAAGCCCAAGATGACGGCGACCCAAATAAAAGAATAGGTGTAAGAGATATGCTATACACCTCAAAAGCTACCGAGCCTTATGTTAAAAAACAAAAACTAGCAGAATGCTATTTAAGATATCAAAATATTGATTGGGGAGATGATCAATTAGCAATAGTTACTGAGCGTTGGTGGAAAACTAAAGCGGAAAGAAGGGTTTTTATAAAACCTGGTAACTTAAGTTATAGGGTTAACCTTTGGGATAGATATTCTGAAGATTCCTACTCTAATCCTGGTGATTTTGTGAAGGTTAAAAATGAGTATAATAAAGATGTCCTTTTAATGGATTATAATATTTTAAGAAGAACTGCGGATCCCAACAATGTAAATATTTTCTCTATTTCCGAAGGTTCTTCTCCAATTGGTGATAGGCCTTTTCTACTACAATTTAACATCAAAACAAAAGTTACGGATACTTTATTCCGCTCCAGAGCGCCATTTTATGAAAAACCTATTTACTTCGATAATAAGAATAATTTAATAGTGAGCAGGGAAACCGTTTCAGAACCTCCAAACTATTTTAATTTAGATTATCGAAAAGGCAAAGCCGAACAACTAACATTTTTTAAAAATCCATACCCTCAATTATCCAATATAATAAAACAGCAGCTCAATTATAAAAGGGCCGATAAGCTAAGTTTAACCTCAACCCTATATTTGCCAGAAGGATACACAAATACCAGTGGGAAATTACCAGTTTTAATGTGGGCATATCCAAAAGAATATAAAACTGCTGCCGCTGCGGGGCAAGTGAAGGGATCTCCATTCAAATTCAGCAAAATATCCTGGGCTTCCCCAATTTATTGGGTAACCAGAGGTTATGCAGTAATGGACAACGTAGATATGCCAATTGTAGGCGAAAGCAACGATTATCCAAATGATACTTTTATTAGTCAATTGAAAGAAAATGCAGTAGCGGCGGTAAATAAAATTGTAGCAATGGGAATTGGAGATGCAAATAAAATTGCCGTTGGAGGTCATTCTTATGGTGCTTTTATGACTGCTAATTTGCTTGCACATACAAATCTTTTCGCTGCAGGAATTGCCAGAAGTGGAGCTTATAATAGAACCTTGACGCCAAATGGTTTCCAAGCAGAAGAAAGAACATATTGGCAAGCGCCTGATTTATACTATAAAATGTCTCCTTTTTCTTATGCAGATAAAATTAAACAACCTTTATTATTGATCCATGGCGAGGCTGATGATAATTCTGGAACATTCCCTATACAAAGTGAGCGACTTTATAGTGCATTAAAAGGTTTTGGAGCAACAACCAGATTAGTATATTTGCCTTATGAAGCACACAGTTACAGAGCAAAAGAAAGCATATTACATATGCTTTGGGAAATGGATAACTGGTTAGAAAAATACGTAAAAAACCAATAAACTTAATTCTTTATCAAGCCAAATCGATTTAGAAATGTAAATTTTTGGAATGATAACTGGGTAATAAGAAGTAAATTGTTAAATTATATGGATCAAAAAAATCCATTTTGAAAATTATAAATATTAAGTAATGAGAAAACCAACCTTATTGATATTAGCCGCCGGAATGGCTAGCCGTTATGGTAGCATGAAACAAATAGATGGCTTCGGCCCAAATGGCGAAACTATTATTGATTATTCTATTCACGACGCAATAAAAGCGGGATTTGGAAAAATAAGTTTTATTATAAGAGAAGAATTTTTAGATAGCTTTAAATCTATTTTTGAGCCTAAACTTAAAGGTAAAATTGAAACTGATTATATATTTCAAACCTTTGATTTAAAGAAATATGGAATTGAAAAGGATATTGAAAGAGCAAAACCTTGGGGAACTGGACATGCTATTTTAGAATCTAAAAATCAAATTCATGAACCTTTTTGTGTAATCAACGCAGATGACTATTATGGTTATGAAGCTTTTAAAAATATGGTAGAGTTTTTAACTACAGAAGCTGGCCCTAATAAATATAGTATTGTAGGTTATAAAATTGGTAATACGCTTTCAGAAAACGGTTCTGTTTCTCGTGGTGTATGCCAAACGAATGCGGAAGGAAACATGACAGAAATTAATGAGCGTACTAAAGTTTATCCAAAAGATGGCATTATAGTTTATGAAAATGAAGATGGAAGTACACATCAATTAGATGCAAGTACACCGGTTTCTATGAATTTTTGGGGCTTTACGCCTGAGGTTTTTGAGGTAACTGAAAAATTGTTTTTAGATTTTGTAAAGGTTAATGAGAACAATCCTAAAGCAGAATTTTTTATTCCGCTTATTGCTGATTATTTAATTAAAAATGATGTCGCAACTTTTAAAGTTATACCCACAGATGCAAAATGGTTTGGTGTAACTTATAAAGAAGATAAAAACATAGTACAAGAAAATATCAATAACCTAGTTAAAAATGGTACATATCCATCTCAACTTTGGTAAATAGTACTAAAATGCATACATAGGTAAAACCGCAATTTATTTAATTGCGGTTTTTTTATGTTGTTTAAACCATTTAAACATAATTTAAATTATAAAATTAGCCCATAATCTCTTTTTGGCAAAGTTTTGACACTAAGTGTTGCAACAATTAAAAAAAGATTATGAAAATAAATTTAAAGAAAAGTATAATGCTGCTTGGAGCAGTAACAATGGCAAGTTTTACATTTGCACAAGAAAATATGCCAATGTCTACCTCAATGAAAGTTGATAATAGTGTAGCTCCGTTTTCTGGTGCCTCAGCTTACAGAACCTGGTCTTTTGGTGTAAATGGAGGAGTAATGGCACCAGCAGTTGTAACTGGTGGTAATAATGATTTTTCTAATTGGGAAGTAAATGCAGGTTATGGTGGTTACCTTAAAAAGCAATTCACTCACAATTTTGGATTACAAGCTGATTTTTTTAGAGGAACTTTAAAAGCTGATAATACAACTTCAAATACTGGAGGTCCTGTAACGGCTAACACACCGTATTCTAATTACGAGACTGAAATTAAATTTAACGGTACATTAAGTGGTGTTTACAACATTGCTAATTTTAGTATCTTAAATCGCCAGAGTTATGTAACTCCTTATATTTCTGCTGGTGCAGGTATTATGGGTTTCCAACCAACAAGAACAGATAACGCCGGGGTAACTACCGAATTAAATGGTGGTGAAAACTATCATGAATTGGTTGTTCCTGTCGCTTTAGGTTTAAAGTTTATGATCTCAAAGGGGGTTAATTTAGATTTTGGTTACAAAATGAACTTTGTAGATTCTGACATACTAGACGGATACTCAAGAGCTCCAGGAAATGATAAATTTTCTTATGGTTACGGAGGTTTAGAATTTGCGTTAGGAAGTAAAGCAAAACCACAATTGGCATTTACAAACCCAGCGGCATCTTTAGAAAAAGATTATGTGGCTAAATACGATGATTTAAAAGCTCAATTAGAAGCTTCTAAAAATAACACTGAGGTTAATGCTTTAAAAGATCAGGTTAATAAATTAATGACTGATTCTGACGGTGATGGTGTTTCTGATTTTTATGATAAATGCCCAAATACACCAAAAGGAACTGCTGTAGATGGTGCTGGATGTCCTTTACCTAAAATGGAAGCTCCAAAACCTATAACTTATATCATAACTGAAGAAGATAAAAAAGTGGTAAGTGATGCTATTAAAAACTTAGAATTTGATTTAGCAAAATCCACCATTAGACCAACATCTTATGCTACATTAGATAAAGTTGCTAACCTAATTGTATCTAAAAACTTAAGCTTAAAATTAGCTGGACATACAGATAGTCAAGGTAGTGATGCTTTAAACATGAGATTATCTAAAGATAGAGCAGAATCTGTAAAAGCATACTTAGTAAGCAAAGGTGTTAATTCATCAAGAGTTGAAGCAACTGGTTACGGGGAATCTCAACCAATTGATAATAATACTACTGAAGCAGGTCGTCAAAATAACAGACGTGTAGAATTTACATTATTTAATTAATTATATCATACCTATGATAGGAAAGACTGACCGAAAGGTTGGTCTTTTTTTATGCTTAAAATTTTAAGGATTGATATTTATAATCAATAAACATTAGACAATAATTTGGGCTTTTTATCCGCCAGTTAGCGGATTTCACTCTATCTTTTCTAAACTTGCATTATGGCTATGACAAAAAAAGCTTGCCCAAATTTCAGGCGGGACACCTTTTCAATCGTTAACGCAGAAAATAATGTTATCGAGATAAGACTAAAATACTCGCTCTTATGAATTTTCCGAAGCTTATTTAATTTGTTAGGTATTTTTAAATCAAAAACTCAGGATTTTCTCTCAATGCAGTTCTTTCATTAAAAACAACTTTCAATCTTACCTTCTTTAGCAAAAAATAAAATATAGTCCCGGTAATCAAACCCAATCCACTTTGAATGATGACTGTATTTTGAACACCGATATGATTTGCAGAAAAACCCGCAATAAAACTTCCAATTGGCATCATACCTTGAAAAGCCATAGCATAATAGCTGATTACTCTTCCTCTCATTTTATCATCTACGTGAGTTTGGATAAAGCTATTAGAGCCAGAAATTTGTATCATTTGTCCAATACCTGCAAAAAGTAAAAAGATTAAACTTAAACCTAACCAGGGAATGAAGGAAAAAAATAGTAAACTACCTGCAAATATGAATATTGAAAATATAATGGTTTTAGGCAAATTCTTTAATTTTTTTGCACCTGCTAAAAAGATAGCTCCCCCTAGGGCACCTAATCCAATAGCTCCTTCTAAATAACTTAATGTGGCTGCATTACCCTTAAATATATCTTTTGCAAAAATAGGAAGTAAAGTAATGATTGGCATTAAAGAAAAACTTACACAAGTCATTAATAAAATCATTAAAGTTAAATCAGGTTTTGTTCTTAAATAATGGTATCCTTCTTTTAACCCTTCCCATACGCTTGATGTGGTTTTTTCAATCAGTTTTGGTTTAATATTTATTAAAAGCAAAGAACCAATAACCGGAATAAATGAAATTGTATTGATTAGAAAACACATCCCTTCACCAACCCAACTGATTAATAATCCAGCAACCACAGGTCCAATTAATCTTGCTAAATTTACCATGCTGGAGTTTAAGGCAATAGCATTTGGAAGATCATTTTTATCATCAATAAGTTCAATCATTAAAGATTGACGAGATGGTATATCGAATGCATTGATACACCCTAGTAAAATACTTAATAAAAGTACACCAGTTGTACTATAAAATCCTCCTAAAATCATAAAAGCAAGTAATCCTGCTTGTATCATTGAGGCTACTTGTGCAATTAATAATATTTTATATCTGCTATGTCTATCAGTAAGTGCGCCTCCATAAGGAGAAAATATTAGCGCTGGTATTTGTCCTGCAAACATCACTAATCCTAATAAAAATGCAGAATGGGTAATGTCATAAACTAACCAGCTCACCGCTAGCCTTTGCATCCAAGTGCCAATTAATGAAATAGATTGACCAGCAAAATAGAGCTTAAAATTGCGTGATCTTAAGGACCTAAATATAGCTGATATGTTTACTGATGCCATTGTAGAAGAGACAAAGATAAACCACTTTGGTTTTAAAATGATTTTATATAATTAAAATAGCAAGGAACTAGGATTGTAAAAACCACCATTAGAGATAGTTAATCCTATTAAGATTAACCTTGAAACATCACTAAAAAAATTCTATAATTTAGTTAAAACTGATCAAATAATAGCTTAACTAGTCTTAGGTTTCAAACTTTTCATCGCTAAAAAAACAGAAATAAAAACTAAGATGGCACTTAATAAAAATGGAGCGCCTGGAAATAAAATGGGATTACTTTTATCAGTAAAATAAGCAAATATAGTAGTCATTAACGGAGGGGCAAAAATGGTTGTTGCACTCATTAAGCTGGTTAATGCACCTTGTATCTCGCCCTGTTCATTTGCGGGTGCAAAGCCACTAATGATACTTTGTAAAGCTGGCCCTGCAATTCCTCCTAAGGAATAAGGGATGATAAAAACAAACATCCAAAACCCACTTGGCGCAAAAGCGAAGAGTAATAAACCCAAGCTGTAGAAAGCTAAGCCTATATAAAGACTCTTATCCTGTCCAAATTTAGGAATTGCCCAACGTATAATTCCAACTTGTACTACGCCAATCATCAATCCAATAAAACCTAAAGAATAGCCAACCCAAGCCTCGTTCCAACTAAACTTTTCCATTCCATAATAAGCCCAAGTACTTTGTAAACCATTCATTGCGGTGTACATTAAAATCAAAACAATGATTAAACCACCCATTGCTGGATATTTTTTCAATTGCAAAAGAGAGCCCATAGGATTTGCTCTTTTTAATTCAAACGGTCTTCTTTTTTCTACAGGTAAAGATTCTGGTAATACAAAATATCCATAAAGTGTATTTAAAAGGCTTAATCCGGCGGCGGCAAAAAACGGGATTCTAGAACCAAATTGACCTAAAACGCCACCTAAAACAGGGCCTAAAATAAATCCAAGTCCAAAAGCAGCTCCAAGTATTCCAAAATTTTGTGCTCTTTTATCTGGGGTGCTGATATCTGCAATGTAGGCAGATGCTGTCGTAAAACTTGCCCCCGTAATGCCGGCAACAACCCGTCCTACAAACAGCCACCAAATGGTAGGAGCGAAGGCTAAAAAGAGATAATCTATTCCAAATCCAAATAGAGAGAATAATAGAACTGGTCTTCTGCCAAAGCGATCGCTTAAATTTCCAAGTATTGGGGCAAATATAAACTGCATAATAGCGTAGGCAAAAGTTAACCACCCACCATAACTAGCGGCATCGCTTAAATTTCCATGAATTAGTTCTGCTATTAGTGTAGGTAAAACAGGAATTATGATTCCTAATCCTGTAACATCAATCAATAAAGTGATAAAGATGAAACCTAATGCGGCCTTGCCATTTTTTGCCATAATATTTATAAAAGCAGATTTTTAAAGGTTAATAAATTTTATTTTTTAAATTTTCCTTCAATCAAATAATCGTTTAAACCTAGTAAGATTACTTTTTGGTGCTTTTTAATTTGATAAAGAATTTCATTACGGTAGATTAAAGTTTCTTCACTATGATATAAAAGATTATCAACTCTGGTTTTAATAATTATTTCTTTAGGCTTTCCATTATTTAAAATTATATGGATACTTCTGGTTTTTAAATCTTCATATTTAGCTCGATAGGCAATTTTACTGGTAGTAGAATCTTTGGTATAACTATCTTTCCATGCAGATTTATTAATGTCAGCATCTATAAAAAGTGCAAACTCATTTTTCCAATCCGTTATTCTGATGTTTTTTTCTTCTTTAACACCATTTTTGGATACAGTTTTTTGGATGATTTGCTGCTTATCATTTAAACTATCCGTTAAATTTTGGAAATAGCTTTTAAGGTCAAAATAATAGATTTTTCTAGCCTCGTCTTTTTTACTACCTGGAGTACATCCTAATATTAAAAAAGAAATGATGATGATTTTGCTGAGATTCTGCATTTAGATTAAAGACAAACCTCCCATTTCTTTTGGTTGTTCAATTTTTAATAATTTTAAAATTGTAGGAGCTATATCACCCAATTTACCATCATTTAATGTTTTGTAATCTTCATCAATTAATATACATGGAACTAAATTGGTAGTATGAGCGGTATTTACTGATCCATCTGCATTAATCATGTAATCTGCATTGCCATGATCAGCAAGAATAATAAAAGAGTATCCATTTTTAATTCCTGCTTCTACTACTTCCTTTGCACAAGCATCAACAGTTTCTACAGCTTTTATAACAGCTTCAAAAACTCCGGTATGCCCAACCATATCTGGGTTGGCAAAATTTAAGCAAATAAAATCAGCACTTCTTTTCTCTATTTCAGGGATGATTGCATCCCTAATTCCTTTAGCGCTCATTTCAGGTTGTAAATCATAAGTAGCAACTTTTGGCGAAGGAATCATCAACCTATTCTCTTTGTTAAATTCTGTTTCCCTACCTCCGCTAAAAAAGAATGTAACGTGAGGATATTTTTCTGTTTCAGCAATCCTGATTTGTGATCTATGATTTTGTTCTAAAACCTCTCCTAAAGTATTAACTAAATCATCCTTAGTAAACATTACATCTACCCCTTTAAATGTGTCATCATATGTGGTCATGGTAATATAATGTAGATTTAAGGGTATCATATCATATTCTGGAAAAGCTTTTTGTGTTAAAGCTTGAGTAATTTCACGACCTCTGTCTGTTCTAAAATTAAAACAAATCACCACATCTCCATCGGTAATTTTAGCTATTGGATTGCCATTCTCATCAGCCTTAACAAGAGGTTTTAAAAATTCATCGGTTATGCCATTTGCATAAGATTTTTTTACGGCTTCAATTAAATCATCAACTATCTCTCCTTCTCCTTTCACCAATAAATCATAAGCTAATTTTACCCTTTCCCATCTATTATCACGGTCCATAGCGTAATATCTGCCAATTGCAGAGGCAATTTGTCCACTCGATGTTTTTAAATATTCATTTAAATCTGTTAAAAAACCAACGCCAGAATTTGGGTCTGTATCTCTTCCATCTGTAAAAGCATGAATAAAAACCTGATTTAATCCAAAAGCTTTTGCAGCATCACACAAACCTTTAATATGTTTGGTATGTGCATGAACTCCGCCATCAGAAACTAAACCAATTAAATGGATTTTCTTGTTATTATCTTTTGCGTATTTGAAAGCGTTTTGTAAGGCTGGGTTGGTATTAAAATCACCATCGATTACAGCTTTATTTATACGTCCAAGTTCTTGATAAACAACCCTTCCCGCACCTAAATTCATGTGGCCAACCTCAGAATTTCCCATTTGTCCTGCGGGTAAACCAACTGCTTCGCCCGATGCTTCTAACCTGGAATTTGGATAATTTTTTATGCAGCTATCAAAAAACGGAGTTTTTGCTGCTAATATGGCATTAGAAGAATCGTTTTTTCCGTATCCCCAACCATCTAATATTAATAATGCAACTTTTTTATCTTTCACATCACAAATATAAAATTTATGATTGATTAGGTTTTAATTCCTATTCTTTTTATTAAGGACCGTTTCAAAATCTAAGGAAAATAAAAAGCCATTACAATTTAAATTGTAATGGCTTCCCTTAATTATTAAATGTAATTAATTTTTTATTTTATCTAAAACCCTATCAATTCCGGTTTTTATTTTTTGTAAAGCATCGCTTATTGCAACATGCATCTCGTTAGATGTAGCACTTGCAAAAATAGGATCGTGATTTTCAATTCTTGCTTCAATATTACATTTTTTATCATCAGAACCACCTCTTCCTGCATTCTCATCACTTAAATGAACTTCTATTCGGGTAACATGCGAATCAAATCTTTTTAATTTCTCATTAAATAAATCTTTAATATAAGAAGCGAAATCTTCTTTTCCATCAATGTGATTATCAGTATTAACTTGTATCGTCATCATAATTTTAATATTTATAATTTTTGTTCAATTTACATACCATTTATTATAATTCATTTTAAAATAGTAAAAATCATTTCCAGATTACTTAAATAAATAAAAGGCATAAATGTTGCAATTAGGAAGTTAAATCCAAAAAAATGAAGTTAAAACAACTAATCGCATTAATATTTATTTCATCAATGTTGCTAATGTCCTGTTCTAAGGGCAAGCATGAGGAGTTCGGAAGAAATTTAGCTAAAGCTTTTAAAAGCAGGCAGTACAAAAATTTTGATACCGAAGCTTATAATGAAGTTTTTAAAGCTGAATTAAAAAAATTAAAACCAGAGTTACATGATCCAAATTGGATTACTAAAATTTACAACGAAGAAAACAATGATAATGGATTAACCTTAGTGGGCGCATTTTTAATAAATGGTAAATTAGATAATTTACACCAAAATTTATTGAATGCAAAATACCACGGATTAAATCCTGAATTTTTTCATTCAGATAAAATAACGGAATTACTAAATACAGTTAAGACAAAGAAATTTAAAAAAGTAGAAGAAAGTTATCCATATTTAGCACAATTGGAACTTTATTCTGCCGATGGATTAATCAATTATGCTAATATTTTAAAATATGGGGCGGTAAATCCTAAAACTGTTTTAAGTAGTTATTATGTAAGTGTAGAAAGACCGGATTTTATAGATGCAGAAAAAACTTTGGATCTTTTAGATTTAGATAAATTTTTGGAAGACTTGCAACCTAAAAACGGTTATTACCAAAGACTTTCAAACCTTTTGATAAATGATGATAAGCCAGAAACTGTACAGAAGTTATCATCTGAGGATAAGCAAAAGATATATCTATCAATGGAGCGTTTAAGATGGCCAGTTAAAGAATATAAAGGCAAATATCTATTGGTAAACATTCCTGAATTTACTTTACGCTTAATTGATAATAACACTACAGATTTACAAATGAAAGTATGTGTTGGAGAAGCTGGAGGACACGAAACACCTATTTTAAGTGGAATGATTGATAGAATGCAAGTCAATCCTGTTTGGAACATTCCTGAAAGCATTGCATCAACAGAAATAATTAGTAGCTTAAGAAAGGATTCTTACTATTTAGAAGCAAAAAATATGGTTGCTTATAAAAATGGAGAATTGGTTAATTCGCCTACGGTTGACTGGAATAGTGCCGATGTTTCTCAATATTCTTTTAAACAAAATCCAGGTGCCGATAATTCTTTAGGACAAATAAAATTTATTTTCCAAAATCCATATGCTATTTATTTGCATGATACTCCTGCTCAAGCTATGTTTAAACAAGATATGAGAGCAGTTAGCCACGGATGTGTTAGGGTTCAACAACCTATGCAGTTACAAGAGTTTTTATTAAACGACAAATCAAAATCTGAGGAGATAGTTAAAGAAACTGAGGCTGCAGCTAACGGAGCAAAGGCTGAAGCAAGATGGGTAAAAATTAAAGATCCAATACCTGTATTTATATCTTATTATACCGCATGGTCAGATGATGCAGGAAATCTGGTTTCTTCTAAAGATGTTTACGGATATGATAAATTATTAATGCCGAAATTTAAAGCATATATGGCAACATTATAATTTTGGTTTGTATTTCAGTTTAAGAAATAAAATGATACTTGCTAATATTAAAGTAATTCCATTAGCAACCATAGCAGGAGTATCACTTTTCATATAACCATAAATTAGCCATAAAAAAACTCCTACAGTAAACATTAAATACATCGAAAGCGAAATGCCTTCGGTGTTTTTTGTTTTAATGATTTTTATGGCTTGAGGTAGAAAAGAGAATGTTGTTCCAAAGGCAGCTAAGAGACCAATTAAAGTGATGAAATCCATCTATTTTTTATCAAAATCTAAACGGATTGAGAATACATTACTATAAAGTCCATCACTTTGATTTCCTATATCAGTTAGTGCATAATCAATTGAAAAGTTTTTAATTTTTATTCCAACCCCTAGATTTGGTTGTACGCTATAGTTTTGCTTACCATCAAAATCTGTAATTTTTTGAATGTTACCAACTCCTGTTCTTAAGAAAACAACTTTTTTATAGTTAGCTTCAAATCCCAAAGTTGGATCAATACTTACAGGGTCTGCAGATATTAGTACGTTTCTTTTACCATCCGTAGTAAAATTGAAATTAGCTTCGGTTAATAAACCAATATTTTTTGAAAGTTGAGCATCATACCCAGCTCCTAAAACAATCCTTGGCAATGTAGTTTCTGTAGAATTTTTCGGAATATCATTTCCGGTAGCGGTATAAATACTAGAAAACTTATCTGGGTTATAACTCCATGCGTTAAAGGTTGTAGTAATATCTCTTCCAACGGCTGCAAAAGTGAATTTATTCAGTTTATATTGTGCTCCAACATCAATTCCAAATCCCCAGGATTTTCCATAATCCCCAACTTTTCTATGAATAACTTTAGCATTTGCTCCATAACTTAAGCCATTTCCTCCCTCTTTTCTACTTTTCGAATTTCTTGCATAACTAAACAAAAAGGCATAATCTGCAGCAGAGAAAGACTTTACACGATCGTAATTTATATTTCCATCGGCATCAATTAACTCTGATGTATCGGGAATGTCATCCACACCAAATCTTATTAAAGATGCACTTACCACCGCAGTGTTATCCGCTACAAAAGTTGCGAAACCAGCATAATCATATTTAGCAATTCCCGCAAAATATTCGGAGTGCATTAAACTAGCCTGGGTTTGAGATTTCATGTTTACCAAACCAGCAGGATTCCAGTATCCAGAAGTAACATCATCCGTAGAAGAAACTACAGAACCAGCCATCCCGAATGCTCTGGAACCAACACCAATTTGCAAAAACTCATTAGAATATTTTCTTGTTTGAGCAAAAATTAGGGCAGGTAAAAATAAAAATAAACAGGTAGTAAGACGTTTAATCATTAATTTAATTGTGATTCAATCAGTTCAAATATAGGAAGAAATTCTCCTGATAATTTACTTTTATAAAGTATTAAACTTTTGGTTAAGCTTTGTTCCTGTTCTTCAGTAAATGGATTTTGCCATAACCTCATACAAATTCTTTTTAAAGCATACGTAATTTTCTCTGGATTGGTATAGCTGAACAAAAATTTTTCATTCTTAAACATTGTAAAGAACCTAAAAAATTTTTCGGTATCCTCAATTCCATTCAAAAATAGAAACTGTTCTAAAACGTTTTCATCAACTCTGTTAATTAAATCATAAAATTTATTAACGTCTATCAAATTTTCGGAAAGTAAAAAACCATCAAGTAATAATTCTAAACTTATATGTCCTAAAAAGAAAGGTTTAACAGGCGATTCTATAATAGCTTCTCGTATTTTTAATTTTATTTCATGTTGATGATGATAAAAAAAAGAAGAACTATGGAATAATCTATCAACCAGCAAATGTCTTTCCCAGCCTTTAATTAGAGATTTTGATTCATCATTGTCAGTAAATAATTGAGCGTTTTTTTCAAGATGAATGTTCCATGATTTATCTGCATTTTTAATTAAATCGGGCAAAACCATTCCTAAAACCTCATAAGGATTGCTGTTGTTTCTATCAAAATAATAATGTGATAAAAAATTCATAGTTATTAATCAACACCCAAACATAAATTAACAATACATTTAATTGAATTGATATATTTGCGCTTTTACAATATAGCACAATTTTTAAAAAATATATTACATGAATTTTGTTGAAGAATTACGTTGGAGAGGTTTGTTACATGATATTATGCCAGGTACAGAAGAAGAATTGGCTAAAGGAATGGCTTCTGGTTATATTGGCTTCGATCCCACCGCAGATTCTCTTCATGTAGGAAGTTTATTACAAATATTTACTTTAATTCGTTTTCAAAAAGCTGGACATAAACCTTTTGCTTTAGTTGGCGGTGCTACTGGTATGGTTGGCGATCCTTCAGGTAAATCTCAAGAAAGAAATCTGTTATCAGAAGATATTTTAGATAAAAATTTAAAGGGAATACAAACTCAGTTAGAGCGTTTTTTAGATTTTAATTGTGGACTTAACAGCGCCGAAATTGTAAATAATTACGATTGGTTTAAAAATTATAGCTTTTTAGATTTTATAAGGGATGCTGGTAAACACATTACTGTAAACTATATGATGTCGAAGGATTCTGTAAAGAAAAGGTTAGAAAGTGAAGTGGGCATGTCTTTTACAGAATTTTCTTATCAATTGATTCAAGGATATGACTTTTATTATTTGTGGAAAAATAAAAATTGTGTGCTACAAATGGGAGGGTCAGACCAGTGGGGAAATATTGTTACCGGAACTGAATTTATTAGGAGAAAAGGTGGTGGACAAGCATTTGCGCTTACATCTCCTTTAATTAAGAAATCTGATGGAACAAAATTCGGAAAATCTGAAGGAGGAAATGTTTGGTTAGATGCTAAGAAAACCAGCCCTTACCAATTTTACCAGTTTTGGCTAAACGCATCTGATGATGATGCTGCAAATTATATCAAGATATTTACTTTTTTTAATCAGCAAGAGATAGAGAATTTAATTGCTGAACATGCTGAAGCTCCACATCAAAGAGCTTTACAAAAAGCTTTAGCTAAGGATATTACACAAAGGGTACATGGTGATGAAGCTTTGGAAACCGCTTTAAAAACCACCGATTTCCTTTTCGGAAATGGATCTTTAGATTTTTTAAAATCTTTGGATGATGAAAGTGTTTTGACTGTTTTTGAAGGAATTACACAGTTCACTATTTTAAAAGCAGAATTTGAAGCTGGTTATGATGCTTTGACATTATTAGCTGATAAAACCTCTATTTTTCCATCAAAAGGAGAATCTAAAAAAATGATCGTTGGGGGAGGAGTTTCAATTAATCGGGATAAAGTTCCAAATCCAGAAAAAATATTTATATCATCAGATTTGATTAACGGAAAGTTTTTAGTGGTTCAAAAAGGGAAGAAGAATTATTTTTTGGTTGTGGTTGTATAGATAAAAGCAGTTTAATTTAGCAGTTCTTTAATTGTATTTTCCAGTTTAAGAATATCTTCAATAGAAGGTAGAGCTTTTGATAATATTTTGTGATTTGAATTAAAAAGTAATGCATTTGGAATAGAGTAAATATTTTTACCTCCCCAAATAATTTCTTTAAGATTATCCTTTAAGTTTTGGTTGCATCTTAAATGATAGCTTTTAAAATCTAATTTTTGAATAGAATTTTCCCAATTAGCACTAGTTTCATCCGAATCAAAAGAAATAAAAATAAGAACGATATTATTTTTATCTAGAAAAGGAAGTAAAGGAATATAACTTTTCTCATTAAAAGCTTTAATACAAGGTGGACACCAAGTAGCCCAAAGGTCAATCAATATTGGTCTTCCTTTAAATTTTTCCAATAATTCATTCAGTGTGTTTATTTTTTGGTAATCGTTTACAAGAATTACATTATCACTAGGCTTTTTATCTGAGATTCGTTTTTCAAATTGCAGTTTTTGCTGAGCTTTTGTTCCAAGATTTAGAGTTAAAAAAACCAGGAATAAAAATAAATATTTCATTTTCAGATTTATATAAAAATTAATCTTAACCTACCATTAAATTACAACCTCTAATATCACTATCATCAAACCTACCTAAAACTTCAAAAGTTCCATCATCATTTAGTTTACCTAAATCTTGAGTTGCAATAAAAGAGCAGGAATTTTCATTTGCTAAGTCAATTACATTAATGCCTCCAGTTTTTTCAGTTTCTAATAATGTTAGAGGATCATTAGTATCTCTAATTAAAACTTTCATCCAAGGTGGGGTTTCAAAAATTCCGTCTCCTTTAGAATAGGCTTGAGAAAGTAATTCTGTCATCCCATATTCCGAGTGTATTTTGCTAATTCCAAATCCTTCACATAAGGTTTGGTGCAATTCTTCCCTGATCATTTCTTTACGCTTACCCTTCATTCCGCCTGTTTCCATTACAACCAATTCAGGGAAATTAATTGGATAGGATTCTATAAAATCTAATAAAGCATAAGTAACCCCAATCAATATTGTTTTTTGTTTATTTTTTTTGAGTTGATTAAGTTTTTGAAACAATTCTTGGTGTTCATAAAGAAAAAAACCACTTTCAACATGATTAGATTTTTTTATTAAATCTTCTACCATATAAATCAAAGAAGAACCTTCTCTTTCTAAATAATTGGGTAGCAAAGCCAATACACAATAATTTGTTATATTCCCGTAATATAAATTAAAACCCTTTAAATAGCTTTTTTCATAAAATTTAACATCTTCTACAAAATGCCGACTTGTTTGAGTTCCGGTTGTTCCTGAACTGGAAAATATAACATCTGCAGAAGATTTATTCTTAATAATTTCATGAGTTTTAAAAAAACTTATAGGTAAAAACGGGATTTTAGAAAAGTGGTCAATGTCTTCTGGTTTAATTCTCAAAGCATCAACAAAATTTTTATAAACCTGAATTGTTTGATATTGTTTCTCAAATATATTTAAACAAAGATGATTGAAATCTGATTTGCTGGTAACGTCAAAAACATCCATTATTCAAATATAGATTAAACTATTTATTTAAAAATAATTTTACAATTAGTTATATAAGATTCAAAATTGATCATAACTGATATATTTTTAAAAATACTTTTGATTTTTAGTTAAAAGTTTAAATAAACCTAGTTTTTGTTATCATGTTAATAAAATAAGCTATTAAAAGTTTAATTTGGTTTCTATTATTGAACTTAAATAAGCATATTAGCGATTGAATTTTTTTGATTTGAACATGAATAAGAATGAGCAAAATCCGCTTGATAACAATGCGGATATAGATATAAATAAAGATCTTAATGATACCTCTGAACACATTGAGGTGAGTGTGGATGAATTAGATGATGCGGATATACAGCATGTAAATAATCCTATTGTAGGTTTAAAACCTATTGTAAAGGAATTTTTAGGTTCTGTAAAAGAAGTTAGGCAAGAAAACAACAAGTTTATTTTTACTGATGGTGCTGCTTCTGTTGAAGTAAGAGTAGTAAGTGATGAAATTATTAGAGTAAGAATGGCACCTCATAGTGTTTTCTTAGATGATTTTTCATATGCTGTTCCCCTTTTAGACCAAAAAGTTGCAGTTTTTAATTTTAAGGATGAAAAAACTTATTATTCTGTTTCAACTAATACAGTAACCTGCCGCATTAACAAGGAGAATTTTTTAATCTCTTTTGTTGATAATGATAATAATATCACCAATGAAGATTATTTGGCAATGCATTGGGAAGAGAATGCAAAATTTGGTGGTTATTATGTTTATTGTACTAAAAAAAGTGATCCAGATGAATCATATTTTGGATTAGGAGATAAACCTACCGATTTAAATTTGAGAGGTAAAAGATTACAAAATTGGAATTCTGATACTTATTCTTTCGCTAAACATCAAGATCCACTTTATAGAAGTATTCCCTTTTTTATATCCTTAAAAGAAGGAAACGCTCATGGTATTTTCTTAGACAATACTTTCAAAACACATTTCGATTTTGCTCAGGAAGATCCTACAAAATTAAGTTTTTGGGCAGATGGAGGGGAATTGCAGTATTATTATATACACGGACCTAAAATGATGGATGTAGTTAAACGCTACAATTCTATTACTGGTACTCATCAATTGCCTCCAATTTGGGCTTTAGGTTATCATCAATGCAGATGGAGTTATTATCCAGAATCTAAAGTGAAAGATTTAGCCTATCAATTTAGGAGTAGAAAAATTCCTTGTGATGCACTTTATTTGGATATTGATTATATGGACGGTTACAGGTGCTTTACGTGGAACAAAAAGTATTTTCCAAATCCTAAAAAAATGATAAAAGAACTATCTGATGATGGTTTTAAGACAGTTGTTATCATTGATCCAGGAATTAAGGTTGATGATAATTACTGGGTTTTTAAAGAAGGAAAAGAAAATAAATATTTCTGTCGCCGTAGCGATGATTATTTTATGGAAGGTCATGTTTGGCCGGGGCGTTGCCAATTTCCAGATTTTACAAATCCAGAAGTTAGAACATGGTGGGGTGGTTTGTTTAAAGAATTGGTAGAAGTAGGAGTTGCAGGAGTTTGGAATGATATGAACGAACCCGCAGTATTTGGGTCGGGAACATTTCCTGATGATGTTCGTCATCAATTCGATGGCCATAGAGGATCACATCGTAAGGCACATAATGTTTACGGTATGCAAATGGTAAGAGCAACTTACGATGGGTTAAAGAAAATTCAAAAAAACAAAAGACCTTTTACCATTACAAGAGCAGGATATTCTGGGGTACAACGTTACAGCTGTGTTTGGACAGGGGATAATGTTGCAAGTTGGGAACATCTAAAAATTGGAAGTTTACAGATGCAAAGACTTTCTATGTCGGGATTGCCATTTGCAGGGACCGACATCGGTGGTTTTAGTGGTGAGCCAACCGGAGAACTTTTTACAAGATGGATACAATTAGGTGTGTTTTCTCCATTTATGAGAGCCCACTCAGCCGGAGATACTGCAGAAAGAGAACCTTGGAGTTTTGGTAAAGAGTTAGAAGATATCAACAGAAAATTTATAGAATTAAGATATAAATTATTGCCATACATATATAGTGCGTTTTGGGAACATCACCGTTATGGATTTCCAATATTACGCCCTATTGTAATGCTAGAGCAAGAAAATGCTGACAACAAATTTAGGGAGGATGAATTTACTTTTGGTGATAAAATATTGGTTTGCCCTATATTAGATGAAGGTGCAACATCACGTAATGTATATATGCCAAAGGGTAATTGGTATGATTACTGGACCCATGAAATGTATGAAGGAGGGCAAGAACATTTAATACAGGCACCTTTAGATTCAATGCCAATTTTTGTAAAAGCAGGTTCTGTAATTCCAGAATATCCGGTAATGCAACATACCAATGAAATTGAAATTGATGAATTAAAGTTTCAAATATATTATTCTGATTGTGAAGTTAATTCTTTTCAATTTGAAGATCATGGCGATACATTTGGTTACGAACAAGATATATATTTAGAAAGAAAGTTTATTGTTAACGGCGATAAAAAATCAATGACCATAAAAAAATCGGTAGAGGGATTATTTAACCCAAGATATGAGACCTATGATTTAAAGTTTATTGGTTTGCCATTTAAGCCATCAAAAATTATAATTGATGGTGTAGATTTTAAAGGTGAAATATTCTTTGATAATCTAAAACGAGTGAGAATAAATGTCTCTAAATACTTTAAATACATTCAAATACTCAAATAATAAAAAGCCCAAATTAATTTGGGCTTTTTATTGATGTTTAATTTTAACGGATGTAAAACCTAAAAATCCAAGTTAATTTGTAAATTGTTCGAATAATCATACTTGATTATCAAAACCAAAATTATAATCCTATTTAATATTCTAGCTCAATGGCCAAGAAAGTGAAAGAAGATACTGTTAAAACAGTAATCGATGATAATTTACCAATAGAAAACAAAAACTTGAAGAAACCTATAAAAAAGGCTTCTGATAAATCAGTTAAAACACCTATAAAGGCATCTACGAAATCTTCAGAAGAATCTTCAGAAAAAAAATTAATCTCAAAAAAAACAATTGTAAAAAAATCACTTTCTAATTTAGAAGAAGCATCAACCACAAATAATAATCACCTTTCGGTTCAGCCATATACTAGATTTACGGAGTTTGATATTTCATTATTTAAATCTGGAAAGCACTTTAAACTATACGAAAAGTTTGGAAGCCATGTTTTAGAAAACAATGGAGTTATAGGGACTTACTTTGCTGTTTGGGCCCCTAACGCACATTTCGTATCGGTAATAGGAAACTTTAATCATTGGGATAAAGGTAGCCACCCACTTTACATCAGGTGGGATGGATCTGGTATTTGGGAAGGTTTTATCCCTAATGTGGGAAATGGAGAGGCTTATAAGTATTTTATCAATTCTACAACAGGTGAGGACCTTGAAAAAGCTGATCCTTATGCATTAAAATCAGAAGAACCACCGCGTACAGCATCTATTGTATGGGATAATTGGTATGAATGGAAAGATACCGAGTGGATGAATAAAAGGCATAAAAATAATGCTTTAAACCAGCCAATGTCTGTTTATGAGGTTCATTTTGGCTCTTGGGCCAGAGGGATGGAATCTCCGGACCAATTTATTTCTTACAAGGATATGGCCTATAAAATAGTGCCTTATGTTAAAGAAATGGGTTTTACTCATGTTGAGTTTATGCCTTTAATGGAACATCCTTTTTATCCAAGTTGGGGATATCAAATTACAGGATATTTTGCAGCAAGCTGTAGATATGGAACTCCTCAAGAATTAATGTATTTAATCGAAGAGTTTCATAAAAATGATATCGGAGTAATCATGGATTGGGTGCCTTCTCACTTTCCTGGAGATGCACATGGTCTTTATCATTTTGATGGTTCTCATTTGTATGAACATGCAGACATGAAGAAAGGATTTCACCCGGATTGGAAATCTTATATATTTAATTATGGACGTAATGAGGTACGCTCATTTTTAATTTCAAATGCAATTTTTTGGTTAGATAGGTTCCATATTGATGGTTTAAGAGTGGATGCGGTTGCTTCTATGCTATATTTGGATTATTCTAGAAAAGAAGGAGAATGGATTCCAAATGAGTTTGGTGGAAGAGAGAATTTAGAAGCCATTTCATTATTGAAGGAATTTAATGAAGCAGTTTATGCTAATTTTCCAGATGTACAAACCATTGCGGAAGAATCTACCTCTTTTCCAGGTGTCAGTCACCCAACTTATACCGGAGGTTTAGGTTTTGGGCAAAAGTGGATGATGGGCTGGATGAATGATACGTTAGACTATTTTTCTGAGGATCCTATCAATAGAAAATACCACCATTCTGAATTGACTTTTAGTACCATTTACGCTTTTACAGAGAATTTTATGTTACCACTTTCACATGATGAAGTAGTACATGGAAAAAAATCTTTGATTTACAAGATGCCTGGTGATGAATGGCAACAATTTGCTAATCTAAGGTTGCTTTATAGTTACATGTGGACACATCCAGGAACAAAGTTGTTATTTATGGGTTGCGAATTTGCACAAACTAAAGAATGGAATCCATCACATTCATTAGATTGGCATTTATTAGAATATGCACCACATCAAGGCATTAAGAGAACGGTTATGGCTCTAAATAAATTATATAAAGAAGAACCAGCACTTTATGAAAGAAGTTTTGATGCCAATGGTTTTGAATGGTTAGTAAACGATGACTGGGAAAATTCTGTAGTTGTCTATGCCCGTAAAGGTTATCATTCAAAAGATGATTTAATAATCGCACTAAATTTAACTCCTGTTCCTCGAACAAATTATAGATTTGGCGTTCCAAAAAACGGAATATATAAAGAAATCTTTAATTCTGATGGTCATGATTTTTGGGGTAGTGGAATTAAGAATCCAGACAAAAAATCTGAAGAAATAGGTAGCCACTGGAAATCGAATTCTATTGAGGTAAATATTCCTCCCTTAGGCATGGTTATTTTTAAAGCGCTTTAGTGTTTAAAGAAGAATTAAGTTTTTCTAAATACTATTTAGAAGAACTTAATTCCTGTATTCTGGATGTAGAATATTCTATAAACGGTCTATCATACTTACTTTTTTTATCAGCATTTTTAACATATTGCTTGTAAAAGCCTAATGCCGTTTTGGTTTTTTTTAGTTTTGCATCATAAATTCTTGCTATAGAATAATTAACGATATTGAGTTTATTATTAAATTCTAAAGCCTTTTTGTAATTATAAATGCTTGATGAAAATTGATTTAATTCCTCTCTATTCTTTCCTAATTCTTGATAATAAATTCCCAAGTTATTAGATATACCTGCTTCTATTGCAGCATTTAAGCTTTCATTACTTTTATCTAAATTTTTTAATCTTCTATAACTTAATCCGATAAAATAAAAAGTGGTTTCATTTGCCGCATCACTCTTGATAATTTGTTCCATCAAACTAATGCATTTTTGGAATTGATTTGTGTAATAATATGATTGGGCAAGCTTATTTTTGGTTTCATTTGAAGAGTCGCCTAAATTCATTAAAGTTTCACCTCTTCTAACTGCTTCATTAAAATTATCTGATGAGTAATTAATAGATAATGAACCTTTTAGAAGCAACATATTTGAGCTATCAGCGGCTAGCGCCATGTTTAATACCGAGTCTGCTTCTTTAAGTTTTATCATATACATTAATCTCCTACTAAAATCATAAGCTACTTCAGGATCCGTGGAGTTAATTCTGCTCGCTTTTTTGAGGTACTCAAATTCCTTATCTTCATTATCCATTTGCTGATAGGCAAAAGCAGTCTGCTTGATAATATAAAAGTTAGCACTGTCTATATTTAGTATCTTTTGGTAATAATTAACCATATGAGGATAGTTTCCTCTTTTGTTCGCAATATTGGCTAAACTGTTTAAAGTAGAGAAACTGAGTGAATCTTTTTGTAATAATTTTAGATAATTATTTTCAGCTTTTAATAAATTTCCGCTCATATAATAAGCATATGCAAGTCTGCTAACCATTTTAGAATCTTCATTACCGTTGGGATAAATAGATTCTATATAATTTGCAAGTTCAGCATATCTCTGAGTTTCTATAAAATCTAATAGTTTAGCATCATCTATTTGAGCCTTTGCAAAAAAACCTATTAGCAAAAAAACAGTCAGGGTTATGCTTCTCATAACACAATTATACCTAAATTTTTAGTTTTAAAAAAGACGTTTAAAAATTTTGAAAAAAAAATAGCCGGATTATTAATCCGGCTATTAAATTTTAAATAAGCGACCAAGTTTATTTAATTTTTTCTGATTTTAAAATATTTAAACTAGAGTTGGGAAACACAACAGCAACTTTATAAGTTTCATTGTTTGATAAATCAATCCAATAAGAGTTTGTATCATCATCTGATGAATAATTAAGTGATCTTGATACAACTTTCAAAATATTGTTAATTGTATAATCACTGTAATTTTTAGCTAAATCTTTTTTAGCTATTTCAGGAAGATCGTTAATTGCTGAAAGTTGTGTTGCAACTAAAAAGTTGTTATCCAAATCATAAATTGCAAATGTTTTTTTACCGTCTAAGTAGAATGTAGCTTTCTGAAATTTTTCATTGAAAGTCCAGCTTACATTTTTTGCGTTATAGAAGGTATAGCCAAATTGTTGTAGTACAGGTGTAGAGATTTTTTCTTTATCATCATCTGTCTTTAAATTTTTAACAGAAGCATTTACTACCATAGTAGCAGAAAGAAAAACAAAAATTGATGATATAAATAACTTTTTCATGATTTCTAATTTTTAAATTGTTAAACAATTAATTACATAACAAAAGTATATATTGTTTATTAATTTAATATTAAATGTGAAATTTTTATGAAAATTTGATATTTAAATCCTTTCTTTTAGATAAATGTTAATTGACTTAGTGTTATTTGTACACTAATTAAAATAATTTTATTGAATTGGTTTTTATATGAACTTTTATAGGATAAACATGATGTGAATTTATTTCATTTTTGTTTCTAAAACGTTTAGAATTTAAAAAAAATGAATACTAAATTGATTCAGAAAGATTAATTATATCATCGTTCTTCAATCTTTTGTTTATAATTTGTTTTATAAATAAATCTCTACTAATTTAGTAGTATAAATTAAATACATTTATTATGTTAAGATTAGGCGATACAGCTCCGAACTTTAAGGCGAAAACCTCAGCGGGAGAGATTGATTTTTATGATTATTTAGGTGACAGTTGGGGAGTTTTATTCTCTCACCCTGCAGATTATACTCCGGTTTGTACTACAGAATTAGGTCGTACAGCTTCACTAAAATCAGAGTTTGATAAAAGAAACGTGAAGGTTATTGCATTGAGCGTAGATTCGGTGGAATCTCATAAGGGTTGGATAAACGATATTAATGAAACCCAAAACACAGAGGTAAATTTCCCGATTATAGCAGATGAAGATAAAACTATCTCTGAAGCTTATGGTATGCTACACCCAAATGCATCTGCAACCCTAACGGTTAGATCATTATTTATAATAGCGCCAGATAAAACGGTTAAATTGATGATTACATATCCAGCATCAACCGGAAGAAATTTCCAAGAGGTTTTAAGAGTAATAGATTCATTGCAATTAACTGCTTATCACAGTGTAGCTACACCTGCAGATTGGAAAGATGGCGAAGATGTTGTAGTTTCCCCGTCAATTAAAACAGAGGATATTGCAGCTAAATTCCCAAAAGGCCATACAGTAATAAAACCTTATTTGAGAACAACGCCTCAACCAAATAAATAATTAATTTGTTTGCTGATAAATTATTATAAATTTGAGTATTAACAAAATAAGAATCAAGCTCATGTTTCTATACAGAATTGATTTTATTTTCAATTTTAATTTTTAAAATCAACAAAATGGAAACAGGTAAAGTAAAATGGTTTAATGCACAAAAAGGATTTGGATTTATTATTTTTCAAGGAAAAGATATTTTTGTCCACTTTAAGGATGTTGAGGGTGGTGTAAATGGAATTAAGGATAATGATGATGTAGAATTTGAAGTATCTGATGGAAAAAAAGGCCCACAAGCTGTAAACGTGAAAAAAGTATAAACGTTTAAAAATTTTTTAAAAAGCTCGTCTCATTAAGTCGAGCTTTTTTTATGCATAAAAAAAGCCGATCTTTTTAAAATCGGCTTTTGACAATATTATTTTTTTAATTAGATATCAAATGAAAAATCATCATCAGATTTAGCAGGCGCACCATCTGGATTAAACTCGTATTTCTTTTCTACCACTTCTTGGTTAGACTTTATATAATCTATAGTTTGAGTTAAACCTTCGGCAAATTTCTCAAAATCTTCTTTGTACAAAAAGATTTTATGTTTAATAAAAACACCATCCTCTAATCTTTTCTTACTTTCTGTGATAGTAATGTAGTAATCGTTTGATCTAGTTGCCTTTACGTCGAAAAAATAAGTTCTTTTTCCTGCTCTAACTTTCTTAGAATAAACTTCTTCTCTTTCCCTGTTATCGTAATCTCCCATTTTAAATAAAATTTGTGGTTTGTTGCAGTAAATAAATAAAGAAAATATTAAAGTTCCAAATAAACTGTAAAGTTTAAGATAATTCTTGTTGTTCCTCTAATAACTGCTTTTCATAAAGCTCAAAATAAACACCTTTTTTATTCATTAATAAATGATGTGTACCATGTTCTACAATCTCACCATTATCTAATACAATTATTTTATCGGCATTTTTTATCGTAGAAACCCTATGAGCAATTAAAATGCTGGTTTTACCTTTCATTACGTTTCCTAAGCTATTTAGAATTTCTTCTTCTGTTTTTGTATCAACTGCAGAAAGGCAGTCATCAAAGATTAAGATTTGAGGAGATTTTATTATTGCCCTAGCTATAGAAACTCTCTGTTTTTGCCCCCCAGATAAGGTGATTCCCCTTTCACCAATAAATGTTTCGAATTTTTTATCAAAAGCAATGATATTTTTATAAACTGCGGCGTCTTTAGCAGCTTTTTCTACCTTTTGCATATCTAATTGGTCTTGGCCAAAGGCGATATTCCTTGCAATGGTATCCGAAAAAAGAAAAACTTCTTGCGGCACAAAACCAGTTTGGCTTCTATAATCTTCTAGATTTAGATACTTTATATTTGTATGATCAATTTTAATCTCTCCCTCATCTACATCGTACATTCTCATTACTAAATTAGCAATGGTAGATTTTCCTGATCCAGTTCTCCCAATTATTGCCAACAATTCCCCTTCTTTGATCTCAAAGGAAACATTTTTTAAAGCTTTGATCCCAGTATCTGGATAAGTGAAGCTAACGTTTTGAAAAGAAATTGCTCCATTAACCTTTAAAGGATTGGGGTTTGGATTGATGATTTCTGGTTTGGTTTTTAAAAATTGATTAATTCGTTTTTGTGATGCGGCAGCTCTTTGTACTAAAGAAGTAACCCATCCTAAAGAAGTTACAGGGAAAGTTAATTGGTTAACATAAACTATAAATTCGGCAATATTTCCACTACTTATTTTCCCATTCATTACTTGTAAACCACCAATATATATGGTTATAATGGTACTTAAGCCCACCATTAAAAGCATAGTTGGAAAAAAGAAAGCTTGAACTTTAACCAAGTCTAGCGATTCTGATTTATAAGCTTCGCTCTCTTTAGCAAATCCGTCTCTGATATTATTTTCCCTAACGTAAGATTTAACTACCCTAATCCCTGAAAATGTTTCTTGAACAAAAGATGATAAAGTACTTAATCTTCTCTGAATTTTTTCGCTTTTATGGTTTATGATGCTGTTAACATAATAAATGGTAATTGCTAAAAGTGGGAGAGGAGCTAAGCAATAAAGCGCCAGTTTTACATTTACGCTAAGCATGGCTATAATAATTAATACAAATAAAACAGATGTATTGATGGTGTACATAATAGCAGGACCAACGTACATCCTAACCCGGCTAACATCTTCCGTAACTCGGTTCATTAAATCACCTGTATTATTACGTCTGTAAAATGCTAAAGAAAGTTTTTGATATTGATTATAGATTTCATTTTTTAAATCAAACTCTATATGCCTGCTGGTTAGGATAATGGTTTGACGCATAAAAAACAAGAACAATCCTCTTATTAAAGCAATTACTATAACTAATCCTCCAAATAATAATAAGCTAGATCCAAAAATATCTAAGATTAAAGATTGCTTATCAAACCCATTAAATAAACGATAAAGCGCAATATTTTCATTCACTAGGTCAAAAGCAATACGGATGATTTGTGCTGGTAAAACAGCAAAAAAATTAGAAATTATTACAAAGAGAACTCCAGGTAAAAGTTGCCATTTATATTTAAAGAAAAATTTATTTAGGTATGCAAGTTCTTTCATATTTATTGATTTACAAAAATAGTAAGATAATTGTTTGTGAGGTCTAATAATTAAATAAAATCTAAATAGATACCTTTTAAACGGAATTATTTTCTGACACCGATAAAAAAATCTACTTTTGCAGAATTAATAGCATTAATATTTGCTGTAATATGTCCTCAATTCAATTAGAAGAAAACTCCATTTTTAATCAGCTGAGCGCTTGCGGTCATCAAAAAGTTGTTTTTTGCAATGATGATGATACAGGTCTCAAAGCAATCATTGCTATTCACGATACTACTTTAGGGCCTGCCATTGGTGGAACCAGGATGTGGTCTTATGCTACAGAACAAGATGCTTTAAGTGATGTGCTAAGATTATCCCAGGCAATGACTTACAAGGCCGCAATAACAGGTTTAAACCTTGGCGGTGGTAAAGCTGTAATAATTGGAGATAGTAGAACTGATAAAACAGAAGCTTTAATGCGAAGGTTTGGTAGGTTTATAGAAAACTTAAACGGAACTTTCATCACTGCAGAAGAAGTAGGAACAGGTATAAAGGATATGGAATATATCCGTATGGAAACCAAACATGTTACCGGAATTCCAGAAAGTATTGGAGGAGCTGGAAATCCATCTCCGATAACTGCAAAAGGTGTATACATGGGCATAAAAGCTAGCGTAAAAGAACTTTTTGGTACTGATAGTTTGGCTGGAAGAACAATTGCAGTACAAGGAACAGGACATGTAGGAGAAAATCTAGTCGCTTTGTTAAGAGCAGAAAATGCCAAGGTTTATGTAAGTGACATTAATGAGGAGAGGTTAGCTAAAGTTGCTAAAAAATACGGAGCTGAGGTAATTAACAATAATAATCTTTTTGATTTGAATTTTGATATATACGCTCCCTGTGCTCTTGGCGCAACTGTAAATGCCGAAACTATCAGTAAAATGAAATGTGGTATTATTGCTGGCTCGGCAAATAACCAATTGGCAGATGAAAAAACAGATGGTCAACTATTGTTGGATAAAGGAATATTATATGCTCCAGATTATTTAATTAATGCTGGCGGATTAATTAACTGCTACTCTGAAATTGCTGGCTACAATAAAAAAAGAACCATGCAACTAGCAGAAAATATTTACGAAGCCACAAGAGAAGTATTGAAGAAATCGAAATTAGAAAATATCCCTACTAATTTAGCCGCAAATAAAATTGCCGAAAAGCGAATTCAAGATATCAAAAAAATAAAATCATCATATTAATTATAATTTATATCGGTTGAAAAACCAAATCGTTCTTTAAAAATGTTAAACAGAAGGCACCTAAGGGTAAAGGTAATGCAAACTTTATATGCATTTCAACAATCAGAAGTAAAGGATATTAAGCTTCAGGAAAAAAATCTTTTAACTAGTGTAGACAAGGTTTTTGAAATGTATATCAGTTTATTAGCTCTAATTGTTGATATTATAAATTATGCTGAAATAGATTCTATTGATAGAGCTAATAAGCACTTGCCATCTGAAGATGACTTAAATGCCAACTTAAAGGTTTTAAACAATTTATTTGTTAAGATTCTATTAAATAATAATGAGTATCTAACTTCAGTTAAAAAGTATAGAACTTCGTGGGATTTTGATCCTGAGCTTGCCAGATCATTATTTGCTTTATTAAGAGCTTCTGAAGAGTATAAAGCATATATCCAAAATCCTGAACACGACCTCCATACAGACAAAGATTTAATAAAGTTTATCTTTAAAAAAGTAATCTTAAAATCTCCTTTGGCACAACAAGCCTTGGAAGAAAAACATTTGAATTGGCAGGTAGATCAGGATGTTTTGCAAGCGATGATTGCTAAAACTTTGAAGAATTTTGATTCTGAAACGGGTAAAAATAAATTAGCTAGTGTAAGTGCAAGTTGGTCAGAAGATAAAGAATATATTATTGATCTTTATCAAAAAACAATTGCTAATGATGCCTCCTTTCAAGAGATGATTAGTAATAAAACAAAAAATTGGGATGCTGATCGTATTGCTTTGGTTGATGTAATCTTGATGAAAATGGCTTTAGCAGAATTTGTCTTTTTCACAAGCATTCCTTTAAAGGTTACCATTAATGAATATCTGGAAATAGCAAAAGAATTTAGCACACCAAAAAGTAATTCGTTTATTAACGGTATTTTAGATAAAATTTTAGATGATTTAAAAAGCCAGGGGAAAATTAAAAAATACGGAAGAGGGTTATTATAATATGAAAAAATTAGTTTTTAGTTTATTAACAATTGTTGTTTTAGCTTCATGTAATAATAGCAAATCAACACAAAATGCAACGTCAGATAGTTTAGGTAATTCCCAAACTTCTTCAGTTGACAGTTTAAGTGCACCAAAATTTAAATTTGAGAAAGAAGTTTATGATTTTGGAAAAATAACAGAGGGAGAAAAAGTTTCTTTTGATTATGAGTTTACTAATGTTGGGAAAACTCCTTTAATAATTAAGGAAGCTGTTGCAACATGTGGATGCACAGTGCCAGAACCACCAAAAGATCCGATTGCACCAGGTGCTAGAAGTAGAATAAAAGTGGTATTTAGTAGTGCAGGTAAAGAGGGTTTACAAGATAAGGTAGTAACCATTACAGCAAATACTATCCCAGCACAAACACAAGTACATTTAATAGGAGAAGTAACCAAAAAATAATAAATATATAGACATGTTGAATTTTATTTTATTACAATTACCAAGCAATATCATGAGTTTTTTACCAATGATATTAATTGTTGTGGTGTTTTATTTTTTTATGATAAGACCTCAAATGAAAAAAGCAAAAGATCATAAAAAGTTTGTTGCAGACCTTAAAAAGGGAGATAAGATAATTACTACCGCAGGCATACATGGTAAAATAGCTGATATGAACGAAACTACGTTTTTAATAGAAACTGAAGGTGGTGGTAAAATCAGATTTGACAGATCTGCTGTTTCTTTAGATGCTTCTAAAGCATTAAATGCTTAATATTTTTTATTTAGAAATTAATGCCGTTTCTTTGAAAGAGGCGGCATTTTTTATTTAACAAAATTCTAAAATCATTTAATATATGGCACTTTTATTTTACTGCACCATATAATTAATACCTTTAATTATTTATAAATAATGGCAATTATTAAATTATCGGCTGTAGAACGTAGAAAATTAAGCATTTTTTTGACCTGCTTAATTTTAGCTGTTTTGGCCTGGTTATTTTTTTCTTTGTCAAATAATTATGAGTATGATGTAAAAACGGCAGTAGCTTTTAAAAACCCACCATTAAATAAAGCTTTTAATCCGCTACAATCAGATACAGTAACATTAAAAGTACAAGGTACGGGTTGGCAATTATTATTTACTAAAATGAGGATTTATCCCAAAGAAGTGAAAGTAAGTTTGGCAGCGCTGCAAGTAAGGGATTTTGTAACATTTTCAAATCAGTTAAAAAAAATTAATGAAGATTATTCCACACAACAAAAAATCATCAATGTACTGCCCGATACACTATATTTTGATTTTACAACAAGAAAAGTTAAAAAAGTGCCAATTAAATTATTAACCAAACTTACATTTATAAAGCAATTTGGTCAATCAAATGATATCATTCTTGATCCATCTGAGGTTACCATTACCGGACCCCAAAGCGAGTTAGACAAAATAAGTTTTTGGCCTACGGATACTTTAATTAAAAAGAATGTTAATGCTGATGTTATTAGCAATGTTAATTTAAGTCAATCCAAAGAGCCAAATATTTCAGTTTTCCCTTCTCAAGCCCAAGTAAAACTACCTGTTGAAGAATTTACAGAAAAGTCTTTAAATATTACTGTTAAGGTAGTTAACAACAAAGAATATTACAATGTTAAGTTGATACCAGAAAAGGTAAAGGTGATATTTATGGTTCCATTATCTTTATATGGAACTATTAACGAAGATGATTTTGAAGCTACTGTAAATTTTAATCTATGGAAAACTGATAAAATGAACAAATTACCAGTTGTTATAAATAAACGAAAAGCTTATTTAAGGTTTAGAAGGGTAGAGCCTAATCAATTAGATTTTTTTATTAAAAAATAATGTTTAGAGTAGGCATAACTGGGGGAATTGGTAGCGGGAAAACAACTGTTTGCAAAATCTTTGAAATATTAGGAATTCCTGTTTTTTATGCAGATGATGTTGCCAAACTGATTATGATTACTAATTCAAATTTAATAGAGGCTATCAAAGAAAATTTTGGTAAGGATTCTTACTCGCCGAAAGGTGAAATAAATAGAAAATATATTGCGAATCAGGTTTTTAACGATCCAAAAAAACTTGAGAAATTAAATAATCTGGTACATCCTCAAGTTTTTAAAGAAATGGATTTATGGAGCAGTAATCAGAAATCGCCTTATGTTTTAAAGGAAGCGGCGTTGCTTTTTGAAAGTAAATCTTACCTACAAAACAACGCCAATGTTCTTATAACCTCACCATTCGATTTACGTTTTTTAAGGTTAATAAAAAGGGATAATACTACAAAAGAAAAAATACAGGAAAGGATGGATACCCAATTATCCGAGACTGAAAAACAAAAACTAGCCAATTATACGGTCAATAATAATGAACTCGACTTTTTGATTCCACAAATATTAAATCTCCATCAAATATTTTTACAAAAATCTAAACAATATAATTATTAATGGAAGAAGATTTCTTAGTTAAAACTCCATCAGGTTTATATTGTAAATACGGTAATTTTTATATTGATGCCATTCTTCCTGTAGAAAATGTTCTGATCACACACGCTCATGGAGATCATGCTAGGCCACATAACCAAAATATTTATTGTACAACTCCTACTAAAAATATAATGGAGTTGAGGTTTAAGAAAAATGCCGGTAAAATTTTTAATGAGATTAAATATCATCAAGAATTTAAAATGGGGGAGGTGTTGATTTCATTTTTACCAGCTGGGCATATTTTGGGGTCTGCAATGATAAAGATGACTTTTAATAGCTCAATTTACCTCTTCACTGGCGATTATAAATTACAGGAAGATGCCACTTGCGAATCTATAGAATTTTGCAAAGCAGATGTTTTGATTACTGAAACTACTTTTGCCAATCCAGATACTAAACATCCAAATCCATCTGATGAAATTGAAAAACTAAATAAAATTGAGTCGAATATTTTATTAGGAGTTTACGGTTTAGGAAAAGCACAACGCATTACACAACTCATCAATAAAATTTGCCCTCAAAAAAATATACAATTACATTATTCTATTTATCCAATTCATCAGCTTTATGAAAATAAAGGATATCACTTGGGTAATTATCAGCATTATGATCGTAAGTTGATGAAAACAAGTAAAACAAATCAGGTTTATTTAGTTCCACCACTAACTTTTAACGCCTATCATAAAGCTATTGGAGTTGTTAAAATATTTGCCTCAGGCTGGGATAATCTGCAAAAAGGTAACGATGAAAAATTATATATATCAGATCATGTTGATTGGGATGATATTATTGAAACCATTAAAAAAGTATCACCAAAAAAAGTTTGGACCATACATGGAGATGGTAAACATTTAAAAAGTTATTTTAGCAATAATTTGGAAGTGAAAATTCTATAAATGTTAATAGAAAAAATTGATTATTATATTAACGAAGACGGAAACTACGTATTTACAGAAAAATATCATTTAGATAGAGGTTATTGCTGTAAAAATGAGTGCAAACATTGTCCTTGGAAATTTAAAAGGAATAGAAAAACGGATCAAAACCGTAAATAAATATTATTATGGATATAGAAAACGAGATTCAGAATACAAAATTTATAAATAATTATCAGAAAGCGACGATCAACATACTTTATACTTATAATTGGGTTAATGCACAACTAAAGCAGGAGCTGGACAAGCATAAAATCACTAATCAGCAGTTTAATATTTTGAGGATTTTAAGAGGGCAGTATCCAAACCCTTGTACCGTTAATATCTTAAAAGAGAGAATGTTAGATAAAATGTCTGATGCTTCTAGAATTGTTGATAGATTGGTGCAAAAAGAATTGGTAACACGTTGTACAAATAAAAAAGATAGACGGGCTGTTGATATTCTGATAAATGATAAAGGCTTAGGATTATTAGAAAATATTCATTTAGAACCTGCCATAACAGAAATTCTATCAAAAAATATCTCTGAACAAGATTGTTTAATGTTGAGTAATTTGCTCGATAAATTTAGAGGATAATGTTAGACAAATTAAAACAGATAACCACTTTTGTATTTGATGTTGATGGTGTTTTAACCAATGGTAAAATCCTCATTACAGAAAATGGAGACCAATTAAGACAATACAACATTAAAGATGGATATGCAATACAATTAGCCATGAATAAGGGTTATGAAGTTTGCATTATAACAGGAGCAAAATCTAATTCTGTTGAATTAAGAATGCAAGGCTTAGGGATAAAACACATTTATTTAGGAGCATCATATAAATTGCCGCTATTTGAGGACTTCTTAAACAAGACAAGTTTAAAAAGGGAAGAAATTGTTTATGTGGGCGATGATTTACCCGATAAAGAAATTATGGAACAAGTCGCAATATCCGTTTGCCCAGCAGATGGAGTTGAGGAAATAAAAAGTTGTTGTAATTATATATCTCCATTTAGTGGCGGAGAAGGAGTTGTTAGGGATATTATAGAAAAAGTTTTAAAAGTTAAGGGCGATTGGTTTATAGAAAAACCAAATGCTGATGATGGAAGTGTAACAAAAAATTAGGGCTAAGTTTGAAGATAATCTATGATAGATTTATCAAACTTAGCCCTTAAATTAAAAATTAGATTTAATATTTAAATGCTTCTGAAAGCGTTTTTATTCTAATTAAATCACTTTGAATTCCATTTCTTTGTTTTTCTAACAAAGAATAATGATCTGCATGGTCTTCATAATCATTCAATACAGTATCGTATTTTTCTAAAGCAGCTTCTTCTCCAGTTTCAATAGCTTCTAAAATTGCAGCATCTTCGTTTGAAGAAAATACTTCTTTAATAGATAACCATGATCTGTGTAATGCACCTAAAACGCCACCTTCATCATTATCTGATGAGCCACCGTGTTGTAAAAGATGAGCTTTTAATTCTTCTGCATAAGCAGCTCTTTCGTTTGATAATTCTAAAAAGGTAGCCTTTAATTCATCAGATTTTACGTGACTTATGGCATCTTTAAAGCCTTCTTTTCCATCGTTTAAGATGTTGATTAATCCTTTAAGATCACTAATAATTTCATTTTGGTCTTTCATGATATTTGGTATTTTATGTTTTTAATTTTATCTCCATTTTAGAGATTTTACTATATAAAACATTTTATATGCCAAAGAAAGATATTTGTTAAACTAAAATTTATATTTTAGGTAACTATTGAAATTGAACTGATTTAAATCTGAATTTATAACTTTATCTATATTGAAGAAAAAAATATATCTAGCTTCAAAATCGCCTAGAAGGCAAGAATTATTAAAACTAATGGGTTTTGATTTTGAATTGTTATTAAAAGATGTTGATGAAAGTTATCCAAAGGATTTACCATTAATGGAGATTGCAGCTTACATTTCCCAAATTAAGTCAGATGCATTTGAGGTAAATATGGATGAAATAATTATTACTTCTGATACAGTTGTAATTATAAATAATGAATTACTTGGTAAACCTAAAGATAACAATGATGCCTTTCAAATGCTGAGTAAATTAAACGGAAATACACATTTGGTAGTTACGGCAGTAACTTTAAAATCAGTTGAAAAAACAAAAACTTTTTCCCAAACAACCAAAGTGACATTTTCTAATCTTTCTGATGAACAATTATGGTATTATATTTTGAATTTTAAGCCTTTTGACAAAGCGGGTGCATACGGAATTCAAGATTGGATTGGGATGGTAGGTGTTTCTTCTATAGATGGCTCTTATACAAATGTTATGGGTTTACCCACAGAACAGTTACATCAAGAATTATATTTATTTATGTAAGCAGAAAATATGATGTTATGTAAATACTACAAGTCATTGCTTTTGTTTAAATTGGTGTTATTTATTTGATAAAATTTATTAGTATCTATATTTAAATTTTTGCGTAAAAAAACGAGATGTTTAAATTTTTACATTCACAATTATTCAGGTATAAATCAGAAAGTTCTTCTGCACTTTATGGGATTATTGTGTTTTTATTTTTTTTAGTCATCACCCAAATAGTTTGCTATCAAAAATATCTGTTTACACTAACACAAAAAAACAATGAAATAGTCAAAATAGCTGAGGATAAAAAAAATGTTATTCAGTCTATATTGTTAGAGAATATATCTGTCAATAGATCCCTAGCTTACATTATTAAAACTTACGGTAAACCAAAAGACTTTAATCAAACTGCAAAAAGTCTGATTCCTTATGATAACATTATAGATTTAATTGAGCTTACGGATAAGTTTATAATTACGGATGTTTACCCCTATGAAGCCAATAAAAAGGTTATAAATTATAATCTATTTTCTGATGAGGCCCACAAATTAGAAGCTTTAAAAGCCATTAATAAAAATGATTTATATTTTGAAGGGCCAATAGAATTAATTCAAGGTGGTGTAGGTATTGTAGGAAGATATCCTTTTTTTGATAGTAATAAAAAATTTTTAGGATTTACCGTTGTGGTAATAAAACTTAAAAAATTATTAGATGCTGCAAATATTACAAACCAAAAAGAGAATCAATATTGGTTTGCACTTTCTAAGGATAATCCTGTAACAAATAAAGAGGAATTTTTTCTATCAAAAAAATCTGAATTTGAAAATAGCATTTATGCCAGAGTAAATATAGAATTAGGTGACTGGAAATTATATGTTAAATCTCAAAAGAATTTCACCTATTCATCTACATGGCCAAATATTTTATTTGGTGTTTTATTTTCACTTTTGTGTGGGTTTCTAGTTTGGCTTATTTTAAGACAACCAGAACGATTAGGAAACTTAGTGAGAAAAAAAGTTGTCGAATTAAAAAGACATCAATATTTATTATATCAAACACAAAAATTAGCTAAAATTGGAAGCTGGGAAATAGATATCTTAAATAAAAAAGTGATTTGGTCTGATACGCTAAAAGATATTCACGAAGTACCTTTAGAATATGAGCCTCAATATGATTACCTCACAGAATTTTATTCTCATTCTCAAAATAAAGAAGCGATTAAAGATTTTTTTATTAATGCTTTTTCTAACAAAACTCATTTTAATACCCAATTAGAAATTGTTACCAATAAGAACACAAAGAAGTGGGTATATGTTATTGGAGAGCCAGTTTTTGAAAATGGATTACTTGTAAAGTACATTGGTTCTACACAAGACGTAACCTCAGAAAAAAATGCCAGTCAAAAACATCAAAATTTATCTCAACAATTAAAAGAGATTGGCGCTTCCATTCCAGGAGTTATTTATCAATTAAAGAGAGATCACAATAAACAATTAAGTTTTGAATATATAAGTGACAGCTCATTTACATTTTTTGGTCTCTACCCATCAGAAATTTATAGTGATGATCAAAAATTCTTCAGTATAATTCATCCTGATGATAAGATTTTATTTTTTGATGAATTAAATAATTCTGCAAAAGAGTTAAGACAATACAATTTTACTTTTAGAATTTTAAAAAATCAAGAAACTTTATGGATAAATCTTAATGCAAAACCTTCTTTAAACGCTATTGGCGATACTTTTTGGAATGGAACTTTTATGGATGTTACCACAGTTCAAAATGCAGAAATGGAAATTTCTTATTTGGCAGGTTTATTAGAAAATATCACTGATGCAATCATTTCTACGGATGAAAACTTTGTAATTAAATCTTGGAATAAGGGAGCTGAGGTGATTTATGGCTGGCAAGCGAAGGAAGTGATAGGAAGAAAATTTCAAATGGTTATGAAAACCAAATACTATGCAGTAGATAGAAAAAATTTGAAGAAAGATTTTTTAAACGAAGGTGGTTTTATTGGGGAAGTTATACAATTAAACAAAAAAGGAGAAAGTGTAGAGATTTTAATGAGTTCTGTACTTCTTAAGAATAAACAAGGCAATATTACTGGTTCTGTTACTATAAATAAAAATATAGAAGATATTAAAAAATCTAAAAAAGATTCAGTTTATAAGACAAACTTAATTTCAGTCATTAATAAATTTAATAATGATCTTATCCAAAACAGCAATTGGCTAAAAGTATTAGGAAATTCTTTAGAAACAATTGGTGAAACTATCCAAATCAGCAGAATTTTTTATTATCAATTAAGTTGTAATAATGATGCGCTTGAAATACTAAATTGGGCTACTGAAGATGTTAAAAGAAGTTTTAACGAATATAAAATAATACCTAGTAAGGTAGTTTCAGAACTAATAAATTTAATGGATAAAAAATCATACTTAAATGATTTTACTGAAAACCTGGAGAATGGCGCTATTAAAGAAATTCTTCAGAATAAATCTATAAAGTCTGCATTAATTTTTCCTATAAAGGTTAATGAGTCTAATTTTGGTTTTTTGTGTATTGAGGATGTATTTAAACAAAGAGAATTTAGTGATGACGATATTGCATTTGTTAAAACCATATGCGATAATCTTTCTACAGCGATAGAAAAGTCTGATTACTTAAAGAAACTAAAATTTGCTTTTGATGAAAAAAATAGTATTCTAGAAAGTATTGGTGATGCTTTTTTTGCTGTTGATAAAAATTGGAATATTAATTATTTTAATAAAGTTGCAGAAAGATTGTTTAAAATAAGTAAGACAGAAATAATTAATAAAAATATTTGGGGTAACCTGTTTGATGAAAATGAGACTATTTTCTATCCTCATTTTAAGGTAGCTCTTGAAAAAAATCATTCTATTCATTTTGAAGCCTATTATGAAAAGCAAGATATTTGGATGGAAGTTAGTGTATATCCATCTGAGGTGGGTTTATCCATTTATTTAAAAGATATAACTGAACGTATCAATTACGTAAAAGCAATAGAGAAACAAAACCAGAATTTAAAAGAGATTTCATGGATGCAATCTCATGTTGTTAGAGCACCTTTAGCCAGATTAATGGGGCTTATCAATATAAAGGACATTATTATAGATGATGAAATGACAGAAGAAGAATTTTATAATTTGATCATGAAAAGCGCCAATGAATTAGACACTGCAATTAAAGAAATCACTAATAAGACCCAAATAGTTAATTAGTATTAAACTATCATTATCTGAGAGAGATATTATTGATTACTTAAATTACATGATGTTCATTAGCATCAACACTTGCATATATCCTTTCTATTATTTCTTTATTTTTGTTCATCACAACTTTTCTTTTTATACTAAGTTTAGGTGTAAGCTCGCCACCATCAATTGTGAATTCATTGGCTAATAAAGCAATCTTTTTTACTTGCTCCCAATGTCCAAAACCAACGTTAAGTTTACTTACTTCGTCCCAAATCTTCTCGCAAACTTTAACATTTTTTACAAGTTGTTCTGGTTCGGTCTCTATAATTCCGTTTCGTTTAGCCCATTCCTTTAAGTTATCAAAGTTTGGGACAATTAAGGCAGAAGGAAATTTCATGTTTTCTCCAACAATCATAATCTGTTCAATATAAACGGACTCTTTAAATTTATTTTCTAATACCTGTGGAGAAATGTATTTACCTCCAGCAGTTTTAAATACTTCTTTTTTTCTATCAGTAATAGCTAAAAACCCATCTTTAAGCTCTCCAATATCACCAGTATGAAACCAACCATCAACAATAGTTTCGGTGGTAGCATCAGGTCTTTTATAATATGCTTTGGTCACACTTGGACCTTTGACTAAAATTTCCCCATCCTCTGCAATTTTAACCTGTAGATTACCTAATACTTTACCAACTGTTCCAAATTTTGTTTGTCCAACAAAAGGTCCATTAACTGCAATTACTGGTGATGTTTCCGTTAAACCATATCCTTCTAAAACTTTTATGTTTGCACCCCAAAACACTCTTGCTAATCGTTCTTGCAAAGCTGCACCTCCAGATACTATACATAAAATTTCTCCTCCTAAAGCATCTCTCCATTTACTAAAGATAAGTTTACGGGCTATTTTCAACTGTATTTCATACCATAAGCCATTTTTGCCTTCAAGTTCATATTGATGCCCTAATTTTAATGCCCAGAAGAAAAGAGATTTTTTAACACCAGATAATTCATGACCTTTAGCAACAATTCTGTCATAAACTTTTTCTAACAATCTTGGTACGGTTGTAAAACAATGAGGCTTTACTTCTGCTAAGTTTGCAACAATGGTATCCATACTTTCTGCATAATAAACAGCTATCCCTAAATAGAAGTACATATAACAAACCATTCGTTCAAAAATATGTGATAATGGCAAAAAACTAAGTGCTCTTGTAATTTCCTTAGGATACATTGGTGCAGAAAACAGCACATTGCTTAATAAATTATCATGAGTAAGCATAACTCCCTTTGGAGTTCCGGTTGTTCCAGATGTGTAGATTAAAGTCAATAAATCATCTTTTGTAATTTTAGATTTATGGATTTCTAAATCTATATTGGCATTTTCCTCGCCTAAATTTTTTATTTCTTCCCAATATGGTAAACTTTTAATTTTATCAAAAGTGTAAATTTTCAAATCTAAATTAGATTCATTTTTTACATTTAAAATCTTATCATAAATCTGTTTAGATGAAACAAATATGATTTTGATTTCTGCATCATTTAAAATAAATTTAATATCATTTTCTGCTAGTGTTGGGTACATTGGCACTTGGGTAGCACCAATTTGCATAATTCCAAAATCACAAAAGTTCCACTCCGGTCTGTTTTCAGACATGATAGCAACTTTATCATTTTTAGCTATTTTTAATGATAATAAACCTCTACTAATTGCATTAGATGTTGATATAAATTCATCAATACTATACTTTTTCCAATCATTATCAATCTTTGTGGCTAAAATATCTGAGGTATTATAAAGCTCTTTATTGTACGAAAGCAAATCGAAAACTCTGCTTAATTTTTCCATTATATATTGGTTTTAGAAACTTATAATTGGTTGCTATAAGATACAAATTGATTTCTGAATCCTAAAGGTTTAAGCTCAAATTTATATAAATATGATGATAAAATGTACTGTATAATATTATTGCTGATTGGTTGTATTAATAATGGTCTACAACTTTTTTTCATGAATATTTTGATGATGTAAAAAGTTGATCTTTAAAGTTTTAATCCAATATCCTTAACTTGATCTTAAAAAATATCCCTATTAGTCTATTTATTTATTCCTTTTGGCATAAAATTGGTTCATTGCCACAATTAACAAACAATTAAAAATTATGAAAAAACTGATTTTATCTACGTTTGCTGTTATTTGTTTTAATATAACAGTTTCAGCACAAAGCAACTACAAGACTGGTTTGGGTTTAGGTCTAGATTTTGGAGACGGAGCAACTTATGTTGGACCTTCACTTAAACATTTTTTTAATGCAAATAGTGCAGGTCAGGCGGAAATATTATTTGCCAATGGTAGTACAAATATCAATGCATTGTATGAATATCATCAACAAATTAAAGGTGCAGAAGGATTACAATGGTATTTAGGAGTAGGCCCTGGAGTATACTTTTACAAAGGAGGTTCTGACTTCGCTATAAAACCTATGGCAGGGCTTGACTATAAAATTAGCCAGGCACCAATAAGTTTTACTTTTGATTGGAGACCTACGCTGTATTTCGGAAATATCGACACAGAATTTTTTCCAGGTAGATTTGGTTTAGGATTTAGATATACATTCTAAATTTTCCAAAATAAAAAAATCCTGTTTGATTAATTTCAAACAGGATTTTTTTTTGGTTTTTTTAACCTTATTTCAAAAGTTAAAACCGAACTCCAAACGTTAATGAAACATTGTTTCTTTTTGTGTTTAAATTTGTAGTGGGTTGGTTATTACCTGTTAAAACATAATTGCTATAAGTAGAGAAATCACTACTATTTACATAAGCCATATCTAAATAATAAGTTCCAAATCTATATCCAAAACCTGCAGAATAAGAGTTTACCGTATAATCTGAATTGTTTAAAGTTTTGTAAGGATTACCTAAACTCTGATAACCAGCTCTTAACAAAAACTTATCAGTCACTTTATATTCTGTACCAATATTATAATTGCTTACATTTTTAAATTGTGATTTTATATTTCTATTTGTTGTGATATCCGTTTGGGAATCTGAAGAGGAAAAATTAATGGTTGAATAGTCCTCATATCCAATATCAGCAGATATAAAACCTTTACTTCCAAAGAAATAGGCTAAACCACCATTAAATTTTAAGGGAGTTCTTAAACTGTAATCAAATGGATAGGAATCTGTCCCTTCAATTGGATCTAAATTATTATATAAGGTTTCAGAATAATTATCAGTTACAGAATACCAGGTAGGTGATTCAATTGAAACTCCTAATCTAAATTCTTTTGATGGGCGGACAATTGCGCCTAATTTTAAATTTATGCCAGAACCATTAGTGTCAAAATTACGAGTGTAATCAACATCATAATCAAAATCATTTGTGGTACCTGGTTGTCTAAATAATCCTACCTCATTTGTTTTTTCAATAGAACTATATCTAAAAGATGATAATCCTATAGAACCTCCTAAAAAGAATTGATTACTAATATTTGCTCCTAAAGAAAAATCCACGCTAGAACTTCCTCCTGTTCTATTTACTAATTGTAATTGATCTGCAGTTAAAGAAGTAATCGGATCATACACAGTAGTATTTGTTCCTCTATCGTTTATTAAAAATGAGTCATAAGCAGCCCCATTAACCTGAGAACCTAAATTAGCTTGAGATTGATTTTCAGATGTGGCTGTCTCTGCAAATAAATCACCTAAACCATTTTGGTTGGTTGTTAGTCCGTAATTAAAATCGTTTCTAAAACTACCTTTTTTTTGATACCCAATTCCAAAAGATAAGCTAATTAAGCCTTTATCTAAATCTTTAGTTTTGTATGTTTTAGTATTAAAAACAACTCCAACATTATTTAAATCTATATTACTACTTGTTGAACTGGTGTTAGATAAGGAAATATCATTGCTTCTTAACCTTAGAGATGGAGTAAAGCTAAATTCTGATTTTGTAAACATTCCGATACCTGCTGGATTTCCATATAACGAACTTAAATCTCCTCCAATTGCCGTTTTAGAACCTCCAAGTGCTTCAAATCTTGCAGTATTACTGTTTTGAAGTTGGGAAAATCTTAAGGCATCTCCCAAATATTGGGCGTAAGTTGATTGAGCAGCTATTACTATAATAGCTGCTAATATTATTTTTTTAAATTTCATTTGAATTACTTTTAATTGCCTCCTCTAGTTGGTCTTGGTGAAGAATTCCCACCTGATGAAGAACCAGAAGAAGACCTGCTGTTATCATTTGATGAAGATGGTGGAGGAGAAGGCGTTTCTACTCTTGATGGTCTACTACTAGGTTCAGATGTCCTTGAGTTATCTGTACTTCTTGTAGGAGTTGATGTTGGTCTGGTAGGTCTACTCGCTGGTTGCGAAATAGGTCTATTGTCTCTAGAATCATTAGAAGAACCACCTCTTGTTGGCCTTGAACTTGGTGTATAGGTACCATTTCCTCTACTATCTACGGTTCGTCCACCATTGCCTGGATAAGTTGCATCTGGTCTTGGTTGCCTAACTGGAGGAATTGGAATAGTTCTTCCTGAAGATCTATCATTATTATCATAACTTCCACGTGGACGAGGAGTTAAATTTCTAGTATTAATGTTATTACCGTAGTAACCATTGCCATAATAGCCATTACCACCATAATTATTTCCATAACCGCCAAAAAAACCAGGTTGATAATAAGAATAAATGCCCCAATATGGAGAATTACCATAATACGATCCGTAATAATTCCAGTTGTTGGTATTAAAATTATTCCAACCAAAATTATTGAAACCTAAGCCTAAACCTATACTCCAACCATTATTAAATCCATAATTATTAAAACCATAATTGTTATAGCCAAAATTATTGTAACCAAAATTGTTATAACCGTAACTAGGTCCAAAATAAGGATCGTAATTATATAAATTTTGTTGATAATAACGATCTCTCCAACTATAGTTGTTTAGGTCATAATTCAGTCTAGAATTATAGCCGTAATCATCATAATAGTAATCATCATTACGGTCGTAACCGTTTCTGTCATTATAATTACCATTTTTATAATCTTTCTGAGGTGCAGTGGCATAATCTATTTTTTTTGCAGTGACATCAGAAAAATAAACATCATCATTATTTTGTGAGGTAAATTTACTTGTAGAACAAGCACTTAGCAAAGTACCCAATGCTAATGATGCGAAAATAAGTGGTTTGTAATTACTTCTCATGGCTAATAGGTTTATAGGCTTAAGCTTTAATCTATTTAATTTATAACTTTGAGCCAATTATATTGTTTTAAAAATACAAAAATTATTCCAAATAAACATGAGCAAGGGCTTAACTAGCAGATCAGAAGATTATTCCCAGTGGTATAACGAATTAGTTACAAAAGCCGACTTAGCAGAGCATTCCTCTGTTAGAGGGTGTATGGTAATTAAACCATATGGATATTCCATTTGGGAGAAAATTCAAGCAGTACTAGATCAAAAATTTAAAGATACCGGTCATAGTAATGCTTATTTTCCACTTTTTATTCCAAAATCCTTCTTTACAAAAGAAGCATCTCATGTTGAGGGCTTCGCTACCGAATGTGCTGTGGTAACTCACTATCGTCTTAAAAACGATGGAAATGGAAATATTATTGTTGATGAAGACGCTAAATTGGAAGAAGAGTTAATAGTTCGCCCAACTTCAGAAACAATAATTTGGAATACTTACAAAGGATGGATTCAATCCTATCGTGATTTACCAATTTTAGTAAATCAGTGGGCAAATGTTGTACGTTGGGAAATGCGTACAAGATTATTTTTAAGAACCACAGAATTTCTTTGGCAGGAAGGACATACTGCTCATGCAACATCAGAAGAAGCGCAAGCAGAGACAGCCCAAATGTTAGATGTTTATGCAGACTTTGCAGAAAATTGGATGGCAATGCCAGTTGTAAAAGGAAAAAAAACAGCTAATGAGCGATTTGCAGGTGCATTAGATACATTATGTATTGAAGCTTTAATGCAAGATGGTAAAGCATTACAAGCAGGAACATCTCACTTTTTAGGTCAAAATTTCGCAAAAGCTTTTGATGTTAAGTTTGCTAACAAAGAAGGTAAATTAGAATATGTTTGGGCAACTTCATGGGGAGTTTCCACTCGTTTAATGGGCGCTCTAATTATGGCACATTCAGATGATCAAGGTTTGGTTTTACCTCCAAAGTTGGCTCCAATTCAGGTGGTAATCGTTCCGATTTATAAGAGTGATGAAGAGTTCGCTAAAATTTCTGAGCAGGTAGAAATCATTACAAAAGCATTAAAAGTAAAGGGCATTTCTTTTAAATATGACAATAGAGACACACAGCGCCCAGGTTTTAAATTTGCAGAGTATGAGTTAAAGGGAGTACCTGTAAGATTAGCATTTGGTGGCAGGGATTTAGAAAATAATACTATTGAAATGGCAAGACGTGATACACGTACCAAAGAAACTGTTTCTAGAGACGGGATTGCTGATGTGATAGAAAAATTATTAGAAGATATCCAACAAAATATTTACAAAAAATCATTTGATTTTAGGACTGAAAAAACCACTAAAGTTAATTCATATGATGAATTTAAAAAGGTTTTAGAAGAGAAGGGAGGCTTCATTTCAGCTCATTGGGATGGAACTCCAGAAACAGAATCTAAAATTAAAGAAGAAACAAAAGCTACTATTCGTTGTATTCCATTAAACAATGTACAGGAAGAAGGCATTTGTATGGTTACCGGAAAGCCTTCATCCCAAAGAGTACTTTTTGCATTGGCTTATTAATCTATGTTTAAATGAGGCCGTTTTAACAGGATATTCGCTATAGTTTATTTGTGAAATTATAACAAAAAAGCTGTCGCTAATATCTATAACGTAAACGACCATATCTTAAAATAATATTAAAACTTTAAAACTATCAAAATGAAATTCGCAACAAAAGCTATTCATGCCGGTCAAGAACCAGATCCAACTACAGGTGCTGTAATGACTCCAATTTATCAAACTTCTACTTATTGGCAAAAAACTCCTGGTGATAATAAAGGTTATGAATATTCTAGAGGAACAAATCCGACAAGAAAAGCTTTAGAAGATTGTTTGGCGGCTTTAGAAAACTGTAAATATGGTTTGGCTTTTTCTAGTGGAATGGGTGCTACAGACGCTGTAATGAAAATCTTGAAACCAGGCGATGAAGTAATTACAGGTAACGATTTATACGGTGGATCTTATCGTATTTTCACTAAGATTTTTGCAAATTATGGTATTAAATTTCATTTTATTGATTTAACCAAAGCAGAAAATATTAAGTCCTATATTAGTGAAAACACAAAAATGATTTGGGTAGAAACCCCAACCAATCCGATGATGCAAATTATTGATATTGAAGCGGTTTCGCATATTTCAAAAGCCCATAGTTTAACTTTAGTTGTTGATAATACTTTTGCTTCGCCTTATTTACAAAATCCAATTGATCAGGGTGCCGATATTGTGATGCATTCTGTTACAAAATATATTGGAGGTCATTCTGATGTTGTGATGGGAGCCTTATTAACAAATAATGAAGAGCTTTATAAGCAACTTTGGTTTATTTACAATGCTTGTGGTGCAACTCCAGGACCGCAAGATTCTTTTTTAGTTTTAAGGGGAATTAAAACTTTGCATTTAAGGATGAAAGCTCATTGCGAAAACGGAGAGAAAATAGCTCAGTTTTTAAGAACGCATCCAAAAATCGAAAAAATATATTGGCCAGGATTTTTAGATCATCCAAATCATGAAGTTGCTAAAAAACAAATGCGTGGTTTTGGTGGAATGATTTCTATTGTTTTAAAGGATGCAGATTTAGCCGAAACTTTTAGAATATCAGGTTCCTTTAAAGTTTGGACACTAGCCGAATCTTTAGGTGGAGTAGAATCATTAATTAATCACCCAGCTTCTATGACACACGGTTCTATCCCGAAAGAAGAAAGAGAAAAAGTAGGTGTAGTTGATAACCTTTTAAGATTAAGTGTTGGTGTGGAAGATGTAGATGATTTAATAGAAGATTTAAAAAATGCTTTAGGTTAATTATCTTTTCTCAATGTTTCCGGTAAAACTAATAGCATCGCGATTATTACTATTTACATTTAAGGTAGCATTACCGCTTTGTCCAATCATTAAATAAAGTGTTCTTGCCTTATCAGTATTTTTTGGAGAAATGGTAATTTGATATCCACCTTTGCTATCCACTGTCTTATCATAAGAAAAATCTGTACTTATAAATTGTATCCCATTATTTGTTGATCCATAAGGAGCTTGCTGTGCTACTCCAAAATATGGCAAGTAACAATTAATAGAATCTTTGCTTATTTTTAAAAAATAGGAATTATCTAATTGTCTTAATCTTTGTGAAATTAGACCTCCCCTTAAAGGATTAGCTTGTTGTGCAACAAATTTGAAGTCATTATTTTTTATTAAGCTATCTATTAAAGTTATCCTAGCTTGTTTTTCTTTTTGCGTAGCGCAAGAAGATAAAATGGTAAGGGATATAAATATTAAAATAAGGTATTTAAAAGAGAATAAATTTTTCATAATTGAAGTGTATAATTATGGAACGCTCAAAACCATATGAAAATTTTCAATCTAAAAAATCTTTGTAAAAAAAAGTCCGATGAAAATTATTTCCCATCGGACTTTTAAATTTTATCTTTTTTTTATTTACCTATTCTCCACCACCAATTTGATCCATCACTTCCATACTTACTCCGGTAGAAGAATATCCTCCATCATGGAAAAGATTTTGCATGGTAACCATTCTTGTTAAATCAGAAAATAAAGTAATGCAATAATCAGCACAAGATGCAGCATCTGCATTTCCCAATGGCGCAATTTTATCTGCAAAATCATAAAAATTATCAAAGCCTTTAATCCCAGATCCAGCAGTTGTACGAGTTGGAGATTGAGATACAGTATTGATTCTAACCTTTTTATCTACGCCGTAATGATAACCAAAACTGCGAGCAATAGACTCAAGCATTGCTTTTATATCAGCCATATCTGTATAAAAAGGATAAGTACGTTGTGCTGCCATATAGGTTAAAGCCACTACACTTCCGCCTTCGCTTATGGCATCTAATTTTTTTGCAACCGCTAACATTTTATGCAAAGACATTGCAGAAACGTCTATTCCTTTTGCAAAGTAATCGTAATTAGATTCTGTATATGGAATTTTTTTTCTGATGTTGACACTCATACCAATAGAATGTAAAACGAAATCGATTTTTCCACCTAAAATTTCTTGAGCTTCTGTAAAAAGTTTTGTTAAGTCTTCTACATTTGTAGCATCTGCAGGAATAATCTGAGAATTGGTTTTCTCTGCCAATGCATTAATTTCTCCCATTCGCATTGCGATTGGAGCATTAGTTAATACAAAAGTTGCACCCTCTTCATGTGCTTTTTCTGCAACTTTCCATGCTATTGAATTTGCATCTAGTGCGCCGGTAATAATTCCTCTTTTTCCTTTTAGTAAGTTGTATGCCATTGTATAATTAAGTATTTAGATAAAAGTCTCCAGAATCGAGATAGATTATCGGGTTTTAAAAATTTCGCTGTCTAAATTTGTTTCAAATATAAGTAAATGACTTATTTAATTGTATAATAATTCCCTGGCATTCTGCAAAGCAGATTCCTTTGGGTTTTCTCCACTTAACATTTTAGCTATTTCTAAAATTCGTTCATCTTCATTTAAACGTTTGATTTGAGTGTAAGTAAAATCATCTTTTGTAGCTTTATAAACAAAGTAGTGCGCTTTACCTTTACTTGCCATTTGTGGTAAATGTGTAATGGTAATTACTTGCATATTTTTGGCTAGCTCTTCCATTATAATTCCCACTCGGTTAGCAACTTCACCAGACACTCCTGTATCAATCTCATCAAAAATAATGGTTGGTAAAGCAGTTTTTTTAGCAATTAATGATTTAATACTCAACATTAAACGAGAAAGTTCTCCACCCGATGCTACCTTATTTAGTTCATTTAATTGATGTCCTTTATTGGCATTAAATAAGAACTTAATTTCATCATTCCCATCTTTATCCAAAACTAAAGCTGTCTTTTTTTCTATTTTTAGCTGAGAATTATTCATTCCAACTTCAGCTAAAGTTTCTAAAATATGTTTCTCTATTTGTGGGATTACTTTTGCTCTATTTTTACTTATTTTTTCAGCTTTTTGCTGAAGTTCTTTTTCCGATTTAGCTAATTCATTTTCTAATTTTTCTAAATCTTCATCTGCAAAAAGAATCTTATTCAATTTATCAGAAAGCTCATTCTTAAAATTAATAAGTTCTTCATTATTATTTAAACGATGTTTTTTTTGTAAAGAATAAAATAAACTTAAGCGCTCATTGATTTCATCTAATCTAGATTCATTAAAGGATGTGGCTTGTTCTAAAGTTTCTAACTCATCATTAATGTCTTTGATTTCTATAATCGCACTTTTTAATCTATCGGCGAAAGCCAATACGTTTGGCTGATATTTCTCTAAACTTTGGATTTGAGTTAACGCTTCCTTTAATTTTGGTAAAGCAGATTCTTCGCTATTATCTATTAAAAAATTAGCTCCCAACAAGTTTTTCTTAATTTCTTCCGAATGAGAAAGACTGTTTAATTCAATTTCCAGATTTTCTTGTTCGCCCTCATTTATAGATGCGGTTTCTAATTCATCAAATAAAAACTGATAATAATCCTGGTCTGCTTTTGCTTTGTCGGTATCTTCTTTTAAAGTTTTTAGCTTACGCTGATTTTTTTTATAACTCTGAAATTGATTCTTATACTCAATCAATAAATCCTGATGCTCAGCAACAACGTCTATCACCAAAAGCTGAAAATCTGCATTGTTAATTTCTAATGTTGCATGCTGAGAATGCACATCAATTAATTGCTGACCAAGATTTTTTAAAATACCTAATGTAACGGGTGTATCATTTATAAAAGCTCTAGATTTACCATCTAAAGCAATTTCACGACGCAAAACAGTTTCATTTTCGTAGTCTAAATCATTATCAATAAAGAAATCTTTTAATTGATATTCACCAATATTAAAAAAACCTTCAACAATACATTTCTTTTGTTGGTTAAAGAAATATTTTCCTTCTGCTCTTTGTCCTAAAATTAAACCTAAAGCACCTAAAACGATTGATTTTCCTGCTCCTGTTTCCCCAGTGATTACATTTAAATCGTTACCAAAACTGATGTCTAGATTATCTATTAAGGCATAATTTTTTATAAGTAATCTACTTAGCATATTTTGATGAAAATTATTTTGGATTTTATTTTGCTGTTTTTAATTCCTCGTATTTAGAAGAATTTGCAGGATCAACTTCAACCATAGTATTATAAACTTTTGTTCTTTCTAATGGATCAGATTTCTTAAATATATCGATGATTTCATCCGCTTTAGCAGAGAAAAAGATATTATTTAATATAGAACCTTGTTTTTGTTTATCTAATTCAGTTAATTTTTCAATAGAAGTAGCAATATTTTTTTTTCCTTTATTTATATCATCACTCATTAAATCCAATCCTTGTCTATGGTAAGTATAAAGCACTTCTCTTAAAGGGATAAAGGTTTTATTCTGAAGATTTTCTGCAATCCAATATCTATTTCTGAGATTTTCAAAAGCTTTCCAGCCTCCAAATGGTGCGTTTTGAGCATTATTAAGAACAGTTTGCGCTTTAGTAAAATAATCTGTTCCGCCAAGTTTAGAAAAACTATCTGCATCTAAACCCACAATTATATAAGCGTAAAATGCCAATATCGAACTTAAATTATTTTGAAAATTTTGGTCAGAAAAATCTAAAGGTTGACCTTCTGTATAAGTAAATTCAAAGTTTTTATCCGTTACGCTTAAAAGCGTTGTATTGTACGAAGTGCCATAAACAGGGCGACTACTTATAATCTGCGCTTCACCTTTATAATTACTAGATCCGTCCCATTCTTTTAAATTAAAGACGATGTTACAATCAATCCTTTCTTGAGATTTAAGCTCGTTAACACTCCATTTTCTATTATTTAAAAATTCAGACATTGCTTGTTGCAAAGCTTCTATTGGTTTGTTGTTCGTGTTTTGTATCTGTGGTGATAAAATTTGAACCCTCGCATTTAAATCCTGGGCTTCAGCGTTTATCGTTAAACAAATGCAAATGAGTAATAAAAGCTTTTTAATCATATCAGGGAGATAATTTTGTTGCAAATATCTTTGGCAATTTCTTTTTTAGATTTTAGATTAAACGTTGTTTTATGTAAATCTTTATCTAATATGGTAATTTTATTGGTATCATGCTTAAAGCCTGCGCCTTCATCATTTAAAGAATTAAGAACTATAAAATCCAGATTTTTCTTCTTCAATTTTTCAGCTGCATTTTGTTCTTCGTTTTGAGTTTCTAATGCAAAACCTATCAAAATTTGATTTTTCTTTTTTTCTCCTAATGTTTTTAAAATATCCTGTGTTTTCGTTAAAGCTATTTCAAAAGTATCAGATTGTTTTTTAATTTTTTGTGATGAAACATTTATTGGTGTATAATCTGCAACAGCTGCACTCATAATAAAAATATCAACATCATCATAATATTTTAAGCAAGCATCTAACATCTCTTTTGCAGATGTAATTTCTATTTTTTTTATCGATTGATTAATTGATAAGCTAGTTGGGCCGCTCACCAAAATAACATCAGCTCCATTCTTTAAAAGCTCTTCTGCTAAAGCATAACCCATTTTCCCTGAGGAATGATTTCCTATAAATCTTACCGGATCAATTGCTTCATAAGTTGGTCCCGCTGTTATTAATACTTTCTTTCCTTTTAAAGGTGAATTTTCTTTTAATTGACGATCAATGAAAGCGATAATTTCTTCTGGTTCCGCTAGTCTTCCTTCTCCATTTAAACCACTGGCCAATTCTCCAGAATTCGGATTAATAACAATGTTCCCATAAGACTTTAAACTTTCAATATTTTTAATTGTGGTTGGATGTTTCCACATATCTAAATCCATTGCTGGCGCAATAAATACCGGGCATTTTGCAGATAAATAAATCGCTGATAACAAGTTATCGCACAAACCAATTGCAAATTTAGAGATTGTATTTGCAGTTGCGGGAGCAATTAAAATCAAATCTGCCCAAAGTGCTAATTCCACATGATTATTCCATTCGCCAGTTTCTGGATTAGAATAAGTGCTTAAAACTTGATTTTTAGAAAGGGTAGAAAGTGTAAGTGGTGTGATAAAAGAGGTAGCATCTTTTGTCATAACTACCTTAACGTTTGCACCAGCTTTTACAAATAACCTAACAATTTCTGCTGATTTATAACTTGAAATGCTGCCGCAAACGCCAAGAAGAATATTTTTTTCTTTAAGCATATCAACCATGCTCAAATATAGAACAATTACTTTTGTTCTTTAGCTGGATTTCTATGATAAACCTTACCGTGGGTAAATTCATCAATAGCAACTAATGAAGCTTTTGGCATTCTTTCGTAATGCTTAGAAATTTCAATTTGTTCTCTATTTTCAAAAATTTCCTCTAAATTATCATTAGAGCTAGCAAATTCTGCCAATTTACCATGCAACTCTTCTTTCATGTTTGCTGCAATTTGGTTAGCTCGTTTGCTTATAATTACTAAAGACTCATAAATGTTATCAGTAGTTATATCTAACTCTCTTAAATCTCTTGTAACTGTTGTACCAGAAACTGTTGGTTTTGCGATATCGTTATTGTTGCTCATCTTTTTTCTCAGTTTTAACTCCCGAATATAATTCTAATATTTTTTTTGTTTCTACTATTCCTTTTAATGCATCATCCTTAATATCTGTTGCTTCTTTTAGATAAGTGCTTTTTGGATATTTTTCTGCAAATCTTTCGTATTCTTCAATAGTCTCTTGATAACGTTCTTCCTGTTTAGTTTCAAGACTGTTTTCAGCATAAAGATATTGAGATTTGATGGTTAAAAACTCCATTTCTTCAGCATATTTAGTATCAGGAAAGTCTCTTGTAGAGTTTCTAAAAGCAATAACTGCAGATTGATAATCCCCTATATCTATAAATAATTTAGCGTTTTCATAAGATTTACGCTCTAATTTATCTCTTAAATCCAATATCAATTTACTGGCTTCTGCAACTCTATCACTTTTTGGATAAAGGTTAATAAACAACTGTAAAGATTCAATTGCTTTATAAGTATTGTCTTGATCTAAAGAGAAATTTGGAGAATCTAAATAGAAGCAATATGCTGCTAAAAACCTACATTCTTCAGCTTTTGGGCTACTTGGATAAGTATCAGCAAATGTTTTGAAATGGTATCTGGCGGATAAATAATCTTTAAGCTTATAATTTGTGTAAGCATAATAATAGTACAAATCTTCAGATTCTGACCTTCCACGATAGCGTTGTACCAAATCATCAAACAATATCAAAGCTTTAGCATAATCTTTATTATTATAAAGTTTTATGGCTTCTTGATACTTTCTACCGGTATCTGTACTTGTGCGTAATTTCTCAAATTTGCTTTTACAACCAGTAAAAACAATTGTAATTAATAGAATAAAGCTTAAAATAGTTAAGCTCTTGTTTTTAAACATCGGGCAAAGATAGGTTAATAAATAATAAGAGTCAATTTTTTATGATTAGCAAAATACTAAACTAGTTTTATTCTTTTATATGATTAATTAATTAACAATTTTTAACAGCTTTTGGTATTTCAGATATTAAATTTACCAATATTAAAATGAAGTTTTGCTAGGATAAGATAAACTTGATCAGTCTGATTTTTTGTGTATTCTATACTTTTAAATCTGATAAGAAAAAATTTGATTTGAGATTTAAATATTAATTTGGGCGTTTTTACGGGCTTTACACTATATCTTTCTCCGCCTAAAAAGGCGAAGAAAAGGATGCCGTTTCAATCCCTAACGCAAAGGATAAAATTTATGGATACTCAAATATTATTAGATTTAGTAAAAAACAGAATGCCTTTTGGTAAATATAAAGATAGATTGCTTTGCGATTTACCAGTTTCTTATTTAGAATGGTTTGCTAATAAAGGTTGGCCACCAGGTAAATTAGGACAACAATTAGCAACTATTTATGAAATCAAATTAAACGGATTAGAAGATTTATTAAAACCACTAAAAAAAAAGTGTTAATCTAATTTCTTTTTAAAAGTAAAATTTCTTTGAGAAAAGTAGCTAAAGAAAGTAACCAAGCCGAATGTTAATATATAAGATGGAGTTGGGTACCAGCCAAAATGGTCTACAAAAAGTTTCATAAATACATAATTGAGCAAGAAGCAAATTAGTACAATTGTAAAATATCTAAAAAGCTGAACTCTTTTTAAAAGATACGAACCTTCAAAAACCACAAAAGTATTAAGATAAAATCCTATTGGAAACGTAATTCCGAAAGCTACAAGAAAGGAAAAAATGTGGGAGCTTATGGCTAAATTAGGGATGATATGAACAACCTGTTTTTTTACTATCAAATTTTCAGTAATAGAAAATATAGCGAAATTTAAAACTGCATTTCCTCCTCCACAAACAGCATATCTAAAAGTTTGATGAGGCATTATCTTTCTAAAAAGCGGATAAAATGCATCAATTAATCCAAGAATTAGCTTTTTTAAAAAATAATGGGTTTTTTTAAACATCGCTGGCAAATATAGATGCTTTTGATATTCACATCAAATTTGTTTTATTAGAAAGGAGGTTCTTCCTCATCAGTATCCCAATTTTTAGGTTTCAGGGTAATACTTTCAAACTGAGAAGAAGGACCAAGACTAGAAAAAGGATCTGAAGCAGAATTTTCAGATGCGCTTATTCCACCAAAACCATCTTCTAAATCTGCAAATTTTACATATTTGCCGATAAACCTTAAAGGAACGGACCCAGTTTCCCCATTTCTATGTTTAGCGATAATTACTTCACCAATACCAGCAGTTGGGTTTCCGTTCTCATCCTGATCTAAACCATAATATTCTGGTCGGTATAAAAACAAAACCATATCTGCATCTTGTTCAATTGCTCCAGATTCCCTTAAATCGGATAACATGGGCTTTTTAGATCCACCCGGACGATTTTCAACAGCTCTACTTAACTGAGAAAGTGCAATTACTGGCACATTTAATTCTTTAGCAACTTGTTTCAAAGCTCTAGAAATGCTACTTATTTCCTGTTCACGATTTCCACTTCCACTTTTACCATCGGCTTTTCCCTGCATCAATTGCAAATAATCTATGATAATCATTTGAATATCGTATTGAGCTTTTAGCCTTCTACATTTTGCCCTAAATTCAAAAACGTTTAGTGCAGGAGTATCATCAATAATTAAAGGTGCTTCACTTAAACCTCCAATTTTGGAAGTCATTTTATGCCACTCCCAATCTTCTAATTGTCCCTTTCTGATTTTTTCTTGTTCAATTTCTGCCTCTCCAGAAATTAAACGATTGGTGAGTTGTACAGATGACATCTCCAAAGAAAAAACCACTACAGGTTTATTAAATTGTACCGCGGCATTTCTGGCACAAGTTAATACAAATGCAGTTTTACCCATCGCCGGACGAGCAGCTATAATGATTAAATCTGATTTTTGCCAACCATTTGTTACGCGGTCTAAGGCTGTAAAACCGGAAGGAACCCCAGTTAAAGTGTCTTCTTTTCCACGTAAAGATTCTAACATTTTTAGAGATTCCTTAATGATATCATCCATTTTACGAGAATCTCTTCTTAAATTATTTTGTGCTATATCGAAAAGGTTTTTTTCGGCATAATCCAATAATTCAAAAACATCGCTGGTATCCTCATAAGATTGATTGATGATATCGGTAGAAATTCTTATTAATTCTCGTTGGATAAATTTCTGAGAAATTATCCTTGCATGGTATTCTATATTGGCTGCAGAAGCTACTCTGTTTGTAAGTTCGGTAATGTAAAAAGCACCACCAATCATTTCTAAATCTCCCTGCTGCCTTAATTGTGCGGTAACAGTTAATATATCAACAGGCGAGGAAGCGGTAAATAAAATTTGTATAGATTCAAATATTTTTTGGTGAGCATCTTTGTAAAAAACTTCGGGTTTAAGAATATCTATAACCGTTGAAAGTGCATCTTTTTCTAACATTAATGCGCCTAAAACTGCTTCTTCTAAATCTAAAGCTTGAGGCGGAAGTTTACCTAAACCAGAAACTAAATTGGTAAGCCTACCTCTTTTTTCTTTTGGAAAAGCTACTTTGTTTGATTCTGATTCTAAACTCATAATCACAAAAATATACAAAATTTTACCACCATATTAAGTAGTTTTTAACACCGATTTTGTGTAGTTTAAACTAGACGTCAATTCCGATAAGTTATCAGTCTAATTATCAACAACAAATGTTAGTAACATCAATTATTCTTTACATAATAATTGTTTAAACTACATTAAAGCGGATGTTGATAAAATGAAGCCCTGTTAATAAACATTTTGTATTTGTTTTTTATAAATGTTCTATTAATAAGGTTATTAGATTTTGTTTAATTTCGCAACGTATGGAAAAAAGATTTCAAAGAGAGGAAAAAGATGTAAACCAAATGGTTTTTGGAATAAGAGCTGTGATAGAAGCCATTAGTTCTGGTAAAGATATTGAGTCATTGTTTTTACAAAAAGGCATTAGCGGAGAATTAATTTCTGAACTAAAAACGCTTTTACGTCAGTATGATATTCCATCGCAACAAGTCCCGATAGAAAAGTTAAATCGCATTACCCAAAAAAACCATCAAGGTGTTATTGCATTTATATCTCCAATTACTTATCAAAAAATAGAAGATTTAATTCCTCAAATTTTTGAAAAGGGAGAAGTACCTCTTATATTATTATTAGATGGGATCACAGATGTACGTAATTTCGGAGCAATTGCCCGTACTGCAGAATGCTGTGGAGCACATGCTATTGTTGTTCCTAAGAGAGGTTCGGCACAAATCAATCCCGACGCAGTAAAAACATCTGCTGGTGCGTTATATAAAATTCCGGTTTGCCGTCATGATAATCTATTAACGGTTTTGAGATTTTTAAAAGATAGCGGTATTCAGATTGTTGCCTGTACAGAAAAAACAGAAGATTTTATTTACAAACCCGATTTTACTGCTCCAACAGCAATTATTATGGGTGCAGAAGATGAAGGTATTTCCTTTGAATTGATGAGAAACTCTGATTACCTTACAAAAATACCAATGGTTGGCACAATTGAATCTTTAAATGTATCGGTATCTGCTGGAGTGATTTTGTATGAGGCGGTAAGGCAAAGGTTGGTTTAGTTTGTTAGTTTTTAGTTAGTTAGTTTTTAGTTAGTATTTGTTTATGATGTTCCATCAAATAAATTTATCCATCATTCCTAAAATACCGAATAATCCGCCTGTGTGTATCATTAAAACTTTATCATTTTTTTTAAAGTAGTTTTTAGAGGCTAAATCTTGGATGGCAAATAGCGTTTTAGATGTATAAACAGGGTCTATCAAAATTCCTGTTTGTTGGGTGAAATCCTTTATAAAATTTATGAGTTCAGGTTTGGTTTTAGCATAACCTCCAAAGTGATAATCTGTATGTAATTGATATTCAATTTTATGGATTAATAATTTGTCAATTTCTGTTTTTAAAAATTCCCCACCTTTTAATAAGGAAACAATATGAACCGTGGTTTTTAATTGTGATAAGGAAACTTGATTTATAATTCCTGCAGCTGTTGCTCCAGTACCAGCACTGCAAAAAATGTGGTCATAATTGTTTTTTAGTTCTGTAATAATTTCTCTACAACCTTTCTCGGCTTCAAAGCCAAAACCACCTTCTTCTAAAACATAAACTTCATTGTTATCATTAAAATTATTGCTTACAAGTTTTGCTTTATTTTTATAGTCCTCTCTTGAAACAAATATTAAATTCATCCCAAATAATCTGCACAAATTTAAAATAGGATTGTTTGCTTCTTCTCCTCTAACAAATGCAGATGTTTTAAAATTGAATTTTGCTCCCGCCGCAGCAGAAGCCAATAAATGGTTTGAATAGGCACCTCCATAAGTTACCAAATGCTTCTTATTAAGCTCCCTGGCTTTGATTAAATTGAATTTCAATTTGCGCCATTTATTGCCAGAAATAAAAGGATGAATTAAATCATCTCGTTTAAAGGAAAGACTTACAAAATCTGAAATTGGAGGGTAATTTATTTCTTCTTCAATGCTGTTAAACTTTAGCTCAATCATCTTAAAAATAAAAATCCTAGAACTTTTCAAATTCTAGGATATAAACAGTTAAAAAATTTAAAAATTATTTACCAATTCCAAACCCAATACCTCCAGAAACCGCTTGGTACTGACCTACAGAATATGAACCATATAATCTTAAAAAAGCCAAATGAAGCGAGAAACCAATGTTTCCTCTTAAGCCAGATATATCGTTTTGCTTTATATTTACAGGATCTGTAAAAGTAGAATATGTTGGTGCTGGTGGAACTACAGTTGCACCAGTTCTAACTATATAACTACCTAAAACTTTTAATTGAGTTTGAGATGAATTATAGCCAACAGAAACAAATGGAGTGAATATTGCCAATTTCTTTGATAAAACTGCATCTATAGTGTAGCCACTAAATTTAATATCTACTTTTTGATTAAGATCCTGACCTGAATTTCTATCATCTAATTGATCTGCTATTGGTAATTTATAACTGTATGTTAATTGATTATATCCAAATGCTAATGCAATATCAATTGGAATAATTTTCTCGGTTTTTCCAGGTAATAAATACTTAGTGATTTCATGTTTTATACCAAAACCTAAATTTTGAATGGCACCAAAACTACCCGTTTCTTTCCCAAATTGAGGAGTATATCTTAATGAAACATCCGTATTTTTAATAAGACCAACTGTAACTTGTACTTGAGGAGAAGGTGCGAACTTTATTCCACTTCCTTGTGGCAATTCAATAGTGGTAACTTCATTTCCATTATCATCTTTTACAGAAAGAATTGAACCTTTAGTATCATTACTTAAAAGTGTTGGAGATATAGGACTTCCTTTTGCTTGCATTGTAGATGATAAACCTAACTTGCTAATGTCAAAAGATTGATCTTCAGACGGTACAAAAGCTGCTGTACCTTGAATCCTAATATCAAATTTTCCTAAATTTTTAGCTTTGGCCGAGTTATACCAGGCACTATTCATCCCAAAACCAAATCCTTTAAATGCGGGCATAAAATAAGCTTGCGCTAACTTTGTCGCATCTGATGGAACGTTTTTTACTAAATTAGTGGTGTTTTGTGAATAGGTATAATTAAAAGAAATTAATAAAGAAGTTATTAGAATAACCTGTTTTTTTCTATTTAAAAAGTTCATGTTTATGAGATTACAATTTAATCTCTAAAGTAAATTTTTTTAATTAGAAAAGGGAAGAAATTTAATACAAACACAAATTTTTTGGTAAAGTCTCTCATGTATTATGGATTTAGAATATCATATATAGATACGTGGTTAATATCAAATATGATACCGATATATGATTATGATTATAAATAATTTAAAAGGTTTAATTTTGCAGCAATGGAAATTGACTTAGACATTCAAGAAAAAGAAGAAAATGATTTTTTTGAGCATTTTGCAATTACGGTTGATAAGGGACAATCACTTTTAAGAATTGATAAGTTTTTGATGCTGCGTATTGAAAACGCTTCCCGTAGTAAAATTCAAAATGCTATAGATGCTGAAAACGTATTGGTTAATGGTAAGGCGATAAAAGCAAGTTATAAAATCAAACCTTTAGATCAAATCAGTATTGTTTTATCACATCCGCCTCGTGATACTGAAGTTTATCCGCAAGATATTCCAATAAATATTATTTATGAAGATGATGATTTGCTTTTGGTGAACAAAGATGCAGGTATGGTTGTGCATCCGGGTTATGGAAATTGGGACGGCACATTAGTAAATGCCTTAGTTTTTCACTTTAAACAATTACCTCAACTACCAGGAAATGACGGTCGCCCTGGTTTGGTGCACCGTATAGATAAGGATACATCTGGCTTATTGCTCATCAGTAAAAACGAAAAAGCAATGACATTATTAGCCAAACAGTTTTATGATCATAGCATTACCAGAAAATATTTAGCCTTAGTTTGGGGAGATTTGCAAGATGATGGAACAGTTACAGGCTATATTGGTAGAAGTGTAAAGGATAGAAAAGTAATGGATGTTTATGATGATGAAGCAGATGGAAAATGGAGTGTTACCCATTACAAAGTTTTAGAAAGATTTAATTATGTCACTTTAATTTCTTGCGAATTAGAAACAGGTCGTACTCATCAAATAAGAGCTCATATGAAACATATCGGACATCCTTTATTTAATGATGCACCATACGGTGGCGATAAAATCAGGAAGGGGACCTTGTTTGCCAAGTACAAGCAATTTGTAGAAAACTGCTTTCAAATTATTCCAAGGCAAGCTTTACATGCCCAAACACTGGGATTTATACATCCTACAAAAAAGGAATTTGTAAATTTTGAATCAGAATTACCTAAAGACTTTATGGATGTTTTAGAAAAATGGAGAGCATATCTTAAAAATAATTAAGAAGAAAGTATAGCTTTGCAGCCTTATGTCAAAAAGCTTCATCAATATTAACGGAGAGATTTTAGATGCGGAGGATAAAATATTTAATATTTCTAATAGAGGATTTAAATATGGAGATGGGTTATTTGAATCTATGAGAATGTCTTCTGGCAAACTTAACTTTGCAAATCTTCATGCCGAAAGACTTCAAAATGGCATGAAAACTTTAAAATTAGAAGGTTATTCTACACTTGATACTTATTTTTTAAAGGATAAAGCAGAGGAACTTTGCAAAAGAAATAAAGTTGGTCCTAACGCAAGGTTAAGATTAAATGTTTATAGAGATGGAGGCGGATTGTATGCTCCATCCCAAAATAAGCATGGTTACACTTTAGAAGTTACTCTTTTAGATTCTCCCAATTACGAGATTAATGCAAAAGGTTTAATTATGGATATTTATCAGGATATCCAAAAACCTATAAATAAGCTGTCGAATTTAAAAACATGTAATGCTTTGCCTTATGTAATGGCCGGTATTTTTAAGGATCAGATGCGTTTAGATGAAGCTTTTATCCTTAATCAAAATGGTTTTTTGTGTGAAACCATTAGTGCAAATCTATTTTTAGTTTATAAAGGAATCATTTATACACCAGCTTTAAGCGAAGGCTGTATTGGCGGAGTAATGCGACAAGTTGTAATGGAACTTGCCAAAAAAAGCGATTTGCAAATAATTGAGGCACAAATAAATCCAGAGATTTTAGATGAAGTAGAAGAGGTTTTTATCACTAACGCTTCTAAAGGAATACAATGGGTGATGGGTTTTAACCGTAAACGATATTTTAATGAGGTATCTAGATTTTTGATGGATAAATTGAATAAAGAAAATAAGTAGGTTTTTAGTTTGTTAGGTTTTTAGTAGTTAGTTTGTTAGGTTTTAATTTGCCAGATATTGGTTGTTTTTAAATTATTTGGGCGTTTTAACACGCTTTCCGCTATATCTTTTTTTCTGAAATGAAAAAAAGGATACCGCTTCAATCGTTAACGCAAAAACAATAAAACTTATAGAAGACTTAAGAAGTTTCAAAAACTTCGTAAGTCTAGAAAAACTTAGAAATTAAATATCAATCTAATCTTATTCCCCTTAAAAAATCTTCAATTTCCATTTTCTTTTTTCCTTCTTGTTGGATTTCCTTCAAGCTTATAAATCCATTTTTAGATGCAAATTTTAAGTATGTTTTTCCATCGCTTAAATATGCACCAGCAGAAATTCCGGGATCAACATCTTCTTTTACAGCTTTAAAAACTTTCAAGCTTTTATCTAAAAATTGAGTAAAAGCAGTAGGGAAGGGGCTTAAACCCCTAATCATATTGTAAATGATTTCGTTATCCTGGTTCCAATTTATTTTGCAGTCATCTTTAAATATCTTTGGAGCGTGTTTTAGATTTTCCTCGTAAAAACTTTCTTGAGGAATTTCTTGGTAATCATTATTGTCTATCGCTTTAACAGTTTTTACCAATAATTCTGCTCCTTTTTCCATCAAAGCGTCATGTAAATCACCAGCAGTCATTTCCTCATCAATAGTAACTTTATCAGAAAATAAAATATCACCAGTATCAATTTCTTGTTTTAAGAAAAATGTAGTTACACCGCTTTCTTTTTCGCCATTTATAATTGCCCAATTAATTGGAGCAGCACCACGGTAATTTGGTAATAAAGAAGCATGTAGATTAATAGTTCCCTTTTTCGGCATATTCCAAACAATTTCTGGTAACATCCTAAAGGCGACTACGACTTGTAAATCGGCATTTAAAGATTTTAATTCTTTAATAAATTCAGGATTTTTTAATTTTTCTGGTTGTAAAACTTTCAGATTATTTTCAACTGCAAATTTCTTCACTGCAGATTCATTAATTTTTTGACCACGACCCGCAGGTTTATCCGGAGCGGTTACTACTCCCACAATATTAAAATTTGCATTTAATAATGCGGCTAAAGAAGCAACTGCAAATTCGGGCGTACCCATAAAAATAATCTTCATCATATAACTAGTTATAGTGCAAAGGATATAAAAAAAAAATGAAGTCGCAATTGAATGGCTAAAAGTCTATTTTAAAACTAAATAAATTAAAGTAACATAATTGTTACAAATTAATAATATTGAAAATTATTCATCGTTATAGCTAAAATTAAAATTCAATCTCTATGTTATTTAACCAAACTAATGTAAACAGGAAAGAGTGGCTCGATCTTGTTTTTGAAAACCGCAATCAATCTTATGGCGCTTATGTGCTAAGAAAAGAGTCGGGTAATTATTTATTAAAAGCTTTATTAATAGCGGTTTCATTATTAATATTAGCTTTTATTTCATCTGCGTTTACAGATAAACCGACTGTAAATACTAATCCTCCGATTTCTGGCCCTTTAAAACCAGAAATTATTAAAGAAGTTGAATTAATTAAAGATCCCGTTTTGAAGAAAGAAGCTGCCAAGAAAGTAGAAACCACTTCACAAAAAGTAGAAGATGTAAAAACAATAAATTACAGCGGGAATATAGTCCCTATTGATCAACCTAAAATTGACTTGCAGTTACCAAGCGAAAAAGATCTGAAAAACATCATCATTGGTAGCACAGAAAAAGAGGGCAAATTATCTACTGACGGTATAAATTCAACTGAAGGTACATCAAACGGAGGAACTGAAACAGGGGAAACTAATAACGGAGTGGAAATCTTTAATGCTAATTTAGTGGAAAGAATGCCCGAGTTTCCAGGAGGAATGGCTGCTTGGGGTAAGTTTTTAAATAAAAATCTCAATTATCCTTCAATAGCAAAAGATGCAAATGTAATGGGTAGAGTTATAGTTTCTTTTGTAGTAGAAAAAAATGGAGAAATAACTGATGTCAAAATTTTAAGAGGAATTGGTGCTGGATGTGATGAAGAAGCCATAAGAGTAATTAAAAAATCTCCATTATGGAAAGCCGGAATTCAAAATGGGAGAGCGGTTAGAGTAAGTTATGTAATGCCAATTGTTTTTAGGTTGGATTGATTTGTTTGAAAATATTGTTAATTTTAAAAGCCACTTACATTATTGTGAGTGGCTTTTTTATAGAAGTCATATTATTATTAATGAATAAAGAAACACACTGTCCTCTTTGTAATTCTAACCAGTTAAAATTTAATTTCATAGAGAATGGACATCATTTAGTATCATGTTTAAATTGTGATTTGCACTTTATAAATCCATATAAACAAAATGAAATTAATAGAAACCCATTGTCTTCTGAGCGACAAAACCAGTCAGAAGAATTAGCAGTTAAATATTATTTACCTTTTATCAGCAAGTATATTTCAAATCAAGATTCTGTTTTAGATATTGGCTGTGGCTGTGGTGTACTTTTAAAGAAATGTAAAGAGCTCGGAGTGAGAAATTTGACAGGTTTAGAGAACGACAAAGATAGGGCTGCCTTTGCAAAAAAGAACACGGAATGTAATATCATTGAGTCAGAAATAAACGACTCTGAAATAAAAGAGAAATTTTCTGTTATCACATTGATTAATGTGATTTCTCATTTACCAGATTTAAACGCATTTTTTATTAAAATAAATGAGATGCTTAATGAAAATGGAAAGCTAATTATTAAAACAGGGTTAATGAAAAATGGATTTGGAAAAAAAAACTGGTATGATTGGCAAATTCCAGAGCATATTCAGTTTTTAGGAGAACATACACCTGAATATTTTGCTAAATCATTTAATTTGAAATTAGTAGAGAAAATATTAATTCCATTATCTGAAGATTTATTTTCGATAGAATATTTGAAATCTCAAGGAAGATATAGAAATATCAATTTTATGAAATCTATTTTAGCAAGTTTACCAATAGCCGTTAAATTACTTAAATCATTTTACAATTTAAAAACGGGTAATAAATTGTTTACTACAATATTGGTTTTTGAAAAAGCGAAATAATTATAGAGCTAAAAAAATGGGTAACATCGTTTAAGGAATGTGGAGTAATATTGATAATATGGTTTGGGAAAAAGAGATTGCATCTCTTAAGCTACCTATATATTATGACTGCAATTTTATAGAATCAGTATCAAAAGTTTTTAACACAGAGATTCAATATTTCTTATTCATGAAGAAAAACAAAGCACTTGCATTGGGCGCTTTTCATGTTAAGAATAATAAAATAATTACTCCAGAAAGTTTCACTTTTACTGCTTTATGGTTTTCATCTCAATTATCCGATGTTTCTTATTTAGAAATTTCGGATAGTTTGATTAATATTTTTAAAAAAAAATATAGAGGTGCTACTTTAAGGTTAGAAACTAGAATAAATGATATAAGACCTTTTATTTGGGCTGATTTTAAAATTGAAAATAAATATACTTATATAAAAAAAGATGATTTAGCGCCCCATTATAGTGTGATTAAAAATCTATCAAAATTAGAAAACGATCATTATATTTTCAAAGTCGAAGAGATTGATGAAAAATCAACTCACATTAATTTAACATTTCTTAAAAAAACTATTTTTTCAAATAAACTAGTTGATTCCTATAAATTATTATTAATTGAGTGGGATAAAATAGGAGCTTTAAAAGCTTTTAGTATTTATAAACAAGCAGAATTAATATGTTCAAATATTGTTCTTATAGATAAAAATCAATTTAAGGTATATACTATTTTACTTAATAGTGTAACTATTGAAGAGAAATATGCACATACTTATTTATATAGTTCAATTATTAATTGGTGTAAAGAAAATGGAATTTCAGAAATAGATTTTTGTGGTGCAAACTTGCCTAGTGTTTCTAAGTTTAAATCTTACTTTAATTCAGAATTAAAGACTTATTTTATTGTAAAATATCACCCTTTAAGAAGTAATATATATAATACTAAAGAATCAATTGTTAAATTAATAAAAAAAATAATTACTCGATTTAGATATTCTTAGTGTAATATTTTAATAGGTCATCTCTCAATGGTAATAAGAATGCTAAAATTATGAAGTGGTTTGTAAAGGGTAAATCTAGTAACATATAATTAGAGAAATGAAATATTAAAAAAAGAATAAACAAAATATAATCAAATTTTTTTGTTAGAAAGCCTAAAATAAATCCCATTTCTAATAATGCAGCACCTAAATATAATAAGTATCCTAACTTATAATGGTATAGAAAAAAACTCATTAAATCGGTTTTAAGACTAGTGGGATTGTAAAGCATATAGTCAAGACATGACATTTTAATACTATCACTCATTTGATAAATATTAAAAATACCACCATTTACAATTTTTAATACTCCTGCTAAAAAATATAATCCACAGAAAAAATATCTTCCGAAATTAAAAACAACAGTAAATTTAAAATCATCTTTAAATATAAAGGGTAAGCATGGAAATAATATACCTATGGCAAACGGTTGATATGCTACAATTGAGAAATAAAGAAATTGATAGAGCCAGATACTAAAACAAAATATCTTTGGATAAAAAGTACTTTTGGTTTTTATAATAGAAAGGAAACTTGCTGAAAACAAGGAAAGCGTAATAATGGTCTTTAGTAAGTTACTAGAAAAAATGAAATCTTTCAGTCCAGATAATATAAACAACCAATAAGGAAAGTTTAAAATGGGGTAAATTATAGGCGGATTTGTATGTTGAAAAAGTAACTCTCCATTTAAAAACTTGTACACCAATAATATTAAGTAAAGGCTAAAAACAATTGTTTTAAGATCTGAACGATTTAATGTGATATTATTCATTAAATTTTTTATTTAGAATTAAAACCTTGTTTTTTTGAGTTGGCTTAAACTGATTATTAACTGTTAAATTAATTGAATAAATTTTTAAACTTGTAATTTTCATGCTAGTTTGGTTTTCTAAAAAGGATTTTAACCAACTAATAAAACCCGAGTCTAAATTATTGTAATGAAATATTTTTTCATAAATAATTTCAGGTAACTTATTTCCCACTTTACTTTTTAGTTTATCGTAGTATTTATCTTTATAATTATTGTTTTTTAAATAAATAAATCTGTTAATATTACTTCTAATCACATCACCTTCACCTTTAAGAAAAGAAAAGGTATTTAGTTCCTTTTCATTAATAATGAGCCTAAAGCTAGTCATATTAGATTCTTGAGGAAAAACATAAGAATACATAGAGTAAATGTAAAATGGAGTGATGGTTTGGCAGATAACAAATGCACTTATAAGAGTTCCTGAAATAAATAATAAGCAGAAGTAGTAGAAATTCTTCCAATTTATATATACTTGTTTCAAATAGGTTTTAAAATTCATTTTTCTCTTTAAACTTTGATTGAAATATTGATAAATTTATTTTATACCAAATAACGAAATATTTTGAAAATAAATTTGAATGATTTTTGGAAAAAGAATATTATAAATGGATTGAAAATTCTCTTTCAATTTTCAATATTTAAAAAAGCTTTTTTTTTCATTAAAGTATTGAACAAAAACACAGATTTATTTAATAATCAACACCAAGCGTATTTATTTAAGAATAAAATACATTTTAATTTGAACCTATATGATTGGATCCAATGTCAGCTGTTTTTTTTAAATAGATACGAAGACTTTGAATTAAACGTAGTTGAGGATATATTAGAAAAAGGAGATAATTGTATTGATATTGGAGCAAATTTCGGTTTATATAGTCTGTGTTGCGCATATATTGTTGGTAATAATGGAAAAGTGATTTCCTTTGAACCTTATTATGAAAATTACAAAGTACTTGAAACTAATTTAAAATTAAATAAGTTTACAAATGTTCAACTTGTTAAATTAGCTGTTTCAGATAAAAATTCTATTCTTAATCTGTATTATAATGGAAATATACAAAATTTAGGAATGGTTTCTTCCTATAATTTTGATGAAAGTGCACCTATAAAAGTATTTACTATAACTATAGATGAATTTCTTTTGATAAATAAAATTGAGTCGTTGAAATTTATAAAAATAGATATAGAAGGGGGAGAATATTTAGCTTTGAAGGGGATGATTAATACCTTAAAGGAGTTAAAACCTATTATTCAAATAGAAATTGACGATGAGATTTTAGCTAATACGCCCTATAAAAGTTCTGATATTCATAATTTTTTTAAAGAAAATAATTATGAATTATACATGCCTCAGCTAAAAAAACAAAAGAAATTACTAAGATTACCATATTCCAAAAATTATTATTTTAAAAGTAGAAGTTAATAAGTAATACATTAGTTTAAATTATTTTAAGTGTATAATATATTAATATTCCCAGGTTGGTTTCCTAGTAAAGAAAACCCATTAAATGCAATTTTCACCAAAAAGCATATCAATATAATATCTGTTTTAAACAATGTTACTGTTGTATATGCAGAAAAATCGACCAAGCAACAAAAAAAATATTTTATTGAGATAGATCATGAGAATGGCTATCCAATTTATACCTGTTATTATAAACCAAGCTCTAATTATTTTATTATATATAGAAAGACGGTTAATTTTTATAGAAGAATAAAAGCATTTCTTTTAGCACTAAAAAGTGCAAATAGGCCCTTAAATACTTTCGATTTTATACATATCCATGTAATTTCATTTGAATCTATTATACCTGTATTTTATAAATTTTTTAAAAAAATACCATATTTTGTTTCAGAGCACTCTACTAACTACATTAGAAAAACGTCAAAGTATTCTATCAATAATTTATTTAAAAAAATTATTTTCAGTAATAGCTTAGGAATAAGTGTTGTTTCTGAATCTTTAAAGAATGCTATACAAAAACTAAATATCCATCATTATAATTTTAGTGTTATTCAAAATTATGTTGACGAAAGTAAATTTGAATATAAGCCAAAGAATAATGACGTTATTAAATTTTTACATGTTTCTAGATTAGATGAGAAAGCTAAAAATGTAATAGGAATTTTAAATGCTTTTAATCAAATAATACATAAAAAAAGTAATAAAATAGAATTGCATATAATAGGAGGGGCTTTAAATGTAGTTTCAGAAGCCGAAATATATTCAAGAAACTTAGAGTCGAAAGGTAATATTTTTTTTCATGGATTAAAATTTGGAAACGAGATTTTAGAATATTATCAAGAGGCTGATATTCTAGTAATGTTTAGTAACTATGAAACACAAGGAGTTGTTGTAATGGAGGCCCTATTTTGTGGACTACCAGTTTTAGCTACTAATTTGCCTTGTTTAAAAGAATACTTACATGATAAAAATAGTTTACTTGTAAACCCTTTAAGTGAAAAACAATTAATAGAAGGGATGCAACTTTTTTTAGATAAAAAGTGGGAGATTTGGGATTCTGAAAAGATCGTAATTGATATTAAAAATAAGTTTTCATCAAAAACAATTGGAAATAGTTTTTTATCACTTTATAAAAATGGATTTATAAAATAAGATGTTTAAAAAAGTAATATTTTCCTTTCAAGCTAACTTCTTGGTTGCAATTTTAAGCTTAATTACCACATTAATAACAGCTAAATTTTTAGGCTCGTACGGCAAAGGTTATCTAAGCATAATTACTATTTATATTTCAGTTGTTCAATTAATAAACGAAATATTTGGTGTGGGTACTGTTTTATTTCTCTTAAAGAAATATCAAATGAAAGAAATTTTTTTAATCTCCTATTTTTGGTTTTTAATGGTCTCTATAGTTAGCACATTAGTAATCTCTTTTTTTAATTTAATTGAGAAAGACTTACAGGTTGTTTTTTTCTTCAACACCATTTTTATTTCTGTATTTATGCTTAACCTTAGGGTGGTATTAAATAAAATGAACATAAAATGGTATAATTTTCTAATTATTTTACAGCCATTAATATTGCTTTTGTTTCTAATTCAGAAAGGACTTACTTTTTTTACAGTTAAAGACTTTTTGCTATTTCAACTGTTTTCTTATTCGATAATAAGTGTAGTAGCATTAATAGTTCTAAGAAAAGAACTCAAAAAAGATAAACTAAGATATGACAATATAAAGCCTTTGTTTGTAGATTCAATAAGTTTAGGTATTGTAAATCAAACAGCAAATTTCTCTCAAATAATTAATTATAGGGTATCTTATTTTTTTATTGAAAAATTCGTAGGCTTAAAAGCTGTAGGAGTATTTAGTATTGTTTTATCTTTTGCAAATGTAATATGGTTGTTTGCTACTTCAACAGGTACACTTTTAGGAAATGAGATTTCTAAAACAGATAAGTTAAAAAAAAGCAGCGTTGCGCAATTTTTTAAGTATATGAAGATTTCTGTTTTTTTTACTTTATTAACACTAATAATAGTATATATTATCCCTTCTCATGTATATGTGAAATTGTTAAATAAAGATTTTTCTAGTGTGAAGCCATTGTTATTAATGATGGCTCCGGCAATTTTAATGTTTACACTAGCGAAAATTTTAGGTTATTTCTTTAGTAGTTTAGGTAAAATGAAAATTAATCTTTATAGCTCATTAGCGGGTTTAATTCCTTCTGTATTATTGGGCTACATTTTAGTTAAAGAATTTAAAATCTTTGGCGCTGTGATGAGTTGCTCCATATCTTTTATTATATCAAGTATAGTTTTATTGTATTTTTTTTTGAAAGAGAAATATAAGTTTAGAGAAATTATTTAATAATATAAATCTTACCTGTATTTGATTTAAAGTTTTTATCGCCAAATGTTCTTCTCAAATTGAAATTTTCATCAGCATCTGAAATGTCAACTTTATAAAAGTAAACGCCATTTGCCAATCTATCTCCAAACTCATCAGTACAATCCCAAGTAAAATCAGATATATTATTTCCAATTTTTATGTTTCCCAAATCAGATTTGGTAATTGTTTTAACAACTTTTGCACTACTATTATAAATTGTGATTTTTATTTTATCGGGAACTTTTGCTCCGGTTAGTGTAAAAACAAATTTCATAGCGTTTACAACAGGGTTAGGGTAAGGATAAAAGTGTGTAAGCGATGATTCATTAATAATCTCAAAGTCCACTAAATAATCATTGTTGTTCATATTTCCTGATACATCTTTTGCCTTAACTTTTAAGGTGTATAATCCGTCATCTAATAGTTCTGGCTTATATTCAATTAGGGATATGTTTTTTTCTTCAGATGTTGAAGGTTTGAAATTTATGGATTTATCAGAATAACTAATTCTTTTAAAGTTATCATCCTTAGGACGTTTGATATAGATATCAACATTTGCAGTATCGTTTAGTAGCAAGAATTTATTGTCATCAGTATTACTAATTTGAATATTGGGCTTTGGGGAAACAATGTCACCATTAATGATATTTCTGCCATCAAAAAGTACATTGACAAAAGATTGTTTAATATCTTTTTGAACCGCATAATCGTAAGAAATATTATTGTTAAAAGAATAAAGATCTTTGTTAGCTGAGTTTAACTGAATTTTAATGGTGTTACTTCCTGAAAAATTAAGAGTGTTTTCTGCAATTTTTATGTTTCTAGTTATACCAGGTTTTAGGGGTGCTAGAGACGAAAACGGTTTGGTAATAAATTTCTGATTTTGATTAGTAATGGTATAAGTGCCTGAAATAGAATCTGTATCGTAATCAAGTGTATTACTTATACCAATTTCCCATTTTAAACTATCACCTTCTTGAATTTGTTTGTCTTTAAATTGATTAAAAACATCCGTATTAAAACTAAAATCAGATAGAGGCTTACTATCTATTATTAGATGATTTAAATGAGGAAATGAAAACTCAGTTTCATCTGTAACATTTGTTTTGATTTTTAGATAGGGATAATCTTTTGCTAAAATATTACTGATGTCAAATTTATCATTTTTAATATTCTTCATTATAGTTTGTTCAACACCTATGGGTGTAACTCCTATAATATCATATGATATATCATCAAAATTATTTTTAGCATATGATATATCAACATTACGCCATTCTTGCGATGGACCAATAGGTTCGGTTGTAAAACTCCCAGAAGACAAAGGATATAAAAGATCATGTATTATCTGAAAAGTTTGAGATTTTGGAGGAATATTTGAAGTATAATCTGCTGTAAACTCTAATGCACTTCCAGATTGAGTACCCTTAATTCCCCAAAACAAATATGGCTCTCCGTAATTCACTAAATTAAATTTATTTAATCCAAAAGATTGTAAAGCTAGTTTGGCATTAGAAGAAAGTTGATTAATTGTTGCATTTCTACCATTTAAACCTATTACATGATAATTATTAGGTATCTGGTTAATAAACCTAATTAAAGAATCTACCTGAATGGGGTCATTTATATTCCAAAAATATTGACCAGTGTAGCCATTTACCAACATTGGACCATTTGTGGAATTAAAAGGACTTGGATAGCTGAAGAATTTATTAGGTGTTAGTGGGTTCATGGCCACTAAAGTAATACCTTCAAAAAGTGGAGTGCCAAAATCTACTGCTTGAGTAGTTCTAAACCTTTTGGTTGTAGGATTAGGGGCATCATCTCCCATAGTGGTAATTGAGGTTGTGAAATAATTATTTAAAAATTCAAAATTTCCAGTAGTAACTGAATAACTTAACTTAGTGAGTGTTAAATTCTCTAATTGAGATTTATTTGCTATGCTATAACCATCTAAAGTGTTTTTTAAATAAGTAAATGAGGAATTAGTCCAGTTTCCACCTTGGTCAATAGGTAAATTTAATCTTGTTCGCCAATAATATACTTTTCCATCTTTTAGCAGTACAGGGGGACTCCATTGTGGAAAGACACCTGCTGTAATTATAGGTGAATTAGATTTGAAAGGACTATTGAAAGTGCTTAAAGAATCAATTTCAAATAGATATTCTGCATTTTTGGCGAACAAATTATCAGGCTCCGCTTTTAAAACAACAGGAGACCTTGAAATAATTCCTTTATTGATAGGATAAATAGTTTTCACTCCATTTCCAGGTAAAAACAAATCAAGATTTGCAATATTATTAGCAGTGATTGATTCATCTAGACTATTATCAAAGTTCACAGTAACTTTAATCTTATTATTGCCAGCTACATTTAAACCAGTATTATTCAATTTAATGGGAATTGTATCTTTGTTGTAGATTGGTTTAATTTTAAATGCAGGTATATTTAAAACACTATTATCGGGTAAAGTTCTTTCTATTTTTATACTTACGCTATCCTTAATTGATTTTTGTAAATTTTCTATTTTTAGAGAGATATTTAAAGCTGCAGCAGTTGCATTTTGAGAACTTTCTGTAGGGAATAGATATGAGTTTTGAATATTAAAATCTGGTTTTTGTGGCGAATTGAATTTTAGATACGGATCACCAAGATAAATGTATTGTCGAGTGTGAGCTAAGTTTAATTTGTCATTTGCATTTTGAAAAGATTTTAAGCCTTCTTTTATTCCTTTTGCTATAGATTGTCCGTATAATTTGTTAAACCAGTTTTCATGATATTTTGCTGAAGCGCTCATTAAATATGAAGCCACACCTTCGCTAGAAGTTCCAATCCACGCAACTGCACCAACATCTTTTGTTAATATAAAATCCTCACTTAACGCATTTATGGTAGTAAAACATTGGCCTGTACTACATCCGTTTACTAAATAAATTGTAGGCTTTGCTTGGTTTAATTGGTCCACAGCTTTGCCGAAAGCAATTTCAGTACCTGTTGCAGATCCATGTCCTAAATAGGATAATAAAGCAATTCCGTCTCTTGTTTCATTAATTATTTTTTCGGTTTGGTTTTCTGTAATAGGGTCGGTAACGTTTTTATAAATTCTAGATCTTGTTGCTCCAAAGTATTCAAATTTTGAAATCTGATAAAGATTCTCTTGGTAATTTCCAAAACTGGTTACTTCAGATATTGTTTTTCCTCCAGTAGTTTGAAGTATCTTTTTTCTCCATAAATCATTACCTAAAACATTATAAACCTTTAACTTATTTAAATAATTATTAATGTCAGTATTATTTCTTGCAGGTATTCTGCCAGTAGCCAATCCAGGTTCTAAATTACTTCCATTTAATCCAGAAGTTAGCATATTATCACTTCCAGGATATCCAATTGTTGGTACTAAATCTCCAGTCATATTTTCTCTAGAGTTTTCGTAACCCTTACCTAGTAGCAATAAATATTCTGGTTTAACACTACCCTTTTCAATCATATATTTACAATAATTTCTTAATGCAACAGGATGATGAAAGCCATAATAAAATTCATTATAAAGATCATCGGTATAAACGATGGAAGTGGGCATTGAGATAGATTGATTGTAAAGTTGATAGGCCTCGGCACCAGCCTTTAACGAATTATTACTTATGATTAGATAATTTTTTGATGAAGATTGGTTTATATTTTTAAACGTAACGCCATTTAATTGCGCTTTCATCGCATTGTTTTGATCTACTAAATAGTATTCAAGTATTGAATTGGCATCTTTAATTACATAAGAATTGTTTCCAGAGCTTAAAAATCCATTATTACCCTTCTTTTCTAAAATAATTGGGTTTACTAAGTTAGAATTTGAGAAATTTAATAAAGTCGAAGATTTTGAATTTTCTAGTTTAAAACTCAAATTACTTAGCCCTGCTAGGTTAAGATTTCTTGAAAACTTTATCTCTAAATAACCCGGTGCCTGAAAATCAGTAACAGCTCCTAAATCATCAATAGAAGAAAAAGCTATATTAGTGCTATTTGTATTTACTATTAGGGGAATTGTTTTTCTTATTGATTTATAACCTCGATATAATGAGTCAAATAATGTAGTTGAATTGTTAATTAATCTAAAATGATGATTGTTGCCATTACTATTAGTAGAAGCAGCATTGGATCTTCCTGCAATATAAATAGAGACACTAGAAGGATAGTTAGAGGTTATAAAATTAGAGGTATTTAATTGATAATTTAATACCTGGCCTTTAGATATAGATGACCCTAGATAACCTTCACCTTCAATGTATTCTGATAAAGACATGGCATCTAAAATATACTCACCAGGATAATAATTTGAATCGAAGTTTAAACGATCTCTAGCAATTACATAGTTTTCGGGAGTTAAACCAGTACTAGGTAAATTTGAGATTTGGTATCGCAAACCAGTTTTTGTAGGGCTATAAGTTAGAAAGTAAAAATTTTCATTAGTAAAAAGACTTATTTCATCGTTTGGAAGATCGCTTAGGTTTGTATAAAGAATTTTATCCAAAGAGGCATCATTTTTATTTCCATAGAAAAATATTTCATCACGTTGATCAAATTTCCCATCTTGTGACCCTGTGATCATCAATGGAATTTCGATACCTTTATTAAAAATCTGAAACTTATTTGGATCCAAATTTCCTAAGAAAAGATTTTTAGCAATAACATCATCATAAGTGATTTTAAAAAGCCCCTCATTATTAATAGTAATCTTAGCATATTTTTGAGAGAAATCAATCCACTCATTTCCATATTGTTGTGCAAAAGAGTTTAAACAAATTGCTAGAAAGAAAGAAACAATTACTAATCGTTTGAACATGTTTTAGGTAAATATTTAAATTAAATCCTTTTCGGTAACTGAATTGAATTTTTAACTTTGAAAACTATTCAAATATACTTAAGATAAATTGGAAAATACAAAACTCGCCACCCAAAATACCGCAAAAGAATTAGGTTTAAGACCAGAAGAATTTGAAAAGATAATTGAGATTTTAGGAAGAACACCAAATTTTACAGAATTATCAATCTTTTCTGTAATGTGGAGTGAGCATTGCTCCTACAAAAATTCTATAACCTGGCTTAAAAAACTTCCTAAAGATGGTCCACGAATGTTGGCCAAAGCTGGTGAAGAAAATGCAGGTATGGTAGATTTAGGAGATGGTATTGCTTGTGTATTTAAAATAGAATCTCATAATCATCCTTCTGCTTTAGAACCTTATCAAGGTGCTGCGACTGGGGTAGGTGGTATTAATCGTGATATTTTTACTATGGGAGCAAGGCCAATTGCACAATTAAACTCTTTACGTTTTGGAGATATTAATCATCCAAAAACGCAATGGCTGATTAAAGGTGTAGTTAAAGGGATTGGTGATTATGGCAATGCATTCGGAATACCAACGGTTGGTGGTGAAGTCTTTTTTGATGAATGCTATCATGTTAATCCATTGGTAAATGCAATGTCTGCCGGAATTGTTAAAGTGGGCGAAACCGTTTCTGCAACTTCTTATGGAGTGGGAAATCCAGTTTACATTGTTGGTTCTGCTACTGGTAAAGACGGAATCAATGGAGCTTCTTTTGCTTCTAAAGATATTTCTGCCGATTCTGTAAATGATTTACCAGCTGTTCAAGTTGGTGATCCTTTTCAGGAAAAATTATTATTGGAGGCCTCATTAGAAGTTATCCAAACTGGTGCGGTTATCGGGATGCAAGATATGGGTGCTGCTGGAATTATCTGCTCAAATTCTGAAATGAGTGCCAAAGGAGAACATGGAATGCGTATCGATCTAGATAAAGTTCCTACTCGTCAGCAAAATATGTTGCCGTTTGAGATTTTATTATCAGAATCTCAAGAGCGTATGTTGATTGTTGTCGAAAAAGGAAAAGAAGCTTTGGTGGAAGCTGTTTTTGATAAATGGGATCTAAATTGTGCTATTATTGGAGAAGTAACCGATACCAAACGCTTAGAATATTATATGAATGGCGAGTTGGTTGCAGATGTACCTGCAGACGATTTAGTTTTAGGAGGAGGTGCACCAGTTTACGAAAGAGAATATAAAGAACCGGCTTATTTTAAAGAATTTCAAAAATTTAATATTGATGATGTTAAAGAGCCAGCAGATTTAAAAGAAGTTGCACAACATTTAACGTCTCATCCAAATATTGCATCCAAAAGATGGGTAACAAGTCAGTACGATTCTATGGTTGGTACTGCAACTATGACCACCAATAAACCAAGTGATGCTGCGGTTGTTTCTGTAAAAAACAACGATAAAGCTATTGTTTTGACGGTAGATTGTAATTCTCGTTATGTAAATGCTGATCCTGAAAAAGGTTGTGCTATTGCTGTTGCTGAGGCTGCAAGGAATATTACCTGTGCTGGTGGCGAACCTGTAGCTATTACCAATTGTTTAAATTTTGGAAATCCTTATGTTCCTGAAGTTTATTGGCAGTTTGTGGGTGCAATTAAAGGCATGAGTTCGGCTTGTACTAAGTTTGAAACTCCAGTTACTGGTGGTAATGTTTCTTTTTATAACCAGTCTTCAGATGAAGGTCCGGTTTTCCCTACGCCAACTATTGGGATGTTAGGAGTAATGGATGATGTGAATAACATGATGACTTTAGATTTTAAAATTGAAGGGGATTTAATTTATCTAATCGGCGAAAGCCAAAATGATATTGCTTCTTCTCAGTATTTAGCTTCCTATCATAAAATCACAAAGTCTCCAGCTCCATATTTTGATCTGGATAAAGAGTACGAAATGCATCAAGTAATCAAAAAACTAATTTTAAATAAATTAGTCCAATCTGTTCATGATGTAGCTGATGGAGGTTTATATATCACTTTATTAGAATCGGCTATGCCAAATGGATTAGGTTTTGAAATTGAAACTGATAGCGATTTTAGAAAAGATGCTTTTCTTTTCGGCGAGGCACAAGGTAGGGTTGTTGTTTCAGTTTCTACAGAAAATCAAGAAGCTTTTGTAGAATTTATGGCAACTGTGGATACAGATTTCAGTTTATTAGGAACTGTTAATTCTGGTGATTTAATTATAGATGAGGAAAGCTTTGTGAATGTAAAAGATGCTAAATACACCTTCGATAATGTTTTACATGATATTTTAGGAGAGTAATTCTGAAGAATTATTCATAAAAAAGCCTTCAATTTTTAAAAAATTGAAGGCTTTTTTGCTTTTTAAAGAATAACTACAAAACTAAAACTCCTTTAGCTTCATATTTAATCTCATTTTTTGGTTGAGTGATTTTAGCAATTTCTTCTTTTGATTTCCCAGCATCTTCTAAATAATGCTTTTGCTCATCTACGGAAGTGATGACTTTTTTAGAGACACCATCTAAAGCTACTTTTTTACCAATAATATCTTTTGGCATAAAGAAAGCATAATCCTTAAAAGTGACCATTGTTTTTGTACCATCACCGTTATCCAATTTCATCCAACAACCTTTTGCAGTACAAACATCGGTTACAGTACCAGAAATTTTAGTGTTTAAGATTTCAGAATTTCCCATTTTTGTACTTAACTGACTAACCGGAATTAAATTTTTAGCGTTTATTTTCTCACCGTAAGTTATGCCTTTGGCAGCACTCGTTGGTTCTTGTGCGAAAGCAGTAAAAGCCATAAAGCATACTACTGTGAAAGTTTGAAGGAATTTTATCATATTAGTTTGTTAGTTGATTTGATTGTTAGTTTGTTAGGACTAATTTAAGAGATTTAAGTTTTAAATTAAAAAAATCATCGGCTTTAATCTTTATTTAATAATCTTTGCTCTTGATTCTTTTATCTAAAGATCTAAAAATTAAACCAGTTCTCCGTATAACTCGGCTCTTTGTTGTTTTATTGTTTCGCTGCTAATATATTCGTCATAATCCATTAATTTATCTAGAACACCTTTTGGGGTAATTTCAATTACACGGTTTGCAACTGTCTCTGTTAGTTCATGATCACGGGAAGTAAATAGTATCACGCCTTTAAAATCTTTCATCCCATTGTTCAATGCAGTGATTGACTCTAAATCTAAGTGATTGGTTGGCTCATCAAATAATAAAAGGTTTGGAGCTTCAAGCATCATTTTAGAAAACATACAACGCATTTTTTCACCTCCAGATAGTACGCTAGATTTTTTAAAAACCTCTTCGCCAGAGAATAACATTCGGCCTAAAAAGCTTCTAATAAAGGTTTCGTCTTTTTCTGCAACAGAATATTCCCTTAACCAATCTACCAAATTATCATCTTTTCCCTCAAAGTAATCATGATTATCAATTGGTAAGCTAGCTGGAACTACAGTAACACCCCATTTAAATTCACCTTTATAATCAATATCACGTCCAGCTAAAATATCATGTAATGCGCTTGTAGCCAAAGAATTTTGCGACATTAAAGCCACTTTATCGCCTTTGGCAATGGTAAAACTTATGTTTTTAAATAATGTCTCGCCATTAGAAACCTTAGTTAAATTTTCTACCTGTAAAACTTGGTCACCAATATCCCTAGACATTTGGTTAAACATAATTGCAGGATATTTTCTGCTTGATGCTTTTATTTCATCTACATTGATTTTATCTAAAGCCTTTTTACGAGAAGTTGCCTGCTTAGATTTTGAAGCATTTGCAGAAAAACGGCGGATAAATTCTTGTAATTCCTTAATTTTATCTTCCGCCTTTTTATTCTGGTCAGAACGTTGTCTTAAAGCCAATTGTGAAGATTCATACCAGAAACTGTAGTTGCCAGAATAAATATTCATTTTGCTAAAATCAATATCAACTATGTGCGTACAAACCGTATCCAAAAAGTGTCTATCGTGAGAAACAACTAAAACTATATTTTGATAATCTGCCAAAAAATTCTCTAACCAACCAATCGTTTCAATATCCAAATCGTTGGTAGGCTCATCTAAAATTAAAATATCAGGGTTACCAAACAACGCTTGAGCCAGTAAAGCCCTCACTTTTTCGTTACCATCTAATTCTTTAATTAATTTATAATGTTTGTCTTCAGAAATCCCAAGGTTACTTAATAAAGTTGCAGCATCATTTTCGGCATTCCAGCCGTCCATTTCAGCAAAAATATTTTCTAATTCACCAGCTCTAATCCCATCAGCTTCAGAAAAATCTTCTTTCATGTAGATAGCATCTTTTTCTTTCATGATGCTATATAATTCTTTCCAGCCCATCATTACCGTTTCTAAAACCGTGTTATCATCAAATGCATAATGATTTTGGTTTAAAACAGCCATACGCTCGCCAGGGGTAAAACTAACATTACCGCCAGTTGGATCCATCTCACCAGCTAAAATTTTCATAAACGTAGATTTCCCTGCGCCATTTGCTCCGATAACTCCGTAGCAATTCCCTTGTGTAAATTTGAGGTTAACGTCCTCAAACAATGTACGTTTTCCAAAACGTAATGATAAATTTGAAACTGTAATCATAATTGCTGCAAAGGTAAGGTTTATAGCTCAAAATAAATATTGATTGATTGTAAAACAGATGGATAAAAAGATATCTTTTTTATTAAATATTATCATTCATTTGATTTGTTTTTCTGTTTATAAAAAAGATTAATTGCAATTTGCATCAGATATATATTGTGAAAATTAAATTAAATCAAACAATTTTGATTTTCAATTATTTCTTTGATCAATGGGCTATAAAAGTTTAAGAGATTGCGTTAACGACCTGGAAAAACATGGTCATTTAATTAGGATTAAAGAAGAAGTTGATCCTTATTTAGAGATGTCATCCATTCATTTGCGGGTCTATGAAAATAAAGGACCAGCACTTTACTTCGAAAATATTAAGGGTAGTAAATTCCCTGCTGTTTCTAATTTATTTGGAACGTTAGAACGAAGTAAATTTATGTTTAGGGATAGCCTAGATAAAATAAAAACCCTCGTTGAGCTTAAAAATGATCCAATAAAAGCCATTAAAAATCCATTAAAATATGCTTCTGTTTCCATGACTGCTTTATCGGCTTTGCCAATGAAAGTGGGTAGGAGCGGAGCAGAAATTAGTTTTGGTAAATGTAAGATTAGCGATATTCCACAAATTGTGAATTGGCCAATGGATGGAGGTCCGTTTGTAACTATGCCACAGGTTTATACGGAAGATATTGACAATAAAGGAATTATGAATGCTAATTTAGGGATGTATCGCATCCAAATGGCAGGAAACGATTATATTTTAAATGAAGAAATTGGCTTACATTATCAATTACACAGAGGAATTGGGGTTCATCAAACCAAAGCCAATGCTAAAAACCAAGCTTTAAAAGTCAGTATTTTTTTAGGTGGACCACCTGCACATCCTTTGGCAGCGGTGATGCCATTACCAGAAGGTTTGTCTGAAATGACTTTTGCAGGAGCTTTAGGAAATAGAAGGTTTAGGTATTTTTATGATGATGAAGGTTTTTGCATTTCTGCGGATGCCGATTTTGTGATTACAGGAACGGTTGAACCCATGGCAAATAAACCAGAAGGACCTTTTGGCGATCATTTAGGGTATTACAGTTTAAAACATCCATTTCCTCTATTAAAAGTCCACAACGTTTATCATAAAAAAGACCCTATTTGGAGCTTTACAGTTGTTGGTCGTCCGCCACAAGAAGATACTAGTTTTGGTGAATTGATTCATGATATTACAGGAGCCGCAATTCCGAAAGAAATTCCAGGATTACATGCAGTAAATGCTGTTGATGCGGCTGGTGTTCATCCTTTATTATTTGCAATTGGCAGCGAAAGATATACACCTTATTTAAAAGGAAGGAAACCACAGGAAATCATCACCATTGCCAATCATATTTTAGGGAAAAGTCAGCTCAGTTTGGCAAAATACCTTTTTATATGTGCGAAAGAAGATAACCCTGATTTGGATATTAACAATATTTATGAGTTTATGCAGCATATTTTGCAGCGTATAGATTTAAAACGTGATTTACATTTTCATACTAAAACCACCATTGATACTTTAGATTATAGTGGAACTGATATAAATTCGGGTTCTAAAGTGGCAATTACCGTCGCCGGAGATGTAGTGAGGGATTTGATTAAAGGTTTTCCTCAAAAAATAGCTTTACCAAATATAGTTACACAATTTAAAATGGTAATGCCAGGAATTTTGGCTTTAACACTCCCAAAATACATCGATGAAAATCAAACAAACAAAGAAATTTCTATAATTAATGAGGCTTTAAAAGCCGAGGATTTGCAAGGTTTACCGTTAATTATAATTTGTGATGATGCCGAGTTTACCGCTGCAAACATGAATAATTTTGTTTGGGTTACTTTCACCAGAAGCAATCCATCTCATGATATTTATGGAATCAACAATTTTACGGAGCATAAACATTGGGGTTGTAATGGACCTTTAATTATCGATGCAAGGATAAAACCTCATCATGCACCACCGTTAATTATGGATGCTAAGGTGGAAGAAAATATCAGTAAACTATGGCAAATAGGTGGTTCGATGTTTGGGGTTGGTTAAGGGTATATTGATGGTAATATAACATAAAGTATAAGCCCAAAAACCAAAATACATATCATGACAAAAGCAATTGTTTTAAATAACTTTTTGAGATAATAATTGGAATTAATCAAATCGTCTTCATTTGAACTTAGTAATGCTATTTTTAAACTTTTTTTGTAAGCATTTAATTGAATGAGAATTGAATAAATTAATACAGCTAATCCCAAAGGGGGATATTTAGACTTTGAAATTTCACTTTTTATTCCTAAATATTCGATAGTTTCTACTTTGAAAATCAAGTTTTCAATATATCCCAGAGCAAGAATAACACATATTGTAAATCCTATCCAAAAAATCACATTAAGCCATTTAATAATCTCTTTATAAAACTGCTGACTAGTTAAATCTATTATTAGACTTCCTTGAGGTGTCGTTTGATTGTTTTCCATTGCTTTTTAGATATTTAGTATAAATAAACTCCAAATTCTTTGTAAAAGCAATAGGTGTTTTTAATTGGAATCAATTTTTCTATTAAACAGTTTTTAATTGTAAGGGATTGCAGCCAATTTCATAATTTAAAAGGTTTTTTGCCATCTCGCGTCTTGTCGACCAAAGGGAGACATCTCACAAATAGGTTTGGAATTATAAAAGAAATTAAAACTTGCTCGTGTGATGTCTCGTTCCTCTACATGACAAAACTGTTTAAACTTTTTTTAAGTTTGATAAGCGCATTAACGATAGTAGCGGATACCGGCCTGTGTATAAGGCTTGTGAAGTATGAGCGAATAGCGTGTTAAAATGCCCAAAATAATTAAATCGTAAATCTTATCTTTGCGCCCGATTCGCGATATAGACAATGGTCAATAGACTATGGTCTATGGACAACTTTCAATTCAATAAATAATAATCAAATAAAACATATATAAAATATGGCATTGCAGTGTGGGATTGTAGGTTTACCAAACGTAGGAAAATCTACTCTTTTTAATTGTTTATCTAACGCTAAGGCGCAAGCGGCAAACTTTCCTTTTTGTACCATCGAACCTAATATTGGAGTGATTACTGTTCCAGATGATCGTTTAACAAAATTATCTGAATTGGTAAAACCCCAAAAAGTAGTACCAAACAATATTGAGATTGTAGATATTGCCGGATTGGTTAAAGGAGCGTCTAAAGGTGAAGGATTAGGAAATCAGTTTTTAGGAAATATTAGGGCAACCAATGCGATTATTCATGTTTTAAGATGTTTTGAAGATGATAATGTGATTCACGTAGATGGTTCTGTTGATCCAATTAGGGATAAAGAAATTATCGATACAGAACTACAATTGAAAGATTTGGACACTGTTTCAAAACGCATCCAAAAGGTAGAGAAAATGGCAAAGACTGGTGGAGATAAAGATGCTAAAAGAACTTTTGAAGTTTTATCTGTCGTTAAAACTCATTTAGAACAAGGAAAATCTGCTCGTACTGCACCAATTTCTGCTGATGATTTAGAGTTTATTGAAGATTTAAGTTTATTGACCGTTAAGCCAGTTCTTTACGTTTGTAATGTAGATGAACAATCAGTAAACACAGGTAATAAATATGTAGATTTAGTTAAAGTAGCGGTAAAAGATGAAGATGCTGAAGTATTAATTATCTCCGCAAAAATCGAATCTGAAATTGCTGAATTAGAAGATTACGAAGAAAGAGCGATGTTTTTAGATGATTTAGGTTTGAAAGAATCTGGAGTTGCTAAATTGATTAGGGCGGCTTATCGTTTATTAGATCTTTATACTTATTTCACTGCTGGCGTACAAGAAGTTAGGGCTTGGACAATTACCAAAGGTTTTACTGCACCACAAGCAGCAGGTGTAATTCATTCTGATTTTGAAAAGGGATTTATCAGGGCAGAAGTAATAAAGTACAATGATTTTGTAACCCTAGGTTCTGAAAATGCTTGTAAAGATGCTGGTAAATTAGGTGTAGAAGGAAAAACCTATGTAGTGGAAGATGGCGACATCATGCACTTTAGGTTTAACGTTTAAGTTAATAAATGGATTGAAGGATTGAATGTTTAATTGACGGAATGTTTGAAATTGATTATTTGATTTTTAGAACTTTTCACTTTCAAATTCTCATTTTACAAATTAAAAAATATTGCATCCGTAGTTCAATGGATAGAATGTAAGATTCCGGTTCTTACGATATAGGTTCGATTCCTATCGGGTGCACTTTTAAGATGTTAAGTATCAAGTAAAAAGTATCGAGTATCAAATAAAAAAGCCGATTGAATTTCAATCGGCTTTTTTTTTAGTAATGATTTGAAAATACATTACAAAATAGCTGTCATTTCCATTTCAATCAACATATCTTGGTCTATTAATTTGTTAACTTCTACAATGGTAGTTACTGGTTTTATATCCTTAAAAAACAAACCATGTGCTCTCGCCGCTTGTTCCCAAAGACTAATATCAGTGATAAACATTCTAGTACGGACTACATTTTCTAAAGATGCACCTGCATCAATTAAAACTTGTTGTAATTTTTCTAAAATGCCTTTAGTTTGGCCAAAAAGGGTCGTTAGATTATTTCCATCAGCATCTTTTGTAGCAGTTGTACCTGCAATTTCAATAGTATTACCAATTTTTACCGCTCTGCAGTAGCCAATAATTTCTTCCCATTCGCTGCCTGTAGTATAATTTTTTCTTTCGCTCATTTTGTTTTATTTATTTGGCAAAGTAATGTTTTAAAAGTGTTCAAAAAGTATTTCGGTTAACATTTTGATGCGTTAATTATACCAGCGACATCCTTTTTTTGCTCTTGCCAATTCGCAAGTCACAAAAAAAGATACGTCCGCCAGCTAGTGGATGTGTTAAAACGCCCTCATTAATTTATAATAAAAATCCTTTTAAACTATTTTTAAAATAGTCGTTAGCACTTAAAATTTTTGCTTTTAGTCCTTTTAAATCTATTATTTTTCCTTTTGTTGGAGGTGCTAAATCTTTTTCTGAAACTGGCAATTCACTCACTTTTGTAGCAAACCAAGTAACATGTTCGTAGGGTAGTGCAATGCCTAAAATCATTCCAGGCAAACTTGTAAAAGACTCCGGACCTCCAGAAACTGGAATTTGATCGGTATAAAATGCGACAACATATACAGAATCCATAATCAATGCATTTGCTCTTCTGCAATTATAACCAGCAATATTTCTTACTTCTGAAGTAATTTTCCAATCTATCTTTCGTAGAGAATCTTTTACCAAAAAATCTTCTTCAAAAACCTTTTTTAAAGTTGTAAATTTTTGGGTTTTAAAATCTGAAGCAACTTGATTAATTTGAATAACTCCTGCTGTGTAATAACCCCCTTTTGCATTATCATTATCTTCTTTGTTTGGTACAAATAAGGATTGATTAGCATTAAAATAAAGCTTGGATTTGAACTTGTTAAATTGAGGTTGATTAGCGATATACCTCTCATAAAATTCTTTTTGCCAAATATTGTCGTCGCCTGCTTTAGGTTTTAAAATGGCAAACATGTTAGCAGATTTCTCAAATTCTATAACTCCATTATTTGTAAAATGAGCAAACTGTGCTTCAGAAGTATTTATGTTGATGAAGAAAGCTATAATGATAAAGTAAAATATATTTTTCATGTTATTATTTTTTAGATCCAAATTTTGAAAAATCCCAGGATAAAGTGGTTAAGAAATATCTTTGGATATTATTAAATGTAGTTTGTGAGATATAATTTCCATTTGCACTTCTATCAAAACCAATATTTTGGTTTAAGAGATCATTCCCGGAAATTTCAAATTTTAAATTATCGTTTTTAAGAAAGGTTTTATAGATGGAGGAGTTAACAATAAATTTATCAAAGTTATTGTTAAAAGCAACGGTTTTTTGTTGATACTCATAATTTCCATTTATCTGAATAGTTACTTTTTTAGGTAATTTGTAAGAAAAGCTAAAATAAGAATTGAATATAAATCCATTTGCATTTTGTGAAGCTTGTAATGAGGATTTATTGATGTTATAACCAGGCTGCGCACTGAAAGAAAAACTTAATTTATCCTCATAACTACCTATTCTAAAATCAGGACTAAAAGAATAGCTTTTGTTAACGTTTAACTGATCATTTATAATATTGTAGTAAGTATTACCATTAGTGTTGAATCCGGTATTCCAATATGTTTTAGATTTTCCAACTTTACCTCCTAAAGACCCACCAAAATAGAAATTATTTGTATTTCCGTCTTTCAAATTAGTATATGTAGAAATACTTGCTCCTTGTTGGTTTGTGGTAACATCGTTTATAATATCATTATTGGTAAAACTGTAAGAACCATAAAAATAGATATTTCTACTAGTCAGCACTTTATAAGAGTTATAATTAACATTAAAGCGATGTGTAAAAGCCAAATCTAAATTTCTATTACCAACAGTAATATATAAAGGATTACTATTGTTTAAAACAGGTTGCAATTGGTTTACATTAGGTTGTTTGGTGTTTCCGTTGTAGTTTAAACTGAATGTTTTTTGCTGAGTAAAACTATATTTATAAGCTACTGAGGGCACAAAATTTGTAAAATTACGCTCAAAAACATCGTTAAGGGCTAAGTTATTTTGCTTAAGGTTAGAGAGGGCAACTTTAGTCCCGATGGTAAGATTAGTTTTCTCTTTTTTATAACCAAAAGATAGACCTCCTTGGTTTGTGGTTACATCATATTTTAAATTATTAGAAAAAATTGGGTCGAGGTTAACATATTCTCCTGCACTGTTTGCGTTAAAAGAATTTAGTTTAGAACGTACATTATTAATCGCAAAATCATAATTTGTAGAAACCGAAAAATATTTGGTAAACTTTTCTGTATAAGTTAAACTGGCTTTATAAGATTCGCCTTCCTGGTTATTTAATTTGTTTTGATTGATAACATCAATGCTATCCAACTGATTAGTTTCATCGTAAAAATTATTTGTTGACTTTAAAATCCCATCAGAATTATTTTTGAAGTAAGATTGGTTAAATCTAAAAGTTAAAGTACGGCCAACTTTCTTAAATTTTTTGCCATAAAATAAAGACGAGTTGATGTTATTATTTGAATTATTTTCATCAAAAGTTCTTGTCCCATCATTTATTTTTTGATTGTTGGTATCATTAAAACCTAAGCTGGTAGTATTTTCAGAGTTATTGTTTTTCTTGTAAGTATCCCCAAAAGTAAGTTTAATGTTAGAGGTGGTATCTAACTTGATCTCATAATTTAGATTAACTTTTTGTTGATTTAAAAGGTTATCAAAATTACGGTTGTTAGAATTTGTTAAAGTAGAAGTAGGTAAGTTATTTTGATTTAAAGCGTTTCTAAATCCTAAATTGTTTAAACGCCCATACCTGTAGTCCAAATTGATACTTTGCTTATCTTCATTCCATTTATTTTCTAAATGCACACCACTATTAATTATTTTAGGAATTCCTTCACCATAATAATTTTCATTAGAAAAAGCATCCCCACCACCAAAATAGTAACTTATACTTCCATCATCAGAGATATCTATATTATCACTACCCACGCCAGCTTTTTGTGCAGTTCTAAAATCTAAACCTGTCCGGGTTGTATTCCCAATGGTATTATAAAAAGAGATTTTCTTTTTATTGTTAAAGAAATTAAGCAAACCTTGTGAGGTGTAATAACCATCATTACCAATGCCTGCATCAACTTTACCAAATAGTCCTTTCTTTTTATCTTCTTTTAATTTGAGGTTAATCGTCTTGTTTTTTACACCATCATCAATACCCGTAAATTTTGCGTTATCGCTTTTATCATCATATAGTTGTACTTTATCAACCATATCAGAACGTAGATTTTTTGTAACAAGGGTAGGGTCGTCTCCAAAAAATTCTTCACCATCTACCAAAACCTTGCTTATGGTTTCTCCTTGAGCAGTAATTTTTCCGTCTTTATCAATCTGTATTCCAGGGAGTTGCTTTAATAAATCCTCTACTTTTGCATTTGGTTCAACCTTAAAACTACCAGCGTTAAACTCAGTAGTATCACCTTTAACCCGCATAGCAACCGCCTCTCCTTTAAATATCACTTCTTGCAATAACCTTGATTTTAGCAATAAATTTTTGTTCTTAAAATCTTTGGTTTCATCAGGTTTTAAATTGAAATTCTCGATGTAATCTGCATAATCAGGATAGGTAATTAATAATAAATAATCGCCGCTTTTTAAGTTTTCAATGGTAAATTTTCCTTCTGTATTTGCTCTGGTAAATTTAACCAAAACAGAATCTTTTGCCTGTAAAACACTGATCGACGCATTATTGAGCATGATGTTATCTGTACTATCTCTCACCACGCCTAAAATTTTAGCGTTTTGGGCTTTGGTAAATAAGAATGAGGAAATAATAAGGATAAGGGTAAGTAAATGTTTTTTCATGTAGGTTAGTTGTTTAACTAAATATTTAGGTAAAGATGTCTAATTAATTTTAATCTCAAAATTAAATTAGAATATTTAACATCTTATAACAGAATTTAACATTTTAAGAACGCTAACAATCGATTTTTGTTAATTTTTCCAGAGATTTTCATTCTATTTATTTCCTTTCTTCATTAAATACCTAAAAAACCAATCTATATTTTTGTAATAAATCTATAGCAAATCCATATTTAAATTGATGTTTCTTATATTAGTTTTTTAACCCCCAAAATTATGATTAAAAGATTATTTTGTTTGATGCTTGCTTTTTTACCTTTTATGGTAAATGCTCAAACCCGATCCAACTATGTAAAAGAGAATTACAACAAGGTAGAAAAATACATCACCATGCGGGATGGGATTAAGCTTTTTGCCTCTATTTATATTCCTAAAGATGCTTCAAAAGATAAAAAATATCCGATCATGATGCAGCGTACCTGTTATAGCGTTGCACCTTACGGCGATGATAAATATAAAACCAGCGTTGGCCCATCAGAAACGATGATGAAAGAAGGTTATATTTTTGTTTACGAAGATGTACGTGGACGTTGGAAAAGTGAAGGTCAGTGGACAAACATGACTCCGGTTATTGACAATAAGAAATCTAAAAAAGATGTTGATGAAGGCTCTGATACTTATGATACGATTGATTGGTTGATTAAAAATCTTCCTGGAAACAACGGTAGAGTAGGGCAGTGGGGAATTTCTTATCCAGGTTTTTATACGGCCGTAGGTTTAACTTCTAATCACCCAGCTTTAAAAGCTTCTACGCCACAAGCACCAATTTCTGATTTTTGGTTTGATGATTTTCATCATAATGGAGCTTTTCTTCAATCCTATTTATTCACCTTTCCTCTATTTGGGATTCAAAAAACAGATACAACATCTAAAGCTTGGTATACCATGGTTGATCCAAAAACAAAGGATGGTTATCAGTTTGGTTTGGATTTAGGTCCATTGAAAAATATGGATAAGTATTATGCTGATAATTTCTTTTTTCAAGAAACCATGAACCATCCTAACTACGACGAGTTTTGGCAAAAGCGTAATTTATTGCCTCATTTAAACGATGTTAAACCTGCAGTAATGAGTGTTGGTGGTTGGTATGATGCGGAAGATTTGCGTGGACCATTAGCTATTTATAAAACGATTGAAAAAAGCAGTCCGAATGCATATAATACAATTGTTGAAGGTCCATTTGGACATGGAAGATGGAGTCGTGAAACCGGACATACCATGCATGGCGATATTTATTTTGGAGATAGCGTGGCAACTTTCTATCAAAAAAATATTGAAGCCAAATTTTTTGATCACTTTTTAAAAGGTTCGGGAGATAAAAATTCTGGTTTACCTGAGGCTTATATGTTTGATACCGGTGTTAAACAATGGAAAATGTTTGATAAATGGCCAGCAACAAATAGTGAGAAAAAAGTTTATTCACTTAATTTGAGAGGTGGTTTATCAGAAATTTCTACCATGGAATATGGCGCAAGATCATTTGAAAGTGATCCCATGAAACCAGTTCCTTATACGGATGATATTACTGCGACAACTGGATTTACACCTTTTGCTTACATGAGCGAAGACCAACGTTTTGCAGGCAGAAGACCAGATGTTTTAGTTTATCAAACTGAAGTTTTAGATCAGGATATGACCATTGGTGGAGAAATGTTGGCTAAATTAAAAGTAAGCACAACAGGAACAGATGCGGATTGGGTAGTAAAAATAATTGATGTTTATCCAGCAGATGAACCAAATAATCCTTACATGCCGAATAAAAATGTAACATTAAGTAATTATTGGCAAATGGTTCGTTCTGAAGTGATGCCAGCCAGATTTAGGGATGGTTTTGATAAATCAGTTCCAATGGTTGCCAATCAGGAAACAGAAGTTGATGTTCATTTACAGGATATTTTGCACACTTTCAAAAAAGGGCATCGTATGATGGTACAAATTCAAAGCACTTGGTTTCCTTTTATTCAAAGAAATCCACAAACATTTGTACCGAATATCTACAAAGCAGATGAAAAGGATTTCCAAAAACAAACACATAAAGTTTTTAACAATAGCAGTATAGAATTTAGTGTGATAAAATAATTTAATTTCGTCATGTCAACGACAGAAGACATAGCACAATTAGGCTTTCATCAAGCATGGCAATATTGCTGGTGAGATGTCTCGTTACCTCGACATGACGGAACGCAGAAAATTATAGTTTATCTGCAAATTATAAATACGCAGGGATAGCATTTGGCTATCCACTATTATGAAAAATAAAGTATCCCGTCATGTCGACGATAGGAGACATCACACATATAGGTAACCAATTAGCATGGCAACCTTGCTGGTGGCATGTCTCGTTACCTCGACATGACGAAGCGTAAATTAATTGGTTATAAATTTTAAATCATCAAAGATTGTAGTAATGTAGGGATAGGGCTTGACCTATCCTTTTTGTTAAATTGAAATATGAAAAACACAATCATTGCAATTATTTTTACTGTTTTGTCTATCAGCGCCTTAACAAGTTGTGCCCAACTCATGGAATCGAAAGAAAAATTTACCAAAGCAGATACATTACGTGGCAGTATTACATCGCCTTACCGCACTTGTTATGATATTAATTATTACCATTTAGATGTGAAAATAGATCCAAAAGCAAGATCTATCAGTGGGAGCAATCTTTTTAAATTTACAGCAACCACCAATTTTAAAACTTTACAATTCGATTTATTTGAGAACCTCACTATCGATAAAATCATTTACCATAATCAAGAACTAAAAGGTAAAAGAGAATTTAACGCTGTCTTTTTAACTTTCCCTAAAGAGATTTTAAAAGGGAAACAAGATAGTTTTGAGGTTTTTTATTCGGGGAAACCAACGGTTGCAAAAAGAGCACCCTGGGACGGCGGTTTTGTTTTTGCAAAACATGACAGCGATAAAGATTGGATTGCTACAGCTTGCCAGGGAGTTGGAGCAAGTATTTGGTGGCCAAACAAGGATCAACAAGCGGATGAAGTGGATAGCGCTTTAATCAGTATCAGTGTGCCGAATGAAATTATGGATGTTTCTAACGGAAGATTAGTTGGCAAAACCGATTTAAAGAACGGCTACACCAAATACGATTGGAAAGTGAGCAACCCAATTAATAATTACGACATTGCCGTAAACGCTACAAATTATGCCCATATCTCTGATGTTTATAAAGGTGTAAAAGGAGATTTAACGCTAGATTATTACGTTTTGCCAGAAAATAAAGCAAAGGCCGAAACTCAATTTACAGATGTAAAAAGAATGTTAGCAGCGTTTGAGCATTGGTTTGGACCTTATCCTTTTTATAAAGATGGTTACAAATTGGTAGAAACACCGCACTTAGGAATGGAGCACCAAAGTGCTGTTGCTTATGGAAATAAATATCAAAAAGGTTATTTAGGAAGAGATTTATCCGGAACGGGTTGGGGTTTAAAATGGGATTTTATCATTGTGCATGAAAGCGGCCACGAATGGTTTGGCAATAACATCACTTCCAAAGATATTGCCGACATGTGGATTCATGAAGGTTTTACCAATTACTCTGAAAGCTTGTTTACCGAATATTTTTACGGAAAAGAAGCGGGAGCCGATTACGTAATTGGGCTAAGAAAAAATATCTCTAATGATATTCCCATTATTGGCCCGTATGGAGTAAATAAAGAAGGTTCTGGAGATATGTATTATAAAGGCGCAAATTTGTTGCATACCGTTCGCACCATTATTAATGATGATGAAAAGTGGCGTTCTATCTTAACAGGATTAAATGAAACTTTCGGTAAGAAAACCACTACTACCAAAGAAGTGGTCAATTATATCAATCAGAGATCAGGGTTAAACCTGACTAAAATTTTTGACCAATATTTAAGATATGCTACCATCCCATCTTTACAATTTAAGCAAGTCGGGAAAAACGTAGAATATAAATGGCAGGCAGATGTAAAAGGTTTTGACATGCCGGTAAAACTAGAAGGAGAAAGCAAAATGATTTATCCTACTGAAAAATGGCAAATCTTAAAGACCCAAAAATCTATTGATGATTTAAAAGTGACCAGAGATTTTTATATCGATCAGAAAATTTTAAAGGATTGATGCAACTTTTTAAAAGTTTGTCCGTCTTTAAAAGAAACAACCTCATAACATGAAACTATATTCAATTTGCTTGATTGCAATCTTAGCACTTAATTCAACAGCATCAGAAGCCAAAACAGTTAATACCTCAAATTATCTAACTACCGATGAAGACCGGGAAGTAAAAAACTTTCATGCTGTTTCTTCTAGTGGTTCTTTCAATGTAACTGTAAAAATGGGCTCAAAAGAAAGTATTTCTTTAGAAGGCGACCAACAAGATTTAGATAGAGTAGAAACTTTAGTGCAAAACGGAGTTTTAAAAATTCGTTTAAAACGTGATGTTAATACCTGGAACGAAGGTGTTGGAAACATAAGTATTATTGTAACCGCAAAAAAATTAGATGGTTTAATTCTTTCTGGTAGCGGAAGTATAGATTTAGAAGGAAAATTAAATTCTGCAGGTGCAGATATTCAATTGAGCGGATCAGGAAAAATCACAGCAGGTTTAGACACACAAACTGTTGGTATTGCTTTAAGCGGTTCTGGAAATGTTAGTTTAAGTGGAGAAGTCGGTTCTGCAAATATATCTATCTCAGGCTCTGGCGATGTAAATGCAAAAAACTTAATTAGCGATAAAAGTCAGGTACAAATTGCTGGTTCTGGCAATGTTTATCTAAATGCAAAAGAAGAATTGAACGCTACTGTTTTAGGTTCAGGTTCTGTAAGGTATAAAGGAAACCCAAAATTGTCAGTAAGTAAAGTGGGTTCTGGAAGTGTGGAGAAGATGTAGGAATACTGTTCTGAAATAAGATAATTCAATTTTAATCGAAAAGCTAATTGATAAACAGATATTATTAATTAGCTTTTTCTTTTAAGCCAATTTTATGAATTGCTCTTCTAATTTTACATTAAAGTTTATTTCTGCTTTTAAAGCCTTAAATACTCTTAAGATGGTATCAATGGTTGCACTATTTGCACTGCTTTCTAGTTTAGAAATTTGAGATTTTTGCACTCCAACAAGCTCTCCTAATTGTTCTTGAGTTAGATTACGTTCTTGTCTTGCAGTTTTTATCATCCTTCCCAAAACATCCATTCTTAATTCATACTCATATTCTTCTCTTTCTTTAGTTCCAATCTGACCGATATATTTGTCTTTCATTTCGGTAAGTGAATAAGATTTTATTTCGCTTTTTTCCATTTTATTTATTTTTTAATTTGCTATTAAAATAGCGTTCTTTAATTTTTACAGCTCTTTCAATTTCGTTCGAAGGCATTTTATCTACTTTTTTAATTAAACCATGAGTTGCTAAAACTAAGGTTTGTTTATTATCCGTTTTATCCCAAAATGCCAGAAGCCGGATTTGAAGTCCGAGATATAATGTTCTAAATTCCCAAATATCATATGATAATTTTTTAAAAAGTTTTGGGTCATTAGTTTGCTGCGCTAAGTCTATATTATAAAATACTTTTCTAGCAATTTTAACATCTAATTCAGAGATAAATTTTTCAGCTTCTTCTAAGAATTTTGTTTGAAAATATTGCATTTATCTAAACAGCTTATGATATAAAGATACGAAAGTTTCTAAATATTGAAACTATAATATTTTTATTATTTTATAATAAGTTCCGTAAATACATATATCTCAGGTTTTGGCGATGTAAACGCAAAAAACTTAATCAGTGATAAAAGCAAAGTAAAAATTGCTGGTTCTGGCAATGTTTATTTAAATACCAAAGAAGAATTAAATGCCACAGTTTTAGGTTCTGGTTCTGTAAGGTATAAGGGAAGTCCTAAAGTGATAACTAATAAAGTAGGTTCTGGAAGTGTGGCAAAAATGTAGAATTAGTAATACAATTTTTCAATTGTGAGTAAGAATCTTATATTAAAATCAAAGTTTTCTTATTTTGTAATTAAGCTTCTGCTCTTGCAAAACCGACTGTTTCTCTGAAAAATTGAGGAGATACTTCTGCATTTGTTTTAAAAAACCTGCTAAAATAATGTTCATCATCATAGCCTAATTCGTAAGCGATTTCTTTAACCGTTTTTGATGTTAAATACAATTCCCTTTTGGCTTCTATTATGATTCGTTCTGAAATTAAGCTAGTTAAAGTTTTGTTGAAATGTGTTTTTGTTTCTTTTGCCAATGCCTTTGAGGAAATGTTTAATAACAAAGCGTAGTCATTTGCAGTATGTTTTGTTTTGAAGTGTTTTTCTATCGCAGCTTTTAAATTTTGTAAAATGAAAGGTTCTTTAAGGTTTGCAACATCTTGCTTTGCCTGCGGATTTTGATTTGTTTTAAGTCTTGATGCAGTGATAAGGAATATCTTTAAATACGATACCAATAATTCATATTGTGCCAATTGCACATTTTTCATTTCCACTTTCATTTGCTCAAACAAAGTGCAAAAACTCTCTAAATCTTTTTGCTCTAAATTTACAAAAGGGGGTTTATAAATATCATTAAACAAAACACCATTACAAGCTACTTCTTTTTGATGTTTATGAATACAAAAAAAATCTGGATGAAAATTAATAACAAATCCACTTATTCCAGTACTTGTTTCAATCATAAAAGGCTGATATGGAGTGAAACATAAAAGGGTATTTTGAGTAAAATTATACTCAGCAAAATCTACTTTTAATTTCCCTTGCCCTTTATTAATTAAAATAACGGTATAGTAGCTTAACCGTTGTAAATGGTCAAAAGAACTGTTATCCTCAAATGAATAGACCTTAAATGCTAGGTTTCCGTTAGCAGGACTTATTAAGGTGTTTACTTTCTGATATTCTGTTGACATCGCAGTTATTTTAATTTCCTATCCTTTTCATCAATAGCCAAATCATTAATACTGGCATATCTTTTTTGCATTAAACCGTTAGCATCAAACTCCCATAATTCGTTTCCGTAACTACAAAACCATTGCCCGGTTTGGTCATGCCATTCATACTCAAATCTTACTGCCATGCGGTTTTCTCTAAAACCCCATAATTCTTTTTTGAGCTTGTAATCTAATTCTTTTTCCCATTTTCGCTCAAGAAATTGCTTTACTTCTTCTCTTCCATTTATAAAATCAGTTCTATTTCTCCACTCTGTATCAATGGTGTAAGCCAAACAAACTTTTTCAGGGTCTCTTGTATTCCAAGCATCTTCTGCCATTTGTACTTTCTGTAATGCCGTTTCCATATTAAATGGTGGCAAAGGAAATTTCTTATTTTCTGAAGTCATAAATAATCGATTTAGATGTAAAAATACAAAGGTATTTGTTTACTACACCTTTGTATTTTCAGAATTTTTATATAGCAGAGGCAACCGGAAAATCAACTGGAACTTGTGTTAAGTTGTGTAAATAGTTCATTGCTGTTTTGTCGCTTATCTGCAAAATTAAATCTACCAAATTCTCTTTTGTATAACCTTGTGCAAAAAAGGTTTCAACAGTTTCGTTGTTTGCATTTCCTTTGGTTTTTGTGATGTCGGCTGCTAATTTTACTAAGGCATCTAATTTTGAATCTTCACTTATCCCTTTACGGATGTCTAATAATTGTTCATCAGTAAAACCATTCATTTTACCAATAACTAAATGAGCGCTTTGGCAATAAACACAACCATTAACCTGACTTACAATTAAGTTAACAGCTTCTTTTTCTTTGTTGGTTAAGCTTGTTTTTGCATTTTGATAAGCTAAAAATTTAGCCAAGCCATTATCAGAATAGGCAATTGTTGCATATAAATTAGGTACAAATCCTAATGCATTATTTAAATTATCAAAAATTTCTTGATTTTGTGGCGCTACTTCCTCTTTTGTTGGTACATTAAATACAGTTATCATCTTTTTGTTTTTTTAAAATTGATAGTCGTTATTGACAGTACAAAGATGGGGCACCAGCTAATCCCAAAAAATGGATAATGGTGGCAATATGGTGGACGATTTTTTTTATCGTTTCAAAATTTTCAGAATTACAAAGTTTTGATTCAAATTTCTCTCACTCTTTATTGACAATCTTACCGAAATATTTATCTTTCATTTCCGCTTATGAACAAGATTTTAATTTTCTATTTGCTGTAACAAATTAATTTATCTTATTATTTTAAAGCTTTAATTAATTCTTTATTTCTTCTATCAGCTCTTGAATTTTGTAAGGATAAAACACCCCAAACAGCTGCTGGAATCCAACCAATTAAAGTAATTTGTAATATTAAACAAATAATTGCTGTAAGGATTTTTCCTCTTAGAAGGAATGAAATAAAAGGGAAGAAAATTGCAATTAAGGTCATGAATTATTGGAATTTGATGTGAATTTTAACGGTTTGAAAGTTTGTACAGAAATGGCATTGCTTGCAAAACCATTGTGGTATAGTAGTTAAATTCAATAAATAATCGATGTACTGAAATTAACTACAATCAACGATTTTTGTATAAACTTGCGTTACCAGTAGGCATTTAGCCACCATAACTGGCTATTGTTTTTTCAAGTATTTCAGCAAAATCAAATATTTCGTCGATTGTTTGAATTTCACTTTTTGTTTCCTTTTTATTTTCATCGAATGTGCAAATATACTTTTTAACTCCGCTCAAGTAAAGACGACAAATAGGTTTTCTGTTATTGTCGTCAAGTAAAACCGCAAAATAAGATTGAGCGTCTCTATAAACAATTCGGTCGGATTTTATTTTTTTTCTAAGAATTGATTTTAAAATCATAAATCCTTCAATTTCTTCTTCGGTTGTTTCAATTTTAGAGTCTTTAGAAGTTTCACCTTCTGTAGAAATTTCAATTTTGGAAGTTTCTTTTTCGTTATCATCCTCCTTTTTAAGCGCAGATTTAAGTCTTTCTGTTATCAGGTCATTTATATATTGCTGTAAAGATTTTTTCGTTAGAAGAACAAACTGTTCCATAAGTTTCGCCGTCAGAACGCCATTGTAAATCTGCTTAGCGAAATGTCTTACAAAAGTGTCTGATGGATTTTGAAATTCTGTATTGATTAGTATTTTGAGTTCATTCATAAACTTCAGTTCATTAGCTGTGTTTTGAATATTGTCAACGTCAAAATAGGATTTATGGAATTTCTTCAGTTCTTCGATTTGATTGTCTTTGATGTCTGTTACGTCAAATTCAAAAAATGGCTTTTCATCCATTTTGTTCTGTTCGATTAGGTCAGTATAAAACCTGTAAACTATTCCATTCGATAAAAGACCGAATTTAGCTTTTGTTGTATGGAAATAACGAAATAATTGTGAATTATGTGGGTCGAGTTTTTCACTCCAATGTTTACATTCTACTAAAATGCAAGGCTTTCCGTCTTTTACAATTGCATAATCAACTTTTTCTCCTTTTTTAATACCAATGTCTGCAACAAATTCCGGAACGACTTCAAATGGATTAAATACGTCATAACCAAGAGCTTTTATAAAAGGCATTATTAGCGCATTTTTTGTTGCTTCTTCAGTCAAAATTTGATTTTTAAGTTTTTCAACTCGATCTCCGAATTGTTTAATTTCATCTTTAAAGTCCATTTTAAGTATTTGTTAAGGTTTTATTTTTTATGCTTTCGGTGAGGCTTTTGTGTAAAATGAATATATCTCCAACAAATCCATCTCCTAAATATAAAAATTTTCTTCAAACAAAACCTAAAAACAAAAAGTCTTTCAACTTACGCTGAAAGACTTTTAATATATTTAAAGAATATAATTCTAATTAATCTACCAAATTCAAAACCACGCTATCCTTAACCATAATCCCACTCATATTAACGCTATTATATTTAATCACATATTTCCCAGCTTTCGGAAAACGATACGCCTTATTTAAGTTTACTACGCTTTTTAAACTATCACCTGGATTAATACTGACATAACTATCTGCAGGAGGCGGCATCATTCTTTTGGCCATTGGCCCTTGGTATTCTGCTTCAACTCCTTCTGTAGAAATAACATCTAAATATTTACTCATTAAAGGTTCAAAAGGAGTATGCCATTTGCAAAATTGGCGGACGCTATCTGTTGTATTATAAACTACAAAATCCAGATTAACAGAATCTCCTAATTTAGCTTGTGATGGAACTCGCAATATTGCAGTTAAAGAAGTGTCTTTTTGTAAACTATCCAAATTGCCTTCATTATTTTCTGAAACCTTGCTATTGGAAGAACATGCAGCAAAAAACAAAACAGTAATTATGCTGATTATATTAAAAATTTTCATGCTGCAAACTTAATTATTTTAGTGAGGTTAAAACTCGCCTAATATTAAAATTACATGAAAATGTGTTGCCGATAGGATAGGGGTGGTCCTTTTAAAGAATAACCAAAAATTTTTATAGCTAGCAATTACCCTAAATTGATTCTTAAGGGAATACAAAATCTAATCGCTAAAACTAATTATTTATAGCTCTGAAAAAGTCCAACGGCAATTACCAAAGCTGCAACAAGGCTAACTCCTAAATAAATAGCTCCTCCAACTGCAAGATAATGACCGGTAGTTCTCCTTTTTCTGGTTTTTACAAATGCTGCTTCTCTAAATGCTTGCACATAAACAGAATCTTTTAATAAAGAAGTATCGCGAGTGGTGTTTGTATTGGGCTTAAAATAATCTGATCTAAAATTACTTCTCCCCGCTTTTCTAAAGGTGATTAAATCGGGCTTATTGAGTTTAAAAACATTAACGTCTGCTAAAGCAGCTTGCTTTAAAGAATCATTATTTGATGGTGTTTGCGAAAATGCAAACCCTGATGTTAAGAACATCAACAACATTATTGTGTAAATTTTATTAACCATAAAGCAATATACAATTTTTTTAAATTTTAATTAAATTTTTTAAAAATCGATATTGATAAGTTCTTAAAACAAAAAAGCCCTTCAGCTTTACACTGAAGGGCTTTGATTATTTAATTTAAAAAAATTAGCTTTTAGATTCTAATTTCTTTTTAGCTGCTTTTTTAGCATCGCCTTCCATTTTATCTTTCAATTGAGATAAAACATCCAAATCACCTAAAGTAGATTTCTCAACAGAATCTTTCACTTTTTTAACAGAAGCGCTAGCTGCAGAAACTTCTTTCTTTTTGGTAGCTCTTTCTTCTTGCAAAGCTTCTGCTTTTTCTTCTTCCCATATACGGGCATGAGAAACTACAATACGCTTAGCATCTTTGTTAAATTCAATGATTTTAAAATCTGCAACTTCATCAACTTTTAAAGTAGATCCGTCTTGTTTAGCAGAGTGCTTAGATGGTACAAAACCTTCAACTCCGTAAGGTAAAGCAATAATTGCTCCTTTATCAGTAACCTTAGTCACTGTTCCTTCATGGATAGAATCTACTGTGAAGATAGTTTCGAAAGTTTCCCATGGATTTTCTTCTAATTGTTTATGACCTAAGCTTAACTTACGGTTATCAACATCTAGTTCTAATACTACGGTATCTAATTCTTCACCAACTTTAGTAAACTCGTTAGGGTGATTTACCTTTTTAGACCAGGAAAGATCAGAAATATGGATTAAACCATCAATTCCTTCTTCAATCTCTACAAACACACCAAAGTTAGTCATGTTCTTAACTGTAGCTTTGTGCTTGCTTCCAATTGGATATCTTTCTGCTGCCTTTTCCCATGGATCTGGTGTTAATTGCTTAATACCTAAAGACATTTTGCGTTCGTCTCTGTCTAAAGTTAAAACGATAGCTTCAACCTCGTCGCCAGTCTTCATAAACTCTTGTGGATTACGCAAGTTTTGAGACCAAGACATTTCAGATACGTGGATTAATCCTTCTACTCCTGGAATAATTTCTAAGAAAGCTCCGTAATCTGCAACGGTTACAATCTTACCTTTAACCTTAGATCCGATAGCTAAACCAGTATCTAGAGATTCCCAAGGATGTGCAGAAAGTTGTTTTAAACCTAAAGCAATACGTTTTTTCTCATCATCAAAGTCAAGAACAACAACGTTAACTTTTTCATCTAAAGACAATACTTCTTTTGGATGCTCTATGCGGCCCCAAGAAATATCGGTAATGTGTAATAAACCGTCAACTCCACCTAAATCGATAAATACACCGAAATCAGTAATGTTTTTAACAGTTCCTTCTAATACTTGTCCTTTTTCTAATTTAGAAACGATTTCAACTTTTTGTGATTCTAAATCGTCCTCGATAAGAACTTTATGAGAAACTACAACGTTTTTAAATTCGTGGTTGATTTTTACAACCTTAAATTCCATTGTTTTACCAACGTAAACATCGTAATCTCTAATAGGCTTAATGTCAATTTGCGATCCTGGTAAGAAAGCCTCAACGCCCATAATATCAACGATTAAACCACCTTTAGTTCTGCTTTTCACAAAACCGTTAATGATCGTATCATTTTCTAAGGCTTCATTGATCATCTCCCAAGAGCGTTGTGTTTTAGCTCTTTTACGAGATAACACCAACTGGCCATTTTCATCTTCTCTTTGCTCAACAAATACATCCACGGTATCGCCTTTCTTAAGGTCGGGCATATCACGGAATTCGTTAACTGCTACTAAACCATCAGATTTAAAACCGATGTTTAATACCACGTCTTTGCTGTTAATGGTTACCACAACACCAGAGATAATTTCTCCTTTAGTTACAGAATTGAAAGTACCAGAGTACATTTCTTCCATTTTTTCACGCTCGGCTTTGCTATAATTACCAAACATTTTTACATCTGCGTCCCAATCAAAATCGTTAGGGTCTGCAATTTTTGACGACGTCTTAATATCGTCAATAGATAATGAATCAGCTTCTGACTCATATACCTCTTTTACTTTTTTCTCAGTGTCTTGAAATTCGGCCTGTTTAGACTCTAATTCCTTCTCTGCTACTTGTTTTTTTGCCATTAATTAATTTATCTCCTTTTTCCCGCTTTTGCGGACTGCAAAGGTAAGAATATATAATTTGAATAAAAAGAATTTTTTAATTCAATTTAATTGAAAATGAACAGTTTGAGAAAAATTTTTAGATTTTTAAAAATTAGTGGATGATGATTTGAAAATAGCTAAATATTATGGAAGCTTTTTGTTTGATGAAAGAGCTGTGAATTTAATTATAAGGATAATGGGAAAGATAAAAATGAATGATATTGTTGAAAAATTGAAATGTTTTTAATTGAAAATAATTTGGGCGTTTTCCGCCAGCTAACGGACGGATCGGGCTTTACACTGTATCTTTTTGTCCGCCAGCTGGCGGACAAAAAGGATGCCGTTTCAATCCCTAACGCAAAAGAAACCTATAAATCGGATCTACCATAATGTCGTCCCTCCGTTGCTACCATAATGTCGTCCCGCTGTTGCTACCATAATATCGTCCCTCTGGGACTGAATTCAAATTTTATCAATTGAATCTACCATAATGTCGTCCCTCTATTGCTACCATAATGTCGTCCCGCTGGGACTGAATCATAGAATCTGTGTAATCATTTTAAACTGTGCAATCCCAAAGACAATCTGTGAAATCATTTTAATCTGTGTAATCAAGAAAACAATCTATGCAATCACGAAAACTTATACCGGTTTAGCCTCTTCGGTCATTCTATCCCTATCAAATTTTCTGATAATTACCCTTGATCCTCTATCATAACTAAAATAATTTACTATCCAATTAATTAAGGTTACCGCTTTGTTTCTAAAACCTACCAAAAATAAAAGGTGGACAAACATCCACGTTAACCAAGCGAAGAAACCTTGGAACTTCCAAAAACTTAAATCTACTACGGCTTTATTTCTTCCAACCGTAGCCATAGAACCTTTATCATAATATTCAAAAGGATGTGGTTTCTCGTTGTTAATAATTCTTAATAAATTTTCCCCCAATTGTTTCCCTTGTTGAATCGCAGTTTGTGCAACTCCAGGATGTCCGTGTGGATAATCTTTTGTCTCCATATAAGCAATATCTCCTATGGCAAAAATATTCTCGTAACCTTCTATTAAATTATAATTAGTGGTTTTTAACCTGCCTCCTCGCACAACTTCTGCTTTGTCTAAACCCGGAATCATAGCACCTTTAACTCCTGCGCTCCAGATTACTCCTTTGGCATGTATAGTTTGTGTATCATTATAAGTTACCAAATGTCCATCATAATGGTTAACCCTAATGTTTTCCATTACGGTTACGCCCATATTCTCTAAAAATTCCTTTGCTTTTGCTGATGCTTCTTCTGAAAATGGTGATAATATCCGTTCACTACCTTCAATTAAATAAATATTCATTTTGTGAATATCTAATTCAGGGTAATCGTAAATTAAAACGTGGGTTTTCAATTCTGCCAAAGCACCTGCAGTTTCTACACCGGTTGGTCCGCCGCCTACAATCACAAAATTCATTAAGGCTTGCTTCTTTTCAGGATCTTTTTCAATTAAGGCTTCCTCAAAATTTTGTAGAATTAAAGAACGTAAGTTTAATGCTTCCGGAACAGTTTTCATGGGCATAGAAAAATGCTCAATCTCATCCTGACCAAAAAAGTTAGTTTCAGAACCTGTGGCAATTACCAAATAATCATATTCGTATTCGCCAATATCAGTGATAATTTTTTTGTTTTCAGCCTGAATTTCCTTAACATCTGCAACCCTAAAATTTAGGTTTTTTTGGGTTCTAAAAACTTTTCTCAAAGGAAAGGCAATGGAATCTGGCTCTAAACCTCCAGTGGCAACTTGGTATAACAAAGGCTGAAAAGTGTGATAATTGTGCTTATCAACCATCAAAACATCTACTTCTTTATCTTTTAAATTTTTACCTAATTGTATGCCACCAAAACCACCACCAATAATGATAACTTTAGGAAATTGCGTATGTTCTTTATTCATATCTTTTTTTATAAAAGTAGTAGGTAATAAGTAGTAAGTTATAAGTAGAAAGTATCAAGTAAAAGCATCAACTTATAACCTTCATTCATCCAATTCTTCAATTACTCAAAATTTAATCATTCAACCTTCAATCATTCAACCTTCAATCATTCAAAATTCAATCATTCAAAATTCAATCATTCAAAATTCAATCATTCAAAATTCATTCAGTCAACCTTCAATCATTCAAAACTAACTACAAAAGGTCTCCTCTAATCTTAATCTTAATTCCTTCTAATTGTTCGTTAACACGCAATTGACATGCCAGCCTGCTATCACTTCCAGCATCAGGTAAAGTGTCTAACATATCCAATTCTTGGTCTTGTGGTTCAGGTAAATTATCTAATCCCTCTAAAACCTGTACATGGCAGGTTGCACAAAGCGCCATGCCTCCACAAGTAGCCAGAATATTATAGTCGGAAGCTTTTAGCACCTCCATTAAATTTAGATTAATCCCTTCAGGAATTTCAATTTCTTGTTCGGTATCGTCTCTGTCTACTACTGTTAATTTGATCATGATTTTGATTAAAAACTATTTACGCCGTAAACAGTGGTATATTTAAATGATAATTTTTGATCTGGATAAACAAATTTGAAAGCACTTTGTGCCATTAAAGCTCCTTCATGGAAACCACTTAAAATCAATTTCAGTTTTCCGGGATAAGTGTTGATATCGCCTATAGCAAAAATACCTTCTACATTTGTAGAATAATCTTCCGTATTTACCATAATTTGAGATTTTTCAATGTTTAATCCCCAATCTGCAATTGGGCCTAATTTTGGACTTAACCCAAATAGAGGAATTAGATAATCTGCTTCCAAATTACTTTCTACTTTGTTTTTATCTAACAATGTAATTTCAGTTAAATGTCCATTTCCATTGATTTTAGTTAAATGAGAAGATAAAATCAGATTAACTTTACCCATTTCTGCTAATTTGAAAACCTTTTCAGCAGAATCTGGCGCACCTCTAAAAGTATCGCCTCGGTGTACCAAAGTAATTTCTTTTGCGATGTTAGCTAAAAAAATAGTCCAGTCTAATGCAGAATCCCCGCCACCAGCCAAAACAATTTTTTTATCACGATAAACTTCCGGGTCTTTCACCATATAGTTTACGCCTTTTCCTTCAAATAAACTCAAGTTTTCAATATCCGGTTTTCGAGGCTCAAAACAACCTAATCCGCCAGCAATTACAACTGCTTTACAATGAATCTCAGAATGATCACTTGTGGTTACTTTGAAAGTTCCATTTTCATCTTTATCTAATTTTTCCACTCTCTCGCCCAAAGTAAAACCAGGTTCGAAAGGTTTTATTTGAGCCATTAAATTCTCTACTAACTCTTGCGCTTTAATCTCTGGAAAACCAGGAATATCATAAATTGGCTTATGCGGATAAATTTCTGAAAGCTGTCCGCCAACTTGTGGTAAAACATCTATTAAATGGCAACGCATTTTTAGTAAGCCAGCCTCAAAAACGGCAAATAAGCCAACCGGACCAGCTCCAATAATGCATAAGTCTGTATGTATAATAGTTTGATTGTTCATGATAATGTTTGATATATGTTATTCAAAATTCTTTTTAAATCGTTATAATCTTTTTCGCTGAGATTTTCCCAGGCTTTAGTTCTAATCTCAGAAACAATTGGACTCCATTCCTCAAATTTCTGAATGCCGTGAGTTGTTAAATGAATGATAAAACTTCTACGATCGTTTGCCGAAGCTCTTCTTTCTACTAAATCTTTTTTAACCAATAAATCTAAAATCCGGGTTAATGTAGGATGGTCTTTTCCAGTCAATTCTGCCAGCTGACTTTGGTTTTGATCATTGTTTTGACTCAAAGTTTTTATGATAAGCCATTGATCTACGGTTATATCAAAATTTGCTGCTTTAAAACGATTTTGGGCATATTGCTTAATCTTTCTATTGGTACGATCTAAGAGAAAAGAATAAGCACTAAATTTTTCCGTTGTTTCCATAATAATTAGTGCAACAAATATATGTATAAAAATTAATCCTATCAAATTGATAGGATTAATTTAAAACTAAATTTCTTCTTTAATAATCTCTGGTTTTTCTTGCTGTGGTAAAGTACTCATCCAGGCTTCTTGCTTTTCTTTGTTTTGGAAAGTCCAGGCCAAAATTCTGCTTACTTTATTGCCTTGGCCCATTGGTAAAATTTTAATATCAAAAGCTTCTGCATAATCTAATTGTTTGTATGCGGCATCTAAATGAGCAACATTAGAGATTAAAGTAGTAAACCATAAACAACAATTTGCGTAAGTTTTACTTTGCTCTATCATGGTATTTACAAATTTACCTTCACCACCATAGCAGTAAACTTCTTTACTTTGGCCACCAAAATTTGCAGTTACTTCCTCTACTTTTTCTTTACCTAAATTACTCACCTTTTTAATGGCTTTGGCTTGTGCCTCATGCATAGAAGAGTAAAAAGGCGGATTACAGATGGTAACATGAAAACGTTCTGTCAATTCCATCACTCCATTGAAAATATTTTTGTTGTTTATTTGATGTCTGAATTTAATTTTTCCATCTAATTGTGGGTTGGCAGCCACTATTTTATTGGCTGAATCAATTGCTGTTTGATCAATATCAACACCAACAAAATTCCATCCATATTCGCTATTTCCTATTAAAGGATAAACGCAATTTGCGCCTACGCCCACATCAAAACATTTAATCTGTTTCCCTTTTGGGATGATGCCTTTATTACTGGTAGCTAATAAATCTGATATATTATGGATATAATCTGCTCTCCCTGGTATTGGCGGAACAAGATAACCTTGTGGAATCCCCCAATTTTTAACATTATAAAAATGCAACAATAGTGCTTTGTTTAATGCTTTTACTGCTTCAGGATCTGCAAAATCTAATGTTTCAATTTCATATTCATTAATAAAAATAAAAGGTTTTAAATCTGGATTGGAGATAGCTAATTCTTGTAGGTTATATCTTCCCTGATGTTTATTTCGAGGATGTAGTTTTGCCTTTATCTTTTGCTTTACGTTTCTCTTCTTATTTTTTATTGGCATGAAATGAATATTTTAAAAGTCGCAATTTATGGATTTTAAAAGTATTTTGGATTATTTAATAATATTGCAACAGATCTTTATCTGATACAATGGCACTAAATGTAAGAGATATTATGAGTTGCGTTAACGATTGAAACGGCATCCTTTTTTTCCTTTTCAGGAAAAAAGATATAGTGGAAAGCGTGTATAAACGCCCAAATATTTAATTTAAGTCAATTAATTTTAAATAAAAAAGCTTGTCCATTTCAATGAACAAGCTTTAAATATTAAAATTTATATTAATCTTTTCTTCCGCCGAAAACCGAGAAGCTTACGTAGCGTTTTGGGTTTGCTTTAACATCTAGCATTAACTCATCTAAATCTTTGGCAGACTTATTTAAGTTATTATATAATTTATCATCGTTTAATAATAAAGCTATAGAACCAGTTCCTTGATTAACTTTATTAACAGCAGCTTGTAATTCTGTTACAGCTTTGTTTGCATTATCAATAGTTGCTTTAATATTTGTGGATGCCATTTGGCTAGAAAACGAGTTAAAATTGCCCACCATCTCGTTAATTTTTTGATTATTATTTTTCAAATTATTAGAGATGGATTCAGCGTTTGCTAATATCACATCAATTCTTTTTGCTTGAATTCCTACTGCACCATCAACAGTTTTAGATGTTGATTCTAAAGTTTGCAAAGTGTTGGCTATGCTAGCAAAACTCTTGTTGATGTTTCTTTGAAAATCAGGATTCAAAATCATATTTACTGAAGAAAGTACAGAATCCATTTTAGAAACTATTTGTTGAGCTTTCTTCTGAACTGGCTCAACTTGTTCCATTAAATTAGCTTGTACATTGGCATTTAATGTGTCGCCATCAATAGCATATTGTAAGCTATTTCCTAAATCAAATACTACAGCTTTACTACCTAACAAATCTGTACTTTCTAATCTGGCAATTGTGTTTTTTGGAACTTCGTACTGAGGTTTTATTTTAAATTGAGCTAAAATTTGTCCATTTTCTAAAAGGGTAAGAGCAGAAACTCTTCCTATTTGATAACCGTTTACCAATACTGGTTTAGAGACAGCCAAACCATCTACTTTATCATATTTAGCGTAAAACTCGTTTTCGCTTACAAAAATATCATTGCCCTTTAAAAAATTGTAGCCAATAATTAAAATGGCAATCGTAATTGCGGCTAGAATGCCGACTTTGGTTTCGTTAGAAATTTTCAAAATATTTCACTTAAGTTATACAAGCTTGATTAAGATTCTACCTGTTTTTTATAATTAATTATAGCGGTGACGATGTTAGTTACGATTTCCTCTTGTCCAGCATCAGAATTCATAAAAACTTCTTCAGTTGGATTGCTTATGAAACCAATCTCTGTTAAAATAGCGGGCATTCCAGCTCTAGCCAATACGGCTAAACTTTTTTCTTGAACACCTCTATTAACCCTACCGCTTTTAACGTATTCATCTTGCATTAATGATGCCAATTTTATGCTCTGATCCCTGAAGGCATTTTTCATTAAAGAAAAGATTATATAGCTCTCAGGATCATTAGGATCAAATCCTTGATAATTATCTTTATAATCTTTTTCTAGTAATACAGAGGCGTTTTCACGTACTGCCGCATCTTGCTCATCAAGTCTACCAAATCCTGATACAAAACTTTCGGTACCTTTTGGTCTTGGGTCAGGAATGCTCTTATAATATGCTTTTCCTTTAACAACGTAACGCTGTCTTATATTTGGCATTGAATTACAATGAATAGAAATAAAAAGGTCTGCTTTCTCTTTGTTAGCGATGTTTATACGTTCATATAATTTTACAAATACATCAGTTTTACGAGTATAAACCACCCTTACGCCAGGTATTCTGTTTTCTATCGCACTTCCTAATTTAAGTGCAACAGCTAAGGCTACATCTTTTTCTTTTGAAATTGAGCCACGGGTTGCACCATCTTCCCCTCCATGGCCAGCATCAATCACAATAACTTTTATTTTATTAATTGTGGATAAATTTTTATTTCCATCTGCTATTTTTAAAGAACTAAAAATAACGAAACTAAAAATTGTTAATATTAAACAGCTAATAAACCTTTTTGATGTTGTAATTTTCATTAATTTTGGACGTTTTTGGATAACCTTGCTTACAAAAATATTATTCTTTATTGATTTTGAAATTTACCTATATATTTTTTACTTGTATCTTATTATTTCTAAACATTAGTGTTAAAGCTAATGGTTTTTATCAAGTAGATACTTTAAAAAGTAAATCTAGGTTAACTGCCATTACGCCTCTCAAAACCGATACCCTGAAAACGGATACTTTAAAGAAAAATTCTAACAAAGGCGAAATTACTGATATAATTAAAGCTGTAGCATCTGATTCTTCATTTTATGATGCGAAGAATAATGTAATGTATCTTTATGGAAATGCCAGGATTACTTATGGAGAAAAACAGGTTGATGCAGGATATATTAAAGTTGATTATAAAACCAACACCATTTTTGCAAGAGGGAAAACGGATTCTTTAGGGAGATTTTCTGGTCTGCCAATTTTTAAAGATCCGCAACAAGGCGCTTTAACTGCCGATTCTGTTTATTATAACTTTAAAACTTCTAAAGGTAGAATCTATCAAGTTTATTCTGAACAAGATGGAGGCTACATTACTGGTGGAAAAATTAAAAAACAAGCAAATGAGGAAGTCCATCTAAAAAATGTAATTTATTCTACCTGCGATTTACCTTCGCCACACCAGCATTTTGGTATTGTAATTACAAAAGGAATTGCTACTAAAAACCAAATTGTAACTGGACCAGCTTACATGGTAATTGAGGATGTTCCTTTACCGTTTGTAATCCCTTTTGGGTTTTTTCCGAAGCCAAATAAAAGAGCATCAGGAATTATTTTGCCGCAAATTGGCGAGGATCAAACGTTAGGTTTTTTTCTTCGTGATTTTGGTTATTACATTGGTTTAAACGATTACTGGGATATGACTTTAAAAGGTGGGATTTATTCTAAAGGTTCTTATGAAACTAATGTAGCCAGTAGATATACCAAGCGTTATAAATATAGTGGTAATATATTTCTATCATATTCCTCCCGTAAATTTGGTGTAGAAGGAACTCCAGAATATGAAAATCCGACAAAAGATTTTAGGATACAATGGTCTCATTCTCAAAATGCGAGTGCGCACCCGGGCTCAAACTTTAGTGCATCTGTAAATGCAAGTACAAGCGGTGCTTTTAGAAATGTTCCCGGAAGCAGTTATCAGCAAATAGTTCAGAACCAAATTGGATCAAGTATTTCTTACAGTAAAACTTTTGCTAATACGCCTTTTAGCTTAAGTACAGCCTTAAATCACAGTCAAGATTTAACCTCTGGAAGGGTAAATTTAGGTTTACCAGCTTTAAACTTTAGTATGACAACTTTAAATCCTTTTGATAGTAAGGATAGGATTGGAGAACAAAAATGGTATCAAAGAATAGCAGTTGGTTACGGTTTACAGGCCAATAATCAGATAAATACAATAGATACTTTATTATTTAAGAAAGAAACTTTAAGGCAAATACAATCAGGTATTCAACATAACATTCCAATTTCATTATCATCACAAGTATTAAAATATTTTCAATTTAGCCAAAGTTTAAACTATAATGAAAGATGGTATTTTCAAACCATCAGGAAAAATTATATTGCTAGGCCCACGCCCACAGGTACCAGAGATTCATTGGCAATTGATACCATCTCAGGCTTTAGAAGAGCAGGTGATTATAATATAAGCGGAGGATTATCTACCAAGGTTTATGGGATTGTAAAATTTAAAAAAGGAAAAATAACCGCCATAAGACATGTGTTAACACCCAACGTTGGTTTTTCCTACCGTCCAGATTTTGGAGAACCGAGCTATGGATATTTTGATAGTGTTCAGATTGATCAAACCGGAAGGCGACAAGCTTATTCTGTTTTTGAGCAAGGTTTATACGGAGGACCTGGTAATGGAAAAAGTGCTGCTATTACATTTGGGGTAGATAATAATATAGAATTAAAAGTAAAATCTAGTAAAGACACGACCAATAATGGGATTAAGAAAATCCCAATTTTACAAGGTTTATCTCTAAACGGATCTTATAATTTTGTTGCCGATAGTTTAAAGCTTTCTCAATTGAGCTTTAGTGGAAGAACTTTTTTTACAGAAAAATTAGGGGTTAGTTTTTCTGGAAATCTAGATCCTTATCAAACCTTAAGGCAAAATATAAATGGACAGGAATCTGTAAGGACAATAGATAGATACCGTTGGTTGGATGGTAAATTCCCCAGGTTAACCAATTTTAATTTTTCTTTTGATTATAGCCTAAATTCTAGTACGCTGGGCAAAAATAATAAAACAAATAATCCACCAAACCCAAATAGTGATTTATTTAATAGAGTAAATGCCCAACAAGCAGAGCAATTGCAGCAAATCAGTAGAAATTCTAACGCTTTTGTAGATTTTAATGTGCCTTGGAATTTAAGTTTCTATTATAATTTTAACTACTCTAATAATGGGCTAAATACGGCTTTGGTACAAACATTAAATGCCAATGGCGATTTTAATCTGACGCCAAAATGGAAAGTACAATTTAATACGGGTTACGATTTTGCAGCAAAGGCAGTCAGCTTAACTTCATTTTCTATTTACAGGGATTTACATTGTTGGGATATGTCAATCAGGTGGATTCCTTTTGGACCTTACCAAAGTTACAGTGTAGATTTAAGGGTAAAAGCTTCCATATTACAAGATTTAAAATTGAGTAAAAGGAGAGAATATTACAATCAGTTTTAATTATGCAAGCAGAGATTATTACCATTGGTGATGAAATATTAATTGGCCAAATAGTGGACAGCAATTCGGCTTGGATGGCAACTGAATTGAATAAGATTGGCATCAACGTAAAACAAATTACCTCTGTTTCTGATAATGAAAACCATATTCTAGAAGCTTTTAAGGAAGCAGAAAGTAGAGCTGATATCATTTTGATTACAGGTGGCTTAGGTCCGACAAAAGATGATATTACCAAAAAAACAATGGCTAAATATTTTGGCTCTAAAGAAATGGTAATTGATGAGCCAACTTTAGAAGTTGTAAAGAAGATTTTTGCCAAGTACAAAGCTCCATTACTTGATGTAAATATTGACCAAGCCAGAGTACCAGATAATTGTGAGGTTTTATTGAATGAGCAAGGAACAGCACCTTGTATGTTGTTTAGAAAGGGAGCTAAAATTTTTATTTCTATGCCCGGTGTGCCTTATGAAATGATGAATTTGATGAGCACTAAAGTAATTCCTTTGATAAAGAAGGAATATGAACTACCTGCTATTTATCATCAAACCATATTAACTGCTGGTGTTGGAGAATCTTTTTTAGCCGAAGAGATTAAAGATATTGAGGAAGCGTTACCACCATATATTAAATTGGCTTATTTACCGAAATTAGGTTCAGTAAGGTTGAGGTTAAGTAGCACAAGCCATGCGGATGAAAATATTAAAAAAGAAATAAATGGTTTCATAAATCAGATTATAGATAAGATTCCAAAATATTGGGTTGCTAAAGAGGATATACCGATTGAAAAAGTAATCCTAAATTTAATGATGGAAAACAACCTCACACTTTCTGTTGCTGAAAGTTGTACAGGCGGTTCAATTTCTCAAGCTATTACCCAACATGCTGGCTGCTCAGCTGTATTTGCTGGTGGAGGAATTGTGTATTCTTACGAGTTAAAAACCAAATTATTGGGGGTGAATCCTAAAACTTTAGCAGATTTTGGTGCGGTAAGTGAAGAAACGATTAAAGAAATGGTAAAAGGAGCGTTAAATAATTTTAGTACCGATTATGCCATTGCAGTAAGTGGGATTGCTGGCCCAGATGGAGGAACTGAAGATAAACCCGTTGGTACAGTTTGGATTGCGGTAGCAAACAAAGATAAAACAGTGACTAAGAAATTCAGTTTTGGTAATAAAAGAACTCAAAATATTGAAAGATCTGTAATGGCAGCTTTTAATTTATTGTTTAGACTTTTGAAGGAGAATGTCGTTTAGGTTTTTAGGTTTAAACTAAATTAATTCTGAGAAAAAACGTTACTGGATCACTAAATTGATAGTAAGCGTTAACGATAGGAGCGATATCCTTTTTTTCTTTTTCTGAAAAAAAGATTTAGTGGATAGCGTGTTAAAACGCCCAAATTTAATTTTATCCTAAGTATCTTTTTTACAAATTAATAAGATACTTAAATACCCAAATTCATAACTAACAGAACAAAATAAACCTAATAGAAGTTTATAAACTCAAAACCAATTCAAAATTTTAATTTCATAATCCTGCAAAAAAGGGATATATTATTAATTTTGTTAAAATCATAAAATTAAAAACATGGCTCAGTACGAACTATTATTACCAAAAATGGGAGAGAGTGTTGCAGAAGCAACGGTTATTAGGTGGGAGAAAAATCCTGGAGATAATATTGCCATTGATGATACGATTTTAGAAATAGCGACGGATAAAGTGGATTCTGAAGTTCCATCGCCTGTTTCTGGGAAAATGGTTAAGCATCTTTTTAATGAAAATGATGTTGCCCAAGTTGGTGATGTGATTGCAATTATAGAAATTGAAAGTGATACAGCAGTTGCGGAAGAAGTTAAAGACGCCGAACTGGAAAGTCTAGAAAAAGCCACAGAAATTCCTTTTGTACCAGAAGAAAAAGAAGAAACAATAGAAGATAAAGTTGAGGAGGTGAAAACTGAAGAAACTGATGAAGTTAAACAACCAAATAATTTTAGCTCTTCAGATCGTTTTTATTCGCCTTTAGTTAAAAGTATAGCTCAAGAAGAAGGAATTAGCGTCGAGCAATTGGATAATATTAAAGGTTCTGGAAGTGAAGGAAGAGTTACTAAGGATGATTTGCTAGATTTTATCAGTTCTAAAAACAATAATAACTCACAAACTAAAGATCAAATAAACACTACTAGTTCTCAAGAACCTGTCGAATCTAAAAAACAAGAAACTCCAGCTACTGAACCTGCAAAAGTAGTGCAGCCAGTTGCCAAAAGCGGAGGAGACGAAATAATTGAGATGGATAGAATGCGTAAACTGATTGCTGATCATATGGTAAGCAGTAAGCAAACTTCGCCACATGTTACTTCATTTATAGAAGTTGATGTGACCAATATGGTGAATTGGAGGAATAAAGTGAAAACAAGTTTTGAGAAAAGAGAAGGAGAAAAAATAACATTTACCCCAATTTTTGTAGAAGCTGTTGCTAAAGCGCTAAAGGATTTGCCAATGGTAAATGTTTCTGTAAAGGGAAGTCAGATTATTAAGAAAAAAGATATCAATATTGGTATGGCTACGGCTTTACCAAGTGGTAATTTAATTGTACCGGTTATAAAAAATGCTGATCAGTTAAACCTAGTTGGCTTAACAAAATCTGTAAACGATTTGGCTAGAAGATCAAGAGCAAATAAATTATTACCCGATGAAGTACAAGGTGGTACTTTCACAGTAACTAACCTTGGTACTTTTGATAATACAATGGGAACACCAATTATTAACCAACCCCAAGTTGCCATTTTAGCAGTTGGTGCTATTAAAAAGAAACCTGCTGTTTTAGAAACTGAATATGGCGATGTGATTGCTATTAGACATTTAATGTACCTTTCTATGAGCTATGATCACCGAGTTGTAGATGGTTCTTTAGGCGGAATGTTCATTAAAAAAGTTGCTGATAATTTAGAGCAATGGGATGTAAATAGAGAGATTTGATTTAGGTTTTTGAGTATTGAGATTTTAGTATTGGGTATTGAGTCTTGAGACTATTATTTATATAATCCTTAATCATCGCTTCGCTAAAGACTAAGGATAGATTATTAAAACTTACGAAGTTTCAAAAACTTCGTAAGTTTTACAAGTTTAAAGCTCTTTGCTTTGAGCTTTTTGCTTTATGCCTTTAGCTCTACTTCACAACCTCCACCCACTTTCCTGTATTCACTGCAGAAATATCATTGTCATACATCGCTTCACAACTTACTGAAGGAAGATAAAACTTCCCTAAATAAGCAGCATTCAACAATACTTGATACGTTAAACTTTGTCTTGGATTGATGTTAAAATAAGTCAAAACCCGATCATCTCTAATATCACGATAAGTATAATCAGAACTTGAATTTTCACCATCATTATCATTTAATCTGGTATTAATAATTTCCCAACCTGATGGAAAAATTTGGGTTAACGCCATTTGTTCATAAACACCTCTTTTGCCAGGATTATTGATAGTTACTTCGGCTACAAAATCTGTTCCTTGTGAAATCGAAGTTGGGTCTATTAACCTTCCGTTTAAAGTTTTATAAATCACATCCATTGATAATGTTTCTGGATTATTATTTTGTGGAGGATTTTGACCTTGAGGAGGTTGCCCTTCTCTTATCACTCTTACATACAATAAGTTATCCCCTTTATTTTGGATTTTGATATTTGCATTTCCGCTTTTAAAATCTACCGGAATTCGCTCTAAATAAGTATTTGTACTTACGGACTTTGTTACACCATTTATCGCGTAAGCAAAGTTTAATTTAGAGCCATCTTTATTAACTCCGCAATATTTTGCGATTGCAATTAAGGAATAAGCGGTTGTTTGAGTGCTATACCAACTTTCCTGAGATAATTTAGCAGCGATAGATTTTACCAAACTTAAAGCTTGGGCTTTTCTGCCCATTTGTGTCAAGGTTTCTAAAATCATGGCTTCATCCCTTAAATTAGAACCAAAAGTATAACCCATTTGTTGATAAGGTTTGATTTCCAAACTTAATCCTTTAATCATCTGAGATGCAACTCCTGTTTGCCCAATTAAATGATAAGCCGCAGCTAATCTCCATTTTGCGGCATCAGAAAGATATTGGAATTCTCTTAATCTATTCATCGCACCAATCTCAGGCGATTTTGCCAGTGCTAAAAGATATAATCTGTAAGCTTGCGTTAAATCTCCACCATAAAAATTACTACTATTTGGTGTGTAAGAATTGGCTTGTCTACTTTGGTAACGTTTCCAGTTATCTAAAATTCCAACTGGCATTTGATAACCTTTTTTCTGTGCTTCTAACAAGAAATGTCCTGCATAATTTGTTCCCCATTCATCGGCTTCTCTATAGCCTGGCCAATAGGAAAAACCACCATCTTCTGTTTGAAAAGTCCTCAATTTATTGATTCCAGCTTTAATATTTCTTTCAACTTGTGCTTTTTGCGAACCTCCTAATTCTGTCAGTTGGTTTAAAACTAACTGTGGAAAAATAGCAGAAGTAGTTTGCTCAACACATCCATGTGGATATTGAATTAAATAATTTAAGCGCTTAGTCAAATTCATAGCCGGAATACTAGAAATTTCTAGCTGAGCTGTATTTGTTCCATAAATCCCAATAGGTTGAAAAGAACCTGACCAGCTGCTTTTTGCATTAATTTCAGTAGCGTCTACTTTTGTGATAAATGGATTTGGATTTCTGATGTCCATTTCCACATCATATTCTGCTTTTTCATTTCCGCTTTTGGCGATGATTTTAACCTTTGCGATACCGATTGCATCTTTTACATTGATATCGGCGAAAGCCATTTTCTCGCCTATTTCTGAAAAAGTAATTACCTGTTTGCTATTTGAGGAAGAAAGTAAGCTGCTTGTTTGGATCTCTAAACTCACATTTTTGATGTTTTTATCCATCGCAAAAACAGTAATTGGGAGTTTAAAAGTTTCTCCCGGACCTGCAACTCGTGGTAAAGTGGCCAAAATCATCAAAGGTTTTTTTACCTGAACGCTTTTTTCTGCATAGCCATAAGCTCCATTTTGCCCAGCAACAACCATCGCCCTAACAGCACCAATATATTGCGGTAATTTAAATTGATGAGTTGCTTTTTGTCCAGCTTTTAAAGTAAACGGACCCATATATTTTATGATTGGTTTAAAACGATTTGCCTTTGCAGGATCAACATTCCTATTGATATTTCCATCGCCACCGATGCTTAAAATACGAACTAAATCGCCGCCCCAAGCTCCAATTACATCATCAAATAAATCCCATGTTTTAACGCCTAAGGCTTCCCGAGCATAAAAACTACTGTGCGGATCAGGGGTTTTAAAACGTGTCAAATCTAGCAAGCCCTCATCAACAATCGCAATGGTATAAGTCATGGCTTTTCCATTGGTTTCGCTTACGCTGATATTGTTATTTACTTCTGGTTTAATTACAGAAGCCATATTAATAAATGGTTTCAGAATGGTTTGCGGATCTTCTACTAAAATTGGAATAACACCGTACATTCTAATTGGTAAGTCATTAATGGTTTGCGAATGAGGTTGTAGCATGGTTACATTCACAAAAATATTAGGTGCCATTTCCTTTTCTACCTCAAAAGAGAATTTGGTTTGCCCTTGAGTAGTTTTAACCCAAAAGGTTTTTAAAACTTTACTGCCTGTTTCTATGCTTATTAATCCTCTTCCGTTTGCGCTACTTGGTATGGTCAAATTAACTTTCTCGCCGACTTTATAATTGTCTTTATCTGCAGTAAAAGAAAGCATCGCCGCATCTGTTGGGTTGTTTTGTTGTTCCCTTTGTTGCCATCCCGGCCAATCAATATAAACCGTTTTTCCGGTAGTATGTCCGCTGCTTAAATCTTTTATCCTCACTAAATAACGTCCCCATTCAGGTTCATTAATCCTTAATTTCCATTTTCCTTTTCCGTTTGTTAATTGTACGGTTTCCTTTTTTAGTAATTGATTGTAGCGATTTTGGGTAAAATTAGAAAGCGCACCTTCTTGCTCATCCCACCACCAACGCCATTCAATTTTATATAATTCTACTTGTACGGCTTGCTGTCCTCGCAACAAATTGCCTTTATTATCAACGTTTGCAATATCAATATAATGGTCTTGTCCGGTTACCAACAAGCCTGAAAGTTTTTGTCCTTCTGGCGTTTGTATGCCAACATAAGTATCATAAACATGATATGGCATAGAAAAATTATCGATGCTAAAATTCCCACCAGGTTCAAAAACCTTGGTCATAAATGTGGCTTTCAAAACACCGGGTGCACTTTCTGTTGCACTTAAATTTGCATCTATTGTTGCTTGTCCGTTTTCATCTAAATTGCCTTCAAAAACAGTTTTGCTTTCGGTTTGGAAAGCAGTTGTAGGGTCATCAAAAGTATAATTCTCTAAATTTTTGAATGTAGTTGTTGATGGAGACAAAGTAGCATCTACCTTTGCTTTTAGGTTTTTTGCAGTTGCACCAAATAACCATTTGGAGGTTAAAGTACCTCTGTTATCTCTGCCTTTTCCTAATTCTTTTGCACCGTTAAAATCTAAATTGATTTTTAAACGGTTAGGCATAATGGTCTCAATCTTAATAGATTTCGTAAATGTGGCACCGCCAACTTTAACTTTTGCCAACCAATTACCAGTTGGTGCACCATTTTCGGTTTTAAAATGGAAACTGTAAAAGCCATTGATGCCTTTTGAGGAAATTAGTTTTTTATTGAGTTGATTTTGAGGGTTATATAGCTCAAAAATTACTGGTAAATCCTGAGGTAAAGCTTTTAATTTATCCTCTAAAATAAAGCTGACATAAACGGAATCACCTGGTCGCCAAACGCCACGCTCTCCATAAATAAAACCTTTAATACCATTTTGTACAACATCACCACTTACATTAAAACGGCTAAGTGGGAGGGAAGAACCATCGTCTAATTTTAGAAAATTTCTGTCGTTACCTTTTTTTGCAAGCAATAAAAAAGGTTTTCGTTTGGTATCAAATTTGGCAATTCCATCACCATCTGTGGTTGCCGTTTGAATGATTTGATTTTGATAATCTAATATTTTAATTTCTACACCGCCCATTGGGTCAGTTGTTAAAATATCGGTTGCAAAAACCATTACAGAATTATCATTTCCTCTTTTAGTGATCAAACCAATGTTAGAAGCAATGATATTTCTTGAAACCCATCTTTCTTTATTATAATAGGAAGGCGTACAAGGATTGTCTTTTTCATCCCAATTATAACCTTGTGGATAATAAGAATTATAGCGCTGCCAAAAACTATCATCCTCGTCTATATTTTCACTACCGTAATAATCTTCTTCGTAACCATCGTCCTCATTACTATTTTCACTTTTGATATTTCCATCGCAACCATAAAGCGAATATTCTTTTCTAAAACCAATAGTTATGCGATACATCGCTCCGGGTTCTGTCTTAATCAACCGATCAATATCTAAAGCAAAACGATTTTTCTTTTTTAGATCGATGGATTTATCATCATCTAAACGGATGGTTTTTTCAACAACTGGTTTTCCTACTCTTCGCAAATCATTTTCACCATTTCGCTCATTATTTTGTAAAAATTGTGGAATGTTATTTTCATAAATTTTAATGATGCTTACATCAACCGCTTTTAAATTAATAGCATCAAAAGGATAAGTTAGTTTCCCCGAATCAGGAATAATCGTCCCTTTACTTGGGATCGTTATGTTTGGCTCTACATTCTCAAAATTGACGTTTGCATTAACCGGTTTTTGAAGCTTCTTACCAATGATATTTTCTATTCCTTGATTTACGTTTACCGCATAATTGCCTAAAAACTTTTCAGAACCATAAACTTTAACTTCACTACCTTCAATTGTAAAACTAGTTTCAGAAATATTACTAATACTTATTAAACCAGCCAAATCTTGGGCAACCATCACGGGATTAGAAAACTGAACTAAAACATATTGTTCTGGTTCTTGCATTGCTTTCACATCTAAAACTTTAAACACTCCATTTGCCGGAAGTTCAAACTTTTTGTTTCCTTTTACATCGGCATTTATAGCATCACCGTCCCAGGTTAAATCTAAATTCTGGTCGGTTTTACTCATTTTTAAACTATCAATGGTAAAGCTAGAAACCTGTGTTGTAGGATTATGTATCCATTTTATTTTTGTCGATTTATCACTATAAGTTGCATGTAATAGTTTTTCTATTTCTTTAGGAATTTCTTCATCAGAAGTGTAAACATTTCCGGTAAGCTTAAGATAATCTAAAGAGGAACTATTTATCGATTTTAAACCGTTAAATTCTACTTTAAACGATGGTTTGATGACTTGAAAACTGAAATTAAATTCAGCCAATTCTAATGGAACTTCTGTTAATTTTTTAAGATTTAAAGTAACGTTATAATTTTTTCCAGGTTCTAAATCTTCTTTGGGAGTAAAACTGATAGTTCTTTCATCTGTCCAAACGGCAGAACCATTAATGCTGGGGCTAAAGTCTAAAATATCATCCTTCAATGCCTCGTTAATAGCATGTAAACCTTTAACTTCCCCAGCTAATTGAATCCTAATACTTGCTTTTTTAGAAATAGTACCAGAAGTATATGCCTCAATATATTTAGCATAAGCTGGATTATTTTCATCATTCTGCTGTTTATTTAAACTGAAATAAACAATAACAGCAATAACGATGATACCTAATGCGATTAATGATGCAGTAAGGATCCGTTTTTTAGATGAAAAACTAGATGTCATGATACAGATTTTTGATTTACCAAATTAGACAAATGTTCCTGAAGTTTATGAAGATTTAAACTTTGGGTCAAAAACTTGTTTTTAATACAAAGTTTGTGATACAATTAAGGTTGTTCTTCTTTGTTCTTCTGTAAATCTATTTCGGTATTTTGTTGGTTAAGGTTTTCGGCAAAAGATTTTTTATCCTTTGCATTTTTCTTTAAGTAAAAAAATAAAAGGATAATTAAGATAAAGACAACTAGTAAAATAATTAGGATATTTATTTCCATGGTATGTTTTTAGGCAAAGTAGCATTTTAATGTTAACATAAGGTCTGTTTCATAAAATCCTGATCACCTTAACAAATCTACCTTGATAATATTTATTTAAAGGCGTTGTAGTTACACCATAATCTTTTCCAGAAGTAGAATGGATGAATTCTATTTCATTATTTTTGGAAATAATGATGCCCATGTGTCCAACATTTCTTATGGTGCTATCCGTACCGGTAAATAAAATCAAATCACCTGGTTTAACATTATTCCATTCTATTTTTTTACCGTAATTAGTAAAATCTACAGAGCTTCTTGGCACCTTAATATTAAAATGATTATAAACAGATGTGATAAAACCCGAACAATCTAAACCTACATTAATATCTGTAGAGCCATATTTATAAGGAACACCTATTAAAGTTTTAGCATAATCAATAATTTGGTTTGGAAGGGGTTTAGAGATTGTATCTTTTTGTGAGATGGTTTCTTTTGAATCAATTTGAGATTGAATAGCAATAGAATCATTAATTGTTTTCAATTCTATTTTTTTACTCTTGTTTCCTGTACAATTGGAAAAAAGGTAAACAAAGGAAATAAGGAATATTTTAATCATAGACTGTTAAATATAGGATTTTAAGATGAGTAACAAATATTAACAAAGCCTTTTCAATATTAGTCCCTATTTGCAAATCAAATTTCTATTTTTGAAACTTATCTCAGCAGAAACACAATTAAATGAATGTAGAGCTTTTTATTCCTTGTTTTGTCGACCAACTTTATCCAACAACCGCTGCAAATACAGTAAAGGTTTTAGAAAAAGCGGGTTGTAAAGTGATTTATAATCCAGAACAAACTTGTTGCGGTCAGCCTGCATACAACGCCGGTTTTTGGGATGAAGCAAAAGAAGTTGGAACTAAATTTCTGAATGATTTTTCTGAACAAAATTATATCGTTTCTCCATCAGCCTCTTGTACCGGGATGGTTAAAAATGGCTACAACGATTTATTTTTTAATACCGCTATTCATAACAAATGCAAAAGCATTCAAGGTAATATTCATGAGCTTTCCGAATTTTTAATTAACGTAGCTAAGAAAGATTATTTTGGTGCTGAGTTATTAGGAAAAGCTGTTTATCACGATTCTTGTGCTGCTTTAAGAGAATGTAAAATTAAAGAAGAACCAAGGTTACTTTTAGAAAAAGTTTTAGGTTTAGAGATTGTACCTATGAAGGACCAAGAAGTTTGCTGTGGTTTTGGAGGCACTTTTGCGGTAAAATTTAGCGGTATTTCTAGTGCTATGGCAGAGCAAAAAGTAATGAACGCTTTAGATGTTGGTGCCGAATATATCATCTCTACTGATGCTTCTTGTTTATTACAATTACAGGCTTACATCGTTCAAAAAAACCTCCCAATTAAAACGATGCATTTAGCTGATGTTTTGGCTACAGGATGGGGCAATGTTTAAGTTTTATAACTTTAAAACGAAATTTATCTGATATCGATTGACTTAACTTTTCAAAAAACTAATTCTAGAATTGAAATTTAATTGATATTCTGAAATGACGATTTTTAATTCAAACATTTAAGCATGAGAAAATTAGAGCCATACTTATTTTTATCTGGTATTTTAATTCAATTTTATTTTCTGATATCATCTATTTATGCAAGTAACCTGAATTTAGTTTATGAAGAAAAGCAAAATAGTTTTGTGAAATTTTGGCCTTTTTTTAATGATCCTTACCATATAGTATTTCTAGTTTTTATTATAACCATCGGTTTAGTTTCTCTAATAATATATAATATAGCAACGTCAAACAATACATTACTTAAAAAGGCATTTCTAATTGTTGAAAGTATATTTATGGCTTGGGTAGGTTTTAGCCTACTTTAAAATTGAATATCGCTTGCTAAAGAAATCCTTCTCAAACTCCACTCAACATTCTAAAATTTCTCGTATTTTTGCACCTCACAAAAAACACTCATTTGTATGGGTGTGAATTAATAAATTTTTACAACTTATAAATCATATCGTAGATGATTAAAATTACACTTCCCGACGGTTCTGTTAGGGATTATGACAAAGGAACCAATGCGCATCAAATTGCGCTCTCTATCTCAGAAGGCTTAGCCCGTAACGTTTTAGCTGCCGAAGTAAACGGTAAAGTAGTAGATTCTTCTCAATCTATTGAAGAAGATTCATCGGTTAAATTATTAACCTGGAATGATACCAACGGTAAATCAACTTTTTGGCATTCTTCTGCTCATTTACTAGCCGAAGCTTTAGAATCTCTTTACCCAGGCACAAAATTTGGAATTGGGCCAGCTATTGAAACTGGTTTTTATTACGATGTTGATTTTGGCGACAGAGAATTTTCTTCTGATGATTTTAAAAAGATCGAGGATAAATTTTTAGAACTTGCTCGTACAAAATCCGAATATGTTAAAACAGCTGTTTCTAAAGCTGATGCTACAAAATACTTTGAAGAAAAAGGAGATGAATACAAGCTTGATTTGATCAAAGATTTAGAAGATGGTAAAATCACTTTTTATACTCAAGGTAACTTTACAGATTTATGCCGTGGTCCACATATACCAAATACAGGTTTCATCAAGGCAGTAAAACTGATGAATGTTGCAGGAGCATATTGGCGTGGCGATGAAAGTAGAAAACAACTAACTCGGATTTACGGAGTTACTTTCCCTAAACAAAGTGAACTGACTGAGTATCTTCATATGATTGAAGAGGCTAAAAAACGTGATCACAGAAAATTAGGTAAAGAATTAGAACTTTTTACTTTTTCTGAAAAGGTAGGAATGGGTTTACCAATGTGGTTACCTAAAGGAACTGCTTTAAGAGAAAGATTAGTCGGATTTTTACAAAAAGCACAACAAAAAGCCGGTTATGAACAAGTAATTACACCGCATATTGGGCACAAAAATTTGTATGTAACTTCTGGCCATTATGAGAAATATGGAGCTGATGCATTTCAACCGATAAAAACTCCGCAGGAAGGAGAAGAGTTTTTTCTAAAACCGATGAACTGCCCTCACCATTGTGAGATATATAAATTTAAACCTCGTTCTTACAAAGATTTACCAATCCGTTTGGCAGAGTTTGGGACAGTTTATAGATACGAACAAAGCGGAGAATTACATGGTTTAACTCGTGTAAGAGGATTTACTCAAGACGATGCTCACTTATTTTGTCGTCCAGATCAAGTAAAAGAGGAATTCAAAAAAGTGATAGATTTAGTACTTTATGTTTTTAAAGCTTTAGGTTTTGAAAATTATACTGCACAAGTTTCTTTACGAGATCCTCAAAACAAAACCAAATATATTGGCTCTGATGAAAATTGGGAATTAGCTGAGGCTGCCATCATTGAAGCCGCTGAAGAAAAAGGTTTAAGTACAGTTGTAGAGTTAGGTGAAGCGGCTTTCTATGGACCAAAACTAGATTTTATGGTTCGTGATGCTTTAGGAAGAAAATGGCAGTTGGGAACAATTCAGGTAGATTATAATTTGCCTGAAAGATTTGAGCTGGAATATACTGGTAGCGATAACCAAAAACATCGTCCTGTAATGATTCATAGGGCACCATTTGGATCTTTAGAACGATTTGTTGCGGTTTTAATTGAGCATTGTGCAGGAAACTTTCCATTATGGCTTACGCCAGAGCAATTTATCGTTCTACCAATCTCAGAAAAATATGAAGAATATGGTAAAAATGTTTTGGATTCATTAAATAATTCCGATATTCGCGGCTTGATTGACTTCCGCGACGAGAAGATTGGTCGAAAAATTAGAGACGCCGAGGTCAAGAAAATTCCTTTTATGCTTATTATAGGGGAGAAAGAGATGCAGGATGGTACGGTTTCTGTAAGAAAGCATGGCGAAGGTGATATAGGAGTGATGAGTATAGAAGAGTTCAGCAATCATCTTCAAAAAGAAATTTTAATTAACTAAAAGGGAGGCCGATTATCAGACCAAAATTGAATCCGAATAGAAGCAGAAGAACCACAGAACCAGCTCATAATATCAATAAACGTATTAGAGCTAGAGAAGTAAGGGTAGTAGGCGAGGATATAGAGCAGGGAATTTACCCTATTGAAAAAGCGTTGGCAATGGCAGAAGAGCTAGATCTTGACTTGGTTGAGATTTCTCCAAACGCCGTTCCACCAGTTTGTAAAATTGTTGATTACAACAAGTTTGTTTACGAGCAAAAGAAAAAACTTAAGGAAATTAAGTCAAACGCTAAACAAACCGTAATTAAGGAAATTAGATTTGGTCCTAATACTAGTGATCACGATTTTCAATTCAAATTAAAACATGCCGTTTCATTTTTAGAGAATGGAGAGAAAGTAAGAGCTTATGTTCACTTTAAAGGTAGAGCTATCGTTTATAAAGAGCAAGGTGAAATTTTATTATTAAAATTTGCACAAGCCTTAGAAGACGTAGGAAAAGTAGAACTATTACCTAAATTAGAAGGTAAAAGAATGTTCTTAACAGTTGCGCCTAAAGCAGGAAAGAATTAATATAAACAGGTTAAAACAAAAAGCATTATTATGCCAAAAATGAAAACCAATTCCAGTGCAAAAAAGCGTTTTTCGCTTACTGGAACAGGTAAAATCAAGAAAAAAGGTGCGTATAAAAGCCACATCTTAACAAAAAAATCGACAAAGCAAAAACGTAACTTAACTAAAACCAGCTATGTATCTGATGGTGATTTAGGAAATGTTCAACGTATGCTTTGCATCGGAAAGTAAATAATTATTAACCAGGGATTGGGTTTAAGCATTCCGCTAGCGGATTCACCTCTTACCAAAAACAATTAAATTATGCCACGTTCGGTTAACGCAGTAGCGTCAAGAAGAAGAAGAAAGAAAGTCCTAAATATGGCCAAAGGCTATTGGGGATCAAGAAGCAAGGTTTTTACCATTGCTAAAAATACTGTTGAAAAAGGTTTACAATACGCCTTTAGAGATAGAAAAGTTAAGAAAAGAGAATTCAGAGGTTTGTGGATTCAGCGTATTAACGCTGCTGCTCGTGAGCATGGAATGTCTTACTCTCAATTTATTGGAAAAGTTGCTGTTAAAAATATCGGCTTAAACCGTAAGGTTCTTGCAGATTTAGCAATGAATCATCCAGATGCTTTTAAAGCAATAGTTGATGCAGTAAAATAAATAATATTCTGTTTTAGGAAAACAAAAAAAGGAATCCAAATTTGGATTCCTTTTTTTTTGAGTATAATTTTTTGGTTATCAACATTATAATATAATATGTTCATAATTTTAAAACTCCACATTTTAACCTTTATATATTTTTACTCAAATAAATTTCAGTAACTAAAAGTTGATTTTAAGAAAAACTTTTAAAACAGTATATGCGTAAACAAACAATCCTCCAGATCTATTAATTATATGCCCTCAGTAAAACGTTTAGTTTTAATTACTTTCTTAAAAACGGCAATAATTATTAATTTCTTAGTTTTTAATTCTTTTATTTCAAAAGCACAAAATAACCAATCAGATTTATTTTTAAGTTTAAGTTCAAATACAGCAATTGCACAAGTTGGAGACAATGTAAGTTTTACAATTAATGTTAAAAACAATGGATTTTCTAATGCATCAAACGTTAGAATTACAGATGTTTTGCCTTCCGGTTTTACTTTTGTTAGCGCAAATCCTAATCAAGGTAGTTTTAACAATCCAATTTGGACTTTAGGAAATTTTCCCGTTAATGCTACAGCAACAATTACAATTGTTGCTAAAGTAAATCCATTTGGCAATTATGCCAACACAGCTGCAATAAAAGCAGACGAACCAGACCCAAATCTAAACGATAATTTCGCTAAAATTTCTATTGGAGTAATTAGGGCTATTGATGACTACGCCTATGTTAATGCAAATTTTAGTGGTGCAGTTATCAATAATATTTTAGTGAATGATTTTATTAATGGTACCTCAGCAGATATTTCTAAAGTCAATATCGTTCAGGTTTCTACAAGTAATCCAGAAATTAATATTGAGACTGGAACAGGGAAAGTAACAGTTAATAATTCATTACCAAGTGGTAATTATAATTTAGTTTATAAAATATCAGATAAAAATAATCCTTTGCTTTCTAGTACTGCAAATATCAATATAAGTATTAGTACAAATAATCAAGGGAATATAGATGCTCCAATATTGGCTACACATGATGCTGGTCAAGTTCCAGAAATTACTGGGGGAATAGCCGTAGCGAATGTTTTAGCAAATGATAAAGTTGCAGGACAAGCAGCAACTTTGGCAAACGTTAATTTAGAGTTTGTTTCTAGCTCAAATCCAAATATTACTTTAGATGTTTCTTCTGGGAAGGTTATTGTCGCCCCAAATACTCCTGGCGGACCATACATTCTAAACTACAAGATTACAGATAAAAATGATGTTTCTATTTCTGCGATAACCTATGTTACCGTTAATGTTTCTGGGACTGGCTCATTAGACTTAAATGATGATTTTGGTAGTGCAAATAGTATAACTGGAGGAATAACTGTTCAAAATGTTTTGCAAAATGACTTGTTAAACGGCTCTGTAATAAATATTGTAGATGTAAGTTTAACCAAACTTTTTTCTAATAGCCCTGGTATTGATTTAGATTTAAACACAGGATCAGTAAGTGTTGCAGCGGGAACTCCGAATGGATTTTACACCTTAACTTATCAGGTTTCTGAAAATTCAAATCCTGCAAATAAAGGAGCGGCTGATGTAATTATTACAGTTACAGGTGGCCCAAATTTAATAAAAGCAAACGAGGATAATTGTACAGCAAACGGCACAACTGGAGGGATTGCATTGGAAAACGTTCTCGCAAATGATGATTTTGGTGGAGCTCCTCCTCTAATTAATCAAGTCAATCTTTATCAGGTTTTTTCTAATAATTCGGCAATTAATTTAAACTATAATACAGGACAAATAATAGTAAATCCCGGCACAAAAAATGGATTTTATACTATAACTTACGTAATTGAAGATAAAACAAATAATGCCTTTTCTTCATTTGCAGATGTAATTGTTGAAATTAATGGTGGACTATCACAACTCATTGCAAAAGAAGATGCTGGTTCTGTTTATGGAATATCCGGAGGCATTGCAGTAAATAATATTCTTGCTAATGATGATTTAGAAGGGCATATCCCCGTATTATCAGAAGTTATATTAACTCAAATTTTCACTAATAATATTGGAATTAGCTTAGATGTTAATACAGGACAAGTTATAGTTGCGCCAGGGACTGCAAATGGAGTTTATACTTTAGCTTACAATATAGAAGATAAGCTAAAACCAGAAAGCACTTCTTATGCCGATGTTATTATTACAGTTACAGAAGGAAATGTTAACATTTTGGCTAATCCAGATAATGGTAATGTTGATGGAGGATTAGGAGGAATTGCGTTACAAAATGTTCTAGCTAATGATTTTTTTAAAGGTGCAGTTCCACAAATTTCTGATGTTAATTTGTTGGAAATAAACACCGATAATCCTGGAATACATTTAAATCTCAATAATGGGGCTATAAATGTTGCTGCAGGTACACCACAAGGAATATATACCCTAACTTATAGTATTTCAGATAAACTTAATCTAAATGATGTTTCCACAACTACGGTAACCGTTACGGTTAATGTTACACCCTCTATTATTGAAGCAAATGAAGATAAAGGAACTGTAAATGCATCAGGTGGTTTAGCTGTTTTTAATGTTTTAGCTAACGATAAATTGAATGGTAAAGCACCTCTAATTTCTGAAGTGAAAATATCTCAATTATTTACAAATCAACCTAATGTAGTTTTAGATTCAAGTACAGGGAATGTTACGGTAGCACCAAATACGCCAGAAGGTTTTTACACAGTTACCTATCAGATAGAAGAAAGATTAAACACAGGAAATACTGCTTCAGCAGATATAATTATCGAAGTCAATAATGATGCTTCAGTGATACTGGCCGTTGATGATGCTGGACAAATTAATAATGCCGGTGGTGTAGTAATACAAAATGTAATGATCAACGATTTATTAAACGGAGCACCTGCAAATTTATCAAATATTGATTTAACACAAATTTCTTCTGATAATGCTGGTATTAGTTTAGATGTTAATACAGGTATTGTTAATGTTGCTGCGGGTTTACCTTTCGGCGATTATATCCTAAAATATCAAATTACAGATAAAACAACTTCAAATTCTTCATCAGAAGCTACAGTAAGAATAAAAATTTTTTCAAACTCTCCAATTGCAGTTGACGATGCAGGAAGCGTCAATGGATTTAACGGAGGCGTCGTGGTTAATAACGTTGTTGTAAACGATAAATTTAAAAATGCTCCAGCCTTATTTAATGATGTTAGTTTAAGTCAAATTTCAACGACAAACTCTAACATTACTTTAAACCCAACTACAGGTCAGGTAAGTGTTGCTCCAAACACACTAGCAGGAACTTATACAATAATTTATAGACTTGCGGATAAACTTAATTCAAATGATTTTTCTAATGCAAATGTCTTGGTTACGGTAAACGCACCAAGTATTTCTGCTTTGGATGATTCCGGAGCAATCAATGGATTATCTGGGGGTATTGTAATTAATAATATTTTGATTAACGATAGTTTTAATGGAGTAACTGCGACTTTAGCAAATGTCAATATTTCCCAGATTACTGTAAATCCAAATATCAATATTGATGTAGCGACCGGAAAAGTAAATATTTTACCGAATACTCCAGCTGGAATTTATGTCATCAATTATCAGATTACTGATAAAATTAATCCGTCTAACTCGGCGCAAGCCAAAATAACCATTACTGTTACTGCTCCAGCAATTCTAGCGACAGATGATGCAGCTTCAATAAACGGATTTTTAGGAGGAGAAGCAATTGCTAATATTTTGGTAAACGATAGTTTTAATGGAGTAACTGCAACTTTAACAGATGTTAAAATCTCCCAAATTACAGTAAATCCAAAAATCAGTATTGATGCAGCGACAGGAAAAGTAAATATTTTACCAAATACTCCAGCTGGAATTTATATTATCAATTATCAGATTACTGATAAATTAAATCCGTCCAATTCGGCGCAAGCAAAAATAACCATTACTGTTACTGCTCCAACAATTTTAGCCACAGACGATGCAGCTTCAATAAACGGATTTTTAGGAGGAGAAGCAATTGCTAATATTTTGGTAAACGATAGTTTTAATGGAGTAACTGCAACTTTAGCAAATGTTAAAATCTCCCAGATTACGGTAAACCAAAACATCAATATTGATGTAGCAACAGGAAAAGTAAATATTTTACCAAATACTCCAGCTGGAATTTATGTCATCAAATATCAAATTACAGATAAAATAAATCCGTCCAACTCGGCGCAAGCCAAAATAACCATTACTGTTACTGCTCCAACAATTTTAGTCACAGACGATGCAGCTACAATAAACGGATTTTTAGGAGGACAAGCAATTGCTAATATATTGATTAACGATAGTTTTAATGGAGTAACTGCAACTTTAGCAAATGTTAATATTTCCCAGATTACAGTAAACCCAAATATCATTATTGATGTATTAACAGGAAAAGTAAATGTATTAGCAAATACTCCAGCTGGAATTTATGTTATCAATTATCAGATTACAGATAAAATAAATCCGTCCAACTCGGCGCAAGCCAAGATAATAATTACTGTTAAGCCAAGATCGATTTTAGCAGTTGATGACGCTGCAACAGTAAATGTTTTAACAACAACAATTGCAATTGATAACATCCTAGCCAATGATTTTTTGAATGATCAGGCAACCAATTTATCGAGGGTTAACATAGTAAATATCAACCCTAATAATCCAAATATTTTAGTTGATGCAGCTACGGGAAAAGTAACTATTTTGCAAGGCATATTAGCTGGAATTTACACCATCAATTATACGATTGAAGATAAAGATAATCCCAGTATAAATTCTACAGCAAAAGTTTTAATTACTGTTAATCCATTATCAAAACTTGGAATTTCTAAACTGGCAGCTTTGTCCAAAAAGCAAATAAATGGTTCTTTTGATGTTACTTATACTTTAAACGTTAAAAATCACGGTAATACGCCATTAAATGATATTGGTATTCAAGATGATCTAACAAAGACTTTCGTCGGTTCTGTGGTCTTTAATATTGTAGGAACTGTCAATGCTACAGGAACTTTAAAAGCGAATCCGTTTTATAATGGAAAATTTGATGTGCAGCTTTTATCTCCCGGTAGCACATTAATTCCAAGTCAAACAGAATCTATATCTTTTACTGTAAACGTAATCATTACACAGCCTGCCGATTCCGTTTTTTATAATATTGCAACTGGTTTAGCAAATAGTTTGGGAGGAAATGCCGAAGATGAATCTACAAATGGAATAAATCCTGATCCAAATAATGATAATAATCCATCAGAAAATGAACCAACTCCCATTACCTTAATAGGTTCAGACTCGAAATTTCCTGCAGGGTTTTCTCCTAATAATGATGGGGTACATGATAAATTTGTAATAGAAAATACAGCAGGTAAATTGGTGAGTTTAGAGGTTTACAACCGTTGGGGAAATGTGGTTTATAAAAATGAAGATTATAAAAATGATTGGACCGGAATTGCTAACAAAGGAGTAATTATTGGACAGGATTTGCCAGACGGTACTTATTATTACGTGGTGATAGTGGATAGGAAAGATAAATATGTAAAGTACTTAACCATAAAGAGATAATGAAGTTAAGAACTATAAAAAAGCTTTTTTTTGTGTTGATGTTTCTCGCATTTGGACAAAACATTTTTGCCCAGCAAGATGCCATGTATACGCAATATATGTTTAATACTTTGGCTATCAATCCAGCTTATGCGGGTAGCCGAGATCTAATTAGTGCAACTGCCTTGGCTAGAAAGCAATGGGTTGGTATTGATGGCGCCCCACAAACTCAAACTATTTCTATTGATGGTCCAATTGGCGATAGTAAAGTGGGTTTAGGTTTACAAGCTTTTAATGATAAAATTGGGATTACACAAACTACAGGAATTTATGGTACCTACGCCTACAGGTTAATGATGGAAAACTCTACTTTAGCTTTTGGCATTCAAGGTGGCGTTAGTCGTTTTTGTGCTAACTATGCAGGAGTAGATTTAGGTAGCGATGGTTTGCCTGATGCGGCCTATTCCGATAATGTAACTAAGTTTCTCCCAAATTTTGGAGCAGGAATTTATTTTAATACCGATAAATTTTATGCCGGTTTATCTGCACCACATTTATTAAATAACTCTTTAAATACTGGACAAAAACTGGCAGGTGATAAATTTATTGCAAGACAATACATTCATTTATTTTTTACTGCTGGTTATGTTTTTGATTTGAGTGAAAACATAAAATTAAAACCAAATTTATTATTAAAAGGGGTTAGGGGAGCTCCTTTAGAGGCAGACATTAATGCAAATGTTTGGCTTTACGATTTATTCTCTGTAGGTGTTTCTTACCGTACCGAAGCTGATATTTCTTTTCTTACAGAAATACAGATAAACAAAAACATCAGATTGGGTTATGCTTATGATGCTAGTACTACAGGATTAATCAAATATAATTCTGGTAGTCATGAAATTATGTTGAGGTATAACTTCGCTAAGGAAAATAGTAGAACAATATTGAATCCAAGGTATTTTTAGGGTATTGATTTAAACTATAAAATTCTGATATTCATATAGTTTTGATTTTTTATTTTAAATTTAACCATGCTCATTCCATCATCAGAAGCTATTCTACATTTTATTTGGAAATATAAAATGTTCAATCCTTTGGGATTGAGAACAACTGATGGAGAAACTTTGCAAATTCTAGCTACAGGAATTCATAATTTGGATGCTGGTCCAGATTTCCATCAATCAAAAATTAAGATAGGAGAAACCATTTGGGCTGGGAATGTAGAAATCCATCTAAAATCTTCTGATTGGTTAAAACATCATCATAATATTGATAGAGCCTATGATAACGTGATTCTTCATGTAGTTTGGGAAAATGATATTGATATTAAAAGAACTGACGAAACTGTTATTCCAGTTCTAGAATTAAAGAATATCATTGATAAAAGAATTATTGAAAATTACGATCAGCTAAGACAAAATAATTATTGGATTCCTTGCGAAAACCAGTTGCCAAATGTTGATAGTTTTATCAAGCAACAAACTTTAGATAGGATGATGATGGAGCGTTTGGAAGATAAGGCTAACATCATCAATGAAATTTATCAACTAAACAAAGGGAATTGGGAAGATACTTTTTATATCACCTTAGCCAAAAGCTTTGGTTTTAAGGTTAATAATTTACCTTTTGAGATTTTAGCCAAGCAGTTACCACAAAATATATTAGCAAAACATAAAAACAATCCTTTACAGATTGAAGCTTTAATTTTTGGAATTTCTGGATTGTTGGATAGAAAGTTTGAAGATGTTTATCCAAATCAATTGAAAACTGAATTTGAGTTTTTAAAAAATAAATATCAATTGATTAGTTTAGATGCAAGTCTTTGGAAATTTTCTAAAACGCGACCAGATAATTTTCCAACTATCAGACTTTCTCAATTTGCAGCATTAGTGATAAAATCGTTTCATTTATTTTCTAAGATTATTGAGATAAAAAATCAATCAGATTATGTAAAGTTATTTGAGGATTTGGTGATCAATAATTATTGGGAAAAGCATTTTATGTTTGATAAAGAAGTGGAGGAAAAATCAGTAAATCTTGGAAAATCTAGTATTCAAATCATTTTAATAAATGCAATAGCTCCACTTTTATTTTTTTATGGCAAGCAAATTGGTAATAAACAATTTATTGATAGCTCCTTAGAGATTTTAGAAAATGTTAAAGCAGAAAGTAATATCATCACTAAAGGATTTAAAGAACGTGGACTTTTTGTACAGAACAGTTTTGATAGCCAAGCGGTAATTCATTTGAAAAAAAACTATTGTGATCAAAAAAAATGTTTAAATTGTGGAATTGGATTAAAAATACTTAGCGCATAAATTATGTTAGACCGTATTTTAATATTTTTTGAAAGGTACTCTTTTGGGGTTTGTACTTATTTGGGAGAAAAATTTGAAATATCTCAAACTAAAATCAGGCTGTTTTTTATCTACACTTCTTTTTTAGCAGTTGGTTTTCCTCTAATTTTTTATTTTTTTGCGGCTTTTTTTTTAGACATCAGAAATTACGTCAAAAAAATCAGGTTTCAATTTAAGGAAATTTAAGCGCTCAAAATTTCAGCTATTTCTAAATAGCCTTTTTCGCTTGCTAAATCGGCTGGTAACTTTCCGCCTTCCATTCTTACATCAACTTTAGCTCCTTTTTCCAATAACAAAATTATTAGTGCTACATTCCCATTTTGTGCGGCTGAATGTAAAGGTGTAACACCAGATTGTTGCGCAATATTAATCAATGAGTGGTTTTCAATCAGCATTTTAGAAATATTTACATTATCGGCCGCAACGGCAGAGTGTAGTGGAAACACATTAAAACCATTATTGGATGGTAAATTTACATCTGCCCCTTTTAAAACTAAATATCTGGCAACTTCTTCGTTTTGAAAATAACATGCCAATCCTAAAGCTGTGAAACCATCTGGAGAGTAATCATTTATTTTTTCTGGTGCAACAAATATTAAATGGGCAACTTCATCAAATTTACCCGAAGCCGCAGCCTCAAAAAGATTTAAATCCTTAATAAACTCTAATATAACTTTTGTAGAATTTGCTTTATGAAAATAACAGGAAAGCATTAATGGGGAAACATCATGAGATGTGACCTGTTTTAGTAAAGAAGCATCCTTATTTAAGAAATCTCTAAGGGCGTTCTCATCATTCTTAATAATTAATTCTTCTAAATCGTTGTGAAGCATTATTCTAAATTAAAATAATAATCGCAATTATAAGTATTTGATCAATATATGGCTAATTAAATCTATACATTAAAAAACCCTAGCTAAATTAATTAACTAGGGTTTAACCATCAAAACCTAAAACATCATGGAAAAAATTCCTAAATGAATTATAATATAATTTACGAAGATTTTTGGAGGTTGGATTTTTATAAGCAATTAAACACAAAGCTCACAAATGGAATTACAAAGTTCTCAATGCCTAAATCTTTGCAATCTCTTAATCTGGGAAATCAAGAAAAATCTGTTCAATCTATACCACCATCTAAATCATTAAATTATATTTGTTGAGTAAATAGTTAACGAATGCCTGTAAGAGGAAACCAGTTTAAAAAAAACACAATAAGGGAAGAAGTTCTAGAAGGACAACAACAACCTTACAAAAAGAAAATATCAAGTGAATCTAGAGAAGGATTGCCAAAATTCAACTTTAATAATGATAGAGCAATTAAAATTGTTGGGCTATTTTTATTGTTGCTTTCTCTCTATTTTTTGGTATCGTTTACTTCTTATCTTTTTACCTGGCAAGATGATCAAAGCTATGTTGTAGATGCCAATGGTGGTTGGAGTAATCTTTTTAAGACCGTTGCCGAATTAAAGTCTAACGGTGCAATAAATCCAAATATCCAAAACTGGACAGGCAAATTGGGAGCTTTGCTTTCCCATCAATTTATGTACGAATGGTTTGGATTAGCCTCTTTTATATTTGTTTTTGTTTTTGTTGTTATTGGTTACAGGTTATTGTTTAAAGTAAAACTATTATCAATCCACAAAACATTAGCTTACAGTTTTTTTGTGCTGATATTCACTTCTATTACTTTAGCATTTTTTCATTCTTTCATTGGCGATTATCCGCATTATATAGAAGGTGAATTTGGTTATTTTTCTAACCTTTTATTGCAGGCACAAATTGGCTCTACTGGGGTTGGTGCTTTATTGGTTTTTGCAGGATTAACCTGTTTAATTATTGCTTATAATTTAGATTTTAAAATCCCGGAAAGGAAACCAAAACCTTTAAAGGAAAGTTTTATAGCTGATGATGTTTTAATTGAGGAAGAAGAAGAGGATGAAGAACAGTTAAATGATGAGGATTACATTCCAAAACACGTCGATTTTCCTATTAGGAATAATCAATCAAATCCAAAAGTAATCCCAATTGTGCAGACAATGGATAACTCTTTTGAAGTAGAAAACACATTAGAAAAGGAAGAGTTTATCAGTGAGGTAAATGACGATTTTGATGAGGTTGTTAATAAAATCAGCAAACCAAGTCCAAAAGTTGAAGATCAGGAAGATTTATCTTTGACTATTGAAAGGACACAGGAGGATGCTAAAGCAGCAGAATTAGTAGAGCAATTTGGAGCGTTTGACCCAACTTTGGATTTAGCATCTTACAAAAATCCAACACTAGAATTATTAGAGCAATATGGTTCTGGGAAAATAGCTGTCGATACTTCAGAATTAGAAAACAATAAAAATAAGATTGTTGAGACTTTAAATAATTATAATATAGAAATTGATAAAATTAAAGCGACTATAGGTCCAACTGTTACGCTTTATGAAATTATCCCGGCAGCAGGAGTTAGGATTTCTAAAATCAAAAATTTAGAGGATGATATTGCTTTAAGTTTGGCAGCCTTAGGGATTAGGATAATTGCACCAATGCCAGGTAAAGGAACTATTGGGATTGAAGTGCCTAATTCTCATCCAGAAATGGTTTCTATGCGTTCAATTATCGCGACAGAGAAATTTCAAAACACCACGATGGATTTGCCTATTGCTTTGGGTAAAACTATATCTAACGAAGTATTTATAGCCGATTTAGCTAAAATGCCGCATATGTTAGTTGCTGGTGCAACAGGTCAAGGAAAATCAGTTGGGATTAATACGATATTGGTCTCATTACTTTATAAAAAACATCCATCACAATTAAAGTTTGTTTTAGTAGACCCAAAAAAAGTAGAATTATCATTATTTAAAAAAATTGAGAGACACTTTTTAGCAAAGCTTCCCGGTGAAGATGATGCGATTATCACTGATACAAAAAAAGTAATCAATACGCTTAATTCACTTTGTATTGAAATGGATCAACGTTATGATTTGTTAAAAGATGCAGGTGTAAGAAATTTAAAAGAATACAACGAAAAGTTTGTCAAGCGAAAGCTTAATCCTAATAATGGCCATAAATTTTTGCCATTTATTGTTTTGGTGATAGATGAATTTGCAGATTTAATGATGACCGCCGGTAAGGAAGTGGAAACACCTATCGCAAGATTGGCACAATTGGCCAGAGCTATCGGTATTCATTTGGTTTTAGCTACTCAAAGACCTTCAGTTAATATCATTACAGGTACAATTAAAGCAAATTTTCCTGCTCGTTTGGCTTTTAGAGTTACTTCTAAAATAGATTCAAGGACAATTTTGGATAGCGGCGGTGCCGATCAATTGATTGGAAAAGGAGATATGCTTTTATCAACAGGAAGTGATTTAATTCGTTTACAATGTGCATTTGTAGATACACCAGAAGTTGACCGTGTAACCGATTTTATTGGAGAACAACGCGGTTATTCATCAGCTTACATACTTCCAGAATATGTAGGTGATGATGGCGATGGCGGAAGCATCAAAGATTTTGACCCAAATGATCGTGATGCAATGTTTGAGGATGCTGCCCGTTTAATAGTGATGCACCAACAAGGTTCTACTTCTTTAATCCAGCGAAAGCTAAAATTAGGTTACAATAGAGCAGGTAGAATAATTGATCAATTGGAAGGTGCTGGAATTGTTGGGCCATTTGAGGGAAGTAAAGCTAGAGAAGTGTTGATGCCTGATGAATATGCATTGGAACAGTTCTTGTCTAACTTGAACAAAAAGGATTAAAATGAAGAGATTAAATATATTGATGTTAATAATGTTTTTTGCCACTACTATTGGAAGCGCATTTGCGCAATCTGATGCTGTAGCAAAATCTATATTAGCAGGAGTAAGTAAAAAATATAAATCGTATAGTGTTGTAAAGGCAGATTTTAGTTACACCTTAAAAAATCCACAAGCTAATATCAATGAGACCCAGAGCGGAACTTTATTTGTTAAATCATCACAAAATAAATATAAAGTTAAAGTTGGAGGTCAGGAATTAATTTCTAACGGGCAGGTACAATGGACTTATTTAAAAAATGATAATGAAGTTCAGATTAGTGAGATTGATAATAGTTCTGATGCTTTAAATCCCGCTAAAATATTTACGATGTATGAAAAAGGTTTCAAATATGTTTATTTGGGAGATACAAAACTAAATGGCAGAGTTTATCAAAACATAGAGCTTGCGCCATTACAAACCCGTTCTTTTTCTAAAATAAAGTTACGAGTAGATAAGGTAAATAAGCAAATTTCAAACATCGTTGTGAATGATAAAAATGGAAATGTTTATACCTATTCCATTAAAAGTTTTACACCAAATGTGAATGTTTCTGATGCAACATTTACTTTCGATCCAAAGGCACACGCTGGTGTTGATATAGTTGATTTGCGATAATCATAACGCTAAGATATTTTTGAAAGCAGGGGTAATTCTCTGTTTTTTTTTGCAATTTTGAGTGATGTCTATTTCTCTTACCAATCATACTTTAGAAAAATTAGAGTTTCTGCTAAAAGAGTTAGGATTTAAAGTAAGATTTGAAAAAGGAAATTTCAAAACAGGTTCCTGTCTGATTGAAAGTAGTAAAATAATTGTTGTTAATAAATTCTCTAACTTAGAAAGCAAAATCAATTCTTTAATAGATCTGATTAAAACTTTAGACATTGATATTTCTTCAATAAGCGAAAAGCAAAAAGCATTTTATTATTCATTAAAACAAACCGAGATTACATTTTGAAAGTTACTTTTTTAGGAACCGGAACTTCACAAGGTGTACCCGTAATTGCTTGCGATTGTGAGGTTTGCAAATCAACAGATTTAAGGGATAAGCGTTTAAGAAGTAGCATCTTAATTGAGTCTGATCAAAAAACTATTATTATTGATACAGGACCAGATTTTAGGCAGCAAATGTTGCGTGAGAATGTCCAAAAGTTAGATGCAGTTGTATTTACACACTCACATAAAGATCATATTGCCGGGTTAGATGATATCCGAGCTTTTAATTATAAGCAAAAAGCTGCGATAGATATATATGCAAATGAAGCAGTTCAGGAAGCTTTAAAAAGAGAGTTTTATTATATTTTTTCAGAATATAAATATCCAGGTATTCCTCAAATTAATCTTAAAACAATTCATTCTCAAAATTTTTCAATTGGCGATTTTGATATAAAACCCATAGAAGTAATGCACTTTAAATTGCCTGTTTTAGGTTTTAGGATTAAAGATTTCACCTACATTACAGATGCTAAAACCATCAGCGAAAGCGAACAGGAAAAAATTAAAGGAACCGAAATTTTAGTGATTAATGCATTACAAAGAGAAAAACATATCTCCCATTTTACGCTTGATGAAGCGATTGCTTTTGCTCAAAAGATGAATGCCGATAAAACTTATTTCACCCATATTAGCCATAAATTGGGTAAGCATGAAGATGTGATGAAAGAGCTTCCGAATAATATTGAATTGGCGTATGATGGTTTAAAAATCCCGATTTAAATAGAGTCTTTAGAGATTTTTTTTTAATTTATTTGGATTTTAAATATTTATCTTTTTTATTTCCCATATAAATCCTTACCTTAATTGACTGATAACCACTTCTGAAACCAAACTGTTTTTAATGGTATGATTTTAGATTCTATTAATTAAACTTAGCTACCCTATGTTAACAATTAATTTTATATCGATTTTATTTATTTCAATTTTACCTATTAATATTTTTTCTGATAACTTAACAGAAAATGCCATAATTGGTAAATGGATGAGCACAGAAAAAAATGTTAAGGTTGAAGTCTACAAGCTTAATGATGAATTTAGAGCTAAAGTAATTTGGTTTGATGATACAGATGACCCAGATAGACCAATGCATACAAGAAAAGATTTACATAACCCTGTTAAAGAATTAAGAAATAATAGAATTTTAGGTATGAGCGTACTTAAAAATTTAAAGTTTAATGCTAAAAGTAATAGGTGGGAAGATGGTATAATTTACGATGCAAATAGTGGAAGGCATTTTAGCTCTGTAGTTTATTTTAATGATGAGGGTTTATTAGAAGTTAAAGGTTTCTGGAAGTTTGAGTTTTTATGTCAAACAATAGAATTTACAAAAGCTGATTAACGGTTCATATATTTTAAGAAAAACAACCCTCCTAAAATATACATGAAGACATCAAAATAATCGCCCGTATATCGGGCGTTTTTTGTGGGTAAATAAATTTCAAAAATCAATGTTAGTCCAACAATTAACAAGATAATATTCCATTTAGATAATGTGTATGTAGATTTTTGAAGAATTAATCGCATCCACCACAAACACAATTGCCCAAGAATAGGCACAGCCAATAAATCAATTAAATAATACTGAATTGGCCAATAAAAGTAAAATCCCAATTTGGTACAAATAAAAATTATAAGCCAAACAAAGCTGAAAGCAACAAAATATCTGTTTAAAAGTGTTTTCATTTAAGTGCTCAACATCCCAATTAGCCAAAGTAAAAATGTCATGAAGCCAATTAATGCCGCTTGGGCAAAAACAAAGAAACGCCTGAATTTTCTTAAAAATCTTTTAGCAGCACCCACAAATTTCCCATCTGTAGGTTTAACAAAAAAAATATCGCTTTCTTCTTTAACTTCTTCCCTAAGTTTATTTTCTACTTGTTTAATAAAGACATCATTTTGCAAAAACTCATTACAATATAAGCAACGGTCGTAAGTTTCCCCTCGCCACAAAGTCCACTTTTTACAACTCGGACATTTTATTTCTTTTTTTACACTCAACTAATTAAAATTCTAATCGTGATTTTTTATACTTTTATTGTTGATGATATTTTGATCTAACCCTAAAATGGAACTCAAAAATAATAAAAAGACAATAAAGGCCTGGGCAATGTTTGATTGGGCAAATTCTGCTTACAATCTTGTAATCACTTCCACTATTTTTCCTGCTTACTACACCGCTATTACTACAACAAGTAATAATAACGACAAAGTGTTTTTCTTTGGGTTTAAATTTGTGAATACAGCACTTTCCAACTATGCTTTGGCGGTTGCCTATTTAATCATCGCCTTTTTAACACCAATTTTAACGGCTACTGCAGATTATCGTGGAAACAAGAAAACTTTTATGATGGTTTTCACCTGGATTGGTGCTTTAGCTTGCGCCGGTTTATACTTTTTTAAGATTGATACGCTAGAGTTGGGTATAATTCTATTTGCCGTTGCAGCAATTGGTTACTGCGGAGGAATTGTTTTTAGTAATTCCTATTTACCTGAGATTGCCACTTTAGATCAGCAGGATAAAGTAAGTGCAAAAGGTTTTGCTTATGGATATATTGGTAGTGTAATTTTGCAAATCATTTGTTTCGTTTTTGTATTGATTCCTGAAGCTTTTGGCATTACAGACGCATCATTTCCTGCAAGATTATCATTTTTATTGGTTGGTATTTGGTGGTTAGGCTTTTCATATTTTCCTTTTACTGTGCTGCCAAAGGCGAGTCAAAACTATAATAAATTGGATAAGAAGAAAGTGGGTAGCGGTTTTGGTGAGCTAAAAAAAGTTTGGGATCAAGTGAAGACAATGCCCGTGTTAAAATCGTTTTTAACGGCCTATTTTTTTTATGCAATGGGCGTACAAACCATCATGTTAGTTGCAGCTAATTTTGGTGAAAAGATATTGCATCTAGGAACTTCTAAATTAATAGCGACCATATTGATTATTCAATTAGTAGCTATTATTGGTGCTTATTTAATGTCAAGGCTTTCACAAATTTATGGCAACATTAAAGTATTAATATTTGTAGTAGTGTTATGGATTTTTGTTTGCGCAGCTGCCTATTTTGTAGCTAATGAATACCAATTTTATGTTTTAGCAGCGGTAGTTGGTTTAATAATGGGAGGGATTCAATCTTTATCAAGATCAACTTTTTCTAAATATGTACCAGAAGGAACCTCGGATACTGCTTCATTTTTTAGCTTTTATGATGTTACAGAAAAATTAGCCATAGTTGCCGGACTTTTCAGTTTCGGATTTGTAGAAGAGTTAACTGGAAATATGCGTAACAGTGCTGCAAGTCTTGGAATGTTCTTTATTATCGGTTTAATTCTGCTTTTTGTTACTTTAAAAAAAGAAAAACTAAACTTCAAGAGTTAAATAATTAAGCTGCTCCTCTAATTATCGCCAGTAAAATTGCAATTACAGCAATTACTAGTAATACATGAATTAATGCGCCTAACGAGTAAACAAAAAACCCGAACAACCAACCAATAACTAAAATAATTGCAATAATGTAAAGTATAGATCCCATATTTTTATATTTTAAAAATTTAGCTTACGCTGATAAGTTTAACTCAAATTTTATGACTTTCGTAAAGATTACTGTATGGTTTCTTTAACATCGCCACAGCTGATCATTTTATCTCCATAAAAGGGATTTTTAACTTCTTTAGTTTTACTTAACCAAAAAGATCCATCCTTGTACATTGGGCAATTTATCTTATAAACAGGAGCTGGTAAATCTGCAACTTTAGCATAATCATAAATATTTTCACTTAACATTTTAAAATGCTCTCGCTGATTTTCTATGTTATCAATGTTTTCGGTAATTTTTTGGGAATGCTGAATAGCATTATCTTTAATTTTTCTAAATACATTAATCTGTTTTGCATTATGCAATTTTTCGTCGAAAGATTTTATAGCTTCAACAAGTGTTTTTGCAGCATCTGCGGCAGTTTTACTATCGTCCATTACAAGTGAATTTTCAATAGCTAAATAATTATCTATTAGTGGCTTAGATTCAAATACAGTAGTTTTTTCTTCACTTGGATTTAACTGAATTGTTTTACTGCCTTGGTTACAGCCAACAAAAGCGATAGCTCCGATTACGATTGTTAAAATTATTTTATTCATCTCTTTTATTTTTATTTAATATTAGTTGTCTTTAATCTTAAGGCATTTATAATTACTGAAACAGAGCTGAAACTCATCGCCAATGCAGCAATCATTGGAGAAAGTAACATTCCAAAAAATGGATAAAGAATTCCTGCAGCTATCGGAATACCAATTACATTATAACCAAGTGCAAAAAACAGATTTTGTTTTATATTTTTCATCACTTTATGGCTCAATTGTTTTGCTTTAAAAATTCCATTTAAATCTCCTTTAACTAAAGTAATTCCTGCACTTTGTATAGCAACATCAGTTCCTGTACCCATTGCAATTCCGATATCAGCCTGAGACAATGCAGGCGCATCATTAATACCATCGCCAGCCATGGCTACTTTTTTACCTGATGCTTGTAGTTTTTTTATTTCTTCCAGTTTATCCTGAGGTAACATTTGTGCCTTGTAACCGTCAAGATTTAAACTTTCGCTTACCGCTTTCGCAGTTTCTTCATTATCTCCAGTAAACATAAATACCTTCAAACCTTCTTTCTGTAATCGTTGTATGGCCTCTTTACTTGATATTTTAATTTTATCGGAAATTACCACAAAACCAATAACTTTGTTTTCTAAAGCCAAGTAAGAAACAGTTTTACCTTGTTTTTGGATGTTTGTTACCCTTTCATTAATTTCTTTAGTGATGTTTGCTTTAGCGTCTGCCATCAATTTATCATTACCTAAAGCTAAGTTTTCTCCTTTCAATTCTCCTATTACTCCTTTACCAGTAATAGCCTCAAATTTAGCAATTTGCTGAGCTTTTATATTTTGATCTTTGCCATAATTTAAAGTTGCTTGTGCTAAAGGATGTTCACTAAAACTATTTAATGAGATAATTTTTTCCAGGATATCAGCTTCACTAAAATCAGGATCTAAGCTTTCTACATGCTCTACTGATGGTTTTCCTTCAGTCATAGTTCCTGTTTTATCAATAATCAAAACCTCCATTTTATCCATCTTTTCTAAAGATTCTGCGTTTTTTATTAAAACCCCAGATTGTGCCCCTTTACCAACGCCCACCATTACAGACATTGGAGTAGCTAATCCTAACGCACAAGGACAGGCGATTATCAATACAGCAATGGCATTCACAAATGCGAAAACATAAGGAGGCTGCGGGCCATAAATTGCCCAAACAATAAAAGTGATTACAGAAATAAACACCACAATAGGCACAAAAAATCCTGATATTTTATCTGCCATTTTTTGAATTGGAGCTTTAGAGCGGCTGGCACTATTTACCATTTCTATAATCTGCGAAAGCAAAGTTTCTGAACCTACTTTTTCGGTAATCATCACAAAACTTTTGTTGCCATTAATGGTTCCCGAACTCACCTTATCACTCATCATTTTTTGAACAGGAACTGGTTCTCCAGAAATCATCGATTCATTTATTATCGCTTCCCCTTCATGGATACTCCCATCAACCGGAATTTTTTCTCCGGGTTTAACCCTCAATAAATCTCCAGGATGGATGCTATCAATTGCAACAACTTTTTCTTGTCCATCAACAATTTTGGTAGCTTTATTTGGTGCTAATTTTAGCAATTCTTTAATTGCACTATTTGTTTTACCATGTGCTCTCGCTTCTAAAAGCTGACCCATTAACACCAAAGTGAGAATGACTGTCGCAGCTTCAAAATAAACATAAACGGTTCCTGCTTCAGTTTTAAATTGATCTGGAAATACGTTTGGAAATATTAAAGCAACCACACTAAATAACCACGCAACACCAGAACCTATTCCTATTAAAGTAAACATGTTTAAATTCCATGTAATTACTGAACGCCATGCCCTTTCAAAAAACATCCATGTGGCATAAAATATAACCGGAATAGAAAATGCAAATTCTACCCAATTCCAGTACTTCAAATCCATTAATTTATACATCGGATTGTTTGGAATCATATCCGACATGGCAATCAAAAAGATGGGAATGGTGAATGCTGCAGCAATCTTAAATTTCCTCAATAAATTAAGATAAGTTTTATCTTCTTCTTCCTCAGCTGATTCCATTGGCACTAAATCCATTCCGCATATTGGACATGAACCTGGTTCGTTGGCTACAATTTCTGGATGCATTGGACAAGTATACTGAGTTGCTTTTTTGGTAGAAGCTTCTTCAACCAAATCCATTCCACAAACCGGACAATCGCCCGACTTATTGTAAGTTTTGTCACCTTCGCAATGCATTGGGCAATAGAATATTCCGTTTCCTTGCTTTAGGGAAGTATTTATATTATTATTTTGAGGTTGGATTTCAACTTTGTTATTAGAATCGTTTCCACAGCAGGAAGATTTTTCCTTATCAATATCTGCTATCGTATAATGTGTTTTTGCACTTAAAGCTTCTTGTAATTTTTCTATAGAAATAGGTTTTTCCGTTTCTACTATTGCTTCTGGAGGATTTAAAGTTACTGTTACTTTAATGCCATCAATAGTATTTAAGGCATTTTCTGCATTTGTACTACAACCATTACAGCTCATTCCACTTATCTTATATGTATGTTTCATGGTGTTACTTTTTATACAAAAATACAGTTATAAAAAAAGATGCTGTTGCACAATTACAGGTTAGATTTATAAGATTTACAGTTCCTCGATATTTGTACGTTTATTTTCTTTTAATGATTTATAGAAAGATGGAGTAAGTCCGGTTACCTTTTTAAATTGATTAGAAAGATGTGATACACTGCTATAACCTAATTGAAATGCAATCTCGGAAAGAGAAAGCTCATCATATAGAATCAATTCTTTTACACTCTCTATTCTTTGATTGATGAAATACTTTTCAATTGAGATACCTTCTAACTCAGAAAAAATATTACTTAAATGGTTATAATCGTAATTTAGCTGATCAGATATATGTTTAGATAAATTAACAGAATTTGCCTCATTTGAATGAAAAACTTGCGATATGATAATGGTCTTGATTTTATTTATAATTCTGCTTTTTTTATCATCAATTAATTCAAAACCTATTTTCTTTAAAGAAGTATCTAGTTTAGATAATTCATAATCATTTAAATCCTCTTCTATTTCTACTTCGCCCAAATTAATTAAAACTGGGTGAAGCTGATGCTCTTGTAGTATGGTTTTAACCACCATTTTGCACCTGCTACAAACCATATTCTTTATATAAATCTTCATCAAATTTTTTTAAAAATTACTATAATTAATTCTCTAATCCCTAAAACTACATATTCATCCCACTCATCGTATTTCCACCTTTTTTTAAAATATATTCGCTTGTTAACAAATAAGCGCCGCTTATCACTATGTTTTCACCTTCTTTAATTCCACTTTTAATAACAGTAGTTTCATCGCTTTCATCACCAATTTCTACCATTCTCATATCAAATTTGTCTTTACCTGTTTTTATCCAAACATAATTTCCTTTTTCATCTCTAATTACAGCGTTATTTGGAACAGAAATAATTGAATTTTGGCTAACAGATGGAAATTTTACCTCGGCTTCCATTCCGGGTTGAAAATTTTCTTTTGTATTTGGGAGGTTAGCTCTTATTGTTAGGATTTGAGAACCAGCATTTAGTTGAGGATTTATGAAATCAATTTTGCTTGAAATAATTTCATTTGCAAATCCGGCTACTTCAATTTTTATCGGAGTACCCACTTTAACATTCCCAATTTCTGATGGATAAACATCTGCTTCAATCCATAAATTATCTAAATTTTCTATGGTTATTAAACTCATTCCCTCGTTAACATATTGTCCTTCAGAGATTAAGATTTCTGTAATTAAACCACTATTTAGAGCATAAACCGTAATATATGGATTGGTTTGATTTGCTATATTCAATTGTTTAATTTGCTGGGAAGAATAACCATAAAGTGATAATTTGTTTCTAGCGGCTTCTGTGAGTTTTTTATAAATCACCTCGTTGGGGAAAGCATTTTGCTGTTTAATATTTAACAAATAATCTTTTTGCAAAGCCAATAAATCTTCGCTATAAATTTGAAATAGAGCTTGTCCTTTTGAGATTTTTTGTCCTGCTTCTTTAAAATATAAAAGATCAACACGTCCGCTAAATTTACTTGAAACAACTTGTGTATTATTGGGATTTGTCACTAATCGAGCGTTTAACAACTTGCTATCATTAAAATTACCCTGACCAATAGTTATCGTTTTAACGTTAGCTAGTGCAATCTGACTTTGGCTAAGTCTCAAAGCAGTTTTGTTTTTTTGTGCAGATATTTTAACCAAATCCATGTTACAAATAGGGCAGGAGCCGGGAAGGTCTTCCACTATTTGAGGGTGCATTGGGCAGGTGTATTTTGTTTCGATTGAGGTTTGTTTGGTTTTTTGATCTCCTGAAGAACAAGAAGAAAACGCTATCCCAAAACACAAGGAGAATAAAATCGAATGCAAATATTTTAATTTTTTCATCTTAATTTATTTTGATAAAACTTTCCGTATCAATTAAATAGCTGGCATTTTCTGCAATCTCATCATTTAACTTTAATCCTTTTGAAATCAAATAATTTGAGTCACTATTTGCAGAAAATTCTACCTCTTTTGCTTTTAAAACATTTTTTTGTTTGATGAAAACAATATTTCTATTCCCTAGTCTATAAACGGCCGAATTAGGAATCCATAATCCCTTTTGAGAAGCAAATGAGATTTTACCAGTTAATATTTCCCCAATTTTAAAAGCTTGATTTGCATTGTTTAAATAGACCCTCAATACACTATAATTTTGTCCTTCGTTATAATAAGGTTGAATCAAATCTATTTTTGCAGTTATTTTTTTATCACTGGAAGTGATGTTAATCAATTGATTTTTTTTAATTGAAACAGCTTCATTTGGATTCACATAAAACTCGCCCCAAAGTTGGGTATCATTAAAAACTTTAAAAATTACGTCTCCAGTATTAATATATGCTCCTTCTTTTAAAGTAATTGCAGTATTTTCTGTTTGCATAGATTTAGAATTATTATCATTTTCAGTTGATAGTGCTGTATCCATAATATAACCGGAAGAGTTACTATAAACAGGAATGTGATAATTAACTTTTTTGCTTTTTATAATCTGATTAATTTGAGTTTCCTCAACACCTAATAACCTTAATTTTGTTTTAGCATTTGCAAGTAATTCAACATCGCCTTTGGCAAGTAGATATAATAGTTCTTGTTGTGCAGCAGCCAATTCCGGACTATAAATTTCCATAATCTTTTGTCCTTTACTCACTTTCTGGAAGTTATATTTTACATATAATTTTTCTACCCTTCCGCCAACTCTTGAACTCATTGTTTTTAGATTATTGGTATTATAAGTCACTTTTCCATTTAACATAAGGCTATCACCAAAATTTTGTTCTGTTACCTTAAAGGTTTTGATATTACTGATTATGGTTTCATTAGTAGGCTGGATAAGGTTAATAAGTGATGCATCTACCTCCATTTTTACCTCATCTTGATGTCGCAATACCAGATCCATTTTACATATAGGGCAAGTGCCTGGATGATTTTCTATAATCTGAGGATGCATAGAACAGGTGTAAGTTTTCTCTGTTTCAGTTCCTATAACCTCTTTCTTATTTTTCTGTTGACAAGCTGTAAAAAGAATTAAAACTAAAAAGTAAAAATTAAAAAATAACAAGTGTGCAGTACGTTTACATCTTTGTTCTATATTCCTTATTTCTTGTTTCACAAGATTTTGCTTTTTCATGTTATTGCTCCACATTTCGTTCATACTCAGTAAGCGTTTGATAATATTCGTTTAACTTCATTAAATAAACTAATTCGCTATCATTCAATTCTTTAAACGCTGTTAAAACTGTGGTTAATTCTTCTTTATTCTCTTGATAATTCAATAAAAGTACCTCATAGCTTTTTTGCATGGTAGGTAAAATTTTATCTTTATAAGTGTCCAATTCCATTTGCATGTGCATTAAATGTTTTTGCTGTGTGGCAATTAATCCCAATAAATTATTGGTAACATTTTCTTTTTGAAATTGCATAGCGGCAACCTCAAATTGATTCGCTTTCAATTTAGATTGATAAGATTTTGCCGCCCAAGGAGCGATAGGAATACTCAAACTCCCCATTAAAGAAAACTGGTTTGGATTAACAGTATTATAAGTTTGCATGTGGTTAAACTGAACGCTAAATTCTGGCTTAGCCTCAGTAGCAATCATTTTATTTTCAAGGTTTATACTGTTAATCTGCTCATTAACTAATTTAATACTACTTCTATTATTTACTGTTTCGTTTAAATTATTTTGAATGATGTAAGTTTTAAAAGATAGAGCAGTATCAATTTGAAAATCAAGATATTTATCTCTGTTCATTAAAGTATTGAGCTTAATTTTTCCTATTTCTAAGTTGGCTTTCGCCGATGTTATCTGATTTTCTATCTCATAAATCTTGGCCTGCATGCTGTAAATTTGAGCTAATCCAGCTTTATTATAGGTATATCTTATTTCCGAAAGCTTCTTCAAATTTTGTAACACTAATAGATTTTTCGAGAGATAGTTGATGCTTTTTTCAATGGTTAAAACATCATAATAATTAGAACGAGCCAATGCTCTTAAATCGTTGAAACTCTCTGCGTTTAATTGGGCTGTGATATTAGATTGAGCTTTTAAATACGCCTCATTTGCTCTAATTTTTGATTTATTAGCTATTTTTTGTTCGGCAACCAACATGATAGAACCATCTTGTTGATTTCCAGCTCTAGAAAAATTATTGTAAGGAGTCATAAATGTTCCGATACCCAACATTGGCGCCATCCAGGCTGATGCTCCGCTTACTAAAGCATCCTGACTTTTCATTCGTTCCTGGTAAACTTTCAATTCAGGATTATTTGCTTTAATGATGCTAATTATAGAATCCAAGCTCAATGTATTCTGAGCAAACATTACAGAACTGATGAGCATCAGCGTAAGCGTCAAAACTATTGTTTTAATGTGTAGCATCTAACACCTCCAATTTTCCAAATTTTTTAAGTTCATATTCTTTTGCCATTAAAAATATCAACGGCGTTACCAATAATATATGGGTTGATGAGGTTAAAACTCCTCCAATCATGGGTAAAACAATAGGTAACATCACATCACTTCCAACTCCATTGCTCCATAAAACAGGGATCAAACCAAAAAGAGCTACACAAACCGTCATTATTTTTGGTCTTAATCTTTTTGCAGCACCCATTATTACATATTTTTTCAGGTCTTCTTTTGTGATTGTTTCGCTAGAATTTCCTTTTTCTTTTATTAATTGTTGCATCGCATCATTTAAGTAAATCACCATTACAACTCCAGTTTCAACGGCAATCCCAAATAAAGCAATAAAGCCCACAGCAACAGCAATAGAAAGATTTACGCCATAAAAATAGACCATCAAAGCGCCTCCAATCAATGCAAATGGAATGGTTACCAAACTTAAAAATGCCTCTCTTAAAGATTTAAAAGCTAAATAAAGTGCAAGAAAAATGATGATTAGCACAATAGGTAAAATCGTTAAAAGTGTTTTTTCGCCACGAATTAAATTTTCGTACTGTCCGCTCCATTCAATAAAATAACCTTTTGGCAAATTTAGCTCAGCATTTATTTTATCAATAGCCTCTTGAACGGTGGTTCCCAAATCTCTATCTCGCACATTAAACATTACCGCACCTCTTAACAATGCATTTTCTGAAGTAATCATTGGAGGACCTTCTGCTAATTTAAAATCCACCACACTAGAAAGGGGAATAACACCTGCATCAGTAGAATTAAGCGGAATACGTTTTAGTTTTTCTAAGCTGCTGCGATAATCCTGACCAATTCTTAAAGATATTCCAAATCGCTCTCGTCCTTCAATTGTTGTGGCAAAAGGCACACCACCAATTGCAGCTTCTACAGTTGTGTTTACATCATCAATGGATAAACCATATCTTGAGATTTCATCTCTTTTAATGTTCATTTCAAGATACTTGCCTCCGTTTACAGGTTCTATGTATAAATCTTTAATGCCATTAATTCCAGTTAATTTTTCTTTTAATTTTTCCTCGAGGGTATAAATATCTTTTAAATTCTGACCATAAACTTTTATCCCAACATCAGTTCTAATACCAGTAGAAAGCATGTTAATACGGTTAATAATGGGTTGAGTCCAGCCATTAACTACACCGGGAATTTGTAATTTGCTATCCAATTCGGCAATGATTTTTTTCTTGGTCATTCCTACCCGCCATTGGTCTTTTGGTTTTAGTTGAATAATGGTTTCAATCATGTTTAATGGCGAGTTATCCGTAGCGGTATTTGCCCTGCCTGCTTTACCTAAAACTTGTTCAACTTCTGGCAAAGATTTAATGATTTTATCCTGAACCTGTAAAATCCTTTTAATCTCTGAGTTAGAAACATCGGGCAAAGTAACAGGCATAAAAAGTATGGATTGTTCATCTAATGGTGGCATAAACTCTCTACCCAAACTAAACAGTAAAGGAATACTAATCAGCAACGCTAAGATGTTGATACCAATAGTGGTTTTTCGATAGTTTAAACAGGCCTTTATCGTTGGCTCGTAAATTCTTTCTAAAAATCTATTGATTGGGTTATGATGATCTGGTTTGAAATTTCCTTTCATAAAAAAGAAGATTAAAACCGGAGCAAGTGTTACCACTAAAAAAGCATCGATAATTAAAATAAAAGTTTTGGTATATGCCAACGGATGAAAAAGCTTTCCTTCTTGTCCGCCTAATAAAAAAACAGGTAAAAAAGAAGTGATGATAATTATAGTTGAATAAAAAACACCTCTGGATACTTGTTTACAAGCTCTTTCTATAATATTAAGACGTTCTTTATTATCGAGTTTTACGTAATTTTGCTCGGAACTATTTTTAAATATATTTCTCATATCATTCCGATTTAAAATTTAAATTAAGTTCTTCTTGCCTTATAGAAAGCTGTTTATAAGCATTTTCACTCATAATAATTCCATTATCTACAATAACACCAATGGCTAAAGCAATACCGGTTAACGACATGATATTTGAGCTGATACCAAAAGCATTTAGTAAAATAAAACTTGCTGCAATGGTGATAGGGATTTGAATGATGATACTAATTGCGCTTCGCCAGTGTAAAAGAAAAATGAAAACAATAATAGAAACCACCACCATTTCTTCAATCAAAGTGTTTTTGATGCTATTGATAGATTCTTTAATCAATTTACCACGGTCATAAACTATATTAAATTTCATACTTGCTGGTAAACCTTTAGCAACTTCATCCATTTTTAGTTTAACACGATTGATCACTTCATCTGCATTTTCACCTGTCCTCATTACTACAATTCCTCCAACGGCTTCTCCGTTCCCATTCAAATCAAAAATACCTAGCCTTGCTTCTCCCGCCATTTGAACTTGAGAAACGTCTTTAATTCTTACAGGGATTGAGTTTTTAGTTTCTATAGCAATGTTTTCAATTTCTTGGATAGATTTCAGATAGCCAGAAGTTTTAATGATGTAACCCATGTCACTGAGTTCAAATTTTCGTCCACCAGCTTCATTATTATTACTATTAACTGCATCCATTACTTCCTTAATGCCAACTTTATAATAATTCAATTTATTTGGGTCGATGGTGATTTGATACTGTTTTTGAAAACCTCCAAAAGAAGCAATCTCACTTACACCTTCCACATTTTGAAGCGCAAATTTTACATACCAATCCTGGGTTGCTCTTTGCTCTCCTAAATCCATTCCGTCTGTTTCTAAAGTGTACCATAAAACATGGCCAACTCCAGTTCCATCTGGCCCAAGTGTTGGTGTAATTCCATTTGGCAAACTTGCGTTAACAGTACTTAGTTTTTCTAAAACCCGTGATCTAGCCCAGTAAGTGTCTACACCATCTTTAAAAATGATATATATAAAACTCATCCCAAACATAGAATTTGCCCTTACGTATTTAACATTAGGAATGCCTTGTAAACCAGTTACTAAAGGATAAGTAACTTGATCTTCAATTATTTGAGGGCTACGACCTTGCCATTCTGTAAAAACAATCACTTGATTCTCTGATAAATCAGGAATAGCATCAATTTTATTGTTTTGGATTGCAAATATGCCAAATCCGAAAATTATGGCTGCCAGTAGCAATACAACAAATCTATTGCGGAGTGAAACCGAAATTAGTTTCTCAATCATGAAAAAATTATTAAATAGGATTTTAATCAGCTTAAAGCCGATGATTAATTAGAGATTGGGGAATATAAAATTCTAATTACGGAAATTTTGAAGAAGGATGTAGAGCCCTTCTTTAAGTATGGGAAAAATTGATATTTCTGTATCTTCTTTTTCATTAGCATCATCATTTGAAAAAGAAAAAAGAGAGGTAAAGTAAGTGCTTACAAAAGAAAAAGTTTTAACAAAAGCATTGTTTTCATTATCTTTTTTAACAGTTGTTTTGTTATCAGTTTTGGTTATGACCTTATGATTTTGACAGCAAAGGTCTTTTTTACCCATGCTCTTGTCACAATCTTTTGAAGCTGATTTATTTGAGGTTTGACTCATCATGCAGTTAGCATGATTATTTTGAAGACTTACATTAGCTAATTTTCCTGCACAGTAATGTAAATTAACCGTCAATCCGGATGATGTGATGAACACCATTGCAGAAAGTAAGATTATTAAACTGTGTCTCAAAAATTTCACGAAGCAAAAATAATACAATTTAATTGAAAATGACAACTTCTTTTTGTGTGAATTAAAAATTTTAAGATTTAATATTTATTGAGATTGAAGTGATTCCCTAATTTTATTAGCCAACACAATATTATTGTAATAAAAAAGTTACATTAATAAAATATTCTAACCTTTTAAAAATCAAAGCTATGGCAGAATTAAACACCTCCGAAAAATCCTCATCAAAAACAAAAAAAATGAGCAAAAAAGTAGATTTAACCGCAATGGTAGATTTAGCTTTTTTATTAATTACTTTTTTTATGCTTACCACTACTTTATCAAAACCAACAGCAATGAATATCATTATGCCATTTGGTGATGAACCTAGTCCGGTAAAATTATCTAATACTTTAACACTATGTTTAGGTGCGAATAATAAGTTAGCATGGTACAGTGGCACTAATGAAAACCCGGATAATTTTGACGTTACCAATTTTGACAAAAACGGCATTAGAAGTGTTTTAATTAATCGTTCTAAAAATATTTTACAGCAAACAGGTAAAAATTTAATGGTTTTGGTAAAGCCTTCAAATCATTCTCAGTATAAAAATCTGGTAGATATTATTGACGAATTGAATATCACAAAAATACCATCTTATGCTATTGTGGATATTACCAAAGAAGATATCTCCCGTTTGGAGAAAAAAGGCATTTATTGATAAAAACACTAATATATTTAATATTTAAGCCTGAGATTTATAATTTAGGCTTAAATATTACATGTTGAAAAAGCCAATCCTCGTTATAAAATTCGGTTCTGCATCTATTACCAACGCTAATCAAGAATTAGATGAAGATGTGATTGCAATCATTGCCAAACAAGTTTCTTCTTTAAGCAAAATTTATAATATTGTTTTGGTGTCTTCCGGAGCTGTAGCTGCAGGTAAAAAAAACCTAAAAAATTATAAGGGAACCTTAAGTGAGAAAAAAGCTGCAGCAGCAGTTGGTAACCCGCTTTTACTTCAAAAATATAGTCAGTATTTTGCCCCTTATGGTGTTTTTATAGCCCAAAGCTTGTGCGAGCGACATCACTTTTCTAATAGAAATCAATTTCTACAGTTAAAAAAAACTTATGAAGAGCTTTGGAAAAGTAACATTATTCCTATCGCAAATGAAAATGACGTAGTTAGTAATTTAGAGCTAAAATTTTCTGATAATGATGAATTGGCAACATTAATTGCGGTTGGTTTTGGAGCTGACATGATTTTATATTGCACTTCTGTTCCAGGTGTTTTTGATGCAGATGGAAAGGTAATTGAAGAAATTAAATTGATTGATAAACAAGCTCTATCATTGGCAAAGAAAGAAAAATCTAGCGTGGGTTTAGGCGGAATGACTTCTAAATTAACATTTGCAAGATTGGCCACTCAAATGGGTATTAAGGCTGTCATTTTTGGTATTAAGAATGAAAATTCTATTTTAAACGCCGTTAGGGGACAAACCGGTACGATATGCCATGCCCAAAAAAGCGATATATCTGCAAGAAATAAATGGTTGGCGAGTGGTAGTTTAATTAAAGGTAAACTACAGATTGATGAAGGCGCAGTAAAAGCTTTAATAAACAGACATAGTTTATTAGCAGTTGGTGTAAGCAAAATTATAACCGATTTTGATGCCGGAGAAGTGATAGAAATCTTAGATGCTGATAAAGTGGTAATTGCTGTCGCAAAAAGTAAAATCGACTCGGTAATTTTAAAACAGGCAGAAAGTAAACAAAATTTAGAGATTGCTCATGCTGATGATATTGTATTGATTTAAAATGGAAAACATTACCCAATTATTAATTGACGCTTCTGGCGCAACATCGCAAATAAGAAGTTTATCGGCTGAAAAAAAGCAGCAAGTTTTAGAGCAATTGGCTTTAAGATTAGAAGAAAATATTGCTATCATCATCATAGAAAATAAGAAAGATTTAGATAGAATGGATGATGATGATCCTAAAAAAGATCGTTTACTTTTAAATGAAGAGAGGATTTTAGAATTAGCTGCTAGCGTTAGGGAGGTTGCTGTTTTAGAGGATCCTACCAATAAAGTTATATCAGAAAAAACTTTAGCTAATGGATTGTTTATCCAAAAGAAATCTGTTGCATTAGGCGTTGTTGGCGTTATTTATGAAGCAAGACCTAACGTTACCGTAGATGTTGCTGCGCTGTGTATCCGTTCTGGAAATGTATGTGTTTTGCGTGGTGGTTCTGATGCAGATGATACTAACAAAATTTTAGTGGGCATCATTCAGGAAACGCTTGTTCAATTTGGCTTAAATAAAAACATTGTCCAACTTTTACCAATAGACAGAAAATTTGTAGAGGAATTGCTTACCGCAGATAAATATGTAGATATCTTGATTCCTCGAGGCTCTCAATCTCTGATAGATTTTGTGCGTAAAAACGCAAAAGTGCCCGTAATTGAAACTGGTGCTGGTGTTTGCCATACTTATGTGGAAAGTTCTGCAAATCTGGAAGATGCTGCAAAAATCATAAGAAACGCTAAAGTAACTCGTCCTTCGGTTTGTAATGCCTTGGACACGGTATTGATCGATCAATCTATCGCTGAGGATTTTATCCCGATGATGGCTAAGCTTTTAAAAGAAGACCAAGTAGAGATTTTTGCTGATGATGTATCTTATCAACTATTAAAAAAAATAGACTATCCTTTAATTAATAAAGCTGAGGAAGAAGATTTTGGACGTGAGTTTTTATCTCTAAAATGTTCAGTTAAAATAGTTAATGGAATTGATGAAGCCTTATCCCATATCAAAAAATATTCCTCTAAACATTCTGAAGCCATTGTTTGTGAAAATGCTTTTAAAATTGAAAGGTTTTTAAACGAAGTTGATGCTGCTGCCGTTTACGCTAACGCATCTACTCGTTTTACGGATGGCGGTGTTTTTGGATTGGGTGCAGAAATAGGGATTTCTACTCAAAAGCTTCATGCCCGCGGGCCTTTTGCATTAGAAAAATTAGTAACCGAAAAGTGGATTGTAAAAGGTAACGGACAAGTGAGGTAGTAAAACTTATCTTTCTTAACTAGATTTTACAATATATAACCAAATGTGTTTCCACCCATAAAACTAATTAATATACTTTCAAAGATCATCAAAAAGTGATTGAGGTTAGTAAATTTATAGTTTTACATCATCTAAATTTCCATTTGATTTAGTGAAATTGAATGCGTTAAGCCCAAAGTTATTTTCAAAAAAAAATAATTAGAAAAGCTTTTTAATCGCATTTAATTAAAAATGGTCATGAACAATTTCCCCATAAAATATTTTCTTGTTTTGGTATTGGCAGGTATGGCATTATACAGTTGCGGCCAACCATACAAGTCTGATGAAATATTAACTAAGAATGCCCAATTATGGGATGAAAGTATTAAAGGAAGCTTTGTAGAAAACAGTAAACTGATAATTGATAGTACAGAAATCATCGACTTTTTTAAACATTATTCTCAATTAAAAACAGTTGAAAAGGATGTTTTAAGCTTTTATAGCAGCCGAGATTACGCCTATGCTTGGTTTGATAATGGAAAGCCGATAGAACAGGCTGGAAATCTTTTTAATAGGATCATTAACTTAGAGAGTGAGGGCATTTATAGTAAAGTTCCTTATCAGGATAAATTAGATTCTTTGTTTAATTTATCAGGAACAGAAACAAAACCCAGTATCTTATTAGAATTGATGCTTACCGCAGATTATTTTATATTTTCAAAATTAAGTTGGGAAGGTATGGATCAATCGGTAAGTGAATCTTTAAAATGGCATTTGCCCCGTAAAAAAGTAAATTATGAACAGTATTTGGATAGCATTTTAGATAATCATAACTCCGAAAAAACCATCAAAGAACCTGTATACAGACAATATGAATTATTAAGGGCCTTTCTTAAAAAATATAAAGTTTTAGAGCGCCAACAGTCTTGGCCAAATATTAAATTTATTAAAAACGGAACTCAGCCAGGAGATTCTTCCACAATTATTTCTTCAATTAAAAAAAGACTTTATTTATTGAATGATTTTCACGGAGACACCACCAATACGGTTTTTGATGAAAACTTATCACAATCTATAAAAATCTATCAGCAAAGAAATGGAATAAATCCAGACGGAAAGATTAATAAAGAAACCATCAATACTTTAAATATCCCATTGAAAAATCTGATTAAGCAGATTATTGTAAATATGGAACGTAACCGATGGTTGCCAATAGCTAAATATGAAGATGTTTTGGCAGTTAATATCCCCGATTTTAAATTACATGTTTTCCATTTAGATAGCTTATTATGGAGTTGCAAAGTAGTTGTAGGAAAAACTACGAGACCTACTACGGTTTTTTATGGTGACTTAAAATATGTGGTATTTAGTCCTTATTGGAATATCCCAGAAAGTATCACTAAAAATGAAATAGTGCCGCAAATGAGGAAAAACGCAAACTATCTAAAGAACCATGCGATGGAAATTATTGGTTATAGTAACGGATTACCTACAGTAAGACAAAAACCAGGTCCTGATAATGCTTTAGGTTTGGTAAAATTTCTTTTTCCCAACAGTTACAACATTTATTTGCATGATACACCAGCCAAATCATTATTTGGAGAAACGTCAAGAACATTTAGTCATGGATGTATAAGAGTAGAAGAGCCTGTAAAACTTGCTAATTTCCTACTCCAATACCAAATCGATTGGACACCAGAAAAGATAAATTTAGCCATGCACAATGGTAGAGAAATTAATGTGAGCCTAACCAAAAAAGTGCCTGTTTTTATAGCCTATTTTACTGCATTTGTAGGTAAAGATCAAAAGTTAAACTTTAGAAAAGATATTTACAATTTGGATAAGCACTTAGCAGATATGTTATTATTGGATTGATCAATCGAATTATTATTTTGAAGTAAATAAAGGGAGGCAGCTTTATTTATGATAGCTCTGTTTTTATAATTTTTCCATCTTGCATCGTAATAATCCGATTTGTTTTTTTGGCGAAATCTAAATCATGGGTAACTATCAATAAAGTTTGATGATATTCTTCAGCCAGTTCTTTAAAAATATTAAACACTACATCGCTATTATGTTTATCTAAATTTCCTGTTGGTTCGTCTCCCATAATAATCAATGGCTCGTTAATTAGTGCCCTTGCAATAGCTACTCTTTGTTTTTGCCCACCGCTTAATTGGTTAGGATATTTTAATGCCTCATTTTCTATACCTAATATTTTTAATTTTTCATAAGCATGGTGCTCTACTTCCTTGCTGGTGAGTTTTCCAAATTTAAGCCCAGGCAACATTACATTTTGGAGGTTATTAAATTCATTTAGTAAGTAATGAAATTGAAAGACGAAACCAATTTTTTCATTTCTTACTTGAGCAAGTTCTTTGTCGTTTTTAGTTTTCATGGAGATGCCATCTAACAATAGCATTCCTTCATAGCTGGTATCCATAGTAGACAATATATAAAGCAAGGTAGATTTACCACATCCAGATTTACCCACTATCGAAACGAACTCGCTTTTATTAACGGAAAAGCTCACATCCGTAAGTACTTTAACGGTAAGTGGATCATGAAAAGATTTGCTAATGCCTATGGCTTCTATAATTTTTTCTTCCATAAACTATTTTCCTCTAATTATGTCTACAGGATCTATTTTACTGGCTTTTTTTGATTGAAAATATCCCGCCATATAGGTGGTGATAAGAGAAAAAACTGCACCGATTAAATAAAATTTAGTGTTGTAATTAATAGGGTAGGTTTTAACAGTTGGTAAAGAGGCTGTATTAAAAGGTATTTGCCCAATTATGGCCGAAAGCCCAAATCCAAAAATAAGTCCAACTATACCACCAACCAAGCCAATGGTTAGTGCAATGGTAATAAATATGGCGTTTACATCCTTACCAGAAAAACCAGTTGCTTTTAAAATGGCAATAGAATCCATCTTTTCATAAATCATCATGTTTAGGATATTATAAATCCCAAACCCAGCAACAATAAGCAAGGTAATGCCAACCGCATATGAAATTAGTGTTCTTACTGAACTCCCGGTTTCAAATTGGGCATTAGCTGTTTGTATATCTATTGCATCTGTTTCAAATAACTTGTTATATTTTTTTGTTAACTCTGGGGCTTTGGTGATGTCGTATAGTTTAATCTGAATATCGGTAATATAGCTAGCTGGTTTACCTAATATTTTTTGAATAGTTGCCAAAGTAACATAGCTTTGAATTTTATCTAACTCATCCATCCCTGATTGAAAAAATCCTACAACTTTTAAAGTAAACTGAGTTCCATTACTAGTAGTAATTTGAATATTGTCGCCAACTTGTACAAGTAATTTCTTGGCTGCCCCTATACCTAAGATGATACTATTTGGTGTGTTTTTTAAATCCAGGCTGTTGCCATCTACTACATAATCCTTAAAAGTAAAAAGTCTATTTTCTGCATCAACATCAATTCCATCTAAAATACCAGTTAAGCTAATTTCGCCTACATGGTAAAATATAGGTACCGTATTTTTGGGAGCGACTCCTCTGATATTGTTATCCTCTCTTAAAGCTTTAATTATAGCTTCGCTGTTTCTAATTTCAGGAAGTTCATTTTTTGGTTTTACATGTGCAATAAAATGGTAAGCATCAGGGTAGGCCTCAGATTTGGAAATGGGTTGGATGCTTGATGGAGATACTTCGTTGTATAATCTTATGTGAGGAGTCCGATTCAAAATTAAATTATCCAGCAAATCATTTAAGCCCCCCATAAAACTTAGTAGCGTAATAAACATAGTAATGCTAAATGTAACCCCAAATGCAGCCACTATCGTTTGCTTAAACCTTGCCATAAGCAATGCCATTGCAATTTGGGCAATGAGTTTTATTTTCATTGCTTTGGCATGATCAGTTCATCATTCTCGTCTATTCCAGAAAGGATTTCTGCCATCTGAAGATCTTTTAAACCTATTTTTACGGGTATGTTTTTTCCAGATTTATTTATAACTGTTGAGTCGTTAGAAAGATAACTTCTAGGAATTAATAGCGCATTTTTTTTTGTTTGGAGAACCACGTTAGCCTCAAATGAAATATTTGGATATAATATTAGTGGTGGCTTAACAAACTTGGCTTCTATTGTAAAAGTTTTACTTTGCACATTCATTATCGGATTAATTTTAGTTACTACCGCTTTAAATACCGAATCTTTATAGCTATTTAATACAACAAAGACAGACATACCTAATTTAATCGATACAATATCATATTCATCCACCTGCATTTTAAGAAGATAATTACTATCATCACCAATAATAGCGATCGGAATTTGAGGGTTAACAATTTCTCCTTTGGCAAGGTTCATTTGATATATCTTTCCCTTAACTTTACTTTTAATCAGATAATCATCAGTAGTTTTATTGCTAATTAAACGGTTGTTTTGGGCTTGTTTAGATAAATAGCTCAATTGTTTTTCTAGTTCTGATTGTTTTTCCTTTGCAGAAGCATAATTATTACTCGAGCTTTTGAAGGCAATTTCTCGCTGTTCTAATTCTATTTTTGTACCTACATTTTGTGTCCATAAATTCTTTTGCCTTTTAAGCATAAGGGCATCATTTTCCATTTGGATTTTTGTAAGAACAACCACAGATTTAGCTTCCTCTAATTTTCCAACATTAAAGTTGTAATCATTAAAATCTGCATTTAGTTTTGCGTTATCCGATTGTATTTTTTGAGCATCATTTACAATGGAGATAATTGGTGTACCTATTTCAACTTCAGAATCCTCATCCGTAATTATTTCGTTAACTATCCCGTTTACAGTAGCATAAACTTGGTATTGATTTTCACTCTCAACTACGCCAGAAGCGTAAACAGAAGTTGTTATTGATTTCCTTACAGGACTGATGGTTTCTTGATTATTTTGGCAGGAGCTAATTAAGATCAATACTAAGACAAGCTTATTTAGGTGCTTAAATAGCTGTTTATTTCCTTTCATTTAATAAAGCTTTAAATAATGTCCTGTATTGTCAAAATTTAATATTACTGCGGCGATATAGATTTTTAAGTTGCGTCTATCAACAAAGGGTTTACCTCAATAATTATTTCCACAAATATTTTCGACTTGATAGAATGTGCTATTAAACAAGCGTCCTCGGCTTTTTTAACAATTCGCATGGCTTTATCTCTATAAAGTTCATTATGGATTATGACTTTTGGTTCCAGATAAATTTCACTCATCATTAATTTACCCTCTATATTTTCTAACTTTCCTTTTGCCTTACAGCTAAAGCTTGTAAATTCCAGGGTAGAATTCTCGGCTATAGCCAAAAAAGTTGTCATTAAACAGCCGCTAACAGCAGCTACAAATAAATGCTCGGGAGACCAAATCCCCTCCATTCCTTTAGGGAATTCTGGTGGCGTGGCCACTTCTATACAAACACCGTTTTTTTTATTCAATTCTGGAGAACATACAATGCCTTTGCGGCTGTTTTCCCAATTGGTATCTACATTATAATAATAAGGTTCCATTGCTATGTTGTTTTAAAGGGTAATTAATGTTCTATTTTTTTCTTGGTATTAATTCCAAAAGGCAGGTAAAGGGGACAAAAACTCACGAAACTTGTAAATATTAATATTCCACTCACTACCAATAATATGATTGCCAATGCACCATTAATTATTTGAGTAAAATATAAAACTAAAATTATGACAGCGATTCCAAATCTGATGAGTTGATCTCCTGTACCCATGTTTCTTTTCATGATGACTTAATTTAAATCTGATTTTTTTAATTTATTGTATAAATGTGATGGTAAAAGCTTGTATAAAAAGTGATGCCTAACACAAATAGTTATGATTAATAGCATTTCCTTAATTAATTAACTGCGATTAAAATTCTGATAGATTATTAGTCTTTAAGTGTACCGATAGTGATAAGAAAAACACGTTATGCTTTTACCAGTATTGTAACTTTTGTTACAAACAAAGCGCACTTGTGGGTTTACCTTTGTTTAAATCAATAAAGCTTAATTATAAAAACATGAAAAACAGGATACTCAAAAATTGGTCGTTTATGCGTTTCATTAGGCTGGCGATAGGCATAGCAATTATCATGGAAGCTATATATGCTAAAGATTTACTGATTGGTGCACTAGGGTTGTATTTTGCTAGTATGGCCGTTTTTAATTTTGGCTGTTGCACAAACGGTGCATGTTTTACCACCATAAGACCTAACTCAAAAAGCATGGACGATGTGAGCTATGAAGAAATCAATTAAATATTACCTTATAAAAACATAAAATAATGATGAACATATTTAAACAATTATTTGGCAGTGCAGAAACTGTTGATTTGGGAAATCTTATTAAAGAAGGTGCTTTTTTAGTAGATGTAAGAACTACTGGTGAGTTTGCCGCAGGCCATGTAAAAGGTTCAGTAAATATCCCATTAGATAGGCTTGGTTCAGAAATGGCAAAATTTAAAAACAAAAATAATATCATCGTCTTTTGTCAAAGCGGAGCCAGAGCAGGCCAAGCAAAGAAAATTTTGGAACAAAACGGATTTACCAATATTATTAACGGCGGCAGTTGGAACAGTATTAACAAGTACATTTAAACAAGCAGTTCCATAATATTTTAGCCTGAGTATTTTTAAATGAGAGCCATAATTTACTCTTATATTGGCTAAATGGATATTCTGCCACAATTTGAATCAATATTTGAACCCGCATTACTTAAAGAAATTCAAGAATTTGGTGTTCTAAAGATTTTTAAGGAAGGCGCAATTATTATGGACTATGGGAAGTACATCAAAATGATGCCCTTAGTAACCAAAGGATCACTAAAAGTATTAAAAAAAGATGAGCATGGCAAAGAGATATTGCTGTACTATCTTTCTAGTAACGAGAGTTGTTCTATGGCTTATAGTTGTTGTTTGGAAGCCAGGAAAAGTGAAGTAAAAGCTATTGCAGAAGAGGATGGAGAATTAATTGCCATTCCTCATGATAAATTAGACGAATGGCTTTGCAAATACCCAAGCTGGAAAAACTATATCATGCGTAGTTTTAACGATCGTATGTTAGAACTATTAAAATCTATTGAAAGTATCGCTTTTCATAAACTGGATGAGCGCCTGCTTGGATATTTGAATGAGAAAAAAAGGATATCCGGATCTAGTGTAATAAAAAGTTCTCATCATCAAATTGCAGATGAACTAGCCACCTCTAGAGTAGTCATTTCCAGGCTGCTTAAACAGCTGGAAAACGAGGGTAAAATTTTGTTGTACAGGAATGAAATTAAACTTTTAAATAGCTTTTAAGTTTAAAATACCCAACCATTATTTAAGTGTTGACTTATATTCATAATTCAGCAAATCACTGTTTAATTTCATCTTTACTAATCTTTTGTTCAAGTTGTTAAAGCAACTTTAAATCATTTTAATCTGTGACTATACTCATTATTTAATTCGTGGTTTTCATCCAAATTTGGATAAGATTATAACAATCTTAAAGAAACCTAAATAAGCAAGTTGTGATGGGCGCAAATTGTAGACAATAATGATTACTTAAATCAGAGCAAAATGGAAACTATAGAAAGCAGACAATTATCATCAGAATTTCAAGAATTACACAGCGAGAATAAAGAATGGATAGCGGATGTTTTGTTTATGGAAGACGAAATTCGCTTTTATAAAAAATTGTTCGACAAAGTGATTACCGCTGCTATTCATGAAAACAGGGTTATGGAGCTTAGTCCTTTGAGCAAAAAACTGGGGCAATTAGATGAAAAAAAAGAAGCGCTTAAATTGCTCATCACAAAAAATCAACATCTTTTAGAATCCATAATTAAAGATGCTGAGAAAACAGTTGGAATGGAAGTGATTGAAGAAAATACTGAAATCACAAAAGAAATAAAACTTCTTTTTATGGAAGAGAGAGCCATTAGAAAAGCTTTGTTTTCGATTTCAGAAAATATATTTGATGAGGAAAATAAAAATCATCTGTTGGGCGAATAGCAATGGCATCAACCCAAAAACTAAAATTATCAAATTCTTATACAAAAAATACAAGCAACTTTAGTGCATATACAAATGGTTTAAGTGATGCTGAAGTCGTTAATTCAAGAAAGAAAAATGGGATAAATCAGTTAAACTTTAAAAAGGAAAACGGGTTTATTGATGCAGTAAAAAGTTTGGTAAAAGAGCCGATGGTGATTTTGCTATTGGTTACATCCGGGATTTATTTTGCCAGCGGAAAAACTGGCGATGGCATATTTTTAGCGTCAGCAATTGTTTTAGTTGCTGGTATTTCTCTATTTCAGGATTCTAAAAGCCGAAACGCACTAGAAAAATTAAAAGACTTCTCTCAGCCTAAATGTAAAGTAATTAGGAATGGCATCCTTATAGAAATCAACAGCTCAGATTTAGTTGTTGGCGATAGCTTGATGGTAGAAGAAGGAACATCCATTACGGCAGATGGTACAATAATTCACTCCAATGATTTTTCTGTTAATGAAAGCATCCTCACCGGCGAGTCCTTATCAGTTTATAAAGATGCTTCCGCAGATGATAACAAAATTTTTCATGGTACTACAGTTGCAAGTGGATTGGCCATCGCAACCATAACATCTGTTGGAAATCAAACCCGTTTAGGTAAAATCGGCGAAAGCCTGGAAAAAATAACCGAAGAGAAAACACCATTAGAATTACAGATAAACAATTTTGTAAAAAAGATGGTGATTGTTGGCGCCATTGTTTTCTTGATAGTTTGGGGCATCAATTATTTCCATTCCCATAATACTTTAGATAGCCTTATTAAAGCGTTAACGCTGGCTATGAGTATTTTGCCAGAAGAAATTCCTGTAGCGTTTACCACTTTTATGGCATTGGGTGCCTGGCGTTTAATGAAGATGGGAATTGTGGTTAAACAAATGAAAACTGTTGAAACCTTAGGAAGTGCATCGGTAATTTGTATTGATAAAACCGGAACGATTACACAAAATAAAATGAGCTTAGCCAAGCTTTTTGTGTTACAAAACAATCAAATTAAATATGTAAAAGATTTGGCTGTAGCCGATAAAGAACTGATTAGGATAGCAATGTTTGCCAGTGAACCCATTCCTTTTGATCCTATGGAAATTGCACTTCATGAAGCATATTCAAAAACTGATATCCCTGATGAAAGAAATGATTATCACATGATTCATGAATATCCGTTAGCCGGAAAGCCACCTATGATGACCCATTTATTTGAGAATAAAAAAGGAGATAGAATTATTGCCGCCAAAGGAGCTCCAGAAGCATTAATGAGCGTTTCTGATTTAAAAGATGAAGAAAAGGTACAAATTAATCATGCGATAACAGAACTTGCGAAAGATGGATTTCGTGTTTTAGGGGTAGCAGAAGCCTCATTCAAAGGAAATGATTTTCCATTTACACAGCAAGAGTTTACATTTCAATTTAAAGGTTTAGTTGCTTTTTATGATCCTCCAAAAGAAAATATAAAATCTGTTTTGCAAGATTTTTACAATGCAGGTATTGATGTGAAAATTTTAACTGGCGATAACGCATTAACAACTGCAGCTATAGCCAAACAAATAGACTTTAACAATGCAGATAAATGCATAAATGGCCAAGACTTAATGAATTTGAACGAGATAGATTTAGCCAAATGTGTTAAGCAAACCAGCATTTTCACACGTATGTTTCCTGATGCTAAATTGAAAATCATCAATGCCTTAAAATCTCAAAATGAAATTGTTGCCATGACTGGCGATGGCGTAAATGATGGCCCGGCTCTTAAAGCGGCTCATATTGGTATTGCAATGGGCAAAAAAGGAACCGAGATTGCCAAACAAGCTGCATCCTTAGTTTTATTAGAAGACGATTTATCAAAAATGGTAGATGCTGTTGCCATGGGAAGGCGCATTTACACAAATCTTAAAAAAGCCATTCAGTATATTATCTCCATTCATATCCCAATTATATTAACGGTTTTTATTCCTTTGGCCTTGGGTTGGATTTATCCTAACATATTTTCACCTGTACATATCATCTTTTTAGAGCTGATTATGGGTCCAACATGTTCTATTATTTATGAGAACGAGCCATTAGAAAAAAACACCATGCTCCAAAAACCTCGACCTTTTACGTCCTCGTTTTTTAACTGGAAAGAGTTAACAACAAGTATTCTTCAAGGGCTAGCCATAACAGCTGCAACTTTGTTTATATACCAATATTCCGTTTATCAGTCATTTGACGAAGCACATACCCGTACAATGGTATTTACGGTTTTAATAGTTGCAAATATTGTTTTAACATTGGTTAATCGCTCTTTTTACTATTCTATTTTTACCACCATTAATTATAAAAACAACCTCATACCTTTAATTATTGCCATCACTTTAGCAATTACCGGAGCGTTGATATTTGTTCCTTCGCTTAATAATTTTTTTGAGTTTGAAGCTCTTCCGGTAAAGGAAATATTTATTTGTATGGCAGTAGGTTTTGTATCTGTAATATGGTTTGAGTTGGTAAAAATCCAAAGTCGTTTATCTAATCGTACATTAATTAATTAAAAAATATTACAAGGTATAAATGCTATATTTATATACTTTCCTCTATTCTATCTAATTCACTGAGTAAGACAGCAACAAAATTAATCTCAAATTTGTGCAAGACGAAAAAATAGCGATCACCAAATATAAAGGTTCAATTGATGAGCAAACAGCCGTGTTAGAAGCTGCTGGCTTAATTGGTGTTAGCACTGATCAACATCTTACTGTATTAAAAGCTTTTGGAGATACCGCTGCATTTCTTAAAAATGACAATTTTAATTTTCAATTAACTGAGCTATTAAATGAAGAAGTTGCTGCTATTGTTAAAGCTGCGGCTCATCAAGCTTTAAAATCAAACGAAAAAGTTTCCCTAAATAACTTCAATTTACATCGCGATGGTTTGTTGGATAAAAATTCTGTAAACATCACTATCAATCCCTTTTTTATAACGGGTTCTAAAGAGCGACAATTACTCATCCTCTTTTCTTCCAATAAAAGAAAAACAAAAATTAATGCTTTGTCAGATTCTAGTAACAGCGACCATTTAAGTTTAAAATACTTGGATAGTTTAGAGCAAGAACTGGTAAAAGCCAAAATCAATTTAGAAACAGCTTATGAATTGGTAAACTCATCTAATGAGAATGTGCAATCATTTAATGAGGAGCTTCAGTCTGCAAATGAGGAAATGCAAAGTTCTAATGAGGAACTACAATCTGTAAATGAGGAGTTACAAACTATCAATCAAGAACAGAAAGATACCAATGATGAGTTGATGGAATCTAATGATGATCTAAACAATTATTTCCGTAGCAATACCAATGGGCAATTATTTGTGGATCAAAATATGATGCTTAAAAGATATTCTCCGGGTGCAATAAAACACATCAATTTGCGGGCAAGCGATATTGGCAGACCTTTAGCTCATATCACCACAAACATTAAGTTTGAAACACTTATTGAAGATATACGGCAGGTAATGAAAGATGGGAAAATCATCACTCGTGAAGCGGAATCTTCAGAGGGTAAAATTTATCAGGTGATGACGATGCCTTACATAAGAAACAATACTGGCGAAACAGATGGAGCAATAGTTAGCTTTTATGAAATCACTGAATTAAAAAATTTACTTTCTGCACTGGATATCAGTAATAAAAGCCTTACTGATTCTGTTGCAGCAATTGAAATTAGCAGAGGGCAATTGAGCGAATCTTTGGATAAAGAAAAGCAATTGAATATATTAAAAACCCGCTTTGTTTCAATGGCATCACATGAATTTAAAACGCCACTAACTTCCATCCAATTATCTGCCTCTCTCATTGGAAAGTTAGCCATCGAATTTGATAATCCCATGCTTAAAAAGTATACCGAGACTATTAAAAATGCAGTTAAAAACTTAACCAATATTTTAAATGATTTTTTATCGCTAGAGTTATTAGAGACCGGCAAAATTAAGCCAATTCTAATACAGCTGGATGTGGTTAAATTTTCTGAGGAAATTACAGAGGATATGCAATCCCTTGCAAAAACACAGCAAAGCATTGTTTATCACCATACGGGGAACGGGAGAATAGCTACCTTTAATCCATCATTGCTAAAAAATAGTTTGATTAACCTCATCAGCAATGCCATAAAATATTCTGGTCCGGATTCTTCAATTGAGTTTTATACCAAGATTACTAAAGATAATTTTACCATTGTAGTTAAAGATAATGGCATCGGAATACCTAAAAAGGACCAAATACATTTATTTCAAGCTTTTTTTAGGGCACACAATACCGGAAACATACCTGGAACCGGCTTAGGTTTAAATATTGTTGGAAGATATACTACATTAATGAACGGCAAAATTAAATTTAAGAGTAAGGAAAACATCGGCACATCGTTTACGCTAACTTTTCCTATTAAGCAGGTTAAATAGAAAAAAATAAACAGATTTAATTATAGTTGTTAATTTAATGGCTTTATAATTGCAATTTTAATATCCTAATACTCAAAACCAATGTCAAAAATTGTTGATCAACAGTATGTTATTGCCATTGGCGCATCAGCCGGTGGTTTAGAAGCTATTTCCGCTTTTTTTGATTATACCCCTTTAGATTCTGTATCTTATATCGTAATACAACATCTTTCACAAGATTTTAATAGCCAAATGGCACATATTTTGGCTCCGCATAGTAAACTGAAGGTAATTGAGGCTATTGAAAACGTAGATATTAAAGCCAATACGGTTTATCTGATACCCAGTTCTAAATTTATGGTTGTAGAAAATGGTAAGCTTATCCTTTCAGATAAAAAGGATCAGCCTCGTCCTCACATGACCATAGATTATTTTTTCTCATCCTTAGCAAAAGAGCGTGGAGATAAAGCGATAGGCATTATTCTTTCGGGTACCGGAAGTGATGGTTCTAAAGGGATACAAGACATAAAAAATGCAGGTGGAATGGTTTTAGTACAAGATCCCGAGACTGCCAGTTTTAATGGAATGCCCATGGCTGCTATTGCTACAGAATGCGTGGATAGGATTTTATCTCCACAGGCAATGCCAGAAGTTATAGAACAGTATGTTAAAGATGGATTATTAGAATTATCATCTAAGCAACCATCCGAGCAAATCAATGAAAAAGAGTTGAAGCAGATATTTAATCTCATTAAAGAACAGCTTCCGTTAGATTTCTCAGATTATAAGCGCCCAACAATTATTCGTCGTATTAACAGAAGGATGGTGCACCATAATTTAAAATCGGTGGGTAAATATTATGAGTTTTTAAAAGGAAACGAAATAGAAATCAGTTTATTAGCTAATGATTTTTTAATTAGTGTTACCTCTTTTTTTAGAGATTTAGATGCGTTTAAGATTATAGAAGAAACCGTTATTCCGGATATTATTAAAAAGAACGAAAGTGGAGTTTTAAAGATTTGGGTTGCAGGTTGCGCCACTGGCGAGGAAGCTTATTCTATGGCAATTTTGATAAAAGAATATTTAAATAAGCATCCTAAAAACATCGAAATAAAAATCTTTGCTTCTGATATTAGCAAAGCAGCACTTGATACAGCTTCTAAAGGCGAATATCCTGAAAGCATTACTAAAATTATTTCTAAAGAAAGACTTCAACAATTTTTTACGAAAGATGGTAGCAATTATAAAATTAAACATGAGATTAGGAAAATGCTGATTTTTGCCCAGCATGACTTGACCAAAAACCCTCCTTATTGTAATATAGACCTTATAAGTTGCCGTAATTTATTAATTTATCTAAACATCACTTTACAGCAAAGAGTATTTGGTATGCTCCATTTTGGATTGAAAGAGAATGGTTATCTTTTTTTAGGGCCGAGTGAAAGTACCTCAGTTGTTAAGGAAGGATTTAAAGAAGTAAGTAGCAAATGGAACATTTTAAAAAGCACTAAAACAGGCCGTCCGATACGCTTTGACGCTTTTTCTTCTCACCTTATCGGCGATTTAAAAACAACAAATTTAGAAACAAATGAAAAAGCAACTGCACCAGTTTCTAAATCTCAGCTTAGTGATCAAATTAATTTAGCATTGTTAAAAGAATGTGTTTTTAATGGTGTTTGCATAAATGAAAAATTAGCTGTTGTACAATCATTTGGCGATACCAAACCTTATTTAAAAAATATCAACTTTAATTATAATCTAACCGAATTATTGCCAGAGCGTATTGCTATTGTGTTTAAAGCAGCGGCTCATAAAGCTTTAAAACTTAATGAAAAGGTAACATTAAGTAAGCTTAACCTACAAGGTATAAACAAAGCAAAAAGCGCAGTCATCAACATTGTTATTTCTCCATTTTATTTAAACAATTCTGAAGAAAGATTACTGCTGGTTTTATTTACAGAAAACCAAACTAAGTCTACGGAAAAAAACGTGATTCAAATTCAGGATATTAATGAAGTAACTAAAGAACATGTAATTAGTTTAGAGCAAGAAGTAACGCAACTCAAGCATTCTTTAGCTGTTGCACATCAAGGTATTGCTTCTTCCAATGAAAATATTCAATCTTTTAATGAAGAGCTACAATCTTCAAACGAGGAAATGCAATCTGCTAACGAAGAAATGCAGAGTACAAATGAAGAGCTGCAATCTGTAAATGAGGAATTGCAAACTTTAAATAAAGATCATCAATTTACTATTGATGAGTTAACAGATTTAAATGACGATTTGAATAATTATTTTAGAAGTAATACCAACGGGCAATTATTTGTAGATGAAAATTTATTGTTAAAAAGATATTCTCCGGGAGCCGTTAAGCACATTAATATCCGTGAGGGTGATATTGGACGCCCGTTAAGTAACATCACCACAAACATAAAATTTGAAACATTAATCGAGGATGTGAAAAAAGTGATTAATAATGGAGAACCTATTACAAAAGAGGCCGAAGCTTTAGATGGAAAAACCTATCAGGTAATGACGATGCCTTACTTAAAGAGAACCAGTAAAAAACCTGATGGAGCAATTATTAGTTTTTATGACATTACGGAATTGAAAAATTTGCTTCTAGAGCTAGACGTTAGTAATCAAAACCTGGACGTAAGTAATCAAAGTCTTTTAAGAATAAATAGCGACTTAAATAATTTTGTTTATGGTGCTTCACATGATTTAAATGCACCTATTGTAAATATTGAGATGCTTTTAGAAATTCTTAATGATATGTTAGACTCTAAAGATCCAGAAGTTTTAGAACTCTCAGGGATGATGAATAAATCTGTATCTACATTTAAAGATATCCTTGGTGATTTAGCGAAAATTGGTGTTATAGAATCTGAAGATGTTGAAGAAAGTTTGGAAAGCTTTCCGGTAATATTTTCAGAAATTAAATCGGTGTTATCAGAAAGAATTAAAATTTCCAAAGCCATTTTTCAAATCGATTTTGATATCAAAGAAGTTAGGTTTGCCAGAAAAAATTTGAGGAGTGTAATGCTGAATCTCATTACAAACGCACTTAAATACACCTTAACAGATCGTACACCAGAAATAAACATCAAAACAGAAAAGAAAGATGGCTTTATCTTATTAACCATTAAAGACAATGGTATTGGTATTGCTAAAAATGAAATTGAAAATATTTTTAAAAAATATACCAGGGCTAATACGGTAGCTGAGGGCACAGGAATTGGTTTATACTTAGTCCGTAAAATTGTTAACGCAGCAGGAGGGAAGATTGAGGTAGAATGTGACGAAACTAAAGGTTGTACCTTTAAAGTGTTTTTTAAGGTATAAAAAAAAGGTTTTCATTTGCGATAGTAGAGAAAGGTTATTCCAATTATTTAAACTGAATTATCTTTGTTAATCGATGTTTTTTGGAAGGTTTTAAAAAAGAGTTACAAATCAAATCCTAGTTTACAGCTCTTTTTCCATGATTACATAATCAATGCCATCTCTTGTAAATTTTTCATCTGTTTCTGTCAATCCCAATTTCTGATAAAATCCGATTGCTGTACTTCTGGCGTTACACCAAATTTTTTTAGTTTTTTGTTCCTCGGCGAATGCCATAATATAAGTTAAAAGAGCAGTCCCAAAACCTTGATGCTGAAATTCTTTTAGTGTAGCAAACTTTCTAAACTGCACACAGCCATCTTCTTTTTCGAAGCAAGAAACAACAGAAATTAATTTATCATCATGAAATAGACCGAAATGAATGCCATCTTCATCTTCCTCAAGCTGCAATTTTTTTAGAAGCATTAAGGGATACAATTCCGCCTGCCTAACTCTTAATGTTGCGGCAGGAGGAATTTGTTCTATGGAATAATTTAGATGTGACAATTATTTTTTTATCTCTTTTAACATTTCTTTAACGGCGGCTTCCAGTTGTTGGTCTTCACCATTCAATACTTTATTATAATCGTTATTTACTCTAATATCAGGTTCTAATTGATGGTTTTCAGTAGCTTGTGTTTCACCTGCACCGTAAGTCGCAATCATCGGAATGCCGAAATAAATGGTAGGATCAATTTGTGTTTCCCACCAAACTGCAGTTCCGGTTCCTGCAACAGGCATTCCTATCAATTTACCCAAACCTAATTCTTTGTAAGCATACGGAAACATAAAAGCATCAGAATAATTACCTTCACTCATTACCACACAACTTGGTTTTGTCCATTTATTCATGGGCTCTCCACCTGTTGTAATATTCCCTTGCGGACGTAAAGTGAAATATTCTTTTCCGCCTAAAAAAGTAACCAAATCATCATGTAACCAACCGCCACCATTAAAACGAGTATCTACAATTAACGCTTCCTTGTTTACATTTTTACCTAAAACCTTATCAAAGGTTACCCTAAAACTTGGGTCATCCATACTTCTAACATGTACGTAACCAACTTTGCCATCAGAAAGACTATCAGTTAATTGAGCCATTTTATCCGTCCAGCGTTTGTACAGTAAAACATTACTTTCTTCACCACCTGGTATAGGTTTAACCACTTCACTATAAGTTTTACTAGATTTTGGGTCGTGGAAATCTATTCTAGTAAAATCTCCTGCTTTATGATTTAAAAACATCGCCCAATCTGCATCATCAGTAATGGCATTTCCATTTATTTTATCTATCACCATTCCAGCTTTCATATCGGTTTTAGCTTTATCAAATGGGCCGGCACCAATAACGTCTTTAACTGTCAAACCATTTCCACCTTTGCTTACATCATATAACAAACCTAAAGCAGCAGTTGCGTCAGCATTCATTTTCCTGGCTCTATAACCACCGCCTGTGTGCGAGGCGTTTAATTCTCCCAAAAACTCGCTTAACAATACTTCAAAATCATAATTATTATTAATGTAGGGAAGAAATTTTGAATAGGTAGTATGGTAACCATCCCAATCTACACCTTGCAATTTTGGATCGAAAAGTTTTTTCTTAACTTGTTTATAAGCATGATCAAACATGTAAGCTCTTTCTGCTGCAGCATCTAATTCCATGTTTGCATCAATTTTTATTGGAGAAACTTTGCCATCGTCTACACCAACTTTCATAATGTTTCCACCAGCCAAAACAATTAAGTATTTGCCATCTTTACTTAATTCTAAACCGCCATCTGTTACTCCTAATTTGGCTAAAACTTTTGTTTCATGGGTTCTAGGCATGGTCATCCATAAATCGTAACCTTTTTCATATTTGGCTAAATAATACAATTTTTCGCCATCTTTTGATAGTGCGATACCACCAATATCTGTAGAAGATATAGTCAACCTTTCTGTTCTGTTTTCTAAATTTTTAAGATTTGGCTCAAATACAGGTTTTTCTTCCTTTTTAACTATTTCAACTTTTTTAGATTTCTCCTCTTTTTTGTCAGCTGTTTTAACGCTGTCTTTCTTTTCTATATCTTTTTGTAAGTCGAAATCTTCTTTACTCAATTGATATTTATCCCAAACATCTTGGTCAAAAAACATGGCATAAATATCGCTTTGGCTACCTCTGCTCAAATTTTTCATCCCATCTTTATCAGTTATCCAATACATCATTTTACCATCCATCCCAAACTGAGGATAATAATCATTAAACCCACTTTCAGTTAAATTCACTCTTTTGCCGGTTCCATCTGCTTTAAGCAAAACTACTTCTGGTGTAAACCAACCTCCGCCTTCACTAGATTGCGCTAATAAATATTTGCTATCTGGCGACCAGGTAAAATATTGATCACCATCTGAATAGGAATAATTTAATTTTTCAGGTAGAACAGTTACCGTATTTTTAGTGGCTATGTCTATTACTTTTAATATGTTTCTTTCTTCTAAATAGGCTATTTTCTTTCCATCGGGAGAGTAATTTGCTTGAAATTCATCTTTATCTGTATTAACTATTGGTTTTGTATTGATAATAGTAGCAGCATAGAAATATTTTTCTGATGGATTTGCCAAACTTGCTTCATAAATATCCCAGGAATTATCATTTTCTACCGAATAAAGTAGTTTTTTACCATCCGGACTAAAGCTTACCATTCTTTCTTGATAATGCGTATTGGTAATTCTTTTGGTCGTTGAACCATCAACAGCGGTTACAAAAATCTCTCCTCTATAAACAAACGCAATCTCTTTTCCACTTGATGAAACCGCAATTTCAGTAGCATTTCCTTTGACTGGAACAGTAGTTATTTGATTAGTTGCGAAATCAGCACCGATATTAAATTCTAAGATTTTAGGTTGTCCACCTTCTTTAAAAAGATAGATATTTCCATCCTGAGTAAAAGCAAAAGTGCCATCATTTGCCCTTGAAAGGTTTCTTACAGGATTTTTATCAAATTTTGTAAGTTGTGTTACTTGATCTGGAGCAACAACAGAAGATTTGAATAAATTTTGATTTCCTTTTTGCTCGCTTAAATAGTAGAAAGTGTCTCCACTTCCCCAAACAGGTTCTCGGTCTTCGCCGATGAAATTAGAAACTTTTTTATATTGATTAGTTTTTAAATCTAAAACCCAAATATCTCTGGTAATAGCAGAAGTATGGTGTTTACGTAAAGCATTTTCATATCCTTTTCTATCCTGATAAATAATTTTATCTCCAGTAGCATTCAAATGAACATATTCTGTCCCTGCTGAGTTTATCATCACACTTCTACCACCCTTAACCGGAACTTCATATAATTTATTAAAATAGTTATCACCAGGGAAACGAACTGAAGAATAAACATCATGACGATTTGAACCAAAAATCACTTTTTTATCATCAATGCTGAAATCATAAGGAATGTCTTTATCAGAATTATAGGTTAAACGAGTTGCTGCACCTCCATTTGCGGACATTGAAAAAATATCAAAATTTCCGTTTCGGTCTGATGCAAAAGCAATGGTTTTACTATCATGGCTCCAAACGGGATAACCGTTATAATCTGCAGTGATGGTTAGGGGCAAAGCTTGTCCGCCATTTATAGAAACTTTAAAGATATTTCCCTTGTATTCAAATGCTACCCATTGCCCATCAGGTGATATAGCAGGTTGTTGCATCCATAATGGTTGCTGTGCCTTGGTTTGGATAAAAAACAGAGATAAAAATAAATTGAAGAGTAAGATTTTTTTCATGTTTTGGAGTTTAAGATTTTAAAAATAACAATAAGGAATGGCTAATTAAAATCTTTAATTATGATAATAAGTTCTGAAACAAGGGTTTTACAGAATAGTGGTTAAATTTTTATTTAGGCATTTTAAAAAGTGGTAAAGACATTTTTAGAGCAATGAGTCAATGATTTTTTTAGTTTCTCCGTCATGTCGACGACAGGAGACATCTCATCAGCAAGATTGCCATTCTATCTAAAAACCTATTTGTGAGATGTTTCACTATCGTTCAACATGACGACATTCCTTAACTTAATGAAATTGCCCAGAAAAAGGATGATTTATGATGTTGCTTCTATTATGGGTGCAAAAAGAATAATGAGGTTAACTGAATAAAGATATTTAAAACCTCTCTTTGTTTTGGTTTACAGTAAACACTTTACTGTAAACTAAATCTCCATAACAAATTAATAATCAAACTATTGGAGAAATAAAAGAACAAACTTACAAAGGAATATTCCCATGTTTCTTCCTGGGATTATTTACCACTTTATTCTCTAACATCTTAAATGCTTTAATCAGTTTGATACGAGTATCAGCAGGTTCAATTACTTCATCAATAAAGCCACGTTCGGCAGCTCTATATGGGTTCGCAAAAATATCTGAATATTCTTTTTCTTTCTCCAGCCATTTTTCTTCCGGATTTTCTGCAGATGTTATTTCTTTTTTGAAGATGATTTCGGCTGCACCTTTTGCGCCCATTACGGCAATTTCTGCACTTGGCCAGGCGTAATTCATATCTGCTCCAATATGTTTAGAGTTCATCACATCATAAGCACCGCCATAAGCTTTACGGGTAATTAGAGTTATTCTTGGTACGGTTGCCTCGCAAAACGCATATAACAATTTTGCGCCATTGGTAATAATAGCATTCCATTCCTGATCTGTGCCGGGAAGAAAGCCCGGAACATCTTCAAAAACCAGTAAAGGAATATTAAAAGCATCGCAAAAGCGGACAAATCTTGCGGCTTTTGTAGAAGAGTGAATATCCAAAACTCCAGCTAAAAATGCGGGTTGATTAGCCACTATTCCAATACTTCTTCCAGCTAATCGGGCAAAGCCAACTACTATGTTTTCGGCAAAATCTTTATGAACTTCTAAAAATGAATCAGCATCAATTACTTCAGAAATCACTTCTCTAATATCATATGGTTGATTTGCATTCTCTGGTAAAATTTGATCGAGTTGTTTACGATGTTCATCGCTATTTTCGTAATCCTCAAATGGAGCTCTTTCCTCACAATTTTGAGGCATATAACTTAATAATTTTTTTAGGTGATTTATCGCTTCTATTTCATTAGCGCAAGCAAAATGTGTAACACCAGATTTAGTAGCATGTGTATTTGCTCCGCCTAATTCTTCTGAAGTCACTTCTTCATGGGTTACCGTTTTAACCACATTTGGGCCAGTTACAAACATATAAGAAGTGTGTTCTACCATCAAAATAAAATCGGTAATAGCCGGCGAATAAACGGCACCGCCTGCACAAGGGCCCATAATGGCAGAAAGTTGTGGGATAACTCCCGAAGCCATCGTATTTTTATAAAAAATATCGGCGTAACCGCCTAAGGAAACCACACCTTCTTGAATTCTAGCGCCGCCAGAATCATTTAAACCAATTAATGGGGCACCGTTTTTTAATGCCATATCCATTATTTTGCAGATTTTTTCGGCATGAGTTTCGGATAGCGAACCCCCAAAAACAGTAAAATCTTGAGAGAAAACATAAGTTAAACGTCCATTTATAGTGCCGTATCCTGTAACAACCCCATCACCTGGATATTTTTCATACTGCATACCAAAATCTGTAGAACGATGTGAAACCAGCATTCCAATCTCTTCAAAAGAACCTTCATCAAGTAAAAAATGTAATCGTTCTCTCGCGGTTAATTTTCCTTTTTTATGCTGACTTTCAATTCTTTTTGCTCCGCCACCAAGAAAAGCTTCTTCTCTTTTAGCGTTAAGTAATTCTAATTTTTTATTCACTTTATAGGATATTGGCAATACTGTGAAATTATAAAAAATCTATGTAAAGCTGAATCTATGCGTATAAAATTATTCGATTATTATTTTATGATGTTATATCAACAGTTTATTACTCTTTTTGGCATCATTTTTTTAGCTTTGTGAAAATTATAAGTTTAATAATTTATTTAATTAATGCACAGGAAAGTCAAGATTTTAGTTTACTGTTATTTATTCATCTCTATTTTTACAATGAAGATGTTTATTTCTACAGCACCTATTATTTTTGATTTGGATAAAAAAGTTGTGAATGCTGTAATTATGCAGTTAGAATTAGAAAACGACTCCAAAGAAAATCCCTCAGATGCAAAAGACATTGGTAAATTATTAAAAAAAGGAACAGAATTTATTCATGTTTATGATTTTGTGATGGTTCATATCTTAAAAACAGAGACATTAGATTACCATTACATTTCTAAAAAATACATTAAAACGTATTTTCCAACAATACCTACCCCTCCGCCCAACGTGGCCTGTTAATATTCTATAATTTTTATTACAGTAACAATTTTCATTAATTTATTATGACAGATAATCAATCAGAAGCTGCGGGAAGTGGTTTAGGTAAATATTTCCTTGTTAAAAATCTTAAAAAAGATTTGCCGGCAAGTATTGTAGTTTTTTTGGTGGCTTTGCCACTATGTTTGGGTATTGCATTGGCTTCAGGCGCACCATTATTTTCGGGTCTATTAAGTGGTATAATAGGTGGGGTTGTAGTAGCAAGTTTCAGTGGATCTCAGCTAAGTGTTAGTGGCCCGGCGGCAGGTTTAACTGTTATTGTTTTAAATGCCATAACAGATTTAGGGAGTTTTAACATCTTTCTTTTAGCGGTAATGATTGCCGGCCTTCTTCAAATTATTTTAGGAATTTTAAAGGCGGGCACAATTGGTAATTATTTCCCTAATAGCGTGATTATTGGCATGTTGGCCGCCATTGGTATCATACTCATTTTAAAACAATTACCCCATGCGGTAGGCTATGACGCCGATTTTGAAGGTGACCAAAGTTTTAGTCAAATAGATAATGAAAACACGTTTTCAGCAATTTTTTCTGCATTTAACAAATTTACTTTAGGTGCCATAGTGATTAGTGTTATTTCTTTAATAGTACTTATTGTTTGGCCAAAGTTTAAAAAGCTTGCCATTGTTCCTGCACCTCTTTTAGTGGTCATTTTAGGAATTATTTTAGCAGGTGTATTTGATGGAAGTGCATTAGCATTAAATCCGGACCAATTAGTTCAAATTCCGGTTGTGGGAAGTTTTACAGATTTTAAAGGCTTATTTGCTTATCCAGATTTTTCTGCCATTACTAACCCTAACTTATGGACTGTAGCTGTTACTATTGCAATTGTTGCATCATTAGAAACACTTTTAAGTTTAGAGGCTGTAGATAAAATTGACCCAATTAAGAGAGTATCACCTACAAACAGGGAACTTATAGCTCAAGGAATTGGAAATACATTAGCTGGTTTAGTTGGAGCCCTCCCTATGACAGCGGTTATTGTACGATCTTCTGCAAACGTAAATTCTGGTGGTAGAACAAAAGTTTCGGCAATTATGCATGGTATATTTTTAATTTTAGCAGTATTATTAATACCTGTATTGATTAATAAAATTCCATTAGCTTGTTTAGCTGCAATTCTATTGATGGTAGGTTATAAATTAACTAAAATACCCTTGTTTAAAAAGATGTGGAAAAGCGGGAAAGATCAATTTATTCCGTTTTTTGTAACGATAGTTGCTGTTGTATTTACAGATTTATTAATAGGTGTTGCTATAGGTTTAGCAGTTGGAATTATATTTTTATTAACTACAAACTATAGAAATCCCTATTTTTACACTATTGATAAAACATCAAATAAAGATGTAATAAGAATAATGTTGGCACAAGAAGTTTCTTTTTTAAATAAGGGAACAATTCAATATACTTTAACTAATCTGCCAAAAGACAAAACAGTAATTATAGACGGTTCTAATTCTTTATTTATTGATAAGGACGTTTTAGATACTATTTATGATTTTAAAGAACATGCCCATACAAAAAATATAGAGGTAGAATTGCTTAATATTAAAACAAAATATGAAGTACCCTCGCTAAAAGAATTAGTGATTAAATAATCAAAAATATTTTTAAAATGAAAAACTCAGGAGAGAATAAAATATCAACAAAAAATATATCAGTAGGTCACGTTACAGAAGAGATTAGTTATGAGAACTTATTGAAATGGAATAAAGAGTGGGTTGCCGAAACCTTAAAAGAGGATGGCGATTACTTTAAAAAATTGGCTAAAGGTCAAAGTCCACCAATTTTATGGATTGGCTGCGCCGATAGTAGAGTACCAGCAAACCAAATAACTGGTACTAATCCGGGTGACATTTTTGTTCACAGAAACATAGCAAATATGGTCATCCATACGGATATGAATATGCTAAGTGTATTGGATTATGCAGTTGCTGTTTTAAAAGTAAAACACGTAATTGTATGCGGCCATTATGGTTGCGGAGGTGTTTTGGCGGCTATGAGTAATAAGCAATATGGATTAATTGATAATTGGTTACGTCACATAAAAGATGTTTATCGTACTTACGCTTTTGAGTTGGATATGATGGATAATGAGGAGGAACGTGGTAAACGATTGGTTGAATTAAATGTAATAGAAAACGTTTATAACCTTTGTAAAACAAGCACATTGCAAAATGCCTGGAAACAAGGACAAGAACTAAGTGTACATGGTTGGGCTTATAGCCTGGATTCAGGTATTATTAAAGATTTAGGCGTTTCTTTTAACTCTGATGAGAAGTTAGGAGCGATGTTCAAATTCGAGTCTAAATAAAAATCATTTTAATTGAATTAGAAGACGGGTACTAAAAATATCCGTCTTTTTTTATGACCTATTTAGCAAGGGTTTCATTTTTTTTCTTGAGATAAGTAATCACTTCACGAAGTAATAAACTTGATCATTCACCAATAACAAATATGGAGACAAATTGAATTGCTCAAATATTCTCATTTCCATTTAGTCTGGTAATATGTTGTATTTTTATTTACGTTTTTTAAAATATTAAAACCTGTAAAACAAATCTAAAGAACCGTATTGATGAGCGAAGATCATACTGCTTTCTTCTTTAGTTTTAAAAATGACAGAAAAATCTACTGTCCATCTTTTCTTAGCATAAGCCAAGCCTAATTCCTGAGAAAAAACCAAAGGATTTGTTTTAAATATTATTGGTCCTTTATCATCCCTAAATAAACCACCAGAGATGGTAGCATCGTAAGCAACCAATTGTAATTGAGGTTTTAAGAAAAAATAAAACTCTTTTTCTGCAACTCCAGCTTCTTTAAAATTAGAAACATTACTTTGTGTAGCTACAGAATGGTATAATGGGTTTAAGTTTCCCGTTCTAAATAAAATTCCTGCACTTAAACTGGTAAAAGTATTTCCTAATCTAGCTTCAATGGGTATAGAAAAATCAACTTTTTTATTTGCATTGCGATGTAGAAGATATAAAAAATCGGCTTTAGCATTAAATCCAATTTCATTTTTAACTTGATATTCCCATCCTTTAATATCATAAAAACCAAAAGTCTTATGGATAATTTCTTGTGCTTCTAAGCCTAATGCATCTGAACCAATTGTACCGACTTGCAGCTCAAATTTTTTAATGTGTTCTTTATTATTGAGGTACTGAAGCGCAAATCCTCCATACAAATAAGCCGCAAATGGACGGTCGACATTATTGATATTGGTAATCTGACCACTTTGTGCATTGTACATATACTGTCCAATAGTTGCACTCCAAATCTTTTTGGTAAACTTTAAAGAATCTATGTAATTTTTAGTTTTAGCAGACCTCTTAAATGTGATAAATAAACCATTGGTGTAATATCTATCCTGCCCAGTGGCTAAATAAGAATCATTTTCACTTCTAAAACCTAACTCGTTTTGATAAAGTTTAGTTTGTGAACTAGCAGATAATGATAAAATAATTAGTGATGAAGAAAGTATTAATCTTAAAGTAAAGTGCATAAAAAAAGCCGAAATGAATTCGGCTTTAAAATTAGGATAAAAAATTTGTTTTAAACTGTTGCTGCTTTTGCTTCTTCTCTAAAAACAATCTTTTGTGCATTTTTTATTTTATGGTCAAACAAAGCCAAATCGATAACATCCAACATATTGGTCACATAATGAAAATTCATGTCTTTAATATAATCTGCCTTGATTTCTAAAATGTCTTTTTCGTTTGATTTACAAAGGATTACATCCTTAATATTTGCTCTTTTTGCAGCTAAAATTTTCTCCTTAATTCCGCCGACAGGCAAAACTTTTCCTCTTAAAGTAATTTCACCAGTCATGGCTAAATTATTTTTTACCTGACGTTGTGTAAAAGCAGAAGTTAGAGCAGTTAACATGGTAATTCCTGCAGAAGGCCCATCTTTAGGAGTGGCTCCTGCTGGAACATGAATATGTAAATCCCATTGGTCAAACAAACGATAATCTATTTTTAAATCATCCGCATGAGCTCGCATAAATGCCATTGCTATCACAGCAGACTCTTTCATTACGTCGCCTAAATTACCTGTTAAGGTCATTTTTCCTTTTCCGGGACTTAAACTTGCTTCGATAAATAAAATATCGCCACCAACAGAAGTCCAGGCCAAACCAGTTACTACGCCCGCAACATCGTTTCCTTCATAAGCATCTTTATCAAAATACGGTGGACCCAAAGCTTTCATTACATCATCATAAGTAAAGGTTGGATTATATTCTTCTTCCATAGCAATTTTAGTTGCAGCCCCACGTACAACAGATCCTAAAGCTTTTTCTAATCCACGTACTCCAGATTCTCGGGTATAATCTTCAATCACTTTTTCAATGATGGAAGGTTTTATGGTGATGTCTTTTGTTTTTAATCCGTGTTGTTCTTTTTGTTTTGGAATCAAGTGCTTTTTAGCAATTTCTACTTTTTCCTCAATTGTATAACCATTCACTTCAATAATTTCCATACGATCTAGCAATGCCGGTTGTATGTTATTTAAAGAATTTGCTGTCGCGATAAACATCACGCTAGAAAGATCATAGTCCAATTCTAAGAAATTATCTGAGAAAGTATTGTTTTGCTCAGGATCTAAAACCTCTAAAAGGGCAGAAGAAGGATCGCCTCTATGGTCATTTCCTACTTTATCAATTTCATCTAGTACAAAAACAGGATTAGATGCGCCAGCTTTTTTCAAAGATTGAATTACTTTACCGGGCATTGCACCTATATAAGTTTTACGGTGACCACGAATTTCTGCCTCATCTCTAATACCACCTAAAGCCATTCTCACGTATTTTCTGCCCAAAGCTTTAGCGATAGATTTCCCTAAAGAAGTTTTGCCAACTCCCGGAGGGCCTACTAAACATAAAATTGGGGCTTTCATATTGTTTTTTAGCTTTAAAACAGCCAAATATTCTATGATACGTTTTTTTACTTTATCTAAACCGTGGTGATCTTTATCCAATATTTTTTGAGCCCTTTTTAAATCAAAATTGTCTTTTGTGTAATGGTTCCAGGGCAATTCTAAAAGAACTTCTAAATAATTGATTTGTACCGAATAATCTGCGGCAGCAGGATTCATCCTTGCTAATTTATCTAGCTCTTTATGAAATTGAACAGAGATTTCTTTACTCCATTGTTTCTTTTTTGCCTTATTCCTTAAGTCCTCAATCTCCATATCCGGAGAGTTTCCACCCAGTTCTTCTTGGATAGTTTTTAACTGCTGATTTAAAAAATAATCACGTTGTTGCTTATCCAAATCAACTTTTACACGACTTTGGATTTGATTTTTTAATTCTAACAGCTGCAATTCTGTACTTAAATGGGTAAGCACCAAAGTTGCCCTTTCTCTTAAATTTGCAACTTCAAGCATCAGTTGTTTATCTGCAACAGAAGCATTCATGTTTGATGATATGAAATTGATCAAAAAAGGAACACTTTCAATATTTTTGATAGCAATGGCAGCCTCCGAAGGGATATTTGGTGAGAATTGAATAATTTGCATGGCCAGTTCTTTTACAGAAGAAACCATGGCCTTAAATTCTTTATCAGATTTTGGTCTTACTTCCTCAAATTTTTGGACATTAGCTTTGATATAAGGTTCTGATTGTACTTCATCACCTAATTGAAATCTGTTTTTCCCCTGGATAATTACGGTGGTATTGCCATCAGGCATTTGCAGCATTTTTACAATTACGGCAACCGTACCCACTTTATTCAATTGATCAAATGTTGGATCTTCCAGGTTAACATCCTTTTGAGAAACAACACCGATGATTTTATTTCCTTTATAAGCATCCTTTATCAATTTGATAGATTTATCCCTTCCAACTGTAATGGGAATCACCACACCGGGAAATAAAACTGTGTTTCTTAAGGGTAGGATAGATAAAATGTCAGGTGTCTGCTCGTTATTCATTTCTTCCTCGTCTTCAGGAGACATTAAAGGAAAAAACTCTGTATCTTCATTTATCAATGGTAATGCCTGGTTAAAATCGAAATTATCGAAATTGCTCATATTTTATTATTGTGATTGAACGCCAAATTGACAGAAAAAAACTATGCGTTGGCTTTTAATGATTGTGCTGTTAATTTTGCAACAGTTATGCCAAGCCAACATAATAGCTAAAAAACGGTAATTTAGTTTGGTAATTGAAGAAATCCTAAAAACAATATGTTATAAAGTCAGTTTATAAATTGGGAAATAATTCATAAATAGCATCGTTATATCAATATTAACATTCCATCCGCCATAAGGCAGATTTACAAAATGAAAAATAAAACACATCTTATATTAATTTTCCTGGTTACGGCATCCCAAACATTATTAGCTCAAACTCCTTACGAAAGACTTGGTCAAAAAGCAATGACGAGTGGGAATTTTACTAATGCTTCTTCTTATTTTGAAAAAGCATATAGCACCGATCCTGCAAATATGAATGCGCTTTGGTTAATGGGATATTCTAGCTATCACGCTGCAGATTATCTTAAATCAATTTCTGCCTTTGATAAGTTGTTAGCCATGAAACCTACTGAAACTGCCGCTTATTATTATCGTGGAAAAGCAAAAGTTTTACAAGCAGCCAGCCTTACAGATTATCGCTCTAAAGATCATGAAGTTTTACTTTTGGGAGCAATAAAAGATTTTTCAACTGCCATAGATTTAACTCCAAATGATATGAAATTATATCAGAATAGAGGTTTGGCTTATCAGGATTATGCAATTTATAAAACACAAAAAGTACAAGGAGTTTATAATAAAACAATTGCATTAAAATACTTAAAGTTGTCTGTATCTGATTTTGAAAAGGTAGAATCCGAGAATGGCGAGAGAAGAGATATTTCTGCATTGATCCAAAAATCTAAGGATCTAATTAGCGATTTGAATTAATAAATTCAATATTTAAAATTAAGCTTTTCAGCAGATATTAATTTTTGAAGGCAATCACTATCATTTAAAATTCTCTAAAGTATCTATCCTTCATGAAATTATTTCACTTGTTAATTATCTGTTTCTCATTAAATGTGGCTATTTATGCTCAAAATAAGGATAATAGGGAAGTAATCTTATTTTATCCAAACAACAAAGCTGATATTGCTTCGAAACAGCTCAAAATTCTCTCTGCAGATTTGGCGGGCTTATCAGAAAGACAAATCAGAATTATAAGAGTAGTCACCAATAGTAAAGATTTTGAAAATTATAGTCCTTTGAAAATAAATCCCAATTTATTTACAGTTGTACTTGTTGGTAAGGATGGAGGACAAAAGTTTAGTTCTAATGAAATTATCACTTCTGCTAAATTATACGATTTAATTGACCAAATGCCGATGCGGAAGCAGGAGATGAAAGGGAAGAATTGATAAGTTAAATAGAAACAAATAATGGGTGATTCTGATATAAACCCAATAAATTTAATACTTGCGGTTTATAATTTGCCCATTCTGTCTTTTATTAAATAAGGAAAGTTTAAGCCGAATATATTGTTGCAATAAGTTTGGATAAATATTATAAGCAATATTTGTTATCAAAATTACGAAAGCCCAAATCCAGTATTGATTAATGATTGAATAGCTAATTATTAAGCTAAAAAACAGAAATAATATCAAATGAAATTTCTCAAAAACATAAGTTTGAGCTATCATAGCAGAAATTGATCTTTTATCTTTTACAAGGATTTTGTGCTCAGGGAACTTCTTTTTTATCAAATTATTTATGATGTTTCCATTCTGCGAAATCTTGTTTATAACATGAACTCCTAGTTTTCTATAAACCTTAGTTGTATTTCCAATTTGCAATTTATCAATAAATGAATTTTTTAAAAATGCGGGAATGAAACTTATTGCAAGAAAAATATAAACAAGCTTTAAATCAATTAGTGTAAAACAAAATTCCAGAATTGGAACTAGATTTAAAACCGACCAAAATACATTTGGTATCATATTATACCAGGCTAATAATCTCTTTCTTTTCTTTAAAATGATTTCATTATTGATTGTCATTGAAGTTGTAAATGATGTTAGCGCATATTACTAGCTAGTCACTTTTTGCAGCTTTATGTTCGGGCGGGATTTTTAGCACCACACTTTACACGAAGCACCACAACTCAAATATAGTAAAAAGCGTCAGACGAAGCACTGAACTTAGCCTGACGCAAACTGCTGTTAAATGCTGGCATTATATCTGTCCATGCTGTGTTCTCGATGTTTATTATTGTTTTGTTCATGGAGATATAGCGCAAAGCTGATAGAAATATCAATGATAAAAATCTATCAGCTATTTATAAGATACAGGAAAACTCTGTATTAACCTATTGAATGGAACCCTACCTTGTTTCCTTCTGTATCGATAAAAAGTGCAATAAAGCCTCTGTTTTCACCAATAGCAGTTTTCGGCAGAATAACTGTTCCGCCTGCACTTTCTACTCTGCCTAATGGAACTGAGAGGTCATTTCCACCATCTAAATAAATAGTTGTGCCGGTCATTGCAGGAACAAAGTTTTCACCGCAAGCAATTGCTCCGCCAAATCCGCCTTTTTCTGGATCAGACGGTAAATATGCATATTGCATATGAGGACTAGGGTCGTCATGAATTTGAGTATCTAACACTTTAGCATAGAATGCTTTTGCTCTTGCGAAATCTGTTGCTGGGATTTCAAACCAATTTAGAGAGTTTACCATGTTTATTAAATTTTATATTTATTTTAAGATTAATAAGTGGTTAAGCAACCTCGTAAGTAGCTTCAATATTTCCTTTTGTTGCTTTTGAATAAGAGCAAATAGATTTGGTTTTTTCAACAAGCCTTTTTGCGGTATCAGCATCTACATCATCTATTTTAACAATAAGATGTGCTCCAAGATCGTAGTTACCGTTTGAATGCAAAACACTAATTTTTGCGGTTACGCTTACTTCACCAATTTTAACTTTTTCAATTTCCGCTGCAATAGTAACACTTGTTCCAAAACAAGCCGACCAAGCCGCAGCAAATAGTTGCTCTGGATTTGTTGCATCGCCTGATCCGCCCATTTCTTTTGGGAACCTAACGTCTACATCCAATAAACCATCAGATGATTTTGCGTGACCGTTGCGTCCTGCTAAAGTTGTCACTTCTGCTTCATAAATTTTTTCCATTTTTTTAAATTTGATTTGTATTAATTGATTGAAAATGATTGTTCTATAAGTGGATAAATCGTTTTTGAAACACCACTCTTGATACCGTCTTGCTCCGTATTTAAAATGATTTTACTTGCCATATTTATTACTTTGTTTTATTTTTGTACTGCAAATTTTCAGAGTTAAAATGAATAATACAAGTAGGGCATTTTAAATGTGTAAGTATGAAAAACAATACTAATATTGATAATCAAGAAGTTAATAACGAAAAAATTTTAGTTTTTGATGAAAAATCTTGCCCGGTCACTGCAACTATGAAAGTTTTAGGGGGAAAATGGAAAGCAATTTTAATTAATGCGATCTATCATACCTCTCCTGCAAGATTTGGTGAATTGAAGCGAAGTGTAAAGGGAATTACTCAATCAATGCTTACTCAGCAGTTGAGAGAATTAGAAGATGATGGGTTAATAAGCAGGAAAATTTATGCTGAAATCCCACCAAAGGTTGAATACACACTAACCGAGTTTGGGCTTACGTTGGCGCCAATAATGCAATCTTTGGCTAATTGGGGATTAGCATACAGAATGAAAAAGCAAAAGGAATAATGGATTAAAATTTCATACTCTTTATTTAGCCACCTAATTTTGGGTCAATGCTGTTAGCTGATGTGCTTTTTTGATTGGATTAGTTTAAACTCATTCGGATGTTTTTCCATCTGAAATACAGGTATATTTTTCACTTTTGCAATATCAAATAATTTTTCTTGAAGCTGCGGTTCATTCTCATAAAATCTCGTTCCTAAGTAAATTGCTTTTGGATCTGTAATTGTTAGTTTTTGAGGAAAATTTTCTTTTTGCTTGAAAATAGTAAGTCTCCATTCTTGTTCGTATTTCCAATCTTCGGATTTAATTAGACTAGATGCTATCATTTGCATTGTATTATATTCATCAAAAATCCCAATTTTATGAACTTGATTACGATATATAACAGGTTGAATAAATGTTCTAACGTCTTCAAGATCTAAGAAATCGTATTCAATTGAAATTCCTTTATGTTCATTGGCGTAATGGCTCCATAAAAGTAAAGAGTGATTATTTAAGCTAAAGCTACAAATTCTTAAATTTCTATTTGTTTCTTGAATAATTTCATTCCAACGATTTTGGACTTTATTAAGTTGCTCTTCAGGGGATTGTTTAAATGGAATATCTCGGTTTTTGCAAATATTTGCGTATTCAATAAATGGTTTTTTAACACTACTTAATATTTTAACTTCCTTAGATGATAATTTTTGTCCTGTCAAACTAGCAAAAAGCTGTTGAAATTTTTCGGAGCTATAATATAAGCGTAAACATTCATCATTGTCAAATTGTATTGAGCATTCAAAAGGGTCATTTAATGAAGATATTTCCGCCAGCCAAATATAATTTTCATTAATACTGTCAATTACTCTTTCTGTTAAATTTCGGAACTTATAAAATAAATTTGGGAAATTGTCAAGTTTAAGAGGTATTGCTTCTTCAATGTTGTCAGCAACTATATGTTTCCAATATTTTTCTTGCCAGCTATTTTTCATTTAAGTCGAGTTTTTTTAGCATTTCAGCTAAAACGTTTTGCTAATTTGTGCAGAAATGGCATTGCTTGCAGAACCATTGTCGCACCGCACTAAATTAAATAAATAACTGATGAATTGACGTAAACCACTGTCAGCCATTTTTGTGCAAATTTGCTGTTATAGGGCGTTTTTCTTTTGCCAGTTAGATACACTCTTCGTCTAGGTGTATCCATTTACATTTCCACTGTCCGCCTATATTTAAATAAAGCCTTTTATAACCAGTGGTGATTTCTTCATAACTGAAAACATCAAAAATTGAATCGTTGTTTAGGTCGTAGCCAATTCCCTGAATTATTTTGCCGTTTTCAGTAGTCATTGTGGTTTTATGACTCTTAATTTTTATATTTTCATCATAGGGCAAAATTGACAAGCCTTGGATACTGTTTGTAACCGCATTCGGGATTTCGATTACTTTCTTGAATGAAAGATTTGGGAACATTATTGTCCCTGGGCAGTCGTTTATTCCAAATAGGTGCCAATTGTCGACCGTCGATTTATACGTTTTGCCGTTGAACCAAACAAGTCCATTAATGTCATTTCTCCATTTTATTTTTGTTCCTTTATAAATCGGGTCAGCTTCAGTTCCCTTTTTTACGTTTATCTTCTTGTCTAGGTTAGATAGGAAGCCTACTAATGTAAAGTCGTCGTCCCATGTGAATGGTATACCAAATCCACTGATTTGTAAAAGACCAACAAAATATTTTTGTGCGTTTTCTGTGTTAAAAAAAGAAAGTTTGGTCGGTTTCAATTTAGGATTTGGTCTTATCCATTTTTGGTCAACTGTTTTCTTTAAATTGGTAATAATGTCCTGCGAGTCGGTAACTGATTTAGTTGTATTAGGTTTCTGTGCTAAAGCAATTAAAGTGCTTAGCTGTAAGATTATTAATATAGATATTTTTCGTTTCATTCGTGTCGGTCTTTAAAATGCCCTATAACTTATATATATGTGCAATAAATCCCCCACAATACATCTAATTTTGTTTGCTTGTGGGGATATGAGCAACATAAAGTTAATTAAATAATTCATGTGAATCGGCAAATATTTAAGTCTCGTTGTGAGAAATTTGTTAAACTTTTTTTGGTGTATTATATCCTGCTATTAAGAAGTTCGGCATGTTTTGCGGAACATGTCGAACAGGAGGCTGGTAAATTTTAAATCTAATTTTTATTCCACTATTTAAATTGAAATATGACTTTGGATTGCCCAATTTTAGTTCTAATGAAATTATTACATCGGTTACATTATACGGTTTAATTGATCAAATGCCAATGTGGAAGCAGGAGATGAAAGGGAAAAATAATTCAGCAATAAAGTCTTTTCAGTAAATTAAAACTCTATAATTACCCCAATAGTAGGTATAAAACTAACATCATCATTTTTTACAGTAGTTGGGATTGCATTGCTTCCATCGGCTTTAATAGCTAAACCATCTGTTGTTTTAAAGGTTCTGTTATCTGTTGTTCTTTGCCAGGTATATTCTGGTATAACTGGGTTTTTAGTTAAGTACCAATTGGTAACATCTAAAAATAAATCGATGGTGAATTTATTGAGGTTAATTTTTTTATCGATTCTGATATCGCTACTATTAAAGCCTCCTAAGCGTTGCGTATTTAGCAGAGAAAAATCTAATGTTCCTTTACCTTGTGATGAGTAATTTAACCTGGATGCGGCCTGATCAAATGGGGTATAAGGTGCGCCGCCTTGGTATCTAAATTTTAATCCTAATTCCCAATTTCTAGGAAACTTATAACCAGCAGTAATCGATAATAATTGTTGATTATCCCATGTGCTAGCTATCAATTGATTATTTACCCCACTATATAAACTGCGGTAATAGGTGTAAGAAAGAATGCCAAAAAACTTTTCTGTTAACTTTTTTGTACAAAAAACTCTAAACCATACGCTTTCCCTTTTCCGTTTGTGTTTACGGCTTCATTTCCTAAGGCTGTAAAATCAGTACCCAAATTGGCTAGAGAAATACCGTCTCTTACAGATAGTGCTACATTACCGTACTGCTTGTAAAATCCTTCTAAGGTAAAACGTAATCCTTCATTTGGTAAAAATTCAAAGCCGGATGTATAGTGGGTTGCTCTTGTATATTTTGCATTTTGATTTACCAGTACATTATTATTATCGGCATAACCTAAAAGGGTATAAACTGGTAATTTATAATAAATACCTGTCGTTGCGTTCGCTGTCCATTTATCGGCTAAAACATAACTGAAAGAAATTCTTGGTGATAACGTTTGTAAACCATTCATCCCATTGGTGGTAAAGGTGTTCATATCTGTACGCAAACCACCACTTATGCCTAACCTATCATTCATAGCCCTTTTGCTTAATTGTACAAAGGCACCAAAGCGTAAAAAAGGGTTTAACGGACTTGAGAAATTTTGATTAATGGCAGGTTGTACAACAACATTGCTTGAGTTTCTTACTTCTTTTTGAATGACCGCAAAGGTGTTATTATCAAACTGTGCCAATTGGGTAGAAGCACCATAAGATAATTTCCAACCGTTTTTGAATTTGTTAATATCAAATCTCAATTTATTTTCAATTTCGTTACTTACAAAATCTAAAGTTTGAGTTGCTGGTGTTGGGTTTTCATTATCCTCAAATTTTTGAAGGTTATTATTAAATCTTGTTCTGCTTAAAGCTAAATTCCAAAAGCCATTAGAAAGGCTTTTCCTTAGAGAAGCGCCTGCGGTATAATTCCATTGCTGTATGGCTGCATTTGAATTAATTTGATACAGTTTTTCTGGAGTGATATCTTTTGTGGCAACAAATTTAAAATTATCAACAGCTCCAATTCCTATAAAATTAAAAGTTAGCTTGTCATTGATTTTATGGGTAATTTTTGTTTGAAAATCAGAGTAATTTGGTAAGAAAGGTGCATCAATTGCCGAACGTAAAATCTCGAAATAGGATTTTCTGGCAGAAGCTAAAAAAGTGGTTTTCTTATTTTTTGATAAGGGACCTTCTAGAGTTAAAGCAGTTTCTAGAATACTTGCCCTAACATTTCCTTGAAATTTATTCGCATTACCTACTTTTTGTTTAAATTGAAAAACGCTGCTTAATGCATTGTCATATTTAGCATCAAAAGCTGATGTGCTTAGTTTTACATCTTCAATAAAAAATACGTTTAATATCCCTTGCGGACCACCGCTTCCTCCTTGGGTTTGAAAGTGATTAATAACAGGAACTTCAATACCATCCAAATAAAATACGTTCTCATTAGAAGCTCCACCTCTGATGATGATATCGTTACGAAATGTACCTCCACCTTGTCCACCGCCTACGCCTGGCAAAGTTTGAATCACTTTACTAATATCAAAACCACCACCTGGGTTACTTTTTATTTCCTCAGCAGTTAAACGCTGAACACTTAATGGTGTTTCTAATGAAGCTGCAACAACACTTTTTTTGTTTATGGTAACCACCACTTCTCCCAAACCCACTGCATCTTCTTCAAGCTCGATATTAAAAACATTTTCATTCCCACTGTTTACAACAATATTATAGAGTGTAAAAGTTTTAAAACCTACAGAACTTACAACTAGGTTATATGTTTTAACTGGAATATTTAAAATTCTAAATCTTCCGATGGAATCAGAAGTTGTGGATAAGGTAGTTCCTGCAAGATTAATAGTTGCTGAAACCAATGACTGTTTTGTGTTTTTTTGGATAACTGTTCCGCTGATGCTACCTGTTTTTTGTGCATATGTAGCTTCTGCCATTAAGAAGATGCAAACAGAAGTTATGAAAGCTTTAAATAAAATGGATTTCATTATAATATATTTTATAGATTTGCTAAATAGTTTTATATAATACTAATTTTTGCCAAAATTAATAATATTAATCATTATATAAAACTTAATTTATTTATGAAATAATTTAAATGAAAACATACGATAACATAAAAAAGTTGATTGATTGGTCAGAAAAATTTGAAGATCAACTTAAGGAGGGTGAGAATTGGGATGATAAAAATTTTGCCCTTTGGCTTTCTGAAGAGTTAAAAGTCATAAAACAACCAGACATGATTTTATCAGAAAAAACAAAGCCAGCAATTACCATGTACATCTATTTCATGTATAAGTATGCCTTATTTTATTCTAGAAAAATTTTTAAAAATTCTTTAATTTATTCTATAGATGATTTAAGTGTTATAGCGAGTTTATTACCAAATAAGCAATTAACAAAAGCAGCGGTTATCCGAAAGAGTTTAAACGAAAAATCTTCAGGAAACGAGGTGCTAAAAAGATTACTTGGTCAAAATCTGATTAAGGAATCTAATAATCCAAATGATAAACGCAGTAAACTATTAGAGCTAACTACTGCTGGTTTTATGGAATTAAACGCTGTAAAAGATCAACTAGAGAAAATGGGAAATTTAGTTGCTGGTGATCTAAATGAACAGGAAAAAATATTTCTATTGAACATTTTGTCAAAACTCAATGAGTTTCACAGACCTATTTTTGAAGCCAATAATGAAACATTATTGAATGAAAAGCTAGGTATTAAAAATGAAGTTCTTTAATAATAATACTTAACTATTTCTTCTTTATCATTTATCTAAATACCTACATATTCCTTCTATACTGACCACCAACTTCATATAATGCATTAGAAATTTGTCCCAAAGAGCAATATTTAGTCGCCTCCATCAATCCTTCAAAAATATTTTCTCCATGAATGGCTTTAAGCTGTAAATCTTTTAATAAGCTTTCGGTTTTATCCGCATTTCTATCCTGGAAAGTCTTTAAATTATGGATTTGTAATTGCTTTTCTTCTTCTGTCGCTCTGATGATTTCTCCGGGAGAAACAGTTAATGAACCTTCTTTATTTAGGAATGTATTTACGCCAATAATTGGGAATTCGCCGGTATGTTTTAAGGTTTCGTAATACAAAGATTCCTCTTGTATTTTACTGCGTTGGTACATGGTTTCCATGGCTCCTAAAACTCCACCGCGGTCATTAATGCGTTTAAATTCTGTTAAAACTGCTTGTTCTACCAAGTCGGTTAGTTCTTCAATAATGAAAGCGCCTTGCAAAGGATTTTCGTTTTTGGTTAAGCCTAATTCTTTGTTAATGATTAATTGGATTGCCATTGCCCTACGAACAGAAGCTTCAGTAGGAGTGGTGATTGCCTCATCATACGCATTGGTATGTAAAGAATTGCAATTATCGTAAATAGCATAAAGTGCTTGCAACGTGGTTCTTATATCATTAAAATCTATCTCTTGAGCATGTAAAGATCTTCCAGAAGTTTGGATATGATATTTCAATTTTTGAGAACGGTCGTTACCTTTATATTTATGTTTAATGGCTTTTGCCCAAATTCTTCTGGCAACCCTTCCTATAACAGCATATTCTGGATCAATTCCGTTAGAAAAAAAGAAGGAAAGGTTAGGTGCAAAATCATCAATATTCATTCCACGGCTTAAATAATATTCTACAAAAGTAAAACCATTAGAGAGCGTGAAGGCAAGCTGTGAAATTGGATTTGCACCGGCTTCTGCAATGTGGTAGCCAGAAATAGAAACAGAATAGAAATTCCTGACTTTTTCTTCGATAAAATATTGTTGGATATCACCCATCATCCGCAAGGCGAATTCTGTTGAAAAAATACAAGTATTTTGCGCTTGGTCTTCTTTTAAAATATCTGCTTGCACTGTTCCACGTACTGTGGCAATCGCTTTTGCCTTAATAGGCTCATAAATATCAGCTGACAAAACTTGATCGCCGGTTAAGCCAAGTAACATCAAACCTAAACCATCATTACCTTCGGGCAATTTGCCTTCATAATGTGGTTTTGTATTACCTTTATCTTTATAAATGGCATCAATTTTCTTTTCGATTTCTTTCTCTAAGCCATTTTCAATAATGTATTTTTCACATTGCTGATCTATAGCAGCATTCATGAAAAAACCTAAAAGCATTGGTGCAGGACCATTGATAGTCATGGAAACAGAGGTAGATGCAGCACATAAATCGAAACCAGAATATAATTTTTTAGCATCGTCTAAAATGGCGATGCTTACACCAGAATTCCCTATTTTACCATAAATATCCGGACGTTCATGCGGGTCTTCGCCATATAAAGTGACCGAATCAAAAGCGGTAGAAAGTCTTTTTGCTGGCTGACCTAAACTAACATAATGGAAACGTTTGTTGGTCCGTTCCGGTCCGCCTTCTCCTGCAAACATACGTGTAGGGTCTTCTCCTTCACGTTTTAATGGGAAAACTCCGGCTGCATAAGGAAATTCACCAGGTAAATTTTCGGTTAATAACCATCTTAAAATATCTCCCCAAGCTTCATATCTCGGTAAAGAAATTTTTGGGATTTTTAATTTTGATAAGGATTCTGAAAATAAAGATTGTTTGATTTCCTTATCCCTCACTTTGTAGATAAAATATTCTTCTTTATACTGCTTTACAGTTTCTGGCCATTGGCGTAAAAGTCGTTTACATTCTCCATCTAAACGCTCTTCAATATCGGCGTAAAGCTGTTTTAAACTTTCTATTTCCTCGGCTTTAGCCTGATGATTTTCTAAAATTTCTATAGTTCCTTTTAACTGAAAAAGTTGTTGAGCCAATTTACTTTGCGCATTAACAAACTCGGCGTAAGCCTGATTAGCCTCTGCAATTTCTGCCAGATAACGCGTTCTATCTGGTGGAATAATATAAACTTTCTCTGATTCTTCTTTTGTAAAATCCATCTTTGCATTAAAATCGATTCCCGTTTTATCGGTAATCTTTTTCATCAGGGCAGAAAATAGATTGTTGGTGCCGGGATCATTAAACTGGGAAGCCATTGTGCCATAAACGGGAAGTTCCTCATCTTTAGCATCAAATATATTATGATTGCGTTTGTATTGTTTTCTTACGTCCCTAATAGCATCTTGTGCACCACGTTTATCAAATTTATTGATGGCCACCATATCGGCAAAATCCAACATATCAATTTTTTCCAGTTGTGTAGCTGCACCAAATTCCGGCGTCATTACATATAAAGAAACATCGCAATGTTCCGTAATTTCTGTATCAGACTGGCCGATGCCGGAAGTTTCTACAATTACCAGATCAAAACCTGCGGCTTTACAAATATTTATAGATTCTTGAACATATTTTGATAAGGCCAAATTAGCCTGACGTGTAGCCAAAGAACGCATATAAATCCTTGGACTGTTGATAGAATTCATCCTGATTCTATCGCCTAAAAGCGCACCACCTGTTTTTCTTTTTGAGGGATCAACAGAAATAATGGCCATTGTTTTATCGGTTTCTACCAAAAACCTACGAACCAGTTCGTCTACTAAAGAAGATTTTCCGGCACCGCCTGTGCCAGTTATTCCCAAAACAGGGATGGTTTTATTGCCAATTAACTTATTTACTTCTTTTAAAAAATCTTCAGCCGCCGCTGGGAAATTTTCTGCAACAGAAATTGCCGAAGCAACAGATTTTACATTTCTATTGGGTAATGTTTTAATTTCTCCATTTAATTTGGTGATGGTGGGGAAATCAGTTTTTATAAGCATATCATTGATCATGCCTTGCAAACCCATTCTGCGTCCATCATCTGGAGAATATATTTTATTGATACCGTAAGCTTCTAATTCTTTTATTTCATCGGGTTGTATCACACCGCCGCCACCAGCAAAAATTTTGATATGAGAAGCGTTTCTTTCCTGTAATAAATCGAACATGTATTTGAAATATTCGATATGCCCGCCTTGGTAGGAAGTCATGGCGATACCTTGCACATCTTCTTGAATGGCGCAATTCACTACTTCATCTACAGAACGGTTATGCCCCAAATGAATCACTTCTGCACCTGAAGATTGCAAAATTCTCCTCATGATGTTGATGGTGGCATCATGTCCATCAAAAAGCGAAGCAGCGGTCACAAATCTGATTTTATTATTTGGTTTATATATGGTGGTATCTTGCATGAAATTGGATTTATATCCTTCGACAGGATTTCAAATTTACGTTTTTGAACTTGAAATGTCTAAAATTTAGATTATGTGTTTAACAGAAAATTAAAAAAGGAGAGAGAATTGATTTTAAAAATTATTTAGAAATCTCAGTTGAATTATTAATTTCAAACATATTTTAATAGATATACAAATGGCTAATTCCTAATGTCTAAAAATTTAAAAGTTAATTCTGATTTAATCTTATATTCTACTTCTCCAAGATTGTATTTTATAATAAATTACTTCTCAGCGATATTAATTCCTCTAATTATTTTACCTTATATACTAATGTTACCAAAAGAAGTCATCGATTTTTGGTATGTTTTTATAATTATTTTTCTTCTTTTGATTTTAGTTTCTGGAATTCTTCAATTTCTACAATTAGAAAATTTAATAATCACCAATAATCATGTAATTTTAAATCAAGGTATTTTCAGAGGGAAAATTTTATTTTCGATTGCGGATATCTCCGAAATCTATTATAATGATAATGAAATATCTTCCAATCTTAGAGATGGTACTGGAATGAATACTAGGACTTTACATGTTTATACAAACTATAGAACTACAATAGTATCAAAGGATAATGATAAATGGACTTTAAATACTTTAATGCCAAATGACTATAAAAATTTTAGATTCTTTTACGACCAGATAAATCTTGGGGTTAAAGATTTGAAACCTAAAAAACTTACTTTTAAGGAGTATTGGAATAACAATCAAGATGGTTTGAAATCAATTTTATTAAATGGGTTTTTTTTGCTTTTTATTTACCTAATCTATCTATATTTTAAATAGAAATCCTAAAATTTTTCTTTTCGGGAAAATTACTGTTATTTTTTCTTTGCGTTAGGGATAGTAACGACATCCTTTTTTTGCCCTGTCCAATACGCAAATGGCAAAAAAAGATATAGTGAATAGCCTGTTAAAACGCCCAAAACTCTTATTTATCCTAAAATAATAGGGAAGCCTTTTAAATGTTGTCTGTGGTTTTAGCCAAAACTGAATCTTAATTGTTAAAATGTGTTAATGGATTTTTTATATTACGATATATTCGTAGTTTTATGAAAAATTAGTAAAAGTTATGAAAAAGATTTATTTATTATTAGTATGCTTGATTGGGTTAAAGTGTTTTGCCCAACAACCTGACATTGCTTTGCTTAGGGCAAATTATAATTACGTTCATATTATTGATACCAACTTTAAAGAGCAACCGCGTAAAGAGGAAATGCTTTTAGTGATTGGAAAAAATGCTTCCATCTACACTAGTTTTGACAAAATCAATAGAGATATTGCAATGAAGAAACAAGTGGAAGAGCAAATGAAAAACCAGGAGGGTAGTAATAATATGAAGATCAATGTATCGAGTTTAGGTTACAGGCCAACTACAAATGTTGATTATTTTACTTTTGCTAGCGAAGGAAAATTTTTTGTGAAGGAGCGCTTGATCAATAACTACCTAATAGAAGAACCTATTCCAGTTTTTAATTGGAGCATTGAGAAAGATACGATGAGTATAGGAGGTTTCTTGTGCCAAAAAGCAACTGCTAATTTCAAGGGAAGAAATTGGATTGCCTGGTTTGCATCTGATCTGCCATTTAGCACAGGGCCTTGGAAATTAAATGGTTTACCAGGTCTTATTTTAGAGGCTTATGATGATAAAAAAGAAGTTCAGTTTTTATTTAACAACTTGGAAAAAGTAATAGCAGCCCTAAAAGAAAAGGAAGAAACTGATCTAAAGAATAAAGTGATGATTATGGGTAGTGATAAATTCGACTATATGGGGTCTGATATTTCACTCCCTAAAGAGGGCATAAAAACTTCTAGAAAGGATTTTGAAAAGCTAAAGCAAGCACAAAAAGATGATCCCCAAGGATTTGCTAAGACCCAAATGGCTGCTATGGGAATGAGCGGTGATATAAGGATTAGTTCAGTTTCTAATTCAAAAACTGGTGGTGCAAAAGTTCCGGTAATGAATAACCCTATAGAACTTCCAGCTATTAATTAATGAAGTACTTATTAATCCTCTATTTTTTGTTAGGTATATGTAATGCTGTTTGTGGGCAAATAGTTATTGAAGGCAAAGTAATTGACAGTTTATCCAAACCTATTGGCTTTGCCAGTGTATTGCTGAAAAGTACTGAGGGTGGGTTGCTGAATTTTACCAGAACAAATGACAAAGGTGAATTTAAGCTTATTTCTAAAACAGAGACTCCACTTTACAGTATTGAAGTAAGCAGTATTGGTTATCAGAAAAAATCTGTTTTAATAAAGTCCGAAATTAAAAGCTATATCATTATATTAAAGGGCAGTACCATAGATTTGCCTACTGTAGTAGTAAAAAACGGACCTTCACTTACCACAAATGGAGATACCCTAAACTATAAAACTTCTGACTTTGCCGATAAACAAGATCGAAGTATTGGCGATGTGCTAAAAAAGATGCCGGGTATAGAAGTTGCAGACAATGGTAAAGTGAGTTATAATGGCAAAGGTATTTCTAATCTTTATGTGGATGGTGATAATATTTTAGATGATAAATATAACATTGCTACTAAAGCAATTCCTCACGGTGCCGTTGATAAAGTACAGGTGATAGAAAAAGATCAGCCTATTAAAATGCTTCGTAAAAATAATACGAGTGATGATGTTGCACTTAATTTGGTGACTACAGATAAAGCAAAATTAAAACTGATAGGTGATGCTAAGGTAGGAGGAGGAATGCCAGAAAATTTTGATGTGGGTTTTACCGGTATGATGTTCAAAAGAAAAGTTAAATTTATTAATAGTTTAAAGGCCAATAATGTTGGGGAGAATTTAGCTAATGATTTAATATCACATAATTTAACTGATTATTTAAAGGGTGTAGAAAATAACAGACCTGATAATTTTTTGTCTGCTGGTTTATCTTCGGTTCCTATGTTGCCACAAAACAGAACATTATTTAATAATGTTGGCGTTGCAAATTTTAACAACCTCTATAAGTTTAGTGATGATTTATCAGTTAAAGCCAATATTTCTTATTTAAACGATTCGCAAACACAGTTTTATCAAAGGTCATCAGAAACTTATTTATCACAAGACACTTTTAAATATTCCGAAACTCAGGATAATCGTTTTAAACCTCAAAAATTAAGGACACAGTTTAATATCAATTGGAACGAGGAAAATAATTATTTAAATAACACTTTGGTTTTAGATTATGCGCCAGAAAAGGTTTATTCAAATTTTATCATCAATAATGTGGCTGCAATACAGAATTTAAGTCAAAAAACCTTAAATTTTTCTAACGATTTAAGTTGGAGAAAAAAGTTTAAATCTGAGCAGATGATTAATTTTTATTCTTACATCAACAGCAGTAATCAACCTGAAAATTTGCTGGTTAAGCCAGGTTTAAATCAGGCTTTTATCAATAATAATCAACCTTATAATGGTTTATTCCAGAACGCAGATCTTCCAACTTTTTTTACTAATAATTATGCAAGCTTCACTTTAGTCAAAGATAAGTTTATCCAAACCTATAAAGCTGGGTTTAATTATCAAAATCAAAGTTTAAACACCCAACTTTATCAAATCTTGGGAAATGATCAACCTAATTCTTTAGGAGAGAATTATATAAACCAGCTTAATTGGAATAAAACAAAGTTATTTTTAGAGCCAAATTATGATTATGTAAGTGATAAATTTAAACTTTCATTTGCTATTCCGTTTAGCTATAATATTATCGATTATAAAGATGTTTCAAAAGGATTTGAGAATAGCCTAAATCGCTTATTTATTAATCCGAAATTTTCTGCAAAGATACAATCGGGCATTGAAAACTATTTTTTAGCAAGTTATAGTTTTATGAATAGTTTAGGAGGCATTAATGATATTTATCAGGGTAATATTTTAACAAATTATCGTTCTCTTTCCAGTAATAACTCACCGATTAATGAGAGCAGAACAAATTCGTTTTCGGGCGTATTTAATTATCGTAAAGCGATAGAAATGGTTTTTTTAAATGCAAGTGTTAATTATTCAAATTCTATTTTAAACACGATATCATCTTATCAGATTACAGACAACACTCAACAACGCATTCAAATACCTCTAGAAAACTCCATACAAAGCTTTGATTTTAAGATTGGGGCAAGTAAATATCTTTTTCCTTTAAAAACCACTTTTAATATTGGCTTTAAGTCTAGCTTTAGTAAGTTTAACCAGTTTCAAAATAACGAGTTATTGCCTTTTTCAAATATTTCTAACACCTATAATTTAGGTTTTGATACTAAAATAAGTAAGAAGATAAATGTCAGTTATAAAGCTAATTATAACCATAATTTAAGCAAGACGGTATCTGTTAAAGACATTAAAAACAAGGTAAATCAGCTCAATCAAAAAGGTACATTATCTTACAATTTGCTTAATAATGTCTATTTAAATTTATCTGCAGAGCAGATTTATACCCAGCAATCATCTCAAAAAGATTTAAGTTATGTTTTCGCAGATGTTAATTTAAAATATAGGTGGGTCAAATTTAAAACTGATATTGAACTTAACGCTAACAATTTAGGGAATATAAAAACTTTTGAAACCGTATTTGTGTCCTCAAATTCCTTATCAAAAGGTCAATATCAAATTTTAGGAAGAATGGTATTAATAAAAGCCGCCTTTAACTTTTAATTACTTTCTATCATAATTCCTGTACCTGTAATTTTATTTTTTTGGACGCTTATTTTTTTGATATCACTACTTTTAATGAGGTCTAGGTTTTTACTATCCAATATTTTTCCGTTTAGGTAATAAGTAATTTTAGAGGAATCTTGTGGATTAATTTCCGGATGGTTATTTACATTGATGAAAGCTATCTTTTTAATCTTATAATTTGCAGTTCCAGCATTTGGAGTAATTCCAATTTTAATATTGTCTACACTTACATCTTTTAAATCGGTAATATTTTTACGAAGTTTATCAGAAATGGTATTCAATTTTGCTATCAAAATAGTAGGATTATATTCAGAGGTATCTTCTAAACCCAATTTTTCATCAATTGTTAAAGATGAAATACTATTTAAGCCCAAAGAATTTTTTACTCCGCTACTATCTACTGAAACCTTTAATAATTTAACGGATAGAGTTAACTTTTTAGGGGATTTTTGTATTTCCTTTTGATAAACCGTTTTATTAATATTATTTACAAAATCTGATGGTGGCTTTAGGGCGGTAAAATCAGCTATTGATTCTTTATTGACAATGGAAACGGTAAATGCTAAACAAGTGCTCAACAATAATGGTAAAATAATAACGTAGGAAATGATTTTGCTTTTAGCAGATTTTCTAACATTCATCATGCTGATTCGTTTTTTGATGTCAGAGAAGTTAAAACTATTCACCAGGTTTGTTTGGAGTTTTAAGTTATTTACACTTAATAAACTATATTGATATTCTTTTTTATCAATTCCACTATTTAAGATTTTATCATCAGTTATAAATTCTATGTTTTCTTTTATGGCCTTTTTCATCAACCAAATGCCAGGATTAAACCAGTAGAAAACTGTACTTAATTCCGCAATTAATATATCCAAAGTATGCAATTGTTCAACATGAATTTTCTCATGAGCCAGTATAGTGTTGAGGTCGTTTTTAGAATAAATAGATGGATTGATGTAAATGGTTCTCCAAAAAGAAAAAGGAGAAACTTTGTCTTTTAATATTCTGATTTTTAAATTATTAAGATAATCTAATTGTGTTTTTTGATGAATTTGATAAAGAGAATAAAGCTGTATAAACAGCCTTAACATAAAAGTGATAATTCCGATAATGATTACAGTGATGATAATCCCATAAAAATCTACGAATAATTGTGGTTTGATGATTGGCTCTTTATTTATGCTTTTAACCACTTTACCAACTGTAGCAAAATTATCTTGGTTACGATAAAAGAAATCAGTAAGGTTGATGAAAGGATACAGACTGGAAAAAATAATCCCAAAAACTAAATAAAACCTATTAAGGTTGTAAAAAGTGAAATTCTTTAAGATCAAATAATATGCACCCGTAAAAAGTAAGAGTACAAAATTTATCTTCATCAAGATTAAAAAGACTGGATACATTTATTTTTCTTTAGGGTTTTCAATTAAATTGATAATGTCTTTAAGTTCTTCTGCGCTTATTTTATTGTCTTTAACAAAAAAGGCGACCAAATCTTTATAAGAATTTTGAAAATAGTTTTCTACAAAACCTTTCATAAACTTCTTTTTATAATCTAATTCTTTAACAGCAGGCGCATATCTATTGGCATTTGCAAAACGCTCGCTTTTTAAATATCCTTTTTTTTCTAGGTTTTTAATTGTTGATGCTAAAGTGGTATAAGGTGGTTTTGGCTCTGGTAGGGCATCCATAAAATCCTTAATAAACCCCTTACCAATTTGCCATACTGTAATCATGGCTTCTTCTTCTTGTAACGTCAACTTTTTCATTAATACGAATATATCAAATAACTACGATATTTTCGTTGTATAATTCAGATTATTATAAATTTGATTAGAACAAAGTTTTAGCTTCAAAAAACAACCAACATTCAATCCTTAAAACCTTATTAATCCTATCTTTTTTGGGATTACTAAATATATTATCCTTTATTTGCGTTAAAATCAAATCTAAATGGCTAAAAACTTACTTATCGTAGAATCTCCGGCAAAAGCAAAAACTATTGAAGGTTATCTTGGGAAAGATTTCATGGTAAAATCTAGCTATGGCCACATTCGTGATCTTAGAAAGGATGATAGTGCTATTGAGGTTGATAATGATTTTAAGCAACATTACGAGATTTCTCCTGATAAAAAAGCTCTAGTTGCAGAACTTAAAAAGTTAGCGAAATCTGCAGAAATGGTTTGGTTAGCATCGGATGAGGACAGGGAAGGAGAGGCCATTTCTTGGCATTTATATGAGTCTTTAGGCTTAACAGAAGCCAATACAAAGCGTATCGTTTTTCACGAGATTACAAAGCCAGCCATCATAAAAGCGATTGAAAACCCAAGAAAAATTAATTACGATTTAGTAAATGCTCAACAAGCCCGAAGGGTTTTAGATAGATTGGTAGGTTTTGAGCTTTCACCAGTTTTGTGGAAAAAAGTAAAGCCTTCATTATCAGCCGGAAGGGTACAATCTGTTGCGGTAAGATTAATTGTAGATAGAGAAAGAGAAGTAAATGCATTTACAAGTACGGCAGCTTATAGAGTTGTCGCCATATTTTCTACCGATAAAAAAGAGATATTAAAAGCAGAACTTTCCTCAAAATTTGATAAAAAAGAGGACGCTCAAAAGTTTTTAGAAGATTGCAATGGCGCTATTTTTAAAGTAAACACTTTAGATGTTAAACCCTTAAAAAGAAATCCCGCTGCACCTTTTACTACTTCCACTTTACAACAAGAAGCAGCTAGAAAACTAGGTTTTTCTGTATCAAGAACTATGACGGTTGCGCAAAAACTATACGAAACTGGTCAGATTACCTATATGCGTACTGATTCGGTTAATCTTTCTGATACTGCTTTAAATGCAGCTGCACAAGAAATAAAATCTGCTTACGGAGATAAATATTTTGAGCAAAGAAAGTTTAAAACTAAATCTGCAGGCGCACAAGAAGCTCACGAAGCGATACGTCCAACTCATTTTGAGTGGCATACTTTAACAGATGGCGATGCTTCTGAAAAACGTTTGTATGAACTGATTTGGAAAAGGGCAATTGCCTCTCAAATGAGTGAAGCACAAATTGAAAAGACAACTGCAAAAATTGGCATCAGTACCAGAAAAGAAGAATTAACGGCAAATGGAGAGGTCATTAAATTTGATGGTTTCTTAAAAGTTTATTTAGAAGGTAATGATGAGGAAGAACAGTTAGATGATAATTCTGATAATTCAATTTTACCTCCATTAACACCTCAACAAAAATTAAATTTAGAAGAGTTAACAGCAACTGAGAGATTTTCTCGCCCGCCGGCAAGATATTCTGAAGCTGCTTTAGTAAAAAAATTAGAAGAATTAGGAATTGGAAGACCATCTACTTATGCACCAACCATTTCTACGGTTCAAAATAGAGGATACGTTTCTAAAGAAGAGCGGGAAGGAAAGCAAAGAAACTTTGAAGTTTTAACCTTAAAAAAGGGAGAAATAAAACAACAGACAAAATCAGAAATTACAGGTGCAGATAAAGGAAAATTATTTCCTACAGATATTGGTGCGGTGGTGAATGATTTTTTAGTAGAGCATTTTAAAGGCATTGTAGATTTCCATTTTACAGCTAACGTAGAAAAGGAATTTGACGAGATTGCGCATGGTTTAAAGGATTGGACAAAGATGCTGAAAGACTTTTATAAGCCTTTTCATATTGAGGTTCAGGATACCTTAGAAAATGCAGATAGAGCAAGCGGAGAACGTTTATTAGGGATAGATCCAAAATCAGGTAAAAACGTTTATACCCGTATTGGTAAATTTGGACCAATGGTGCAAATTGGCGAAGCCGATGATGAGGAAAAACCAATTTACGCCAGTTTGCTAAAATCTCAATCAATAGAATCTGTTAATTTAGAAGATGCTTTAGAACTTTTTAAACTGCCATTTTCTTTAAATGATTATGATGGAAAAGAAGTTTCTGTTGGAGTTGGAAGATTTGGACCTTATGTAAAGTGGGGAGAAACCTATGTTTCATTACCAAAAAATCAAAATGCTTTAGCTGTTGATAACGAAATTGCGATTGCCATTATTGAAGAAAAGAAATTAGCCGACGCACCAGTTGCTACTTTTAAAGGTGAACCTGTCACAAAGGGAAAAGGAAGATTTGGTCCATTTTTGAAATGGAAAGATATTTTTGTGAATGTGCCCGTGAGATATAATTTTGAAAATCTTTCTAAGGCTGAAATAGATGAATTGCTTAGTGCGAAACTAGAAAAAGAGGCAAATCGCTACATACAACAATGGGAAAAAGAAAAAATTGCTGTTGAAAATGGAAGATGGGGACCTTTTATCAGATTTGGAAAAGCAATGTTGAAACTTGGCAAAAATCCTGTTTCTGGAGAAAAATATACGCCAGAAGATTTACAGAGTATTTCTTTAGATGAGGTTAAAAAACTGATCACTGAGCAAGTGCCAGATGCTTTTGAACCAAAAACTAAAAAAACAGCTGCTAAAAAAGCTCCTGCCAAAAAAGCACCAGTCAAAAAAACTCCTGCTAAAAAGGTATTTGCAAAAAAGAAATAAGCATGAAGAAAGACCTTCCCCAAAATTTGGTAGAAGATATTTCTATCGCTGTGGTTTTAGAGTCTGAAACTCCTGAAAGTAAAGTATGGAATGTTTATCTCATCAATTTAAAAGATACCATTATCGAAACTGTTTTGATTACTTCAAAAGGTTATGGTTTAAATAATGGTGAGAAAGTTAAAACATCAACCCTTAGGCACATGATAGAAAAGGTGGAAGCGAAATCTTTTGCCAAAGTGGAAGCTATTGATGAAGAGGTTTTTGGTTTGAATAATGAATATTGGTTGAGTTATTACATTGGTAAAGAAATTTTTGATAAAAAGTTTATTTTTTTACCAGAAAGTATTCTAGAATCAAACTTTATAAAAGTGCCTTTAGTAAATAAGCCAGGAGTAATGATTGGTGACTAAGATTTCTCTATGGATTTAGAATTTAAAGAGAAGGTTTACCAGTATGGTTTGTCGCTTTTGTTGGATAAACAATCTAATTTACAAAAGGAAATAGCTGCTTTAAGAGATGGAATTGCCAATGATTCTAAAAGTAGCATGGGCGATAAATATGAAACTAGTCGAGAAATGTCTCAACAAGAAATTAATAGGTTAGAGCAGCAATTTGCAATTAACCAACAGCATTTATTTAACCTCAAAAACTTAGCTTTTCAAAATAGATCTCCTCAAATTTTATTAGGTAGTTTGGTGGTTACAAATATCGGCTCATTTTTTATTACAGTTAGTTTAGGGGAAGTTAAGATTGAAAATCAATCTGTTTTTATGATTTCGCCTGGATCGCCAATTGGTAAATTATTGATTGGTAAAAATGTTGGTGATAATTTTGAGATGAATAAAAAGTTGATTAATATAATAGCAATCTTTTAAAATGGAATTTACCCTAACCACACCAGCGTTATTATTTTCGGCAATTTCCTTATTGCTGTTGGCTTATACCAACAGATTTTTGGCATTGGCAAGTATTATAAGAGGGATGAAAACCCAATATATCCAAACAAAAGATCAAAACTTATTAGGGCAAATGGCCAATCTTAGAAGACGAATTTTTCTAATCAGGAATATGCAGGGTTGCGGAATTGTGAGTTTCTTTTTTTGTGTATTATGTATGTTCTTAATGTATTATCAGCAAGCACAATTAGCTCAATATGTTTTTGGGATGAGCCTTTTCTTGTTGATGATCTCACTTTATATTTCTTTTAGGGAGATACAAATGAGTGTAAATGCTTTAAAAATGGAACTGAGTGGTTTAAAATCTGAAATTGATCAGGCAGAAAAAATCTTAGGTAAATTCAAATATTAGATTAATTCATTATAATGTCTTCTCTTATTCTATTTGGCGCAATATAATTCTTATCGATATTTTTAATCACTTCCAAAATAGAATTTACAGCACCTACAAAAAAGTCTTGATTGATGTTTTGGAATTCGTCTGTTTCTTTGTGATAATCTTTATGGTCTTCAACTCCAAAATATATGAATGGAATATTTTTGGCATAAAATGAACCCTGATCACTTTGATAAGTCCAATCTTCACGACCCGTTTTTGGATCATCATGCCCAAAAAGAATATTTGGTTTTTGGTTTGGAGAGGTAATAAAGGGTTTCAAGTTTGGAAATGGAAAAGTACCACAAGCATAAAGTTCGTTTTTATCGTTATGTGCAATCATATCCATATTGATGTTGATGGCGATGTCTTTTAAATTTACTGGAGGATGCGCCACAAAATACTTTGAGCCTTGCAATCCCATTTCTTCTGCATCAAATGCAACAAATATCATCGTGTATTTTGGTTGATGTTTTGAGAAATAATCGGCGTAAGCCAAAACTGCTGTTACACCACTTGCATCATCATCTGCGCCATTAAAAACTTTACCATCCTTTATTCCTAGATGATCGTAATGAGCAGAAATCACCATTACTTTATCGGTTTTACCTTTAATATATCCAACAATATTATTTCCTTTTATAGTTTCTCCAGCTTTGTTTTTAAATTCTATTGGTTGTTTATAATTATCATGATAAGACATTAAACCTACTTTTTTAAATTTATCAATAATGAAATTTGCAGCCATATCATTTCCTTTTGTACCTGTTTTGCGACCTTCATATTTATCGCTAGAAAGTTCTTTTAAATCGTCTAAAACAACAGTATTATTTATTTTGGGAGAGCAAGCATTTAGCGATAAAAGGATGCCAAATAAATAAAGGATTTTTCTCATTTTAATGATAATTAATTTCAAATATAAAGAATTGGATATGATTGCGAGGTTTTTAGATTAATTTTGATATTTAATATTTACCGAGACAATTGAATCACAAACTACAAAGAATAGAGGATTTTTTAAATCAAAAGGTTATCCAATACAACCAACCTAATTTTATAACTTTAGATCCAGTTTCTATCCCTCATCTTTTTACAAAAAAGCAGGATATCGAAATTATGGGTTTTTGGGCAGCTATGTTGGCTTGGGGTCAAAGAGTGACTATCATCAATAAATGTAAAGAGTTGATTGATTTGATGGACGGTTCGCCTTTTGATTTTATCATGAACCATCAAGATACAGATTTGAAGCGGTTGTTGAATTTTAAACACCGCACCTTTAACGCCACAGACACACTTTATTTTATCGAATTTTTTAAGACTCACTATTCTAAGTTCGATTCTTTAGAGGATGCTTTTTTTATGGATGGATTTGAAAATAATCAAACTATTGAACTGCATTTGAACCACTTTAGGAATTACTTTTTTTCTCTGCCTGATTATCCCAGACGAACCATTAAACATGTTTCATCTCCACTTCAAAAGTCAACTTGTAAGCGTTTAAATATGTTTTTAAGATGGATGGTAAGAAAAGATAATTGTGGAGTAGATTTTGGGCTATGGAATCACATTAAACCTAGCCAGTTGATTTGCCCTTGCGATTTACATGTAGATAGGGTAGGTAGAAAATTCGGTTTAATTACCCGAAAACAAACCGATTGGCAAACTGCGTTAGAACTAACTGATAATTTAAGACAGCTTGATCCTATTGATCCTGTGAAATATGATTTTGCGCTTTTTGGTTTGGGTGTGGAGGAAAAGTTTATGGGTAAATTATAAATTATGGTCTTCAAATAATTAATAAATGGATAACCCGAAGGTTATCCATTTATTATCCTTTTAAAATCTCATCAATCTCCTTCAACTCGTATTCCTCAAAATAAATATTATCTAAAGATTTTAATGAATCTGCCAGTTGAGATGCTTTGCTAGCTCCAACCAAAACAGTTGTTACCCTATCATCTTTTAATAACCAGGCAATGGCCATTTGCGCTAAAGTTTGTTCACGATTAATCGCTATTTCATTGAGTTTTTTTACTTTTTCTATTTTATCTGATGTGGCGTAGTCTTCTGTTAAAAAGCCTGTTGGTCTTGCCAATCTGCTATCTTCAGGTATTCCATGAAGGTATTTATTGGTTAACAAACCCTGCGCTAACGGTGAAAAGGGAATACAGCCTATTTGGTGTTTCTCTAAAGAATCTAATAAGCTTTCTTCAGACCAACGCTCGAACATTGAGTATTTGGGTTGGTGGATTAAGCATGGTGTTCCTAATCGTTTTAAAATGGCTAAAGCATCTTCAAATTCTGGCGTTTCATAATTGCTTAAACCAATATATAAGGCTTTCCCTTGTCTTACTATTAAATCTAAAGCGGCCATCGTTTCTTCTAAAGGTGTTTCCGGATCTGGACGATGATGGTAGAAAATATCTACATAGTCTAAATTCATTCGCTTTAAGCTTTGGTCTAAGCTAGAAACTAAATATTTTTTTGAACCCCAATCGCCGTAAGGACCATCCCACATGGTATAACCTGCCTTCGTAGAAATGATCATTTCATCTCTATAATTTTTAAAATCTTGGTATAAGATTTTGCCAAAATTTTCTTCTGCCGATCCTGGGGGCGGACCGTAGTTGTTGGCTAAATCAAAATGTGTAATGCCGCTATCAAAAGCAAAATGAAGTGTTTTACGATAATTTTCAAAAACATCAACCCCGCCGAAATTATGCCACAAACCTAATGAAAGTGCAGAAAGCTTAATTCCACTATTTCCACAGCGGCGGTATTGCATAGATTGGTAACGATTTTGATTTGGTATATAAGTCATGCTATTTGTCTTTATTTTTTGCAATTTAAATAAAGCATTTTATTTCACAAATATAATTTAAAACTTAAATTTGTATGATTAATCATTCATATATACTATAATTATCAATTAATGAATGATAATTAATACATTATTATAATAAAATTATTTTCGTATATTTGAATGATAAAATAGACATTAAACATGTTTTTATAGCTTTATGAATGATATATCGTACAAAAAATCATTATCATCAAGTGATAAAGTTTTAGTAGCTCAATTTGGAAAATTTGTTGCTCATCATAGGATTAAACAAAATAGAACCCAAGATGAAGTTGCGGATGCGGCAGGTATTAGTCGTTCTACATTAAGCCTGTTAGAGCGGGATGGGCAAACTACGCTTAATACTTTTATAAGAGTACTAAGGGTTTTAGATTTATTATATGTGATAGATACATTTGATGTTACAGAAGAGATAAGTCCGCTGGCTTATGCTAAAATGAAGAAAAAAGTTAGAAAAAAAGCATCACCCCAAAAAGATAATAATAGGGTTGGCGAAAGCGATGAATTATCATGGTAGATGTAGCGGAGATAAGAATTTGGGGAGAATTAGTTGGTGCAGTAAAATGGAATCAAGATTTGCAATTAGCAACATTTGAATATGCACCTATATTTTTTAAAAAAAGATGGGATTTATCACCTATAAAAATGCCTTTAGCTAATGGGGCAAGAATATATAGTTTTCCAGAATTAAGAAAAAATAAGGATAATACAGTAGATACTTTTAAAGGTTTGCCGGGTTTATTGGCAGATGTTTTACCGGATAGATATGGTAATCAATTGATAAACATTTGGCTGGCGCAACAAGGCAGGTCGGTAAATAGCATGAACCCTGTTGAACAGCTTTGTTTTATAGGCTCCAGGGCAATGGGAGCATTAGAATTTAAACCATCACAAGTTTCTGCAAGTACCAGTACGTTTGCCATACAACTGGATAACTTAGTAGATGTTGCCCAAAAGTTATTATCAGATAAAGAAGCTTTTAAAACAAATTTAAGCAATGATGATGAAGAGGCTTTGACCCAAATTTTAAAGATTGGAACATCGGCAGGAGGGGCCAGGCCAAAAGCGGTCATCGCTTATAATGAGCAAACTGGAGAAGTCCGTTCTGGACAAACAGATGTCCCAGAAGGTTTTGAGCATTGGTTAATAAAATTAGATGGTGTTTTTGATGCACAATTTGGAGAAAGTAGTGGTTGGGGAAAAGTAGAATATGCCTATTATTTAATGGCAACCGAATGTGGAATAGAAATGTCGGATTGTAAATTATTAGAAGAGGGAGCAAGAGCGCATTTTATGACTAAGCGTTTTGATAGGGATAATAATATCAAACATCATGTACAAACCCTTTGCGGCATTAACCATTTTGATTATAATAATCTATTTAGTTATGGTTATGAGCAGGTTTTCCAAACTATGCGATTGCTGCGTTTAAATTATCCAGAAGCAGAGCAAATGTTTAAAAGAATGGTTTTTAATGTTTTGGCTACCAATTGTGATGACCATACTAAGAATTTCTCTTTTAGGATGAAAAAAAATGAAAAATGGGAATTAGCGCCAGCTTACGATGTTTGTTACGCTTTTGATCCTAATAATGTTTGGGTTAATCAGCAAACTTTAAGTGTTAATGGCAAACATCGCAACATTTCTAAAGAAGATTTAATGACTATTGCTGATGCTAACAATATTAAAAAAGCCGAGAAAGTTATAAATACAATTAATGAGATAGTAAAACAGTGGTTAAGTTTTGCAGATAAAGTAGGCGTTAGGGATGATTTAAAAAAAACCATTCAGCAAAATTTACATACGTTTAATTGAGCAACCAAGAGCTTGCAACGTTAATTGCCTCATCAAATTCTTTATTGGAGTTCTTAGTGATTACATCCGGTTCAATTCCTTTTAAGTATTTTTTTTGATTACGGTCTGCAACTAAGGAGCAGGCTAAAACCAATGCAGAGCCATCAGAAAGTATAAAACTTACATTTCCTGTAGTATAACTTCCAGTATGTTGCCCAAAAAGTTTAACATTCTTTTTTCCGATGAAAGAAATTGCCGTCATTTCTCCGCTACTGCTTGTTTTTGGGCTTATTAAAACCGCTATTTTTTGTTGAGGTTTTTTAATCTGATAAGGATTTAAAGGTTTTGTAAGTGAAATATTTTTACCGTTACCTGCAATTCCATTTTCATAATACCACCTACTGTTCATATTAAAGTCGGTATCTTTTTTAATAAAATACCCTAAAGTTCCCTCACCAATTAAAGGGCCTAAACCAGCAATCATAGGGAACATATTTCCTCCTGTATTATCTCTTAAATCTACAATCCAACCTTTAATTTTTTGCCGGGTATCTAAATCTTTAATTAGATTTTGAATGGTATCAATAAATAATTTGGAAATGCTATCATTAGTTGATGTAAAACCAGGTACATAAATATAGCCTATGTTATTGCCTAGTAATTTGGATTTTGGTTTTAGAGGTGTTGAGTTGGTTTTGGTATAATTTTGCGCTACGGTTTTGGTTTGTAGAAACGAATGATTGTCTCCTGCTTTTCTAAGCTGATCAATCATATAATTTGTTAATACATTTGCGTCATTAACACTTTTAAGTCCTTTTGATAATTCTCTTATATTTTTGTCGATTCTTTTCCAATCTAAAAAATCGGTATAAATAGAATTGTTTTTAATGATGTTGTTAAAATCGGTAATAAACATTTTTATTTCAGGAGAATTAGAAGAGTCGGTTTCACTAGTGTATTCTAATTCCAATTTATCAAACCAAGCTGTTCCGTTTCCGCTTAAATAACCGCCTAAGACCAATTTGTTTACTGAAGAATCTGCCGTTACAGTTAAGATATACTTTTCCCAATTTGTATTTCCATTTATAAAAACATTTTGCATTTCAGAATTTTGAAAACCTATTCTTTTATCATTTTTATCCCAAACTTGGCACCATAATGCAGCATTACCTTTTAAGTTTTCTGTCTTTATATAGCAACTGATTTTAATAGTTTGTAGATGATTTACATCGATTAAAACTGATTGTGAAAAAGGAATATAATCTGTGGATGTAGTCTGTTGCCCAGTTATTTTTAATGATTTAGATCCAGAATATTTTTCATTAGAATCCACTGAAAAAGAAAAATGATTGATTTCCCTTAAATTCCATGAGGAAAGATGATCCTCAAAACTTGAATTTAGGATTTGAGAAAAACTTGTAAACGAGAAAAGCGTAAAAATAATGCAAAAGATAGATTTCATCTTCAATTTTTTTAAAGATAAAAAAATGAGACTTTCCAAATTTATTTTATCTGATAAGTCTCAAAATTTAAACAGGAATTAAGCTAATTTCCTGTATTTAATCCTTTTAGGAGCAACATCTCCTAAACGTTTTTTGCGATTTTCTTCGTAATCAGAATAGTTTCCTTCAAAAAAATAAACTTGAGAATCGCCCTCAAAAGCTAAAATATGTGTACATATACGGTCTAAAAACCATCTATCGTGAGAAATCACTACAGCACAACCTCCAAAATCTTCTAAAGCTTCTTCTAAAGCTCTTAAAGTATTTACATCGATATCATTTGTGGGCTCATCTAATAGCAAAACGTTACTTCCTTCTTTTAAAGTAATTGCTAAATGGACACGGTTTCTTTCTCCTCCAGATAAAACTCCCACTTTCTTTTGCTGATCTGCACCGTTAAAATTAAAACGAGAAACGTAAGCTCTGGAATTTACAACTCGGTTTCCCAAAGGGATGTTTTCTAAACCGCCGGTCACGTTTTCCCAAACAGATTTATCCGCATCTAAATCATCATGACTTTGGTCTACATAGCCCAATTTAACAGTTTCTCCCACTTTAAAAGTTCCATTATCTGGTTGATCTTGTCCAGTAATTAAGCGAAACAAAGTTGTTTTACCCGCACCATTAGGACCAATAATCCCAACAATTCCTGCTGGGGGTAATGAAAAATTTAAGTTATCAAACAAAACTTTGTCGCCAAAAGCTTTGGTTACATTGGTTGCTTCAATAACTACATTTCCTAAACGAGGGCCTGGAGGAATGAAAAGCTCTAATCTTTCTTCTCTTTCTTTTGTTTCTTCGGAAGCTAATTTTTCATAGTTGGATAAACGGGCTTTAGATTTTGCATGGCGAGCTTTTGGAGCCATTTTACTCCATTCTAATTCACGCTCTAAAGTTTTTTGACGCTTGCTTTCCGTTTTTTCTTCTTGTGCTAAGCGTTTTGCTTTTTGTTCTAACCAGCTGCTGTAATTTCCTTTCCATGGCAAACCTTCACCACGGTCTAATTCTAAAATCCAACCCGCCACATTATCCAGGAAATACCTATCGTGGGTAACGGCGATAACCGTTCCTTCATATTGTTGTAAATGCTGTTCTAACCAATCAATAGATTCTGCATCCAAGTGATTGGTCGGTTCATCTAATAATAAAACGTCAGGTTTTTGAATTAATAAACGACAAAGTGCAACCCTTCTTCGTTCTCCTCCAGATAAAGTCGCGATTTTAGTATCTGGTTCCGGACAACGTAAAGCATCCATTGCTCTTTCTAATTTGGTATCTAATCCCCAGCCGTCAACTGCATCAATTTGGTCTTGTAATTCTCCTTGACGGTTCATTAACTTCTCCATTTTGTCGCCGTTCTCATAATATTCTGGCAATCCAAATTTTTCATTAATTGCTTCATATTCTGCTAAAATATCGGTAACGGATTTTGCGCCTTCCTCAACTATTTCTTTTACTGTTTTTTCTGGGTCTAATTGTGGGTCTTGCGCTAAATAACCAACTGTAAAACCTGGAGCAAAAACCACCTCACCTTGATAAGCTTTATCTAAACCAGCAATAATTTTTAAAACCGAAGATTTTCCCGAACCATTTAATCCGATTACCCCAATTTTAGCTCCGTAAAAAAAGGAGAGGTAAATATTTTTTAAAACCTGTTTTTGTGGTGGATAAACTTTGTTTACACCAGCCATAGAAAAGATTATTTTTTCGTCTGCCATGTTAAATTTTTAATAATTGCAAATATGATAAAATCGATTAGGATTGATAGGGTTAATAAATAGGTGATAACATTTACCTAGTAAGTATTCGTCATACTACTATCTACACAGATTATAAAATCGGCTTTGCCAATGTTTTCTTTAGCTAAGCTGGAAATATTATCTTGAGATACTGTTGATAAGGTAGCATATTTTAAATCAGCATTTTCCTGTTTTAAATACCATAAAATTCCTTCAAAATCATCAGAGTGATAAGCACCATTAAAATGAAGGAATATATTATCTGGCTTATAATTAGCCAAAATAAAATGAGCCATTGTTGCATCTTTAATGGCTTGAGCTTTTACTAATAATTCACTTCCGTGGCCACCCATCATCTTTAAAATATTTTGATAAGTAGGTAAATTAGGTTCAAATTTAATTGGGAGTGGAGCAATCCAACTTTTTTCTTCTGATGTTAAAGAATCTAATGATATAAAATCCTTTTTGAAAACTAAACTTGCGTATTTTCTTGGAATGTTTGTAGCAATAAAATTTAAGTTTCTTTCTTTAGCAAATTCAACTAAAGGACTATAATCGGTATCATAATTTGGCCAAAGGCGAGTATCTTGAGTGAAGGTTTTATTATCGATTTTACCAGAAACATAATTATTTAAAGGTGATTGATTATCCGCTTCAAACATTTCTGCGCCCAAGGTTAATGTTTTATTTTGAGATAAGTCTTTAGCTAAATTAAACTCTAACCAATGCGAGATTGGGTTATTATGTATTTCACCGAACAGCACCACATTTTGTTGAGCTAAGGTTTTTATCATTTTACCATAGCTTACTTTTTTACCGTCTTTGTTGTAAATGATATAAGCTGGTTTATCCTGACTGTAACTAAAAGAAAAAGTCGTTACAAAAATCAGGAAAGCAATAATTTTTTTCATTTATTCTGGATTTTCAGGATGATATTTTAATTGTAAGCCATGGATAAAGTTTCTCAAAATTTGATCTTTACATGGACGATATTGGTTTTGCTCTGGATTTCTAAAAAAAGCACTCAATTCTGTTTTTGTCAACCTAAAATTAACTAAATCTAAAATTTCTAAAATATCGTCATCTTTTAAACTAAGGGCAATTTTAAGCTTTTTGAATATGATATTGTTATTTAGATTCTTTTCTGGCTTTGGTTGCTCTCCTTCTTTTTTGCCTCTATTTAAATTGATTAATCCATTTAAAAAAATTGCGAAATTAATGTCATGTAGAGATTTATATTCTGGATCATCATCTTTTTTAAGCCAATTGCTAATCTCTGCTCTTGAAAAATCTTGATCTGCAGCGGCAAAAATGGCAATCATTTTATCATCGCTATAATTGAAAGTGTATCTTAACCGTCTTATAATGTCATTATTGGTCATGCTGCAAATATATTGATTTTTGGCAAGGCAACTAAGCTAAAGGCAAAAAGCTTAAAGTCAAAGGCCTAAAATAAATGTGTTTGAAAATTTCCATTTTTTAGGTTGCGTTAGGGATTGAAACGGCAGCTCCCGATTTTTCATCGGGACTATAGTGGAAAGCCCGACCCATCCGCTAGCTAGCGGATGGGAAACGCCCAAATAATATTGAATATTGATTTAATATTAATCAAATCCAGATTAAGAAAATTCTAACAAAGCCCTACTAAAACTAGATTTTATTAAGTTAAATTAATTTCGACTTCTAATTAAAAACCCTCAAATGAAAATACTTTACACTAATTTAATGGAGTAGAAGTCATTTTTTACTAAATTAGCAACTCATAAAATTTCGTACACCAAAATAAAATCAATACAATAATGGCATTTGATTTAGACATGATTAAAAAGGTTTATGCAGGCTTTGGTAACAAAGTTGATGCTGCCCGTAAAGCGGTTGGTAAACCATTAACATTAACAGAAAAAATTCTTTACGCCCATATTTGGGATGAGGAAGCAAACCAAGCTTATAAAAGAGGAGTTGATTACGTGGATTTTGCACCTGACCGTGTGGCTATGCAGGATGCTACCGCTCAAATGGCACTTTTGCAATTTATGCAAGCTGGTCGCCCAAAAGTTGCGGTGCCTTCTACAGCGCATTGTGACCACTTAATACAAGCAAAAGTTGGGGCAGAAACAGATTTAGAAAAAGCGAACACAGAAAGTAAAGAAGTTTTTGATTTCTTGGGTTCTGTATCTAATAAATATGGTATTGGTTTTTGGAAACCGGGTGCAGGAATTATACACCAAGTGGTGTTAGAAAATTATGCTTTCCCTGGCGGGATGATGATTGGTACAGATTCACATACAGTAAATGCTGGTGGTTTAGGAATGCTAGCAATTGGTGTTGGCGGTGCCGATGCATGTGATGTAATGGCTGGTTTACCTTGGGAGCTTAAATTCCCTAAACTAATTGGAGTAAAATTGACCGGTAAACTTTCTGGTTGGACAGCTCCAAAAGATGTGATATTAAAAGTTGCAGGAATTTTAACTGTAAAAGGTGGAACTGGTGCAATTGTAGAATATTTTGGGGAAGGTGCAACTTCAATGTCTTGTACTGGAAAAGGAACTATTTGTAATATGGGTGCCGAAATTGGAGCCACTACTTCTACTTTCGGTTATGATGAATCGATGGAGCGTTACTTACGTTCTACGGATAGAAATGATGTAGCTGATGAGGCTAATAAAATAAAAGAGCATTTAACTGCTGATGCAGAAGTTTATGCAAACCCAGAACAATACTTTGATGAGGTAATTACTATTGATTTATCCACTTTAGAACCACATTTAAACGGACCTTTTACGCCAGATTTGGCAACTCCAGTTTCTGAAATGAAAGAAGCTGCTGCAAAACATGATTGGCCATTAACTGTAGAATGGGGTTTAATTGGTTCATGTACCAATTCATCATACGAAGATTTATCAAGAGCAGCATCCATTGCGCAACAAGCAATTGATAAAGGTTTAGGAACAAAATCTTCTTTTGGAATTAATCCAGGATCTGAACAAGTACGCTATACTGCAGACAGAGATGGATTAATTGGTGTATTTGAAAAATTGAACGCAACTATTTTCACCAATGCTTGCGGACCTTGTATCGGAATGTGGGATAGAGTAGGAGCAGAGAAGCAAGAAAGAAATACAATTGTACACTCTTTCAATAGAAACTTTGCTAAAAGAGCAGATGGAAATCCAAATACTTGTGCTTTTGTAGCATCGCCAGAAATGGTAGCAGCTATCGCGATTTCTGGTCGTTTAGATTTTAATCCTTTAACAGATACTTTAACAAACGATAAAGGCGAACAAATAAAATTAGATGCACCAGTTGGCGATGAATTGCCAGCAAAAGGTTTTGCCGTTGGGGATAATGGCTATCAAGCTCCTGCCGAAGATGGTTCTGGAGTACAAGTTGTTGTTTCTCCAACTTCTCATCGTTTGCAATTATTAGAGCCATTTGCAGCTTGGGAAGGTACAGATTTAAAAGGTTTAAAATTATTGATTAAAGCTAAAGGCAAATGTACAACCGACCATATTTCTATGGCTGGGCCTTGGTTAAAATTCCGTGGACACTTAGATAATATTTCTAATAATATGTTGATTGGAGCAATCAATTTTTATAACGAAAAAACTGATAACGTAAAAAATCAATTAACTGGCGAATACGGTCCAGTACCACAAACTCAGCGTGATTATAAGGCCGCAGGAATTGGTTCTATTGTAGTTGGTGATGAAAATTATGGAGAAGGTTCTTCTAGGGAACATGCAGCTATGGAACCTCGTTTCTTAGGAGTGAGAGCTGTATTGGTAAAATCATTCGCTCGTATTCACGAAACAAATTTGAAGAAACAAGGGATGTTAGGATTGACTTTCTCGAATGCTGATGATTATAATAAAATTTTAGAAGACGATGCTATTGATATTATTGGCTTAACGGAATTTACACCTAATAAACCTTTAACAATTGTTTTAAATCATAAAGATGGAAGTACTGATTCTTTTGAAGTAAATCATACTTATAATGCACAACAAATAGAATGGTTTAAAGCAGGTGCTGCTTTAAATATTATTCGTAGAAATATAGTTGCTTAAAAGCTTAAAGCTATAAAAAGCAAAAACCTTCTTGCGATGAGCAAGAAGGTTTTTTTATGAATAATAAAATTTTATTGTTGAGATGGGATGAGCACTAATTTTGCTGAAACGCTACCTGGAGGAGTGATGGTTCCTGTACCGTTTGAGCTTTGAATTCGTAACCTTACTAATGAGTTATCTACATTATAAGAATAAGATATTCCATCGAAAGTTTGAGGCACAGCTTCATATAAATTGTTTCCAAATGAAACAAAGGCTAAAATCCCATCATACTGGTTTTGATAGATATCTCCAGTTTGGAAAGTTAAATCAGCGGTATAAGTTTTTCCACCATCGGTAGTTTTCCAAGTGTTTGCCGCAATGGTATAAAAAACAGTTTGGTTTGGAGTAGTGTAATATTCTTCGGTAACTTTTCTGCAGGCAGTAACCCCAATAATGGATAGCCCCAAAAATAAAAATAATAGCTTTTTCATATTGATTGTTTTAAATGTTTAATTGAATTAATAATAATAATGCCACTAAATAGTAGACGATGATAAGACTTCTTTGGTTGCAGAGAGTTTAGTGGAAAATGAAAAATAACTTTTTTGAACATAAAAATTTATTAAAACAATTATGTCGAAGAAAGGAGACGTCCCACATATAGGTTTTGGATTAAATGGCAACTCGCTAATGAGATATCTCGTTGCATCTACATGACGGAACGAAGAAAATTCTAACCTAAGACTTCAATTTTATTTTCAAATTGATTCCATAAAAAAAGCATCCGCCAAATGACAGATGCTTTTAAGTAGATTTAGGAAATCTGAAAATTATTCTCCGCCTTCTTTCTCTTCTTCTTTTTTCTTCTTTTTCTTTGAAACCTTACCGATAATTATAATCTCTTGTTTTTCTTTATCGAAACCAACTTCCATTACATCACCTTCAGATAACTCACCTTTTAGAATTTCTTCCGCAATCGGATCTTCCAGGTATTTTTGAATAGCTCTTTTTAATGGTCTTGCACCAAAAGCACTATCAAAACCTTTATCAGCGATGTATTCTTTAGCTTCATCAGTTAATTTAATTTCATAACCCAAGGCACTCACTCTTCCAAATAAAGCTTTTAATTCAATATCAATAATTTGAAAAATCTCTTCTTTTGCTAAAGAGTTAAATACAATTACATCATCAACTCTGTTTAAAAATTCTGGAGCAAAAGCTTTTTTCAAGGCACTTTCAATTACTGTTCTGCTATGCGTATCCGCTTGATTTGCCTTTGCAGTAGTACCAAAACCAACACCTTGTCCAAAATCTTTTAACTGACGAGCACCAATATTAGAAGTCATGATTACGATGGTATTTCTAAAATCGACTTTTCTACCCAAGGAATCGGTTAATTGACCTTCGTCTAAAACTTGTAGTAAAATATTGAATACATCTGGATGCGCTTTTTCAATCTCATCCAATAATATTACAGAATATGGTTTTCTACGAACTTTTTCTGTCAATTGTCCACCTTCTTCATAACCCACATATCCCGGAGGCGCTCCGACTAATCTAGAAATCGCAAATTTCTCCATGTATTCGCTCATGTCAATCTGAATTAATGAATCATCAGAATCAAACATAAAACGAGCTAATTCTTTTGCCAATTCAGTTTTACCAACACCAGTTGGGCCTAAGAAAATAAACGAGCCAATTGGTTTTTTCGGATCTTTTAATCCAGCTCTAGTTCTTTGTATCGCTCTCGTTAATTTTTTAATAGCATCGTCCTGACCAATGATTTTCTCATTGATCTTTTCTTTCATGTTCAATAGTTTGGCGCTATCTGCTTGCCCAACCCTTTGAACAGGAATACCTGTCATCATAGAAACTACCTCTGCAACATTATCTTCAGTGACTGTATATCTTTTACTTTTTGTATCAGCTTCCCATTCGGTTTTAGCTTTCTCTAATTCTTCTAAAAGATTTTTCTCGGTATCACGTAATTTTGCAGCTTCTTCGTATTTCTGACTTTTAACTACTTTGTTTTTCTCAACTTTAATTAATTCAATTTTTTCCTCAATATTTATGATATTTTCTGGAACATGAATATTTGTTAAATGAACCCTGGAACCAGCTTCATCTAAAGCATCTATAGCTTTATCAGGTAAAAAACGATCAGTAATGTATCTAGAAGTTAAACTCACACAAGCATTAATTGCTTCATCTGTATAAGTTACCCCATGATGATCTTCGTACTTATCCTTAATTCTATTTAAAATCTCGATAGTTTCAGTTGGAGTAGCAGGCTCTATCATCACCTTTTGGAAACGACGATCTAAAGCTCCATCTTTTTCAATATACTGACGATATTCATCTAAAGTTGTAGCACCAATACATTGAATTTCACCTCTTGCTAAAGCTGGTTTAAACATGTTAGAAGCATCTAAAGAACCAGAAGCTCCACCTGCACCAACAATCGTATGAATTTCATCGATAAATAAAATAACGTCTGGAGATTTTTCCAATTCGTTCATTACCGCTTTCATTCGCTCCTCAAACTGTCCACGGTATTTTGTCCCTGCAACTAAGGAAGCTAAATCTAAAGTAACTACACGTTTGCTAAATAAAACCCTAGAAACTTTACGCTGAACAATTCTTAAAGCCAACCCTTCTGCAATGGCAGATTTACCAACACCAGGTTCTCCAATTAAAATTGGATTGTTTTTCTTTCTTCTTGATAAGATTTGAGAAACCCTTTCAATTTCTTTTTCACGCCCAACAATCGGATCTAATTTTCCATCTTCTGCCATTCGTGTTAAATCGCGACCGAAATTATCTAAAACCGGCGTTTTTGATTTAATATCAGAAACTTTTTTAGGAGCAGTAAAGGCATCATCATCTTTAAAATCTTCTTCGCCAGCTGCAGAATTTCTTATATCATCTCTAAAGCCATCTTTATTATTCTCTACTTCTGCTTTAAAAGCTTCGTAGTTTAAACTAAACTGTGCTAAAATTTGAGATGCAATATTATCCTCTTCCCTTAAAACAGAAAGTAATAGATGCTCTGTACCAATCACATCACTTTTAAATATTTTTGCTTCTAAGTAGGTGATTTTCAATACTTTTTCTGCTTGTTTTGTTAACGGGATATTTCCCAAATTAACGGTAGTACCAGAGTTTCCTCTTACCGCATCTTCAATTGCTCTTCGCAATTTTGCAGTATCAACACTCAAAGATTTTAAAATCTTTATAGCCATGCCATCTCCCTCACGTATCAATCCCAACAGCAAGTGTTCGGTACCGATATAGTCATGACCTAATCTTAAAGCTTCTTCTCTGCTGTAAGAAATCACGTCTTTAACTCTCGGTGAAAATTTTGCTTCCATAATAAAACCTTTCTATATAGTGTTGAACGTCACAATGTATCAAATAGTTTTCTAAAAGATAGGTCGGCGTTCGCTACTATTTATCAACAATACTACCAATTACGTGGAAAACGCTACAATAGACGTTTATCAAATTGAAATTACCTTTATTTGACTAAATAAACTAATCAGATTTTTTTTGGTAGAAATAATGGCAGAAAGATTTTGGATTTATGGCAAATTGGCGGTTGATAATATAATTATTAGGGTGTCTTTTAAGAGAAATAATTATTTGGGCGTTTTAACGGGCTATCCACTATATCTTTTTTGCAATTGCCAAATGGTAATTGAAAAAAAGGATGTCGCTTCTATCCCTAACGCACTTATATAATGTCAATACTATCCTTACCCTTCCAAAAAATATCCGCCTAAAGCTAAAGCAATCCCAATTAAAACTGCAATTGTTTTTTTGACGCTAAATTTATGATCTACACTTGCCTCAAATAAAATAGTAGTAGAAATATGCAAGAAAATACCAATTACAACTCCCATGATATAAGGATAGTAATTACCCAAACTTTGGATATTTCCATTGCTTAACCTATAACTAAAAATATATCCTAAAGGCGACATTGCCGCAAATACAATCAAATATATAATAACTGAATTCTTTTTAAGTTGATTTCCCAACAAAACACTACCCAATGCAAAAGCTGCAGGAATATGATGTATCGCAATTCCGTAGACCAATTCTTGATTATTTTTTACCGTTAATGGCATTCCTTCTAAAAAAGCATGAAAACATAAACTCAACATTATCCCCCATGGAAAACTTTGATGATGACTATGTGAGTGAATATGCCCATGTTCTATCCCTTGCGAGAATTGCTCTAATAAAATTTGAAGGATAAATCCACCTAAAATAAATAGACCAACTTTATGGTTTTGGTCATTTGCGTAAACATCTGGCAATAGGTGTAAAATGGTTATTGCAAAAAGATAAGCACCACTAAAAGAAAGTATTAATTTTAGATTCTGATTATTTCCGTTTTTAACAAAAAATACGGCTAAGCCTCCTAAGAGTGCACAACCAGCTAATAAAATGATGAAAAAGAAACTCATTTTTTATAATCAAATTCAGGTAAATATTTAATACAAACTTTAGCTACTAAAAAGCCAATTAAAGAACCCCAAATCATCCCGCAAACTACATCAATAGGGAAATGAACTCCAACATAAACTTGAGCAAATGAAATTGCTGCGGCCCAAAAAATACCAACGTAAATTAGCCATTTCCATCTTCTATAAAAAACAGTTATCATAAAGATTGCAATAGAAAAATGGTCTGTTGCATGTGAAGAAGGAAAACTTTTACCAACGCCGCATGGTACTCTAGAAATAACTTGTTGTTTGTAAGAAACTTCCTGACAAGGCCGGTCTCTTTTTATCAAAGGTTTAATCATACTTGCACTGGTAAAATCTGCAATGCCAACTGCGGCTGTAAGAAATAGAACCAGAAAAAAACCTTTTAATTTATAGTTGTAAGTAAAATAAACGATTATGAAAATGTAAAGAGGAATCCAAACTTTTTTATCTCTTAAAATTGGCATCAACCAATCAAAAAAAGCATTGCTCATACCCGTATTTATGGCGTGAAAAACTTGATGGTCTAGTTTAATGAGTTGTTCTAACATCCAGACTTTTTACAAATAAAAATTAAACGATCTGAATTATTTGCGTCAAATTTATTGAGATGATAATCTCCGAAAGTTTCTAAAATCTCAAATCCTGCGGCTGTGAAAAGTCTTACAAAATCTGCATGTTTGAAATCTTTTACTTTCTCATTAAAAGAATAATGTTTGTTTTTATGCTCAAAATCAATGGTTTTAATAATCTTTCTATCTTCCACTTTTCTAATGATGTGAAACTCTATACCATCAACCTCTTTTATTTCCCTTGTTACTAAATGATTGATTATTTTTTGGCTGTTCATATAATCAAAAACCAATTTGCCATCTTTTTTAAGAGATTTTCTAAAAGTTTTTAAGGCGTTTATATGGTCTTTGTCAGTTTCAAAATATCCAAAACTGGTAAAAAGATTAAAAGCAAAATCAAAATAATTGATGTAGAAAAGATATCGCATATCATGCACCAAAAAATGAAGTTTCTTATTTTCAAACTGTTGTGCAAATTTTATGCTTCCAAAAGAAAGGTCAATTCCGATAACATCATATTCTTTTTTGTTCAGATATATAGCATGTCTTCCACGACCACATGCAATGTCCAACATTTTAACATCAGCAGTTGGTTTTAAATAAGCGCAAAGGTTATCAATAAAAAGTTCGGCTTCCTCATCATCCCTTTGTTTATAAAGGATGTGATAAAAAGGAGAATTGAACCAGTTTTGAAACCATTTCTTGGGCATAGCATTTAAATTTACGCAAATATATAGAAATAGCTTTTGTGGTTATGTTTAAAAACTAGCAAAAGATTAAATGATAATATTTTTACTTTTGATGATCTAAATTATAGCAAAGTGACTTTAATAAAATCAATCTCAGGAATAAGAGGAACCATAGGCGGAAAGGCAGGAGAAGCATTAACCCCAACAGATATTGTAAAATTTACTACTGCATTTGGACTTTGGGTGGTAGAAAAAACAAATAAAAGAAAGATTGTAGTAGGGAGAGATGCCCGAATTTCAGGCGAAATGGTAAGAAATTTAGTTGTAGGAACGCTACAAGGTTTAGGAATTGATGTGATAGATTTAGGTTTATCTACAACACCAACGGTAGAAATTGCTGTTCCAGAAGAAGAAGCGGGAGGTGGAATTATCATTACTGCCAGCCATAATCCAAAACAATGGAATGCTTTAAAATTATTAAACCATGAAGGTGAGTTTATTAATGATGAGGAAGGTAAAAAAGTATTAGAAATTGCAGAAAACACGGATATAGATTTTGCTGACGTTGATAAATTAGGTAAAGTAACACAAGATGATACTTATCTTCAAAAGCATATTGATAAAATTTTGGCGTTGCCTTTAGTTGATGTAAAAGCTATTAAAGCAGCAAATTTTAAAGTAGCTATTGATTGTGTAAATTCTTCGGGAGGAATTTTTGTTCCAGCTTTATTAAAGGCTTTAGGGGTAGAAACTATACATGAATTATATTGCACACCTGATGGAAATTTCCCTCACAACCCAGAACCTTTACCAGAAAATATTACTGCATTATGTAATGAAGTCACCAAAAATAAAGCGGATTTAGGAATTGTAGTTGATCCTGATGTTGATCGTTTATGTTTTGTTTGCGAAGATGGAAATCCGTTTGGAGAAGAATATACCTTAGTTGCTGTTGCGGATTATATCTTAAAAAATAATAAAGGAAATACTGTTTCTAACTTATCTTCTACCAGGGCTTTACGTGATGTTACTGAAAAAGCAGGAGGCGAATATAAAGCTTCGGCAGTTGGAGAAGTGAATGTGGTTACTTTGATGAAAGAATGTAATGCGGTAATTGGAGGAGAAGGAAATGGCGGTGTAATTTATCCTGAATTACATTACGGACGTGATGCTTTAGTTGGAATTGCTTTATTTTTAACGCATTTAGCCAAATTTGGTAAATCTATCTTGGTTTTAAGAGCGAGTTATCCTTCATATTTTATCTCTAAAAATAAAATCACGCTAACACCTGAAATGGATATCGATAATTTGTTATTATCTGTGGAAGAAAAATATAAAGCCCAACCACATTCAACTATTGATGGATTAAAAATTGAGTTTGATAAACAATGGGTTCATTTAAGAAGATCAAACACAGAACCGATAATCAGAATTTATTCTGAAGCTGAATCTGAAACTGCAGCAGAAGGTTTGGCTAGTAAAATTATATCAGATATTAAGGAAATTTTGAAGTAAGAAAATAACTAGAAAATTAGATTATAATTGAAATCTGGTTTGATAAAGCATGCGCTAACGATTGAAGCGGCATCCTTTTTATCCGCCAGCTGGCGGACAAAAAGATATAGCGGAAAGCGTGTTAAAGCGCCCACATTATTTATTACTTTGGTATTCCTTAATTTTTATTATTACTAAGTTTGCGGATTGATAATTTTAGATATTTAGATATTTTATTCAAACCTTCAATCCTTCACTCATTCAAAATTAACCCATGCGAGTATACTTAGACAATGCAGCCACTACACCTCTAGATAAAGAAGTTTTACAAACTATGGTGAGTGTGATGGAAAACCACTATGGAAATCCATCATCCATTCATGCACATGGTAGGGAGGTGCGTACTTTGGTAGAGAAAGCCAGGAAAACCATTGCAACTTTATTGAATACCGCTCCTGCAAATATATTCTTCACTTCTGGAGGTACTGAGGCTGACAATACCGCAATTAAATCTTCCATCCAAGATTTCGGAATTACTCATGCCATAACTTCAAAAATTGAACACCATGCGGTTGGACATACTTTAGAACTGCTTGAAAAACAAGAAAAAATAAAGCTAAGCTATGTGAATCTGGACGAAAATGGAAGTATAGATTACAATCATTTAGAAGAATTGCTGCAAAATAATCAACGTTCATTAGTTTCGCTAATGCATGCAAATAATGAATTGGGAAACTTAACTGATATTGATAGGGTAGGAGAGATTTGCGAAAAATACGATGCTATTTTTCATTCTGATACGGTACAAACGCTAGGGCATTATCATCATGATTTAAAAAATTTAAAGGCTCATTTTATTGTGGGGGCAGCTCATAAACTTCATGGACCAAAAGGAGTAGGTTTTTTATATGTAAATCCATCTATCAAAATCAAACCAATGATAAATGGTGGTGCACAAGAAAGAAATATGCGTGGCGGCACAGAGAATGTTTATGGAATTGTAGGTTTTGCAAAAGCCTTAGAAATTGCTTACGCCGATATGGAAGCACATCGTGAAAAAATACAGACTTTAAAAACTTATATGATGGAACAGCTAAAATTAGCAATTCCAGATATTCAAATTCACGGTGAAACTGATTCTAATAAAAGTTTATACACAGTTTTAAATATTTGCTTCCCAAAAATGGACATGGCAGATATGCTTCTGTTTAATTTAGATATTAATGGAATATCTGCTTCTGGAGGAAGCGCTTGCTCATCGGGTTCTAATATTGGTTCACATGTTCTTACCGCTATCAAAGCAGATCCTGAAAGACCTGCAGTGAGATTCTCTTTTTCTAAATTAAATACTAAAGAGGAAATTGATTATACAATTGAGAAGTTGAAGGAAGTTTTTGAGAAAAAGTGATTAGTAATATCAATTGATTATAAAATTAAATTTTTCTTTTGGCAAGTTATTTGTTTTCAATAAAGTGAAAAATATTTTTAACATCTAAAAAAAGAAATCATGTCACAGAGCCCAGTAGAAAAATTAAACGAAATAAAAGAAGAAGAATTAAGATTAAGGGATGAGAAAATTGCAAGAGGAGAATCTGTAGAAACTGCTGACGGTAGTTTGTTAAATGAAAAGAAAGGTTCTTACAGTGTTACCCCAAGTGATAGAAATAGAAGTCATAAAGGCGCTATCGGAATTGATAGAGATCCAACAGATATTTAAGCTTAACTATTAATTTAGAAATACAGCGATCTTAAAACAGGATCGCTTTTTTTATTGTTAAATGTTTATAATTGTTTAAACACATAATTAAAAATATGGAAAGAAGAAAGTTTTTAATGGGCTCGGGCTTAACTTTAGCGGCTTTGGCTCTCAACAAATTCACCTCGTTTGCTTCAATGAAAGATTTTGCTGCAGCTTATAACATTAAAATGATTAATGGTAAAATGGGTGTTTTTACCGAACAAGGTGGAACTATCTTATTTTTATTATCAGAAAAAGGTTTAATTGTTGTCGATTCACAATATCCAGACCCTGCTAAACATTTGGTAGAAGAGTTAAAAAAGAAATCTGATAAACCTTTTGATTTATTGATAAATACACATCATCATGGCGATCATACCAGCGGAAATATTGTTTTTAAAGGTTTAGTAAATGGCGTTGTAGCACACAAAAATTCTTTGGCTAATCAAAAAAGAGTTGCAGAAGAAGCCGCAAAAGCAGGTAAACCTGGTGTTGAACAATATTATCCAACTTTAACTTTTGAGAAAGATTGGAAATATAAAAACGGAAAAGATAGCATTAAGGCTTATTATTTTGGTGCAGGCCATACTAATGGAGATGCAATGATTTATTTTCCAGATCATAAAGTGGTGCATATGGGCGATTTGGTTTTTAACCGACGTTTTCCATATATAGATAAAACTTCTGGAGCAAATATTCACAGTTGGATAAAAGTTTTAGACAAAGCAATGTCCAAATTTGGTAGCGAGACCACTTATGTTTTTGGTCATGCGCTAGATCCTGAAAAGATAACCGGTACAATGGCAGATGTAAAAGCTTATCAAAACTACCTTCAAAAATTATTAGATTATGTTACTACAGAAATGAAGGCTGGAAAATCTAAAGAAGAAATAATGAAAGCTACATTTATTCCTGGTGCCGAAGAATGGAAAGGTGATGGGATTTCTAGAAGTTTAGATGCTGCTTATCAGGAATTGAGTTAATATTTTTTGGGCGTTTTAACACGCTTTCCGCTCTAGTTTTTTTGCTATTTGCATTATGGTAAGAGCAAAAAAAGCTGTCGCTACTATCGTTAACGCACTCATCTAATTAATATAATTTGTATCAAAAAATCAAAATCATTTTTACTTTTGAAAATGGATAAAATTGAAGTTCTTAAAGTCTCTTCTGAAGAAGAGTTGAAAAAAGTTTATCAAATTAGAACGACAGTTTTTGTTGAAGAACAAAACTGTCCTCCAGAATTGGAATGGGAAAACGAAGATGTTTCCACACATTTTTTAGCAAAACTTAATGATCAACCTGCAGGCGCATGCCGTTGGAGAGAAACTGAAAAAGGATTTAAATTAGAAAGATTTGCAGTTTTACCACAATTTAGAGGAAAAGGAATTGCCAGTAAAATGATTGCAACTTTACTTGCCGATTTACCCCAAAATGCTGATTACGTTTATCTTCACGCCCAAGTAACTGCGATGCCATTATATCAATTAGCAAATTTTAAAGCGGTTGGACATATGTTTGAAGAAGCTGGAATCCAACATTATAAAATGGTTTTAGATAATTAATCACTTTCTATTTATAAAAGAAAAACCTCGCTTGCGAATGCAAACGAGGTTTTTTTAAAATATGCTAAGTTCTATTTATAGTTGGAAAAATGCACAAAACTTAAATATCTATTTAGCTTTAAGCTTTAAGCCTATAGCTTTCTGCCTTACTTACCTTCATTCATAAAAACGAAGTTATGATCAAACATATCCAGTTTTATTTTGCTGTCTCGGTCAACCGTTCCTGCTAAAATTTGTTTAGAAAGTTCGTTCAAAATTCTTTTTTGAATCACTCTTTTTAAAGGTCTTGCGCCAAATTGTGGGTCGTAACCTAATTCTGCCAACCAATCTAAAGCCTCCTCAGATGCTTCAATGGTAATTCCCATTTCAGCTAAAGATTTTTGAACTCCCACAAACTGCAGTTTTACAATATCTCTAATTTCTTCCCTATTTAAAGGAGTAAACATGATAATTTCATCAATCCTGTTTAAAAATTCAGGACGGATGGATTTTTTTAATAATTCAAAAACCTCATTTTTGGTTTTGGCGATAACTTCATCTCTGTTTTCATCCACCATCAAACTAAAATTCTCTTGAATTAAATGAGACCCAATATTTGAAGTCATGATGATGATGGTGTTTTTAAAGTTTACCATTCTTCCTTTATTATCGGTTAAATGTCCATCATCTAAAACTTGCAATAAAATATTAAAAACATCTGGATGCGCTTTTTCAATCTCATCAAATAAAATTACAGAATATGGTTTTCTACGAACAGCTTCCGTTAATTGTCCACCTTCATCATAACCAACATATCCCGGAGGCGCACCAATTAATCTGCTTACTGCATGGCGTTCCTGATATTCACTCATATCAATTCTAATCATGCTGTGTTCATCGTTAAACAGGAACTCGGCTAAAGCCTTAGCTAATTCTGTTTTACCAACACCTGTTGTTCCCAAGAAAATAAAAGAACCAATCGGTTTTTTCTGATCACTTAAACCAGCTCTAGATCTACGTATTGCATCCGAAATCGCTTCAATTGCTTCAGACTGACCAGCAACTCTTTTATGCAACTCATCTTCTAAAAACAGTAATTTTTCTCTTTCACTAGCAATCAATTTATTTACCGGAATTCCTGTCCAGCGGGCAACTACACCAGCAATATCCTCAGAAGTAACTTCTTCTTTTAGCATCCTGCTATCAGAAGTTTTACTTTCCAATTCCTTTTTTAACTTGTCAACTTCTTCTTGAGTTTCTTTAATCCTTCCATATCGAATTTCGGCAACTTTTCCGTAATCTCCTGCTCTTTCGGCTTGTTCGGCTTCCAGTTTTAAATCTTCTATAGATTCAATTTTAATATTCACAGCGTCGACTAAATCTTTTTCACCTTGCCATTTCGCTTTTAATTCATCTCTTTCTGATGATAAATCGGCAATTTCTTTTGATAAATCGCTAACCTTGCGTTCGTCCTTTTCTCTTTTAATCGCTTCACGTTCGATTTCTAGTTGCATGATCTTTCTATCCAACTCATCCACCACTTCAGGAACAGAATCCATCTCCATTCTTAGTTTAGAAGCAGCTTCATCCATCAAATCGATGGCTTTATCTGGTAAAAAACGATCAGAAATGTAACGCTGGGATAATTCTACTGCAGCAATAATCGCTTCATCTTTTATCCTTACCTTATGGTGAGTTTCATACCGTTCCTTTAATCCTCTTAAAATGGAAATCGCATCTGCAGTATCAGGTTCTTCTACCATTACTTTTTGAAAACGACGTTCCAATGCTTTATCCTTCTCCAAATATTTTTGATATTCATTTAATGTAGTTGCCCCAATTGCCCTTAATTCGCCACGAGCCAGGGCTGGCTTTAATATATTTGCAGCGTCCATGGCACCTTCGCCACCGCCAGCACCCACTAAAGTATGAATCTCATCAATAAATAAAATGGTTTCGCCATCACTATCGCTAACTTCTTTGATTACCGCTTTTAAACGTTCTTCAAATTCTCCTTTATATTTTGCTCCCGCGATTAAAGCACCCATATCTAAAGAATAAACAACTTTAGATTTTAGGTTTTCTGGTACATCGCCTTTAATAATTCTAAAAGCAATCCCTTCTGCAATGGCTGTTTTACCAACTCCAGGTTCTCCAATTAAAATAGGATTGTTTTTGGTTCTACGCGATAAAATTTGAATCACTCTACGAATTTCTTCATCACGACCAATTACTGGGTCTAATTTGCCAGATTCGGCATATTCATTTAAGTTACGGGCATATTTATTTAAAGCTTGATAACTTGCTTCTGCATTTTGGTCGGTAACTTTTGCATCGCCACGTAAAGCAGAAATGGCTTTTTTCAAATCTTTTTCGATAACTCCTTGGTCTTTTAAAAGAGCAGCCGTTTTGTCTCCAGCATTTAAAATTGCTAGTAAAAGATGCTCAACCGATACAAACTCATCTTTAAATTCTTTTAGATAGGATTGCGCTTTTTGTATGGTAGCGTTTGCTGCATTAGATAAATAAACATTGCTACCGCTCACTTTCGGAAAAGTGGTAATTAATTCGTCTAAAGACTGGTTAAGCCGATTGATATTGACATTTAATTTTTTTAATATGTAACCTACAACATTTTCATCTACAGATAATAACGATTTTAAAATATGTGCATTCTCTATAGATTGTTGTTGAAAACCTGTTGTAATTTCAGAAGCTTTTTGAACTGCTTCTTGTGCTTTTATGGTGAAATTGTTAAAGTTCATTTTCGTTTTCTTTTCAACTATTCATTAACAAAAATGTATCCATTCTAAGTTTTTAATCTGCATCTGAAAATTTGACATAACTAATTGATTTTGAATGACTTTTTGACAATAATTTCATCTCTTTAATGAAATTTTAGCAGGTAAATTTAGTTTGAATATTATTTTTAGAGATTATGCATTGGATTTTAATTTAAATAAGGGATTAAAATTATCCTATATATTTGTGCAAAATTTAAAAATTCAATTTCCACTATGGATGGTATCAATATAAAGCAATTGGCAGAAGCTTTAAATGTTTCTACATCTACTATTTCTAGAGCATTTAGAAATAGTGGCGGTATTAAACAGCATACCAAAGATTTAATTTTAGCGAAAGCAAAAGAGTTAAATTATCAGCCTAACCATTATGCGAGTAATTTAAGAGACCAAAAAAGTAAAACCATTGCGGTAATAGTTCCAGAATTAGCCAATAATTATTTTTCGCAAGCCATACATGGGATAGAACAAGTTGCCAGAGCTAACGGTTATAATATCTTAATTTATTCTACCGATGATGATTTAGAAAAAGAGATGGATTTTATCCAGCATTTACATAATGGTAGGGTAGAAGGCATCATCATGTCGGTTTCTGGTGAAGCAGAAAATCATAATTATTTAAATGAATTTGGTGCCAGAAGATTACCAATGGTTCAATTTGATAGGGTTTATGATGATATTGATACCCCTAAAATTATTACGGATGATTATGATAGTAGTTTTATAGCTACAGAACATTTAATTGAGCAGGGATGTAAACGCATTGGTTATTTAGTGGTTAAGAAAGATCTTTCTATCGGTAAAACTCGAGAAGGAGGTTACATAGACGCACTTAAAAAGCATAACATTAAATTTGATGAGGAATTGATTATAGATTGTTCTAACAGTTATGAAGAAAATGATCCAATCATCAAAAAAGCTTTACAAGATTTAAAATTAGACGGGATATTTGCATCTGTGGAGCGTTTGGCTTTTGCAACTTATTATGCCAGCTATGATTTAAAAATAAATATTCCAAATCAACTAAAAGTAATTAGCTTTTCTAGTTTAGAAATCGCTCCATTACTTAATCCGTCTTTAACAACTATAACTCAACCCGCTATAGAAATTGGAAGTTTATCCGCAAAATTATTATTTGATATTTTATTAGATAAACCTAATGAATTTGATAGTAAAAATAAGCTTATTTTGAAGTCACAAATCATCCATAGAAATTCCACAAAAAAGGCGTAAAAAATGTAATTTTCAGGCATCAAAAAAATCAAAAATTTCTGATAGTTAGTGTGATTTACGCAGAATTTTATGCTTTTTTCGGGAACGTTCCCTAAAAAGAAGACTATTTTTCGGGAACGTTCCCGTTTTTGAGGTTTTTTTGTAGATGTGTAAAAAGCACACTAACTATATATTAAAATAATATTTATTAATCTGATAATCAGTTTAATAAATAGAATATTTATTAAAATAAATATGTTTATTTTTTGACATTTTCTTGTGAGTTTTAAGCTAAAAAAAATATTTTCTTAAAAATTTTGAATTAATAAAATGCTTTGTACATTGGTAATGTGTAAATATTCAAGATTTCACAACCAATTATTAACAATAAATAAATCAAAAAAATGAAAAAAAGTTACATGCTTAAACATGGTCTTTTTTTGCTAATTTTTATGTTAGCAATTAATGTGTACGGGCAGGTTGGTTCTATTACTGGAAAAGTAGTAGATGAGAACAATCTTCCACTACCTGGTGCCTCGGTTACCATCGACCAAATCAAAAAGTCAACTTCTACAGATGCAAACGGTGGTTATCGTTTAACGGGCATTAGTTACGGAGACGTTTCGGTAACTGTTAAATTTATCGGTTATGATAATTTTACTAAAACCTTAAAACTAAGCGCAGATCAAAGTACTTTAGATTTCAAATTAGTACCTTCTTCAAAAAGTTTGAGTGAAATTGTAGTGGTAGGTTATGGTACCAGTACAAAACGTGATGTGAAAGGATCTATAGTAAGTGTGGGTGCAAAAGCATTTGAAGATGTGACAGTACCTACATTTAATGCTGGCTTACAAGGGCGAGCTTCAGGTTTACAAGTTAGCCAATCTAGTGGCGTACCAGGTTCTGCAACAAGGGTAAGAATTAGAGGAACTTCTTCTATTTCTGGCAGTGGAGATCCTTTATATGTTATTGACGGTGTACCGGTTTTTAATGAAGACCCTAGCGATGGAGATTTTGGTAGAAACCCAACAAAAGCTGGTAAAATTGATCCATTATCTTATTTAAACCCTAATGACATTGAATCTATTGATGTTTTAAAAGATGCAGCTGCTGCAGCAATTTATGGATCAAGAGGTGCAAACGGTGTCATTCAAATTACTACTAAAAAAGGAAAAGCAGGAAAAACAGTTGTTTCTTTAAGTTCTACTTATGGAGTGAGTGAAATTACAAGAAAGCTTCCATTGCTAAATGCACCAGAGTGGTTACAAATTTATAATGAAGCGAGAGTGAATGATGGTGGACTTCCATTAGGCCCTAACGAATCTATTAGTCCAACAGGTTTCAGCTTTATACCTGGTCAAAATTTGGGTGTAAATACCGACTGGATTGATAAAGCGACAAGAAAAGGAGATGTTACTGAAACAAATCTTTCTGTTAGAGGTGGAAATGATAAAACACGTTTTTTCATTAGCGGAATTTATAGAAAAGAAAATAGTGTTTTAGAAGGCGGCGCATTTGAAAGAGGTGGAGCAAGAGTAAATATTGATAATAATGCAACAGATCGTTTAGATGTTGGTTTGCAGTTAGGTATTTATAGATCTAAGAATGATCAAGTTCCAACTTCGTTTAATGGAGGTATTGGAGCTGCTCAATCTTTTTCTTTACCTATTTATCCGGTATATAATCCTGATGGTTCTTTTTTTGGTACTCAATATCAAAATACAGGTTTTAATATTGTTGCCCAGAGAGCAAGCACTTATCAATCTAAAGATTTTAGAACTAATGGTAATGTTTATCTGGCTTATAAAATCTCTAAAGATTTAACATTTAGAACAGAAAACGGTTTAGACCTTCTAAATCAGACAGAAACTAGATTTGAATCTAACATTAATAGATATTTTACTGGTAAAGATTTTACTCAACCTAAGCCTTATCCAGACTTAGCTCCAATCGGTTTATCAACAGCAAGTCAAAGAGATTATCAGGTAATCAATATCAATACAAATAATTACTTCACTTTTAAAAAGAACTTTGGTTCTAAACATGTTACTGATGCCACCTTAGGTTTTAATTACCAAAGATCTAATCAAGCTCAGATAGCATTTTCTGCATCTGGTGGTGGTGTTGGTTTTATTAATCCTTATTATCAGCAGGGAAGTAACAACTTAGGTTTTGCTCCGGGCGCTAATGAGCCTGGTAATACCATTCCTCCAACTACTTCTGCATACGCTCAAGCTGATATTTTAACAGGTATTTTATCTTACTTTTTAAGAGCTAACTATAAATATGACGATAAATATTTATTTGGGATTAGTGCAAGGTATGATGGTTCTCCAAAATTTGGAGCTAATAACAAGTTTGGTTTATTCCCTGCTGCTTCAGCCGCCTGGATAATTTCAGACGAGGATTTCTTAAAGGATAATAAAGCAATTAGCTTTTTAAAATTGAGAGCTAGTTTTGGTATTACCGGTAATGATGGAACTCAGGTTTTCCAATATTTACAAACTTACTCTAGTGGTGGTTCTTATGCCGGGGGATTTGGTCAAAAACCTAATAACCTTTCTAATCCTGATTTAAAATGGGAGAAAAATCAAGGTGTTGATTTAGGTTTAGATTTTGGTTTCCTAAAAAATAGAATATCAGGAACAATAGGTGTTTATTCCAAAACTACTTCAGATATTTTAGTAAATATTCCGGTACAGCTATCTGCTACAGGTTTTGCAGGTAGAATTTTTGTAAATGCTGATGGTGTAAGAGTTAGAAATCAAGGTATTGAATTAGAGTTAACTACCAGAAATTTAACTGGCGATTTTAAATGGACTACTAATTTTAACATTGCTCATAACGGAAATAAAGTAACCGATGTAGGTATTTACACTTCTGGAGATGCTTTTGATACAGGTGAAGGTGATACTCGTATTTTAAGAGGATATCCATTAGGTATTAACTTTCTTCCTATTTATGCTGGTGTAGATCCAGCTAATGGAGATGAGTTAATATTTGATAAAACTACAGGAGCAAAAATTAAGTTAACTGCAGCTAGCCAGGATGCAAATCGTGTGGCTGTTGGAAAACCTAACCCTGATGTATTTGGTGGATTAGAAAATATTTTCAGCTATAAAGGATTTGATTTATCTGTTTTACTTTCTTACCAATATGGAAACAAGATTTATGATGATGGTGCAAAATACCAAATTGGTGGTCGTTTAGGATCGTGGAATCAGAGAAGAGAAATATTAAACAGATGGCAAAAGCCAGGTGATATTACAGATGTGCCAAGAGTTTCATTTATTGAAGGTGGTAGAGCAGATGCAAGTAATACTTCCCGTTTTTTGTATGATGCTTCTTTCTTAAGGTTAAGAACAACCACTTTAGCTTATAACTTACCTTCCGATATTATTAAATCTTTAAAAATTAGTAGTGCCAAGATATTTGTAAGTGGTCAAAACTTATTCGTATTAACAAAATATGCAGGTTGGGATCCTGAAGTAGTTAGATATAATTTCAACCCTACGCAGGCAAACTCGGCTTATGCTGCACCATATTTACCAACACCACAAGCCAGAACGTATTCATTAGGTATTAATGTTGGATTTTAATCAGAAAAAAATGAAAAGAAAAATATTTATCACCTTATTGCTGGGTACAATTGTATTAAGCAGTTGTAAAAAATTAATCGATATAGATCCTGTTAACAGCCAACCAGGATCAGAAACTCTTAAACTGGGAAAAAATGTTCAGGGTGTTTTAACATCAGCTTATGAAAGATTAACATCTAATCAATTTTTAGCTGGCGAAATTACACGCACCAATGAACTTTATGCGGATGATGTTGACTTTGCAAACGCAACAGGTGGTGCACCTGCTCAGTTTGTTAGCAGAGATTTTAGTTTATTCAATCAACAGGGTAGAGACCTTTGGGCAGCAGGATATACCGCAATTGGCTATAGTAATATTGTTATAGACGCTGTAGATAAAAACTTATTTACAGATTATACCGATGCTCAAAAAGCGCAAATGAAAGCTCAGGCTTTATTTATAAGAGGAGTTGCACATTTTGAATTGGTACGTTTATTTGCTAAACCATATAGCAATGGTCCTACAGTAGACGCTGGTATTCCTATTAGAATTATTGCAGTTACTTCAGACCAGGCTAAACAACAAGTTCCGAGAAATTCAGTTGACGAAGTTTATAAACAAGTGATAACAGATTTAAAGGAAGCAGAAACAACTTTGGTTGCGGCAAACTCTGTATTTGCAACAAAATGGGCTGCAAAAGCTTATTTAGCAAGGGTTTATTTTAATATGGGAGATTATGCTAACGCTTTCACCTATTCAAACGATGTAATAACTAACGGAGGTTTTAATCTAGGGACTTCTGTTACGGCTCCATTTAATTCATTAGGTGGAAGTGCTCCATCACCATTACCAACTGGAGTGCTATTTTTAGCAGTTTCTGATGGGAGCTTGTTAAGAGGAAATTTTTGGAATTCAGATTTGAATGCCACTTTTCTGCCTTTAAGTACCCAATTATATGCTGATTTCAACTCAAAAGGTGGTAATAGAAAAACTCAGCTCACTGTTGTAGCAAATAAACCAATATCTTTAAAATGGTCTGGTGGTGCGGCTATTAATGTTCCTACTATTCGTCTTGCCGAAATGTATTTAACAAGAGCAGAATCAAGAGTGCAAAAAGGAGCATTTGTAGATGCTGATGTAAGAGCAGATTACAATGCTGTAAGAGCTGTTGCAAATGTTACACCAGATAATACAACTACTGGTGCTGCTGCATTATTAGCTGTAATACGTACAGAAAGACACGTTGAGTTAGCCTTAGAAGGAGATAGATTTAATGAATTAAGAAGATTAAAATCTACTATCAGAGGTATTGCATTTAACGATAGCAAACAACTATTAAAGATACCAGACTCTGAAACAACTGCAAACCCAAATATTGTACAGAACTAATAAATTTAAAAACATGAAAAATTTAAAAACACTATTTTTCACATTTGCTATATTGACATCAATAGCTCTACAGTCTTGTGAAAAAATAAAGTACGCTGATGTTGGTGAGGCCATTTCCTTACAAGAAAACATAAAAGGTACGTGGAAAGTGAGCACAGCAACTCAAATAGATAACGATGCTGTGAACAAGAACTTCCCTTTAGCAGTTCAAAAATTAGATTTAACCAGCAGATTTCCTTACAGTACCGTAGTTTTTGCATTCAATGGCGAATCAACAGGAAATTATACCATTACAAATGCTGGAGGTGCACCATTATTTTTCCCTTTAACAGGCACATGGTCTTTAGATGGTACCAAAAATGGACCTGTTAGGGTAAAACTTGTTTCAGGTACACAAATAGCCTTCTTAGATTTCGCAAAAGCTTATCGGGCTTCAGACAATAAATTGAGTTTAAAATTTAGCAGGGCTGATAGTGATGGGAAAGTTTTTTTGAGCTATGAATTTAATTTCAACCGTAATTAATATCGAAATCATGAAAAAAATATTAAGCATAACATTAATGATACTTTTGAGTATTGGTTTGGCCAAAGCTCAAAAATCAAATCCTAAATACACCATTTCTCCAGCTAAATTCACTGCAGAAGATGCCATTACGATAACTGTAGATCTTACTGGAACAACATTAGCTACAAAAGGTCAAATTTATATATATGCTTTTAACCAAGCCGGACCAGGTTTATATAACGATTTTTGTGCAGATCAGTCTGGTGCTAAAATGACCAATGAAGGTAGTAACAAATGGTCTTTTAAACTTACATTGACCAATTATTTTAACGCTACACCTGCAAAAATTGGGACAACATTTGGATTTCTTTTTAAGGCCTCTCAAGCAAGTGGTTGCGGACAAGATGCAAACCAATCTGTAGATTTTTCAACAACTATTGAGTCTTTAGTATTCTCGCCAAGTGTATTTAGGGTTTTTCCAAATAAATTTACTCAAGACGATATTGTGACTTTTTACATGGATAAAAATCTTTTGGATCCGAGTAAAACTGCCTTAAAATCAGCAACAGAAATTTATGTATTTACTGACATTGACTATATAAAACCAGATGGTACAGGCGGTTATTTTCAAATTTCTCAGTTTTGCGAACCTGTAAGTACTACAGATGGAAATTATTATACCGGACAAACAACCGTAGCTGATAATTTAGCTTTAAAAGCCAAGGACGAAGGTAACGGTTTATTTGCATGGACAATAGTTCCTTCTAAATTCTTTAAAATAGGAGATACTACAAGTCCAAAATTCCCACCAGCAGGTTCAAAAATCACGAAAATTAAAGTCCATTTTAGAACAAGATTAAGTCCTTATTGCCCAGGTACAGTAGGTGATGCAGGTAGTTTAGGAGACAATTTTGGTATTCCTTTTCAATAAACAAATAAATTTAGGGTAGCTCTAAAAACTATTGTTATTAGATAGTAAATACATTGGATTAGTATTTCTAAATAGGAACATATAGATCCGTAGATAATTAGTAAACAGTTATTTACGTTCTTAAAATAAAGAAAGTAAATATTAAACTTCCAAAAAATAAGTCTAAAAACTCGATATTTTAAATATTGAGTTTTTAGAAATACCCTTAAATAATTGCCATGCATATTAAATTATTTTCAATCTTTTTATTTATTCCTTTTTTAACTAGTGCACAAACAAATCCTGTTTTATCTGCTGGTAATATCAATAGCGTTAAAATCGAAAATCAAAAAGTAAGTTTTAAAACTGATCATACTTTTGGAGAAATTATTATTTATAGTCCAAATATCATCAGAGTCAGGCTCGATAAAAAAGAACTACAGAAAGATTTTTCTTATGCAGTTATCGCTAAACCTCAAGATAAAAAAGCAAATATCACCCAAAATGAGGAATCAATAACCATCATTACAGATTCTTTAAAAGCCATCATTAACAAACAACCTTACAGCGTAGCATTTTATACTTTAGATGGTAAAATCATCAATCAGGATGAGAAAGGTTTGCAAAGCAGTTGGGTAGATGAAGAAGTTACTGCGTACAAACACATGCAAAATGGAGAGCGTTTTATTGGCTTAGGCGAAAAAACAGGAAACTTAGATAGGAGAGGAGAAGGGTATACCAACTGGAATACTGATGCTTTTGGATATGCAACAAATCGTGATCCTATTTATAGTACCATACCATTTTATATGGGAATTCATGATGGATTAAACTATGGAATTTTCTTAGATAACACCTATCAAACAGATTTCAATTTTGGCGCAAGTAATGATCGTTTTTCTTCTTTTGCCGCTCAAGGCGGAGAATTAAACTATTACTTCATTTATCACACACAACTAAAAGATATTATTACTTCATATACTGCCTTAACAGGCAGAATGAAAATGCCTCCGCTTTGGAGTTTAGGCTATCAACAAAACAGATACAGTTATTATCCTGATACTGAAGTAATGCGTATTGCTCAAACTTTACGTGAGAAAAAAATCCCTGCAGACGGAATTACTTTAGACATCCATTACATGGATAAATACAAATTGTTTACTTGGGATAAGGAGCGTTTTGCAAATCCAGAAGCGATGAACAAAAAGCTAAATGAAATGGGTTTTAAGACAACCGTTATTGTTGATCCAGGAATTAAAGTAGAGAAAGATTACGATGCATATGAAGATGGATTAAAAAAGGATGTTTTTATAAAATATCCTGATGGGACAAATTACTCCGGACAAGTTTGGCCAGGATGGTGCAATTTCCCTGATTTTACCAATGAAAAGGCGAGAGCCTGGTGGCGAGAAAAAGTAAAATTTTTCGCAAATACTGGTGTCTCTGGAATTTGGAACGATATGAATGAAATTGCGACTTGGGGACAAAAAATGCCATCAAATATTCTATTCAATTACGATGGTAAACTAGCAAGTAACAAACAAGCACATAATGTTTACGGAATGCAAATGGCCCGCTCAAGCTTTGAAGGTATGGTTGCAGCAACTAATAAACGTCCGTTTATTTTAACCAGAGCTGGCTATGCTGGTTTACAAAGATATACCGCAATTTGGACAGGCGATAATCGCTCCGAAGATGACCACATGTTATTAGGTGTAAGGTTAATGAGTAGTTTAGGATTGAGTGGCGTTTCTTTTACAGGAATGGATATTGGCGGTTTTACTGGAGGTCCTTCTGTTGGATTATATGCAAAATGGATTCAGTTAGGGGCCTTTAATCCTTATTTCCGAAACCATACAGCAGTTAATACAAAATCTTCAGAACCATGGACTTATGGTGAAGAAGTAACAGAAATTTCTAGAAATTACATCAGCTTACGCTATAAACTATTGCCTTATTTATATTCCACTTTTAATACATCAGTTACAACTGGTTTACCTGTAGTGCGTAGTTTAGCTATTGATAATACTTTTGATCCTAAAATTTACGATACTCAATTTCAAAACGAGTTTTTATTTGGACAAGCATTTTTAGTTGCCCCATTTGAGAGTACCAAAGATTTTGGGAACATCTATTTCCCTAAAGGCAACTGGTACAATTTATATACTGGTGAAAAACAAGCTGGAAATAGTGAAAAGATTATCCGCCTAAGTTTAAATAAAATGCCGGTTTATGTAAAAGAAAGTAGCATTGTGCCGATGCAATCTTTAATTCAAAGTACCGCAGAGCAACCGACAGATACCTTAATTATCAATATTTTTAAAGGAAATATTAATAACAGTTTTGTTTACTATGAGGATGATGGCGAAAGTTATAATTACGAAAAAGGAGATTTTTACAAACGTAAAATCAGTTACGATGCAACACATAAAACTATCGTTTTTGATCAAGCAGAAGGAAGTTTTAAATCGAAATTTAAATACTTAAAATTGATGTTTCATGGTTTTGATTCCGGTGATAATATCAATTCAGGAAAAGCTTTACAAGCAGATTTCGCTTCGTTTTTAACGCCAATTTCAAAATTCGACCCGCAAGGATCAGCAAACTCTATAGAAGGTTATAAAGTAAAAAGCGTTGTTTTAAGTAATGATGCAAAGAGATTTGAGATAAAATACTAAGAGTGCCCATAAAGCATAAAAGCAAAAGCCAAAATGAACGCCAAATTCGGCCTTGACTTTTGCGGTACAGATGAAGAAAGTAAAAGCACTTCCTCTCCCAGCAAAAGGCGCAGCCGAGAGTTTTTGGTTACTTTTTGCGGAAAAAAGTAACAAGAAGAATGTGTTCCAGCGGGCAAAGGTCTTAACGAGTTAATAGAGGCTGAATAGACCCTTGATACGTAAATGTGAGATGTTTCACTATCGCTCATCATGACGACAGTGTTAAAAAGCTTACCATCGAACAAAAGAAATATACAATTCAATAAAATGAAGAAATTATTAATCATCCTTTCCCTTTTTATTAGCTACAGCAGCTTTGCTCAAATACCTGATTTAGAAAGAGTGGAACCCATGTTTTGGTTTACAAAAATGCACAATCCAAAATTGCAGCTTTTGGTACATGGAAACGATATTGCAAATCATGAAGTAAAAATTAATTACCCAGGAGTTACTTTAACAAAAGTTAATAAGGTAGAAAATCCAAATTATCTGTTTTTAGATTTAATGATCACAGCATCGGCGAAAGCTGGAAAATTTACCATTGAGTTTACAGTAAAAGGAAAGAATAAGCTGAGTTATGTTTACGAATTAAAAGATAAAAGCACCGATAAAAACCGCATTCAAGGTGTTACACAAAAAGATTTCATCTATTTATTGATGCCAGATCGTTTTAGCAATGGTGATAAAAGCAATGATGTTATTAAAGGCTTAAAAGAAACTAATTTAAATCGTGATAGCATGTATTATCGTCACGGTGGGGATATTCAGGGTGTGATTAATCATTTAGATTACCTGAAAGAATTAGGCGTAACCACTGTTTGGATGACTCCTGAAATTGAAAATGATATGCATTTGGCCTCTTATCATGGATATGCAGTTACCGATCATTACAAAATTGACCCACGTTTTGGTACAAACGAACTGTACAAAAAATATGTAGAAACTGCTCATGCAGAAGGTTTAAAAGTCATTAAGGATATTGTTCATAATCATATAGGTTCTAACCATTGGTTTTACAATGATTTACCGATGAAAAGTTGGTTAAATCAATGGCCAGTTTATACGCAAACTTCTTATCGTGACCAACCGGTAATGGATCCCCATGCTTCCTCAGCTGATAAAAAGAAGATGTTAGATGGTTGGTTTGTTCCTACCATGCCAGATTTGAATCAGAGAAATTCTTACGTTCAAAATTATTTAATTCAAAATCACATTTGGTGGATTGAATACGCTGGGATTGACGGTTTGCGATTGGATACTTATCCTTATAATGATGCCGAATTTATGGCTGATTGGGAAATTAAGCTTAAAGCGGAGTTTCCGCATTTATCCATTTTTGGAGAGACATTAGTTTCAACTGTTGCTAGTCAGGCATTTTTTACAGGCGGCAATACCGTAAACCGAGGTTTTGATACACATTTGCCCGGCATTACAGATGCTGTTTTAAAAGACGCCATTTATGAAAGTTTAAACGGAAAAACTGGCTGGACAGATGGAATCAATCGCATTTATGCAACATTGGCTCAAGATTTTCTTTATAAAGACCCAACTCAAAACTGCATTTTCTTAGACAACCATGATATGAGTCGTTTTTACTCTATGGTGAATGAGGATTTTGCTAAATATAAAATGGGAATGACCATGCTTTTAACAATGCGTGGAATCCCTCAAATGTATTATGGAACTGAAATTTTGATGAAAAATTATTCTAATCCTGATGGTCTGGTTCGTTCTGATTTTATGGGTGGATGGGCTACAGACAGCTTAAATAAATTTACTGATAAAGGACGAACAGAAAAAGAAAACGAAGCATTTAATTTCGTGAAAACATTGGCTAATTATCGCAAAAAAAACGAGGCTTTACAAAGTGGAAAACTGATGCAATATATACCAGAAAATGATGTATACGTCTATTTCCGTTACCTGCCAAACCAGCCAAAGGGAACGGTAATGGTCATCATCAACAATACAGATGATGATAAAAGGTTGGATACCAAAAGATTTAGCGAAAGAACTAAAGGAATTACCAAGGCTAAAGACATTTTTAGCGAAAAAGAAATGGGAATCAGCGAATTGGAAATTCCAAAGAAAAGTGCAATGGTTCTAGAATTGAATTAGTGTTTTAAACAAAATGAAAGAAAATATAAAAGGTTTACTGTTTGATTTGGATGGAGTGTTGGTAGATACCGCGGTTTACCATTATGACACTTGGTTACGTTTGGCAAAAACGATGGGCTTTACGTTTAGCGAAAAACAGAATGAAGAACTAAAGGGCATTAGCCGGATGGATAGTTTAGACAAGATTTTAGGTTGGGGAAATGTTTCTAAATCAGATGCTGAAAAACTAGAATTAGCCACACAAAAAAATAATTGGTATGTGGAGATGATCAATAAAATGACACCGGCGGAAGTTTTACCCGGAGCACTCGATTTTTTGCAATCGGCACAAAAACAAGGTTATAAAATGGCTTTGGGTTCTGCAAGTAAAAACTCTTCTATCATTTTAAAAAACACAAATATTGCTCATTTTTTTGATGCGATTGTTGATGGAAATAGCGTGTCGAAATCTAAACCAGATCCAGAAGTATTTTTAAAGGGAGCAGAATTGTTAGGATTAAAGCCATCAGAATGTGTGGTTTTTGAAGATGCTGCCGCAGGAATTGAAGCTGCAAAAAGAGGTGGAATGAAAGCGATTGGAATAGGCGATGAATATATTTTAAAACAATCAGATAAAGTGGTAAGCGGTTTAGATCAGCTAGCCATCCAAGATTTACAAGAACTATAAATTATATGGGATAAAGAGATTCAAGATTTGTATCAAATTACAAGTTCTCATTCTCAAATCTCAATTCTCATATCCAAACAATGAAGGATTACATTATAAAAGACGAGTGGAACATCATCGAAGAAGGTTTTGATCCACATTTAAATAAAATATCAGAAAGTATTTTCAGTTTGGGCAACGGCCGTATGGGCCAAAGAGCAAATTTTGAGGAGACTTATTCTGGTGAAACTTTAAGCGGAAATTACATTGCTGGCGTTTATTATCCTGATAAAACCCGTGTGGGTTGGTGGAAAAACGGCTATCCAGAATATTTTGCAAAGGTTTTGAATGCTGCTAACTGGATTGGAATTGAAGTAAAAATTGAAGATGAAATTTTAGATTTAGCAACCTCAAAAGTCACTGATTTTAAAAGGATTTTAAATATGCAGGAAGGCTATCTAGAACGCATTTTCACCGCAGAATTACCATCAGGAAATAAAATTAAAGTAAATGCCATCCGTTTTTGCAGCATTGTTGATGATGAAGTTGGAGTCATAAATTATAGCATTACACCATTAAATTTTGATGGAAAAATTGAGTTTACATCTTATATAGATGGTGATGTAAAAAACCAAGACAGTAATTATGATGAAAAGTTTTGGGATTTTGTAAACAATGAAATTACCAATAACGAAGCTTACCTCACATTACGAACCAAGAAAACAGAATTTGAAGTTTGTACTGCTAGTTTTATTCAGCTTTTAGCTGATGAAAAAGCCATTGATTTTAATTCTGAAGCCATCAGAAAAGAAAAATTTGTGGGTCAAAAAATAGGGATTAATGCAGTTCAAAATCAAGAAATATCATTGATAAAAATTGCGGCTAATCTAACGTCTCAAAATCATCAAAAAAGCGATTTGTTAAATCATACAAAAATTATAATCGCAAAAGCATCCACTAAAGGATTTCATCAATTAAAACTAGAGCAAAAACAAGCTTGGGCTAGTAAATGGCAAGAAAGTGATATAATTATTGAAGGTGATATTGCAGCTCAACAAGCCATTCGTTTCAATATTTTCCAGCTTTTTCAAACTTATACAGGCAAAGATGATAGATTGAATATCGGCCCAAAAGGTTTTACAGGAGAAAAATATGGCGGTTCTACCTATTGGGATACAGAAGCTTATTGTGTGCCTTTTTATTTGGCAACTGCTCCGCAACAGGTCAGTAAAAACCTATTGATTTATCGTTACAAACAATTGGATAAAGCCATTGAAAATGCTCAAAAATTAGGTTTTGATAATGGAGCTGCTTTATTTCCTATGGTTACCATGAATGGCGAAGAATGCCATAACGAGTGGGAAATTACCTTCGAGGAAATCCACAGAAATGGAGCAATCGCTTATGCAATACATAATTACATTCGATATACGGGTGATGAAAATTATTTAAATGATTACGGTTTAGAAGTTTTAATAGGAATCAGTCGGTTTTGGAAGCAACGAGTAAATTGGAGCAAAGCGCAAAACAAGTTTGTGATGCTTGGTGTAACTGGTCCAAATGAATATGAAAACAACATCAACAACAATTGGTACACCAATATTTTAGCGACTTGGTGTATGAAATATACCATAAAAGCTGCTCAAATAGTTGAAAAAAATCGACCTTCTCAATATAAAAACTTAATAGAAAAACTAAATTTTAACAAGCAAGAATTTTCTGATTGGGCTTCAATTATCGATAATATGTATTATCCAGAAGATGCAGATAAAGGTATTTTCTTACAGCAAGATGGTTATTTGGATAAAGAACAAATTTTAGTGAAAGATTTGCCAAAATCAGAAAGACCAATTAACCAAAAATGGAGTTGGGATAGGATTTTGCGTTCTTGTTTTATCAAACAAGCCGATGTTTTGCAGGGGATTTATTTCTTTGAAGAAGATTACGATTTAGCCACTATCAAACGCAATTTCGATTTTTACGAAGCTCGAACAGTACATGAAAGCTCACTTTCTCCATGCGTACATAGCATATTAGCAGCAAAATTAAATGATGAAGCCAAAGCTTATCAATTTTATTTGCGTACAGCCCGTTTAGATTTAGACGACTATAATAATGACACCGAGGATGGTTTGCATATCACTTCTATGGCTGGCACTTGGATGAGTATAGTTGAGGGATTTGCTGGGATGCGAGTGCGTGACAATCAATTGCATTTTAATCCATTTTTACCTAAACATTGGCAATCTTTTTCTTTTAAAATCAACTTTAGGGGTGCAAATCTTAATATTAAAATTGATGGAAAAAGCTTTCAAATAGCAGCTAATGATGATAAAGATCTCGAGATTTTTATACATGGTCAAAAGCATCAATTCAAAGGTTCTGGTATTATAGAATTACAAAATAAAGAGTTAGTTTAATATGATTTTATCCCGATTGATAAAAATACCAGGTTTTAAATTTGTTTTATGGAACTCCAGTTTCCCTAAAACCTTATTCTCTATTTTTTTATTGTTAATGATATCAAGTTTCTCTTTTTCCCAAATTAAAACCAATAAAATGGGTAATAAAAAAATCGTGATTTACCAATTGTTACCAAGATTATTTGGCAATAAAAACGACACCAACAAAACTTATGGATCTATTGTAGAAAATGGGTCAGGAAAATTCAATGATATAAATGATAAAGCCCTAAATGGCATCAAAGAATTGAGTGCTAATTATATTTGGTACACAGGCGTAATTGCTCATGCCAGCTTAACAGATTATACAAAATTTAGAATTCCAAATAGCGATGCAGATGTAATAAAGGGCATTGCTGGCTCCCCTTATGCCATTAGAGATTATTATGATGTAAATCCAGATTTAGCAGTTAATGTTGATAGCAGGATGCAGGAATTTCAAGATTTAATCAATCGCACCCATGCAAAAGATTTAAAGGTAATTATTGATTTTGTGCCAAATCACGTAGCAAGAGGTTATCAATCTAACGTAAAACCAAACAATGTAAAAGATTTTGGAGAGGACGACGACACTACAAAAAGTTTTATTCCAACAAATGATTTTTATTACCTCAACGGACAAAACTTTATTATTCCTGATATTAATAAAAAACCTAGTCTTACAGATTCTTTAAAAGATTATTTTTTTAACGAAAGCCCCGCAAAAGCTACAGGAAACAACTCTTTTAAAGCGAAACCTAATGATGATGATTGGTATGAAACCATAAAACTAAATTATGGTGTAGATTATCAAAACGGAGAGAAAGGTCATTTTCATCCAATCCCTCCAGTTTGGTTAAAAATGAGAGATATTTTAACTTATTGGGCAAATAAAGGGGTAGATGGTTTCCGTTGTGATATGGCCGAAATGGTTCCGGTAGAATTTTGGAATTGGTTAATTCCTCAGTTAAAAAATGAGCATCCACAGCTAATTTTCATCGGCGAAGCTTATAATCCTAAAGTTTACGAACAATACTTAACAAAAGGCGGTTTCGATTATTTATATGATAAAGTTGGCTTGTACGATGGTGTCAAAAAACTCATCAGAAATCAACCAGAAGCTAACGTAAACGACATTTCTATCGCTAAAAAAAATGTTCAAAATTTTGATGAAAAAATGCTTCGCTTTTTAGAAAATCATGACGAAGAGCGAATTGCTTCCGATGGTTTTGCTGGTGATGCAAATTTAGCTTTGCCCGCTATGACCGTTAGCGCAACTTTGGGAAAAGGACCTGTTTTAATTTATTCGGGACAAGAAGTTGGCGAACCCGGTAAAGGATTAGAGGGTTTTGGTGGCGACGATAATAGAACCACCATTTTTGATTATTGGGGTGTTCCAAATCACCAAAAATGGATGAATAATGGCAAGTTTGATGGTGGTAAATTGGACAACAATGAAAAACAGATAAGAGCATATTATGTGAATCTGTTAAAAATTGTCACAACAAATGAAGGGATTTCTATCGGCGATTTTTATGAGATGCCTCAAATTCAAATCAATAATAATAGGGTTTACGCTTATTTTAGATACACTAAAAATCAACGATTATTGATCATTTCTAATTTTAGCAGAGACCAAAATTTTGAGACCAAAATTTCTGTTCCAAAAGAGGTTTTATCATCAAATCCCTTAAAAAAAGCAATTGATTTATTAACTAATCAGGCTGTTATCTTAACGTCAGATGGTACTATAGAGATTAATATAAAACCAAATTCATCAAAAATTATCCAATTTTAAATCGATAAAAATGAACTTAAAAACCGCCATAGAAAACCCTAAACTTTCGTTGATTCAAATCATCAACATGAGCATTGGTTTTTTCGGGATACAATTTGGATGGGATTTGCAAAGAGCAAACATGGGGCGTATTTATGAGGGACTGGGAGCAAACGCAGATCAGGTTCCTCTTTTGTTTTTAGCAGCACCACTTACAGGTTTATTGGTACAGCCCATCATTGGTTATATGAGCGACCGTACCTGGCATCCAAAATGGGGTAGAAGACGTCCATATTTTATGGTTGGAGCAATAATAAGCAGTATAGCTCTCATTTTTATGCCTAATAGCAGTGCATTATGGATGGCTGCAGGTTTACTTTGGGTTTTAGATGTTTTTGGAAATGTGTCAATGGAGCCTTTTAGAGCTTTCGTAACTGATAAATTGCCTGATAGTCAGGTAAATCGCGGCTTTATCATGCAAAGTATGATGATTGGTTTAGGAGGCAGTATTGCATCAGCTTTGCCATGGCTAATGAATAATGTTTTCCATTTAACCAATACCGCAGCGCAAGGGAGCATCCCAGAGAATGTAAAATTCTCATTTTATATAGGAGCTTTTTTCTTTTTCGCAGCAGTATTATGGACAGTTTTAACCACAAAAGAATATCCTCCAACTGCTCAAGAATTAGAAATTCAGAATAAAGAAGGTAAAAAAGGATTTGCAGGTGGTGCAAAAGAGATTTTCGATGCCTTAAAAAATATGCCTAAGCGGATGCAAATAGTATCATTGGTTCAGTTCTTTACCTGGCCAGGTCTATTTTTAATGTGGTTTTATTATACAACGGCAGTCGCTGTTAATGTTTTTGGCGGTAAAGATGCAAGCGATCCTATTTATGCTGCAGGAGCTGATTTTGGAAGTTTAACACTGGCCTATTATAGTGTAATTACTTTTCTTTTTGCATTGGTTTTGCCAACAATAGCAGATAAATTGGGAAGAAAAACCACACATGCATTATGTTTATTATGTGGTGCATTGGGTTTAATAAGCGTTGCTTGGGTAACCGATAAAAATATGCTTTATGTATGTATGACGGGCGTTGGAATTGCCTGGGCAAGTATTCTGTCTATGCCATACGCCATGTTAAGCGGTTCATTACCAAAAAATAAGATTGGTATTTATATGGGGATTTTCAATTTCTTTATTGTACTGCCAGAAATTATGTCTTCCCTAGGTTTCGGTTGGTTAATGCGCAACGTTTTAAATAACGATCGACTTTTAGCAGTACAATTAGGGGGTGGTTTAATGATTTTAGCAGCTTTAATTTGCTATTTCTTTATTAAAGAAACTAAAAACACCAATAACCTTTTAACCACAGAATTAGAGATTGAAGAAAGAAGATCGGTTTAGGATTTGGGGGTTTTAACACGCCTTACACTGTATCTTTTTTTAAAAAGAAAAAAAGGATGCCGTTTCAGTCGTTAACCCAATATATAATAGACTTACGATTTTTTAAAAATTTTAAGTCTGAGAAATTTCAGATTAGGAGTTACAGGAAATTAGACAAAAATTTAAACAAGAAAGTATTTTACCAATAAAAAACCAACATGAAAAAAATATTCTATTTATTCTTTATCGGCGTCATTTTATTTACTGCTTGTAAAAAAGACAGCACAGATGGTGGAGATGGAAACATAACACCAACGCCCATAGATTTGCCTGCTGGCGCAAAAGATGGAGTTGCATTTTTAAATAATGGAACATCTGCAATCATTACTTTATTTGCACCAAACAAAACATCAGTTTCTTTAATAGGCGATTTCAATAATTGGCAAAACAACCTTAATCCAATGAAGTTGCCAAAGATGGGAAAACCTGGTTTGTACAAATTGATGGTTTAAATCCGGATATAGAATATGCTTATCAATTTGAGATAGATGGTAAATTGCGGGTTGCCGATCCTTATTGCGAAAAAGTTTTAGACCCTGATAATGATAAATATATCAGTGCAACTACTTATCCAAACTTAAAAGCTTATCCATCAAATAAAACCTCAGGAATTGTAAGCGTGATGCAAGCCAATCAGCCTGTTTACAATTGGAAAAACACAAATTTTATACGTCCAGCTAAAAACAACCTGGTGATATATGAACTTTTGGTTCGTGATTTTACTGCAGACCATAGTTACGCTTCTGTTCTAACAAAATTAGATTATCTGAAAAATTTAGGCATAAACGCCATCGAATTAATGCCAGTTGGCGAGTTTGAGGGTAATTTAAGTTGGGGATATAATCCTTCGTTTTATTTTGCGCCAGATAAATATTATGGTACAAAAGTATCGTTGAAAAACTTTATTGATGAATGCCATGGAAAAGGAATTGCCGTAATTTTAGATATGGTTTTAAATCATTCTTTCGGGCAATCGCCAATGGTACAAATGTATTTTAACAATGGTGCACCAACTGCTGAAAGTCCGTGGTTTAATACGGTTGCAAAGCATCCCTATAATGTAGGTTTTGATTTTAATCACGAAAGTGATGCTACAAAATATTTTTCTAAAAATGTGATGAAATTTTGGATGCAGCAATATAAAGTAGATGGTTTCAGGTTCGATTTATCTAAAGGTTTTACACAACGTCAATCATCAGACGATGCAGGTTTTGCTGCTTATGATGCAGGTCGGGTTGCTACTTGGAAAGATTACCACAGTTTTATAAACAGCATTGATAACAATAATTTTTATACCATTTTAGAGCATTTTGCCGATACAAAAGAAGAAACCGAATTGACCAATGATGGAATGATGATTTGGACAAATCTTAATTACAATATGAACGAAGCTACCATGGGATATTTAGGAAAATCTGATTTTTCCTGGGGATTTTATACTAATCACGGCTTTTCAAAATCAGAAGGAGTGGTTTCATATATAGAAAGCCATGATGAAGAAAGGTTGAATTTTAAAAATATCACCTACGGAAATGTGAGTGGAAACTACGTGATTAAAAACAATTTAGCTACTTCATTAAAAAGGGAAGAATTGGCTGCTGCTTTCTTTTTTGCTATTCCTGGTCCAAAAATGATTTGGCAATTTGGAGAATTAGGTTACGATATTAGTATTGATCAAAATGGCAGGACAGGCGAAAAACCAATCAAATGGGAATATTATAACGAGTCCAATAGAAAAGCACTTTATGATGTTTATGCTAAAATGGGAACTCTTAAAAAGAATAATTCAATTTTCGCAACTTCCAATTTTACATCTAATCTAATTTCGGGTATTAAATATATTAAGTTAAATGCAACGGATAATAACGTGATTGTTGTAGGAAATTTCGATGTGGTATCGCAAAAAGCAAATATAGATTTTGGAGCTTCAGGTAATTGGGTAGATGCTTTTGGTAATGCAATTAATCTGAGTACAAACACATACGATTTAACTTTAGCACCCGGAGAATATCATGTTTACAGTAAAACCGCATTAAATTGATGATTATGATGCTTAATTGTTAAAACTTTTATTAAAGTACTAATAATGTTTTTGTATTGTTGCAATTTTTTAAATGTTTTAATTACATTGCAATACACAATCTCATAAAAATGGATTCGGCACTTTGGAAAGAAATTAAATCCGGGGATAAAGCAGCTTTTAAAACGGTTTATCAAAACTGTTATCAAGAGCTATATATTTTTGGTTTTAGGGTATCTGCCGATAAGGAGAAAGTTAAAGATGCCATTCATGAAATGTTTTGCGAGATATGGCAAAAACGCAATACCATAAATGAGGTAGAAAATATTAAGAGTTACCTTAAAACTTATCTAAAAAGAAAGCTTTTAAAAGATTTAGTCAACAATCATGAAGCATATGAAGTTTCTCAATTTGATAATTTAGAAGCAGGGATACAACATTCTTACGAGTATTTATTGATTGAAAGCCAATCATCAACTTTAAAAAAAGAAAAAATTTACAGAGCCTTAAATCATCTTACCTCTTCGCAAAGAGAGATTATACAATTAAAATTTTATGATGGTTTAAATTACGAACAGATTGCAGTACTGTTAAACTTAAAGACCAGAACCGTTTATAATCATGTTTATGAAGCTTTGGTGACTTTAAAAAGAATTCTAAAAAATTAGAAAAGCAAATTCCTGTGCTTTTCCGTTAATCCTGTCCCGCTTTCTATACCAACTTTTATTAAAGAAGAAAAATCTTTAATAAAAAAGCCTAAACAAAACCTCAAGCAGGTTTATAACACTTCATTCTGTGCTAAAAATTTAAAATGTTTACTGTTTGTAAAAAAAAGTTAAAAATATCTGGTAAAAATCTACTTTTTAACGCACTGTTATTAAAACGTTAACAAAACATAAAATTATCGGTATGAAAAAACTATTACTTTCTTTTATTTTAATAACAATTCTTCATTCGGCAAAAGCGCAATGGAATGGTAACCCAGCTGTAAATAATCTGATTGCAAATAATACCTCTCTTTCCACACTTAAAACAAGTGTTGTATCTATTAATGATGGTAATGGAAACATGATTATTGCTTGGGCTGGTACTACCATAGCTGGCACTACAGGAATAGATATATATGTTCAAAAAATCAATAAAGATGGTTCGTTACCATGGCTCGCAACAGAAAAAGTGGTTTGCAATGCAGCAGGTACTCAAACCGCTATCACAATGGTAAGCGATGGTAAGGGTGGAGCAATAATAGCCTGGAGTGATTATAGATTTGCAACAGCTCCTGCAACATCAGGATCAAATGCTGATGAAGTTTATGGTCAAAGAGTGAAGGCAGATGGATCTATGGGCTGGGCGGCAAACGGGGTGATTTTATCTAAGGCGGGTGCTGATCTAAACACATATCGAAGAAATCCCGCAATAGGAAGTGTTTCTGATAAAGATTTTGTAGTTGTTTGGCATCAATTAAGAACTTCAACTACAGATTTATTTGCTCAGAAAGTCGATACTTTGGGTAATCTAATATGGTCTTCTGATGTTGATGTTCATGGAGAGCAGGTTAGAAATCAAAATAATCAAACTGTTATTGCAGATGGTTCTGGGGGTGCAATTATTGTATTTTTAGAACCTAAATTAGCAACAACTAATTCTGATATATTTGGACAAAGGATAAATAAAAATGGAATTGTATTATGGGGAAGTAATAAGGAGGGGATTCCAATTTGTAATGCTTCTACAAATCAGACCGTACCGGTAGCAGTTAGTGATGGTAAAGGAGGTATTGTTGCTACATGGACGGATTTTAGGAATAATGATAATGATGTGTATGCTCAAAGAATGGATAGCTTGGGAGTAAGATATTGGACGAATGGCTTACCCGCTGATTTAAATTATTTAAATGGAGTTCCTGTAGCTGTATTAAATCAAGTTACTACTCCTTCATCTAATAATCAGTCAGCTCCCGTAATTACTAAAGATGCTTTAAATAATTTTTATATTGTATGGACCGATAATAGAAACAATACTTCTGCAGTGCCATCTTTCGGTACAGATTTGTATAGTCAACGTTATAATTTAAACGGAGTAAGATCTTGGGCTTTAAATGGAGTTCCTGTAGCAGTTAAGCTTGGTACTCAAAGTTCGGACATCACTCTTAATACTTCAACTTCAGGAAGTCATCTTTTTATTACTTACAGAGAAAGTAATATAGGAGCAAATGATGTTTATGCACAAAGATTAGATTCTTTAAGTGGAGCTGTTAGTTCTCCATATGTTGCAGATGGGCTTCCTGTCTCAACAAATTCTTTTTCTCAAACACTAGCTACTTCAGTATTTGATGATGCAGGAGGTTTATTGGTAGCTTGGCTAGATGCTCGTTCTGCGACAGCATCAGAAATTTACGCCTCTCGCCTATATTCAAACGGCACACTACCTGTAAAATATACTTCAATTACAGCTAATTTAAATACCAATGAAACTGTTTTAGTGAAATGGAATATCGCTTCAGAAGTTAATACCCAAATATATTTAATAGAAAAAGCGGGTGAGAACGGTATTTTTACATCAATTGGAACGGTTACCGCAAGTAATTTAGCTACTTACCAATTTACAGATGTTGCACCATTTGCAGGAAACAATTATTACAGAATAAAAGCGGTTGATTTTGATGGCACCCTTTCTCTTTCAGAAATTGCAACAGTAAATATTAAAGACTTAAAAGAAACTAACCTACTAGTTTATCCTAATCCTGTTAACGATTTCTTAAACATTAGCTTTGAAACTGCTTCAAGTCAACCTGAATCTTATCAATTAAAAATTTACGATTTAAAAGGAGCTTTAAAAAAGTTTAAAGTAGTAACTACTCAAAATAACAGCTTATCTTTAAAAATAGATGATTTAGAAACCGGTTTTTATACTTTAGAAGTAACAGATTTGGGTGGCACTAAAAGAAGTGTCAATAAAATTATTAAGCTTTAAATATCTTTGATTTAAAATGAGCTATGATTTATGGCTCATTTTAAATTTTTACCAAAAGCAAAAAAGAATTGGACTATAACCTTTACTCGGCAGAAGATTTTGCCTCAGATGAATCTTTTATCAATTATTTTCTAAAAAAAGATAACGATGATTTCGAATTTTGGGAAAATTGGAAAATACATCATCCACATAAACTAGATGAAATTTATAACGCTGAACAGCTACTTGGATTGCTATTTTTATCCTTGCCAGAAAGCGAGGTAGAAAGCGAGTTTAATAGATTTGAAAATTACCTTTCCCAATCTAACGGGTTTAATAAAATTAACAGTGCTGGTACTGCAAAAAATAGATTAAACATAATGGTTTCTATTTGTTGTGGCTTATTGATATTTATGGGCTGTCTAATTTATTTGACATCTACTAATGCAGCAAAGTTTCGAAACCAACAAATTGTAACCAGGCATAACCCATTTGGGCAAAGAAGCATTTTTCAATTAAATGATGGTACTAAAGTTACCCTTAATGCCAACAGTACACTCAAATTCCCTGAACAATTTGGTGAAGAAAATAGAAATGTAGAATTAGAAGGAGAAGCATTTTTTGAAGTAACAAAGGATAAAAGCAAGCCATTTAATGTGAAATCAGAAAATTTGACCACTACAGTTTTAGGGACTAAGTTTAATATTAATACCCATGATATTAAGGAGACCATAAAAATATCATTGGTAGAAGGTAAAGTAAAAGTAACTGATAATAATAGTAAGGTTGCCATAACCTTAAATCCCGCACAAAGCATTAGTTATCAAAAAAACAATCACCTAATAACAAAAGCTAGCTTTAATACAAAAGAAATCATCTCATGGAAGGATGGGATTCTATCCTTTAAAAACGCTTCTTTTGATGAGGTTTCTCAAAAAATATACACCACATTTGGTATAAGGTTAATTGACCCAGACGGGAAATTAAATTGGGACTATACCGGAGAATTTAATAACAGTGATTATCTATCTATCATTAAAAGCATCTGCTATGCTAAAAAACTGAAGTATAAAATTGTTAACGATACCATAATCATTAAAAAATAATGGATAAAAGATATACCCTATCTCTAAAAATATCATTCCTTTTACTGCTCTTTTTCGGCTTTAAATTAAACACTGCTTACAGTCAGTCTAAGCAGATTTCTGTAAAAATAAGTGTGAAAGAAAAACCCATATCCACTATTTTTAAAACTATAGAAAATCAAACTGATATGAAATTCAGTTATGATCAATCAGAGATTAACATCAGTCAAAACATTAGTTTAGATTACACTGGCGAATTAGAGGGTTTTCTAAATCTTTTCAGTTCAAAATCGGGTTTAGATTTTAAAATAGTAGGTAAATCCATCTCGGTAAGAAAATCTACCAACATCAATCTCCCGACAAGAATAATTACAGGTATTGTTACAGATAAGACAGGAGAAACTTTACCAGGAGTAAATGTCTTCATCAAAGAAACTAAAAAAGGTGCAATTACTAATATCAATGGCGAGTTTACCATAAAAATAACATCATCAGATATAAACAACACCATTTTAGTTGCAAGTTATATTGGCATGAAATCCAAAGAATTTAAAGTGGGTGATCAATCTTTTTTTAAGATAGAATTAGATTATGATGCCATTGGAATGAATGAAGTAGTAGTTACCTCTTCATTTACTAAGGAAAAAAGAAGGGAAGAAGTAGTAGGAAGTATTTCACAATTAGATGCCTCTCAATTGCAAACTTCAAGACCAATTGAAAGCTTTGATAAAATGATGGAAGGCTTAATTGCCGGAGTGCAGGTAGAAACCAATACAGAATTAGGCACACCGGTTAAGGTAAATATTAGAGGTTTGGGTTCTTTACCAACATTTGGTGCCACAACAGGAACTTCATCTCAACCTTTATATGTAATAGATGGCATTCCATTATATGAACAGCAGAGAAAAAATGAAGCTTCTCAATTTAACGGAGAAACTTATTTAAATCCTTTAGCTAACATTAATCCTGACGATATAAAAAGCATTTCTGTACTTAAAGATGCTACCGCCTCTGCATTGTACGGTGCAAATGCAGCAAATGGTGTAATCATTATCACTACAAAATCTGGCAGTCCGGGTAAAACACAGGTTAATTTTGGTTTTGATACAGGGATAACAGAATTTATAAATAAATATCAATGGTTAAGTGGAAATGAATACTTCAGCTTATTGAGGGAAGCCTATATAAATGATGGAAGATCTGTAGCGGTTGCCACTCAATTGGCTGGAAGCCCTAATATTGATACTGATTGGTTTGCATTGACCAACAGAAATGCAGTTTACCAAAATGCAACAATGGACGTATCTGGTGGGACAGAAGGCACAACATTCCGTCTTTCCTCTGGCTTTAGAAGTGAGCAAGCAAGTTCTTTTGGAAATGATCTGCAAAAAGTATATTTAAGATTAAGATTAGACCATCAGTTTGAAAAAAGATTTAGGCTTGGTGTATCTTTAAGTCCTACAATTACTAATAAAAATGCTTTATCTAATTATGGGGGAATTATTTTAGCACCCAATGTTGCCCCCATAAATCCAGATGGAACTTATCCTGATATTTTAGGTGTTCCTAATCCTTTGGCAATATTGGCACAAAATGAGGATTTTCATAAAGGTTTAGGATTGGTAAGTAATATAAACGCAAATTATAAACTTAGTGAAGCCATTAATATTTCAGGAACATTAGGCGCAGATTATTATGAGAACAAAGAGACTATTTATAAATCTTCACAAAATGCAACCGGCAGAAATTCTAACGGTATATTGCAAATTTATGATAGAAATTATTTAAGTCTATCTGGTTTTGCACAAGCAACGTATGATAAAACTTTTGAGCAAAAACATACCGTAAACTTTTTGGTAGGAACACAGGTAGAGGATAAAGAAACAAATTTAATAAGAGGTTCTGGTAGAGGTTTTACATTTGATAGATTAAAGGTCTTAAGTGCCGCTCAAAATCAAACAGCCGCATCATCAAAATCTGAAGATGCAACGGTATCTTATTATTCTCAATTAGGGTATGATTTATCTAAAAAATACTTTGTAAATATCAATGGACGTTTGGATGAGTCTTCTATTTTTGGTGGCGATAAACAAGTTGCTTTAAACGGATCAGTAGGTTTAGCCTGGGTTATTTCAAAAGAGAACTTTTTAAAAGATAATAAAACTTTAAATTCTTTAAAGATTAGGACAACATATGGTTCCACAGGTAACTCAAGAATTGGCACTTATGCCGCAAGAGGATTATATGATTTTAGTACCGCATCAGGAAATTTATATAATGGTTATGTAGCCTCTACTCCAGATGCTGATGCTGCCCCAAATCCAGATCTAGGTTGGGAAACCAATTTTAAATTTAATTTAGGATTGGATGTTACCTTATTTAATCGTCTTCAAATTACGGCAGAATTTTATAATAACACCGTAAAAAATTTAATATCAAATGTTAATGTTCCCTTAGAAACTGGGTTTAAATCTATCCTTGCAAACACCAGCACCATGCGAAACCAAGGATTTGAGCTATCCATCAATTCACAAAATATTAAAGCATCAAAATTTTCTTGGAATACCAACTTTAATTTTGGCACAAATAAGAATAAGCTCATAGAATTTAACAAGGGTTTTGCCGCACTCTATTCTGTAAGGGATGATGCAGCAGGCTTAAAGGTTGGGCAAAGTACATCATCCATTTATGGCTTTAATTGGGCTGGCGTAAACCCACAAACCGGATTAGAACAGTTTTATTATAATGGAAATTTAATCAGTGCGTCTGAAGCTAATAGATTGAGTATTTTTGAAACCTCTGTTTTAGGAGATAGATTGCCTGATTTTCAAGGCGGTATTGTAAACAGCTTTGATGTACAGAATTTCAGTTTATCGTTTAATATCCTGTATAGTTATGGAGCAGATAAATTAATATACTATGCAGATGAAGCAGATGGACGGAACCTTGCCAATAGAAATCAAAGTGCAAACTTGTTAGACAGGTGGCAAAGGCCTGGTGATATTACCGATATACCTAGACTTAATATCATTAGAACTGTAATCAGTAATTCTTCTAGATATGTATATGATGTTTCTTATCTAAAATTATCAAACGTAAACCTAAACTATAGGCTTCCAGATTCATTTAATAAAAGACTTCATTTATCAAAATTGCTTATCAATGCTAATGTTACCAATCTGTTTTATGTTTATAAAGATGCTGGAACAAAAGAGAGAAATGGCATTGCCGAAAAAAGATTTGTTTTCCCAGAGACTAGAGCGTTTGTTATAGGTTTAAGATTAGGTTTATAAATATGTAAAATGAGAAATCAATATAAAAAATTACCCATAATATTGCTTTTTATCCTGCTGATTTTTACATCATGTGAAAAATTATTGGATAAAGAACCTACAGATAAATTATCTCTTGAAGATGTTTTTAAGGATACCCAAGGTGCTAAAACTGCCTTAGCAGGAGCTTATAAATCCCTTTTAACAATTAATGTTTACAATAGGAACGTTATGGTTTATCCAGATTTAATGGGAGGAAATATAAAGTATAGTAAAACTGCTAATTTTATATTAGATGATATCTATAATCTTATCCAAAATCAGAACGATTGTACAATGAATGACACTTATAGTGATTTATATAAACAATTGAATAACGTTAACAATATCATAGCTTATACGCCAACAGCAGCCGGACCAGAAAAAGATAAAAACAGGATGATTGCAGAAGCTAAATGTATTAGAGCTTTAATCCATTTTGAAATTTTAAGAATTTATGCTCGCCCATTCGGGTATACACCCGATGCTTCACACGTTGGTATTGTCATCAATTTAAAACCTCAGTTATTTGGAGACCCAGCGCCAGTAAGGTCTACAGTTGCACAATGTTATACTGCAATTAAAAATGATATTAATGAGGCGATTTTACTTTTTGACAATAGTAATGTCGTTTTTCCAAACGGATATCAACAAAATTATTTCTCAAAACTTAATGCCAAAGCGTTTTTAAGTAAAATTGATCTTTACAGTAATAATTTTTCGGAAGCTTTTCAATTGGCGGATGAGGTAATAAAAGAGGGTACATACAAGTTATTAACTAATGCCCAATATGTTGGCAGTTGGGCGGGAAGGATTCCATCATCAGAATCAATTATTGAACTCCCCGTAGAAAATGATTTTAGCTCAAGTTCATTAGGTAGTTATTATCAAATTAGTTTAACACCAGATGGTATGTATGCCGCTACAAATGATATTCTTAATCTTTATAGTAGTACTGATATAAGAGGGAGAAATAACATGTTTATAGCTAATACCATAAATTCTACTGTTTTTTATAGCACCAAAAAATATGAGAAAGGTAGCATTAACGCTACTCCAATCAAGTTATTGAGATTGTCTGAAATCTATTTGATAAGAGCTGAGGCAGCTGCTGAACTAAATAGATATGATGTTGCTAATAACGACTTAAATATCATCAGAAAAAGGGCTGATTCTAATGCAACAGACCTAAACTTAACTGTTAAATCAGACCTAATAAATGCGGTTCTTTTAGAAAGAAGAAAGGAATTGGCTTTTGAAGGTAATTTGTTTTTTGATTTGGTAAGAAGAAACCAAGGTATCAATAGAAACGATTGTACATCCCCAAATTGTTCTTTAGCATTTTCTGATTATAGATTAGTAATGCCATTACCCGCACAAACTATTAACGCTAATACGGCAATTAAACAAAATGAAGGTTATTAAAAATTGAAATTATGAAAAAATCAATCATCGTACTTTTTATCTGTATTATTACTTTAGCTGCTTGTAAAAAAGATGCCCCACTTACCAAAGAGGATCTTTATCCAGATACTCCAACAACACCAGCATCATCTACTGTTATTTCTACGTTTTACAACAGCACACCATTTTATGAATTATTTATCTACAGGTTTGATCCCGTAACTGCAAAATGGACAAATACGATAAGAAGTCATTTTCCAACAGTACCTAGTGATGACCCTTCCGCATTAGGTTTTACTAATCCTTATGTTGCTGAAAGTGGTGTAGCACTTTTTGATATGGTGCGTCTTTACACCACGCCGCTTGGATCTAGCAATATTAAATCAGCAAAAATTAATGTGCCAAAAGTATTTAGGTTTTTTCCGGATTTTGTAGGAGCTAAAACTGGCGTAGTAAAGGTTATTGAACAGGATGTTGTTTTGACAAAAGCCGATGGCACTACTTTTAAAATAGGTATTAGCGGGCAAGGTACTTATGATGAAAGAACAAAGATTTTTAATATAGAAGTTACCTTTAATGAGACTGCAATTGGTGGTGCTAATAATGTGAAAAGAAAATACAGCTTTAGTGTTGATCCACAAACCTTAAATTAAATGAAAAGAACTATTTTAATATTGACTTGCATTGCTGTAGTTATTTTAGGGAGTGCTTTTTTTCAAGATCATGAATATACCATTGATGAACTTAGAGCAATTTATAGTGGCGATGCCAGCAAATGGCCAAAGCCAGATTTAGATGAAGAAGCCAAAAAAGGTTTTAAAGATATTGGCTATTTAGGTAGACCAAAATATCCAAAAGATAATGAGTTTTCTGTAGATAAAGAAAAATTAGGCAAGCTCTTATTCTTTGATCCACGTCTTTCTGTTTCCAAGCAAATTGCTTGTGCTTCTTGTCACGACCCTGAATTAGGATGGGGAGACGGAAAACGTGTGGCTTACGGTCATGATAGACAAACCGGGCAAAGAAATGCAATGACTTTATTAAACGTGGCTTTCTACGAAAAGTTTTTTTGGGATGGAAGAGCGAAAAGTTTAGAAGATCAAGCAAAATTTCCCGTTCAGGATCATTTAGAAATGAACATGGATTTAAACACCATGGTTAAGCATGTTAACGAGATTGAAGGTTATAAGCCATTATTTAGTACCGCTTTTGGAACAAGTGAAATCACTTTAGATAAAATACAAAAAGCCATCGCAACTTTTGAACGTTCTATTGTAAGCACCAATTCACGTTTTGATTCTTTTGTGAAAGGAAATGCCAAGGCATTAAAAGACAATGAAATTGCAGGAATGCATATTTTTAGAACAAAAGGAAGATGTATCAATTGTCATAACTCGCCTTTGTTTAGTGATAACCAATTTCATAACGACGGGCAAACCTTATTAGGAACTAAATTTAGAGATTTAGGCAGATATAATGTCACAAAAAATTTAGCTGATGTAGGAAAGTTTAAAACGCCCTCTTTAAGAGAAACAGGCATAACAGGCCCTTGGATGCACCATGGAAATTTCCCATCTTTAAAGGATGTAGTTCAATTTTATAATTTAGGCAATCCTGTTGCGCAAAGAAAAAGCCTAGTTAACGAACCTGATTCTTTAATCAATATCCAAAAATCAAGTATATTGAGAAAGCTTAACTTAACTTTAGAAGAGCAACAAAATTTAGAGGCTTTTCTGGGTACAATTACTACAAGGGTAAATAAGATAAATCCACCAGTTTTGCCACAATAAATTTTGAGAGCGAAACATCATTAATCGTTAATAAAAACCTTGCTTTTTTAAAAGCAAGGTTTTTTAATTTAATGGCAAAACCCCAAACTGATTCAAATGATGGTCTAAATGTTTATAAAACATATTATTCCATTCGGTTTTGTTTAACACTCCAAAAGAAAGAGATTCTTTTCCATCAAAATAATTCTCTCCTAATTCTTGTGTTTTATTTATGTAGGCAATAAGTCGTGATTTTTCATTTTCAAAATCTCTTGTATCTGTTATGATAAATGCAGGTGCCGTTTGTGAACTTTTTTTATAGGGTTTTTCGCCAACTACAGTACTTTTAACAAAAGCTTTGAGGATAAATCTCATGATTGCGTTTGGTTTTGGATGTTTGCTTTCAAAAGCCATCTCATAAGAAACATTACAATGTGCCAGCATTTGAGCCACATTCATTTTACCCCAAAGTGGAGTTGAATTTGGTTTTAAGGAATTAATTCTAGACACTAATTCTTGAGTATCATTTGAGTTAAAAACACTTTTCATATTATCAATTTTTTTATTTACTAAAGTATATAATTTCAACCATTATTTTTATCAGTGATGTAAAGTAGTTTTTATTTATACTTATCATATTTTCGATAAAAATTTATTAGAGAAAATCATATTATTGTATTCATAAAACACATGAATATGTTTATTACTTACTTAAGCAATGGATTATTGAAAGATTCTTTAGCTTGTGGAAGTTGCAAAGCTCCTCAAATATTTATTTGATATTAAATATAGTGAACTGGGCAAAGGCTAAACTTTTTGGTTTTCAATCTAAAAAATTAATAAAGATCAATCAGTAAGATTATTTTCTTTTTCCACTAACGAAGCTTTTGAATGAGTTCTTCGTTCTAAAATTTCCATAATTTTAGTGGCTGTAAATCCATGAACAATAACAGAGACAAGTATCGTAAAAGCTAACATTGCCCAAAGTTCTTTCTCATATTCAAATTTGATGGTATTAAATGCGAAAGCTAAATAAAAGATAGAACCCATCCCTCTTATGCCATAAAAACTAATAATAGATCTTTCAAATTTTAGATACTTAATATTTATTAAACTCAAATAAGCACTTAACGGCCTTATCATAAATATAAAAACTAAACTAAACACCGCCATTTGCCAGGTAAGGGCAGTTAATATTCCGGTAACCAGGCTTCCTCCAACAAATACCAATAAAACAGCGATTAGGACTTTTTCAATTTGCTCTGTAAAAGAATGAAGCTCTGTATGATAATCATGTTTTCTCTCTTGAGACCTCAGGGCAATCGCACAAACAAAAACAGCTATAAATCCATATCCCAAAGCTATTTCTGTAATGCCATAAACAGCAAATGTTAGTGATATGGCTAAAAAACCCTCTGTAGGTTTTAAAGCATTAAATTTTTTAGCTAATTTAAAGAGCAATAACCCAATTAATTTACCACTTATTAATCCAATGCCAAATCCTACTAAAATTTTATACAAAACATGAATTCCAAACCAATCAGATAGGCTTCCATTGACTCCCTGAGCTATCATTGCTAAAGTAATAGCAAGCCATGTAAAGGGGAAAGCCATACCATCGTTCATTCCTGCTTCGGCAGTTAGGGCAAATTTAGTCTCTGAAGTTTCTCCCTCGTTTGGTGGGCCAACTTGAATATCTGCAGCTAAAACAGGGTCGGTAGGGGCTAAAACAGCACCCAATAAAACTGCGGAGGCTAAATCTAAGCCTAATAAGATTTTCCCATAAATTGCCGTAATGGCTATACAAATAATCATTGCGATAAAAACCAACCTTAATGGAGTTCGCCATTTTTTAAAAGAAAATTTCCTGTCAATTTTTATTCCTGTACCCATTAAGCTAATGATAACAACAATTTCTGTAGCATGAATGGTGAAAATATCGTTTGCCTGAGGATCCGGGAGCGGAAGGGTACCGGGTAAAATCAAATAAAGGAAAATGCCTATTAAAAGATAAATTATTGAATAAGAAATCTTGATTTTTTTACTTAACGCAGGGATCCAAGCCATACTTACGGCAATAAATCCTATTAAAGTCATCAATAAAAAATAATGATTCATGCGTCAATTTAGCAAAGCATGTACCAGTTATAAACTCTGTTAGGAAGAAGAATTTTAAATGTGCACTAATGATATTTATTCAATCATAATAAAGAAGAAAAGTAGATTAGATAAATTAACTTATGTTAACATTACTGAATCTTTTTGTGGCATAACGTTTTGATCAATTTTTGAAATACTATTAATCGTAACATTAGCAATTTCCTCTAGCGCCTCTTTAGTAAAAAAGGCTTGATGGGACGTTAAAAGAACATTAGGAAAGCTTATTAACCTTTGTATTTTATCATCATCAATTATCTCTAACGATAAATCCTTGAAAAATAAAGTTTCTTCCTGTTCATAAACGTCTATGCAAAGGGCTCCAATTTGTTTACTTTTTAGAGCCTCAATCACGTCCGTTGTATTTATTAACCCACCTCGGCTTGTATTTATTAGCGTAATTCCATGCTGCATTATATTAATGCTTTCTTTATTAATAAGATAATGGTTTTCTTTAGTAAGCGGACAATGAAGTGAGATGATGTTAGATTCTTGAAATAATTTATTTAATGGAACATAAGTAACCCCATTTTTTTCTAATTCTGAATCTGGGAAAACATCATAAGCTAAAATTTTACAGCTAAAACCAAGCATAATTTTAATAAAGGCTTTACCGATTTTGCCGGTGCCAATAACTCCTACGGTTTTACCAAATAAATTATATCCCAATAAACCGTTTAAAGAAAAATTTTGTTCTCTCACCCGGTTATATGCTTTATGAGTTTTCCTGTTGATGGTAAGCAGCATTGCAACAGCATGTTCTGCAACTGCTTGTGGAGAATAAGCAGGGACTCGGCAAACAGAAATATTAAATTCTTTGGCTGCTTCTAAATCTACATTGTTAAAACCAGCACAACGTAAGGCAATTATTTTAACCCCTTTTTGTGCCAATTGCTCAATTACTGCTTTCGTTAATTTATCGTTTACAAAAACACAAATGGCGTCGGCATCATTAACCATATTTACACTATGTGGCCCAAGATGTGTTTCATGATAATTTATTTCGAAACCGGTTGTTTTATTGGCAATATCAAAAAAATCGATATCATATTTTTTTGCAGAAAAAAAATCTATTTTCATAATTAAAGCTTAGCGAAGGGAATTTTAAAATATTTTGTAATGGGTAATATTACGGTTTTTTTAACTAGCCAAAGTTTTGCGACTTCCTTAAAATGGACTTAGAAATTGAGTTTTTTTTTCTGTTAAATTTCTCGGGAAAGAAAGAATGGGAACTTTATATTTTATGATCAATATTTTGAAACTATTGTAAGCGGCAGTTTTCATTTATTAGTTGAATTTATCTGATTTTTAAGTTCAAATGAGAATATAACGGTTTGCAAGTTTGTATAGAAATGGCATTAAAGCAGTACCTCTGTCAGCTTGCATAAACTTAATTAAGTTGCAGAAAGTTGAAAATTGCGGGTCAGCCATCTTGATCAAATTTGCTGTTAGCGGTTGCTGTTTTTTAATTTTTCTTCAATTTTAATTGTCATTCCAGATAACTTCGATTGCTAAATAGTTCCAAACAACGATTCTTACAATAAGCAATTCCACGTCATTAATAACTGAATATTTATATTTATTATCTTGAGCAGTTTTCCAATTTGATTGAATTATTCCATTTCCATCTATTATAAGATTTTGTAATGCTCGACTTCCTACTTCAGGAAGAATGTTCAGTTGTGATAAAGAAAAAAAACTATCAGTTTCTACCTCTGTCATTGAGCTTAAAGATTTAAACACAATAGATGTTGGTTCGATAAACTGCGGATTACTTGTTTCAAATTTTACGTGACCTTTAGCCAATTTTGTTGCGACATTTTCAAATCTTTCTTGTTTATATTTAAAGGTCAATATTCCATTTTGGAAAATAAAAGAATTTTCAATTTGTTTTTGCAACGCAGGTCGTTTTTGAAAAGACATCTTTATCTTTTGTCTTTGCAATTTTTCAATATTACTTGAACCTCGTAAAATACATTCAATTGAACAAGCAAAATATTCTTCGTCTTTGGAAAAATCTTGATTGCACTTTGTGCAACATGGAACTACTGGAAGGTTTTCCGGAAATGGTTCATCAAGTAATATTTTTGAAGGAACATGGTCTCTTGTTTCAGTTGCATTATTACTGCAGTACGAGCAAATTAAATCAAGTCGATAATCACTAAATATTTTAATTTGTCTCAATGTCAGAAATGTTTTTAAATATCTATTTTTATTAGTTTCGTTCTGAACAGTTACCGCTAACGATTGGCGAATTTGTGTTGTAATGGCTTAGAAAGCAAAAACTTGTCTGCTCGTATAAATTTATTTAATTGTGATGAAATAACGTAAAGCACTTCAGCCATTATAATACAAATTGTGGTTAGCTGACTTTTTTATTTTAGCCATATTACACGGCCATCTTCAAAATTATCTTCAAATAAATTGTTTTCTGTCGAAACAAACTTGAATTGTTCAATTTTTAAGTGGTTTTTAATTTTTAAGCCATTTATTGTGCTTCTATATAAGTCAGACTGTAAGGGATATTCTCCCCATTCTAAGGTATATTGAAAAGCATCAATAATTTTATTTTCGTTGTCAGTTTTAATAATCAAAATATCATGACCAATCATTAAACTGTCCTTCAAATTTTCTCCGGGGAAAACTAACTTCCTACCCAAGTGTGTCGATATAAATTGATAATAGTTATAAACTCCATTTATTGGTTCAAAAATATTTTTTATGGTTGAACAAGTCTTTTTTATGCTGTCGATTTTAAAAAGTCTGGTTGTGTCGAAGTCTGCATTTAAGGCTTTTTTCTTTAAAACATAGACCTTTTCTTCATCTATATTTGTTGGCTTATCTTGACTTTTAGAATAATATATAATTTCAATAGATTTTTTCTGGCTACAACAAATTGTCATAAAAGCGATTAGAACCAGGAAAATTATAATAAACTTCATAGACTTCTTTATTTGGTAAAATGACAGCTAACGGTTAGCAGCTGTAAGAAGTTGGCGATTTTCACCATAAATATTGATGCGGATAACCAAACTTTGATTAACCACAAATACGTCTGCGGAGCAATGAACCGCCAATTTCTTATAGGTGCTGTAAGGTGCTGCCCTTCTTTTCATTCTGTCGTCATAAATTGTGTTATGTCTTTCGTCCACTCGTCTTTATATTTTGTCAAATAGTTTTCGTGTCCTGCATTCTTATAAATTTTCAATTCTTTTTGACCAGCCAAATTTCCAAATATTTCGTCAATTTCTGCTTTACTAACTTTTTCGTCTTGTTGTCCATACATTAAAAGCGTTGGACAATTAATTTTCTTTGAATATTCTGTCGGGTTATGTCCAAAAGCCCAAAAACCATTTTGAACACCGCCCCAAAAAACTAACAGTCCAGCCATTGGAAAAGTAGGTGCATTCATTGTCCTAAACCTTGCACATACTGTTTCATACATAGAGCCAAATGGACACTCAATAATTATTCCTTTTGGTTTAATGTCAAAGTCGTTAATGGCTTTCATAATAGCAACTGAACCCATTGAAGTTCCAAAAAGGAAAATGTTTTTATCTTCTTTTTCGGTCAAGTAGTCAAAGCAAGTTTTTACTTGTTCAGCTTCTAAAAACCCAATTGTTGTCTGATTACCCTCCGAACCACCTGAACCCGTGAAGTCCACAAGAAATGTGTTGTAACCAAGTCCACGAAATACTTCTGCTTTGTCAAGCATTGATGCTTTTTGTCCACTGAAACCGTGAAAAAGAATTACAGTTCCCTTTGCGTTTTCTGTCTTAATGTTCCAACATTCAATTTCTCTGTTACTTTTTAGTATAATGGTTTCGTAGTCGTCTGTCGGAACAGTTGTTTTTTCAGGTCTTGGATTATTTACCCCAAAAATTAAAGTTGAAATTTTCTGTCCAGTAGTTAATTTTTTAGGGTCTTTTGTTTTCGCTGTTTTGCTGTCAACGAAATGTGTGAATTTGTAAGAATGAAAAATAGCAACAACGTTCATCAGAACAAAGATTATTGTCAATGTCCAAAGTAGTCGATTTATTATTTTTTTTCTGTTATTCAAATTCGTCTGTTTTATCGATGTTGTCTGGTCTGCTAGGGTTGCACCTAACGTTTTGAAAATTTGTGTAGAAATGGCATTGCTTGCAAAACCATTGTCGCACCGCACCAAATTAAGTAATTAACTGATGAATTTACGTAAACCACCGTTAGCCATTTTTGCGCAAATTTGCTGTTACCAGCTGATGTTTTCTTTTAATCATCTGAAAAGTTTGCCATTGTAAATCTTATTAAGTATTGTGTTAGTAAAGCTAAAGGATAAAATAACCAAATAAAATAAGTTAAAGAGTAAAATACAAAGGCTAAAATCCAAGACCAACTATTATATGGTCGGTCAATAAAAGCTGTATACAAACTACCAAACATTAATGATGCAAAAAAAATTGTAAGAAAAGGAAGTAAATACCAAGATGTTCCTTTTGACTTTAGAATTGCCTTATAAAACGTAATTCCTACGCTCACAGAAGTTATGATTGCAAATAAAACTCCCAGTGACCATAATCTAGTTGTAAGAATGCGAATGCCAAATAGTTCGGTAGTAATAAGTGCAAAATAATACCACAATACACCTAAAGAGCTTAATAGTAAATATTTAATTAAAATTAATTTCATAAATTGTTGTTATTTAGCAAATCTTACAAATTTAGAATGTTTGTTGTTTTACATTTGCTGTTACCAGCTGATGTTTTTTATTGAGCATATATTTTCACTTATTTAACTTCATTCAATGTTATTCGTAGATGAATTTTCAACGAATTATTTACATTATAAATTTCCGGGATGTTAATTACAAACTTTCGGTTCTCATAATTGAAAAATACATCTAAGCTCGTATTTATAAATGACTTTCCATTTCCTTCCAAACTTAAATTAAGCTCCTCGTCTTGTCTTTTAAAACTGTCAAATGTAGCTTTAGATAGGTCGATATTGTTTTCTTTTGCTTTATTAAGAATACTTTTGAATTTTTCTTCAACCACTCCCTTACTTTTTTCGTAAATTTCTTTGTACATAGGCAGTTTTTCTTTAGTCGGTGCGGAAACCCCCTGCATTTTAAGGATGATTAACTTATCCTCAAAGTTCGGAGCTAAACTAGTGAAGGAATCCAATTGGTTATTTTGAAAAGCATGAAATATTTTTTTTGAAAGCAACTCAAGTTGTTCATTTGAAATTGTTGAGACTGGAGTGCTTTTTTCATTAGGTTTTTGTTTTTCTTCTATTTCTTTACCAAAATCTATAAATACGTCTGCGTATTCTTCCCATTCTAACCCATTTTTTTTGTAAAAACTAAATGTTGATTGAGAGTTTGATTCTCCGTATTGTTCTTGACTTAAATACAAACAAATGGTGTTATTCCGTATAAAAATTGGTTTTGAAAAACCATAGATAATTGAACACATCGCTGATTTTGTTTCTGGATACTTACTTGTTATCGAAAAAACTTTACGAATATCATTAATCGTTACTACTACTGAATTAGGAAACATCTTAGAAGGCCACGCAAAATCTTTGAGTTTATTTAACTCACTAATAAGATAAGTTCGTTCAGTTGACGTAATAATTAGTGGTTTTTTATTTTCTCCCATATACAGTTCACTAAGGGGAAAAGTCATCTTTTCTGATAATATCTGTATTGTCGATTTAATAATTTCAGGGTCAATGCTTTCTTTGTAGTACATTGTTGGACAGTCCGAACCTTTATAACCACGTCTATCCAACCAATCTTCATAAACATGATTCATGGTTTTGAAATCTGTTATTGGTTGACTAAAAGCGATTCCAATACTAAGAGAGAATAGGAATGTTAATGTGATTCGGTTGTATTTTAGCATTTTATAGGATTTATGAAGTAAATAGTGTTTTTTGTCATGAATTCGGTTTTTTACATTTGTTGGTAACGATTTGAAAATTTGTGCAGAAATGGCATTACTTGCAGAACCATTGTCGCACCGCACTAAATTAAGTAAATAACAGATGAATTAACGTAAACCACCGTCAGCCATTTTTGCACAAATTTGCTGTTGGCTGTTGCCATTTATTTTCTTTTCACAATTGCAAATCCTTGTGAATCTCTTTCAGGAACTAAACCATAACAGCAATTGCACCCTTTTTCGTTTGTACACTTTGTAGAGGCTAAATACTGATTTTTAATTACGTCATTAATTTCAAACTTTACTCCGTTCAATGAATCACAATAATCACAACAAAAACCAGACAAAACTTCGCATTTGAGGTCTAAACGATTTTCGAAATTTGACATCTGAATGTATGCATTTAGATGTAATTGAAGAATTTCATTTGCTTTGGACTTTTCAAAATTTCTTCTAAAGTTCAACATTGAGGCGTAAATTTCCCATTGACTTCTATATAACTCATATTCGCTTTTTGCTTTACTTGCCGAGATTATTAGTAATTGTTGGAAGAGTGACCATACAAAATCATTTACAGAACATTTCTGCTCATTCACTATATAATTGTTATATCTCTCATTTAATTCGTGTTCTGAAAAGCCGTAAAAATTAAATATAGTTTTATATTTCTTGATAATTTTGTCGAATGCTATTTTGTTTTCCAAGATTGAGATTTAGTTAAGTACAGCGACTTTAAAGTTTAACAATTGGTATTAGTTGATGCCCACTCTAAATGAATCAATTAGTTTTTTGGTCTCTTTTGTCAATGGCAATTTTATCTTTATCTGGTATTTTAAAATCATAGAAATCATCAATCTGTTTTGGTTGCGTAATCATAATATCTGTGATAATATTAATAAAGCCAAAAAGTTTATATGCAGTTTCTCTGTCGTCCGTTAAGTCAATTTGTCCTGGATGAACAGCATTGTTTCCAACGACCCTTACGCTGTCAAGAACCTTTTGCATTTTTTCTGGAAGACCTTTCTTTACTAAGTTGCCAATGTCTTTATTAATGTTTTCTCCTTTTTCGCCAAGGTGTTTACATAACTTTTGAACAGCTAAACGAAGCAATGCAGTAGCTCCTCTAGGTGAAAGTTCTACTATGTTTCTAGCTTCATCAAAATCAGGCTTGATGTTATCTGGTAAATCCGAGTTAGCAAGCGGAGCTGAACCTGCAGTTGGATATACCATCACACGTTCATTTTCAAGCCAAACAGTATGCTGTTTACAATGATTACATTGAGAAAAGACAAGGTTGTCAATATATTCTTTGAAGTGAATTTGTGCACCCATATTTGCTTTTTTTTTATCAAATTTTTGAGCATAGCTCCAGAAATGTTGAGAAAATGCACCACAAAGAGGGCAATTGAATGCTGATAATTCAAACTGTATTGGCGTAAATGGCATCATTGATTAATTGATTTAAAGATACTTTTAGTTCGGTATGGTTACAGCTAACGGTTTGAAAATTTGCGCAGAAATGGCATTACCTGCAGAACCAATGTCGTACCGCACTGAACTAAATAATTAACGAAAAACCTGAGTTGAACCACCGTCAGCCATTTTTGTGCAAATTTGCTGTTACCTGCCGTATTGTTATTTCATTTT
>NZ_LWHJ01000012.1 GCF_001652725.1 Pedobacter psychrophilus
AATCCAATTGTATTTCTTGCTCTTTTTTCATTGCGTTAATTTACGAAAATATTTCCTATGAGTAATGTCTTTCCGGTCGGGTAAGTATGACACATAACGTTCCGAAGCTTTGCGATGTTGACGTTTGCAAATGCAGAAATTGAATAGTAGAAACTAAAATTAACCGAATAAATTAAATAGAAACCACTTCCCGAAATAGCGCAAAACTTATGTTAGGTGCTGTATTTTTAAAAAGTGGTGGGAAAAATTAACAACAATGAAAAAGTATGACCTAGTTATTGAGCAAGAACTCAAAACGTTTATCGAAACAGTAAATGAAGCTGTTGGACTTGGATACGCTCCTATTGGCGGAATTATTTATGCTGATGGAAGATACATACAAGCTATTGTTTTTGTTGGTGAATTAGTGGCGTAATATAGGTTTTGGGGCTTTTAAAAATATTGCACCTAACGTTTTGAAAATTTGTGCAGAAATGGCATTGCTTGCAGAACCATTGTCGCACCGCACTAAATTAAATAAATAACTGATGAATTAACGTAAACCACCGTCAGCCATTTTTGAACAAATTTGCTGTTACCTGCCGTTAATTTTAGGATAATCTTCCTGCTGTATGAATTTTGTAAAAATAAAGCCCCGTATAATTTGACTTTTTAATGTCTTTCCGAACGATGTCATGGACACATAGTGAGACACCTAGTATTTTTGCATTAAAAATTAATCGGTCTTCAATTTTTTCTAAGTCAAATCTTTTTTTAATTGGATGGTCTGTCCCTTCTACAAATGTCGATTTTTGATAGTCTAGAAAGTCATGTTTTTTGAACAAATGCAATATTGAATAATCAGTAGTGACACCATCTAAGTCGGTCAATTTTGCAGGAAACCATTTCGGATTGTCAATATCTGTTAAGTATTGTACTATGGTCGTTCTTAACTTGTCGGAGAAAAGTAGAAAACCACAACTATTAAATTGATAATCTCCTGTCTGCCCAGAAAATCTCCTTGCGTTAATTTTGAATTTTAAAGGGTCTGTCAGATTGAAATTTTTGTCCTTGTTTTCGAAATAATCCCAACGAATGGTTGAGTCCTCTGGGTCAGCATTTCCGACATTAGATTTTTCGTCTCCTGTCAAGTAGTAGTATTTTTCAAGTGTTCGTTCTATTTTCATTATAATGGCAGGTAACGTTTTGCTAATTTGTGCATAAATGGCATTACTTGCATAACCGATGTCAGCCCGCACTGAACTAAATAATTAACGAAAAACCTGAGTTGAACCACCGTCAGCCATTTTTGTGCAAATTTGCTGTTACCTGCCGTATTGTTATTTCATTTT
>NZ_LWHJ01000013.1 GCF_001652725.1 Pedobacter psychrophilus
TAACGATTGGCGAATTTGTGTTGTAATGGCATAGAAAGTAAAAACTTGTCTACCCGTATAAATTTAGTTAATTGTGATGAAATAACTTAAAGCAGTTCAGCCATTATAATACAAATTTGTGGTTAGGTGCAGTTATTTTATCGTTTTTCTAATCCAATCATCCAATTCAGTCAGATTAAATATTCCTTTTTGAAACCAAGCATTTTCATACTTTTTATCTTTATGTTTTTCATATACCCATATTCCCTTTCCAAAGCCTTCAAAATTTTTGTTTTTCCTTAAACTATTTAATCTCAGTTCTAGCCAATCAATATCTACTCTATTTAACGAATTCGAATATTTTTTTAAAATATAGATTATGCTTGTATCAATACTACTTGCATTTTTCAAAATATCATCTAGGTCAGAACTAAACTGTATATTGTTTACAAAATCAAGTGTCAAAAGATTTTCATCATTATTTATAAAAAGATGTTTGTATTCAAAATCTTTTAAAATAGCTTTTGTATATTTTAATAATGAGGCTGTTTTATTTATACAGTCCTCTGATTTCAATATGTTTAATATTGGAATACTTTCATTTAATTTTAGGTAAGCTTGAATTTTATGATGCCCGTCCAAAACATAAGAACAACTATAATTTGAGGTCAAATTATTATAAACAAGAAAAGTCAGTACTGTTGGTCTTTTACCTTCCTTTATAAGTTGACAGTAATAATCCACTTGGTTTGGATTTATCTTGTCATTGGTTATGCTAAATAGGCAAGGTTCATAATCATTTTTCCAATAAGGAGGAAAAAATGCCCCAGAAAATCTTTCATCTTCTGGGACACTTTCCGAGTAAATAACATTTTGACTAGACAAAAAGTTCAAATTTTCTATACTTGAGTTGCCCTTGTTTATTGAATACTTACCATTTGAAAATAAATTCAGAAATTCTTTAATAGCTTCAATTTGTTCAAGGTCGCTACCTACCGCTAAGACTGTGTTAATATTCTTCGTATAGAAATTTCTTTCATTAATTGAAAAATCAGAGATTGAATAATATTCCCCAATACTTCCTCCACAGTCAGGCCAATTAACAGCTAGTGCTTTTTTAATTACCAAACAACTCGCGAAGTCATCAAAAAAAATATCGATAATATTTTGACCATTGCTTATTTCAATTTCTGTCATTATTCGGTTTTGTTATAATTGCGCCTAAC
>NZ_LWHJ01000014.1 GCF_001652725.1 Pedobacter psychrophilus
ACCTGTATCCCCTTTGTCGCCTGTCGCTCCAGTGTTTCCTGTTGCTCCAATTGAACCCGTATCTCCTTTATCGCCTGTTGCTCCTGCTGAACCTGTATCTCCTTTGTCCCCTGTTGCTCCTGTATCTCCTTTTACCCCATCTACTCCATTTGTGCCATTTGTACCTGTTGCTCCAGTATCTCCTTTTGCACCATCTATTCCATTTGTGCCGTTCGTACCTGCAGAACCTGTTGAACCGGTATCGCCTTTTGCTCCGTCGATTCCATTTGTACCATTTGAACCTGCTGAACCTGTATCCCCTTTGTCTCCTGTTGCTCCGGTATCTCCTTTTGCTCCGTCGATTCCATTTGTGCCGTTAGTACCTGCAGAACCTGTTGAACCAGTATCTCCTTTTTCACCTGTTGCACCAGTATCGCCTTTTGCTCCGTCGATTCCATTTGTACCATTTGAACCTGCTGAACCTGTCGCTCCGGTATTTCCTGTTGCTCCGGTAGAACCCGTATCTCCTTTGTCGCCTGTTGCTCCTGCTGAACCTGTATCCCCTTTATCACCTGTCGCTCCGGTATTTCCGGTTGCTCCTGCTGAACCTGTATCCCCTTTGTCGCCTGTCGCTCCAGTGTTTCCGGTTGCTCCAATTGAACCCGTATCTCCTTTATCGCCTGTTGCACCGGTTGAACCTGTATCTCCTTTATCACCTGTCGCTCCGGTGTTTCCGGTTGCGCCTGCTGAACCTGTATCCCCTTTGTCGCCTGTTTCTCCTTTGTCGCCTGTCACTCCAGTGTTTCCAGTTGAGCCTGCTGAACCAGTATCGCCTTTATCACCTGTCGCTCCGGTTGAACCTGTATCTCCTTTATCGCCGGTTGCTCCGGTTGAACCTGTATCACCTTTATCGCCTGTCGCTCCGGTGTTTCCGGTTGCTCCTGCTGAACCTGTATCCCCTTTGTCGCCTGTCGCTCCAGTGTTTCCTGTTGCTCCAATTGAACCCGTATCTCCTTTATCGCCTGTTGCTCCTGCTGAACCTGTATC
>NZ_LWHJ01000015.1 GCF_001652725.1 Pedobacter psychrophilus
AACAACTCGCGAAGTCATCAAAAAAAATATCGATAATATTTTGACCATTGCTTATTTCAATTTCTGTCATTATTCGGTTTTGTTATAATTGCGCCTAACGGTTTGAAAATTTGTGCAGAAATGGCATTGCTTGCAGAACCGATGTCAGCCCGCACAAAATTAAATAATTAACGAAGAACCTGAGTTGAACCACCGTCAGCCATTTTTGAACAAATTTGCTGTTAGCAGAAGTTTAGTCAAAGTCAGTTTTTGCCATTACCCAAAATTCCCCATTATTTTCATCAAAAATGACAAATGTATTGTCAAAACCCATATTCCCGAAGTAGCCGGACCATCCTTCCGTTACTTGGTAAATTATGAAAGAATTATAATATCCTTGTATGATTGAGTCGCTAAATATTCTAGCCAATTCAACTATATGCTTTAGTTTTTTCTTTGATTTAAAAAAAATACCTCCTCTGCTAACCAATTCTGCTAGTATTCCATCAAATATAAATGGACTTACCCGTTCGAAACAAAGTGTTTCAAACTCTTCCCAATTGCAGTTTTCATTGAGTTCTCCCATTTGTGAAGGACTTATATTTAAAGATTTATTTATGAAAAGACTTTTTATTATTCTCATGTCTAAGCATAAACTTGAGTTTGTCAATTTTGAATTGAATTGTAAATTTTGAATGCAACTTGAGAACACTTTTTTGTCGTTGCAAATGAACTTAAATAAAATTGGGTCAGTATTATAAAGTTTAGAAAACTCTTTGTAGAATTCGAGATTAAATTGTTGAGAAATGTCCGCACATTTAAATTCAAGAAATTCAAAATTGTGAGCAATTTCATCAACATTCATCGGTATTAAGGTATCGTTGTCTTTCATTTTTTATCCAGTATTCATTTCGGTTGAAATTTCTGCTAACGTTTTGCAAGTTTGTACAGAAATGGCATTAAAGCAGTACCAATTTCAGCTTGCATAAACTTAATTAATTTGTAGAAAGTTGTTTTACCGTAGTCA
>NZ_LWHJ01000016.1 GCF_001652725.1 Pedobacter psychrophilus
GTGGTTTACGTTAATTCATCAGTTATTTACTTACTTTGGTGCGGTGCGACAATGGTTCTGCAAGCAATGCCATTTCTGCACAAATTTGCAAAACGTTATGTGTCAGCTTAAAAATCGAACACAGGACAAATTATAGAAGATAAAATGGGATTTGGTTTCAATTTGTTTTTTGTATTCATAATTGCACCACTAATTGCAATATTGACATTGGTTTTTATAGTATCATGGATATTTACTAGACAGAAAATATATATCAAAATTATTGGAACAATCTGGTTTTTAATATTTGGCTTTATTATTTTAATAGGTACAATCCAATGGTTGACCTCGAAAACCGAATTAAATAAAAATGATTATTATGGTCATTATATTATTAATAGAGACTTTTTTCCAGGTAGACAAGCCAATTGGCAGTACGAAACATATAGATTTGAAATTAAAAAAAACGACTCTATTTATTTCTATGTAACCAATAAAGAAAAAATATTAAAAACTTATCGGGGTACAATTCAAACAACCGACCCAAGCCAATATAGTTCGGAAAGGTTAATAATAAATATGGAACAACCAATTCATCATATTTTAAAAACCGACCCAACTACTTATAGAAGTTCTTGGAACTTTTATTTAGTTTTTTACTCAGAAAAGTTTAATAATTTATACTTTAAAAAAGGAAAATGGCGACCTTTAGACTAATTAATGAGGAAAAGAAAGCCGAACACATAACAGCAAATTTGCACAAAAATGGCTGACGGTGATTCACGTAAATTCACCAGTTATTTACTTAATTTAGTGTGGTACGACAATGGTTCTGCAAGCAATGCCATTTCTGCGCAAAATTTTCAAAACGTTAGGTACAATGCTAAAGACTCGACTAAATATCTTCCTGACAATTTTTTTTCTGTGGACTCTTTCCAGCTGTCATCCTTTAGGCT
>NZ_LWHJ01000017.1 GCF_001652725.1 Pedobacter psychrophilus
CGTTAGCGGAAATAGTTCGACCTAGACAAACTTCTAAAAACCACTTATTTTAATTTTGAAGAATAAAAAATTGTATCTTTGTATGGAAACAATTTGTATTGAATGAAAAAATTTGAAGTTCTATTCCTGACCGAGGCGAGAGAATTTTTATTGCTACTAGACACGAAAAGTCGTGATAAGATCATCTTCAACATAGATAAAGCTAAAATCAAGACCGACAACGAACTATTTAAAAAACTAAAGGGTGAAATTTGGGAGTTTAGAACACTATTTAACAAAACACATTATCGAATATTTGCTTTTTGGGACAAAGAAGATAAACACGAAACTCTTGTGCTAACGACTCACGGAATCATAAAGAAAACAGATAAAACACCTGAAAAGGAAATCGAAAAAGCCGAACAAATCAGGTTAAAATATTTTGAACTTAAAGAAATAAAGAAAAATGGCAACAAAAAATAAAGAATTAGAGATTTTCACTTTTGACCAAATAAAAGACGAATTTATTGGTGAAATTGGAACGGAACGAAGAGTTCAATACGAACAAGAACTTCAGCTAGAAGTTATGGGAGAAATGATTCGTAAAGTTAGACTAGAAAGAAATTTAACGCAAGAAGAATTAGGTAGACTAATTGGTGTTCAAAGGGCGCAAATTTCAAAATTAGAGAACAATACGACAAATGTAACTATGGAAACAATTTTAAAAGTGTTTGGTGCATTGAAAGCAAAAGTGAATTTCAACGTTGAAATAATGAACAGCAAAATACAAATTGCCTAAAAACACTACTTCCGCTAACAACAAGTTTGTACAAAAATGGCTGACTACGGTAAAACAACTTTCTACAAATTAATTAAGTTTATGCAAGCTGAAATTGGTACTGCTTTAATGCCATTTCTGTACAAACTTGCAAAACGTTA
>NZ_LWHJ01000018.1 GCF_001652725.1 Pedobacter psychrophilus
AACGGTTTGCTAATTTGCGCAGAAATGGCATTGCTTGCAGAACCATTGTCGTACCATACTAAATTAAATAAATAACTGATGAACTGACGTAAACCACCGTCAGCCATTTTTGTGCAAATTTGCTGTTATGTGTTCGTACTTTTATGAAAGCAGTTTTTCACGTTTGTTACCAACTTTTTTTGATTCCGATTTCGGCTTCTTCGATTTGTAGTCTAATATAAACCGACTAATTTCTTTTCTTTCTTTTTCTGTCAAAGGGTCGCTTTGAATTATAAAGTCAACTCCTTTTGGTTCTCTTATAAATCCCATAATTTCTTAGGTTTTAAAATATTTCTCTACTAATAATTTGGATGATTCGGTCGGAATTATCATTCGATGTCCGCCGAGGTGATAAGCACCCAATGATTCCTCATAATGTCTTACCAATTTTGTTTTTGCAGTAAATGCAACAAAGCCGTCAAACCCATATTGAAATGAAAGTTTGCAAGCATAGGCAACCAAATTCCCTGCTACGCCTTCATAAAGTTTGTTCTGTCCGATATTGAAAGGAGCGTTTTCAAGCAAATTCATATAAATGTGGTCGACTTCTTTTGTGATACTTAACAAACCTTGAACGATGTCTAAATTATTTACAATGGTCAGTTTGTAAACTTCTTTGGTGTCGTTCTTTAATTCGATTTTCCAATTGAAATTCCAACCGTTTTTGACAGTAATATTTTTACTGTCATTAATTGTAAACCTAGCCACTTCGGTCTGAAAACTGTCGCCTGAAATAGTGTTTTGGATGGAATTAGTCAACTTGTCAACCACAAAATCCAATTGTATTTCTTGCTCTTTTTTCATTGCGTTAATTTACGAAAATATTTCCTATGAGTAATGTCTTTCCGGTCGGGTAAGTATGACACATAACG
>NZ_LWHJ01000019.1 GCF_001652725.1 Pedobacter psychrophilus
AAACGTTAGCTGCAACTTGAGCAAAACTGACCAACTCCGAATTCAAATCAGACAATAATGAAAATACTTAAATTTCTAATGTTTAACCGTTTTGTGAGATTGTATTTAAATAGCGATTTTTATTTTTTACAATGGAATAAGAGAATTAAGTCGACAATACTTGAAATGTGGTATACTTTGTCAATATTTTTTCCATTTTTTATTATCTTAATTATTCCAATATTTTTTATTGGCAATGCAAATCAGACAAACTTTGTTTGGACAGATTTTCTTCTATCAATTCCTTTCAGTTTAATGATGATAATCCTTATTAACAAAGACATTTTTGGCGGACAAAGTCCTGTTCACAGACTTTTGGGTTTACAAGTCGTTGACGCAAAGACCAATGAAAAGGCAACCAAAGTAAAGTGTATACTCAGGAATATAACAGCCCCTTTATGGCCAATAGAGGCAATATTTTTATTAGCAAATCCCAAAAGACGCCTTGGCGACTTGATTGCTGGGACAAGTTTAATTGAGGTAAAACCTTCAGATCCTGAATTAATTTTAACTGAAATTGAAGATTTTAAGTTTGACAATCAGGCAAAACTGACATTTATGATCACAGTAATTTTGATAATTATATTTGTTATTTTTTCTCACCAAAGATTAAAACCATGGTAAAACAAGCAGCAGCTAACCACAAGTTTGTACAAAAATGGCTGACCTGCTTAAAACAACTTTACTGCAAATTAATTAAGTTTGTGCAAGCTGAAATTGGCTGCTTTAATGCCATTTCTGTACAAACTTGCAAAACGTTA
>NZ_LWHJ01000020.1 GCF_001652725.1 Pedobacter psychrophilus
GCTGTAACGCCATCAGCAAACTGTATATTGGTAACATAATGATCAGGTTGATCGTTATCCATCCTGTAAACGCACCTTCCGTAGTCAGTAGTTTTTAAGCGTTCCATAATAGCCTCCGGTTGTATGGTTTTATCTGTCGGTAAATCCATAACATTCAATCTATTTCTATTGTCGTAATACTCTCTAATCGCAGAATAAGGGCACTCTCTTTCAACTTTGCAGCCGTCTGTACATCTAGCCGTACTGCCTTCTGGAGCATTTTCTTTCTTAAACCACTTTAAATCGCCCATGGCAAAAATTTTCTTTGCCGGCTTGTTTATTACCCATTTAATAATATCCAAATCATGACAAGACTTCGCCAAAATTATGGGTGTAGTTTTTTTGGAATTATGCCAATTTCCCCTTACATAAGAATGCGCCATGTGCGTATGCTCTATAGGTTCAAAATGTTGAACACTAATAATCTCACCAATAGCACCTTTTGCAATCAATTCTTTCATTTTAACAAAGTATGGCGCATACCTTAAAACATGGCAAACAGCTACAATTCTACCTGTTTTTTTAGCTAAAGCTAAAATAGAACGACACTCTTTTTCGGAAGGCGAAATTGGTTTCTCTAATAAAATATCATATCCCATTTCTAGCGCCTTCATGCAGGGTTCGTAATGTAAATTATCAGGTGTAGAGATAATTACTGCGTCTGCAAATTTTGGT
>NZ_LWHJ01000021.1 GCF_001652725.1 Pedobacter psychrophilus
CCGCACTGAACTAAATAATTAACGAAAAACCTGAGTTGAACCACCGTCAGCCATTTTTGTGCAAATTTGCTGTTACCTGCCGTATTGTTATTTCATTTTTATAGTTCCTTTTTCCTTAAGAAACTTATCATTTTCATCCCAATATTCTGTCCTTACAAATTTTAAAGTGCTAATTTCCATATTTTCAGTTAAAGTGACGTTACTAGTGTTAGAGCTTTTATATAAGTCATATTGGCAAGGTCGTTCCGCCCATTCCAAAGTGTATTGAAAGGCATCAATAATTTCATTTTGGTTGTTAGTTTTCACAATTAAAATGTCGTGAAATATTTTTATACTGTCTTTTAAATCTTCTCCGGGAAAAACTAATGCTCGTCCATTAAAAGTTGAGACGAACTGATAATAGATATAATTACCATTTACTGGTTCGAAAATTTCTCTTAAAGATATTGAGTCTTTTCTATGATTGTCAAGATTAGTTAGCTTAACAATATTGAAGTCGGCATTTAAAGCCTGCTTTCTAAGTCTGTAAATTTGGGGTTCATCTACTTCTGTTGGATGGTCATTTTGGTAAGGTGAAAGAATTACTTGGAAGGATTTTGTTTGGGAATAACAAACTCCTGTTAAAAGCAAAGTCGATATGAATATTAATGTAAAAGGTTTCATTTTTGTCGTTAGGTCAGGTTGTTTAATATGGCAGGTAACGTTTTG
>NZ_LWHJ01000022.1 GCF_001652725.1 Pedobacter psychrophilus
AAATTTACGCAAAATAAGCTTGATTTTTGTTTCGTTATTTGTCTGCCTGCTACTTTGGTACTGGTCGGTAGGGTGACGCATAACGATTGGCGAATTTGTATTGTAATGGCATAGAAAGCAAAAACTTGTCTGCCCGTATAAACTTAGTTAATTGCGATGAAATAACGTAAAGCAGTTCAGCCATTATAATACAAATTTGTGGTTAGCTGCTGGGCTTTTATATTCCATGTTAAATTTCTTCTTTATAAGTTCCATTCTATATTGTCAGATTTCATTTTCTTTTGAATAAACTCATTGAAGTCAAAATAAAAAGATGTCTTAGGATAATTATTGGATTTAAGACTTTCATTTTCCGTCCAAGTTAAATGAACGATTGCAAATTGATTTTCAATATCGTTCTTTTTAATTTCAAAAAGTATATCGTCGTTAGTTCCATTTTTTGCAAATGCTGAAATTTCTGAATTTAATAATATGTGATGGTCTTTATTTTTAAAATTGAATACAGATTTAATTGGGGTAATTTCTTTTAAAAGTTCATCTTCATAAGCGAGTTTTTGTTCTAAAGTAATTGATTCCCAAGGTTCAAGAATTGTGTCATTTTTGAAGTTTAGAGTTTCAATATTGATTCCCATAATATCAATTCTTATAGGTTCATCTGGTAAGTCAGAAATGTCATCAAAAGTATATCCACCATGTGGAAACAGAAAATATTCATTCTCTAGGCGAGCATTAAACCTCAAAGAATTCCATTTTCTATAGTCAAGATTCTTAGAATCCCAAAATTCCCAAATAAATTTTTGGATGTCTTTGTAATAATTTTGGTTAGGTAAGAATTCACCATAAACACATCCCATACTCTCGTCACCGACCTGCAAGTCGACTGTTCCTATGATTGTCTTATGAGAATAAATGGTTGCTTTCATTACTTGATGACTTCTTTTAGTAGTACTGTCGTTTGAGCCTTGCAGCTAACATATATATCGGGGGTTATTTGGTTTTCAACTTCTCACTTTCAACCCCTCTAAAAAAAACCTAATCAACAGAAACGGTTAAACCTTCTTGCTGCAAAATTTTTCTGTAGACTTCCATTTCTGTAAAGGAGCCTTCTAAAATGGCGCATTTTCCATCGTTATGTACTGTCCAGGCTATTTTTTCTGATTGCGGTTGCGAGTAATCCAAATATTTCATTAAACAATGGATCACGTGGTCAAAGCTATTAACCTCATCATTCCATAAAATTAAGCGATGTACTACTTTTAACGAGCTTAAAACTTCATCTAAAGTAAAAGTCTCTTCTTGTGTTTGGGTATCAGCCATTTTGGTTGGCAAAGATTGTAGCATATTTAAAAGCTAAATTTAGTAAAAAATGGAAAAAGATTTTAAGATTTATTTAACGGGGTTTTATAAGTGCTAATTGAAATATAAATTCGTTTGTCAACCAACATCTTTTAATTTTGCTATTAATGAAAAAATCCATCTTCACTATTCTTGTTTTTTTAATCATCATCGCATCGGCGAAAGCCCAAACCTTAGAAAATAAAATTACTCACGCATTTGAAAATTTCTCTAAAACCGAACAATTAAAATATGCCACTATATCTTTTTCAGTTTTAAATGCAGCGAATGGTGACCTCATTTTTGCAAATAATCAAAATGTTGGCGTCGCACCAGCATCAACATTAAAAACTGTAACCTCTGCTACTGCATTGGCTTTATTAGGTGAAGATTATACTTTCAAAACAGAGATTGCTTATACAGGTGAGATTTTAAATGGAGTTTTAAACGGGAATATCATTATAAAAGGTGGTGGAGACCCCACATTAGGAAGCTCACGTTGGGATCAAACAAAAAAGCCTCAAATTTTAAATAAAATCTTATTCGCCTTACAACAAAAAGGAATTAAAATTATAAATGGAAATGTGATTGCAGAAGTAAGTAATTGGGATACGCAATCTTTGCCGATTGGCTGGGTTTGGGAAGATATTGGCAATTATTACGGCGCAGGAACATCGCAATTATGCTGGGGAGAAAATCTTTTTGAGTTGAGTTTTACACCGGGTAAAGTAGTGGGTTCTGATGTGAAAATTAATAGCTTAAAGGAAGTTTATCCTTTTTTAAATATCACAAATGAATTAAAAACTGGAGAAAATGGTTCTGGAGATCACGTTTTTGCTTACTCGGCTCCTTACACCTCAGAAATTTATTTAAGGGGAACTTATGGTAAAGATTTAAAAAAAGAAATTGGAGTTTCATTGCCAGACCCAGCTTTAGCAATGGCTTATGATGTTGCCGATTTTTTAGCTAAAAATGGTTTCCAAACAAAGCCAACGGCAGCAGCCAAAACGAAAGGAATTCAAAAAGATTTAAAACCATTAACAACAATTACTTCCCCTTCTTTAAAGGAAATAGTTTATTGGTTAAACAAGAAAAGCATCAACTTATTTGCAGAGCAATTGGTGAGAACAATAGGTTGGAAATTTGGTAAAAACGCCTCAATTACTGAAGGAGTGACTGCAATTCAGAAATTTTGGAAAGACAAAGGAATTGATATTGCAAGTTTAAATATTGTAGATGGTAGCGGACTTTCGCCGCAAAATAGAATAACTACTTTAACCATGACGAAGGTTTTATATCTGGCAAAAAAAGAAAACTGGTTTGATAGTTATTTTTTGAGTTTCCCAATCTATAATGATTTACATATGAAAAGCGGCACTATTGCAGATGTTTTAGGATACTCGGGTTATGTGAATTCGGCTGGTAAAACACCTCTTTGCTTTTCGATCATCATCAATAATTATAATGGAAGCTCATCGGCCATGAGGCAAAAAATGTTTGCTTTATTAGATTCGTTAAAATAAATGCTTCCCTTTAAAACAGGATGTGATTTTATTTTGTATTCTTGAAGAAGATGCCAAAAGCAATAATAATAGGAGCCGGAATTGCAGGGATAGCAACTGCTATAAGATTGGCAATTGATAATTACGAAGTTTCTGTATTTGAAGCAAATGATTATCCGGGCGGTAAATTATCTCAGTTTAATAAACAGGGTTATCGTTTTGATGCCGGACCAAGTTTGTTTACCATGCCGCAATACGTAGATAAACTTTTTAATTTGGCAGGTAAAAAGCCCTCAGATTATTTTGAGTACGAAAAATTAGAAGAGGTTTGTCGGTATTTTTGGGATGATAAAACACATTTAACAGCTTACGCCGATATTGATAAATTTGCAAAAGAAATAGAAAAAAACACCCAATCTACTCAACAAGAAATTAACACGTTTTTAAAGAAAAGCGAAACTATTTATGATGTCACTCATGAAGTTTTTTTAGAAAAATCGCTTCATCTTTTAAATACTTACACAAACGTAAACACGGCAAAATCCTTTTTAAGATTTGGAGAAATTGATGCTTTTAGAACGATGGCAAAAGCAAATCAATCTTTTTTTACCGATGCAAAAATGGTACAATATGCTAACAGGTTTGCTACTTATAATGGTTCAAACCCTTATCAAGCTCCGGCAACTTTAAATGTTATCCCGCACTTAGAACAAAATTTTGGGGCATATTTCCCTAAAAATGGAATGTACGCTATAACCCAAAGCCTGGTAAAGTTAGCAGAAGATTTAGGCGTAAAATTTTATTATAAAAAAAAGGTTGATGAGATTTTAGTCGAAAATAAAAAGGTTAAGGGCATTAAAATAAATAGTGAAATTATTGAGGCGGATGTAGTTGCATCAAATATTGATGTTTATTTTACCTATAAAAAATTGCTAAAAGATGAAGCCCAACCGCAAAAAATATTGAAACAAGAACGCTCTAGCTCTGCTTTGATTTTTTATTGGGGAATAAAGAAAGAATTCCCTCAATTGGGATTGCATAACATCTTTTTTAGTGATAATTATAAAGATGAATTTAATCATCTCTTTAAAAGCAAAACCATTTTTAACGATCCAACAGTTTACATCAACATTAGCTCAAAATTTAAAAAAGACGATGCGCCAAGTGGTTGTGAAAACTGGTTTACCATGATTAATGTCCCTAACAACATTGGACAAAATTGGGAGGTTTTTAAAACCGAAGCAAGGGCAAACATCATAAAAAAGCTAAATAAAAATTTAGGAATTGATTTAGAAAGTTTAATTGAAACCGAGGAAGTTTTGGACCCTGTTTTAATTGAATCAAAAACTTCATCTTATCGAGGTTCGCTTTACGGAACAAGTTCTAACGGAAAGTTTGCCGCTTTTTTACGCCATGCTAATTTCACCAAAAAAATAAAAAATCTGTATTTTGTTGGTGGCAGCGTTCATCCCGGAGGTGGAATTCCGTTGGCTTTATTATCTGCAAAAATTGTTGCAGATATCATAAAAAACGAATGATTAAATTAGCTGTTCAGTAAAAACATGATAGAACCTAAATCAAATAAATTAATTCACGGTTTCTTTTCCTGGTACATCAGCCATATCATTGGTTCTGATTTTGAAAAGTTTGAGTTTAATAAAGAAAAATTTGATGCAGATAAATCTATTTTGTTGTTATCCAATCATTTTAGTTGGTGGGACGGTTTTATCATCTTTCATCTTAATAAAATATATTTCAAAAAACATTTTCATGTAATGGTTTTAGAAGATACACTTAAAGAAGTAAAATTTTTGCCATATATGGGATGTTTCAGCATTCAAAAAAATGCAAAAAGCTTAATCCAATCTCTAGATTACGCTGCAAAATTATTAGATAATCCAAAAAATCTGGTCTTAATTTTTCCTCAGGGTGAGTTGCATTCTTCTCATGTAAGTTCGGTCGCTTTTGAAAAAGGAGTAGGAAAAATCATCAGCTCGTCGCAAAAGAAATTTCAGTATATTTTTGCTGCTGTCCTAACTGATTATTTTAATTTCAGAAAACCGAGCATCAAAATATCGTTAGAAAACTGGGAAGCACAAGAATACAGCAGCTTACAAGTCATAAAAAGTGCTTATAACAAGCATTATGAAAAATCGTTAAAAGAGCAATCTGAAATTAAGGTTTAAGCATGATTTACTTCTTTTACATTATATTTTTCTTTTTGATTTTGCGCTTTACGGTTACGCTTTTTAACTTTATTTCCAATCCAAAATTAACCCATTCTCCAAAAAATTATATGGATTTAGTTTCCATTTTAATTCCCGCCAGAAACGAAGAAGAGAATATTTTAATGCTTTTAAACTCTATTAAATCGCAAGATTATTATAACATAGAAGTAATTGTTTTAGATGATAATTCTGATGATGAAACTTATCAAATAGTAAATGAATTTTGCCAAACAGACAATCGTTTTAAAATAATTAAAGGAGAACCTTTACCACAAGGCTGGTTAGGTAAAAATTATGCTTGTTATCAATTAGCGAAGCAAGCCAAGGGCGATTTTCTGTTATTTTTAGATGCTGATGAAATGGTAAAGGATGGCTTGATTAATAATTCTTTATACCGAATGCAAATTGGCAAACTCAGTTTATTGAGTTTGTTTACCAACCAAATTACCAAAACTTTTGGCGAAAAAGCAGTAGTACCGTTAATGCATTATTTGTTATTGAATTTGTTGCCTTTAAGATTGGTAAAATTGTCAAAATTGCCTTCTCTATCTGCTGCAAGTGGACAATTTATGCTATTTCGAGCTCAGGATTATCATCAAAACCAATGGCATAAACAAGTAAAAGCCAAAGTTGTAGAAGATATCGAGATTATGAAATTAGTTAAAGAGAACAAGCTAAATGGCGAAGCTTTATTGGCTAACGGTTATATTTATTGTAGGATGTATAAGAGCTATAAAGAAAGCATTGAAGGGTTCAGTAAAAATCTTTTATCGGGTTTTGGTAATAGCATTTTTGGCCTTTTAGTTTATCTTTTCTTGGTAGTTTTTGGACCAATTTTCATCTTATTTTTTCTCAATTTTCAGCTATTTTATTTTGCAATAACTTTAATTATTTTTAGCCGATTGATGATTTCTTATTTATCGGGACAAAATGTTTTAATGAATATCATTTTTCACATTTTACAAATGATTAATTTATTGGTAATCGCAACCTTATCCATAAAAAAATCCTTAAGCAAAACCTTATACTGGAAAGGCAGAACGATACATACATGAAATATTTAGAAAAAACAGCCTTATCAAGAATTTTCATTATCATTTTCCATTTGGTAGGTTTTATTGGCTTTTCATTACCACAATACCACGATTTTTTCTTGTCTTTTGTACCCTTTCATTTGCTTTTAATGGCTGGCATTTTATTGGCTAACCAAAAAGAGTTTAACAAAAATTTTTGGTCGGCATTGGTATTTGTTTACGTCGGCGGATTTTTAGTAGAAGTTGTTGGCGTTTCATCAGGAGCAGTTTTTGGAGTTTATCATTATGGTGAAACATTGGGAATAAAGTTAGCCAATGTCCCATTATTGATTGGCGTAAACTGGTTTATCATCGTTTTTTGTGTTGGTGCTGTTTTAAAGAAATATCTGAAACATCAAAGGACTTTGAAAGCAGCAATTGGTGCGGTAATATTAGTTGTTTTAGATTTTTTAATTGAGCCAGTTGCAGTAAGGTTTGATTATTGGAGTTGGGAGAACAGCGAAATTCCATTACAAAATTTTATTGCATGGTTTTTTGTGGCCTTTGTTTTATTAAGAGTCTACTATGAGTTAGAATTTAGAAAGAGTAATCCTGTTGCACTAACTTTGATAATCTGTCAATTTCTATTTTTCTTAGGGCTTAATCTTACCGTTATCTGACTAAATTTTTTATATTTTTGTAGGTAATTATCATCACATGGAATATAATTTAAAAGTTACCATAGATCAAGATTCCGGCTTCTGCTTTGGTGTTGTTTATGCCATAGATATGGCCGAAGAAATTTTGGAACAAGAAGGTTATCTTTATTGCCTGGGCGATATTGTACATAATGATGAGGAAGTTATCCGCTTAAAAGCAAAAGGTTTAAAAATTATTGATAACGATGATTTAAAAACTTTACATAACGAAAAAGTACTGATTAGGGCGCATGGCGAAGCGCCAGAAACTTACAAAGTAGCTTTAGAAAATAATATTACGTTGATAGATGCTTCTTGTCCGGTAGTTTTAAAACTGCAAAATCGCATAAAAACTACTCATGATGCTAAAGAACCAGTCGTAATTTTTGGCAAACATGGCCATGCAGAAGTGATTGGTTTGCAAGGGCAAACTAATAATGAAGCCATCGTTTTTCAGGATATTGCAGAGCTAGATAATGTTGAGTTGCCTAAAACATTCACTTTGTATAGCCAAACCACTAAATCTACTGAGAAGTTTTACGACATAAAAAATCAATTAATAGATCGTGGTTATGAGATTAAAGCAAACGATACAATTTGCCGTCAGGTTTCTAACAGAGATAAAGAATTGCCGAAATTTGTAAAGAACTTCGACAAAATAATTTTTGTGTCTGGCAAAAAATCATCCAACGGTAAAGTACTTTACGAAGTTTGCAGAAAGCATAATCCAGCTACTTTTTTTATCAGCAAACCAAACGATTTAGAGAAAGCAATGTTTAATGAAGGGGATAAGATTGGGATTTGTGGCGCAACATCAACCCCAATGTGGTTAATGGAACAAGTGAAAGAGCAACTTGAAATGTATTAAATTGATAATATCAATTCAATATTTATTTTTTAAAAATATAAAGGATTAATAAACGCTGTTAAAAATATTTTTGGCGTTCCCAATCCGCTAGCTAGCGGATGGGTCGGGCTTTTCACTATATCTTTTTTGTTCCCCTTACACATTTTCCGAGGCACAAAAAAGGATGCCGTTCCAATCCCTAACGCACCTATAAAACCTAAGAAAACTTTATAAAACATCAATTGAAAAACTCAAAGGGAACATACATAGCAATAATCATCATCACTTTGTGGATGGTTAGCATTGTAATATTGATGAAAACTAATTTGAGTTTTACAAATCCTTTATTATATATTTTCGTTTTAATTCAAATGCATCTTTATACTGGACTTTTTATCACGGCTCATGATGCAATGCATGGTACAATTGCCCCAAAAAATCCAAAACTAAATATCGCCTTAGGGCAAATTTGTACAGCTTTATACGCATTGTTTCCCTTAAAAAATCTCCACTCCAAACACCATCAACATCATGATTTTGTACACACCAAAAATGATCCTGATTATCATGAAGGGAATTTTTTTGTTTGGTATTTTAACTTTATTAAACAATACATTACTTGGTGGCAAATTTTAGCAATGGCAATTATTTATAATATTCTTAAAATTTATATTCCAGAAAAAAACCTAGTTCTCTTTTGGGTGTTACCCTCTTTGTTAAGCACATTACAGTTATTTTATTTTGGTACATATTTGCCGCATAAAGGCGAGCATCAAAATAAATATCAATCTAAAACACAAGATAAAAACCATATTTGGGCATTTTTTAGCTGCTATTTTTTCGGCTATCATTATGAACATCATGATTCGCCTGGCACACCTTGGTGGCGTTTATGGCAAGTAAAAGAACAAAGCATCAATACAAAAAATGGGTAAAAAAGGAATTCTATTGGTAAATCTGGGCACTCCAGATAGTCCATCTACTGCTGATGTAAGAAAATATCTGGACGAATTTTTAATGGACGAACGTGTAATTGATATCAATGCAATTGGTCGTACATTATTGGTTAAAGGAATTATCGTTCCGTTTCGTGGACCAAAATCTGCTAAAATTTATAAAGAAATCTGGACAGACGCAGGTTCGCCTTTGTTAATAAATGGAAACAAAGTACATGAAGAAATTACAAAAAAATTAGGAGATGATTACATGGTAGAATTGGCCATGCGCTACCAAACTCCATCCATTCCAGATGCTTTAGAAAGATTTAAACAAGCTAAAGTTGATAGCATAAAAGTAGTTCCTTTATTTCCTCAATATGCTTCTGCATCTACAGGTTCTGTACATCAATTGGTAATGGAAATTGTAAGCAAATGGCAGGCAATCCCTCCAATTAGTTTCGTAAATAGTTATTATGATCATCCTGGAATGATTAAGGTTTTTGCAGATAATGCTCGTAAACATCTAGATCAAAAATGGGATCATATTTTATTCAGTTTCCACGGCATCCCACAAAGGCAAATGAGAAAAGCAGATGTTTCTGGCGAGCATTGCTTAAAAGTAGAAAACTGTTGCAGTGTGCTAACAGAAAATAATAAATACTGCTATTCGGCACAATGCCACCAAACCGCTAGATTAATTTCTGACGAATTAGGTTTAAAAAAGGAAGATTTTACCATTTGCTATCAATCCCGTTTAGGAAATGATCCCTGGATGAAACCTTATACCTCAGATATTTTAAAAGAATTAGCTGCAAAAGGAGCAAAGCGTTTACTGGTTTTATGTCCCGCTTTTGTGTCTGATTGTTTAGAAACTTTGTATGAAATTAGTTTTGAATACCAAGAAGAATTTGTGGAATTAGGAGGAGAAAAAATACAATTGGTAGAAAGCTTGAATGATAATCCAGCCTGGATTGATGCGTTAGAGGATATTATTTTGAATAAATAATTAAAAGCCGTCCGAATCTTGATTTAAGATTCAGACGGCTTTCTCTAAACTTAAATGAAGACGTTTAACTCCCCTTTGTTCCTCTTATCATTTTCTCCAATCCATCCCACATTTCATCGGTTACAACTTCTAAACCATTTAATTGACCGGCACCTTGCAACCATTCGCCGCCATCAATGGTAATCACTTCTCCGTTTATATAACCAGAAAAATCCGACAATAAGTAAGAAGCTAAGTTGGCTAATTCTTGATGGTGTCCAACTCTTTTAAGTGGGACACGATTTTTAAAATCAAATTTTTCAGCTAAATCTCCTGGCAATAACCTATCCCAGGCACCTTTTGTAGGGAAAGGTCCGGGTGCAATTGCATTACACCGTATTTGATAATGTCCCCATTCAGCGGCTAACGACCTTGTCATCGCTAATACGCCTCCTTTTGCACAAGCAGATGGCACAACATAGCCTGAACCAGTAAAAGCATAAGTGGTAACTATATTTAAAATGCTTGCAGGTTGTTTTTCTTTAATCCAATGTTTACCAAAAGCCAAAGTACAATTAACTGTTCCTTTTAAAACGATATCTATAATGGTGCTGAAAGCATTTGCCGAAAGGCGTTCTGTTGGCGAAATGAAATTTCCTGCCGCATTATTTAACAAACCATCTACACTTTTAAATCTTGCTAAAGTTTCCTTTAAAACGTTATCTACTTGGTCGGCATCACGTACATCGCAGGCAACTGCTAAAACCTTTCCACCCGTTTTTTCTTCTAATTCAGCAGCGGTTTTTTGCAAAACATCCAATTTACGCGAGGTAATGACAACGTTTGCCCCTAACTCTAATAAATAAGTGCTCATTGCTTTTCCCAAGCCAGTTCCGCCGCCAGTAACTACGTAAGTTTTATCTTTTAAGGCATTATCCCTTAACATTGGTTGGTTATACATGATGTTTATTTTATGATTAATAATTGGTTTCTGGTATTGAAATCAGATTGAAAATATACGAATAATAATATTGTTTATTGATTTGTGATCATGAAAAACAAGAAAAGATTTCTGGATAATTTAATTGTTTTTAACCAGTGTAAAGCCCTAATGCAAAAAAACTATATGACTTACGTTTTTTAAAAATCGTAAGTCTTAAAGTATTAAATTCTCTGCTTTCCGTCATGTCGAGGAAACGAGACATCTCATTAGCAAGGTTGCCATTCTACCTAATTCTTATTTGTGAGAGGTTCTCTCCGCTAGCTAGCGGATCGACATGATGGTTTTTTTATCCTGAAACCTTGGTTAAAATAGGAACAGACTTACGAAGTTTTTAAAACTTCGTAAGTCTTAACATGTATAAATTAAATCAATAAAGCAACCAAACCTGTCCATCCGGTTTGATGGCTCGCACCTAAACCTTTGCCATTATCACCATTAAAATATTCGTGAAAAACAATATAATCTTTAAAATGTGGGTCTTCCTGCAATTTTTTGTTATCACCAAAAACAGCCCTATTTCCATTTTTATCTTTTAGGAATATAGAAGTTAATCGTTTAGCTACCTGGTTTGCAGCATCTTCAATAGTAGCGTAATTACCAGAGTTGGTAGGCATCTCAATTTTAAAATCATCTCCATAGTAATCGTGAAAACGATGCATGGATTCTATTAATAAATAGTTTACAGGCATCCAGATAGGGCCACGCCAATTACTATTACCGCCAAACATACCTGTATCGCTTTCTGCAGGAGTATATTTTACATTAAAAGTCTCGTTTTCAATCTCAATCTCGAATGGGTTTTCTTCATAAATTTTAGAGATAGAACGAATTCCGAAATCTGATAAAAACTCATTTTCATCCAACATGCGTCGCAATAGGCATTTCATTCTATGCCCACGTAACAAACTCAATAATTGCATGTTACTGTTTCCATCTTGCCCAACCCATTTACTAACTAATGACGCTAAATCTGGTCTTTTTTGTGTAAACCATTCAATATGAGATACTAAGCCGGGAAGTTTCTCCCAATTATTTTCCTCTATTACTTCTACAGCGATAAGAGGCAATAAACCCACTAAAGTTCTTAATCTTAATCGTTTCCAATTGCCATCATCGGTGTGCAACATATCATAATAAAAACCATCTTCCTCGTCCCAAAGTCCAGCACCTTCTGTATTATTCATATTAGCCATTGCACCCGCTATATAAAAGAAATGTTCAGAAAACTTGACGGCCATATCTTCATAAACGGGGTGATGATAAGAAATTTCCATCGCTATGCGCATCATGCTAAGTGCATACATAGCCATCCAACTTGTGCCATCAGATTGCTCTAAAACTCCGCCACCCGGCATTGGTTTACTTCGGTCAAAAACCCCTATATTATCTAAACCTAAAAAACCGCCCTCAAAAATATTGTTGCCTTCTGTATCTTTTCTATTTACCCACCAATTAAAATTTAGGATCAGTTTATGAAAAACCTTTTGTAAAAATTCTATATCTCCTTTGCCTGTTTGCTCTTTTTCCATCTGATAAATTTTCCAGGCGGCAAGGGAATGTACAGGTGGGTTTACATCGCTAAAATTCCATTCATAAGCAGGCATCTGTCCGTTTGGATGCATGTAGCGCTCCATAATAAATAACAATACTTGGTCCTTTGCAAAGCCAACATCTATACTTGCCAATGGGATACAGTGGAAGGCTAAATCCCATGCTGCAAACCAAGGATATTCCCAATTATCGGGCATAGATATAATATCAGCTGCCATTACATGCTTCCAATCAAAGTTTCTCCCATGTTGGTGACTTTCTGAAGGTGTGGGTTCGCCTTTGTCTCCTTCTAACCAGTTTTTAACATAGTAATAATAAAACTGCTTACTCCATAGCATCCCTGCCCAGGCTTGGCGTTGCACCAATTTTTCGTCCTCACTTTTTTCGCCATGTTTCTCGTTGTAGAATTCATCGGCGAAAGCCAATTGTTGCTTATAGATTTTATCGAAATCTTTAAAAGGAGCTTCTGTTTTTTTATCGGTTAAGCGTAGTCTAATAGTCACGCTATTTTTCCCCAAGATTTCTTTTTGATAATATATTGCTGCTTTTGAACCGCTTTGCTGCGGACTTACTGCTTTTTTATTCCCATTAACCACAAACTCATGTATGCCATCTTTAACATAGGAAACTTGATTATCTATTCCGTATAATCTCTTATCATTGCTTTCATTTTCTGTAAATAAAAATGTTGCTTCTTCTTCCAAATAACAATAATAATTTTCCAATTTTTTGCTTTGGAGTAATAGAACATTGCTGTCCATTGTAGAAATAGTTGGCTTGTCTGCTTCGCTCCATTCTAATGTATTTCTAAACCAAAGGGTGGGTAAAAAATGTAAATTAGCTTTTTTGCTTCCTCTATTATGTATGGTATATTGTATTAAAATATCGTTCTCACTATTTTTAACATATTCTGTAAAAACGTCAAAATATTTATCCTCATCAAAAATGCCTGTATCAATTAGTTCATATTCTGGATCTTGTTTTCCTCTTTTTTGGTTTTCTTTTAATAGTTTTTCATAAGGAAATTTTGTTTGTGGATATTTGTACAAAAACTTCATATAGCTATGTGAAGGCACATTATCCAAATAATAATACATTTCCTTAACGTCCTCGCCATGGTTTCCTTCGTTATTGGTTAATCCAAAAAGACGTTCTTTTAAAATATCGTCTTCGCCATTCCAGTAAGAGGTAGCTAAACATAAAAACTGATTATCGTCGCTTAAACCTCCAATTCCATCTTCGCCCCAGCGGTAAGTTTTACTTCTCGCCATGTCATGAGTGATATAATCCCAAGCATCACCATTTTCGCTATAATCTTCACGAACTGTTCCCCATTGCCTTTCTGATAAATAAGGGCCCCATTTACGCCAAGTTTGAGGATTTTTAAGCTTTTCAGTTTCTTTCATGAGGTAAATTTTGAATAGTAATTAATTTTGAATTAGTGAATGATAGAAGGATTGAATGTTATTAAATTTCGAATTAATGAATGATAGGATGATTGAATTTATGTGAAGTTTTAGTGTTTGATATTTGAATCATTCATCTTTAAAGATATTTATTCAATCCTTCAAAATTCATTCCTTCAGTAATTATTTTATTCAATCCTTCAAAATTCATTCCTTCAATCATTAAACAGAATAAATATTTTGATTAAATTTGCACAAAAGGATAAAACACTATGGAAGATAAAATAGATTTTCAAGACTACAATTGGGTATATTATGTTATTGGTTTAGTTTGTGGTGCTTTAACGGGTTTGGCAGTTGGCCAAGTGATTATTGGGGCAATATTAGGCTTGTTAACTGGCGGACTTTTCCAGTATTTGATTAATAAAAGCCGTGAAGGAGTTCAGTAAGCAAGAACTTCCACCGTTTATAAAGAGTTGGAACCAATTTTACTTGATTGTTTTATGTTGGTTAGTTGTACTCATCTTAATTTTTAGCTTAATTACTTACCGTTTTTCATGAGTTGGATAGACTGGATTGTACTTTCTTGTACCATTTTGTTTATCGTGATTTATGGAATTTATAAAAGTCGGGGTCAAAAAAATATAGACGGTTATTTACTTGGCGACCGTTCTATGCCTTGGTATAGCGTGGGTTTATCTGTTATGGCAACCCAGGCAAGTGCCATCACTTTCCTTTCTGCTCCGGGTTTGGCTTATGCCGATGGAATGCGATTTGTGCAGTTTTACTTTGGGCTGCCGCTTGCCATGATTATCCTCTGCATCACCTTTGTCCCTATTTACCATAAACTTAAAGTTTATACCGCTTACGAGTTTTTAGAACAACGGTTCGATTTAAAAACCAGGGCGTTAACAGCTTTTTTGTTTTTAATTCAACGCGGACTTTCTACAGGGATTACAATTTATGCACCTTCCATTATTTTATCAACCATCTTAAACATCGATACCACTTATACCACCTTATTTATAGGCAGCGTAGTAGTTTTATATACGGTTTATGGAGGCACAAAAGCAGTTTCTTATACCCAAATGCTGCAAATGAGCATTATATTTTCAGGGTTATTTTTTGCCGGGTTTGTAGTGGTTAGTATATTGCCACAAAATGTTTTTTTTGTAAAAGCTTTAGATATTGCCGGCAAAATGGACAAAATGAACGTAATAGACTGGACCTTTGATTTAGATAATAAATACACCGTTTGGACAGGAATTATTGGAGGTTTGTTTTTACAATTATCTTATTTCGGTACCGATCAATCTCAGGTTGGGCGTTACTTAACAGGGAGTTCTGTTGGGCAAAGTAGAATAGGTTTATTGATGAACGCCATGTTAAAAATACCCATGCAGTTTTTAATTTTATTAATTGGGATATTGGTTTTCGCGTTTTATCAATATGAAAAACCACCTGTTTTTTTTAATAGCGTAGAGTTAAATAAGATTGAAAATTCTAGCTATAAAGCAGAGTTTAAAGAAAAGCAAAAAAGTTTTGATCTGGCTTTCACCGATAAAAAGACAAAAGTAATCGCTTTAGAATATGCGCTTAGCAACAAAAAAAATGTTGCAGATGCGAGTGCTGAGGTTAAAGAAGCTAATAACAACCTTCAGCTAAAAAGGGCCGAAGCTTTGGCTGTGATGAAAAAGAATGACAAAGATGCCGATTTAGACGATACCAATTATGTTTTTCTTTCTTTCGTTACCAAATATCTTCCTAAAGGATTAGTTGGGTTATTGATAGCTATTGTTTGCATGGCTTCTATGGGTTCTACTGCGAGCGCATTAAATTCTCTGGCTTCTACAACTTCCGTAGATATTTATAAAAGACTCATTAATAAAACAGGAAGCGACTCAAAATACTTGAACATCAGTAAACTCACCACATTGTTTTGGGGAATCGTTAGCATTACCATGGCTCTTTTTGCCAGTAAATTAGGAAATTTATTAGAGGCCGTGAATATATTAGGTTCTTTATTTTATGGTACTATCTTAGGTGTTTTCTTAGTTGCTTTTTACGTAAAATTTGTTGGAGGGAAAGCTGTTTTTTATGCTGCCTTATTAACAGAAGTCTTTGTTTTTATAGCCTATAAATTTGATTGGATGGCTTATTTGTGGTTAAATTTATTTGGGTGTGTTTTGGTGATTGGATTTGGGTTGGTTTTGGAAAGGGTTTTGGGGAAATTTGATACTGATAAAGCTTAACATTGAAAAATTGAGCAAAATTTTATAATATAGACTAAAAGAATTATTTTTTATTAACACAAAGTCTCTATAACCTCTTTCCACCTCGGTCTGTGTCCTCACAGACAGAATTTAACTGATATATCCATGAGCTTAGAGAGTTGCTTTAATATCATGTTTATATATTCTTAACCAAACAAAAATTAAGTAACCTTTAGTTACGAATTTCGGTCTGTGAGGACACAGACGAGGATAAAAAACTTGAAGATTTGTTTCTAAATCATGTTTATATATTCTTAACCAAACAAAAATTAAGTATCCTTTAGTTAAGAATTTCGGTCTGTGAGGACACAGACCGAGGACAAAAAACTTGAAAATTTTTTCTAAATATCATGTTTATACATTCTTAACCAAACAAAAATTAAATAGTCAAATAGTTTGGAATTTCATTCTGTGAGGACACAGACCGAGGATAAAATATTGAAATTCGCAATTAAAAAAATTATTAAAACAAAAAAGCCCTAGATTCTTAGAATCTAGGGCTTTCATGAAAATTAATCAAAAAATTATTAATTGGTTACCTCAACCAATTCAATATCAAAATCTAAAATAGAATTTGCTGGAATACTATTTTGTGCCGAAGAACCATAAGCTAACCTTGAAGGAATAAATAATCTAATTTTTCCTCCAGATTTAATAAATGGTAATCCAATTTGCCAACCCTGAATAACACTACTTAAAGCAATGGTTAAAGGGTTTGCGCTTGTTGCCTGATCAAATATTGCACCTGTTAACAATCTACCTGTATAAACTGCTTTAATAGTTGAAGTTGATAAAACAGCATTTCCAGTTCCAGGTGTGATAATTTGATAATATAAACCACTCGCAGCGTCTTTTGTAGCTGTGATTTTATTTGTGGCTAAAAAATCTTTAATTAAATTATCTTCATAAGCTGGTCTGTCTGCATCATTAGCAACTGTAATTTTAGTATCTAATATCGCATTTCCTGGAATACTACTTCCAGAACCATCTTTACCAAAAGCTAAATAAGATGGAGTTAAGATTCTTAAAACAGCACCCTTATTAACCCTTATCATAGTTTGACGCCATGAGATTGGAGTGATATAACCCACATAATTACCAATAGGTGTATAGATTGAGTTTTCAAAATTTACGCTTTCATTAATAGAAGTGGTTTTTTGAGAAAAAATTACCGAAGTAGAATATTTAATCTGTTCACCAGTACCAGGACTTAATACTTGATAGTAAAAGCCTGATGTATCTTTGCTAAATCCTGTAAGGTTATTATTCTTAATAAAGGCTTGAATCTCTTGATCTTCTATTGTTTTTAAATCCCTAGTCTCTTTTTCGCAAGAGTTTAGTAAAACTAAAGCCAAAAGCATAATGCCTAAATATTTTTTTATCATTTTTATTGAACGTTAATTAATTCTATGTCGAAATCTAATATAGAGTTTGCCCCTATAGAACCATTAGCAGATGGTCCATAAGCATATCCACTTGGTATTATTAATCTTATTTTACCACCTTTTTGTATTAGAGGAACACCAATTTGCCAGCCTGTTATAACGCCTCCTAAAGCTGTTTTAAAATTAGGTTTACCTACAGAACTATCAAAAGTTGCCCCATTTAATAATCTACCAGTGTAAATAGTTTCGATTTGAGTGTTAATGGTATAAGTAGTGTTACCAGAACCTGGCTGTATAATTTGATAAAACAAACCAGAGGCATCTTTAATTGCTGGGATTTTATTATCTGTTATAAATTTCCTGATGATAACAGTGTCTTTTGCTAATTGTGCTTTTGCTTCTGCAAAGGGGTCGGTATTATCTCCTTTGATACAAGAACCTAAACCTAAAACAGCAATAAATAATATGATAATGTAATTCTTCATTTTTTTAATAATTTGCAAATTTATCTTTCTTTTTAGTAAAACCTAAACATTAACGTTTTTTAACGAAAAAGTATAAGTTTTATGTTAAAGGTTACGATGATTTACATTAAAGCGATACGCTTTTTGATAAATTACATATTGATGTTACAATGCAGAGTATTAAAATTCAGTTGAGCTAAATCCCTTTTATTGCAGACTTTTAATTTGTTTTACTAAATCGTTTACCCAAAGCTGGTACATTTTTGCAGATGGATGTAAACCATCATCAGCGATAAGAGAATTATCAGTTTTTGCAAGTCGAGAGATTGGTGTAATATCTAAATAATTAGCATTAAAGCTTTTGGTAATTTCTTGTGCAATTTGATTGTATTGATCTATTTCGTTTCCAATTTTTTCGCTATCGCTGTTTTGTGCAAATGGCGTAACTCCATAATCAGGTATGGAAACCACAAAAACCTTTTGAGGATTATTTTCTGCTTTATTAATTGCAATCTCTATTAATTGCTTAAATTCTAATCTATATTCTTCAATATCGTAACCTCTATATTGATTATTTACACCAATTAAAAGCGTCACAAAATCATATTTATTCTTTAATTCTGTTGATTTAATTGCAGAAATCAATTCGTCGGTTGTCCAACCTGTTTTAGCTACAATTTTAGGTTGTTCAATTAAAGTGCTATCATTTTTTAATGAAGCAGCTAATTGATTAGGAAAATTTTTATCCAAATCTACTGATTCGCCAATGGTATATGAATCGCCTAAAGCTAAATATGTGTAGGTTTTCAAGTTTTTATTTTCAGCGTAATCTATTTGGTTCGATTTTACTTTACAAGCATTTATTACAGTAAAAAGGGCAATTGCAAAAATGGTAAATTTCATGTTCTTTTATTTGGTGATATTCATACCAAAAAGAACGGAAATATGGTTTTTTAAGTTTTCTTTAACTTCCTCTATATTCACTATTTTGCCCAATTCTCTCTGCAAGGAAGTGACATCTTTATCATCAATACCACAAGGCACAATATTTTTAAAATAATCTAAATCTGTGTTTACATTAAATGCAAAACCATGCATAGTAACCCAACGACTACATCTTACACCCATTGCACAAATTTTACGAGCTTTTTCGTTATCAGCATCTATCCAAACGCCGGTATAACCTGCATATCTTCCGGCTTCAATCCCATAATCTTTTAAAGTCAAGATAACGGCTTCTTCTAATGTGCGCAGATACAGATGGATATCAGTAAAAAAATGGTCTAAATCTAAGATGGGATAACCAACAATTTGCCCAGGACCATGATAGGTAATATCACCACCTCGGTTTATTTTATAATAAGTAGCATCTTTATCTTTTAATTGATGATCGTTTAATAACAGATTTTCTGGTTTGCCGCTTTTCCCTGAAGTATAAACGTGAGGATGCTCCACAAAAATCAGAAAGTTTTCAGTTTGGATTTGGTTTTCTGGCTCATTACGGTTTTTGGTTTTAATGGCTACTGTTGATGAAAAAATCTCCTCCTGCTTATCCCAAGCTTGTTGATAATCCACCAAACCCCAATCCTGATATTTAACTGTTGTGTTTTTCATCTTCATTTACAAACATAACCCAACATATAATTATCTACTTTCTTATAATTAACGGTATAAGTATCTATAGAATTATCTTTTTCAATAGTTGCGCTCAAATCGCCGTAAGGCAAATAATTAAAAGGTTTTATATGGATATGATCTTTAAAAGAAGTTTCTTTTTTACCGTTTAATTTATATAATGCTTCTTTTGCACACCAATAAATGTATAATTTTTCAATTCTATCTTTATTATCAATAGCGTCGAGTTCTTTTAAATTCAAAAACTTGTTTTGTACCCGTTCAATTTTATTTTTGATAATTTCTATATCTATACCTACCTTTTTTGTTTTGCTAATCATTACAGCAGCATAATCATAAGAATGGCTTAAAGAGATGTGATAAGGATGGTTTATTAGTATAGGCTTGCCATTTTCATCCGCCCTGCAATCTATATATTCGTTGGTGTTTAGCATTTTTCTTAACAAAACCCTGGTTGCCAACCAATGCAAATTTCTTTTTCCTTTACTTAAAGAATTTAAATGTGATAATTCATGTGTTTTAAGTTGTAATCTTGATTCTAAATCAATACTAGATTCTGTAATTTGCCACAGACCTATTGAAGTGTCCTGATCAATATTATCATGAAACGAAACGGGCATTTTTAAATATATAAATTCTCTGCAAAATTATTTTAAATAAATCATAATTTAGACAAAACCAAAAATTTAACAATGATATTATCAGATCAACTCATTTTAAAGGAAATAGATGCAGGAACAATTGTAATAGAACCATTTAAAAGAGAATGTCTAGGAACAAATTCTTATGATGTGCACCTAGGAAAGCATTTAGCCTGTTATAAAAGCAGGGAACTAGATGCGAAAAAACATAATGAAATTGATCATTTTGAAATACCAAAAGATGGATTTGTGCTGCAGCCCAACACTTTATATTTAGGCGTAACGTTAGAATATACCGAAACGCATAAACATGTTCCCTTTTTAGAAGGAAAATCTAGTACTGGGCGTTTGGGTATTGATATACATGCAACAGCTGGCAAAGGTGATGTTGGCTTTTGTAACACCTGGACATTAGAGATTTCTGCTACACAACCAGTTAAAATTTATGCGGGGATGCCAATTGGACAATTGATTTATTTTGTTGTAGAGGGCGATGTAGAAACTATGTACAACACCAAATCAGATGCAAAATATAATAACAAAACCACAAAACCTGTAGAAAGTATGATGTGGAAAAATCAATTTTAAAAAAATAAACCTCAAACTTTTTGGGGGTTTATTTTTTATGATATTAATCCTTTTTAACGTTTGTCTATCTAAGAATTTATGAAAAACAGAAAAATAATATTTTCAACTTTAGCTATTGCTTTTATTGGTTTTGTTGGCTTTATAGCCGATGATGATTTACTTAAAAAAGCGCTAGAAAGTTTTCAAAAATACCAAGAAACAAACATCCAGGAAAAGGTTTATATCCATACAGATAAACCATATTATGCCATAGGCGATGAAATTTGGTTTAAAGCTTACGTGGTTGATGCCCAAACATTAACACCAACTTCTCAAAGTAATATTTTATATGTTGATTTGATTAACGGACGTGATTCTGTTAAGAAAACGCTTAGAATCCCGTTGGTTGCAGGTTTTGGTAACGGTAATTTCGAATTAAAAGATTCATTGCAAGAAGGTAATTATAGAATAAGAGCCTATACCAATTGGATGAGAAACTTTGGAGATACTTTTTATTTTGATAGAACTGTTAAAATTGGGAATGCCTGGACAAACCAATTGATTACTAAAACAGATTATACTTATACCAAAGAAGGAAATAACGAAAAAGTAGCTGCAAAAATAAATTTTAGTAATATAGATGGTTTCCCTTATGCCAATAAAGAAGTAAGCTACCAAGTAGAGATTGATTTCAGGAATATTGCAAAAGGTAAGGCGATTACTGATGCAGATGGAAACATTAATATTCAATTTACCAATGATAAACCTTTTTTAGCGAAAGATGGCAGGATTTCCACCTCGTTAAAAATCGCCGAAAATACGATAGTAAATAAATACATTCCGATAATTAGTACCAGTAACCAAGTTGATGTTCAGTTTTTTCCTGAAGGGGGAGACATGATAAATAATGTGAGGGGAAGAGTTGCTTTTAAAGCTTTAGGTGCCGATGGTTTGGGACAAAAAATATCAGGATATATTGCTGATAGTAATGGAGAAAAATTAGCAAATTTTGAAAGTAGGAATGTTGGGATGGGTTATTTTAGTATAACACCTATAGAAGGCAAAACCTATTATGCTATGGTCAAATTTGAAGATGGTTCAGAAAAAAAAATCAATTTACCATTAAACAAAGCAGAAGGAATTTCTTTGGGTTTGGTAAATAACATAGCAGATAGTTTAATAGTTAAAGTAGCGGCTAACCAAAATTTTGCTTCAAAAAATCAAGGTAAAAGCTTTACTGTTATTGCACAAAATTCTGGTAAGGTTATTTATACAGCCAAAACAAACCTTAATGGAGTAGCATTTGCGGCAAAATTAGCAAAAGATAGATTTCCGTCTGGGATTACCCAGTTTACATTGTTTGATGAAAATATGCTCCCTATTTCAGAGAGATTATCATTTATGCTACCTAAAAATGTTTTGTCGTTAACAGTTAAGCCAGATAAAGAAACCTATACGAAAAGAGAAAAAACCAATTTGAATATTAAAGCTTTAGACCCATATGGTAAACCAATTATTGGCTCTTTTTCTATGGCCATAACTGACGAATCAAAAGTGCCAGTAACAGAAGACGAAGAACACACTATTTTCACCGATTTATTGCTGACATCAGATATTAAAGGATATGTAGAAAATCCAAATTATTATTTTCATGATGTAACCGAACAAAAAATAATTGATTTAGATATTTTAATGATGACGCAAGGTTGGAGGCGTTTCAACTGGACAAATATCATCAATAATGTTAGCCCATCTTTATCATTTAAGCCAGAAAAAACGCTGTTTGTTAGTGGGAAAGTAACTCAAGGTAAAAAACCGGTAGTTGGTGGTACTGTAACTTTATTCTCATCATCAGGAACTTCATTTTTGATACAACAGAAAACCGATGCTAATGGAGAATTCAAAATAGACAGTCTTTATTTTCCTGACAGTACAAAATTTGTAATTCAGGCTAGAAATGAAAAAGGGAAGAAAGGCGTTGATATTGAGCTTTATAATAATGCCCCACAAATTGTTACTAAAAACGCAAACCTTCCAGATTTAACCATAAACATTAACGGTTCAATGGAGGCTTATCTTAAAAACAGTAAAAACCAATACGAAGAATGGTTAAAGAATGGAATTGTGAATAGATCAATTTTATTGGGTGAAGTAAAAGTAGTAGATACAAAACCATTGGTAGAAAAATCTGATAATTTAAACGGGGCAGGGAATGCAGATCGGGTTTTAACAGAGAGAGATTTTCAAAATGCTTTTTCTGTAGAACAAGCATTGCAGGGAAGGGTAGCTGGTTTGCAAATTATTAATGGAATTGCTTATATAAGAAACCAACCAGCTCAAATCATTTTAGATGGCATATACGTAGAACCAGATTTTTTAAACACGATTGTTGTACAAGATATAAAAACTATAGAAATACTTAAAAGTATTGGCTACACAGCAATTTATGGAAGCAGAGGCGGTGGCGGAGTAATCATTATTACCACAAAAAGAGGCGAACCAGGTTATGTAAGCAATACCTACGCACCTGGAATAGTAACTTATTCGCCAATTGGCATCTTTCAACCAAAGCAATTTTATTCTCCAAACTACGCAGATCCTAAAATAAATGCTGCTGTCGCTGATTTAAGAACGACTATTTATTGGAATCCAAGAGTAATAACAGATTCAACCGGAACGGCAAATGTTAATTTCTATAATGCGGATGGTACAGGGAATTATAAAATAATTTTAGAAGGGATGGATTTAAATGGACATATTGGTAGGAATGTAAGCCGTTATAAAGTAAATCCATAATATATCTTAATGAATACGCTACAAATAACCACTCAAGATCGTGTTGCTATTATTGCTTTAAATAATGGTAGTTCTAATACTATTAATGCAGAAATGCTCTCCGAATTAAAAAAAATTATAAAGAGTATTGAAAGCGATGATAATATAAAAGGTGTTATTTTAACAGGCAAAAAAGGTTTTTTTAGTGCTGGGTTAGATTTAATTGAACTTTACGATTATGATGAAAATCAAATCAAGCAATTTTGGATAGACTTTCTTGATCTAGTTGCAATACTTACCAAATTTAAAAAACCAATGGTAGCTGCAATAAGTGGGCATAGCCCTGCTGGTGGCTGTGTGTTAAGCATTTGCTGCGATTATAGGGTAATGGCAGAGGGAAAATATATTATAGGTTTAAACGAGGTGCCTGTTGGTATCATAGTACCAGATAGTATTTTTGAACTGTATGCTTTTTGGATTGGTAAAGCCAATGCTTATCGCAATTTATTAGAAGGAAAACTAATGGGTTTTGAAGAAGCTAGAAATATTGGTTTAATAGATGAAAGCGCTCCAATAGAATCTTTAATGACTATTGCTCAAAAGAAAATGAACACTTACATTCAGTTTGATGCTACTACGTGGCAAGAAAGCAAAATGAATATGAGAAGGGATTTAATCGCTAAAGTTTCTCAAGACCAAACTGCTACGCTAGAAAAAATGCTTAATCAATGGTGGTCGCCAAGTACAAGATCAATTTTAAAAACAATCATAGGAAATTTACAAGCTAAGAAATAAATTTAGCTTGTAAATTTTAAATCTATTTCTTAGCCCTAACCGCCTTTACTTCTGCTGCAGAAACAGCGCTTGCTTTATTCCCAAAGCTATTGCGTACATAAGTTAAAACATCTGAAATCTGTTGGTCTGATAAATGGCTAACAGCAGGCATTGGGTTGGTATATTTATCCCCATCTATCACAATAGGTTTATTTAATCCTTTTAATAAAATATTTATCAATTGAGTTTTATCTCCTAAAACATAAGTTGTTTCAATTAAAGGAGGATTCATATTCATTACTCCGCCGCCATCTGCTTGATGGCAAGGCAAGCAATATTGCGTATATACCGCTTTACCTTTTAATAAAGAAGGGGAAGAAGGACTGCCTTTTTTAAATTGAGCATTAGTACTGCCAACATATAATAAAAATCCCAGGATAAAAATTAATTTCTTCATTTATTTTAATTAATGAGTTCAGTTTTATTGATTGTAGCTTATCTTATATACGCTGCCTTTTACATCATCAGTAACAAATAATGAGCCATCAGGTCCTTGGGCTAAACCACAAGGACGATGTTGAGCTTGTCTTGTAGAATTTATCACTTCAACTCCAGCAAAACCTTTTGCAAAAACTTCCCAATCGCCAGAAGGTTTCCCATCTTTAAAAGGAACAAATGCCACATAATATCCTTCTTGAGGTAATGGAGAGCGATTCCAAGAGCCATGAAATGCTATAAATGCCCCATTTTTATATTTTTCTGGAAATTGATTTCCTGTGTAAAATAATAATCCGTTTGGCGCCATGTGACCCGGAAAAGCAACTGTGGGATTTATAAATTTACTGTCTGCTTCTTTTTTGCCATCACCACCATATTCTGGAGCTAATATTTTCTTTTTCTGGATTTGGTCATAATACATATATGGCCATCCAGCATTGTCGCCTTTTTTAATTTGATATAAACATTCGGCAGGTAAATCTGCAGATTGTTTTTCTGTATAAAGTTTTGGCCAGGAAGAATTTAAATTATCTCTTCCATGCTGCATCACAAAAAGACTATTAGTGGCATTATTCCAATCTAAGCCCACCACATTTCTTAATCCGGTAGCATAATGTTCGCCATTATTGTAAGATTGGTTTAGTTTGTCTGCTTTAAATTTCCATATTCCACCTGCCGAATCTAAAATTGGGCAACCAACCATTCCTGGAGATTCTAAACTTCTATCTTTTACCTGACAAGAATTTGAGTATGCACCTATGTTAACGTAAACATTATCTTGATTATCAACGACTAAAGATTTTGTTTCATGTTGATTTTTAGCAATTAAACCAGTTATAATTTTCTCTGGATTATTTGGGTCTATAACCCTTTCCTCCTTGTCTAATTTAAACCTAAAAACTTCTTCATTAGACGATGCATATAAATATCCATTTTTAATATAAATTCCTGTCCCAGAAAAATCACCAAAGCTAAATTTCACTTCAAATTTACCGTCCTTATCATCATCAGTTAAAAATAAAGTTCCCTTTCCATCAACTAGTTTGGCTAATCTTACATAAACCTCCCCATTTTTATTAATGGCAATATGTCTAGCTCTTCCAATGTTTTCAGAAATTGTAGCTGCAGAAAACCCAGCTGGTAAGGTCAAACCGGCGTTTTCAATATCATCTTTTCTATCTGTAAAAGAATAAGACATCAATATAACCGCTGCTATTAATGAGAAAATTTTATAATTAGGTTTTTTCATTTCAAATAAGTTTAAATCTAAATGTACATATAGAGGTTTAAAAACGGAAGTAAATTTTTTGATATAAAGCAAGTCAAATATCATTAAAATGATAGAAAGATAAATGATTTGGGCGTTTTGACGGGCTTTACACTGTATCTTTTCTTCGCCAAAAAAGGCGAAAAAAAGGATGCCGTTTCAATCCCTAACGCACATATAAATCTTGAAAAAGAATCTGAATCCCGATTTACAGGATTTAAAGATTTACATAATTAAAACACAAATGAATTTACATTTAATTCTGTGATTCATCTAACCGACTATTTTTTAACTACTGTTCAACATCTTCGTTTCCTATGTTTTTATAATACCTGTTCAACAATCTCAAAAAGTTTATATTTGCACAAAACCACCATCAGCATGAAACTTTGGCAAAAAGAAACTTCTACTAATAAACAAGTTGAAACTTTTACAGTTGGACAAGACCGTGAAATGGATCTTTTTTTAGCCGAATTTGATGTATTGGGTTCTTTAGCGCATACACAAATGTTAGAAAGCATTGGTTTATTGGACAAAATCGATTTAACTGCTATTCAAAAAGAGCTTAAAAATATTTATCAAGAAATACAAGAGGGTAAGTTTACAATTGAAGATGGGATAGAAGATGTCCACTCACAAGTAGAAATGCTATTGACCCAAAGAATTGGCGAGGCAGGAAAGAAAATCCATAGTGGTCGTTCTCGTAACGATCAAGTTTTAGTGGATCTAAAGCTTTTTTTTAGGAGTCAAATCCAAGAAATGGTAATTTCTGTAGATGAACTTTTTACATTATTGTTTCAACTCGCCGAAGAACATAAAAACAAATTAATGCCTGGTTATACACATTTGCAAATTGCTATGCCATCCTCTTTTGGATTATGGTTTGGTGCTTACGCAGAAAGTTTAATTGATGATTTAGAACTTTTATTAGCGAGTTATAAGATCTGTAATAAAAACCCATTAGGTTCTGCTGCTGGCTATGGTTCTTCCTTTCCTTTAAACCGCACCATGACAACCAATTTATTAGGTTTTGATAATTTAAATTATAATGTGGTTTATGCCCAAATGGGTCGTGGAAAAACCGAGCGGATTTTATCCCAAGCCATGTCTTCTGTTGCAGCAACATTAAATAAAATGGCTATGGACGCTTGTTTATTCATGAACCAAAATTTCGGATTTATTTCTTTTCCTGATGAATTGACAACAGGCAGCAGCATCATGCCACACAAAAAAAATCCAGATGTTTGGGAACTCATTCGAGGTAGAACAAATCAATTACAGGCTTTGCCAAATCAAATTATGATGTTAACCACCAATTTACCTTCTGGTTATCATCGTGATATGCAGTTGCAAAAAGAGACTTTATTTCCAGCTTTTCAAAGTTTAATGGCTTGTTTGGATATGACTATACTGATGTTAAAAAACATCAAAATAAAAGACAAAATCCTTGACGATCCAAAATACAAACACCTTTTTTCTGTAGAAGAAGTAAATAAATTGGTTTTAGCCGGAACACCTTTTAGAGAAGCTTACAAAAAAGTGGGGATGGATATTGAAGCAGGTAATTTTGATGGAAATTATGAAATCAATCACACCCACGAAGGCAGTATCGGAAATCTAAATTTAAAAGAAGTCAATAAAATGATGGAAGTAATAATAGGTCAATTTAATTTTGAAAAGGTAGAGAAGGCTTTAAGGAATTTAGTTGAATAATTATTCTTAAAATGTATTATCCTTTAAACCTTAATTTTTCTTAATGCCTTAATAGTAGTAGAATAAAACATGAAGAAATTAAGATTCATTAAGTGTGTCAAATCGACGTATTTCTTCTGCTAAATCAGCGAAATCTGCGGGAGATAAAACTTCTAACTTAAAACCTCACTCAAATTCTTCTCCTTAGAAATCAAGTCGGCAATGGTAGTCTCTGTCAGGATTTTTAAAGTAGCATCTCTCACACTTCTGAAAGTATCACGAATGCCACAAGTTTCTTCATCCCTACATTCCTCACATTTCTGATAGAAATTTAAACTTACACAAGGCAATTGTGCAATTGGTCCACCTGTTAAACGCATCACTTGCACTAAATTAATTTCTTGTGGATCTTTCAATAAAGAATAACCTCCTCCAGCACCTTTTTTACTGAACAAAAAACCAGCATTGCGCATTTCCAAAAGAATTTGTTCCAAAAATTTTTTCGGGATGTTTTCTTTTTGTGAGATGGAAAGAATGTTCATGGCTTCGCCACCAAAGTTTTCTCCCAATGCAATCAATGCCCTAATGGCGTATTTTGTCTTTTTAGATAACAAGTTTTTTAATATTGAATGAAAGAATTTTGAATGATTGAATAAATGATAATATTGAAGAATGAATTTGAATTATAGATTATTTCACAAATTTTTAAAACCTAAAACCTAAAACCTAACCAATTTCCAAAGTATAACTCACTTCTACTCCGCCGCCAACCAACATATCATGAACTGAGCAGTATTTTTTAACGGCTAACTCTGCTGCTTTTTCTGCTTTGTCTTTATCAATGTTTCCCTTTAACCGGAATAAGATATGAATTTTTGTAAAAATAGTTGGAATTTCTTCTCTTCTTTCTCCATCAACTTCCACAAAAAAGTCAGTGATTTCTTGACGTTGTTTCTTTAGGATGGTAATTAAATCCAAAGAACTGCAAGAACCCAAAGCCATCAAAACCAATTCCATTGGGCGTACGCCTAAACCCTGGCCGCCAATTGCTTCAGAACCATCGATAAGAACTTTCACATTTCCGCTGCCTTTAGCTTCAAAATGTACAGCGTCGTTTAATCTATTTAGTTCTATTTTCATTTTTTTAGATTTGAGTATTGAGATGTGAGATATGAGAATCTGCAAGCTCAAATATTATTGTATTCTTATTACTTATTAAACGCACTATAAATAAATTTTCATTGTTCAGATTCAATAAGCCTAACAACCTAACCAACCAACAACCTAACTATCTATCTTGATTTCTCTAAAGCCCCAACAACATCTTGAATAATATCGTCTAAATTTTCTAATCCAATAGAAAGCCTGATAGAACCAGGAAAAATCCCAATTTTTGCTCTTTCTTCTTCGGTTAATTTAGAATGTGTAGTTGATGCAGGATGCGTTGCGATACTTCTGCTGTCTCCTAAGTTGGAAGTTATTAAAAGCATTTCTAAAGCATCCAAAAATCTTTTTGCTCTTTCAAAACCACCTTTAATGATGAAGGTTACAATTCCGCCACCTTGCTTCATTTGCTTTTTTGCCAATTCATATTGAGGATGAGATTTCAAATGCGGGTAACGCACTACTTCAACTTCCTCATGTTGCTCTAAAATCTCGGCAACAGCCAAAGCGCTAGAACAATGTCTATCCATACGAATTGGCAATGTTTCTAAACTCTTACTCAATAACCAAGCATTAAAAGCCGACATTGCCGGCCCTGTATGACGGATGAAAAACATCAATTCTTTCATTAAATCAGCCCTTCCACAAACCAATCCTCCCAAAACACGACCTTGCCCATCCATATATTTTGTCGCCGAATGGCTGACGATATCAACACCATAAGCAATTGGCTTTTGCAGATAAGGAGTTGCAAAACAGTTGTCTACATTGATAATGATTTGAGGATATTTCTCTTTGATTTTACACAACCATTGCAAATCAACCAATTCTAAACCAGGATTTGAAGGCGTTTCCAAGAAAATCATTTTGGTATTTGGCAAAATCGCTTTCTCTAAACTATCAGGATCGGCAGCATCCACGTAAGTATGATTAATACCCCAGCGAGGAAATAAAGTCGTCAATAATTGATGCGTAGATCCAAAAATAGAACGGAAAGCCACAATGTGGTCTCCAGATTTTAGCAAACCTGCAAAAGAAGCAAAAACCGCCGCCATACCGCTAGCAAATGCTAAACCAGCATCAGCGCCTTCCATTTCACAAACTTTATCAATAAACTCAGTCGTGTTTGGGTTAGAATATCTGCTATAAATTATACCTTCTTCTTCATCAGCAAAAACAGCCCTGCCTTGCTCCGCATCATCAAAAATGAAACTTGAAGTAAGATATAGCGGAACAGAATGTTCCCTATTTTGAGTTCGATTTGCTTGTATACGTATAAGTTTAGATTCCTCTTTCATTTTTTTAGTTCATTTAGTTCAATAGTTGAACTAGTTTCATTAAGTACCTGCATAATAATTAAAAAGTTCGTTAGGTATTCGTCATTAGTGTTTTCACGATGGCAATCAAGTTCATCAAACAGAATCCTATTTTGATAATTGTCTAAATTTCTTGTTTCTTTTTACCTATGTAACTGATATAAGCATTTAACATTTTATGTATTTGGTCAATTTCGTTTATCAATTGGTCTGCTTTTTCTCTATTTATCAACTCTCTGTTTTTACATTTATGGATAAATCCTTTTGTTTCAAGCAAAGAACCTCGACTGTAATAACAAAAGTTTTTATTTTCTTTATAATGAAAACGTCCATAACCTTCGGCAATGTTTGCATCTATTGAATCAGCTGCCCTAACTAATTGTTTCCCGATGGTGTCTCTAACAAAAAAATCTTTCCAAAGCCCAACTTCTTTCCAAACTTCATCAGATAAAGCAAAAGCTCTTTTATAAACTTCTAAATCTTCAAGACTATTAAAGCTCATAATTTTAATTGAAATAATTCATTAGTCATTATTATTCGTCTATTATATAGTTAATTTATTAGGCATTAGTATAATAAGTTCTTCAAACATATTGAATTTGATAAAAATAGGAAAATATCGTTTAATTAAATTTGGCTTTATTTATAGTAAAAAAACCTTATCGAACTTTTTTAAATAATATAAGCCTAATGACTAATTCAACTACTTGAAACTATATAATCCTAATGAACCAATGCCTTATTAACTAATTCAACTACCTAAATCTCTCCTTCAAATAATCACCAGTAAAACTCCCTTTAAACTTTATCAATTCTTCAGGCGTTCCTTCAAAAACTAAATTACCGCCTTCATCTCCACCACCAGGACCAATATCAATCACCCAATCAGCGCATTTTACCACATCCATATTATGCTCAATTACAATAATGGTATTTCCCTGCTCAATTAAAGCATCAAAAGATTTCAACAACTTTTTAATATCATGGAAATGCAGACCAGTAGTTGGTTCATCAAAAATGAATAATGTGTTATGGCTATTATTCCCTTTAATTAAAAACGAAGCTAATTTAATACGCTGCGCTTCACCTCCGGATAATGTATTAGAAGACTGACCTAAATGCACATAACCTAAACCAACATCAACTAAAGGTTGTAATTTATTGGTGATCTTATGTTCTTTAGTAAAGAATTCCAAAGCCTCATCAATGGTCATTTCTAAAACTTCAGAAACATTTTTATCCTGATAGGTAACATCTAAAACATGTTGTTTAAAACGTTTGCCTTCGCAAGATTCGCAAGGCAAATAAATGTCTGCCATAAATTGCATTTCAATTTTTACTTCTCCCTCGCCTTGGCAAACATCACAACGACCGCCTTCTACATTAAAAGAAAAAGCCGAAGGTTTTAAACCTGCAGCTTTCGCCGATGGTTGTGAAGAAAATAGAGCCCTAATTTCATCCCAAGCTTTAACATAAGTAACTGGGTTAGAACGAGACGAACGCCCAATTGGATTTTGGTCAACTAATTCTACAGAGTGAATTTCTGAAGTTGCACCTTCAATACCATCATAAGAACCAGTTTGCTCGCCAGAATAATTTCCGATTATTTTTTGCAGCGCAGGATACAAAATCCTTTTTACCAAAGATGTTTTCCCCGAACCAGAAACTCCGGTAACGGCAGTTAACACATTTAAAGGAAACTTTACATCTATATTTTGAAGATTATTTTCCCTTGCGCCTTTTATTTCGATGAAATCTGTAGGTTTTCTCCTTTTTTTAGGGATTTCAATTTTTACCTCACCGCTCAAATACTTTCCGGTAAGGCTGTTTTTATCTTTTAAAATATCATCGTATTTCCCTGCAAAAATTAATTCACCACCTAAAGTACCTGCTTCAGGTCCAATATCAATTAAATAATCGGCAGCCTGCATCATTTCTTCTTCATGCTCAACCACTAAAACAGTGTTTCCAACATCTCTTAAAGATTTTAAAACTCCAATTAATCTATTCGTATCTTTTGGATGCAAACCAATACTCGGTTCATCCAAAACATAAACAGAACCTACTAAAGAACTTCCTAAAGAGGTCGCCAAATTAATTCTTTGAGATTCCCCGCCAGATAAAGTATTAGACAAACGGTTTAAAGTTAAATAGCCTAAACCCACCTCATTTAAAAATAAAATCCTGCTTCTAATTTCAAGAATTAATCTTTTTGAAATTTGCTTTTGCTGCTCATCTAGTTTTAAAGCATCAAAAAATGGCAAAGCTTTTTTCAATGGCATTAATACAATTTCGGTAATAGAATGGCCATCAATCTTTACATAATTTGCATCAGGACGCAATCTGCTACCTAAACAATCAGGGCAATCCGTTTTTCCACGGTATCGTGAAAGCATGACGCGATATTGAATCTTATAAGTTTGTTCTTCTAAAAATCTAAAAAATTCATCTAAACCTTTAAAATATTTATTTCCTGTCCATAAAAGTTTGCGTTCAGCTTTAGTTAACTGACTAACAGAGCGATGAATAGGAAAATCAAATTTTATAGAAGATTTTATCAGGGCATCTGCCCATTCTTTCATTTTCTCACCACGCCAAGGCGCAATAGCACCATCATAAACCGATTTAGACTTGTCAGGAATCACCAAATCTTCATCAATTCCAATCACTTTCCCGAAACCTTCACATTTTGGGCAAGCCCCATAAGGATTGTTAAAACTGAAAAAGTTTGGCGTAGGTTCTTCAAACCTCATCCCATCCAATTCAAACCTATCAGAGAAATGTTTGCGTTCTCCATCATAATCAACATAGCAATCACCTTTACCTTCAAAAAAAGCAGTCTGAACAGAATCGCCCATACGGCTAATCGTCTCATCTTCTTGGTTGGTAACAATCCGATCTATTAAAATCAGGATTTCATGCTCATCCGTAATCTCTTTATTTTCAATTGTTTCATCTTCTAAAACTTCTTCAACTTTCTTAATTTCATTCCCAATAACAACTCTAGAAAAGCCTTTTTGAAGCAAAACTGCTAACTCCTCTTTTAAAGTTCTTTCATTGTGTGGGTAAAGCGGACAAAGTATAGTAACTGTACTTTCTTCTGGCAAAGCCGATAAATAATTGACTACATCAGTAACAGAATCCTTTTGTACTTGCTTACCGGAAATAGGCGAAATCGTTTTTCCAATCCTACTAAAAAGCAATTTTAAATAATCATAAATCTCTGTTGAAGTACCAACCGTAGAACGCGGATTAGAAGTAATCACCTTTTGCTCAATGGCAATTGCAGGCGCAATACCTTTGATATAATCTACATCAGGTTTATTCATGCGGCCCATAAATTGGCGGGCATAAGAAGAAAGACTTTCTACATATCTCCTTTGTCCTTCGGCGTAAAGCGTATCAAAAGCAAGGGAAGATTTTCCAGAGCCTGACATTCCAGTAATTACCACCAATTGATTTTTAGGGATAGCAACATCAATATTTTTTAAATTATGTACCCTCGCACCTTTAATCAAAATATTTTTCTGCGGGTCTAAATCTTCTAATTTTATCATTTGCTCTTTCTACCTGTTAAATCAATAAATGCGATTACTGATTTCAGCCTGCAAAAATAAGGCTATTAATCCATAATAATAAACGAGTTGGAGAAATGCAGACCATATAAATAGGAGTATTCAAAAAAAATGAGATTCATATTAATTTGAAGAATTATTTGGGCGATTTCCGCCAGCTGGCGGATCGGGCTTTCCGCTATAGTTTTTTGTGAAAAACAAAAAAGCTGCCGCTGCAATCCCTAACGCAAACCTATCCAAATCTTAATATTCACGAATAAAGATTTTTTAAGGTTTCTTGCATGATGGTAATTTTTCAATTAATCAAGTTAATCCTAAAATCAAATTAATCAAGATTCAGATAAGAATGTGATAAATAGTGAAATTCTTGGAAAAGAATCTTTGCAAACCCTGTGTTATACTGCGCCTCTGTGGTTAAATCCCATTTTTATAATTATTTTGTCATAAATAGTAAATTTTGTAGCATTAAGATGCAATATTTCGTAATTACTATAAATCAGTTTAATTATAAAATTTAGTATTCGTATTTTAAACCAAATGCAAAATTAAATGTCATATTATGAGTTTTAAGCAATTTAATATTTTGTTTTTAAAATAATTATTATTTCATTTGATTAAATCATATACATTAGCAAACTTAACATAGGAGATTCCATATAGAAAAAACCATTACTCAAAGATTTATCATTAACAAGAATTTAATTAGGAGTAATTATGGACTTTCAAAATAAAACAGACCAAGAACTGGTGCACCTTTATCTAAAGGGTAAGGAAGCTGCACTCTCGCAATTAATCACTAAACACAAATCACGTATTTACACTTCTATTTACCTTTTAGTAAAAGATGAATACTTAGCGGAAGATATTTTTCAGGATACTTTTATAAAAGTTATAAAAACATTAAGAGCTGGGAAATATAACGAAGAAGGTAAGTTTCTGCCATGGGTTTTAAGAATTGGCCATAATTTGGTTATCGATCACTTTAGACGTGAGAAAAGAAACCCTACTATTACCAATAGCGATGGCTTTGATATATTTGATGTTTTAGGAATCCATGATGATAGTATGGAAGAAAAAATGATTAAGGAGCAAACCCATAAAGATTTAAAATACTTAATTCATTTATTACCATCAGAACAGAAAGAGGTTTTGATTATGAGACATTACGGAGAACTAAGTTTTAAAGAAATTGCAGATTTAACGGATGTAAGTATAAACACAGCGTTAGGAAGAATGCGATACGCTTTAAACAATCTTAGAAAAATGATGGTAAGTAAAGAACTTACTCTTAAAATTGGTTAATAATTATTTGGACTTAATTTAAAATATTATGTAAATAGATGCGTTTTTATCTTAAACATTTAAAAAATTGATATGATAGAAACCTCTACTACTCCTAATTTAAATTTTAACTCTATTAGCAATTTAGAAGAATCAGAAATGACAGAATTTTCTGAAGCTGATATTGATAAGTTTTATGATGCTTTAAAACCATCATTAAATAAATTAATTAAGCAGCCAACAGATAAAGCCATAAAAAATATCTTAAACTTTTCTAGGTCTAGCTCTAACTAATAGGAATAAAATTAAAACAGAAAAAGCCATCTATTTGATGGCTTTTTCTGTTTTATGGTATAAAAATCAATAAAATAATACTGCTGAGTTGATTATAATTGTCTGTATTTAAAGTTATAAGTTAAACCTGCTGATCCATAATAAGATTTACCAACATTTCTTCCATCAACTAAACCACCTCCACTAAAGCTTAAGCCTAAGTTTCCATCAATTGGCGTATATATTGTTCCTCCAACTTTAGTATAGTTAACCTTTGTTGCAGGAAATAAACCTGTAAAGCCGGGTCTTAAAATATCAACACCTCCTGTAGATGTTTGATTTCCTACTTGGGCCGCAATATAAAATCTATTAGCAGCATAGCCTATTTTCAATTCACTTAAAACCGCATCCGGAACTTCAGTAGATCTTAAACTATATCCTGCTTGTCCAGTTATAAAAAAACCTCTATCATCTTTAAAGTGACCAATTAAAATAGCATTATAAGTAGTGGCTCTATTTCCTATGGCGATAATTGATTGTAACCCTTGATCAACTTTATAATCGCTCACTGGCGTAGTAACACCTAAACCACCTTGCAGAGATACATTACCTTTTTTCAAAAGTTCATATTTTAAAAAAGCTGTTAAATCTTGAGCTCCAGAGGTTTCATTAGTATAGCCGAGTCTTTGTAATACTATAGGGTCTCCATCTCCTGTTGATTGTATAAAAGGAAGATTAAAAACAACATCTAATTTATCTGATATGCCATAATTCCCATAAATGTTAAAACTGTTTCTGGTAACCGCACCAAAAATTGGAGTTTCATCAATTTCTTGAGGATATAGATAAACAGATTTATAATGTTCGTGGTTAATGGAAAAAGTGATGTTACCACCTTTTTTTCCTTGCATAAACCCATCTAACGGAGTTTGTGCAAAAGAAGCAAAAGAAGAACCTAATAGTAAAGCGGAACTAAAAATTGCTGATTTTGTAAATATTCTCATGTTTTATTTATTTAAAATTAATATTGTAAAGTTGTTATTAAAACTGCTTATCGGATTTTTAGTTTTAAAACGTTTTCGATATCAAATCACAATCGTTTTGCAGAAGTACGAAAAAAAATAATCATATGGATTTATAAATTATCACAATTTGAAAAAATATAAAACCAATAGAAATGTTTAAACGTATATATTGCTAAATGGTTGCTTATCGGAAATAATTAATCATTAATTAAAAAATCAAAATGAAAAAATTTAGACTCATCAAAACGACAAATTTATTAACCTTATCGGTTTTTATATTATCAATAATATTTACATCATGCAAAAAAAACAATGATGATGTAGATCAAACAATTTCTCAGATTGCTGTCAGCATGAAGGGATTTAGTCAATTAGAGGCAGCTGCAATTCAAGGTGGCGTTGCCGTTACTTTATCAAACAAAAATCCAGCAGCTGGCAGTAATGGTGATTTTACCGTATTTGCTCCTACAAATGAAGCTTTTGCAAAAATTGGATTAGTAAATCCATCAGATTTAATTGCATTACAAAGTTCATTCTTAACAAACGTCCTTTTATACCATGTTAATAATGGAAGTACTTTAGAAAGTTCATTTACTTCTGGCGCTGTTTTGCCATCTCTATTAAATCCTACAAAAAGAATAGTTTTTAGAGGTTCTGATAAGTATGTTAATGGTTCTAAAATTATTGCAACTAATGTAGAAGCAGATAATGGAATTGTACATGCAATTGATCGTGTTCTTTTAGCTTCTGGAGATAATATTGCAAATACTACCATTTTCTTTGCTCAAGGAAAAGGTTTCGTAAAACCAGAGCTTACATTTTTATTAGAGGCGGTATTATATGCGGGTTTAGCTCCAGCTTTATCAGATGCTTCTACTAAGTATACAGTATTTGCTCCAACTAATCAAGCATTTATGGATTTAGGTAAAATATTGGGTGTCCCGATTAATCAACCATCTGATATTAGAAAATTGCCAATGGCAACAGTACAATCAGTTTTGTTATCGCATGTATTTAACTTAGGTGGAGTAGGTGCTGGTAGTTTTACTTCAGAACTTTATCCAGGTACAATAACAGCTTTAAATGGAAAATCGGTAACATTAGGTGCATACACAAATGGTTATCTAACTATAAAAAGCAGTGGAAACTCAGTGCCTGTTAACATGGTAATACCAGATGTTCAAACTACTAATGGTGTTGTACATGTTGTTGATAGAGTGATCTTAAATTAAAATTAAAATGAATAGTATAAAAGCCCAGTATTAGCTGGGCTTTTTTTGTTTTTAACATTTTGTAACTTAGCCATAGTATTCCCGTAAAAAAATAGAATTAAGCTCATTCAAAAACACCTTATTCAATTTATAAATGATTGTTTTTACAAGAAAGATTAATGCTCTTGAAAGTGAAAAAAAATCATTATTTAAGTCATTAAATAAAATGAAAGACTTAATTAAAGTCTTGTTGTTTTTAAGTTTTATATTTTTAAATTCAGCTTCATTTTCTCAAATCTGTGGTACTTCGGGATTAGATGGTCCTCAGAATGCAGTTCCGCCAGTTAATACATATTTCCCATTATCAACAACAGCCACATTAATTGCAGGAAGTAAAACAATTGTATTAAATGCAGTTCCTCCAAATGATCCCAATTATAATTTGAGTTATGGAATAACACCTATTAAATCTGGAGATTTAATTTTGATTATTCAAATGCAAGATGCCTCATTTAATTACCTAAATAGCAATTTATATGGCAGTGGATTAGCAAATAGTGGTCCTGATAATTTAGGAGGAACTGGTTTTACCAGCCTAAATAATTCTGGAAAATTTGAATATGTAGTAGCAACCAGCGATGTGCCAATTACTGGTGGCATACTAAATTTTAGAGGAGATGGAACTGGTAAGGGATGTGTAAATACTTATACAAATTCTAATGCCTCACCAACGGCAGGACAAAAGAGATTTCAAGTCATTAGAGTTCCGCAATACTCTAATTTAGTTTTAACAGCAAATATTACTACACCACCTTATAACGGTTCAGTAGGTGGTTTAATTGCTTTCGATGTTGCGGGAACTATGCAATTTAATGGGTTTATTGTTGATGCTTCAGCAAGAGGTTTTAGAGGTGGTTATGGCCCAAAAGCAGCATCTAACGCTAATAACAGTACATTTTATGTAGGCCCTTCTTCATCTACAACATCTGTAGGCAAAGGTGAAGGAATTGGTGGTACCCCTCGATACATGTGGGATGGATTTAATCAGGTTGATAATGGATCGGACGGGCTGCCATCTGGATCATATGGAAGAGGTGCGCCGGCAAACGGAGGTGGAGCTGGGAATGATCACAATGCTGGCGGTGGCGGTGGTGGTAATGGAGGATATGGAGGTTTAGGAGGAATGGGGTGGCAGGGTGCTAATGGGGATGTAAGTCCAAAGACTGGCGGTGGACGTCCAGGAAGTTTCCTCCCAATAGATTATTCTAGATTAATTATGGGCGGCGGCGGAGGAGGAGGAGATGCAAATGATGCACTTTCAGGCGTAACAGGAGGAGTAGGAGGAGGGATTGTATTAATTAATGTCGAGAAAATTGTTGGAGTTGGAGTTATTAAATCAAATGGAGGAAATGGAGCACCTGGTGTATATGGTACTGCACCAGATGGAGCTGGTGGAGGAGGAGCCGGGGGATCAATTTTTGTACGTTCTTTAGCAGCCAGCCCAACAGCAAATTTATCATTAGAAGCTAAAGGAGGAAGAGGAGGAAATACTTTAAAGGATAACAATAACGAACACGGTCCTGGAGGAGGAGGAGGAGGAGGTTTTATCTACACTCAGATTCCATCTGCTACAATTGTTAGAGATGTTTCAAAAGGTATATCGGGAAAAGCAAATAATGGCGCTGGTATTTCACATGGTGCCATAGATGGTACTGATGGACAAACAAGTTCTTTTATTACATCAGATTTACCTCTTCATTTACAAGGTGGTGGGTCAATTTGCTATCCCATTCTTACTACCATCCTTACAGAATTACATCCCGGAGCCCCCGGTGCAAGAAGTGCAGGAACTACGGCTACTTACACTTTAACTATCCAAAATGAACCCACAAATGGGAACGCGGGAAATGTAGAAGCTTGGTTTAATCTTCCATCTAGCTTTAAAGTAAGTAGCATTTCTTACGCTTTAACAGGTGATGCTGCCGGAACGCTAAATGCTACACCTCATATTGGTGCTACTGGGATAATGAGTTTTGGAAATTTTAATATTTCTCCAGGCGATAAGGTTGTTATCACTATCGTTGTAAATATTGCTGCAAATGCACCAACAGGTGTTTATCATGCAAGCGCTCAAGCTACTTATCTAGATCCAACTAGAACCAAAATTAATCCTTTTAGGAAAATCACAGGATCGACAGATGAATTCGTTGGATTCAATTCTAGTTATGAAACGGGTGGAGTTACGGATGTTGTTGGGACAAATTATAATGGAGATCTAGTAACATCAACCGCTGAAGATGTTTATATTAATGCAGTTGCGATAACGGGTTTATGTGATGCTGTTACAGGAGGTGGATTTGAGACTTACACCTCTGGAGAGTATCCTACTTTAGATAAATGGTTACCTACAGTTTCGGGTGATTTAATTAAAATTGTGAATCAAACCGGAATAAAGGGAGCAATTATTAAGAACAAGACAGGTGAAAAATTCTCTCTTCAACAAACTATCATTTCAATAGAACCATTAACAGCTTACACTTTAACTTTTAATTATAGAAATTGGGATGCTTGTGGGAGTCCTTCAGCCTCAAAATCTTTTATTGAAATTTTAGATGCCAATACAAATGCGGTTATTGTACCACAAGCAGAATTTATAGCTAGTAACTCTCCGGCGATAGGCAATATTCCTTTTAATACACTTTCTGGTACAACCTCAATAATTATAAAGATAACTGATGCAGGTTCGCCAAACCCATCTTGTGGAACTTTTATAGATGGTATTTCAATAACTTCCAACTTAAATATTTCCTATCCCACAACAAATGTTACCTGCAACGGTGCAAATAATGGTACTGTAAAAATTACGTTATTATCAGGTGCTGCCGCTCCCTATCAGGTTTCTTATTCTTTTAATGAGGGAAGCTTCAATACAGCTACTCCTATAAATCCAATTAATATAACCGGTACACCATTAGTTTATAATAACCTGACAGCTGGGAATTATAGATTAAAAATTGTTGATGCTAACGGATGTGATAACATTAAAAATTTCGATATCACCCAACCTCCAATTCTGTCCCTTTCAGAAACTCATATTGATAACTCTTGTAATGATAATTCTATAGGTGCAATAGACTTAACAGTTAGTGGTGGAACTTCTCCCTATACATATAATTGGGTTAAAGATGGGACAAGTTATGCTGTGGTAGAAGACATTAGTAGTTTACCTCCAGGACATTACACTGTTACAGTTACAGATGATAATAGTTGCCAAAAACAACTTTCTGTAGATATTTTACCATTAACTCCATTTACATTAAATGGGAATCAGATTAATAACATTTGCAATGGATCTTCTTTAGGTTCAATCACTTTAATTTCTACGGGAGGGAAAGCGCCTTATAGCTATACCTGGAGTAATGGTTCACATGATCAAAATCAGACAAACTTACCAGCTGGAATTTATAATGTAATAGGTAAAGATGGATTAGGTTGCGAAGTTTCTTTAGATTTTATAATTATTGAACCAACGGCATTAAATCTTACAGAAAGCCATAATATCATCATTTGTAATGGTGGGACATCAACGGTAACCTTAACAGCCACAGGTGGAACAGGAATTTATCAGTATTCTAAAGATGGAATCGCTTTTCAAACATCAAATATTTTCTCAGGATTAATTGCAGGTGATTATACCTTCACAGTAAAGGATGCGAACGATTGTACTTATTCAACACCAGGTCAGATCACAATTTCAGAACCAACTCAATTAGGTTTATCAACAACAAAAACCGATATTCTTTGCAATGGCGGAACATCAACAGTAACCTTAACAGCCACAGGTGGAACAGGAATTTATCAGTATTCTAAAGATGGAATCGCTTTTCAAGCTTCGAATATTTTCAATAATCTGACAGCTGGAGATTACACATTCACCGTAAAAGATGCGTACGATTGCTCATTCTCCACGCCAAGTCAAATTATTATAAACGAGCCTACAAAACTAGATTTATCAACATCTAAAACCGATATCATTTGCAATGGCGGAACATCAACAGTAACTTTAACGGCAACGGGTGGAACAGGAATTTATCAATATTCCAAAGATGGAATCGCTTTTCAAGCTTCGAATATTTTCAATAACCTAACTGCTGGAGATTATACCTTCACGGTAAAAGATGCAAACGGTTGTACTTTTTCTACATCAAGTCAGATCACAATTTCAGAGCCTACAAAACTAGATTTAACATCATCAAAAACGGATATTCTTTGCAATGGCGGAACATCAACTGTAACCTTATCTGCAACCGGCGGAACTGGAATTTATCAATACAGCAAGAATGGGATTGCTTTCCAAGGTTCAAATATTTTCTCAGGATTGTCTGCTGGCAATTACACATTTACCGTAAAAGATGCGAACGATTGCTCATTCTCCACGCCAAGTCAAATTATTATAGACGAGCCTACAAAACTAGGTTTATCAACAACAAAAACAGATATAATTTGCAATGGCGGAACATCAATAGTAACATTAACGGCAACAGGTGGAACAGGAATTTATCAGTATTCTAAAGATGGAATCGCTTTTCAAACATCAAATATTTTCTCAGGATTAGTTGCCGGTAATTATACTTTTACAGTAAAAGATGCGAATGGTTGTACTTTTTCTACACCAAGTCAAATCACAATTTCAGAACCCACTGTATTAACATTATCAGCAAGTAAAACGGATATCCTTTGCAATGGTGGAACATCAACAGTAACTTTAACTGCCACAGGTGGAACTGGGATTTATCAATATAGCAAAGATGGAATATCATTTCAAGGTTCAAATATTTTCTCAGGATTAATTGCAGGTGATTATACATTCACAATAAAGGATGCGAACGGTTGTACTTATTCCACACCAAGTCAAATCACAATTTCAGAGCCAACAGCATTAACATTATCAGCAAGTAAAACGGATATTCTTTGTAATGGAGAAACATCAACAGTAACCTTAACGGCAACGGGTGGAACAGGAATTTATCAATATTCCAAAGATGGAATCGCTTTTCAGGCCTCAAATATTTTCTCAGGATTAATTGCAGGCAATTATACATTCTCGGTTAAAGATGCTAACAATTGTACATTCTCTACACCAAGTCAGATCATAATTTCAGAGCCTACAAAACTAGATTTATCAATATCAAAAACAGATATTCTCTGCAACGGAGGCACCTCAACGGTAATCTTAACAGCAACAGGTGGAACAGGAGTTTATCAGTATTCCAAAGATGGAATCGCTTTTCAAACATCAAATATTTTCTCAGGATTAATTGCAGGTGATTATACCTTCACAGTAAAGGATGCGAACGATTGTACTTATTCAACATCAGGTCAGATCATGATAATAGAACCAACAAAACTGGATCTATCAACAAGTAAGACAGATATCCTCTGCAATGGCGGAACATCGACTGTAACCTTAACTGCCACAGGTGGAACTGGAGTTTATCAATATAGTAAAGACGGAATAGCATTTCAGACATCAAATATTTTCTCAGGATTAATTGCCGGCAACTACACTTTCGCTGTAAAAGATGAGAACGGTTGTACATTCACTACACCAAGTCAAGTTACAATTGCAGAGCCTACAAAACTAGATTTATTAACAAGCAAAACCGATATTCTTTGCAATGGAGGAACATCGAATGTAACATTAACGGCGACAGGCGGAACAGGAATTTATCAGTATTCAAAAGATGGAATCGCTTTTCAGGCATCAAATATTTTCTCAGGATTAATTTCTGGAAATTACACTTTTACCGTTAAGGATGCGAACGGTTGTACATTCTCGACGCCAAGTCAACTCAATATAACAGAGCCAACACAACTAGATTTATCCTCAACAAAAACGGATATTCTTTGCAATGGCGAAACATCAACAGTAACCTTAACGGCAACGGGTGGAACAGGAATTTATCAATATAGCAAGGACGGAATCGCTTTTCAGGCCTCAAATATTTTCTCGGGATTAAGTGCAGGAAATTACACTTTCACGGTAAAAGATGCAAACGGTTGTACCTTCTCGACACCAAGTCAAATCACAATTTCAGAACCCAATGTATTAACATTATCAATAAGTAAAACGGATATTCTTTGCAATGGCGAAACATCAACAGTAACCTTAACGGCAACGGGGGGAACAGGAATTTATCAATATAGCAAGGACGGAATCACTTTTCAAGGTTCGAATATTTTCTCAGGATTGTCTGCTGGCAATTATACATTCTCGGTTAAAGATGCTAACAATTGTACATTTTCTACACCAAATCAGATTATTGTTTCGGAACCAACAGCATTAACTTTATCATCTACTAAAACCGATATTCTTTGCAATGGCGGAACATCAACGGTAACCTTAACTGCCACAGGTGGAACAGGAATTTATCAATATAGCAAGGACGGAATCGCTTTTCAGACCTCAAATATTTTCTCAGGATTAATTGCTGGCAATTATACGTTTACCGTAAAAGATGCGAACGGTTGTACATTCTCTACACCAAGTCAGATTATTATTTTAGAACCAACAGCATTAACTTTATCATCCACTAAAACCGATATAATTTGCAATGGCGGAACATCAACTCTAACCTTGACGGCGACAGGCGGAACGGGAATTTATCAGTATTCAAAAGATGGAATCGCTTTTCAAGCTTCGAATATTTTCAATAATCTGGCTGCTGGAAACTACAGCTTCACGGTAAAAGATGCGAACGGTTGTACTTTTTCTACACCAAGTCAGATTATTATTTCAGAACCAACAAAACTAGATTTATCAACATCAAAAACGGATATCCTTTGTAATGGTGGAACATCTACAGTAACACTAACGGCAACCGGCGGAACTGGAGTTTATCAATACAGCAAAGATGGAATCGCTTTTCAAGCCTCAAATATTTTCTCAGCATTAATTGCAGGCAACTACACTTTCACGGTGAAAGATGCGAACGGTTGTACTTATTCCACACCAAGTCAAATCACAATTTCAGAGCCAACAGCATTAATATTATCAGCAAGTAAAACGGATATTCTTTGCAATGGCGGAACATCGACTGTAACTTTGATGGCAAGTGGTGGAACTGGAGTTTATCAATATAGTAAAGATGGAATCGCTTTTCAGACATCTAATATTTTCTCAGGATTAATTGCCGGCAACTACAGCTTCACGGTAAAAGATGCAAACGGTTGTACTTTTTCTACACCAAGTCAAATCACAATTTCAGAGCCAACAGCATTAACATTATCAGCAAGTAAAACGGATATTCTTTGCAATGGCGGAACATCGACTGTAACTTTAACTGGCACAGGTGGAACTGGGATTTATCAATATAGCAAAGATGGAATAGTATTTCAAGGTTCAAATATTTTCTCAGGATTAATTGCGGGCAACTACACTTTCACGGTAAAAGATGCTAACAATTGTACATTTTCTACACCAAGTCAGATTATTATTTCAGAGCCAACTCAATTAGGATTATCATTAACAAAAACTGATATTCTTTGCAATGGCGGAACATCAACAGTAACTTTAACTGGCACAGGTGGAACTGGAGTTTATCAATATAGTAAAGATGGAATCGCTTTTCAAGCTTCAAACATTTTTAACAATCTGACAGCGGGCAATTACAACTTCACGGTAAAAGACGCGAATGGTTGTACATTCACTACACCAAGTCAGATTATTATTTCAGAACCAACAAAACTAGATTTATCAACATCAAAAACAGATATCCTTTGCAATGGCGGGACATCGATTGTAACTTTAACAGCAACAGGAGGAACAGGAATTTATCAATATTCCAAAGATGGAATATCATTTCAAGGTTCAAATATTTTCTCAGAATTAATTGCCGGCAATTATATCTTCACGGTAAAAGATGCTAATAATTGTACTTTCTCAACTCCAAGTCAAGTTACAATTGCAGAACCAACAAAACTAGATCTATCATCAAGTAAAACCGATATTCTTTGCAATGGCGGAACATCAACAGTAACCTCAACGGCAACGGGAGGAATAGGAATTTATCAATATTCCAAAGATGGAATCGCTTTTCAGGTCTCAAATATTTTTTCGGGATTAAGTGCAGGAAATTATACTTTCACGGTAAAAGATGCGAACGGATGTACATTCTCTACACCAAGTCAGATCATTATTTCAGAGCCAACACAACTAGATTTATCCTCAACAAAAACGGATATTCTTTGCAATGGCGGAACATCAACAGTAACCTTAACGGCAACGGGAGGAATAGGAATTTATCAATATTCCAAAGATGGAATCGCTTTTCAAGCTTCGAATATTTTCTCAGGATTGTCTGCTGGCAACTACACTTTAACAGTAAAAGATGCGAACGGATGTGTTTTTTCCACACCAAGTCAGATTATTATTTCAGAGCCAACAGCATTACCATTATCAGCAAGTAAAACTGATATTCTTTGTAATGGAGGAACATCAACGGTAACATTAATTGCAACAGGTGGAAGTGGAGTTTATCAGTACAGCAAGGATGGAATCACTTTTCAAGCTTCAAATATTTTTAATAATCTGACAGCTGGCAACTACACTTTCACAGTAAAAGATGTGAATGGTTGTACTTTCTCTACACTAAGTCAGATTATTATTTCAGAGCCAACAGCATTAACATTATCATCCACTAAAACGGATATCCTTTGCAATGGCGGAACATCAAAAGTAACCTTGACAGCAACGGGTGGAACAGGAGTTTATCTATATTCCAAAGATGGAATCACTTTTCAAGCTTCAAATATTTTTAATAATTTGACAGCTGGCAACTACACTTTCACAGTAAAAGATGTGAACGGTTGTACTTTCTCTATGCCAAACCAGATCAACATAACCGAGCCAACAAAACTTTCCATATCAGAAATTCATCAAGATATAAATTGCTTTGGAAGTGAAACTGGGTCAATTAATATTAGCATTAGCGGAGGAAAACTTCCATATACTTTTAATTGGAGCAACGGCGCTACAACTGAAGATTTATCAAATTTAAAAAAGGGAGATTACTCTGTAATAGTTACTGATGCAAATGGATGTAATATTTCTAAAACAATTAAATTATCAGAACCTATTTCTCCTTTAATAATTACAGAAAATCATCAAAATAATATTTGTTTTGGAGAAAAAAACGGAAAGATTAATGTTCAGGTTTCTGGTGGCACCGCTCCTTATCAATATAAATGGAACACAGGCGAAACCATCCCAAATTTAAATAACATAGAATCGGGAACTTATGAACTTACAGTTATTGATAAAAACGGTTGTAGTCAATCTATTGAAGTAAATATTACTCCATTAAAACTATTTAAGGTTATAGAAAGTATCACTAAAATTCTTTGTTATGGCGAAAAAGGTAATATAAAACTAAGTTTAGAAGGTGGTCAGTCTCCTTATCAAATCAGTTGGTCTAACGGGAAAACAGGTGATTATATAGATAATTTGATTGCCGGAAATTACACTTATACCGCTAAAGATATTTATGGTTGTAGTATTTCTAAGACCGTAATTATTGTACAGCCCCAGCCAATTGCCGCCAAAATAAACGTTAAAAATACTACTTGTAAATATTCTCCGGATGGAGCTGTTTTGTTAGAGGTAGATGGTGGTACAAAACCGTATCAGTTTATTTGGAACGGTAAAAATAGAGGAGAAAATAATACTTTAATTAATGTTAATGCAGGGAAATATTCTGTAAATATTATTGATGCTAATAATTGTTCTTTACAAATAGTTGCAGAAGTTTTACCTGGAAATTGTGCCCCAAATGCCGATAATGATTTTTACAAAACGAAAGAGGATACTCCAATAACTATTATAACACCCGGAATAATTGTTAATGATGCTGACCCGGATGATGACTTTATTAAAATATCCTTATCATCAGCAAAAGACCCTGTAATGCAGGATGGAACTGTTTTAAATGCAAAAACCACTTTTAACACTGTAAACGGAATTGTTAATTTAAATGATAATGGTTCTTTCACATACACTCCAAAAAAGAATTTTTACGGAACCGAAAATTTTGTTTACAAAGCAACCGATGGGGATTTAAGCTCAAACTTGGCCATTGTAACCATTGTAGTTGAAGCTGTTAATGATCCTCCAAAAGCTAACAATGATTTTTATCTTACCAACGAAGATATTCCCGTTACTGCATCAGTTGCTCCAAATGATAGTGATCCTGAAAACGAAAAGTTGACCTTTACTTTGGTTACGCCTCCCATAAATGGTAAACTAACATTTAATGCAGATGGTACTTTTAATTACGTTCCGGAATTAAATTTCAATGGTGTTATAACTTTTAATTATCAGGTTTGCGACCCTGAAGGTTTATGTGACCAAGCGGTAGCAACAATTACGATTTCACCTGTTAACGACCCACCAATTGCGTTAGATGATAAATTTTACTTAGAAAAAAACAAGCAAATTTCTCAAACTGTTATTAATAACGATAGTGATCCGGATGGTGATGTACTGGTTTTCACAGCTATTTCACAACCTAAAAACGGAACTTTAACTTTTAACACAAACGGTACTTTTGTTTATCAACCAAATGTAGGGTTTAAAGGGATAGATACTTTCAATTATAGAACTTGTGATCCATTTAATTTATGCGACGATGCTTTGGTAACTTTAATTATACAACCAATTGTTACTGTAAACCTTACACCAGCAACTGGTATAATTAAAGAAGGTGAAAATATTGATATTACAGCTGTTTTAACAGAATCTCTATTAGAGGATGTAAATGTTTCGTTAAGCTTTAATGGAACTGCAACCTTAAATTCTGATTATAAATTAACTGGAGATTATAATACAATCAATATCCCGGCTGGTAAAACTACCACTACCCAAAAATTTAAAATCAGTGCTATTTTAGATGATGTTAAAGATGATAACGAATCTGTAAACGCGATAATTAGCAATACAGACCAATCTAGTTATGTACTTATAGGAAACGGTTCTGTAGTAGCTATTACGGATATATATCCAGAAATTAAACCTTTAGGTCCAGAAGAAAATCCAGATATTAATCCAGATCCATTGGTTTCGCCAAATGGAGATGGCAACGGAAACGAGACTTTTATCATATATAATATTTCTAAATACCCAAATAATGAGGTCATTATATTTAATAGATGGGGAAATGAAGTCTATCGTACAAAAGGATATGATAACAAAGGAAATTCTTTTAGAGGTGTTGCAAACGTAGGTATTTTAACAAATTCTAATAAAGAATTGGTAGACGGGGTTTATTATTATATCATTTATACTGATGAAAATAATAAGAGAAAATTGAATAAAGGATATTTGATTTTGAAAAGGTAAATAGTTTTATTTTCCTTTATCATAGTTAATGTAAAGTTGTGTTAATTATTAGATTATTAATATTATAAGGGCGTTTTACACGCTTTACACTATATCTTTTTTCAGGAAAAGAAAAAAGGATGCCGCTTCAATCGTTAACGCAAAAGCCAATCCCAATAATTTAGTTAACAACTTCAAAATTATTCTTAATCAGCTAATTCTTGAAAATTATCCACATCAAAATAAACAATATCCCCAGTTCTTAAATTCAAAAATTGATGGTCGTGAACTAAAATTACTTTACTTTCTATTACCAATTCTACTTCTTGGTAAGCACCACTAAAATGAATTGATTTTACAGCGCCTTCTGCTACACCTTGGTAAGGATTTAATTTTATTTGATGAGGATAAACAGCATAAGTAATGTTCTGTTGAGGTAAAAAACTTAGGTTTTTTAGCAAATTTGCTCTTCCTAAAATTTTGGCTACATATGCAAATTGAGGATCAAAATATAAATCTTGGGGTTTACCTTGCCTTAATATTTTACCATCTTTTACAATCAATAATTGGTCTGAAAGTGCTAAACCATCAGTTGGATCATGGGAAACCATGATGATTGTAATCTTTAAAAATTTAGATAAACGCTCAATATCATCTCGTAATTGTTTTTTTAGAACGCTATCTATTTGGCTAAATGGCTCATCTAATAATAGAACTTTTGGTTCTGTTATCACCGCTTTTGCAATTGCTACCCTTTGTTGTTCGCCACCACTTAATTCTACAATTTTTTTCTCGGCCAAATGGTCAATCCTAAGAAATTCCATGGTTTGCAAGGTTAGCTGACTTTTGGCCTGTAAATCTGTATTAGATAATTGGGAAGCAATATTATCGAAAACTTTGGCATAAAGATTTAAGGTAAGTTCTTGGGTTACCATTTTCATCTCATCATGCCCCGGAATCAATTTTTCTGTCGGCCCTTTAATTTTTATTCCGTTATAAAGTACCTCTCCTTTTTGAGGAATAAGATAGCCGTAAATCAGTTTTAATAGTGTGGTTTTTCCACTTCCGCTTTCGCCGATGATGGTTACAATTTCGCCAGTTTCAATATTTAGATTAATACCCGAAACACCAGAAGGTATTCCTTCTTGAAAATTTCTACTTACATTATTTAATTGTAATAAGGGCATTCTTCTAATTTTTTAGCGGGGCGTAAAGATAAAAAAATTAAGATGGAGTTGATAATTGTTTAAGAGAGGATGAAATGATTTGTTATAAGATTTAATCCCAAAATGAATTGTGATCCTCACATCTGGAAAAGAAATTAAGCTTTCGATAATGATCACAAAAAAACCCTCGCTTAATTAAAAACGAGGGTTTTATGAGTAATTTATTATTAATGTTAGAATCCAAATGTTAATCCAAAATTAAGGTTTTTATAATCTGCAGGACCTTGGTTTTTAGCAAAAACATCGTTCATATAATATTTAAAGAATAATCCGGCTCCGCCATAACCCACTCTTATGTTAGCTCCGTAACGGAAAGGTTCAAAATTGTAATCATCTTTAAATTTTTCTTTTCCATTTTCGCTACTTTTTTGTTTCACTTTACCATTTAATAAAAATCCAACTTCTGGACCGCCAACTATAGAAAATCTTTTTCCTTTTTCACCTTGTGGCGTACGATATTCAAAATATAAGGGTATTCTCAAATATTGGTTAGAAAACCTGTTTTTATCATAATTGATTGCATCATTAGTAGCCGTTAGTGTAGGTTGGTTAGGTTGGATAGTTACATTTTGAACTAATCTAATCAAGTTCCAATCTAATCCAGCTTCTAACATCAGTTTAAAATTTGGGTTAAATCTTACTCCAAATTGTAATAAATCAAAACCAACATTTAAAGTTTTCCATGCTCTGTTTTCTAAAAATGGATAGCCTGCTGGAGCAGAAAAATCAGATCCTGTATGATATTTTCCTAATCCTATATCAAAATGCTCAAACGTTAAACCAAATGTAGCATGAGGATATTTAATCACCTTTTTCACTTTTTTAACTGAATCGGCTTTGCCAACAGTAATGCTTACACCATTAGAATCAATAATCATGGAGGTTTTAGTTCCTTTTTTTAATATTTTGATGGTGTCTTGTTCTTGAGCCTGAGTAGTGCCTACAATTAGTAGTGCAATTACAAATAAGTATATTTTTTTCATCTTTCTTTTAATTTTAATGTTTAATCTATTTTTCTAAATCGGAACAAGCCCAGGTTAATTCCAGTAATCTCATTATCACTTTCATCTGTCTTGCTCACTTTTATTATTTTTTCTTCTCGCTTGTCAACTTTAGCTACCACAAAGTTGACCAAATCTCCCACTGATTTTATTTTTTGTCTCCTGTTAGATTGGTATCCATCTTCCTCCAGGTTTTCATCAATGGTGTTTTGTGCTAAAAGAGTTTGAGTTTTAATCTTAGAATCATCTAAATTTTTAGAGGCCTCTTCTTCTAAAATTCGCTCTGTTACTGTTTTTGTCCTTATCGGCTTTGTTGCAACTATTCGCGACAGTTCATTTTCAGTATCTTTTGTTAATGAGACGTTGCTAGTATTGCTAATGGTTGCATGGGTCTCTAAATTATTTTTATTTATTTTTTTAGTAGATTGATTATTAGCTAATAAACTATTGTTTTTAGTGTTATTATCAGTTTCGCTTTTTGTGTTTTCTACATCAACATTTTCTACATCATTATTTTGTTCTTTAGCGGCTTGGCTTAAAACTTCCTCGGTATTTCCTCGTAGCTTAATTACTTCCGTAGGTTTGGTATATAATCCAATTCCAATACCTAAAACAACTACCACACTTGCGGCTGCCATCCAAAATATTCCAAAATTTTTGCGCTTTGGTTTTCTATCTAAACCATCAGTTATTTTATCCCAGCTATTTGCCGCTGGTTGCACTTCAAAATCCTCAAAAGAAGATTTGAATAATTGATCAAAATCTTTATCCAACATTGGCTTCATTTTTATATCCTTCCAATTTTAAAACTTGTTCCCTTAATATCGCTCTGGCCCTAGATAATTGCGATTTACTTGCTCCTTCTGTAATGCCCAATTGCTCTCCAATTTCTTTATGCGAGTAACCTTCTATTGCATACATATTAAATACCATTCTATAACCTGTGCTTAAATTCTGTATCAAACGCATTAAATCCTTTACATTCAAACTGCTCATGTCAAAATTAGAAGAAGCAGCTTGTTCATGTGTTTCATCGATATTTACAACGTTTAAACTGCGTAAATTTTTACGATAAAACTCTATAGAAGTATGCACCATAATCCTCCTCATCCATCCTTCAAAAGATCCCTCGCCACGATAATCATTAATTTTTTTAAATACTTTTATAAAACCGGTCTGCATCATATCCTCAGCTTCAAAATTATCTTTGGCATAACGCATGCATATTCCCAGCATTTTGCTGGAACTGGTATTGTAAAGCATTTCCTGAAACTTCCGTTCTCCAGCTTGGCATCCTTTAACAATATCTTCTAAAGCGTATTTGTGTTTCAAATTCATATAAGGTTCTGTATGCAAGATGATGATTTTACATAAAAGGTTGCATCAGAAATAATTTTTTTAATGATGCAAATATATGTGATGGCAAACTGATTGAAAAACTATAGTAAAATTGAAATATAATGGAGTTTAAACCTGCAAATCAAACTTATTATCCATTTAAGAATATATATCATATTTATTATGATGATTATCATTTTTCTAGCCCATCCTTTTTCGGATTTTAGTAAAAATCATTAGGGCAATGAAAACAATCATCTTGTTAACAGATTTTTCTTTACAGGCAAATAACGCAGCATCTTATGCCTATCAGTTTGGACAAAAAATTAAGGCTAATATTCATTTATTTAATGCGTTTGGAATACCTGAGAAAAACGCTATTGCCTCACAAATTCCCTGGTCTTCAGATTTTGTTAATCTTGAAGATGAAAGTTCAAATTTGCTTAAAGCACTTTCTTTAGAACTTAAATCTAAGTATAATACCAATAATATTGATGATTTTAATCCAGAAATAAGTTATAGTAATTGCTTTGGCGCTGTAGCAGATTTGGTTAGTGAAATGGTAGTTCAAAAAGCCATAAGTTTAGTGGTAATGAGTGGTCCCAAATCTGGAAAAGTGAGTCGTTTGTTTTTTGGCAGTGATACCCATGATTTATTAGATAAAGTAATTTGCCCAGTTTTGATTATTCCTGATGGTTTAGAATTTAAATCAGTAAAAAAAATAACTTATGCTACGGATTTAAGATCAATTGATACTGCTGTTGTAAAATCAATAAGTATGTTGGCTACAATTTTTATTTCAGAGTTAACCATAGCCCATGTTTCTTCCTATACTGTTAAAGAAAAGGAGCTTAATAATGAGGTTTTTGAGGATGTGGAACTTTACAATAATATCAACTTTAAAAATATTAAAGGTAAAAGCATAGTACAATCCTTATGTGACGAGAATATTAATCAAAATACCGACGTGATGGTTCTTGTTCATAAAAAATATCATTTCCCCGAAAGTATTTTTCATAACAGTGTAAGCAAGCAAATGGCTAATTATTCCCAAATTCCATTGTTGATTTATCCTTACACCTATACAGAATATCTATCTCAAACTAAACATCAAACACCGAGCAATAATAGACAAGCTTAATCTAAATTTAAATGAATATTAAAGAAGAATTTCCATCAGAAACTGAGCTAGAAAAGCTTTACAAACTAAACAAACGCCACATTACAGAATTGATTTTTTTTGATGATGAAGTAAGGTTTTTAAAAGGTTTGATTAATAAATATTTTATGCATGAATTAAAGCATGAGCATATTAATAAAAGTCAAATGATTCATGACAGATTATCCCAATTAGCATTGATAAAATCTAACGTTTCTCGTGATGCATTGCTACATCAGGAAAATTTGCATGTAAAAATTAAAGACATCAATAATCACGATTTTTATTTTTTTAAGCTGGAAAGCAATAGGATAGTTGAAGAAATGAAAGATTTAAACCGAAATTTTAAACATATCAAAAAAGAAATTTTTCATATCTCAAAAGAAATAATAGGGTTTGAAAGTGATGTTTCTAAATAAAACTGAATATCTAAGCATTTAAAAATTAATAAAAATGAAAAAAATATTACTATCCGGACTTGCAGTAGGTTCTTTATTGTTTGTTTTAGGATATGGTTCTTTATTTATGGCTATCCGGTTCTTTCCGGATTTTTTCACATCCTACAGTAATCCCTTATTCAATTCTGATGGGAGCAGGGATATATTATTCTATTTACATGCTTTTGTTTTGAGTTTGGCTTTAGCTTGGTTTTGGGAACGTTTTAAAGGGATGTTTAAAGGTAATTTCATTGTCCGTGGTTTAGAATTTGGCTTTGTATACGCCATAGTATCTTTAATACCTGTAATGTGGATTACTTTTTCTGCATTAGACGTAACTGTAACAATGGTTTTAAGTTGGTTGGTATATGGTTTTTTTCAGGCTGTAGTTGCAGGTATTTTATTTGCAAAATTGAATCCTTAAACTGCATCAATCCCCATTAAAACACTCTTGATTTAATCTGAAATAGGTTTAATTATCATTATTTAGGAGATGAAAAACGCTTCATTAAAACTTTGTGCAATAACTATTTTTTCGCTTATTATTGCTATAATAACTAAATACATTTAATGATTAGACCTATTAAATCGCTAATTATATATTAGATGATAGTAATAGAGTATATCTAATTTATCCTTATAAGCCAGTTGGTATTTAAAAATTGCTAAATGATTATTCTGATTCTAATATTGGGGATTAGATATTCCTAATATTCTAAATCTTTATCGTCATTACAATTGGATAAATGAGTATGGTTATAACTCAGAAGAAATGCTTGGAAATTTTGTAAATATTATAATATCAAGTTCTTGTATTGAGACCAAATTCTACATCAGTTTTAAAGAATCGTAAGTTAATCAGGCTGTTTAGGGAAGCTTAAGGATTTGACTAATCAAATAATATCGGACGTTAGATTTCCTTAAACTGCAATTGAAACTCGATTCCTAATTGGTCATCTGTTTTAATCATTCCGCCTAATTTGGTTGGAGGCGTAAGTTTAAAATCCGAAAAATTTACATTGTGGGTTCCTGTTAAATGAATATAATTTTGTTCATCCTGGGAAATTTGATAATCAATGTCACAACGTTTTGTTACATTGGCCAAAACAATTTCAACGCATCCTTTTACACGTTTTCTTTGTCCATTTAAATCTGGCAATTCATTTAAGCTAATAAATCGAATTTTAATATTAGGATATTGCGCAGCTTTTAAAGTTTTACGGAGTTGTGCAGTCATCATTACATTGTGGCAATCAAAAGCGTTTACACTCAAAGAAATTTCTCCTCTCAACTTTATAAAACTCTTATTATTTAAAAGGATAATGGTATCAGGACGGTTGTAATTTGGTATTACACAAGTAAAAGTATTTATAGTTGTAGTGCCCTTAACCTGTAAATAGCCACTTTTATTGATAACCCATTTAGTAGAATTTGAAACTTGACTTTTAAAAGAGAGAAACAAAACTCCTATCATTGAACTAAATAACAGGAGTGAACAAAAAAGGCTTTTAGTTTTCATGATGTAAATGATGAAGAATTAAAAAAGTCAGGTTGAATTGCTCAACCTGACTTAAAATAAAACTGAAAAATTTAAAATCCTACAACAGCTTGAACCACATATCCATGGAATTTACCATTATTTCTATAATCACTAGCTAAGAAATCGTTATAGTTTTGATCTGTATATTCTGCTTTTAATAAAACATTACGAGTTAAAAACCAACCTGCAGAGAAAGAAGTTCTATCTACAGAAACGTCAGTAGTCATTCCGGTTAATCTTGCATCAACTTTATTATATCTTGCGCCTACAAATAATTTTTCTTTGGCTCCAAAACGATAAACACCTTCTATTGCATATTGGTTAGCATCTCTGTTATCTGTTTCTGTTTTACTTCTGCCATTAGAAAATTCATAAGTTCCGAATAATTCAAAACCAGATGCTTTTACAAATGCATTTAATTGTGCAGCATGAATTTCTTTAGAGAAACCAGGGTTAAAACGTCCTGAAAAAGCATTCGCATCAGTAGTGGCTCCAATTTTTTCCATTGCTAAAAAGTAATTAGATCCTGTACGGTCTCCGCCAAATAAGGTATTTCCTCCAGAGCTGTTATTTGTATAATAAGATGCAGCTAACCTTAATCTTAAATCGTCACCCAATTTTTTATCAAATGCGCCTTTAAAATAAAATGAAGGAGATTTATGGATGTTTGCGTCTTGTGTAGTTGGTACAAGTTCAGCTATGTTTCCTTTGATCATTCCGTTAGAAACTCCAATCATACCAGTTAAACTGTTTAATCTCACATATACCTCTCCACCAATTTCTGTAGCAAACTGATCCATAATGTAATTTTCAACAAATGGATTATAAATAGTTCCACCACCATCAGAACGTCTGAAATGTTGATCACCATAGTTAATTTCCATATGTCCGATTTTAACAGTGGTAAAACTCATAATCATATCCCATATATCTCCTTTAAAAGGAAGTTTATCAAACTGGATATAACCACCTTTTACCCAAGTTTCATTATGGTGACGAGAAGATAAATAACTGGTTAAGTTTAAACGGATACCATCAGCAAGCTGCACATCCATATATAAATTGGCATTGGCTGTATTAAAACCAGGAGTCATTTTATACAATTCATTTGCTGGAATTGTAAATGTGTTCTCGTGTTTAAGATTTTGGAAAGATTGTGTAAAACCTGCTCCAAATCTTACCTTTAAACCATCAAAAGGAGCATTCATTTCTTTTGGTGCTTCAAATACATTTATTCCTGATTGATCGTAAGGACGTAGATTAGAAATCCTTGTTTTAACGCCATCTTCTACTCTGGTGGTATCTTGACCAAGAGACAGCATTGGGCTAATTAAAAGGGCAACTGCTGTTGCTGTTCTAATAAAGTTAGTAATTGTTTTCATGATGTTTATTATTATATTGATAAGGTTTAAGATTTAATTTTTAAATTTTAAGTTGTAATTGATGGTTACTTCATCTGTTACTTTTAAAGCACCCAACATAAACGTAGGAGGTTTCACGCCATACTCGCTCATTTTTAGTTTTTCAGATCCATTACAGCTGATTGTTTTATCACTGTTTTGTATCGCATCTGCATAAAGGACAACATCTTTAGTAGCCCCAGAGATTTGTAATTTTCCGATAGCTTTAATAGTAAAGTGTCCATTTGCTAAAGGAGTAACCGTGGCAGAAGTCAGCTTGAAATTAATAGTACTATATTTTTCAGTGTTTAAGGCTTTATAAGCTCTACTGTTTAGCAAATCTTCGTCGCTTTTTAAGTTAACTACCTTGGTAGAAAAGCTAAGAGCAGTCATGTCGCTTAATTTTCCATCCTTAAAAATAAAGGCTGATGCGGCAGTTAAAACCTCATCTTTCATTGTCCAGTCATGTAAATTAGAGGAACCAGATACCTTAATAGATGAATTTGCAGGAATTGACTGATAGCTAGTTTGTGCACTTAAATTAAATGCAGTAAAAGCCAATATGAAAAAGAAAGCTACAGCTATTTCCTTTTTGATATTTAACGTTGTTTTAATAGGATTTAATAAAGATTTCATTTTTTATTTTTTAATACTATGTTTAAATGATGAGTCAAATGTATGGGTGGCTGTTTGAATAGGAAGTGATGTATAACAGTTAAAAAAGTGATGTTTTGCATTAAATTATTCCTGTAATTTTGAAACGCATAGTTAGAATCCATAATTAATTAATAATCATGGTGATAGCTGACGTAAAATTATTTACAGGAAAGTTCTATTTGAAATAGATACCTATATGGAAGTGTTAATTGTTTTAAAAATTGAACTAAAACTAATTATGTTATAGGCTATTTGATGTAAAACATTAGGTTTATCAGCAGTAGATTTAATAGGAGATAGCAGTTAATAACTTCAATCTAATTGAATATTAGAATGAAGTTCCAATAAAAAAAGCCTTCAAATGATATCATTGAAGGCTTTTGTAAAAATTTTGGAAAAAGTATTATAAACTAATATTCAAATACTTTACCGTTTACCATAACCTCTTGCGTAGCTTCATTAAAAGTAGCTTTGTATCCAGTCCTAACAGACGCATTTGTCATAATATTTGCTATAGAATGATAATATCCAGCCTCTACAGGAGCATGTGTTTGTTCCCTGCTTCTTATGCACTCCATCCAATTTCGCATATGGTTACTTACTAAATCATCTGCACCAGCATTTGCAGCAGCATCTACTTTTACTAATTCTGCAAGTTTTATATTGGGAAGTAGGTTGGCTTTCATTTGCATTGCAGCGGCATGTTTTTCTGATAATCCGCCATTTGGAGATACTGTATTTGTGATAAGATTAAGTTCTCCTCCATTAGAGTAATAGATTTCAGCTGGTTTTTCATCACCGTTATGCATTCTAGAAGTAAATACAACCTGAAATCCTTTTTCTTGATTGTCCTGTGGCCCGTAATCAAAAACAGCGGTAGTGGTATCCCAATTTCTTCTGCCATCTCGCCATTGGTAAATTCCGCCATTTGCTGCCACACTGCGAGGATGTTTTAATCCGGTAAACCAATGTACGGTGTCTATTTGATGGCTCATCCATTGGCCTGGCATTCCTGATGAGTAAGGCCAAAACAATCTATATTCCAGGTATTTTCTTGGGTCCCATTCTTCAAAAGGGCGGTTCAGTAAAAATCGTTTCCAATCTGTGTCTTGTTCTTTAATTTTTGCCACCAAGTCTGGTCTTCTCCAACGCCCCGGCTGGTTAACATTCCAGCTCAATTCTACCATTGTGATATCACCAAATTTACCTTGTTGGATAAAATCTGCCGCAGCTTGATAGTTTTTCCCACTTCTTCTTTGAGAACCTATTTGCACTATTTGTTTTGATGCTTTTACTGCTTTTAATGCCGCCCGATTATCTGCCATTGTTTCTGCAAAAGGTTTTTCACAATATACATCGCAACCAGCATTTACTGCCTCAATAGTGTGTAATGCATGTTGAAAATCGGCAGTACTCACAATTACAGCGTCCAAATCTTTCATTGCATATAGCTCATCATTATTTCTACAAGCTTTTATATCATGTCCAATTAATCCTTTAATATGATTAACACCTAAATCTCTGCGGTAACTCCATAAATCAGAAACGCCAACAATATCAAAATTTAATTCTTTGTTGCTTTTTAAAAAACTTGGCATCAAAGCATCTTTAAACCTATCTGAAAAACCAACTACACCAACCCTTACTCTATCATTTGCTCCAATTATATTTCCATAGCTTTTAGCACTCATACCCACTGTGCCCAAATAGGTTCCAGCGGCTGCTATTGCCGAATTTTTTATAAATTTTCTGCGTGATTTATCCATAATTTTTTAGATTATTTGGGTTAAATTTTTTATAAGCTTATAAATATATGAGAAATCTTCATAGCAATTCTATTTTCAAATCAATCTCAAAAAAGGTTAAAAACATTCTATTTGTTAATTTCATTTAAAACAAAGCACTTAAAGTTTTTTCAAAAATGCCAAGCTAACGGGCACTTGTAGATTTACAGCTTTGCTCTCATCTTCTATGTAAAAATATTTTATCCCAATATTTTGAGCTTCTTTAATCACGGCGGGAATGTTTATTTGTCCAGAGCCAACTGCAACATCATTTTCTACGGGAGTTGCTCCTGTCAAATTTCCAACTATTCCGTTCCTTAAATCTTTTACATGCATCAGCTTAAAGCGAGAACCATATTTTTTCATTAATGCTACGGGATCACTTCCCGCATGAAATGCCCATAATATATCTAGTTCAAAACTTACATATTCAGGATTTGTGTTTGTCATGATATAATCAAAGAAGGTTTGATTATTATAAGTTTGCATATCAAATCCATGATTATGGTAGCAAAATATTAAACCGTATTTTTCTTTTAGAATTTTACCAGCAGCGTTAAAATCAATAACTGCTTGTTTAGTAATATCTATTGTCAAGTTAGTTTTATCATGAGGAATCCACGCTACCCTTACAAAACTTGCTCCTAATGTTTTAGCGTTTTTACCAACGGCATCAATGTTTTTTACGATATCGTCATAACTAACACCGAAAGAAGTGCATTCCATTCCTCTTTCATCTAACATTTTTCTGATGATATCCGCTTTTTGTTTAAATAAATTTGAGAACTCTATATTGGTAATTCCCAGATTTTTAATGGTATCTAATGTTGCTTCAAAATTTTTCTCAAAACTATGTCGATAAGTAAATGAAACCACTGCTGGCATTTCTTTTAATAGTTTACCAGTTTTATTATAGGCGTTTAGCTTTGTTTCTTTTATCTTGATATTTTTATAATATACCTTAAAGCCATGTTCTTGCAATAAAATTTTCCCCTTATCACCTAATCCAAAATTTGGAATGTCTTTGTATTTACTATCAGCAACTAAAGATTTAAAATTTTCGCTTCCTCTTTCGTAAGTTAAAACCATAATGCCGTTTAGCCAATGTTCAACATGTATTCCGTTCGAAACTATTTTTAAGGTATTCCATTCGCCAATTGGCTTAACCGGTTTGTTATCAATAGCAGGGATTAAATCATATAAAGAAGAAATGGTTCTGTTTCCACTTTTACCCAATTTAGCATCAGGATGTACCGCATCATCTAATAACTGAAATTCTAATCCATAAGCAGATCTTGGACTAGAAGGCGTTGCTTGTTGTGGCGATACAAAATATTTAACGCCACTATTTGCTCCTTTCGTCAATTTAAAATCAATTTTTAATTCGAAATTATCATATTCTTTAACCGTTACTATATCTCCACCATCAGCTGATTCTGCACCGCCACTTGCATCAACTTCTAAAACGCCATCTTTAATTTTCCAAACTTTTAATGGGAAGTTATCTGTAAAAGCACCTTTCCAACCGGTTGAGGTTTTTCCATCAAATAAAAGTTTCCACCCTTCTTGCTTTTCACTTTTAGTGAGAGAATTGTCTTGAGCAAGTGAAATACTTGAAGTAAATGCTAGAATAAATAGGAGTAAAAAATAAGTTTTTAATAAGTGCATAATTTTGGTTTTATTTAAATCAGATCCTAAGATCTGAAAAATTCAATTATTATTTTTTAGAAGGTATTAAAGCATCTTTAATTGGTTTTACCCATTCATCTTTAGCCATATCATAAGCTATAAAATCAGAGTCAAATTGCCAATAACTCCAACTCCAATTTCTGGCTTCCGCTTGTCGGGCAATATAATTTGTCCAGGTTATTCTTGATGCCATATCGGCTTTTTCATAAGCACCAAATTCTCCTAAAGTAAGTGGTCTGTTATGTTGTTTTGACCAATCTTGGGCATTGTCAAAATCTTTTTGAACTGCTTTTTTCTGATCTTCTGTAGCCGTCCAAGTAATGCCACTTAAATCTTTGTTTTTAAAAGACCATGGTGCACCTTGATGTGTAAACTGAATAGGGCTGTAATAATGAACTGCAACAATAATATTTCTATCAGCTTCTGGTAAAACCAAATCTTTTAAGTAACTCAATTGGTTTCCGTATACAGTACCTATCAATAAAGTTCTTTTTGGGTTAGATTTTCTGATGATATCATAAGCTTCTTTATGGATTTGATTCCACAACTCCGGCTTCATGTTAGGTTCATTAGCTATTTCAAAAACTACATCTTGTGGATAATTTTTACAATGCTCAGCAATTTGTTTCCACATGGCTAAAAGCAGAGGTTTAGTACCCAACGGATCTTTTTCCATGGCGCCATGTTCATGAAAATCTACAATTGCCATCAGTTTATTTTTTAGCGATTGCTTAATAATCCAATCTAACGTGGTAAAAAACTTTGAATTGATGGTATAAGCTGAATCTTTTAAGGAAAACCGAAAAGGACTTATTTTTATCCTTACGTTATTAAAACCGGCTTCTTTGATCAACTTAAAATGTTTTTCCTGCATTCGGGCTTTAGAAAAATCATTCCAAATTGGGTCGTAACCAATAATATTTAAACCTCTGCCCATTTTGGCATTCTGCTTAAAAGCGTAGTTTTTACTATTTGTTTTTTGAGCATAAATACTGCTACTTATAAAAATAAGTAGCAGCAAAATGTATGGCGTATTTTTCATTTTTTTGTCGCTATAGTTTTGTAGTTATTGATATGCTTTTTCTATAGCTTTTTGGATATTACCCAACATTTGAGGAACCAGTGCAAATGGATCATAAGGTTTATCACGCAACAACAATGTTTCTACTGGTAAAAAACCTTTATAACCACCGTCTTTTATTATTTTGATAAGCTTATCGTAATCTGTTTTAACAGGATTTCCAATCTCGTAAGGGCTTTCTTTAATTTGCCAGTTTATGGCATAAGGAATTACCTCTGCAATGTCTTTATAAGGGTCGGCAGTTTTGAAGTTACCAGTGTCAACAATTAAACCTGCCCATTTAGAGTTTACCCCATTAATTACATATTTACATTGTTCGGCAGTTTGTAGCATATCGCCATGGTTTTGGATTCCAATTTTAACCTCATATTGTGCTCCGTAAGCAGCACATTCTTTATAGCTTTCTATCATCCAATTTGCTACTTCTTTCCACTTATTTTCATAACCTTTTGGTATTTCTCCTGAGAATAAACGAACTATGGGAATTCCCATTTTATGAGCTGCAACAATCCAATCTTTAGCTAATGCTACTCCAGCGGCTCTTACTTTTGGATCTGGAGATGCAAAATCATTTCTAATTCCAGTTCCTGTTAAAATAATTCCTAATTCAGCCGCCCTGTCTTTAAATTTTTTAAGATACTCATCAGAAGGAACTGCAGGATAGGTAGGAAAAAAATAAGCAGTAGGATCTAACCCTTTAATCTGGTTTGCTTTGCACCAATCTAATAAATTAAAGAGCGTATAAACCTGTTGTTTATCTCTAGCATCTTTAGCCATCATCAAATCATTAAAAGAATAAGCATTTAATGAAGGAATTAAAGGGTAAGTTTTCGGTTTTTTTTGCGCTACCGCCGAGGTAGAAAGAAAAGCTACTGCAAATGCACCAATAGCAAATCTTTTTAAAACGACTGCTATTTTATTTTTTGACTGAAACATATTTTTTAATTTAGGATTATCTGTTAAAAATTTCCATTACTTACAAAGGCTATTTTTTTGCCATCTGGAGACCAACTTGGAACATTCATAGTTCCTTGCCCGCCGTATAAATATGAAATTACTTTAGGTTCACCGCCTGCTACAGGCATCAATCTTATATAAACTCTTTCGTAAAATGGATGCTTATCCGCTGGTACATTTTTAGAGAAAGAGATAAAAACCAACCATTTTCCATCTGGAGATATGTGCGGAAACCAATTGTTGAATTCATCAAAAGTTAGCTGAGTTTGATTTTTACCATTTGCATCCATTTTCCAAACTTGCATTAATCCGGTTCTGGTAGAACAGAAATATATGGTTTTTCCATCTGGCGAATATTCAGAACCATCATCCAATCCTTTAGCAGTAGTTAAACGAATTTCTTTTCCTCCATTTGCCGCTATTTTGTAAATGTCAAATTCACCATCACGCTCTCCGGTGTAAATTAAAGACAAATTATCTGGCGACCAGCCATGAAAATAAGAAGGACTTTTATCGGTGATTCTTTTAGGTACGCCACCGGTAATGGGTAAAGTATAAACAACTGATTTTCCTTTATCCTCCGTATGGCTACTAATTCCTATTTGTTTACCATCAAAAGAAAGCACATGATCGTTATTGTTTTTAATGGCAAAATCGGTATTTATGACAGTAGCGGTTTTACTATTAATATCAAAGTTGTAAAGTTTACCTTCTTGGTTATAAATTAATGAGCGTCCATCTGGTGTCCAGTTTGGTGCTTGAAAAGAGCCTTTGTAATTAGCTACAACTTCTCTATGACCGGTATTCACATCCATTATTTCTAAAGCGCTGCCTAAATAATCTTTGTATTGCACCAATGTGGCTGGCGCAGGATTAAAAATTCTGGTATTGCTAAATTCAACTTCTTCAACAAACTTATTGGTATGCGGACAAACAAAAAGACCAGCAATCACATTTTCCCCTAAATCAATATCATTTAGTATTTCTGTTTGATAAATTTCTCCAAAATGAGCTACAGACATGATGAAAGTATTTCCTTTTTTCTCTAATTGTAAAACATCTGGAGCTTTAGTGGTTAACTTAATCTCTTTCATAATTACACCTGTGGCAGTTCTATATTGAAAAGAAGTTAAGCCATCGCCATGTACCGTACAAACTACAGCTGCAGAATTTGGAGTGGTAGAAGTTCTAATCATTAGGCCTGCTTTTCGATGTTTTTCATGCCCTTCGCCAATAAATTTAACTTGAGTTTGGATAATGAAATCACCATTCATTTTTTTGCTGAGGAAAGAGAAACTATCCTGAGCTGCCCAAACATTAGAGCCTGTTCCTGTAATCTTATAAATTTGGGATGGCTCGTTATAACTTACATCACCTTTTATTTTTGGATTACCTATATCTAAAAATGATTCGAAAGAACCAATTTTGGAATTTGGAATTTGGGCTTTTGTTTCTGATAGAATAGATACAAAAAGAATGAATAACAAAAACTTTAATTTCATATAGTTAAGATAAAATTCGGGTCGACTTATTGGATCAATTATATTTATCTGATTAACATTATTTTTTACCGGTTGCAGCCCAATAAATACCAGCATACACATGGTTTAAAAAAGCTGTATATGAGTAATCGGTTGGTTGATGACCTAAGGCGGTGTAAAAAGATCTTCCGCCGTCAAATTCGTGGTACCAGGCAATCGGATGAAAATTTCCCATGCCTACACCTTTTAAATTTCTATCTCCCCATTCTGCATTTGGCTTATAGCTTAATTCGTCAACTGCAAGTATATAATTAAGTCCCTTTGTGGTTTCTGCACCAAACTCATACCATTCATCAGTCCATAATTGCCCATCAGTAAAACCTTCTAAACCAGTAAATTTATTATTGGTGAGTCTTAATTTTGCTGTTTGTATTGCCGGGTGAATATGGAACATTCTACCCACCAATTGAGTGTACCATGGCCAGCCATATTCCGTATCAGATGCGCTGTGAATACCCACATATCCTTTCCCAGATTGGATGAATTTTTCAATAGCTTTTTGTTCATCATTATTAAAAATATCGCCTGTGGTATTTAAAAATATAATTACCTGAAAGTTTTGAAGGTATTTTTCGGTAATTGGTACTCCGTCTTGATTCCAGGTTAAATTGAAATAGTTTTTTTCTGCTAAAGCCTTAATTGCAGTAACACCATCATTTATAGATTCGTGATGCCAGCCGGCAGTTTTTGTTATTAATAAAGCGTTAAATTGTTTTTTGGCTTGCGCCGATGATTGCATGCTGAATAAGCAAGTTGCTAATACAAACCAATAACCAAATTTTTTAAGTCTCATTTTTATTTAATTTTTTAAGCTTATTGAGCGCTGTAAATCAGTGTTTTCTTTTGATTTCCGATGCTGATATTAAAATCTCCAGCCTCGGTTCTCCATTTTAAATCTTTACCTACAAAAGCTAAATCTTTAGCTGATAATTTGAAAGTTACTACTTTTGATTGTCCCGGTTCTAAATAAATTTTAGTGAAATCTCTCAATCTTTTTACGGATGGAGTAATGGATGCAATTAAATCAGAACTGTACATTTCAACAGTTTCTTTTCCGGCTATTTTTCCTGAATTGGTGATGGTTACTTTAACGGTTATTGATCCATTTGCTTTAAGTTTATCAGCCGAAAAACTAATTGAGCTATAGTCAAAAGTGGTATAACTTAAACCAAATCCAAAAGGAAATTGAGGGTAAAACTCTTCTGAATAAATTTGAGGAGCAGCACTTTCAAAAACCTCATCTAAATATTTATGATCGTAAGTAATTAAAGAATTAGGATATTTTGGATAAGTAATTGGCAGCTTCCCTGATGGATTGTAATCACCAAATAAAACATCTGCAATGGCATCTGCACCTTTTTCGCCAGGCCAGTAGGCTAATATAATCCCACTTAAAAGAGGTTCAATTTTTCTGATAATTCTTGGTCTGCCTTCTGTAAATACTGCGATAATTGGCTTGTTCAGTTTACTCAACTCAACAACCAATTTCAATTGGTTTTCTGGCAATTCCAAATCTTCAATATTTCCAGGAGTTTCTGCGTAAGCATCTTCTCCTAAACAAACAATAATTTCATCAGCATCTTTAGCGGCTTCAACAGCCATAGCAATTTCATCCTTTCCGCCTTTAAAATCAGTTCCTAAAGCATAAGAAATGTTTTTCGCTTTTTGTTGGATAGCTTGTGTGATGGTTAACTGTCTTTTAGAGAAATAATTAGGATTGGTTCCTTGCCAAGAATAAGTCCAGGCGCCATTTAATGTAGTTAATGATTTTGCACCCGGGCCAGTTATAAATATCTTTTTATCTTTTGATAGCGGAAGTACATTGTTTTTATTTTTTAACAGTGTAATTGTTTCTCTTGCTGCATCTAAAGCAGTGTTTTGATATTCTGGACGAGCAAAGTTTTTAATAGCTTCTTGTTCTACATAAGGGTTGTCAAACAATCCTAAATCTTCTTTTAACTGTAAAACTCTTCTTACAGATTCGTTAATTCTAGCAATTGGAATTCTTTTTTCTTGAACCAATTCTATTAAGTATTTGCTGAAATCCAAATCCATAGGTACAATACATAAATCAATGCCGGCATCAACAGAAGCAAATACGGCTTCTTTATATGAAGTTGAAATGCGATGTCTTTCAGTTAGTTTTTTAACGTCTTCCCAATCAGAAATTACGACTCCTTTAAAACCTAATTCTTTTCTTAAAACATCAGTCAATAAATATTTACTGGCATGTACAGGAATGCCGTTCACTTCGGCAGAATTTACCATTACAGTTCTTGTACCAGCTTTTACAGCCGCAGCAAACGATGGTAAAAAGAATTCTCTAAGCGTAATGTCTGGAATTAATGCTGATGAACGGTCTTTGCCAGATGTTGGGGAAGAATAGCCAATAAAATGTTTCATACAAGCAGCAACAGAATTGATGCTTTTTAAATCAGTTCCTTCATAACCTGCTATTTCTGCCAAGCCCATTTTTGTAACCAAGTTAATGTCTTCGCCAAATGTTTCTGCTAAACGTGGCCAAAGTACTTGTCGGCCTGCATCTAAAACAGGAGAAAAATTATAACGGATTCCACTTGCTCTTACTTCTTTTGCGGTAATTTGAGCCGCTAATTTTACTAAATCCGTGTTTCTGCTGGCGGCTAAGCCCAAGTTATGAGGAAATATGGTTGATCCTAAAGTATAATCTGCGCCGTGAACGGCATCAATTGCATAAAGTAAAGGGATTTTTAGCCTTGATTCTTTCATGTTGATGGTCTGAATCTCATTTAACATGTTATGCCAGTTCTGTAAAGAATAAGCATGACCAATCACATTTTGAAAAGAGCCTACTTTGTGCGTAAGCATTACATCTCTCAATTTTTCTTTATCTATCACTAAAGAATCACCAACTTCGCTGGCAATTCTTCCAATGGTGAGATTTGTCATTTGGCCAACCTTTTCTTCCAAGGTCATTTTAGAAATTAAACTCTCTATTTTGTTAACAGTTTGTGCTTTAAGATTAAGCTGCTGTAATATCAGCGCTAATAATAAACTGATATATTTTATCTTTTTTAAAAATGAACTCATAATTAATTAGGTGTTTTTTGATATTAGTCTACTATTTCAAATTTTACTTTTTGATCATTAATCATAAGATAAAAATCTCCTGCCTCTAAATGGCGCATGCCATTTGCATCTGGGAAACTTAAATCTCTCATTGGGTCAATCTCAAACTTGAATGTTTTTGTTTCTCCCGCTTTTAAACTCTGCTTTTCAAAAAACTTCAACTCTTTAACTGGGCGAGTAATAGAAGCAACCGGATCAGCAATAAACCATAAAGCAGTTTCTTTACCGTCCATTTTACCGCTGTTTGTAATTTCTACAGAAGCTGTTATTTTTTCGTCTTTTTTAATTGAAGCATTAGAAAGAATAACCTTGCCATAAGTAAAATTGGTATAATTTAAACCATGACCAAACCAATACATTGGCGCTGTTGGTATATCCTGATAGCCGCCTAATTTAGGTCTAGCAGATTCTCTCATGTTATAATAAGTAGGAATTTGACCTGTAGTAAGTGGGAAAGTGATGGCTAATTTTCCTGATGGATTTAACCTGCCAGAAATTAAACCTGCAACCGGGCTACCTCCAGCAATTCCAGGTTGCCAAATTTCCAGCATTGCATCCGCAGATTTATCTAATCTTCCTAATTCTATTGGCCTACCGTTAGATAAAATCAAGATAATTGGCTTACCAGTTTTCTTTAATTCGGCAACTAATTTTTCTTGGATGGCTGGTAAAGCAATGGTAGATCTGGTTGCGTTTTCACCGCTCCATCCCTTTTTTTCGCCCATGCAAATGATAACCACATCCGATTTTTGTGCAATTGCTAATGCTGCTGCAAAACCACTTTCATCGTCGCCATCAAATGCACAACCTTTGGCATAATTAAGTGTTGCTTTGCCTTTAAATTCTTTGGTAAAACCAGCATATAAAGTTTCTACAGAAGACGCAATGCCTTGTCCTTCCCAGGAACCCATTAAATTAATGCTGTCTTTAACCATTGGGCCAATCAAAGCAATTTGTTTGATAGATTTTGAAAGTGGTAAAGTTTGGTTGTTGTTTTTAAGCAAAACCATAGATTCTTCCGCTAATTTTGAGGCAGTCGCCATACTTGCTGGTTGATAATAACGATCTTTTTCTGGCAACTCTTCCACGTAAGGCTTATCAAATAAACCGAGTCTGAATTTTAACCTTAAAATTCTTTTTACCGCTTCGTTAATTTGAGCTTCAGATATTTTGCCTTCTTTAACCAACTGAGGAAGATTCTCAACATAAAGATTATCAACCATATCCATTTCTACACCAGCAGTAAAAGATTTTAAGGTTGCTTCCTTTTTATCTTTAGCAAAACCTTGCGGAATTAAATTTTCTATTGATCCCCAATCAGAAACTACAAAACCGTCATGCTTCCAACGATCTTTCAAAATTTCTGTCAATGTATAGTTGTTAGCAGAAGCAGGTACACCACTAATATCGTTAAAAGCGCTCATCACAGTTGCTACACCAGCTTTTATTCCCGCTTCATAAGGCGGCATAAAAGTTTCCCACATGGTTTGTGCTGATACATCCGCATAACGGTAATCTCTGCCACCTTCTGATAAACTGTAACCTATATAATGTTTCAAACAGGCAGCTATCGAATATGGGTCGGATAGATTTTTACCTTGATAACCTTTAACCGAAGCTACACCAAAAACAGCATTTGCATAGGGGTCTTCTCCGTAACCTTCAGAAACTCGTCCCCATCTTGGGTCGCGGGCTACATCAACCATAGGCGAAAAAGTCCAATCAACGCCAGAAAGTCGAGACTCTTTAGCAGCTACCGCAGCAGCTTCTTCAACTAATTGAGGATTCCAAGAACAAGCTTGTGCTAAAGGAATTGGATAAACCGTACGATAACCATGAATCACATCAAAACCCATCAAAATTGGAATCCCTAATCTAGATTCATTCATCGCTTTACGCATAATATCGTTCCTAAAAACCGGATTAATGCTTCTATAAATCAATGAACCAATTTCTGGACTGGTTGCATTCTTACTTAATTGAATGTTGTTGGCATTGGCATTTTTACCATAAGTCAATTGGTTAGTTTGTTGAATTTTTTCCTCCAAAGTCATTCTTGATATCAAATCATTGATTCTATCCTCAATTTTTGCATTTGGATCTTTATAAAGCATGCTCTGTTTTTTATTTACAGATTGAGCATACAATCCAGGAGTATTTATCAATAAAATAAAAAATATAAATAAAGGACTCTTTAAAAGAATTTCAAAACTTTTAGCTTTTGGTTTAGTCTGAATTTCTTTATTACAGCCTAAAAATGGTTTTTTCATGAAAGTTATCAAGTTGATTAAAATGATTTGATAATTTGTTTGGTTAATAAAATTTGCTTTTGGTATGGCGCATGCCTAACTCAAAAGAATAATTGGTAATACAAACTTCAAAAAAAATTAACATGTAATAGACGTCAAAAAAACTTAATTAGGGGTGCATATGTTCAAATTCTATTTAATATAATTTTTTAGCCTTACATTACTGTTATAATTGATATGGATTAAAGTTTTTTAATAAGATCAAAAAACTTTAAAAAGGTAAGTTCGTACCAGAGTTGCTTGTGTAAAATGAAAAATTTGTTTTAATTTGAGGCCTGACCAATTCATTTAAAACTTATTAAGTTTCTTCGATTTTATATAGTCACAATTTATTGTAAAATAATTTGCATTCTAAACTATTGTATTTCTTATTAAAAATATAAAAGAAATAAAGGTTTATGATTAAAATTATTACCTGTAAAAGAGTATTAATTTTTGGTTAAATTTAAAATTGAAAGAATTTGAAAATGTATTTAAACTTATGAGAGATATTGTCTTTAAGTCAATTTTATTCATTTTATTACCTATTTTTCCTTTTGCACAAGATTTAAACTTTAAGCATATATCTTTTAAGGAAGGCTTAGCCCAAAGCCCTGTTTCAAGTATTTTGCAAGATCATGAAGGCTTTGTTTGGTTTGGTAATTTAAAAGGTTTAACCAGATATGATGGTTATGAATTAAAAAAGTTTTCTTTTGATATCTCAGATAAAAATACAATCAGTAATAATAGGGTTAATGCTATTTTACAGGATAATAAACATCAAATTTGGGTAGGAACATCTAATGGATTAAATCTTTATAATAGAGAATTTGAAACCTTTACTAGGATAAATATATTAGAAATAAAAGGAGGAAGAAACTATATTTCCTCTCTTGTAGAGGATAAGCAGAAAAATATTTGGGTAGGCACATTTGGAGGGTTAAAAAAACTTAATATTCAAACGCTTAAGCTAGAGGATGTTCAGTCAAATACACAAGATCCTAATTTTAAAGACTATAGTGTACATTCTTTGTTTGTTGATAAAGACAACAAAATATGGGTAGGTACAAATAACGGATTAAAGCTTTTTGATCCTACAACCGGTAAAACCCTTGCTTTACCATCCTATTTTTATCAAAACAAGGATTTTGCTTTAAATAAAATATATGTAACTAAGCAAGACCTAAAAGGAAATTTATGGTTCGGAACAGAATTATCAGGTGTTTTTAAGGCATCTGTAAAAGATAATGCAATCACTCATTATTCTTTTGATGAAAATAAAAACTCAATCGCTTCTAATTGGGTAAAAGATATTTTAATTGATGAAAATGAAAAAATTTGGTTTGCAACGCGAAATGGAGTAAGTATCTTAAATACCAATAATCAAATATTTACCAATTATAAACATGATCCTCTTGATCCAAATAGTTTAAATGATAATACCATTTGGAGTTTTTTGAAAGACAAAAATAAGTGTGTTTGGATTGGAACTTTTGCAGGAGGGATCAATTTTTATTATAAAGGAAACTCTAACTTCCAAAATATTGGCGAAAGTGTAGGGAAATCTATAGGGCTTAACCATGGCTTAGTAAATGCAATAACAGAAGATCAAGATGGCTCATTATGGGTAGGTACTTTTGGTGGGGGCTTAAACTTTATTGATAGGGCCAAAAGCCTAAGTAAATACTATTCTATAAATCCACAAAGTTCTACATCATCTACTACAGGTATTAGGTCCTTAGCTGATGATGGTAAAGGTAATTTATGGGTAGGAAGTTTAAATGGTTTAGGGCTTTTCAATAAAACTAATAAAACCTATACTCCATATAATTTTAAACTTAAAAGTGGCAGGTTAATAGAAAACTTAATTATCTGCGTACTACCGGATAGCGATGGTGTATGGGTAGGTACTGATGGAGGAGGATTGATGTATGTAATTTACAATGGCGAGAGATCTTTAATATTACTAAAGGATGCAAACAATAACGCCAATTTAAATAGTCTAATCTTTAGACCAAACAATAACACCAAAGGAATATTTTACCCTTTAATCCCAAAAGAAGATCCTATCATTAAAAAAGGCTTAATTGATAATTTCATTACTTCTTTATGTAAGGATGGGGATAACTTTCTTTGGATAGGTACACAAAATGGACTCAATTATTATGATATAAAAAATAAAAAAGTTTTATATACCTATCAAAAAGTAAGAACAACAGAATTTCAGCTTTCTAATAGTAATGTTAATTCGATATTTAAAGATTCTAAAAACAGACTATGGATAGGTACTGAAGAAGGTGGACTTAATTATTTTGAAAAAAGCACAAAAAGGTTTTATAACATTGGAAAAAACGAAGGATTAAAAGATAATGTAATCCATAGTATTGTTGAGGATAAAGCTGGTAACTTATGGCTAAGTACAGATTTAGGGATAAATAAAATTCATTTTAAAAAATTTAGCGTTCCCTTTAACAAAAATGATTTAATAGTTACAGGATACACATCAAATGACGGATTAACCAGCAACCAGTTTTCTACAAAAGCAGGTTTAAGATTAAAATCTAATGAAATTGCATTTGGAGGAGTAAATGGGCTGTCTATTTTTTATCCTAATAAAATTATTAAAAATACAGCTCCCCCAAAAGTAGTAATCACTCAACTTTTAGTAAATAATAAGATACCTAAAATTGGAGAAAAAGGTTCTCCATTATTAATGTCTATTACAGAAACTAACAAGATAGAATTAGCCTATGATCAATCCTCATTTAGCATTAAATATGCTGCTTTAAACTTTATTAACCCTGATAATAATGTATACGCCTATAAATTAGAAGGTTTGGCCAGAGCAGATGAATGGCAAAGCGTAGGGAAACAAAGAGTAGTTAACTTTGCAAATCTCCCTCCTGGTCGTTATCTATTTAAAGTTAAGGCCGCCAATAATGATAGAATTTGGGGTAATGATATTAAAAGTTTAAAAATTATTGTTCTTCCTCCATGGTGGGCTACGTGGTGGGCTTACCTTATCTATATTATCATTATTAGCTTTATAATTTCAATTGTTTTTCGGTTTCTTAGAAATAGATCTAGACTCAAAAGAGATTTGTATTTAGAACATGTTCTTAATACAAGAAGGGAAGAGCTTTATCAAATGAAGCTTGATTTTTTCACCAATATCTCTCATGAAATTCGTACACCATTAACTTTAATCTTAGGTCCTATTGATAAAATTATCAGAAGTGGTAATGCAAGCGAATTTTCTAAGCCTTTAAACACCATAAGAAATAATGCAGATAGGCTTATGAAGCTGGTAACTGAGTTATTAGAATTTAGAAAGGCAGAAGAAGGACATATGAAAATTTACTGTTTGCAAGAAGACATCATAGCATTCTGTAAAGAAATTTATGAATCATTTACTTCAATTGCCCTTGATAAAGAAATCAATTACCAATTTATTGCACCAAAAGAACCTATCCTTATCTATTTTGATCAAAATCAATTAGAAAAAGTATTATTTAACTTATTGTCAAATGCCTTTAAATTTACTCCTGATGGAGGTAAAGTTGATTTAATTATTGAAAATAGTATAAAAGGCGAGGATTGGATTGATATTAAAGTTTTAGATAACGGAAAGGGTATTCCATTAGATATGCAAGCCAATCTTTTTGAAAGTTTTTTCCAAGTTGATGACCGTGGAAGGCATAATATTGGAAGCGGTATTGGTTTGGCACTTTCTAAAAGTATTGTAGAGTTACACAAAGGACTGATAAGTTTAGAAAGTGATGGTAAACTAAATGGTACAACAAGTTTTACAGTTTCATTAAGAAAAGGAAGCACTCATTTTTCTGAAGAAGAATTGATAAGTGAAATTGATTCTAATTACTCATTTAAAACATTTACATCAAATAAAGATATTCCTCTTGAAAATGATAATGTTTTAACAAACCTAAATATTTCAAAAAAGTATACAGTTTTAGTGGTAGAAGATAATGATGAGGTTAGAAAACTTGTTGCAGATATACTTATTGATAAATATAAAGTCATTCAGTTTTCAAATGCCAATGAGGCACTAGCTTCCATGGATCGAGAAATACCTGACTTGATTATAAGCGACATTATGATGGCAGGGATGGATGGCTTAGATTTTTGTAAAAATGTGAAATTGAATGAATCTACCAGCCATATTCCGTTTGTCTTGCTTACTGCAAAAGCGTCTGTTAATCATCAAATTGATGGGTTAACTAAAGGTGCAGATGCATATCTTTCAAAACCTTTTAGTCCTTCTATCCTTGAGCTAAATATTAAGAACTTATTACATGCCCAGGAAGTAATGAGACAGAAATTTGGGCATCAGTTTATTTTACAACCTTCTCCAATTAGTATCGTCTCGCCAGAAGAGAAGTTTTTGAACAAATTAATGAACATTATTGAAAGTAAGATAGAGGATTCTAATTTTGATGTGAATGAGTTAGTTAGCGAAATTGGGATGAGCAGGACGGTATTATATAAAAAAGTTCAATCTTTAACAGGATATGCGGTAGCAGATTTAATAAAACAAATGAGATTAAAAAAAGCTGCCGAATTATTTAAACACAGTAGCTATTCCGTCGCAGAAGTTGCCTATATGGTAGGGTTTAATGATCGCAAGCATTTCAGTAAAGAGTTTAAAAAGCAATTTGATATTTCCCCTTCAGAATATATCTCAAATTTCCAAGCCAGGCAAAGCAGTCAAAATTTATAAATTCTGTGGAATTTGGTTGTTGTATCCCTTCTTTACAACAATTCGATACGTTTTACCCCTCATATAAGTACGTTTTAACGCCTTCATTTGGGGTGTTTGTATTCATATTTGTATAGTTATCATCCATAGATAATAAACCAATTTTTAAACCAAACCGATTAAAATGAGAAATCTTTACAAAAAGAAACTTTTTACATGTAATCTATTTGGTAATTATCTAAAAAATGCATTATTCGCATTTTTTTGTTTGTTGTGTTTAGATTCATTTTCACAAGAAACTGTAATTACCGGAGTAGTAAAAGATCAAACAGGTATTTCCCTTCCAGGGGTTAGCGTATCTGTAAAAGGCACTACTAGTGGTGTGTCTACTAACGAATCAGGAATTTTTAGTATTAAAGTCCCTAACCCACAATCCACATTAGTGTTTAGATACTTAGGCTTTAAAACTAAAGAGCAAGCTGTTGGCACCAACAACAACCTCACTATTATTTTACAAGAAAGTATTAATGATTTAACAGAAGTTGTAGTTGTAGGATATGGCGAGCAGAAAAAATCTACCTTAACAGGAGCTATTGGTACAGTAAGCTCAAAAGAGATCTTAAAATCACCAACATCTAACGTCACCAACAGTTTAGTGGGTAGAGTAGCTGGCTTAACTGCAGTACAACAAGGTGGCCAACCCGGTAATAATGCAGCTGTAATTAATATCAGGGGAGCTGCTACTTATGGTAACACTGGTGCAATTGTTATAGTTGATGGGATAGAAAGAGCAAGCTTCGGGGATATTGATCCAAATGAAATAGAAACGGTTTCTGTTTTAAAAGATGCTTCATCAACAGCAATATTTGGTATAAAGGGTGCAAACGGAGTTATTATCGTTACCACCAAACAAGGTAAAGAAGGTAAACCAAGAATTAGCTACAGCGGAAACACCAGTATGCAAACTTATACCGGTATACCTAAAGCTGTTAGTTCTTATGATAATGCTTTTTTAATGAATGAGGCTGATAGAAATGATTCTAGAGCAGAAACTTGGACAGCAGAAGAATTACAAAAATTTAAAGACGGATCAGACCCTTATGGTTATCCTGATGTAAATTGGTTTGAGTATGTAACACGTAAAGCCTATTTACAAACACAACACAACGTAAACGTAAGCGGAGGAACTAAACTAATAAAGTATTTTACTTCTGTAGGTTACCTTTTTGAAGACGGGATTTTTAAAAAGTTTGATTCTCCATACGGGTTTAGCACCACGCCTTCTTACACTAGGTATAACTTTAGGTCTAATATTGATTTAAACCTTACAAAAAACTTACAAGTGAGTGTGCGTTTAGGCGGTAGGTTAGGTCAAAGATATCAACCAGCAGGTTTAGGCGGTAATGCGTTTGCTTATGATAACGTAGAAGGAATGATTTCTAGAATCCTACAAACTCCATCTTTCGCTTATCCAGTTTTTTTAGCCGATGGTAGAATAGCGCAAAATGCAGATGTTGGTACAAATATTTGGAATCCATTGGCGGTTATTACCCGGTTTGGAACCAGAGTAGATGATGCAAATACTATTGAAAGTACCTTTAATATCAATTATAAATTAGATGGAATAACAAAGGGACTGTCTTTTAAAAGTGTATTTGGTTACGATTCTTATTTCACGAGTAATGCCAGAAGAAATGCCAATTGGGCTGCTTATAGGCAAGATAGAAGAACTGGCGAAATAACCTTAGATATAGCCAGAACTAGAGACGAACCATTGAGTGGTATCATATCAACAAGTAGTGGAAATATCAATAGCAACATCCAGTTAGGCTTTAATTATAACAGAAGTTTTGGAAGTCATAATGTATCAAGTGTATTATTAGCTACCAGACAAATAAATCAAGTAGAAGGTACTGGTTTATTTGCTGCGCCAAGAGCTTCAGAAGGTATTGTAAATCGAACCACTTATAACTACAAAGAAAAATATTTTGCCGAATTTAATATGGCTTACAATGGTTCAGAAGCTTTTGCACCTGGTTTTCAATATGGTTTTTTCCCAGCATTTTCTGGTGGTTGGAATCTATCAAAAGAGAATTTTTTGAAAGAGGTTACATGGATAGATAATCTTAAAATTAGAGGTTCTTATGGTTTGGTTGGTAATGATCAAGTAAATTCTCCAAATCGTTTTTTATTTTTAACTGATTTTAGTGTTCAAAATGGAGGAATTGGATTTGGACTCCCAACTTCTGTTGTTACCTCACCAACAGTAATTGTTACAGGTAATGCAGAGGGAAATCCTTTAATTACTTGGGAAACTGGAACTAAAAGAAACATCGGTTTTGAAAGTTCGTTTTTCAAAAACTCTCTATCCTTAACTGTAGACCTATTTGACGAAACCAGGAGAAGTATTTTAACCCCTAAAATATCTGGACAAGTTATTTATGGATTAAATTATCCAGCACTAAATATTGGGGAAGTTTATAACAAAGGTTATGAAGTTGAATTAAGCTATAGAAATAATATAGGAAAACTTGATTATGGTTTAAACACACAAGTTTCTTTTGCAAGAAATAATATCATAACAAGAGATGAGCCAATTAATACACCTGCTAATAGATTGCAAGCTGGTAATAGAGTAGGTCAGTTTTATGGATTTACTACTTTAGGATTTTATGAATCATTAGCAGATATAAATTCTTATTTACCCACCACTTTAGGCCCAAGAATCCCAGGTGATATAAAATATAAAGATATTGACGGTGATGGAGTGATTACTGCTGATGATACATCGCCAATTGGTTTCTCTAGGCTGCCAGAATATACTTACAGTTTTGCTCCTTCTCTATCTTATAAAGGGGTAAGCTTATCAGTTTTATTTCAAGGAGTTGCAAATGTGAGCTCTGATGTGATTTTAACCGAGCAAAATAATGGTTACCAATTATATGATCATCATTTAGAAAGATGGACGCCAGAAACAGCAGCTACAGCAACTTGGCCAGCATTACACGCCAGAGGTAATGGTAGTAGCAATTATCGTTTAAACGATTTTTTATTGCAAAACGCGGCTTATCTTAAAATTAGAAATACTGAATTATCCTGGAATTTACCTCAAAAATGGGTAAGCTCTTTAAAATTAAATTCATTAAGAGTTTTCTTAAACGGCCAAAATTTATATACCTGGACTAAGTTTAAATTTTATTTAGATCCAGAAAACATCAACGCCAATAATGGTAATTTCTCCCGTCAATCGGTTTATCCAACATCAAGAGTGTATAACCTTGGTTTAAACGTAACCCTATAAAACGAAAATCATGAAAAAGATAAACCAACTTATATTCCTTTTTGCTGTAACCTTTATGGCAATTTCCTGCAAAAAGGCGTTCTTAGATAAAGCACCAAGTGTTAATTTATCAGAAGATCGTGTTTTTAGCGATCCTGTTTTGGCAGTTCAATATGCAAATAACGCTTACAACTTTTTAATTCAAGATTACGCTCGTTTTAATACCCACCGAGCCATTACCGGTCAATTTTCTGATGAGGCAGTTTCAGGTAATACTGAAATAGCTGTGCGTACCATTACACAAGGCACCTATCATGATCATACAGGTTTTAGTAATGATATTGTAGATGTATATACTAGGTCTTATGCAGGTATCAGAATTGCTAACGTCATGTTATCAAAAATTGATGGTGTTAACTGGCCAGCAGTAAATAGCCCAAGAAACAGGGTAGAGGGTGAAATGCACTTTATCAGAGCATTTTTATATTTCGAGTTGATTAAAAGATTTGGCGGCGTAGTTTTAATTGATGAAAGATTAGAAGCAAATGGAGTAAATGATTTTCCAAGAAATACTTACCAAGAGTGTGTAGACTTTATCTTAAAAGATTTAGATGCAGCTGATGGCCTTTTACCTTTAAATTACAGCACCACTTTAAATGTTGATAATGGTAGAGCTACTATTGGAAGTTCAAAAGCTTTAAGATCTCGATTATTGCTTTATGCAGCCAGTAAACTTAATAATGATGCTAATGATTTAAACAAATGGAAGTTAGCTGCCGACGCTGCAAAAGCTGTAATGGATTTAAACGAATATTCTTTACAAGCTACTTATGCTGATATTTTGAACGTTCCAACTTCAACTGAGTATATCATGACGAAGATTAGAGGTCCAAGATCAAATACAGATAATATTTTTTATGATTTTGCATTACCTCCATCAGCTGGTGGTATTACAGGGCAATTAAATCCTACACAAAACCATGTGGATTTGTATGAGATGAGTACTACCGGTCGTCCAATTACAGACGCAGCATCGGGATATAATCCTGCAGCACCATATACAAATAGAGACCCTAGGTTGGCAGCAAACATTTTATATAATGATGTTTTTTGGCAAGGTAGGAGATTAGAAATGTGGTCTCAGGTAAATCCAACAACCGGAGCTAGAACTTTTGGCAGAGATTACAATGGTACCATCAACTATACTGCAACTAGGTATTATAGCCGTAAAATGTGGCCAGAAGTATATGGTGTAAATAAAACAGGTACGGCATTATTGAACTATATCTATTTCAGATATGCAGAAATTTTATTGAACTATGCAGAAGCCCAAAATGAATTCTCAGGTCCAGATGCTAGTATCTTAATTGCATTAAATCTTATTAGAGCCAGAGCGGGTATGCCTGCCTTGCAAACTACTAATCCGGCCGGTGCAGGTTATGTTCCTGAAAATAGGGATGATTTTAGAAAAAGAATTAGAAATGAACGAGCTGTTGAATTAGCTTTTGAAGATTCCAGATGGTATGATATACAAAGATGGAAAGCGGGGCCTGAGATTGTTGCACAACCCATGTTTGGTATGGATGTGATTAAGAATACAAATGGGTCATTTACCTATAATAAGGTGCTTTTGCCAATTGGTTTACAGAAAACATTTTTGGATTATATGCATAGGTATCCAATTCCACGCAGTGAGTTTTTTAAAAGCCAAGGTAAATTAATTCAGAACCCAGGATGGGAATAAGCTGTCCTTTAAACCAAAATGAATTAAACCATTAAACGAAACAACATGAAATTAATCATAAAAATTTATACATTTTTAGTCCTTGTGCTAATTGCTACAAGCGGTTATGCCCAAGACCCAGAAAGTAAAATCACCATCTCTGGTACTGTAAAGAACAGTAAAGGAGTAGCTATAGAAGGTGTAAGCATTTTAATACAAGAAAGAGCAGGAGATAATGTTACCTCTAAAGACGGTAAGTTTTCTTTAAGTGTTACCGGTAATGATGTGATCTATTTTAAAAAAGAAGGTTATAATTTAGTTAAAAGACCAGCTTTAGAGTTAGATAATACAGTAATTACTTTGGTGGAAAGCTTAATTGATGCAGGAGATGATGATGATGTTTTTATCCCCTTCGGAGTTAGAAAGAAGCGTAACTTAACGGCTTCTATCAGTACTATTAAAGGCTCTGAATTACCTCAATTACCACTATCAACTTTAACAAATTCTTTATCAGGCAGATTATCTGGTTTATATATCAAACAAAGTGGTACACGCCCAGGTACAGATGATGCAACTTTCTTGATCAGAGGAAGATCATCATACAACAGTGGGCAAGCACCAATTGTATTGGTTGATGGGGTTGAGCGTGATTTTGTAAATATGGATTTGAATGAAATTGAAGGCATTAGTGTTTTAAAAGATGCAGCTTCTTTATCATGGTATGGGATGAGCGGAGCAAACGGCGTTGTTTATGTAACCACCAAAAGAGGTGATGCTGCAAAAACAAAAGTAACTTTTGATGCTCAAGGCGGTGTGCAAGCGCCAGTAAATATTACCAGTCCATTAAACGCATTTCAATTCGCAACTCAGTATAACCAAATATCTGCCAATAGTGGTTTACCAGCAGTGTATGATCAAACAGCTTTAAATGCTTATCAATCTCGTTCTGATTTGATAAACTTTCCAGATAATAACTTTGTAAATCGTTTTGTGAAGGATGTAGCACCTGTTCAAAGGTATGTAGCAACAGTAAGTGGCGGAAATTCATTTGCAAAATACTTTACTTTATTAAGCATGTTTAAGCAAGATGGTTTATACAGAGATGCCGAAACACCAGATTATAACACCAACTCAAACTATAGAAGATATAATTTGAGAACCAATTTAGATTTACACATCAATAAAAGTTTAGATGTAAAATTAGATGTAGGCGGTAGGGTAGAGAATCTGCAATATAATACGGCTGGTAACGGAACTTTATTAAACACAATTTATAATACTCCAGCAAATGCTTTTACATTATTAAATCAAGACGGAACCTTTGGCGGATCTTCACTTTATAGAAACAACCCTTTAGGGATGTTAACTGCCAACGGAAATAACAATGATTTATCAAGAACGCTTTTAGCAACTTTAGATGTTAGGCATAAATTAGATTTTATTTTAAAAGGTTTAACTGCAAATGCATTCTATACCTATGATATTACAAGTGCTTATTCTTATGGTTTCCAACAAAGCTATGAGATATTTGCACCTGCAAGTGGCGGTACATTCCAAAGATTTGGCAACCAAACACCCTTACAGTACAAAGCAAGTGATTTTAATAGTAACGTTAGAAATAATGAGTTTTGGGCTGGTTTAGATTATGATAAAACTGCCGGGTTACATGGATTTAATTTTTCTACCAGGTTATTAAGAGGAGTAAGTGCAGCACCAGGAAGATTAGATTTTAGACGTACTGCAATTTCTAATCGTTTATCATATAATTTCAACAAACGCTACTTTGCCGATTTTGTAGGTACTTATGCAGGTTCAGAAAACTTTGCCATTGGTCAGCGTTTTGGATTTTTTCCAGCAGTATCAGCAGGTTGGATTGTATCAGAAGAAAGCTTTTTAAACAAAGTTAAAGCAATCAATTACTTTAAATTACGAGGTTCATACGGTACAGTAGGTAGTGATGAGTTAAGTACCAGACGTTTTGCTTATAATAACTATTTTACAAGAGGTACAGCAGGTTATACTTTTGGTACTGGCTATACAGGTGTAACTGGTGCAGCAGAAGTAATTTTAGCCAATCCAAATTTAACATGGGAAAAAGCTACAAAATCAAGCATTGGTTTTGATGGTAAATTCTTTAACCAAAGTTTACAAGTTGATTTTGATGTGTTTAAAGAAAACAGAAAGGATTTATTAACTGCTGATTTACTGCCTAATGTTATTGGTCAATCTTTATCATTAGTTAATAATGGTGAGGCACAATACACAGGTTTTGAAACCGCTTTATCTTACCAAAAAACCTTTAATAAAGTTACGGTGAGTATTAATGGAAATTTCACTAAAGCAAATAGCAAAATTCTGCAAATAAATGAGGAAGCTGGTATACCTTCTTATCAAACACAAAAAGGTTTCAACATTGGAAGTGTTGTACAAGGAGGGTCTTTTTTACGTAGATTTTTGGTTTCTGATGGCTTATTTCAAACACAAGCCGAAATTGATGCTGCTCCGGCTCAAAGATTTTCAGCATTAACCCGTCCAGGAGATATTCGTTATGTAGATCAAAATAATGATAGAGTGATAGATGATTTAGATTTTATCATGACAAATTATTCTGATGTACCTGATACTTATTATGGTTTTGGAACTAGTGCTAGATATTCAAATTTTGATATATCGGTACAGTTTCAAGGAGTTGCTGGTAGAACTATTCAGATTAATAATTTAATTAATTCAACTGACGCTTCTGCGGGATATATCAATCAATTTAGTCCAGAGAGTTGGACTCCAGCAACAGCTTCAACCGCTAAATATCCATTAATTGCATTAAATAACAGAGGTAATAATACTCAAAATTCCGATTTCTGGTTACGCTCTGGAGATTTCTTGAAATTAAAGAATCTAGAACTAGGTTATACACTTTCTTCAAATGTGGTTAAAAGATTAAAGCTAAATTCTTTAAGATTTTATGCTAGTGGTTTTAACTTGTTAACTTTTAGTAAGTTGGGTGATTTACCTATTGATCCAGAAATCCCAACTGCAGGTTTTAATTCGGATTACCCATATATCACTACATTTTCTGCAGGTGTAAATCTTAAATTTTAATTATATAAGTAAGAAATACTAAGTTATAAGATCATGAAAATAAAAAATTATAATATAATCATCTTACTTATTGCTTTTCTTGCAATAGGTTGCGAAAAAGATAAATATTTAAAAGACGGTTCTACAAGTTTTACCACAGAAGGGGAAATTACTGAACAACAAGTTTGGGCAAATAATGATTACGCCAGAGGAGTATTAAACAATGCTTATAATGACTTAATTGCCGAATTTGATATGGATGGCGGTGGCGCTTTAAGAGCTTCTGGATCTGACGAGGCTGTAAATTCTAATCTAAATTCTGCCGTTAATATATTTAATAATGGCACATGGAGTCCTACCAGAACTTTTGACAATAGATATGCAGATATGTACAATGGGATTAGAAAAACTAATCTTTTGCTAAAGAATTTGCCAACCGCACAGATTGTACCATTAGATGGGCTAACTGCTGCTGCTGATAAAGAGCGACTACGTGGCGAGGCTTACTTTTTAAGAGCGTTATTTCATTTTGAATTATTTAAAAGATATGGTCCAATTCCATTAGCCACTAAAGTTTATGATAGGTTAGAAGATTTAAATCTTCCAAAAAACACTTATCAAGAATGTATAAATCAAATAGCTTTAGATTGTGATTCGGCTATTGCTCGCTTACCAGAATGGACACAATCATGGAGTTCTGCACAACGTGGTAGAGCAACTCAAACAGCTGCTTTGGCTTTAAAATCGAGATTATATTTGTATGATGCAAGCCCATTATATAACCCAACAAACGATTTAGCCAGATGGCAAAGAGCTGCGGATGCTGCAAAAGCCTTAATCGATAGAAACAGACATCAAATTATCACCTCTTATACAAACGTTTTTAACTTTAATGCTGCTGCTTATAATAACGAGGTTATTTTTGCAACAAGTGCTAATAATATAAATTCTATCGAGATCAATAATGCACCAATTAGTTATGATGGTGCAAACGGAAGAACAAATCCTACTCAAGAATTAGTGGATGCTTTTGGTATGGCAAACGGAAAACCTATTACAGATGCAACATCAGGTTATAGCGCAGCAAATCCTTATGCTGGCAGAGATCCAAGATTAGGTTTGGTTATTAATCATAATGGCCGTTTATTTAAAAACATTGCTGTCGAAACTTTTGTAGGTGGCAAAGATGGTATAGATAGAAACGTTAATGCCACTAAAACCGGATATTATATGCGTAAGTTTTTAAGTGAATCGGCAACTTGGAATCAACAAGCAAACAGTAATGTTCGCCGCCCTTGGGTACTATTTAGATATGCAGAAACATTGTTGAATTATGCTGAGGCTTTAAATGCTGCTCAAGGCCCGGTTGCAGATGTTTATACCTATCTAAATCAGGTAAGAAGAAGAAGTGGAGTTAATTTGCCTTTATTAGTAATAAATGCCCCATTATTAAATAAAGACCAAATGAAAGATCTTATCCAAAATGAAAGAAGGGTGGAGTTATGTTTTGAAGGGCACCGTTTTTTTGATGTTAGAAGATGGAAAAAAGGTGATGATTTTTTTAACAAGCCGGTAACAGGCATGAGAATCACCAACAATGGAGGCGCATTAACTTATACCAGATTTACAGTAGAAAACAGAGTTTTTACAGACAAAAACTATTTTTATCCATTCTCACAAAGTGATATTAACAGACAACCTGCTTTAGTTCAAAATCCGGGCTGGTAAGTAACTATAAAAGATAGTGATTGTTAATAATGCAATCACTATCTTTTTATCTTAAATATAAATCCAACTACTTTTACAAAACATGATTAAAATTTCTTCATTCTTTACCATATTTTTATTTTTTTTCTTGTCATCTTTTGGGCAACAGCCAATTATTCAAAATATAGCCTCGCGTAATAACTTAAGTTTAAATGGCAAATGGAATTATATTATTGATCCTTATGAAAATGGATTTTACGATTACAGAAGAGAAGCATTTGATCAGTCTAAAAGTAAAGTCGGTGGTTATTACGATGATAAAAGGAGCGTAGATAAGTCAGAATTAATTGAATATAATTTTGATAAATCTCCTACTTTAAAAGTTCCTGCCGATTGGAATTCACAAGAAGAAAGACTATCACTTTATGAAGGAACGGTTTGGTATAGAAAGCTTTTTATGGCCAAACCATTAACGGGCAAACGTTACGTAATATATTTTGCAGCAGCAAATTATGAAAGCCATGTTTATCTAAACGGTAAAAAATTAGGTATGCACAAAGGCGGCTTTACTCCTTTTCAATTTGAAGTTACAGATTTATTAAAAGCAGGTGAAAATTCTTTGGTAGTTAAAGTAGATAATACCCGTAAAAAAGATGAAGTGCCTACCATTAATACAGATTGGTGGAATTATGGAGGTATAACCCGAGATGTGTTTTTAGCAGAACTTCCGGATACTTATATTCATGATTATAAAGTTCAATTAGCAAAAGGTAATGCTAATTTTATTGATGGTTTTGTACAATTAAATGGCATAACAAAATCACAAAAAGTTACCATAAATATCCCTGAGATAGCTTTAAGTTTTTCAGTAAACACGGATGAAAAAGGATATGCTGATATAAAGCAAGCCGTAAAAAAATTAACCTATTGGTCGCCAGAAAACCCCAAACTTTACCAGGTTAAAATCTCTTCAGAAACTGATGAAGTAAATGACAAAATTGGTTTTAGAACAATAGAAACCAAAGGAAAAGATATTTTACTCAACGGAAAATCAGTCTTTTTAAGAGGCATCTCCTTGCATGATGAAAACCCTTTGATACCTGGGCGTCCACGTTCTGAAGGGGATTTAAGAATGTTACTTACTTGGGCAAAAGAGCTAAACTGTAATTTTGTGAGGTTAGCGCATTATCCTCATAATGAGGAAATGGTTCGTTTGGCTGATGAAATGGGTTTATTAGTATGGGCAGAAGTCCCTGTATATTGGACTATTGCCTGGGAAAATCCAGACACTTACAACAATGCGCAAAATCAGTTATCAGATTTAATTACCAGAGATAAAAACAGGGCAAGTGTGATAATTTGGTCTGTAGGAAACGAAACTCCGTTAAGCGATCCTAGAAATAAATTTATGGGAAATTTAGTAGATAGAGCTCGTTCTTTAGATAACACTCGTTTAGTTTCTGCAGCTTTAGAATTACATCGGGATGGAAATAAAGTTATTGTAGATGATGTTTTAGGCGAAAAACTAGATTTAGCCAGTTTTAATGAATATGCAGGATGGTATTGGGGAGGTACACCTAAAGAAATCACTAAATATTATTTCGATATCAAATATCAAAAACCCGTAGTAATTACCGAGTTTGGTGGAGATGCGTTAGCAGGTTTTCATGCAGATGCAGACACCAAATTTTCAGAAGAATATCAACAAGCACTTTATGAAAGTCAGTTTAAAATACTTTCATCCATTGATGGTTTAAGAGGAATGACGCCTTGGATATTGGTTGATTTTAGGTCTCCTAGAAGACCTCACCCTATTTATCAAGAATTTTGGAATAGAAAAGGATTAATTTCTGATACTGGGAAAAAGAAAAAAGCTTTTTTTACGCTCAGCGATTATTACAATAAGTTGTCAAAATCCTTTAATCAAAAAAAATAACTCAATAGAATAATATAAAAGTCTTGGTTAGTAAAAACCGAGACTTTTTTGCTTTATAAATACTGCTTCATAACGCTATTATTCGATAATTACATAACAATACATTCAGACCCTTATTTGCGTACATCTGAATACCTCTAACAACTGGTTTACTATTCATATTTGTTTATTCGATAACCAATTTCGAAACCAATTCAATAGCATTTAAATTTCTAAAATTTAAATTTTTATTAACCAATTTTTCAAAACTTTAAATAATTAAACATGAAAACAAAATTACTTTTATTCATTTCTGGATTACTGTTTACAAGCATTTCGGCATTTTCCCAATTTACCGCAGGTAATGTTGTGGTCTATCGCTATGGAGATGGCGGCGCTTATACTAATGGTAATTTAGCACCTACCTTTTTAGATGAATATACACCTGCAGGGGTTTTAGTGAAAACTAGAGCTATACCTACGGTAACTAGCGGGTTAAACAAAGGTTTAACAGGATTACTTAAACTTGGTACAGGCTTTTATCAGCAAGAAGGAATGTCTACACTTTCTCAGGATGGAAAATATATTACCATATTTGGTTATAATGCGGCTGTTGGCACAACAGTTCCTACTACAACAGATGGTTTAGTAGTTGGTGTCGTTGCCGCAGATCTTAGTTACAACAGTACAACTACTTTATCAAATGACGCAACTTTAGGACTTGGTGCACCACGTTCTGCTATTGTAGATGGCACAAACATTTGGGCAAATGGTTTTAGAAATGGAGTTCAGTATGCAACAATCGGGGGAACAACTTCTGCTCAAGTAAACACAACAGGGCAAAATTCTCCTAGAACCCTTTCTATATTTAATAATAATTTAACAGTTCCAATTGGTAGTAGTGGTACTTTATCTTATCAAACACCTTTGCCAACCGGATCAGCAGCGGCATTTTCTACTAGGATATTATCAGGTACACCAACTACAAATCAAGTGGTAACATTTTCTTTAGGCAACAGATTAGTAATTTACACAGCCGATGATGCAAACAATCAAATTAGAAGATTTAATACCAATACCGCTGGCGATACTTGGATTGCTTTAGGTACTAATTTAACAACAACTCCACAATTAACTTTGGTAAAAAGCATTACCGGTGTAGCTAATGTAGTTGGCGCAAATACAGAAATTACCATATTTATTACAACTTGGGGAAATGATGGCTCAGGAACAGAATCATCAAAGCTTTTGACCTTTAAGGACACTTATTTAACTCCATCAGCTGGCCCTTCAGCTCCAACAGCAACAACTGCATTAGCAACTTTAGCAACCGCAACTGCAGGTACAGTTTTTAGAAGTGTAACTATGGCGCCACAAGGGAGCACCGCAATAGGTACTGCTACTTTACCTGTTTCGTTAACTTCTTTCACTGGTAAAAAAGATAATGAATCTATTAAATTAGATTGGACTACTGCCTCAGAAAAGAACAATTCTCATTTCGATATCACTCGTTCTGTAGATGGTAAAAAATTCTCATCAATTGGAACTATGAAAGGTGGTGGAAATTCTGATGCTGCCTTAAATTATTCTTTTGCAGATACAAACCCATTAAGCGGTACTAATTATTATCAGTTAAACCAGTTTGATTTTGATGGTAATTCTGCCAAATCAAATATAGTAGCGGTAGAATCTGGTCTTAAAGCTGCTGATATGACTATTTATGCAAATCAAAGTTCTAATGAAGTAAAATTGAATATTTTTTCTGCAAACAAAACTTCTGGTACTATCAATATTTTTGATCTAGCCGGGAAAAGAGTTTTTAATAAAACTGTTGAGCTAGAAAAAGGATACAATAATATTTCTTTATCCGTAGTTCTTAAATCAGGATTATTTGTTGCGACATTACAAACTGCTTCAGAAACCATCAGCAAAAAATTTACAAACTAATAAAATTATTATAGGAAGGCTATATCTTATAATCAAGATATAGCCTTTTTTTATTTACTTATATCCATGAGAGACAAATCTTTAAAAACATTAATCGTAATAACTTTATTAAGCTTTACTCTAAAAGGATTAGGGCAAAATAAAACCTCATCCATCTATCATGATAAATGGATTGATTTTAATAAAAACGGTAAAAAAGATATTTTTGAAGATCCTGTACAAAATATTGATGCCCGTGTAAATGATTTGCTTTCTCAAATGAATTTGGATGAAAAAACCTGCCAAATGGCCACGCTTTACGGCTATAAAAGGGTTTTAAAAGATCAATTACCAACACCAGAGTGGAAAAACGAAATCTGGAAAGACGGGATTGCCAATATAGACGAACATTTAAACAGTTTACCATTTAATCCTGGAGCAAAATCAGAATATTCTTTTCCTTTCAGCAAACATGCCGACGCTATTAACCAAGTACAAAAATGGTTTGTAGAGCAAACTAGATTAGGGATTCCTGTAGATTTTACCAATGAAGGGATTCATGGTTTAAATCATGACAGGGCCACTCCTTTGCCTTCTCCCATAAATATTGGAAGCACCTGGAACAAGACGATGGTAAGAACTGCAGGAAATATTGTGGGTAGAGAAGCAAAAGCATTAGGTTATACCAATGTTTATGCGCCAATATTAGATGTTTCTAGAGACCCAAGATGGGGAAGAGTTGTTGAAACTTATGGCGAAGACCCATTTTTAATTGCAGAATTAGGGAAGCAAATGACCTTAGGAATTCAAGAAAATGGAGTAGCATCTACTTTAAAACATTTTGCCGTTTACAGTTCTCCAAAAGGTGGTAGAGATGGAAATGCAAGAACAGATCCGCATGTTGCACCAAGAGAATTACATGAACTTTTTTTATATCCTTTCAGAAGAGTAATCCAAGAGGCTCATCCTTTAGGAGTAATGAGTAGTTACAACGATTGGAACGGAATGCCAGTTACAGGCAGCAGCTATTTTTTAACAGAATTATTGAGAAAACAATACGGTTTTACAGGCTATGTAGTATCTGATAGTGAGGCTGTAGAGTTTTTATTCACCAAACATCATGTTGCTAAAGATGCAGAAGACGGAGTAAGGCTGGCCGTAGAAGCCGGGCTTAATGTACGCACCAATTTTACGTTACCTGAAACTTACATTCTTCCTCTTAGAAACCTTGTTTCAACAGGCAAAGTTTCTATGGAGACTATAAATTCTAGAGTTGCTGATGTTTTAAGGGTTAAATTTAAGTTGGGTTTATTTGATCAGCCTTATGTAGATGATGTGAAAGCATCAGATAAAAAAGTGCATACCCAAGCTGATGATGATTTTGCATTGCAACTTAATAAGGAGTCTATGGTGCTTTTAAAAAACCAACCTTATAATAATGGAAATGAACCTATTCTTCCGCTAGATAAAAATAAGATAAAAAGTATTTTGGTAACAGGACCATTGGCTACTCAAACTAATTATCAATTAAGCAGGTATGGTCCTTCAAATAATCCAGTAACATCAGTTTTAGACGGAATTAAAAATGAGGTTGGTGGTAAAGTGAAAATTAGTTACGCTAAAGGTTGTGATATTATTGATGCAACCTGGCCAGAAAGCGAGATCATCCCAACTCCATTGACCATTCAAGAACAAAAAGATATTGACGAGGCAGTTGCACAAGCTAAATTAGTAGATGTTGTTATTGCTGTTGTTGGAGAAGATGAAAAAAGAGTAGGCGAAAGTATGTCAAGATCTGGATTAGACTTACCAGGTAGGCAACGTCAGCTATTGCAAGCACTTTATGCTACCGGAAAACCAATTGTTATGGTAATGGTAAACGGGCAACCCTTAACCATTAATTGGGAGAATAAATACCTCACAGCAATTTTAGAAGCATGGTTTCCTGGTGCTCAAGGAGGTAAAGCAATTGCTCAAACTTTATTTGGCGAGAATAATCCAGGAGGAAAACTTCCTATTACCTTCCCTAAAAGCATAGGTCAAATTGAATTGAACTTTCCGTTTAAAAAGGGTTCTCAGGCAGATCAACCTAGCTCTGGACCTAATGGGTATGGCAAAACTAGAGTTAATGGACCTTTATATCCTTTTGGATATGGATTAAGTTATACCAGTTTCGAATTTAAAAATCTTAAAATTAATCCATCTCAAAGTTTCAATCAGGGAGAAATTTCGATAGTTGTTGATGTTACTAATACGGGAAAAGTAACAGGAGATGAAGTAGTACAACTATATATCAGCGATTTGCAAAGTAGCGTAACAACTTATGAATCTGTATTAAGAGGTTTTGAAAAAGTTAGCCTCACTCCAAATGAAACAAAAACGATTGAATTTAAAATAAAACCTGAAGATTTAGCTATTTATGATAAGGACATGAATTTTGTAGTAGAACCTGGAATGTTTAAGGTAAAGATTGGTAATTCTTCTGAAGATATTAAATTGACTGGAGATTTAGAGATTAAACTATAAAAATTTTAAAATAGCTTATTTACAGTTAGATACAGGTTTTTAATTATTGATATAGCATATCAGTTTAAGAAACATTTTTATACCCTTAATTAAGGACAAACAGACGCCTTAAAAAATATTAAAGCTATCATATTTGTATCATCAATTTTCTGAAATTGATAAACCAATTAAACAACCGCAGAGTAAATTATTTTGCTCTAACAACTAAATTAAAATGAAAAAGAATATTTTATTAGTATTAGCCTTATTTGTCATTATGGTTTCTTGTAAAAAGAAATTTGACGATTTACCCATCGTTGTAACTCCTCCTGTTTTGCCTCCAGTTATCACAACTCAAAAAATAAAAGATTTAACAACAACATTTAAATTTGGTGCAGCTGTAAAAACCGCAAATTTGAAATCAGAGTCGGCTTATGATAATACTTTTAAGGGAGAATATAACCAGCTTTCTGCCGAGTTTGAAATGAAAATGAATTTTATTTGGAATTCAGAAACGTCATATAATTTTACCAATGTAGATTATTTGGTAAACTATGCTCAACAAAATAACATGACTGTACATGGCCATACTTTATTATGGTATCAATCTTTTCCAGATTGGTTTAAGAATGCTAATTATGATTCTGTGGCATTTGAAAGCAAAGTAAAAGTATATATAGAAACTGTTGTTGGAAGGTATAAAGGCAAAATTAAAAGCTGGGACGTTGCAAATGAAATTTTTAATGATGATGGTACCATGCGTATAGAATCTCAGATACAAGGAAAATTTAAAGATCCAATTGGATTTGTAGGTAGGTGTTTTAAATATGCCGCTATAGCAGATCCAGATGCTAAACTATTTTATAATGATTATAACGTTGTTTTAGCTGCCGGAAAAAGAACAGCAATGAAAAATATGGCTATCAGGTTTAAAAATGCTGGTATTCCAATTCATGGTTTGGGCGAGCAATTTCACTATCGTATTAGCACTAGCCAAACTCAAATTAATAGTGGCTTTGCAGATTTAGTAAGTTCTGGATTATTGATCCATCTTTCAGAAATAGATTGTAAAGTAAATACAACAAATTCTCCTACTTATGTTGTTAACTCAACAGATTTACAAAAACAATCTGATTTCTTTAAAAACATTGTGAAGTTATATAATGCTATTCCAGGCAATCAAAAATTTGCCATGACAACTTGGGGAATCACTGATAAGAATACTTGGTTACGCGATAGTGGTAATGGAAACAAAGAATACCCTTTATTATTTGACGAGAACTATGGTAAAAAGCCTGCCTATGTTGGCTTTCTTGATGGTTTAAAGTAAATCAAATCCTATATAATTATTTAAAATGATGAATCTAAAAATATCATTAGTTGGATTGTTATGCTTTGTTTTTTGTTCACAATCATGGGCACAAAGCAATCCTAACTATTATAATGTAGAAATTAAAAGAGCCAAAGAAAGCCCCAAATGGGAAACTTTTACAGCAAAAACCATTGATAAGCTTCCCTTTTACAAATCAAAAAAAGAACCTGCTCTTAATTCTTATGGTAGCTGGAAGGTTAACCAACAGAATCCTACAGGTTTTTTTAGAAGTTTAAAAATTAAAGATAGATGGTGGATTATTGATCCTGAGGGTTTCCCATTTATTAACAAAGGAGTAGCTGTGTTCCGTCCATATTCTTCAGAAAATCAAGAAAAAGCGATGAAAGAAAAATATGGGACAGTTGATAAATGGTACAAAAAAGAAAGTGATTTTTTGAAAAGTCAAGGATTTAATGGTGCTGGTGCTTGGTCTGATGTTGATTTGATTAGAAAAAGTAAAAAACCTATAGTTTACACGGTAATTGTAAATGCGATGGCAAGCTATAAAGCCGAACATATTAAACGTTTTGGAGGAAAGTATAAAACAGCAGGTTGGCAAGGATACCGTTTTGATTTGGTAATGGTATTTGATCCGGAATTTGATGCGTATTGTGATGCAGCTTTTAAACCTGTAGCCAAATATAAAGACGATAAATATTTATTAGGCTATTATTCTGATAATGAATTACCATGGAAAACTGATGCTTTAGATATCTCAATAAAAAATTTAGAAAAAGATGAGCCAGGTTACATAGCTGCTAAAAAATGGTTGGACAAACGAAAAAATAAGGATGCTGATTTAAGCGATATTACAGAAGAAGATCGCATCGCATTTTCTGGTTTTTACTTTGAAACCTATATGAAGAAAGTAACTGCGGCACTAAAAAAATATGATCCTAACCACATGTATTTGGGCTGTAGATTTAATCAACAAGAAAGACAAGAGCTTACAAATCCAGAAATATTTAAGGTGGCTGGAAAATATATGGATATAATTTCCATTAATCATTATCGTAAATGGGAACCTGATGCTACCCAAATGAACGATTGGGAAAAATGGAGTGGCAAACCTTTTCTCATTACAGAATGGTATACAAAAGGTGAGGATTCTGGTTTAAAAAATAATACTGGTGCCGGTTGGCTGGTAAAAACACAACAAGATAGAGGATACTTTTATCAAAATTTTGTATTAGACCTGCTAAAAAGTAAGAATTGTGTTGGTTGGCATTGGTTTACTTATCAGGATAATGATCCAAATAATTTAAAAGTGGATCCTTCTAATAGAGATTCTAATAAGGGGATTGTAGATTCTGACCTTAACAGATATGAACCGCTTCTAAAACAGATGAAAATAATAAATGATCAGGTTTTTAATCTAACGGCATTCTTTGATAATTGAATTATTAATCCATATAACTAACCAAATTTATTAACAAAAATCTATGAAAATGAAAAAATTAACTTTAATCGTAGTGTTGGGATTTTGTGCAGTAAGTTGTAAAAAATTAGAAACAAAATCAGAATTTGTTGATTCTTCTGACAAAAATATACAGATTCAAAACGTAACTTATTCGCCAAATAATCCATTATTAAAAGCCGCAAATGATGATGTGATGATTGGTGCTGCAATTAATGAAAATAGATTCAACAATTCTCTCTACACCAATTTGGCAGGCAACCAATACAACAGTATTACCGCAGAAAACGAGATGAAATTTGCGAACACGGAGTTAACGAGAGGTAATTTTACTTATGGCGGAGATCAAGTTGTTTTATTTGCTCAAAACCATGGGATACATCGTGTACATGGTCATAATTTGATTTGGTACACTAGTAATCCAAGTTGGTTAGCCAATGCAACTACATCTGGAATGACAACCGACCAAACTTACCGTTCAATAATGAAAAATCACATAAGAAATTTAATTTTTCATTATGCAACCTTTAAAAATCCTGATGGCTCTTTTAGAATACAATCATGGGATGTAGTGAATGAGGCAATGGATGACAATGGAAATTTGAGAAGTTGTATCTGGACTCAAAAAATTTCTGGTGAGGCATACACTTATATTAAGCTAGCTTTTCAATATGCAAGACAAGCCGCTATTGATGCTGGACAACCTGATTTAAAATTATTTTATAATGATTTTGGACATGAATATTCTAAAACTAAAAGTAATGCAATTGCTAACCTTGTAAATCGTTTACAAAATGAACCACTTATTGGTGGTAAAAAAATTATAGATGGTGTTGGTTTGCAAATGCATACCAGTTACACTAGACAGGTTTTTGAGAATGGTAATGGATTGGCAAACGTTGAGTACGGAATACAAACCATGAAAAATACTGGTTTAAAAGTACATATTTCAGAATTAGACATTAGAGGGGATAATACAAATATTAACAATAGCACTGCCATAGGCGGACAAAATTATAGATACTTTAATATTCCTCAACTCTATAGAAAAATTGTTCCTGTAAATCAAAGATGGGGCATCACTTTATGGAATATTGGAGATGGTGACTCAAGCCAGGGGCCAAATAATACGGCAACTCTTTACGATACTAATTACAATAAAAAGAGTATGTACCAACAGTTTTACGAAGGGCTTAACGAGGGTTTACAAATATAATTTTCTGCAATTGATTGTATAATAATCAATCATGTGGGTAGAATTTTCATAGCTATCCACATGGTTTTATTTGTAATTTGATGTAAGTCTTATTAAAAAGTTTATTTAAAAGTATAGATTTAAATTTTTTATTATTTAATTGATTTAAATGGAAGATTATAAGTTTGAAGCCGCTAAAGCTTCGGTAGATTTTATTAAGCATGGGCAAAAAATAGGCGTTGGCGCTGGTTCTTCCATATTTCATATGATAGATATCATATTAAAAGACACAACTCTAGCACAATCTTTATCTTTTGTTTCATCTTCCTTTAAAACCCGCCAGTATTTACGCGAAAAAGGTTTAACCGAGCAATTATCTTCTAACATTGAGGGATTAGACCTATATTTTGATGGCTGCGATCAATTTGATACTGAACTTAATGCTTTTAAAAGTGGAGGAGGAATTCATACCAGCGAAAAAATTATTGCTGCTAGCGCAAAGGAATTTATATTGGTTGGAGATGAAAGTAAGTTTGTTGAAAAACTTAATAATAAACATCCTTTAGTGATAGAGATTTTACCAGAATCATTATCATTGGTTCTCAAAAAACTTCAATTACATTACCCACAATCTGTTGTAGCTATTAGAATGGCTTCTCAAAAAGATGGTGCCGTTATTACAGAAAATGGAAACCTTCTGGCCGACATTAAATTTTCTGTCATTCCTGATTTAAATGAACTAAATATTAAGATTAAAATGATAACGGGAATTGTTGAGCATTCTTTATTTTATAGAATGGCAAATAAAGCAGTTATAGCAGGTGAACAGGGAATCAGAATTATTAATCCTATTTATGATAATGCTATTAAATAGATTATAATAATGTTTAAGAAATCAATAAAAGCTACATTTTGAACATTTGTATACCTAATCAGAAACATACCATCCCCTATTTAAAATTTTTAACAGCGTAAATTTGGTTTAAACCAATATTTATAAACAATCAATTTATTAGAATTAGGAATACAATTTATCAAAAAGCTTAGATATGCTATGCACATCTTGTTTTACAGAATTGACGAATTATCCAAATTTTAAATAAAAATTTTAATTTATTATAAACACAATACATAAACTTAGGTAATACATGAGAAATTCGAAACAGTTAAAAAACCGATATTATAATTTTTATAGCAATAGAAATACATCATTATTCATCTTGATTTTAATGTTTACAAGTTGTATCATCTCTTGTAAAGTTAAAAAGACGACAGCAGTAGTTGTACCAGAATGGTCACTTCCAGGTTCTTCCACACATAAACAAGTCCCACCACCAATAGATTTTCATCGAGTTACAAAAACATCAAATAAAAACATTGGCATTTTTGATGGGCAAAGTGATATAGGGGCTGCTCTTGTACCCGGATCGTCAAGTTTTGATCCTATTTCAAAAGAGTATACCATCAATTCTGCAGGTTATAACATTTGGTATACAAGAGATGAATTTCGTTTTCTGTGGAAAAAAATGTCTGGTGATATATCTTTAGCTGCCGATGTTAAATTTCCTGTTGCAGAAGGTTATTCAGATAGAAAGGCAGTAGTAATTATCAGACAAAGCCTTGATGACGATGCTGAAGAAGTAATGGTTGGTCGTCACGGAGCAGGCTTGATGCACATGGCTTGGAGGCCAGAAAAAAACACCATGATTCAACAAATGAAAGTTCCAGAAAAAGGTGCTATGCGAATTGGAATAGAAAAAAAAGGAGATAATTATGCAATGTTCATTAGTTTAAACGGAGAACCAATGCATCAGCTAGGAAATCCAGTTAAAATAAGTATAACAGAACCTTTTTATGTTGGCATTGGCTTTACATCACACATTCCTGATAAATCAGATACTGCAATACTTTCTAACGTAGTATTAGAAAACGTTGCTGGGAAAGTGAGATAAAATTTTTATTTAAAAAATAGCTGATCCTGTTATATACAACCTAAAACTTATCATGAAAAACAAAATTTTAATTTGTGCTTTATTAGCCACTATAATTTTTACACAAGCTTGTAACACAACTAAAAAAGTAACCGCAAATCAAGCTAATTCTGATACAGAAAAAGCTATGATTAAAGCTTTACAGTGGCAAGAAGCGCATCCAATTGTAGAAAAATCGCCTATGGATTGGACAAATGGAGCATATTATACAGGGGTGGTTAAAGCGCATGAAGCAACCAAAAATCCTGAATTTTTGAATGCTTTAAGAGGAATGGCAAAGAGTAATAATTGGCAAACTTATATCCGTATAAATAGTGCTGATGATGTAGCCATCAGCTATGCATACCTTTATTTAAAGACAATTGGAGATAAGGATGTCAATCTTAAACCAACCGAAGATTTTATAAAAAAACATTTAGCATATCAAGAAACCCAAAAACGTGATAAACCTTTATGGTGGTGGTGTGATGCGCTTTTTATGGCTCCACCTGTTTTTACCGTACTTTCAAAAGTAAATAATGATCCTGCTTTGCTTGATGAAATGTATAAACATTATATAGAAACTTATGATTTATTGTACGATAAAGAAGAACATCTTTTTGCAAGAGATAATCGGTTTTTATGGACCGGTGCAAGTACAGATAAAAAAGAACAAAATGGAAAGAAAATATTTTGGTCTAGGGGAAACGGATGGGTTTTAGGCGGTCTTGCCTTAATATTACAGGATATGCCAAAAAATTATGTTCATCGTCCTTTTTTTGAACAACTATTTAAAGAAATGGCAACCAAAGTTAAAACCTTACAACAACCTGATGGTATGTGGACTACTAGCTTACTCTCACCAGAATCTTACGATCACACAGAAACTAGTGGAAGTGGATTTTTTACTTACGGTATTGCCTGGGGAATTAACAACGGATTGTTAAAAGCTTCTGAATTTAAGCCTGTGGTAGCTAAAGCTTGGCCCGCACTGCTGAAAATTCAAAAAGAAGATGGAATGGTTGGCTTTGTTCAAAATATAGGATTTGATCCACGCCCTGCAACAGCAGAAAGCTGGCAAAATTACGGTACTGGCGCATTTTTGCTTGCAGGTAGCGAAGTTCTGAAAATGAAATAAGCTCAATTTTAGTTTGAGTGATAAATGGAGCTGCCAAATATCAAATAGGTTAAGCTTATTTTAACATTAAATCGTTAAAAAAATATAATGACCAAAAAACCTTTTTTGCTAGCTGCTTTAATGTTCGCTATTCTTCCTGCTTTTTCCCAAAATTGGAGAAGTAGTTTATATCCACAAAATTGGAAACCTGGGATGCAAGATAGTGCCGGAAGATTCCTTCACGATTTTTCTTATGCCGGGTACCATCGTGGAGAGAAGGCAATTCCGCATACAAAAAAGAATATTACAGATGTTACTAAGTCGCCTTATTTTGTTGATAATACAGGCAAAGAAGAAGTAACGATAGCAATTCAAAAGGCATTAACTGATGTAGGCCAAAATGGGGGCGGGGTAGTTTATTTACCAGCTGGAAAATATAAAGTAGATGTTTCTGCTGCTAAAGCTAATTCTTTAAAAATCAATTACAGCAATGTGGTTTTAAGAGGTGCTGGGATAGGCAAAACATTTATATTTAATGATAATGCTAACGTTAGAAACGTTTCTATTATACAGGCTAAACCACTTTCTGGCGGAAATTGGCTAAAGCCAGAAAGTGAAGTTGTTAGCATAACAAAAGATTTGTTGCTACCCACTCAAACTATTCCGGTTTCATCTACAAAAGATTTTAAAGTTGGAGATTGGATAATTTTAAGATCTGATGTTACCAAAGAATTTATTAAGGAACATGATATGGATAATCTGTGGGCAACCTCTTTAGTAGGAACTATGTTTTACAGATATATTACTGCAATCAATAAAAAAGACAACACCATACAGGTTGATGCACCTACCAGATATTTTCTTAAACTGCGAGACAATGCAAGGATTTACAAAGTGAAGCCTGCATTAAGCGAGGTTGGGATAGAAAATTTTTCGATTGCTAATCAGCAATCTGTTTTGCCTGGTTTGGGTAATTTAGAGTTTGATACTAAAGGTACAGCTGCTTATGAAGTTCATGGTGCTAACATGATTATGATTAATAGCGCCATTAATTGTTGGATTAAAAATGTAAGTACCTATAAGCCTGAAGAAAATAAAGACGATTTTCATTTGGTTTCTAGTGGAATATTATTGCAGAGTTCCAGATTTGTAACGGTTGATTCTTGCTCTTTTCAGAAAACCCAATATTATGGCGAAGGCGGTAATGGATACATGTACACTTTAGGATCAAATGATTGTTTGATTAAAGATTGTTTTGCAGCATACGCCCGTCATAATTACGATTTTAAAACAATGAAAAGCAACGGGAATGTTATTTTACGTTGCAGGGGAGAAAATTCAAGTCTTGCCAGCGATTTTCACATGCATCTAAGTATGTCTAACCTTTTTGATAACACTACTTTAAATAAAGATTTTTTAGAGGCTAAATTCAGACCTTGGGGTACATTGCCAGATATGCATGGTTATCCAACTACACAAAGTGTTTATTGGAATACCGTTGGTGAAGCGTATCCAAAAAAATCTCCTTATGTTATCGATTCAGAACAGTTTGGTTGGGGATATGTTATCGGAACAAGTGGCCCAGCTAGTGATGTTAAAACTTCGCCAACTGCCGGGAAAATAAAAGAGTATGAGTATGATTCTTCTCCAGAAGATTTTAAGGAAGGAATAGGTACTGGGGATCATTTAATGCCAAAATCTCTTTATTTGGATCAATTAGAAAGACGGTTAAAAGCCCATAAATAAAAATGAAAATCATTTTAATCTCTATTCTGATCATCTTTTACAGCGATTTTACTATTGCTCAACAAAACGTTAAATCTAAAAATGAAAGTTTAGCTACTACAATAAGTCCTTACTTATTTGGTCAAAATGCGTGGGAAAAAAACGAAATATTTAAAGTCATTGATGATATAAAAGCAGTCCATTATCAAACCATAAGGATAGGCGGAAATGGATATGAAAACGGTGGCTTTATGAATAAAGAGGTCATTAAACTAATTGATTACGCTCGTTCTGTTGGTGCAGAACCAATTGTTCAAATGCCACGTCAGTTAAAAAATGATGATAAAGCTTTTAAGGCGATTTCTTATTTAAATGGCGAATTACATAAAAACATCAAATTTTGGAGTATTGGTAACGAACCAGATCATCATAATCAATTGTCTTCGCCAGAAGAAGTATATGATTACTTCATAAAAATTGCTGCCCAGATTAAAAGATACGACCCCAAGGCAACAATAATGGGATTCGATTTAGCATCATACAAACTAAAATATCTAACAAGGCTTTTAGGAGGTGATTTGGATGTGACTAAAAAAGTTCCCAATCAAGATTACTATTATTTGGATATAGTAAGCTTTCATAACTACAAATTTAAAGACATTACAGGTTTTGAAAAAAATGTAAAAGATTTAAATCAATTATTAAATCCTATAAATTCAAAAAGAGAAGAGAGTGAAAAAATAGGATGGGCAATTACCGAATTTAATTCACATTGGATTGTAGACAAAAGTTTAGGGGAAGATTTTTTACCGTACAGTTTTTATAACGGACAAATTTTTGCCGAGATGTACGATTTGGGAATGCGAGAGGGAGCTTTTACCATTTGCCCTTGGAGTATTTTAGAGGGAGGAGCGGATAGGGAAGGAACAGATTTAGGGATGTTTGACTTAATTGGAGGAAAATATTTTCCGCGGTCCAATTATTATCATACTCAAATGCTGACTCAAAATTTCCGTAGTATCTACCTAAGTCATCAAAATAAGAGTGAAATTACGGTAATACCAATGGGCGATAAATTAGGTGTTTCTGTGATGATTATTAATAAAAATAAATCTAATGGCTTTAAGTATAAGTTACAACTTAACCTGGATAAGGACAAAAATAATCAAGATGTAATTGCAATTGATGCAAATTTAAAAACAGTTTTAAAAATTGATATACAACCTGCATCTACACAGATGTTTATATTCAATAATAAAGGTAAACTTATTAAAAAATACACCTATTCATCTAAGGATGAAGAGATGAAAAACCCACCTAAAATAGAAACGTTTTAAAAATTCATCAACTTTCTAAATAATACATTTGTAGCCCGAAATAAGCATAAATGTATACCTCTTATGATTTTTAATTGCTAGATATTTGAATTATCCAATTAAAATTGGAAGCCAATTATTCAACCTTGTAAAAATCAAATTGTAAGAAATTCATAAAAGATTTCTTCTCAAAAAAACCATAAAAAATCAAAATCGATCGTATGAAAAAAACGTTACTCTTTGTATCATTTTGTGCAATTTATTTTTCCGCTAATGCACAGTTAAACTATAATTTTAATGCAGCAAATGGAAGCCCAACTTCGGGAATTCCAAGTGGTTTTTCCGCTAGTGATGTCACGGCTAATAATACTGACAAAACCTCAGATTTTTTTACCACAGTTTCTCCATCAAGCGGATATAACGGGGCAAGCTGTACTGGAAATATCACAACAGCCGCTAAGGCAGGCAATGCTGCAACAAATATTGCTAACTTATCTTATTTTGAATTTGCCATTACGCCATCATCAACAGAAAGAGTAAAAATTTCTAGTATCAGTTTTGGCTCAAGATCTATAGGCACTAGTGGCGGACCAACATCGTATGTAATTCGTACAAGTATTGATAATTATGTGGCCAATGTGTCATCAGTAAACATCAACTCAAGCTCTATATGGACACTTTATAGTAACCAATTTTCTCTGCCGCTAATTGGGGCTATCAACACCGCTGTAACCGTTAGAATTTATGCAAATAACGGAACTGGAGCTGTTGGAACTACAAATAACTGGCGGATAGATGACTTAAACATTAATTTTTTAAATCGTCCAACAATCTCAAATTATTTAATGGGGCAAAATGCGTGGCTACCAAAAGGTACTTTTGGTAGTGCAGTTTATAACGGACAACTTAATGTGCTTTGGCCAACTATAAAAGCGAGTGGCGTAAAAATGATTAGGATTGGAGGGGCCTGGGCAGAAGGAGCAATGTTGCCAGGAGATAAAGTGGTTGATTTGATAGATTCTATTCGAAAAATAGGCGCAGAACCAATGGTTCAAGTAGCTACTAATAGAGGAAATATTTCTGCCACACAAGCTGCAAACCTGGTGCAATATGTTAATATCACAAATAACAGAAATGTGAAGTATTGGATAATTGGAAATGAACCAGATATTGGATCAACAACTGCTCCTGTTGCTACCGTTGCTACCTATATTAAATCTTTTTCTTCAGCAATGAAAGTAAAAGATCCAAGTATTTTAATTGTAGGGCCAGAATGTGCTTATTATAACAGTAATTATTATCCATCATTAATCGGTGGTGCTAATGACATTACTGGGAAAGATGCTAATGGTAGGTATTATGTAGATGTCATATCTTTTCATACCTATCCTTTTAACGGGACGCAAACAAGGTCTCAGGTTGTTTCTGGTGGACAAAGCTTATCCAATAATGTAGATAATTTATTAAATTTAATGAATAATGCTAATGTTTTAAATAACAGAATAGGCGCTGATCAGCTGAAATGGGCAATTACAGAATTTAATGTGAATTTTAGTAATCCTACTACCAATAATATTTCTGGCGTTGGAGTTCATTCATTTTTGAATGGGCAATTTTGGGCTGATGCATTTAATGTTGGAATGTCTAAAGGAGCATTAACTATTACGCCCTGGTCGGTGCATGAAAGCGGTGGTGGTAGAGGAACAGGAGATTTAGGTTATATGGATGGATCTGGTGTTACATTAAAACCTCGTTCATCTTATTATCATGAAAAAATGATTTCTGATAACATTAAAGGCAATTATATCCAATCTGTCAATAATCAAACTTTGGTAACAACAATTGGCGCTATTAGAAATGATACGGTATCGGTAATGTTGGTAAACAAAAGTGATGTAACCAATTACGGTTACGCTTTACAATTATCAGAACAACCAGTTACTGATCCTGCCGTTATGAAAATTAATTTGTTTGCAGATATCAACGTACTTTATAAGGATAATATTGATGCACAAACAACTGTAGTATTGGTGTTTAATAAAACCGGTGCTTTAATTAAAAAAATAGTTTATGGTATTACACAGGCAACAAGTCAGATAGCACCTTTAGAAACAAATTATATATTACCCTTAACATGGATAAATTTTTCTGCACAAAAACAAAGTAACGGAAGCGTTTTATTAAACTGGCTTGTTGGTGATTTAGTAAACACACAGTTGTTTGAAATTGAAAGATTAGTTGGAAATGATTTTTTATCTATAGGCGTTAAAAACTCAACAGACGGAAAAGGTAATCAGCTTTACAATTTTGTAGATAAAATCCCATTTAATGGGACTAATTATTATCGAATAAAACAGTTGGATAAAAATGGGGACTTTACTTATTCTAAAATAATCTCCATTAATGTTTTAAATTACACTCAGCAATGGGAGGTTTATCCTAACCCTGCAAGTAGTGAAAATCCTTTATTCCAATTAAGATTAAATGAAGATGCAAAGACACTAATCATATCATTATATGATTCATCAGCTAAGAAAATTATCGAAAAAAGCCTAATTAATTTAAATAAAGGGAGTGATGTAATCATAAACCCAGAAATTTTAAAATCAGGTTTCTATTTTATAGAGGTTACTCAAAATGGAATAAAGAAAACCGAAAAGTTAATTGTAAGATAAAACCAATAAAAATTTATAAATAATATATGCAAATCATTAAGCTGGCAAAAGATTTTAAGATACTTACATTTTCGCTTTTGTTGATAACCATATCAGCCAAAGCCCAAAAAACCACTATCGAATTTAAAGTAGATTCCGTATTAAACCTGATGACCTTGCAGGAAAAGGTTGGTCAACTTAACCAGTTAAATGCTGGTGATGTTACCGGACCGAGCGATGAAAAAAACAGAAACATACTTGAAGAAATACGTAGTGGTAAATTGGGGTCATTACTTAATGTTAGGGGTGCTAAAATCACCAATGAATTACAACAAGAAGCCATGAAATCGCGGTTAAAAATTCCGTTAATCTTTGGTCAGGATGTAATACATGGTTATAGGGTAATTTTTCCGATTCCTTTAGCTGAAGCTGCCTCTTGGGATTTGGATGAGATTAAATTATCAGCAAGAGTTTCTGCCAGAGAAGCATCCTCATCAGGCATAAACTGGACATTTGCTCCTATGGTAGATATTGCCAGAGACCCACGTTGGGGCAGAGTAATGGAAGGTGCCGGCGAGGACCCTTATTTAGGTTCTGCCATTGCAAGAGCCAGGGTTCAAGGTTTTCAAGGAACTGGTTTAGGAGATTTAAATGCAGTAATGGCTTGCGCCAAACATTTTGCAGCTTATGGGGCCGCAATTGCGGGAAGGGATTATAACGCAGTTGATATGAGTAAGAGGCAACTTTGGGAAGTTTATTTGCCGCCATTTAAAGCCGCTTTAGATGCCGGTGCTGCAACATTTATGAATTCATTTAATAGTTTAAACGGCACTCCTGCAACTGGAAATAGTTATCTGCAAAGAGATATTTTAAAAGGAGCATGGGGGTTCAAGGGGTTTGTAGTTAGCGATTGGGATTCAATTAAAGAAATGGTTGCACATGGTTATGCCAAAGATTTAAAAGAAGCCGCACAAATGGCCATTGCCGCCGGAAACGACATGGATATGGAAAGCAAGGCTTACGATAATAATTTAGCCAATTTGGTAAAAGAAGGAAAGGTAAATATAGACCAGGTTAATGAAGCCGTTAAACGCATACTAACCAAAAAGTTTGAACTAGGATTGTTTGATAACCCCTATCGCTTTAGCGATGAAAAAAGAGAAAAATTAGAACTCAACTCTTCAGCAAATAAAGCATCATCAAGAGAGGTAGCCAAAAAAAGTATAGTATTGTTAAAAAATGAAACAGGAATTCTTCCGCTTTCAAAATCTACAAAAACCATTGCTTTAATTGGTCCTTTAGTTAAAGCAAATCAAGATATGAGAGGTTTTTGGGCCCTTTCATGGGGAAAGGATGATATTCCTGTTTCTTTATATGAAGGCGTAAAAAATAAATTGGGAAATTCTACTAATATATTGTACTCAAAAGGTTGCAATACTAACGATAGCATTAAAAGAGATTTTACTGAGGCGATAGCAACCGCAATGAAAGCAGATGTAGTTGTTATGGCAATTGGAGAAACCTTCGATATGTCTGGAGAAGCAAAAAGCAAAGCTGATATTCATATTCCAGGGATGCAGGAAGAATTGGTTAAGGCAATTGTAAAAACCGGAAAGCCGTTGGTAGTTTTGGTAATGGGTGGCAGACCTCTTGTATTTAATTATACTGCTACTAATGTAAAATCAATTTTATTTACATGGTTTTTAGGTAGCCAAGCCGGAGATGCAATGGCAGATGTACTTTTTGGAGATTATAATCCTGCTGGAAAGCTGCCTATAACTTTCCCCAAAAGTTTAGGTCAAATTCCAATTTATTATGCGCAAACAAATACCGGAAGGCCATTTGAAGAAGGTAAAAGCCCAAATTATAGATCTGTTTATTTAGATATTAGCAACTCGCCACAATATGCATTTGGTCATGGTTTAAGTTACACCACTTTTAAATACAGCAATCTTAAGTTAGATAAAGCCGAGATTGCATTAAATGATACGATAAAAGTAAGTGTTGAAATAACAAATTCAGGTAAATATTCAGGAGAAGAAGTGGTACAACTTTATATAAAAGACAAGGTTGCACAACCTGTAAGGCCAATATTAGAATTAAAGGATTTTCAAAAAATAAAGTTAAAGCCCGGTGAAACTAAAAAGCTCATTTTTTATATCGAAAAAGAAAAGCTGTCTTTTTATAATGATGATTTAAAATGGATAACACAGCCAGGCGATTTTGAAGTAATGATTGGTAGTTCTTCCGATGATATTAGGTTGAAAAGTGATTTTGTGTTGAAAGAATAATAGCTTTTAAATTTATTTCTAAATATAATCTCAAAGCCTGACTATTTAAGAGCCAGGTTTTTTTATGCTCAAAAAATCAAATCAATAAGCCATTAATGTTTTTTAAAGCGGCTTTTTTACTCATTTGCCCCTTAATCACGGTACAAATGTAATCTATAATTTAAGGCTTATGTACCTAGTTTAGCATTACAATTTAAGGTGCTAGAATCTTTAATCTAGTACTAGTTTATAACCAAGATATCCTTTATTTAAAATGCGAAAATCCTTAAGCTTCATCTTATTGATGTTGGCCTGTTTATCCACTTATGCGCAAAAGACTAATGTTAACCGTGAATTTCGTTTTGCCGAAAATCAAATAGACTTTATGTTAACAGAAATCAATAATCTACCAGCGGGCGGCAAAGAAGTTTCCCCGAGAACAGTAGAGGGTGATAAATTAAAGATGTCTGTGGCTGGAGATTGGACCAGTGGATTTTTTCCAGGTGTATTATGGTTTTTATATGAATATTCTGGAGATAACAAGTGGAAAATAGAAGCTCAAAAATATACGACCAATCTGAAAAGTCAACAATATAATAAAGGCACTCATGATTTAGGCTTTATGATTTATGATAGTTTTGGAAGCGGTTATAAGTTAACTAAAGACACTAGCTACAAAACTGTACTTATAAATGCCGCAAAATCTCTTTCAACTCGGTTTCATTCCATACCTGGTGTTATCCAATCTTGGGAGCATCTTCCAGAATTATGGAAATATCCCGTGATTATTGATAATATGATGAATTTGGAATTACTTTTTGAAGCTACAAAACTAAGTGGAGATTCATCTTTCTATAAAATTGCAGTTCAACATGCAAATAATACTTTAAAAAATCATTTCAGAAAAGATTTTAGCAGTTATCACGTAGTAGATTATAATCCCGAAGATGGTTCTGTTATTAAAAAAACAACCCATCAGGGCTATGCAAATGAATCATCTTGGGCAAGGGGACAAGCCTGGGGTTTGTATGGTTTTACCATGTGTTTTAGAGAAACAGGTGATAGTACTTATTTAAATCAGGCTAAAAACATTGCCACTTACATTCTTAATTCTCCTAAAATACCAGAAGACATGGTGCCTTATTGGGATTATGACGACCCTGCAATACCTAATGCACCACGTGATGTTTCTGCTGCGGCAATAACAGCTTCAGCATTGTTTGAATTGGCTAACGAAACCAAAGAGCCATATTACGAAGCTAAAGCCCAACAAATTTTAAAGAGCTTGATTAAAAATTATAAATCTCCAGAAAACGGAGAAAAAGGTTTTATAACAGATCATAGTACAGGACACAAACCTTACAAAAGTGAGGTAGATGTGCCTATTATTTATGCTGATTATTATTATTTGGAGGCTCTTTTGAGAAGCCAAAAAAATTACTTTGAAACTGGTTCTTAGGCTTAAATAAATGAAAATATTGAAATTATCACTTTTTACTTTTTTACTTTTTTTTGCAGTACAATGTTCTGCCCAATCTTTCCTGGGTACCTTAGAAAAAAACATTGAACATTATTATCAAAAAGGCGATAGTGGCTATAACGCCTTAGACAGCATCATTAATAATCTTGAACAAGATCCTGATGCAGTAGATATGGTTACCAAAGAGGTATACCAGAAAAAAACATTAGAGGTTAAAGAGGTAAATCAATTATTATCAAGTTTTAATTTAACTACAGGAAAATGGAATGACATCAACTATGAAGATAAAAACGAATCTGGTTGGGATCCTAAAATACATACCGAAAGAATTTTATTATTAACCTCATTATACACAAATCCTCAATCTCAATACTATCATAAAGCGGAGTTTAAAAACCTATTGCATAGTGCACTAAAATATTGGTTTGATGCTAATTTAATTTGTAAAAATTGGTGGTATAATGAAATTGGAATTCCTAAAACTTTAGGGCCGGTTTTTATTATGTTAAGGGATGAACTTTCTGCCGATGAAATTAAAGGAGCAGTTACCGTTTTAAACCATTCTAAAATAAAAATGACTGGCCAAAATAAAGTTTGGCTTGCAGGGAATGTACTCTTTAAAGCAATATTAATAAAGGATGAAAGCTTAGCCAAACTATCTAGGGACACTATATTCTCGGAACTTAAAATATCTGGGGCAGAAGGTATCCAAATAGATAATAGTTTTCATCAACATGGTCCTCAACAGCAATTTGGAAATTACGGATTATCATTTGTGAACACCTTAAGTTTTTGGTCTAGAGTTTTTTCTGGAACTTCTTTACAGATTGATAATGAGCGTATTGCCGTTTTAAGAAATTTAATGTTGCAAGGGTACAGTTGGATAACCTGGAAAGGATATTTAGATATCAATTCATTTGGAAGGCAGTTTTTTAAGGGTGTAGATAAAATTAAAGCATTGGCGATAGCCTATTCAATACTTGATATGACGTTTGTAGATGCCGCAAATGCAGATCAATATAAAGCTTTCATATCCAGAAATTACACTTCAAATTTTTCACCTCAACTTAACGGGACAAAACATTTTTGGCGTTCGGATATGACTGTTCATAGGTCACCAAATTGGTTTGCAACTCTAAAAATGTCATCCAATAGGGTTCAAGCTACAGAAATGGTAAACCGCGAGAACTTAAAAGGTTACCATTTAGGAGATGGGAATTATTTTATAAATGTTAAAGGGGATGAATATGAAGGTATCTTCCCTTACCTAAACTGGAAAAAACTTCCTGGGGTTACTAATTTTCAAACATCAGAACCGATAAAGGTTTTAGGATATTCTGGATTTAGAAATAAAGGCGATTTTACTGGAGGAGTGGTAAGCGGTAAAAATGGGATATCAGCTTTAAAGTTAAACCGTGACTCATTAAGTGGAAATAAAGCTTATTTCTGGTTGAATGATAAATTGATATGCTTAGGATCTGAAATTTCTAGTGTTCTAAAACAGCCCATATTTACTACTATCAACCAAACTAATTTAGAAGGCCCAATATATTTTAATGATGGAAATACTAAAGAACTAAAAGATACCACTTATCAATCTAATGCTATAAAATGGGTTTACCATAATAATATAGGCTATTATAATCTGCAACCATCGGCTATTGCTATTTCATCAAAAAATCAAACAGGTAGTTGGGGAGATATTGCCTTTGTTTATGATAAGGAAAAACCCATTACTAAACCAGTTTTCACCTTAGATATCAATCATAATTTATTTTCAAAATCGGGTAGTTATGCTTATGCAATAGTGCCAGATGTAACGCTTAATCAGTTTAAAAATTTGAAACCAGATTTTACAGTTGTACAAAACAATAAAAATGTACAGGCAGTAGCATCTACAAATAGAACTACTTTAATGTTGGCGGTTTACGAGCCAAGTGCTATACAAGTTAAAACGTTTCCAGCTTTAAAATTTACCTCACCAGGTTTATACATTTTTGAAAAAAGTAAAAATGGATGGTTAGTTTCCATTTCAGACCCTACACAAAAACTTAGAACGGCAATTTGGGAGATAGCAGGGAAAAAGCAATCTACAATACTCCCTAACTCATTAAACAAAGGAGAATCAGTTCAAATAAACATACCAATTAATTAAACTTTAATCATCATGAAAAGAAAATTACTCACAACATTAATTTTTGCTTTAGGAGCATTTTATGCATCTGCACAATTTACTCCTGGTAATTTGGCAGTGTATCGTTACGGAAATGGAACAGCAGCTTTAGCTAACGATGTTACTGTACCAGTTTTTATAGACGAATATACACCTGCTGGTGTTTTAGTTAAAAGCAGAGCAATTCCAACTACAGATATTGTAACTGGTAGCTTTACCAATCTTAAACTCACAGGACTAGGAAGAGATGTGAATGGTAAATATGTGAATGAAGGAATTTCTACCTTATCCCAAGACGGTAAATATTTAACCATTTTTGGATATAACCAAGCTGTTGGAGGCGCAGTTCCTACTTCAGCAAACGGATTGGTAGTAGGTGTAATTGCTGCAGACGAAAGTTACAATAGCACCACCACACTTTCTAATGATCCCACAACAGGATTAGGATTTCCAAGATCTGCCGTTACTGACGGAACTGGTATTTGGGCGAATGGTTCTCAAAATGGAATTCAATATACAACATTGGGTGGTACTAGCAGCACTCGTATAAATACAGTTGGTCAGCAAAATGCCTCAAATAGTTTAATTATAGCTAAAACCTATTCCTCTGGAGTTCTTGGTGCAAATAGACTATATGTAGCAAACGGTTTCGGAGGCACATCCTTTCCTTTTGCCACACCTTTACCTACAACTTCTACATCATTTGATGTTACTGGACCATTTACATCATCTATAACAGCTAATCAGGTTGCTTTTGTTTCAGTTGGAACAAGAACACTAATTTATGTTGTGGACGGAGCAAGTAATTCAATAAGAAGATATTGGCTAAACAGTGCTGGTGCTGCATTAATTTTTTATGGACCATCAGGATCTGCGGGATTTACAGATGGCAATTTTACTAATATTAAAAGTATAACGGCAACGTATAACTCTACATTATCAACCGGTACTAAAGCAGTAGTTGATGTTTATGTTACAACATGGGGAAATGACGGCACAGGGACTGAAACTTCTAAATTACTAACGTTTCAAGATGCATATACACCTGGCTCTACTATAACAACTTACGGTACTGGAGCAACCGCAACGGCTAACCAAGCATTACTTGCAAGTACAGCATTAGTAATAAAAGAAGCCCCAGCAAATACATTATTCAAAAGTGTAACTTTTGTTCCAACTGGTAGTACTGCCATTGGTACAGGAACTTTACCTGTAAACCTAACCGGTTTTAACGGAAAAAAATCCGGAGATAATGTTATCTTAAACTGGGCTACTTTAAGCGAGCAAAATAACTCGTACTTTGATGTTTTACGTTCTGGTAATGGAAAAGATTTTTCTAGCATCGGTAAAGTTACCGGTAATGGAAATTCTAATGGTAAAATCAATTATTCTTTTACCGATAAAACCCCAGAGTTTGGTACCAATTATTATCACTTAAATCAGGTAGATTTTGATGGTAAAACAACTCCATCAGAAACTGTAGCTGTAAATTTTGGTTTTGCAGAAAACCTAACATTGTCAGTAAGTTCATCAACAGATAACAGTGGTTTAACAGCGGTTATAAACACCCCAGCAATTGTTAATGGTAAAATTAACGTAATTTCTATATCCGGACAGCAAGTTGCAACAGTTGATGTAAGTTTAGAAAAAGGTAAAAATTATATCGATATTCCTTCAAAACTTCAACCCGGTGTTTATGTAATTACTTTATCTAGTGATAAAGGAAAAATATCGCAAAAAATTAGTTTAAGATAATTTCTTTTTAATAAGGCTTAAATAAATGTTTAAGCCTTATTAATTTTCTTATTTTGGTGCACCTAATTATAAGTGACCAAATTTTCTCAAATGATAAGATCCATAAAGTCTTTTATTCTTCTATTATTTCTGATTCAAAATTCTTTTGCACAAAATTTAGAATTTAAACATATTTCTATTGATAATGGATTATCCCAAAATACTGTTAATTCCATTGCACAAGATAAAAAAGGAATTATTTGGGTAGGTACTTTAGGAGGTTTAAATAAATTTAACGGTTACGATTTTACGGTCTACAGTCATAACGAAAGAGACAGTACTTCTATAAGTCATAATAGAATTAATGTTGTTTTTATCGATAAAGAGGGAAAACTTTGGATAGGTACAGATGACGGATTAAATCTTTATAATCCAAAAAACGAAACTTTTAGCCTTATAAAAAATGCGATTGATGAAAGATATTTTGTTTATTGTATAGCACAGGATAAAACAGGGAGACTTTGGGTAGGTACACAGCAAGGACTAAAATATTTAGATAAAAAAACCAATAAACTAATAGATGTAGAGTTAAATATCTCTAATATCAATAAAAGAGTTCAAAGCATTTACGAAGATGATAAAGGACTTTTATGGGTAGGCCTTGCAAAAGGTTTTAAAATTTATAATTACCTAAAACATCAAACATCAGATGGGCCAAAGCTGCTTCAAGAAAGCTTGAGTAATTCTTGGATTCAGTCTATCAAACAATCAGAAAATAAAGATTTTTGGTTTGCCACAGAAAACGATGGTGCATTTGTTTATAAAACACAAACAAATCAAATCTTTAATTATAATAAAGCTAAAGGTATACTTAGTAATACAGTAAGGGACATTCTATTTAAAGATAGTGAACACATATGGATGGCTACAAAAATGGGGCTCAGTATATTAAACCTCACATCTGGCGAGATCATAAATTATGGCTATGCTCCCAACTTAAGTTCAGAAAACTCCTTAAGCCACCCCTCTGTAAAATGCTTATTTAAAGATAAATCCCAAAATATTTGGTTGGGTACTTATGCAGGAGGTATCAATTTAATCTATAATTTCTCAAAGATATTTTCTTACAAAGGGATTAGGCAGGGCGATGTAAATCCACTATCAAATAAAGAAGTAAATGCCATTTTAGGTGATGAGGGTAACAAATTCTGGATAGCTACGGATGGCGGAGGCCTTAATTATTGGAATAAAGCTACTGGTAAGGTTGATGTTTATAAATACAACACAGATAATGTTCTGTATAATTTTATTAAAGATGTAGCCTTTGATAATGCTAATAAAAATCAGCTTTGGTTAGGTAGTTCTGCTGGGATTTTAATATTAGATATTCCAAGCAAAAAATTTACAGAATTTAAGGATATACAAAAAGGTATTAACGTAGAATTTAACCACGATTATAGCTTTCTAAATTCTCCTTATGGTTTATGGGTAGGTACAAATTATAATGGACTTCATCTCATTAAAAATAATAAAATAATAAAATCCTACACCATTGCGAATGGTAAATTAATTTCCAATAACATTTCTTGCCTATTAATAGAAAAACAATATTTATGGACAGGATACCTTCTTTCTGGGCTAAGTAAAATAAATCTTCAGACAGGAAAAATTAATTCTTACGCTTTTGAAAAGAACAATAAATACAGTTTAAGTAATAATTCCATATCGTGTTTATTTACAGATTCTAAAAACAGATTATGGGTAGGTACAAACGGTGGTGGATTAAATTATTTAGATGAAAAAAACAATAAGTTTTATGTAATTAATTCACAAAACGGATTAGGTAATAATAATATTCATGCAATAGAAGAAGATAGTAAAGGTGCGCTATGGGTAAGCAGTAATAAGGGAATATTTAAGATTGTGATTAAATTTGATAAATTTCCTTTAGCGGTTAGGGATATTGATGTTACTAATTATACGGTTTTAGATGGACTTCAAAGTAATCAATTTATTAGAGGTTCATCATTTAAAAACAAAGATGGTGAAATGTTTTTTGGAGGGATAAATGGATTAAACAGTTTTTTACCAAATAAAATTGGTTATAATAAAGAAATTCCAAACATCATTTTTACCGATTTTACAATTCTAAACAAGGATAAAGATGCTGACAGCTTGATTCAAAAACCTATAGATTACGCTAAAGAAATAACACTAAATTATGATGAAAGTTACTTTACTATAAAATTTGCAGCATTAAATTATATTTTCCCTGAAAGAAATAATTACGCTTATAAATTAGAAGGGTTAAATAAGGATACCTGGCATTATGTAAAAAATCAAAAAGAGGTAACTTATACAGGTTTGGAACCGGGGACTTACACATTTCTTGTAAAAGCCTCTAACAACAGTGGGATTTGGAATGATAATCCTCGACAACTTAAAATTATTGTACTTCCTCCGTGGTGGAAAACAACTTGGGCATATTTTCTATATTTTTTAGTGGTTTTATGTTTGCTTTATTTATTTAATTACTATACAAAATATACAGAAAGACTTAAAAATACCATTAAATATGAGACAGACTTGTATCATAAAGAACAAGAACTTTCACAAAAGAAATTAAGTTTTTTCATCAATATATCTCATGAGATTAAAACTCCAATAACCATGATCATGGCACCCCTGCAAAAACTTTTAGCCATGCATGAGGGAAATACTAAAACTGCTAATTATTTAGCATTGATGAATAAAAGCGGGCAAAGACTACTTAATTTGATAGACCAGCTTCTTGATTTAAGAAAACTAGACAACAATGGAGTTGACCTGAAAGCTGCAAAAGGTAATTTAGTAAGGTTTACAAAAGAAATTGTTATCGTATTTAATAATCTGGCCAAAGTAAAAAACTTAGAACTCACCTTTTCCTCAGAACAAGAAAAATTAGAATTATGGTTTGATAGAGATACGTTAGAAAAAATTCTTTATAATATAATTTCAAACGCTATTAAATACACACCAGATTATGGCAAAATTGATGTTTCGATAGAAGAGAACACAGAAAGCCAACAGGCTATTATAACGGTATCTGATAATGGTGTAGGTATTGCGAAAGATAGGTTGCCGGATATTTTTCAGCCATTTAAGCCATTGGATGTTACCCACAGTAATATTAAAGGTACGGGAGTGGGGCTTGCTTTTGCAAAAGAATTAATCGATTTGCACCATGGGTCAATAACTGTAGATAGTCATGAAGCTACTCATGAAAATAGAGGTTACACTAAATTTATTATAAAAATACCTTTGGGTAAAGAATATTTAGCAGATAAAGAGCTGGACAAAGAATATCTCATTTCCGAGGATATCAATAATTATAAATCATATAGTTTAAAACAACAAAATAATTTTAGGGAAAGAAAGGATCAGATTCAGCAGGCAAATGATAATGAAAAATTTACGATGTTATTGGTAGAGGATAATCCCGATGTTATCAATTTCTTAGCTGAAAGTTTTGAGGAGAATTTTACTGTACTTAAAAGTTTTGATGGTTCAGCAGGTCTTCAAGAAGCATTAAACAGTATGCCCGATATCATCATTAGTGATGTGATGATGCCCTTAATGGATGGGATAGAATTATGTAGCAAATTAAAATCAAATATCATCACCAGCCATATTCCTGTAATATTGCTTACCGCAAGAAGCCCGCTAATTTTTAAGCTCCAAGGTTTAGAGAATGGTGCAGATGATTACGTTACAAAACCATTTAATTTCGATTTACTAGATGTAAAGGTTTGGAACCTTATAGAAAATCGTCAGAAAATGAAATTGAGATATCAGAAAGAGATCACCTTACAACCAACAAACACTAGTATATCCACATTTGATGATAAATTTTTAGAAAATGTGATGAAATATATTGAAGATAATATTGCCGAAGAATCTTTAAGTGTAGAAGATTTGAGCCAACACATTGGGATGAGTAGAGGAAATCTATATCGTAAACTAAAAATGCTTACTAGTAAAAGTCCTGTAGAGTTCATTAGGCACATCAGGTTAAAGAGAGCTGCCCAACTTTTAAAACAGCATAAAATGTATATCAATGAAGTATCTTATATGGTAGGTTTTCAAAATGTAACTTATTTCAGAAAATGCTTTAAAGAAGAGTTTGGATATACACCTACAGGTTTTGCAAAAAACGACGACGAGGAAGAATAACAATAAAATCTAATGAAATCTATTAATCAAACCATATTAAGATGGAGTTTATATTCTGTCTCTTTATTTCTTTGTGTAAGCAATAAATCATTATTTGCTCAATCAGTAAGTCAAAAAGCAAATTCTCTGAAATCAAATATTGATTTAAATTGGGATAAATCTAAGCCGGGACCATATTCTTATTCAAATGCAGTAAAAGATTTCGGATCAATAATAGACTGGGCTCCAAGTCGTACAGATATAATAGATGGTACGTTTAGAGTTACTCTTTTACCAAACTTACTATCAGGTTATGGTGGCTTAGTGGCTAAAACTTTAATTGAAGAAGGCACTGTTTACGAACTTACTTATGATGTTAAATTTGATAAAGATTTTGATTTTGGAAAAGGCGGGAAAGTTGGTTTTGGTTTAAGAGTGGGAGATGGAAATACCGGATGCGATAAAGCGAACGATGGCAACGGTGGGAGTGCTAGATTAATGTGGTATACCAGCGATGGAACCACTAAGTTTAAACCATACATGTATTATTTTGATATGCCAGAGAATTGTGGGGATAATATGGTTTCAAATGCTTTTTATCCAAAAGAAGGAAGCATAGAAAAAGGTAAATGGTACAATATAAAAATATATGTTAAGAGCAATAATGCCAATCAAAAAGATGGCATGATAAAAGTTTCTATCGATGGAAATATAGTTCTTGATCAACCCATCAGATGGACAGCTAATAATGCTAAAAGATTTATCAATAAACTCTCTAATGATACTTTTAGAGGAGGCAGTGGAAATGATTGGAAGACTGATAATACTGGTTACATTTATTTAGATCATCTAACGCTTAAGAAAATAGAATAGAATTATTTCCCAATTGTAAACATTTCATCAGTATTGCTTTTTGTATTAAAGACACAAAAAAAAGTCTTTACAACATCATTTATTAGCCTTTTAACACCATATAAAGAGGTTTTGAACAAATGTATGCTATTATAGTAACAAATGTTATCTATTTAAAATCTCAAACCACCCTACTTTAGCATAACCTTTTATAAGTGATGTTTCTGTTTCGTCTATCGAATAAAGAGCATTGTTCAAAAACCATAATTAAAAATGAGTCAATATTTCAATAAAACAAAACTTTCGCTTTGCCTTATGTTGGGTTTAAGTTTAACCGTTGTGATTTCTTGTAAAAAAGATGATGCTCCTGTTTACCCAGTCACAAATATTCCAGATGTCAAACCTCCAACAGGTGAAACAGGAATGATAACATTTGATAGTTATCCTAATGGAATTTACTCTTCTGCAATGGCTCGTAATGATTTTTATGGAACTAATGTTTCTTCCTGGAAAGATAGTAGAGCAGAAATAGTTGATAAAGCTCTGCGTGTTAAATTAATGCCAGGCGATGTTAACCAAGGCTTTTACCCTCAATTTGACATTGTGGATGGTACAAGTTATGAAGTAACCTTTGATTTGAAATTTGCAAAGGGCTTTGATTGGTCTTTAGGCGGTAAATTAGGTGTAGGCTTTGGTATTGGAGATGTAATAGCAGGAGGAAATGCAACCAATGGAAATGGAGGAAGTGCCAGAATAATGTGGAACAAAACATCAACAGGGAAAGTGATTTTTAAACCATACCTATATTATGAAGGAATGCCAGACCAATTTGGTACTAATGTAGTAAGCTCTGCTTTTTCCCACAAACAGGAAGTTTAACTGACGACACCTGGTATACCATAAAAATACGTGTAAAAAGTAATACAGATTTTAAGGCTAACGGTTCCATCTTAGTTAAGGTGAATGGGTTAGAAATCTTAAATAGTAACACCATTAATTGGGGTGATAACACCGGTGGAAAAAACAAAGGTTTAATCAAAACACTAATGTTCCAAACTTTTAGAGGTGGGCAAGGCGTAGAATGGGAATCTAATGTTGATAGTTATATCATATACGATAACATTAAAGTAACAAAAGATCCTACTGCAGCATTTTAGGCGGTGGAATACGCAACAATTTTTTATAAAAAAATTAAAGATTATTGTACAAATGAGATTTAATTTATGTACAAATGTAGCCTATTGCAGGCTCAACATTATCTAATTTAGCCTTAATAATAACAAGCTTTATTATAAACCAAAACCAATTAAAATTAAACTAGAAAGGAGTCTTTGATGTCGTGAAATTTACTTACTTATTAACCAAATAAAAACCTTTTACACCTCTTGTAAAAGAACAACCAATTTTTTTAAACTTTAACTATAAAAAATATGAAGTTTTTTGCTCCTTTAAGAAGCATGCAGAAAATTTGCTCGCCATGTTTAACATTGCTGGCAACTTTAATCTTTATGACCCTGTTTGTAGAAAATACAAAAGCAGGTGTCAATTCAAATTTTAATTTATTAAAACTTAGCGCTACAAATGCAAATTTTCCTGTTAAAGGGAAAGTTTTGGATGAGCTTGGGCAACCAATACCAGGTGTAAGTGTACAATTAGCAGGAACAACTTTTGGTACAGTAACAGATTTGAATGGTAATTTTACTCTAAACGTCCCAGATGCTGGTGGTAATCTTAATTTTAGTTTTATAGGTTACAATAACTATACAATAGCTGTGGACAGTAAAAGTGGAGTTTTAACCATAAAACTTTCGCCTAGCACCAGCGCTTTAAACGAAGTTGTTGTTACAGCATTTGCAACCCAGAAAAAAGTAAATGTTACAGGAGCTATTTCTACTATTGATGCTAAAGACATCTTGGCATCACCGGTAGGTAATATTACTAATGCGTTAATTGGTAATGCACCTGGCGTTAGCGGCTTGCAAAAAAGTGGAGAACCAGGACGTAATGGTACAAAAATCTATATTAGAGGTTTATCTACTTATTCAGGAAGTTCTGATCCATTAATTGTTATTGATGGTATTGAACAACCAGCAGAAAGACCATATGAGCAATTAAATGGAATAGATGCAAACGAGATAGAAAGTGTAAGTATTTTAAAGGACGCAGCATCTACAGCAGTTTACGGAATTAGGGCAGCAAATGGAGTTATTATTGTTACCACCAAACGCGGTACAATTGGCAAACCTGTTATAAGTTTTTCTACAAATTTTGGAGCAACAAACGCTACAGATTTAACTGAATCTGCATCTTCTTACGATTATGCAATTTCAAGAAACAGAGCTATCAATGCTAATAACAAAAATCTTAACGACCCTAATAATAACGGAATATTATTTACTGCCGATGAATTATGGAAATTTCAAAATAACAGAGATTATACACCAGCGGAAGTAGCATCATTTTCTTTCTTAACGGCTGATCAAAAAGCAAGTTTAAATAACTCGCCTGCTTTATATTATGGAAGCCATGATTATTATAAAGATCAGTTTGATAATACAGGAACTCAACAACAATACAATTTAAATATTAGAGGAGGTAATGAGAAAGTTAAATACTATACTTCTCTTGGTTATTTTAATCAAGGCAGTATTTTAGAAAACTACCAGTTACAAGGGTCACATACAGGCTCAAATTTCAATAGGTCTAACTTTAGATCTAACTTTGATATCAAACCGCTAAATAATACCACAATATCTATAAATGTTGCAGGTCAGTTTGGCGCAATTGAAGGACCTGCTTTTGGCGTCAATCCATTTGACGATAATACAAGGTATAAGCAAATGATGCAATACTTGCAAGAAGGAAATGTCTTTTTAGTTCCTGGTATTATAGACGGAAAATTAGTCACAGGGGTACAAAACCAGCTGGAGGAGTTACACCTTCTAATCCTTTAGATATAAAGCAAACCGCCTTAGCCACTTCAGAATCTATTCTTTTAAATGGTGATAAAGGAACATATAATACAACCTTATTAATTGCCAGTGTTAAAATAGACCATAAGTTAGATTATCTTACAAAAGGATTATCAATAAGAGGTACTGCTAATTATGATGATTCATTTGGTAAATTTATCACCATAGGTTCTACTATTCCCAATTATAAGGTAAGGCGTAATCCAGCAAATCTTAATGAGCTGCAATTCTTTGGAGGTACTATTCCTCCGGTAAATTTTAATGGTACTTCTTATTCTAAAACTTATAATAAGCTTTATTTTGATGCAGGTATTAATTATGAAAGGAAAATAGGAGGCAGTGCTATTACTGCGCTTGTTTTAGGCAAGGCCAATAGGTATACGCTTCCAGAAGGGCAGTACAACACGCCATCAGGTATTATGGGTTTGGTTGGTCGTTTAACTTATAACTATAAAGAAAGATATCAGGCCGAACTTAACTTAGGCTACAACGGAACAGAAAATTTTGCTGAAGGCAGACGCTTTGGGTTTTTTCCTGCCTATTCGGTAGGTTGGGTTCCTTCTAGTGAAGCATTTTTTCCTAAAAATAAATACATCACTTTCTTAAAATTTAGAGGATCTTATGGAGAGCTAGGTAACGATCAATTTAATTCAGTGAGAAGATATCTTTTCTTACCTAACACTTATAACCTTAACCAAGGGACCTATTATCTAGGAACGTCTAACGGTATAGATCTTTTACCAAGATATAACATAACTACAGAAGGCGTATTAGGAAATCCGCTAGTAACATGGGAACGTTCTAAGAAGACAGATATAGGCATGGAAGCAAGATTTTTTTCTGATAAGCTTTCTATGGTACTTGATTTTTTTAAGGAAGACAGAGATAATATTCTAGGTAATTTAGGTATAATTCCCGCAACTTTCGGAGTACCAAGTGGTAACATCCCTCCGGTAAATATAGGTGTAACTCAAAACAAAGGATATGAATTGAGTTTAGGTTGGAGAGATCAAATTGGAGAAGTTAATTACGGAATTAATGGAGCAATTAGTTATACAAAAAATAAGGTAGTTTTTAGGTCAGAAGCACCATTTGCTAACGAGTGGCAAAATGCTACAGGAGCAGCAATAGGTCAGTATTTTGGTTTAACTAGCGATGGATTTTTTAATACACCCGAAGAGTTAGCAAATAGACCTTATAATACATATGCAAGTAATAGAAATACCTTAGGTGATATCCGTTATAAAGATTTAAATGGAGATAATGTTATTGATGATCAGGATGTTAGCCGTATTGGTTATTCTAATTTACCACAATATGCATTTAACTCTCGTGTTAATTTTGGATATAAAGGCTTTGATTTGAGTGTTTTATTTAACGGCACTGCAAGAGGATCTTTTTATGTTCCGCAAAATATGGTAGGTACATTCTTTAAAGCAAATGGAAATGTTTATCAGTGGCAGGTTGATGGAGAATGGACACCAGAACGAGTTGCAAATGGGGAGAAAATTACTTACCCTAGAATGGAGCTTAATACAACAACGGCTAATTCAAACTTTGTAAAAAGTGACTTTTGGCTTAAGTCTTCTGATTTTGTAAAACTCAAAAACATCGAGATTGGTTATTCCCTACGTGATTTAAAATTCATGAAAGCTCTTAATATAAGTTCTTTAAGGGTTTATGCAAATGGTAATAACTTATTTACTTTTCAAAACGACTTAGAAGTTTTTGGTCTTGATCCCGAAACTTCAGACTATACAAATTCGGGTAGAAATAATAATCAAGGTTATTTCTTCCCTCTAACAAGGGTTTATAATTTCGGATTAAACGTTCAATTTTAAATAATTATTAATATGAAAAAGACAATATATCTTTTAGCTTTCAGCTTATCATTATTACTGTTTTATGCTTGTCAAAAAGATTTTTTGCAAGTACCAGACACTACAGGAAATATAGATTTAACTAAAGTTTTTTCAACTCGGTTAAATGCAGAAGCTGCACTTTTTAATGGATACCGTAGAACCTTAGGCTACGGAAGTTCAGATGAAAATAAATATGCAACCTACAATCTTGTGTATGGCACTTTAGGCGTTGTTTCAGGGGAAAGAGGCAAAGGTAGACTTTGGCATCCATCATCTGATATCGCAGATGGAGGTGTTACCGCTAACAGATCAGTTTTAAATTACGGTAGTATCTTTAATAACGTAAGGACTTTATGGACGGTTTACGAAAATATTGATAAAGTGCCCGATATGGATGCAGACCTTAAATCTCGTGTTAAAGGCGAATGTAAAGGCCTTATTGCTTATCAATATTTATATGGTTTAAAAGGTTTTGGAGGTATTCCTATTGTAGAAAAAACTTTCGATCCTTCAGATGATTTAACTGCTCCTAGAGCAAGTGTTGATGAAACAGTAAAATTTATAGTAAAACTTTGTGATGAAGCTTTAGCTACTTTGCCATCAAACTGGGATCCCAGTCAAAAAGGTCGCTTAACAAAAAGTGCGGTATTGTCAATTAAGGCGCAAACGTTAATGTTTGCGGCTCGTCCATTGTTTAATTCAACATCACCATATTTAAGCTTAGGTGCAAATAATAAATTAATAAGCTATGGCAGCCCTAGTGCGCAACGTTGGCAAGATGCTATCACTGCTACACAAGCAGCGCTAACAGAAGCTACATCTGCAGGATACGCAATAATTAATACTGGAGGCACCACAGGTGTTCCAAATACAAAAGCTTTTGATGATTACGCTACAGCAACCTCTGTTCCTGGGAATAACGAAGTTATTTTAGCTTCTCAAATTGAAGAAACGGAAGCAGCAAGATATAGAAACGAGTCAGGTTATTGGACAAATAATCCTTTTAATAACTTTGCTCACGGGCTTTTGGGCAACTTTTTGCCTAATTATCAAAAAGCAGATGGTACAGAGCAAAATTGGCCAAAAGTAGGAGATCCTACAAGACCAGCGTCTGATTACTTTACTAGATTTGCTCAAATGGAACCTCGTTTCAGAGCAGATTTTGCCGGTCCTGGCGTACAAGCTTTAAATAATCCTAATGATGCGAAATGGGGCCCTACAAGTTGGGGACAGAATATGGGAAATTATGGAACTGCAGCTATTGCAGGTATAACCACTAATCGTCCTATTTACAGTTATGGATATGGATGTGCTGTCCAAACTAAATTTTATTATAAGGCAGGCAATAGGATATGGTTGCATTTGCCTTTATTTAGAGTTCCAGAACTATACCTTAACCTTGCAGAAGCATATAATGAGACTGACCAACCCGCTTTAGCATTAGTTAATTTAAACATAGTACATAATAGAGCAGGTCTGCCTAGTATAATTGAAACTGATAAAATAAAATTAAAAGCATTGATACAACGTGAATGGGCTGTTGAATTTTATGATGAGAACAAACGTTATTTTGATGTAAGACATTGGATGCTTCCAAATATTGGGAATGGTATTGTAGGTGGAGATATTTCTGAATTCCAGTTTCAAACTTCTTTAGCGGGAAATAAAAATCTTCAAGGCTCTTTATTAAACTATTATATGGCAAAAGTATATACTGCTTTTTGGAATGATAGAATGCGTTTAGAGCCATTCCCTCAAGGAGAAATTAATAAAAATGCTGTTATTCAAAATCCAGGATATTAAGCCTGATCATTCACTTATAAAGATTAAATAAATGCATAAATTATATAATATTAAAGCAATCATTATCTGTAGTGCTTTGGCTATAACTAGTATACAGCTAAAAGCGCAGGAGAAGGACAGTGTTTATATTGGAAAACAGATAAATCCGGATACTTTACATATAAATAAAATACCTGGTCGCTTTTTTAATACCGATAAAAACAAATCAACAGCAGCAATATCAACTGTAGGAGGAGATGTATTAAATCATACGCCTTCACCTACCATAACTAATTCATTATTTGGATTATTACCCGGTTTAAATGTGAAGCTAAATTCTGGGGAACCAGGATTTGAAAAAGCAGATTTGAACGTTAGAGGGATTGGTTCTTACGGATTTACAAATGGAAATGGGTATAATGTAGCTACCATATTTGTTGATGGTTTTGAAGTGAGTCAAGATTATTTCAATTACATATCTGCTTCAGAAATTGAAAGTGTTTCTGTACTTAAAGATGCTGCAGCATTAGCTACTTTCGGAATGAAAGGTGCAAATGGAGTAATTTGGATAACTACCAAACGTGGTAAAATAGGTAAATCTACCATCACATTTCAAGCAAGATCAGGTTTACAAAGCCCAATTGGCATTAACAAACCTTTAAATTCTTTTGATTTTGCTAATTTATACAATCAGGCTAAAAGCAATGATAATGGAAGGGTTTGGACCCCAACTTATTCTGCGGCACAGCTCCAATCTTATCAAGACGGTACTGGAACAAATGTGGATTGGTTTGGTGAAACTTTAACCAGTAATGCTCCATATTCTGATGCTAATTTAATTTTTTCTGGTGGTGATAATACTGCGAAGTATAATGTTGTTTTTGATTATGCAAATAGTCAAGGATTGTTAAATGTCGCGAATACAGATACTACCTCTAATGAGAAATTTGGACGTTATAATTTAAGAGCTAATTTAGATTTTAACCTTGGGAGTATCTTTGAAGCAAGTGTTGATTTAAATGGAAGGTTAGAAGATAGAAAGTCGCCAAATTATTCTACATCAACATTATTTTCAGACTTATATAATTATCCTTCAAATATCTATTCACCTTATGATAATGTAAATAACACTAACTTTTCTGGTACTGCTTTGTTCCCTAACAATCCAATAGCCTCCATTAAAGGTTTGGGTTGGAAATCAAGTCGTACACGTTTTTTGCAAGGTAACTTTGCATTAAAAGAAAAATTAGATTTTTTAACAAAAGGACTTTATTTAAAAGAGACCTTGTCTTTTAACAGTTATGATTTAGGTACTTATAATAAAACAAGGAGTTATGCCAGATATTTTGGTGGTTCAACCACAACAACCGCTCAAAACACTCCTATTCAAGCATCAGTTTTAGGAGCTTCTGGTCAGTTTGATCTGCGTCAATTCACAACAACTCTTGGCTATGATGCTGATTTTGGAAAAAGCAGTTTAAATTCTGCACTTAATTATCATCAATATATGTATGCTGGAGATGGTTTGTTTGGTTATAGAGTAAATTATCAAAATATAAGTGGTAGAGTAAATTATGGATTTAACGATCGTTATGTTGCAGAATTTGGCTTCTCTTATTTTGGTTCTGATGCTTATGCGGAAGGAAATAGATTCCATTTTTATCCAACAATTTCTGGTGCCTGGATCATCTCAAATGAAGATTTTTTAAAGGATAATGTCATTGTAAACAATTTTAAGTTGAGAGCATCGGCTGGTAAATCTGCAACAGACTTATCAGGTGGGCCAGGTAGTTATGCTTCTGGCGGTAGATATTTGTATCAACAATTCTATGGCAGTAGCGGTACATTTTATACAGGTAATGGTACTGCAGCAGGTAATGGCAACTTAACGCCTTTATTCTTGGCTAATCCTAACATAGGTCCCGAGGAAAGTTTAAAGTATAATGTAGGTACAGATATAACCTTGTTTAAATCTTTATCAATTACTTTGGATGCCTATGTTGATAAACGTAGCGGTATATTAACTCAAGATAACTCTTTCCCTTCTAGTTTTGGTAACTATACCTACTTTGATAATATAGGTAAAATGACAAATAAAGGTTTAGAGGTGTCAACTACCTATAGCGGAAAAGCTAGCCGGGTAGGCTATCAAATTTTCGGTATGGTATCATTAAATAAAAATAAGATAGATTTTCAATCTGAAATACCACCCGCTTTTGCTTACAATGCAAGAACCGGAAGACCTTTTGGTACGCAAATAGGATTGGTTTCTGATGGATTTTATCAATTAGAAGATTTTAATTCTGATGGTACATTAAAAGCAGGATTACCAACACCACTTTTTGGCGCCATACAACCAGGTGACTTAAAATACAAAGATTTAGATGGTAATGGAAAGATAGATGGGCTTGATGTAACAGATATTGGAAAATCTTATTTACCAACTACTAATTATTCTTTTGGTGGCACCGTAGATTTTAAAGGCTTTGATCTGTCTGTATTATTTCAAGGAGTGACTGGTAACTCAATTAATTTAATTGGGAGTAGTTTTTTACAAGCACAAAATATAGCTTTTGTTGATAACGGAAACGCTTTTGCAATAGCGCAAGGAGCATGGGCATATTATCCAGCACAAGGTATTGATACCAGAGCTACTGCTACCTATCCTCGTTTAACTACCAATGCAAATGCTAATAATTATGGTACATCTAGTTCTTTTTGGATAAAAGATGGAGACTTTCTTCGCATTAGAAATATGGAGTTAGGATATAATTTTAATAAGCTAGTTAACTCTAAACTTAGACTTCAAAAACTAAGACTTTTTGTCAACGCAATTAACCCAGTAACATGGAGCAAAATTATGGATGATTATAATCTTGATCCTGAATTTAATAGCGGTTATCCAACTGTTAAATCCTACACTGCAGGTTTAATTGCAACTTTTTAATCACGAAATACAATGAAGAATATGAAAAATAATTTAATTGTGACTATAGCGGCTAGCATTTCTTTATTATTCGTGTCATGCGATAAAGATTTTCTAGATACCAAATTAAATACGCTACCAACTCCTGAAACAATTGCAACAGATAGAAACACCCTTTTCACATCGGCATGGTCATTTTATACTCCATTAAGAGAAGGTTTTACAGCAATTGATAACAATTTGTTTGCTACAGTAAGTGATGAAGCACAAAATAATCTTCCATCATACAATGCACTTTATTTTAACCAAAGTTTAATTAGTGATGCTATTAATCCTGATGGGTCTATTTATAGAGCCTATTATGAAGGGATTAGAGCTGCATACAGCTACCTGGATTATTCTCAAAATGCAGGCAGGCTTATTTTACAAGGTAGAGATCCTGTTGCAGATGCAGTAGCAATTGCTCAGGATCAACAAAATGTAGCTTGGTTTCAAGCAGAGGCGCATATTGCAATTGCCTTTTATTATGCAGAATTAATTAAAAGATATGGCGGCGTTCCAATTGTTACCCAAACCTTAGATAATTCTGGAAAAATTCAAATACCAAAATCAAGTTATAATGAGGTTGTAGAATTTATTGTTAAACAAATAGATGATTATAAATCAGGTTTGCAAGTAAACTGGAAAACTTCCGCTTTTGTAGCATCTGACGGTAGATTTTCTCTTGGGTCAGCGTTAGCTTTAAAAGCAAGGGTGTTATTATATGCGGCTAGTCCTTTAAATAATCCTACAAATGAGGTGGCCAAATGGCAAAGAGCGGCCGCTGCTTGTAATGATTTAATGACAACTACTGGTTTAAACCTTTCATTAAATACATCTTATGGTCCATATTTTTTAGGATCAACAACGCTAACAAGTAACGAAACTATTTTTGCTATCAGAAAACCAGCAAACAACACTTTAGAAAGGCAAAATTATCCTATTGCAACACCGGGTGGGCAAGGAAGTATTTCCCCTACAGATAATTTAGTGTCGGCTTATGAATATAAAGGCACACCTGTAGCTAATAACCCTTATGCCAATCGTGACCCAAGGTTAGATGCAACTATTGTTTATAACGGAAGTACTTGGAACAGCAGAGTTATAGATCAATCTGCAGGATCAATTGATGATATGAACAAACCTAATGCTAGTAAAACTGGTTATTATTTGAAGAAATTTTTAAATGATAATTTAAACTTGGTACAAAATGGTACAGCCCAACATAATTGGGTAGTTTTTAGATATGGTGAAGTTTTATTGAATTATGCAGAAGCCATGAACGAGGCTTATGGTCCCGATAATAATAATGGTTATGCAAAAACGGCTAGGCAAGCAATAAATGAAGTGAGAAATCGCCCGACTGTAGTAATGCCCCCTGTTAATTTAATAGCTACGACTTCAAAAACCGGATTTCAAATTGCAGTAAAACAGGAAAGACGAATTGAGCTTGCTTTTGAAGGACATCGTTATTGGGATTTATTAAGATGGAAAGATGCAGGTACAGTTCTAAATCAGCCAATTGTAGGTGTAATAGCAACTAAGGTAACAACCACTCCTAGAGTTTGGTCTTATGAGAAAGTAAATGTGGCAACCAGAAAATTTAATGCACCCACTAATTATCTTTATCCATTTACAAGGACAGAAATAGTAAACTCACAAGGTACATTGATACAAAATCCTGGATATTAATTTATAGAATTATAATTATGAAAATACTATTTAATAGAGTAAACATTTTATTATTTCTTTTCGCAGGAATAGCATTTGCAGCCTGTGAAAAAGATTTAAGTGAAATAAATGTTGGAATAGAGACTATTTCAATTCCTCAAGCTTTTTCAGACGGAACCAGCAATAACGATCATGCAGTACCAGGAACTTTAAATTATGGTAATGCAGTAAATTTTAAAGATGATGACGCAAACAATAAAGTTAACGTGTTTTTAGGTGTATCCAAATCAGGCGAACAGAGTACAGAACCATTTTCGGTTGATATAACTTTAAGACCGGATACTATTAATCAGTTAATAGCTGCCGGAAAACCTTATCTCTTATTGCCATCAACAGCATTCACTATACCAGCAAATATTACTTTGGCTGCTGGTCAAACTAATGCTAGCTTTAATATGGTTATTGATAAAGCAACATTAAAAACTTTTGCAGGAAAACAAGTTGCAGCTTGTATCTCGATTTCAAATCCTTCAAAATATGTTTTAAATCCTTTAGCTCGTAATGTAATTGTGATAATTGATGTGAATAAATTAAATCTCAAATAACTTAATTTTTAAGTTAATTTGATTAAAACCGGATGTATTGTTTACATCCGGTTATTTTTTATTTATAAAGATTTAAGAAGTGTTAAAAGAAAAAAAAAGTAAGAATTTATTGATCGTAGCTATTCTAGCAATAGCTAATATTTGCTTAATTTTCTATTTCGTCTTTAGTAATAAAAAACCAAAAGATCAATTAACTACTAACATTAAAGAAGGTGAAGTTTTGGCAGCTCAATATTGTCAATCTTGCCATAAATTACCTAATCCCTCATTGTTATCAAAACAAATTTGGATAGAAGGTGCAATGCCTACCATGGGTCCATTTTTTGGCATTAATTCTTTTAAAGGTATAGCCTATCATAAAATTAAAGATGTTGATGCCTCTTATTTTCCGTCTGAACCCACATTAGATTCTTTGCAATGGCAAAAAATATCAGATTATTATTATAATGCAGCTCCAGAATTTTTACCTAATCAAGATAAGGATATTTCAAAAGTTAAAGTCCTTCCTTTTTTTGAAGTAGAAATGCCTGAGAGTAAAGATTTTTTTGTTAAAATATCTACCACAACTTTTGTTAAAATAGATACCACCGTTAATCCACATAGGGTAATTGTTCATGATGCATCTGCACAAAAGCTACTTATTTTTGATAAAAATCTGAACCTATTAAAAGCTAATAATGGATTAGGTTTGATTACCGATTTAGACTTTAATGCCAACCAAATTTTAGCTTGTAATATAGGTGAAACCCTTGAAGGAAATAACCAGCGAAAAGGGAATATCAGGTTATTAAAAATAAATGAAAAGGGAGAAGTATCTAAAGGGAAAATTCTTTTCGATAAACTTGCTCGTCCTATAAAAATAACTCATGCAGATTTTGATAATGATGGTCGTCTGGATTTGTTAGCATCTGAGTTTGGTAATGTAATTGGAGGCCTATCTTTAATGCTTAATAAAGGCAATGATGCATATGATCAAATTGTTCTCAAAAATGTGCCTGGAGTTTCAAACACAATACCTTTTGATTATAATAAAGATGGCTTAAAAGATATTTGGGCTTTATTTGCGCAAGGTAACGAAGGTGTATTTTTGTTTACTAATAAAGGAAAAGGAAAATTTGAAGAAAAACAAGTGTTAAGTTTTCCTCCAAGTTATGGTTCAACATGGTTTGATTTGGTAGATTTTAATAAAGATGGTCATCCGGATATTATTTATACTTGTGGTGATAATGCAGATTATACACCAATTCTAAAACCTTACCACGGCGTATATATTTTTCTTAATGACGGTAAGAACAATTTTTCTCAAAAGTACTTTTATCCTATAAACGGATGTTACAAAGCTATTGCAAGGGATTTTGATAAAGATGGAAATATAGACATTGCAGCTATCAGTTTTTTCCCATCCTCTTTACAGCCAGAAGAAGCTTTTAACTATTTAAAAAATAACGGAAATTATCTTTTTTCTCCTTTTAAATTACCACTTAACACTCCTTTTGAAAAAGGAATAACAATGGATGTTGCAGATTTAGATGGAGATGGAAAGTTAGATATTGTTTTGGGAAATGGATATTATAGCAGTGATGAAAACAATAAGCATTTAGAACCTCTATTTATAGTTCTAAAAAACAAAAACAAATAAAATTTTTCGATTAAAAACTTATGAAACTATCTTCCTTTTTGACTGCACTTATTTTAATTGCAGTTGCAACTTCAACTTTTTCTCAACAAAAAGAGAATCAAAAAACAGAAAATAAGATAAAGATTTTGCTTAAACAGATGACATTAGAAGAAAAAATTGGAATGATCCATGCCAATTCTTCCTTTACATCTGCTGGAGTTCCAAGATTGGGAATTCCAGAATTGGTGATGTCTGATGGTCCTCATGGGGTAAGACCTGAACATGGCAGAGACTGGGTTTTAGATAAAGGTGTGGATGATGCCGGGACTTATTTGCCTACGGGAATAAATTTAGCATCAACATGGAATCCAAAATTAGGATATGAATACGGAGTTGTATTGGGCGAAGAAGCCCGTTTCCGTGGAAAAGATATGATTTTAGGACCGGGGGTAAACATCATTAGATCGCCGTTAAATGGGAGAAATTTTGAATACTTAAGTGAAGATCCATTTTTAACATCAAAAATGGCAGTTGGCTATATTCAAGGCGCACAGAAACAAGGTGTTTCTGCTAGCGTAAAACATTTTGCAGCCAATAATGAAGAAGCAGATAGAAATACAGTAGATGTAAAAATGAGCGAACGAGCGCTTAGAGAAATTTACCTTCCTGCATTTAAAGCGGCTGTTCAGGAAGGAAATATTTATTCTGTAATGGGCTCCTATAACAAATTTAGAGGTCAGTTTGCAACCCATAACGAATATCTAGTTAATACCATTCTAAAAGGAGAATGGGGTTTTAAAGGTGTTTTATTAAGCGATTGGGGAGCGGTACATAATGTAAAAGAGGCTTTATATAATGGTACAGATTTAGAAATGGGAACAGATTTACGCTTAATGAACAACAGCGTTTCTCAATCAGATGCATCAGGAAAAGCCCTAAACAAAAGCATATACGACAGATTTTTCATGGCTGATTCTGCCTTAAATATGGTAAAACAAGGTAAAGTTTCTGAATCTATTATTGATGATAAAGTAGCAAGAATTTTAAGGGTGATGTTTGCCATAAATATGATGGATAGTACTGAAAGATCGAAAGGAGTATACAATTCTCAACAACATCAACAAGTTGCTTTAAAAGTAGCAGAGGAGGGAATTGTGTTATTAAAGAATCAACAGAACTTATTGCCTTTAAGCAAATCCATCAAAAGTATTGCTGTTATAGGTGAAAATGCAACTCGTGAAAATTCTATGGGCGGAGGTTCTTCTCAGGTAAAAGCAAAATATGAGATTACTCCTTTACAGGGATTAAAAAATCTATTAGGTGCAACTACTAATATCACCTATGCAAGAGGATATAAGATAGATAAAAAACAAAAAGCTGATGATGATTTGATTGCCGAAGCGGTTAAGGCAGCAAAAAGTGCCGATGTTGCCATCATTTATTGTGGTTGGACACATGGTTATGATTATAGCAAATGGGGCGATAACACCTTTGATGCTGAAGGGGTGGATAAGCCAGATATGAAAATGCCCTTTGAACAAGATAAATTAATTGCAGCGGTTTTGGCGGCAAACCCAAAAACTATTATTGTATTAATTGGAGGTGGCCCAATAGATATGTCGAAATGGGTAAATCAAACTCCAGCAATTATCCAGGGATGGTACCCTGGCATGGAAGGCGGTAATGCATTAGCGAAAATTATTTTTGGAGATGTAAACCCATCTGGGAAATTACCCATGACGTTTCCTAAAGTTTTAGAAGATGTTCCCGCTCATAAATTAGGAGAGTTTCACGGAACAAATGGAATTGTAAACTATAAGGATGATATTTTTGTTGGTTATCGCTATTACGAAACTTTTAATGTTAAACCTCAATTTGCTTTTGGACATGGTTTATCATATACAAATTTTAACTATTCCGATGCAAAAATTAAAGCAAAAAAGGAATCTCTGCAAATTAAAGTTAAGCTAAAAAATACTGGTAAGGTAGATGGTGCAGAGGTTGTTCAAGTATATGTGAAAAAACCCGGAATAGTTAAAATGCCAAATGAAGAACTTAAAGCATTTGAGAAAGTGTTTTTGAAAGCAGGGGAATCTAAAACCTTAAAGCTACAAATCTCAAAAGAGGATTTAAAATATTATGATGAGGGTAAAAAGGATTGGGTTTTAGGAGACGGCAATGTTAATGTGATGATTGGAAGTTCCTCAGATAATATCCAGATTAAAAAAGAAATAGAATTATAATAAGTGAAGCCAGGTTATTATCTGGCTTTTTTAGTTTAAATAATAGAAAGCTTAAAAATTTAAGCTTGTCTCAAAGAAAAAATTAAATTGATTTAAGCTCTTTCAAAGCAGTATTATATTTATCATGATAAAAAGCCTCCATCACATAGCCATAGTTTGTAGTGATTATGATAAATCAAAAAAATTTTATACAGAAGTTTTAGGATTTGAAATTAAGCAAGAAGTTTATAGAGAAGCAAGACAATCTTACAAATTGGATTTATCTTTAAATGGGGTTTATCTAATCGAATTATTCTCGTTTCCCGATGTACCAGATCGTCCATCAAGACCAGAAGCAGCCGGATTAAGACATATTGCTTTTGGGGTAGATAATTTGGATGAAAGTGTAAACTTATTAAAGATAAAGGGCGTTAATGTAGAACCGATAAGGGTAGATGAATTTACAGGTAAGCGTTTTACTTTTCTTGCCGACCCTGATAAACTCCCTATTGAATTTTACGAGTTATAATACAAACAAACTTAATAAGTTTTAAAATCAACACAACCCAATAACATGAAACTTTTTTTTATAACTGTATTTTTATTCGCTAGCAGTTTTGCGGTTTTTGCTCAACAAGAAGCCAATATTTACAGGGAATTTGTTAAGAACAGCCAAAAAAGTAATTTACCTGATTTTTCTTATGCTGGTTACCACTATGGAGAGCTGGCTATACCCTCAGTTACAAAGAATGTAATAAACGTAACTGAACAAGGTATTAAAGCAAACTCCATGAAAGACCAAACCAAAGAAGTTCAAAAATTAATTGATAAAATTGGTGCAGAAGGTGGTGGCGTTTTGTTTTTTCCGAAAGGCACTTATTACTTTAACATGGACCCCAGAGAAAAGCGTTCTTTAAAAATTAATTATAGCAATATAGTTTTAAGAGGAGAAGGAAACACTGTGGATGGAACTGTTTTTTTTGATGGAAATCAGCTTACGCAAAATGATGGAAGTCCTTGGTTATCTCCTGCCCTTATTCAAACAGGGTTTAATTTACAAAACACAAAAAGTTTTTGGGGTTTAGATTATCCGGCAGATGCCACCTATCGCTCTAAAGCAATTTCGACTAATGCAGGTGTGGTAAGCGAAGGAATCCAGGTTGCAGAAGTTCTAACTCAAATTTTTAAAGGAGCAAAAAAAGGCGATCAAAAACTAGAATTAAAAAGCACTGAAGGTATAAAGAGTAACGATTATATTTTATTAGGTCTCTATAATATTGATACCACCGGAACCCTCATCAAAAATATTTTACAACCTATTCAACAATTTTACGACTTTGAGGCATCCGCAAAAGAAGCCGGACCCAGTAGTGCGCCATCTTATCAATGGTTAGTTCAAGTGCAATCTGTAAATAAAAATAGCATTACCTTAAAGCAGCCTTTAAGAAGAGATTTCGACTTAAAATACAAGCCAGTTTTAGCTAAAGCACCAATGCTGACCGAAATAGGAGTGGAGGATATTTATATTAAATCTGCCTGGGCAGGATATTATTGTCACCACGGTTGCGAGGGAAGTCCTAAATACCAAAGCGAGGAAATGGATTACGGTTGGAATGCGATTAATTTTTGCAGAGTAGCAAACGGTTGGATTAAAAATGTGACTTTAGAAAACTTTACCAGCCCAATTTATTTATTAGATAGTAGAAATGTAACAGTTAAAAATGTGAATTTTTTAGGTTTTGATGGTCATAGTGGTATTAAAATTTACAGTCATGCCTGTGATAATTTAATAGAAAACTTAAGTTTTAGAAATAGCTTTTCACATGTTTTAAGTGGCGAAGGCAATGCTTATGGCAATGTTTTTAGAAATATCAATTATCAAGCTTTAAGCGGTCAACCAGGTTTCTTTGATTTCCATGGAACCAACGACAGGCGTTTTTCTGCTCCGGCAGAGAACTTATTTGAAAATATTAAAGGGATGAATAAAATTAGTGGTGGTGGAGCAGCAAATAACTTGCCTCATACCGCAAATTATAACACTTGGTGGAATATTGAATTAGCCGATTTTAACACCAATAATTCTGAGCTTTTTTATAGTTGGAGATTGCCTATAAATGGATTAGTAAATAAAAATTTGAGTCATCAAATGTATCCCAAAAGCATTTTGGTAGGTGTTTATCAACCCCAATTTAAAATAGGTATAAACGGAGATACATCAGATTTGAATAACCAATGGATTTATACAGAGAATTTAAATAAAGGTAAAGTTTATCCTTTATCTTTATATGATGCACAGCTAAAAAGAAGAGTATCTGAAAATAAATAAATCATAAATAATGAAATGTTAATCTATTTGGATATTAAATCAATTAAATTTCTAGGACAGCATAAGTATGGATGTAGATTATGTTAGGGTATATAAAAGAAATAGGTTTAAATATTAATTAGGTTCTCTATATTATTGCAATAGTTTAATTGTATAATTTGTAGGTTAGTTTCATAACATTTAGTATCAACCATGAAGAATTTATGTTTTACGATGTTGATTATTTTCGGATATTTCAACGTTTATGCTCAAGTAAATAATAAGCCTAATAATCCTAGTTTAATTTTTCATCCCTCATCATTTAAATATTGTTTATCCAAATTTAATTGGCGATAATCCTGAGTTCCGCTTATGGTTTTTAATTAATTAGCATTTAAAAATGATATCTTTTGAAAGCTTCTATTGCAGCATATTCCGCTAACCCTAATTGGTTATAAACATTTGCAGTTTCTGCTGTTCTTTCTTCTGCCCTTACCCAAAATTCTCTTGCATCATCTCCAGGAAAAACCGGAGCATCTTTTTGCGATTGATGTTTAAAAATAGCTAAACGTTTTCTTTTTACCTCTGCTGGGGATAAGGGCACTGCCATTTCTATTTCATGGATTTCAAATTCATGCCAAGCACCTCTGTAAAGCCACAACCAGCAATCTTTAGCCCAATCATCAGTTTCTTTTAACCTTTGTAAGGCTTGTAAAACAATGTTAAAACAAACTTTATGAGTTCCATGTGGGTCTTCAAAATCACCAGCTGTAAATACTTGATGAGGTTTTATTTCTCGCAATAAATCCATAGTCTGCAAAATATCATCTTCAAGGCCAGAAAAATTTGAATATTTAAATCTGTCGTAAAAAGGTAAGTCCATAAAATGAATGCGTTTATCTGGAACACCTGCAAATCTTGCCCCTGCAATGGCTTCTCCTTTTCTAACTAAACCTTTGATAGAAAGCAGTTCTGCCATATCTGTTTGGTTTGGCTGTTTAGTCTTTAAAAACGCATGAATATTTTGGTAAGTTTTTTCTAGCACACTAACGTCCAAATTTTGCATTCTATTAAAATCTATACTAAACTCTAAAAAACGCAAAGCGTCATCGTCCCAAACTGCGGTATTTCCAGATGTTTGGTAAGCTACATGTAATTCATGACCTTGATCTGCAAGGCGTATAAATGTACCACCCATGGAAATAACATCATCATCTGGGTGTGGAGAAAATATAATTGATCGTTTTAATGAGGGTTCTCTCCGTTCTGGTCGTTGCTTGTCGTTTGCATTAGGTTTTCCGCCAGGCCAGCCAGTAATAGTATGTTGTAGTATGTTAAAAATATCAATATTCAAATTATAAACAGGACCTTTTTCAGTTGCCAACTGCGCCATTCCATTGCTATTATAATCATCTTCTGTAAGTTTTAAAATCGGTTTATTTATTTTTTTAGCCAACCAAATTACTGCTTTTTTTATGGTTTCAATATTCCAATCACAATCACGTACTAGCCATGGGGTGTCAAACCTGGTTAGGTCTGATGCCGCATCAACATCTAAAATAAACTCAACGTTATCCGATAATTGCAAATATGTTGCAGGTACATTTGGAGAAATCTCACCTTCTAAAGCTTTTTTAACAATACTTGCTTTCTTTTTATTAAAAGCTAATAAAATAATTTCTTTTGCTTTAAAGATGGTTCCAACACCCATTGTTATAGCTTTCGTCGGAACATTTTCTTTTCCTCCAAAATCTCTTGAAGCATCACGACGAGTTAAATCATCTAGTGTAACTAATCTTGTTCCTGAGTTTGGTGCCGAGCCTGGTTCATTAAATCCAATATGCCCTGTCCTGCCAATACCTAATAATTGTAAATCTAGCCCTCCATATGCTGAAATTTTCTTTTCATAAGCTAAACAGAATGCTGCAATGTCTTTTTCTTCGAGTGTGCCATCAGGAATGTTTATGTTTTGTTTTTCGATGTTAATATGATTGAAAAGATTTTCATTCATAAAAGTAACATAGCTTTGAGTGGCATCGCTTTTCATTGGATAGTACTCATCCAAATTAAAAGTAACTACATTTTCAAAGCTTAGGTTTTCCTCTTTGTGGAGCCTAATTAATTCTTTATAAACTTTAATAGGTGTGGAGCCTGTTGCTAAACCTAAAACAGTAGGTTTTTTACCATTATTATTTTTCCGGATGAGATTTGCAATTTTTTGAGCAGCGGCAATAGATGCTTGATTTTCATTAGGAAAAATAGAAACTGGTATTTTTTCAAAACGGGTTTCTTCTAAAAGGTTTAAACGAGACATTTGTTAAGGTTTAGTTTTAATAAAATTAAAATCAATAAATGAAAAGCACTTATTTGACAATTTAAGCCTCATTTAAGGGAGAAACAAAAGTAACTGATAATTTATCATCTAAAATGGTGAAGTAAGTATTGAAAATTATATTAAAAAGATATTTTTTAAGTGATAACAATTCATACATTAAAATTTTTGAATTCACAGAATGTTAAGACTATATTTTATTTTATAGTAGCAGTTTTATGACCACTAACTGCGTAGTATAAAATGTAAAGATAACAAGGCAGCATATTTAGTAAGAATGCTAGCTGCGAGCCCATTGTATGTTCTAATAGTGCATAAACCTGTGGGACAATTGCCCCACCAGAAATACCCATAATCAAAAGTGCTGAACCTATTTTGGTATATCTTCCTAATCCTTTTATTGATAATGGAAAAATTGCTGGCCACATTAAAGAGTTTGCTAAACCTAATAAAGCAATAAAAAAAATACTGGTATAACCTGTTGTTAAGTAAGCAGCCACAGTAAATAAAACCCCTACAATTGCCGATAGCATAAGGGCTTTTTCTTGCTTAATATATTTAGGAATGCAAATTATACCGATGATATAACCTAATACCATCGAAGCTAAAGTATATGAGGTGAATATTTTAGTTTGGTCTAAACTCATGCCTAAAGATTTTCCATAAGTACCTATAACATCGCCAGCCATCACCTCAACACCTACATACAAAAATAAACAGATTACACCCAAGTTTAAATTCTTGTAGCTGAAAACGCTGGCTTTTGGTGCTACTAAGTTTCCGTCTAGGCCTAATTCGTCTTCATCTGTATTGATTTCTGGCAATGATGAATAAATGATGAGCAACGCTAATACAAAAAGTACAATGGCGATAATAATATATGGAGTGATTACTCTCTGGGCTAGTTCTGAAAGCAAAATTTCGCGTTGGCTTGGTTCTATAATACTTTTTGCTTTATCTTCTATAGCCTGTGCATCTTTTAATACCAATGCGCTTAATATCAACGGACTTAAAGCGCCAGCAACTTTATTACAGATACCCATAATACTAATTCTTTTCGCTGCACTTTCTATGGGACCAACAATGGTGATATAGGGATTAGATGCAGTTTGCAATAATGCTAATCCCATTCCTTGTACAAATAAGCCTATTAAAAATAGTGGATAACTACGCATATTTGCGGCCGGTACAAAAAACAAAGCGCCTACTGCCATAACTATTAAACCTAAGGCCATTCCCTTTTTAAAACCTGTGACTTTTAATATGTATGAGGAGGGGATGGCTAAAAAGAAATAGGCCATATAAAATGCAAAAGTAACTAACAAAGCTTGTGAAGTAGTAAGCTCGCATGCAAGTTGCAAAAATGGGATAAGAGTACCGTTAAGCCAAGTAACAAATCCAAATACAAAAAACAAAGCCCCGATAATGATGACTGGATTAATACCTTTTTTAGATGATATAGAGTTGGTGGTTGACATATTTGTTTAGTTTTTTTTAAATACGGCTTGTCAAAATTCTAATTGATGATTCAAATTTTAAACCTCTCAATAACTTGCGGAAATCTCAGTAAGGATTGATTCTTGGGCAATATATTTTTCCAACAGGCAAAATTGATTTTCTGCTCTGATGAGATTTTGACCGGGATAGGTGGTTGTGTAATAAGTGTCACCATTAAGAAAGTCGGTTAAAAAGCGAATAGCTTGCATGTAAATCATAAACTTGCCCGAGTAAGTAAATAAACTCTTTTCTTCGGGAGTAAGCACATCACCCATTTCAGAACAGTAGCCTTTTACAATCGACTCAAACATATCTAAACGGATATTTATCTTGGAGAGATCTTCTTCTTCTTCACTTACAGGGCAAAGATAAGTACGCATCATATCACCAAGATCACTAAAGAAATATCCAGGCATAACGGTATCAAGATCTATCACACAAATCCCGTTATCTTCTTTATCAAATAAAACATTACTGATTTTTGTATCATGATGAATTACCCTTTTCGGGATATTTGATTTGTTAATGATATCAGAATATTGATTTGCAATTGATTGATATTTAAATGCTAACCTAATATATTCTTCGCAAGATTTTAGACAATCTGTTGATGCAGTTTTATAAGCGATTTTAAATTGTTCAAATCTAAGCGTAAGATTATGAAAATCAGGTAGTGTTATAAATAACTTGGAAGTGTCAAAGTCTGATAACTGCCTAGAGAATTTCCCAAACTGTCTTGCTGCTTCATAAGCCTGATGTATATTTTCAACCGTGGTAATGGTATGTGATTTCATTACAAAAGGCATGAGGCGATAGAAATAGCCATCAGTGTCTTGAAAGTAATTTTTACCAGACTTAGCTCCAATCGACGAAATAAATAGATACGAAGGGCTATGTTTGGAAAGGTAATTTCCAATCATCGAAATATTTTTGGCAATATTTCCAGGATTTTTAAAAATATGATGGTTGATTTTCTGAAGGATAAATGCTTTATTTTCAGATTTCAGTTTCCAAGTATGATTAATAAGTCCGTTTTCTATTTTTTCAACAGAATAATTGCTTTGATTAAAGCCAAAAGCCTCAACTATTTTTTCCAACCTATAAAGAGATATAAAGTGAACTTTAAATAATTGTTAAATTTAAGTATTGCGAGTGTCATTAACCAACACAAACGATTGTCTTATTTTAAATACTACCTATAGTCTTATTGTTCTCAATAAGTTGCGATTCAATAATAACTTTATAAAATGCCTGTTGTGCATTATCAGGATTGTTCAGCAAATCAAGAAGTATGTCTGTTGCCTTTTGTCCTTGCAGATAAGGATGTTGCTCTACCGATGCTGTTGGCACATGATCCATAAAGTTAATCAGTGGTAGGTTGGCATAACTCACAAATTCAATATCTTTATTGATAGTTAGGTTAAGCCGCCTTGCATATCTAATTGCATAAAGGGAAACATAATCATTAAATGCAACAATTGCGGTTGGCTTTCTTTTATTGGCAAGCAATTCATCCATTGCTTTAATCGTTCCCTCTTCTGTAAGATTACATGAAGCAATAAGACTGGGATCATATTTTAAACGGTTTTTTGTATGGGCTTTTATGTATCCTTCTTTTCTTTCGTTACTTGCTAAAAGTGTTGAAGGGCCGTTGATCATTGCTATTGCTCGGTGTCCCTTTTTTAAAAGATAAGTTACTGCTTCTATAGTTCCAGTTTCCATATTACACGCTACATAATGCACATTATCAAGCGATGGGATACGGTCGAAGAAAACAACCGGAATATTATGTTTGCGAAGATTAGTGAAATGATCAAAGCTGGAAGTTTCTTTTGAAACCGAGACAATGAGGCCATCAACTCTATGGCTTTTCATTTTTTCAACCAAATGTTTTTCCTTCTCTGCATTATCATGGGATTGCGCCATTAAAACATGATAATTTTTTTTATTTGCTGTATCTTCAATACCACTTATTGCAGCAGAAAAAAAAGCTTCAGAAAGCTCGGGAAGAATAACTCCTATAGTGAATGTTTTGCCTTTCTGAAGAAAAATTGCTGTTTGATTAGGCGTATAATTTAATTCTTCTGCCACTTTCTTAATTCTCATACGAGTAGTGAGACCAATGCTCGGGTGATCATGCAATCCTCTTGAAACAGTAGAAGTAGAAACACCAAGTTTTTTCGCAATCTCCTTAATTGTGGCAGGTTTATTTGTCATAGTAACTAATTTGAGCTTAATGTCAGAAGAATTTTCTGTTCAGCAAAGTCTGAGGCGGAAAATTTTACTGAGAAGTCAAACGTTTGCGTTGGTTTACATGACCAACTCCATTTATTGATGCAGATAAATTTTTTATCTTCACAAATAACAGGTTTAATTAAATCAGTATTTTTTATAATGGAAAGAAGAGAGTTCATAAAAAATTCCGCAATTGCCGCAACCAGTTTTGCATTTATGCCAAACTTGAAACTTTTTGCCGGGACGGATAAAGTAAGGCTTGGATATATTGGAGTTGGCTTACGTGGACGCAATCACATAGAAATGGGATTGCAAAGAAGCGATGTAGATATTGTTGCAATTTGTGACACACAGGAAGATTCTTTAATGCATTGTAGGGAAATGATCTCCAAATCAGGAAAACACGCTGCAAAAGAATATACCGGAGGTGTTAATGCGTATAAAAAACTCCTTGAAAGAAAAGATATTGATGCAGTGATTATTGCCACTCCGTGGGAATTTCATCACCAACAGTCAATAGACGCCATGGAAGCTGGAAAGTATGTTGGTTGTGAGGTAGTTGCCGGTTTAACTGTGGATGACCATTGGGATATAGTTAAAACCCACGAAAAAACAGGAGTACCTTACATGACCCTTGAGAATGTTTGTTATAGACGAGATGTAATGGCGGCTCTAAACATGGTCCGTCAAAATGTTTTTGGCGAACTTGTGCATTTGGAAGGTGGATATCAGCATGATTTGCGTCCGGTTTTATTTAATAACGGAAAGCAAGCCATTGGCGGTGGCGTAAAATTTGGCCCAGACGGATATAGTGAAGCGCAATGGAGAACACAATATAATATTGATCGGAATGCAGATATTTATCCAACTCACGGTGCAGGACCTCTAATGCATTATGTCAATATTAATGCGGGAAATAGGTTTACTAGCTTGAGTTCGTTTAGTTCAAAAGCAAGAGGACTTTCATCGTATGTAAATGAACTGTCGCCTGGAAATCCAAATGCTAATATCAACTACAAAAACGGTGATGTGACCACTACTGTGATTAATTGTGCCAACGGCGAGACGGTATTATTATCACATGATACCCATTTGCCAAGACCTTATTCACTTGGTTTTCGTGTTCAGGGTACAAAAGGGATTTGGATGGATGTTGCAAAATCAGTTTACATTGAGGGTAAGTCAAAAAAGAATGACCAATGGGATGCAGCACAAGAGTGGTTTGATAAATATGATCATCCACTTTGGAAAAAGTATGAGAAAGAAGCAACAGGAGCTGGCCATGGAGGGATGGATTGGTTTGTGTTTAACGGCTTTATACAAGCAGTTAAGCAGAAAAAGCAAACCCCAATTGATGTTTATGACTCTGTAACAATGAGTGTAATCACTCCTTTGTCTGAGAAATCTATCTCATCAGGAAATATGCCGCAGGAATTCCCAGATTTTACAAAGGGAAAATGGAAAGAACGAAAAAATACTTTTGCGCTAAATGATAGTGGGTTTTAGAAATTTAAATAAGTTGCTTCACTAAAACTATATTAGAACTAGTGACAATTTTAAATTTCAGTAATAAAAAAACTTGATAGGTTTTTACCTAAGTGTTTCTATTTAATTAGAAACACTTTTTCTTGTAACATCTGCTTCTTTTACCTGTTGAAGTTTTTGTGATAATGCTCGCACTTTTTTTGGATATGTTTCTGCAAGATTATTTTTCTCGCCAATATCATATTTCAAGTTATAAAGCTGTGGTTTAGGGTTATTGCCTAACTCTGTATTTGTTCCTATATTCATTCGCGGTCCATCGCTAGGCTCAATATATTTCCAGTCACCTATAATAATTCCCAATGTACTTTTTAAGGATTGTTCAATTACATAATCCCTATTTTTTTTACCTCCAAGTAAAGTGTTTAAACAATTGAAACTATCAGGCGCATTGTCATCATTTATTTTTTGTTTGGTTAACGCAGCTATTGAAGAATATAAATCAACCTGACTAAATAAGGCATCTGATATTTTACCTCCTTTAACTTTTGCAGGCCATTTTACAATAAATGGAACGCGTGTACCTGCGTCAAATGCGCTATATTTCCCACCCCTCATCATACTAGAAGGTGTATGTCCATTAAGTAACTCAGCAGCTTTATCTGCATATCCGTCATCAATTACGGGGCCATTGTCGCTCGTAAATATTAGGATGGTGTTGTCAGCTATTTTCAGTTTGTCAAGAATTTTCAACACTTCACCCACACTCCAGTCTAGTTCCAAAATAGCGTCGCCTCTAACTCCCATGCCACTTTTACCAAGAAATCTTGAATTCGGAATTCTTGGGACATGAATTTCATGAGTAGCAAAATAAAGAAAGAATGGCTTGTCTTTGTTTTCTTCAATAAAGTTTGTTGCCCTATTGGTAAACACATTTACCATTTCCTGATCAATCCATCGGGCTTTATTACCACCTGTCATCCAACCTATTCTGCTAACACCATTTATAATTGTTCCATTATGGCCGTCAGAAGTATTCATTGTCAAAAGTTCTGGATTTTCTTTTCCAGTAGGCTCTTTACCAACTTTATTTTGGTATGAAACTAAAATTGGATCCGCAGGGTCCAAATCAACAATTCTATGATTTTCCAGATAAACGCAAGGTACCCTATCAGCAGTTGCAGGCATAATGAATGTATAATCAAAGCCAATTTCTAAAGGTCCTGGTTTTATATCTCCATTCCAATCAGGGCCACCTTTTGGCCCAAGTCCCAAATGCCATTTACCAATTGCTGCTGTTTTATAACCCGCTCGTTTAAGCATGCCTGGCATACTTTCTTTATCTGTTGGTATAATTAACGCTGCATCACCGGGAGCAATCCCTGTCCCGGATTTCCTCCAAGCATATTTGCCTGTAAGCAGAGAAAAGCGGGATGGTGTACAAGTTGCAGATGTAGCATGTGCGTTAGTAAAACGTAATCCCTCCGCAGCAATACGGTCTATATTTGGTGTACTTATCTTGGTTGCTCCATTTGCGCTGATATCCCCAAAGCCCAAATCGTCCGTATAAATAATAACAATATTTGGTTTGTTTTTAGATTGGCCTTGTCTCGAATAAGCAGTATCAGCAAAAAAGAATAAGTTAGGCAACAGCCAAAGCAAAATTTTAGTTAATGATGTTAATTTCATTTCAATTATTTGGCTATGTCTCTATACTTAAGCAGTGCTTCCAAAAAATAGTAATCAGCATACATTAGCGGGCTATCTATTTCTGCTCCTGCCGGAAAACTACCTACACTGTGTTTCAATATAAAATAATTATTTGTTCCTGGTTGGGCCATATAAGCGGAAGAACTAAGGGAGCTGATCATCTGGCTAGCTGCCTTTTTGTATTTAAATGCTTTATCTTTATCTATATATTTGCTCAATTCAAGTAAAGCCGAGCAGGTAATAGCTGCCGCCGAGGCATCTCTCGGAATCTCTTTATACTTTAATGGATCAAACTGCCATTCGGGATTGAAACCAGGTTGTCCCACATTAAAATCCCATAATGGAATTTTATCTGAAGGAAGTGTTTCGTTATCCAGAAAATAATCTGCCATACCCACAGCAGTATTAAGAAAGCGAATATCTTTTGTTTCACGATAGCAAACCGTAAAGCCGTAAATCCCCCAGCTTTGTCCTCTTGCCCAAGCCGAGTTATCTGAGAATCCCTGTGCTGTTTGGCGATATTTCACTGCTCCAGTAGTCGAATCGTAACTTACAACATGGTATGCGCTAAAGTCAGGGCGTACTTGGTTTTTCATTACCGTTTCAGCATGTTTGATTGCCGCATTTTTATAAGTGTTGTCACCCGTTATCTTGCTCGCAAAAACATTAATTCCAAATTCATCATATTATCAATGATTACTGGAAATTCCCAGTCGTTCTGAGCCCAGATAGCCTTACGAGGGTTCCATGACATGAAACTGCCAACTTCTGGTGAATATCTCACCATTAACGATTTAGCAGACTGAATAAGTATAGGCTTATAAGCTTCATTATGGGTAAGTCGATAACCGTTTCCGTAGCTGCAATACATCATAAAACCAATGTCGTGATGCTTGGTATTAAACTGATTTTCTTCTAATGAATTGGTCCACTTTTCAGCCTCATCACGCCATTTCTGTTCGCCAGTGTATTCGTACATGTACCATAAGGCGCCAGGCCAAAATCCACCTGTCCAGTCGTTTATTCCTACAAAGCGCAAAGTTCCGTCTTTAGCATCTCCACGTGGATATTTGGTCAAATCGGTAGATACCTCAAGAAGTTTATGATATTGTTTGGCTGCTATTGCAAAGTCATTGGCAATAATTTGGTTTGCTTTTTCAGCATTAAAAATTACGGAGTGAGAGCATGCCAATGGAATAAATGCAAATAGTAACAGTAATTTCTTCATGAATATGGAATCGGGGTTATTTTTTCGTGGACCATTAACATATACAAGGTAGAAAATCTTATTTTAATGTATTAACACAAACGTTTGTTTGTTTTATAAAACAAAATATTAGGAATATTATCTAAACATTGCGTTAAATAAAGTTCAATGCAATAAGTTTAAATACTTATAATACTTTATAAAGTAACTAACGTTTGAAAAATGTTCAGCCTTACCGCTATAAAAAATTAAATTAGATAATCATTATTTGTTACCTAAGATAAATTTAAATAGAAAACAATAATTTAATATGATATATAGGTTAAAATAAGTCAGGTGTGATTAATAATTTGCCTGAGTTTTTTGTTGTTTTGATGATTTTCTAAACATTAATCTGCCCTTAGTTATTTCAGTGAAGTCGAATTTATAACCTATTTCAAATTTCTTTTCATCCAACCTTAAATGCCAATACCTGAATTAGAAATGCATAGTAATGTTTTGGGCGTTTTTCATTTTTTTAATTATAGACATAAATAATTAATAAACAAACGTTTGTGTGCCCTAAAATACGAATAGAAAATAATTAAGATTTAACTTCAATCATCTTAATAGAGATTTATTATAAGGTTCTTAACACTAAAGATTATTATTTATTATGAGAGGATTTTACAAAGGAATTTTCGGTTTTTTCAATCAAAAAATTAACTTATTCCGAAAAAAAACTATTGATTCAATAGCCTATTCATTACTAGTTTTTGCGATTTTATGTTTTTTGCCAAATCATTTAATAGCGCAAACTAAGCTATTAACAGGCAAAATTTCTGATGAACGTTCGCTACCCGTCATAGGTGCTACAGTAAAAGTTAAAGGAACATCCAATGGTACAGGCACAGATGCTAACGGAATGTTTAAGATAAATGTATTACCTACTGATACTATTCAAGTTATTTATCTCGGATATAAAACTGTTGAACGGGTTGTAGGAAGCGCTTCTGTAATGAACATAAACCTTGATTTAGAAACCGAAAACTTATATGAAGTAGTTGTTGTTGGTTATGGAGTTCAAAAAAAGGTCAATGTTACAGGTGCTGTTGCAGCAATAGATGGAAAAGCAATTCAAGACAGGCCAGTAACTAATGTTTCATCCGCATTGGCAGGTCTAGCATCAGGAGTTTCAGTACAGCAAGGCTCAGGGCGACCGGGTTCTGATGGTGCTACAATTCGAATAAGAGGTACCGGAACATTAAATAATAATGATGCAGTTGTTATTATTGATGGGATACAGGGATCAATAGATGCGGTTAACCCTAATGACATTGAAAGCATATCTATATTAAAGGATGCAGCTTCCGCTTCTATTTATGGATCAATAGCTGCAAACGGTGTTATTTTAATTACTACTAAAAAGGGATCTGCCAATAAAATGGCATTAAATTATACAGGAATTTTATCTCAGATGCAGCCGGCCGCAATACCTTCTATGGTATCTGATTACGCAACACATATGAATCTTGTGAATGAAGGGTTTAGAAACCTTGGACAGCCTAACGCATATACCCAAGCTACTATAGATGCATGGGAAAATGCTAAATTGAATCCTAATGGAACTAATTCAATAGGTGTTCCAAATTATATTGCTTATCCAAACACAGACTGGCCCGACGTAATCTTTAATAATAGCGTTCTACAAAATCATAACCTTTCCATGATAGGCGGAAGCGAAAAAATAAATTTTTTACTTTCAGGCGGGTATCTGCAAAATGAAGGGGTGATGGAGAATACAGAAAATATCAGATATCAATTTAGAGGAAACCTACAAGCCAAAGCAACTAAATTTTTATCCGTAGGGACTCAAACATTCCTTTCTAGAGAATCAAGTGGATTAGGAGGTTCCTCAACTTTCGACGTTTTATACGCAGCCGTTCCAGGCCAATATCCTTATCTAGATGGTAGATATGGATTTGCACAAGCACCTGAAGAAGCTTTAACTAATAACCCTTTAGGTTCGTTAAGAAATTTGGGAGGTAATGATAATACTACACGTTTTAACTCTACCTTATTTGCTAATTTAGATATTATAAAGGGTCTAAAATTTGAAACTCGAGTAAATTATCAAGAAGCACTTGGTGAAAAAAATATATATGCCATTCCGCAAGAGAGGTGGGATTTTGGGGCAAATCAAATAAGAGTCCCTGCCTCATTGCCAGAAAACCTTAACACCAGTTATTCTATGAATAAGAATTATACAGTGATATTTGATAATGTTTTACGCTACAGTACGGTACTTGCCACAAAACATGATATCGGATTACTTGCAGGCTACAATCAAAACTATTTTCATGGCTATAACTTTAATGCAACAGGGCGAGGTCTGATCGATGCGGGTATTACTACTCTTGGGTCAGCTACATCAGCATTAGCAGTGGGTGGCGGAGAAAACGATAGAGCAATTCGCTCTTGGTTTGGGCGTCTGAATTATGCTTTTGATCAACGATATCTTTTTGAGGCAGTTGTTCGTTATGACGGTTCATCAAGATTCGCTCCTGAAACCCGATGGGGATTCTTTCCAGCTGTTTCTGCTGGTTGGAGAATATCCCAAGAAAATTTCATGAAAAATGTTGATTTCGTGAGTAATTTAAAACTTCGGGCTTCTTACGGGCAAACAGGTAACAATGCCTCAGGAAACTATGATTATCAATCTACCTATAATACCCAAAACTATTCTTTCAACAATACTCCATTGGCGGGTCTGGCGCAAGATAAGATTGCAAACAGAAATTTAAAATGGGAAACCACCACACTTACAAACTTAGGATTAGATGGGAATTTGTTTAAAGGTGCCATCAACTTTGAAATTGATGCTTATAATAGATTAACTGATGGTATTCTTTTTGTCCCTACAATTCCTTTAACTGTAGGAACTGCCGCAGCTCCCACAAGAAACATCGCCGCAGTTATTAATCGCGGATTAGAGTTACAACTTGGCTATCAGAATAACTCTCGCAAATTAAATTGGTCTGTTTCCGGTAATTTCGCTTATAACTATAATAACATTCAAAAATATAAAGGACAACTTAATGAAGGATATTCCGATGCTGGTATTTATAGTACAAATTTAGGCGAAGTATCTAGTGGCGGTAATCAGCGAATTGTGGAAGGTCATAAAATAAATGAGTTCTATTTATACCCAGTGTATAAAGGAAGCGGCAATTATAAAAATGCAGATGGCTCTGTAAATATAAACGGTGGGCCTACTGATGGAATGATAAGAACACCTGCTGATTTAGATTGGCTAAATGCAATGCTTGCAGCCGGATATAAATTTTTACCATCTAACACGGTTGGGAAAACAAATATATATTATGGCGATTTTATTTATGCTGATTCTAATGGGGATGGTTCTTATGGAAATACTTTCGATAGAAAGTTTACAGGTGCTTCAGCAGCTCCAAAATATAACTTTGGTTTTCAGGGAAATCTTAAATGGAATAATTTCGATTTGTTTATGTTATGGTCTGGCAGTGCCGGGATGAAATATTACTGGAATGAAAGAGCATTCAATAATTCTATAGTTGAGTTGGCAGATGGAGTGGGCTCTTTGGTAGCAGGTAATCACTATTATTACAATGAAACTAATCCGAGTGATCCAGCCAATAACATTAATGGAAAATATCCGCGTTTAAAGAATACAACGGACTCTCAAAATAATATCCCTAGCGATTTTTATTTCTACGATGCATCATATATAAAACTTAAAAACATGCAGTTGGGTTACAATATTCCAGATGCTTTTCTGAAGAAAATAAAAATGAGCCGAGCCAGAATTTTTGTTTCTGGTGAGAATTTGTTAACCATAACAGATTATCCGGGCTTAGACCCAGAAATTGGAGCTAGTGTAAATTACCCTACAGCCAGACAATACTCTTTAGGATTGAATGTTTCATTTTAATATAATTTAAAAAATTGCAATGAAAAAAATATTTATAATCGCATTAGCCGTTACCATTGTAACAGGATGTAAAAAAGATTTACTAGATACCTCACCATATGATTCACTTGCTTCAGGTAACATGTGGAGCTCTGAAAATTTGACCGATTTAGGAGTAACTGGTGTATATGCTACGTTAAACGATACTAAACTTACAGTAGCGGGTAAGGAGCTATATGTAATGGATCAATATTCTTTTAGTAGCCAGCATCGAAATGCTCAAAATTTCTTAACAGGAACCATAACACCTTCAGATGGCCTTTTTAGCAATAATTGGCAGGGATTGTATGAGGGAATTCAACGAGCTAATGATGCCATACTTAATATTCCCAAATCACCCACTCCTGATGTAAAGAAGGCTAGATATCTAGCAGAATGTAAATTTTTAAGAGCATACTTTTATAGCCGATTAGCACAGCTGTGGAAAAGCGTTCCAATATACCTTGAACCATTTTCAGATACTGAAGCTATAAAAGGTAGATCATCTGAAGCTGAAGTGTGGGCCCAAATTATCAAAGATCTTACTGAATGTATTAATGAGCCAAACTTGCCTCAAAAGTATGCTAAAGGAGATGCTAATTTCGGACATGTAACTAAAGGTGCTGCCTATGCTTTAAGAGGTAAAGCTTATTTATACACCTCACAAAACTCGCTAGCCGTGGCAGATTTCAATAAAGTAAAGGACGCTGGTTACAGCTTGTTTAATAATTATTTGAACTTGTTTAAACAGGTAAATGAGCAGTGCGATGAAATGATTTTTTCAGTTCAAAATTTGAATATTACCGGATACGGAAGTGAGTCTCAATTGCGTCTCGGAACTAGATCTTCATTTGGATCAGGTTTTAATACCTATTTGATATCTCCAAATCTTGTTGAACTTTATGAAAATGTTGATGGATCTCCTTTTAATTGGGATGCGATACTTCCAGGCTATTCAACAATGAGTCTGGCCAAAAGAGAAGTTTTCTTTTTAAGAAATAACTTAACAACCGCAGAGATCAATGCTGCAAGAAATAGAGGGGCAGAAATGACACTTTACCTTCCAACAGGTAATGAACAAAGAGTAATAAGAGCTTATACAAATAGAGATCCACGTTTGGCTGCCAATGTAATAACGCCATATTCTACATACAATGGAGTATTTGGTGCAGTTAATGTAACTTTAACTTCACGTTTTCCTTATAGATCAGATAACGTACCTAGCCAAGATATTCGTACAAATAATCCACCAACATTTTATTATTTACACCGTAAATTTGTATACGAGGGAAATTCTGAAATAGTAGATCGTTCAGCTTCACCAACAGATATGCCAGTAATACGTTACGCCGACGTTTTATTAATGTGGGCTGAGGCTATAAATGAACAAGGTTTCACTCAAGAAGCAGTTAGTCTAGTTAATCAGGTTAGGAGTAGAGCGGGTGTAGCAATCCTCCAATCTGTTAATCCTTCACTACCAACTTATGTTAATAACCAAACGGTTATGAAAGAAAAAATACGAGATGAACGCAGGCGTGAATTTCCAACGGAAGGAATTAGTTTTTTTGATGAAATGCGTTGGAAGTCATTAAAAGAAAAAGTATTTTATCCAGGAAACGGTGCTAAAGATATTTGGGGGGTAAATCAGTGGTCTTATACCTATTTAGGGGATCAATTATATACATGGCCAATTCCGCAAGTTGAAATTGAACGTAATCCTAAATTAGGTCCTAATCCCGGATGGTCAAATTAAAATAATGAAAGTGAATTTATTCCTAATTAAATATTTGAAACTGGTTTTAACAGTGCTGGTATTATTAAGTCTTATCCCTGAAGTTAATTCGCAAGTTAAGACTTCAAAGCCTAATATTGTTCTAATTCTATCAGATGATGCTGGATATGCAGATTTTAGTTTTCAAAGTAACCGTTTAATACCAACGCCTAATATCGATTTTATAGCTAAGGAAGGAGTGAAATTTACCGACGCTTATGTAACAGGAGCAGTATGCAGTCCTTCAAGAGCTGGTATTCTTACTGGAGTAAATCAGGCAACTTTTGGCCATGTAATTAATTTTGTCCAAAATGTTAAATATACTATTCCTCTTAATAGTTTAGGATTACCAACTAATCAGAAGCTGATTGGGGAATACCTTAAACCCTGTGGCTATACAACTGGAATTGTAGGTAAATGGCATGAAGGCTTTTCTGAACGTTTTCATCCAAACAACCGTGGGTTCGACTATTTCTGGGGTTTTTTATGGGGAAGCAGTCCTTATTATGCAGGTCAGGCGAAACTTGTAGAAGAAAATAATAGTCATATTCCCGCAGAAAATATTCCCTATATGACAGACGCGATAGGGGATAAATCGTTAGAATTTATAGAGAAAAATGCTCAAAATCCTTTTTTTCTTTACGTCTCATTTAATGCGCCTCACACACCCATGCAGGCAAAGCCTGAAGTGCTAAAAAAGTATGAAGACAAATTTAGCCCTAAAGGTAGGGCATTAAACGCTGCAATGACCGAAAGTCTGGATGAAAACGTTGGTCGAATCTTGGAGAAATTGAAAAAACTTAATCTTCTGGATAATACATTGGTCATTTTCACTAATGATAACGGGGGACAAATAGTTGAGAGTTTTGCAGATAATTATCCTTTAAAAGGGAGAAAAGGGGAGATTTATGAGGGCGGTATTAGAGTGCCAATGGCAATAATGTGGAAAGGAAAAATTAAACCAGGTATTGTGTCAGAAGTTCCAGTAACTACACTCGATTTTTTACCTACGTTTATAAACGCAGCAGGCGGTAAAGCATCACAATTTCCAAAACTAGAAGGTAAAGATTTGATGACTATTTTAAATGCAAAAAGTTCGAAGAAATTATTAAAAAGAGATTTCTATTGGGACATTGGTTATGGACAAGGTGCAATCAGATCAGGCGACTGGAAAATGTCATTTTTTCGGGATCAGCCTGCGGAACTGCACAATCTTAAAAACGATATCTCTGAAAAAAATGATTTAGCTAAACAGCAACCTGCTATTGCGAAAAATCTTACTGATAAATTCTTAGCTTGGAAAAAGAAATTACCACCACAGGCATGGACTGCTTTAGGTAAAGAAAAAGAAAGTGATGATTGATTTGGGTTAATTTTTAAAATTAATGGGCAACAGTTTATAGAAATGAAATATATTAAAGGATTTACAGTATTTGTGTTAACCTTACTAACATTCACTACGGTGTTTGCTCAAAATCTTGAACGCAACTTCCTTTTAACCGAATATAAAAAAAAAGGAGAAGCTGGCAGTTTAAATGTTAGCGATTGGAGGAAGAGCAAGGTAGAGAACCTTTACAAGAAAATTTCGGAGCTACCGGATCAGGAAAAGAAAGCAATTCTAGCTTCGGCAGATAAAGCTTTGCAAAAAGACTGGCCCTCGCTTCGGCTTACCGATTTTCTTAAGTATAAAAACGAAGGGAATCTCTTGGCTTATTATACCCCAAGCAGTGAAAGAAAAACTCATTTAACTAACTTAGTAATAGGAGAACTTGTAAGTGGCCGCAAAGGGAAATACCTTCCGGAAATAGCGAACGGGCTTTGGTTAATGCTTGAGGAAAGCACTTGGGTATCTCCACATCATATTTTTTTGCAGAAAGAAGGGGAAGGTCTGCCAGATCCCAATGATCAAATTATCGACTTAATGTCGGGAGATGTTTCTGCAATGATAGCTTGGATAAAATTCTTGTTTCGTGAGCAGTTGGAGGTAGTTTCTCCAATATTATTATCTAGGATAGATTTCGAATTAAACAGGAAAATAATCTCTCCGTTTCTTAACAGGAATGATTTACACTGGCTCGGATATGGTCCAGAAAAAGTTAACAATTGGAATATTTGGATCAATACAAATATTTTGATTACTGCTATAACTGCAGTTGATGATGAAGAAACTAGAAATAAGGTAATAGAAAAAACCATCCGGAGTGCCGACAACTTTCTGAATAGGTATCCTAATGATGGTGGTTGTGATGAAGGAGTTACCTATTGGGGCGAAGCGGGAGGTAGACTAATCCAATTCGTTAATTTATTAACCGAAGCTTCAAACAATAAATTAAGATGGAATGATAATCAGCTTATTCATAACATGGGGACTTATATCTACAAGATGCATATTGCTGATAATAAGTTTGTTAACTTTTCAGATGCGCTTGCCGAGAATATTCCATCACCTGCAACGGTTTACACTTTTGGTAGGATTTTTAACGACCAATATTTGAAAGAATTTTCAGCTTACCTGAGTCAATTGCAGGATAATAGTGAGCTTGGGGCTAGCTTAAGGTATTCTAATCTTAATATCTTTATTAAAAATCTTGAAACTGCAGATGAAATTAGTAAAGAAAAAGCTGTAGCACCACTGTTGGCGGAGAACTTTTTACCCGACTTACAGGTATTAACATTGAGGCAAAAAGCAGGAGATACTAATGGACTTACCTTTGCAGCTAAAGGCGGACACAACGCCGAGAGCCATAATCATAATGATATCGGAAACTTTATTCTTTACCTTGATGGTAAGCCCGTGATTATAGATTTGGGCGTAGATACATATACTAAGCAAACTTTTAGTAAAGACCGTTATAAATTATGGAACATGCAATCTGCATGGCATAACTGTCCTACAATAAACGGAGTGGAGCAACAAAATGGTCGTGAGTTTGCGGCAAAGGATGTAGAGTATGTAAAAAAAGGAGGAGATGAAATATTTTCGATGGATATTTCAGATGCATATCCTGAAGATGCTCAGGTGCAGAATTGGAAAAGAACTTTTGTTTTTTCTCCTGCAAATAGCAAACTTCAATTGAAAGAAAATTATATACTAAAAAAACTGATAAGTCCGTTTGAGCTCAATTTTATGACAGACCAAAAAGTGGAGACACTTAAAAAAGGAACAGTAAAATTTGGCGATAGTTCTTCATCAATTATAATGGAATTTGACCCAAAGCTATTTGACGTTAAAATAGAAAAAAAAGAAATTGATCCCGGACGATTAAAAAATGTATGGGGAGAAAGTGTTTCACGCATTATACTGAAATCAAAATCAACTTCCCTTAAGAGTTCTCATATTATCAACTTTAAAATTAGCAATTAAGTGATTAATCACATGTAAATAAATTTGATATCATGAAGATTAAAATACGGATTTCATTTATGATAATTTATTTAAACTTTATCTTATTCATATTAAGCGGAAGCGCTGTATTTGGTAATCCAATTAAAGATAATTTGATTATTATAAATTAAACTTTTGCAGTCGCACATTAGGAAATGAGAATCAGTAAATTTAAAACTTGGTGTTAACTCTAAATAATATCGATATTAAGGAAGCGCTTTATGCACCATTTTTGGATAGTGCAGATATTACGCCTGATGTTATTTCTGCAAAATTAGATGAAATCAAAAAATCTAAAATTGCTAATTCTCCATGGAAAAGTAAGTTTCCATACCTACCAGACGTTAGCTTCTGTATTGCACATAACCACAATAATATTTTCGTTAAATGGTATGTATCCGAAGACAATATTAAAGCAGAGTATAAAAAAATAAATGATGCGGTTTATCGTGATACCTGTGTAGAATTTTTTATTTCTTTTGGTGAGGGTTATTACAACATAGAATTTAATTACATCGGCAATTGTTTGGTAGGTTATGGAGAAGATAAAACCAAAAGGCAAAATTTACCTATCGAAATACTAGAAACAATAAAAACATCATATATGCTAAAACATAAGCCAAATAGCAACTTCTCTTACTTTTATTGGGAATTAACCACAGTCATTCCTATAGATATATTTATTCATCGACAAGATTTAAAAATAGCTGGCCAAATCTTTAGCTGTAATTTTTATAAGTGTGGAGATGACCTGCCAAAACCTCATTTTTTATGCTGGAATATGATAAATGCTCCTGAGCCAAATTTTCATCTTCCTGAATTTTTTGGTAAAATACACTTTGAATAATTTTATGAAAATCAATAATTACGCACATGTTTTAATAAGAATTTTAAAGCGATAATTTTTGATACAAATAATATTAAGATTAATATTTTTTCATAATCCCTTAACAACAATTAATTAAATTTAAATTATATAAAATTGAAAATGATGAAAACCAACAAAAGAAATAACCTTGCTTTTTCAGCGAAAAAATCTGGGTTCCATTGGTTAATAGTGCCTATGATTATTTTTTTATGTGTAAAGCCAGAAGATCTAACAAAGGCTGCTATTAAGGTGGATAATGATGAATTTTCCATAATTGTACTTCCAGACACTCAGAATTATATCCAAAATTTAAGAGGTGTAGCTAATCGCGATATGTTTCGTGATCAAATTGAATGGATAGTTGCTAATCAGAGAAAATACAATATTGCTTATGTTACACAATTAGGAGACTTAAGTCAAAGTATAAACATGTCTAAAAGCACCAATGCAGTTTTAGATATGGAAGAATGCCGTGAAATAAGTGCAGAAAGATTTAGGGCATGTGATACAATTATGAGCCCATTAGATAAGGCCAATATACCTTACGGAGTGGCTGTTGGCAATCATGATCAGTTTCCTTATCAAGGAGATGCTACTGGAAGTAGCACCTCTCTATTTTACAAATGGTTTGTAAACCAAGGAAAAGGAAAATCTCGCTTTGTTGGAAAATCTTTTTTTGGTGGTAGCAGAGAAAAAGATAGCTATGATGATCATTACGATTTATTTAGCGCCGGCGGAAAAGATTGGATTGTAATTTATCTTGAATTTGATATTGATAGAACAGAAAACATAAAAGACGATGCTGAACGTAACAACTGGGCTTTGAGTATTTTAAAAAAATATCCTAATCGTACTGCGATTATTTCCACTCATGATGCAGGTAACATCAGAGATAAGAAATTAGGAATACAAGCCCAAATGTTTTATGATTTGTTGAAAGGTCAACCAAATTTGGCAATAATTCTTGGAGGTCATGTAGGAAATAAGACTGGGGACGTAAATTATTTTTCTATCCCAAGGGAAGGAATGAACCCGGTAAGAACTTATATTTCAGATTTTCAATCATTATCTAGCGATGGAACTACAGAAATGACTAATGGTGGGAACGGTTATCTTAGGATGATGACATTTTCGGTAAAAGAAAATAAAATGACTGTTACTACATTTTCGCCGTATCTTCAAAAAAGAAATTTACCCAACCAATTCGAAAACGTCCCTCAACATCAATTTGCAAAACCAATTTTTGAAGATCCTAAGTAATTTAAGTTTTACTCTGTAAAATTTTGAATGAGATCAATAAAGTTCAATTACTTTACTGGCTACTTAGAAAAACAACAAATATTTAAAACCTACAAATCAAATGATTGTAGGTTTTTTTATTTAATGAATATGCCAAAACATTCAATTTTATCATAATTCTGGTGAGTGATTATTGAATCTTTTTATGAATAATCCTTTCTACGTGTGTCATTTAAAGAAAATTATGTTAATCAAAATCTAGATAAATTAAAAGATGATACATCAATCATTCTACAAATTTTACAGCTTTAGGAATAAATATAACAGAAGTAAAGTGAAAAGGGTGTTAAATTTGAGAATTGCAAACCTTTTAGCGAACTTTTAAAATTTCTATTTTCTGATGGTGTATTTTATATTCCAAGCTGGAAAATATTCTGATTTTTTTTAAATGAGAAAACGCCAATTATAAGAATCTAAAAGTATATGACAATATAATGTTAATCCTTTTAAATACTGATTCATGATGATGATAGGGAAATCAGATTCAAATGACGATTGAGACATTCCTGCTGAATCTGGTAAAACTTATTTAACAATTAAATGAAAATATATTATTATTTAAAAAATATACAATTGGCCTTTAAAATAAATCTCGCGATGTTTATTTTATCTGCAATAATAGTTTCTTGCAATTCAAAAAAAATAAAATCTGAATCTGAGAATATTAATCAGAATCAACTAGGTAGTAACTTTAATGTTTATCATAATGATGGTTTAATTAAAAACGTTGCTGATCCATTTGTATTCAAAGATGATGATGGGACCTACTATCTATACCATACTTTAAAAGGATTTAAAGTTTATTCGTCTAAAGATTTAATCAATTGGACTTCTCTAGGACCCTCCATGTTAAAGGATGGATATAAATGGGCAGTAAGCGATTTTTGGGCAACCGAAGTTGTCAAGTTTAAAGGAAAATATTATATCCATTATACAGGGCAAGCAGCAGACGGGATTAAAAGAATAGGAATGGCAATATCGGATAGTCCTTCCGGTCCATTTATAGATATTGATGATAAAGGCTTTTATTCAACGCCTCCTAAGTCAGTGATTGACTCTCATATTTTCTTTGATGATGATGGTAAAATCTACATGTATTATTCTAATGCTGCTTCATCTAACAAGATAGGAAATCAAAAAGCCAGTGAAATTTGGGTAGTTCAAATAAAAGAAGATTTATTAGGAACTATTGGATCAGCAAAAAAATTAACACAGCCTGTTCAAGATTGGGAATACAGTCCATCTGCAAAAATGATGTGGAATGAAGGGACAGTAGTTCTAAAAAATAAAAATATCTATTATCTGATGTATTCTGCAAATTGTTATTGTGGAAGTGATTATTCTGTCGGTTATGCTACCTCCAAAAGTCCATTAGGGCCTTTTGTTAAATATGCAAACAATCCAATTTTAAGCAATGAAAGTGTACCAGATTTAGTTTCAGGACCTGGCCATCATACGGTTGTAAAATCTCCAGATAATAAAGAATTACTTATCATTTATCATTCACACATAGATTTAGAGAAGAAAGGATCAGAACGGATGATGAACATTGACAGAATGGGATTTCGCGAAGATGGGACCATGTATGTAAACGGACCAACCAAAGAAAATCAATTATATCCATCCTCAAATAAACAAGGCTTCATGATGATAGCTAAAGAAGCAAACGTAAGCTCAATGCAAACAAAAAACGGTTATCAAATTAATGGTTTGACAGATGGTGAGTTTAGCATGTATCAACGTTTCGAAAAATATGAATGGGTTGCAACCGGGGAAAAAGCTACCATTTCATTTGCTTGGCAAGCTAAAAAGGCAATTAAAGAAATTTGGTTATACAATTCAATAGTCCCAAATAGACAAGCTGAAAAAGCTAAACTATTAATAGACGATGGGACAGTGATTGATAATATCGGCATAAGCAAAACCATTGGTAAAGCAACAATCATTAAAATGCCTTTAAATTTAAATACAAAGGGATTTCAGTTAATACTTGAGGGAAATGGCTCAAATACTGAATTAGGTGTATCAGAAATTGAGGTTCTAAGTTTAAATAAATGAGGAGGATTCATTGATAATAACATCTTCAATAAGTATAAAATGAAATAAATAAGAAAATTAAAAATGAAGACAAATAAAATAATCAAGTTAATTTTAGTTTTAGGTGCGATTACACTAAAACTTTCAGCTCAACAAAAGCCTAACATTGTTTATATGATGGCCGATGATTGTAGCTCATGGGATTTAGGTGCTTATGGAAGTAAAGATGCCATTACACCAACAATTGATGGTTTAGCAAAACAAGGGATGATGTTTACAAAATGCTATCAATCATCTCCAATGTGTTCTCCCACAAGGCAAAACATATTAACGGGTTTATCGCCTTTCAGATCTGGAGCATATCCAAACCATACCAATGTAAATAGAAATGTAAATAGCATAGCTCAATATTTAAAACCATTGGGATATAGGGTAGCATTAAGCGGTAAACAACATTATGGCCCTTCAGAAAATTTCCCGCTAGAATATTTAGGTAAAGCGAAAGGAAAAGACCTTGATCCTAATTTTAATAATGTTGATATTTTCTTAAAAGAGGCTTCAACTCAAAAACAACCATTTTGTCTTTTTGTAATGTCTAATCAGCCTCATTCACCCTGGAACCAAGGTGATACAACATTACTCGATAAAAATAAATTAACACTTCCTCCATTTTATGCTGATTTACCAAGAACACGTTCTGATTTTAAAGCTTACTTAACTGAAATTAATTATATGGACAGACAGGTAAAACAAGCTTTAGACCTTTTAGAAAAATATCGTCTTTCTGATAATACGATTTTTGTTTTTGCAAGTGAACAAGGAAATTCTTTTCCATTTGCTAAATGGACTTGTTATAATGTAGGGCTAAAATCTGCATTAATTGTCCGTTGGCCAGGGAAAGTTAAACCAAATACTGTTTCAAATGCTTTGGTAGAATATTCAGATATTACTCCAACTTTTATTGATATAGCCGGAGGCAAGGCGATTGATAGTTTAGATGGTAAAAGTATTGTTCCGGTACTTACAGGTAAAACAACAGAACATAAGAAATACAGTTACGGTCAAATGACCACTAGAGGCGTTATTGGAGGTTCAGACTATTTTCCAATTCGCTCGGTAAGCAATGGTAAATATCGTTATATCATCAACCTAACACCAGATGTACAATTTCATAACGCTGTAGATAACAGTGCTTTTTTTAGAGAGTGGATAAAAGATGCTCAGAAAAATCCAAAAACAAAAGCCTTAGTTGATAAATACATATACAGACCAAAGGAGGAGTTATTTGATGATGAAAAAGATCCATATAATCAATTTAACTTAATTAACGATAGCAAACTTCAAACAGTAAAATCCGATTTAAAAAAGCAATTGAAACTCTGGATGGAGAAAACTGGAGATAATGGAATTAAAACTGAGCTGTTGGCTTTTGAGCACATGCCAAAAAACGAAACCGGTTTTAAGGTGGTGATAGATACTGTGATGCAAAAACCATTAAAATTAGCAGATGCTAACTACATTAAAGTTCCTGTTGACGGTTACTACACTTTCTATATTAATGGAAAAGGGCAATTAAAAGTTGATAATAGAGAGGTTGTAAAAACAGAATTGAAAGCTAATGAACAAGATGAACGCTATGGAGTAATTGGTTTAAGAAAAGGAACTCATAGCTTAAAAATGGATGATGCCACCAAAACATCTTTAGCCTACAGTGGGCCGAGTACTCCATTATCTAATATAAATGGAGAAAAATTAAAACGGAAGAAAGTAAATAATGATGAATAATTATGTAGTAGGATTGGTTGTTTTAAATTTTAAAAATAATGGTCAATAAAATAAGTATGGATACAAAAGATAGGCGTCTTAAAGGGTGGCGATTGGGAGCTTTAGGATATATTCCAAAATAAAGGGAGACCAAAAATTTAGCTGATTATAAGCAGATAAGTCAGAACAAATGATAGACAGATGGCAAGTTTCAGCTTAAGAAATAGGTATAAAAAATGCTGATGTTGAGTCTGTTAAAAAGGTGCATGAGAAAAGGGCATAATTCCTGATGATGAGCAACCTACAAAATTTGATTAGCATAAAATCATTAGATAAATAAAAATCAATTAAATAAGAATTAAAACGAAAAAAACATCATGAACTTAAAACTAATCAGACCCATTTTTTCATCAGCTATTGCTTGCTTAATAATGGCAAGTGTAGCCTGTAACCAGCAAACCTCAAAAAATGAGGACGAGTCGAAAAATCTGAGCGGGAACTTGAAAAAGGAAAATTTTGTCGATAGCATCAACGGTAAGGAAACACAATTGTACATGATAAAGAAGGGAGCGGTCACTGCCTACTTCACAAATTATGGGGCAAGGTTGGTTAGCCTTTTAGTACCGGATAAAAATGGAGCACCAACGGATGTTGTAGTTGGTTTTGGAAGCGTAAAAGATTATGTGAATTCTTCAGAACCTTATTTTGGTGCGACTATCGGAAGGTACGGCAATAGGATAGCAAAAGGGAAATTCAGCATCGATGGAAATGAATACCAATTGAGCGTAAACAATGGCCCAAATACTTTACATGGTGGTAAAGAGGGTTATCAGGCTGTAGTTTGGGATGTTGAACAACCAGACTCCACCAGTCTTGTCTTTACCTACGTATCAAAAGATGGTGAACAAGGTTTTCCTGGAAACTTGATGAACAAAGTAACTTATTCTATCACAGATGATGGAAGTGTGAAAATGGAATATGAGGCAACGACTGATAAAACAACCATCGTAAACTTAACCAATCATGCATTCTTCAATCTTAATGGAGAGGGTTCTGGAACTATTTTAAATCATAATGTTACTATTTATGCTGATAAATATAATCCAGTGGATAGCACATTGATACCTTCTGGACAATTGGTAACTGTTACTAATACCCCATTTGATTTCACCAAACCAGAAACGATAGGCGCAAGGATTGAGACAGAGAACGAACAGCTGAAAAATGGAAAAGGATATGACCATAATTTTGTGCTAACAGGGGCAAAAGAAAATGGGATGTTTCATGCTGCTTCGGTAGTTGGGGATAAATCTGGAATTCAGATGGATATTTTTACTGAGGAACCTGGACTGCAGTTTTACAGTGGTAATTTTATGGGCGGTAAAAATACGTTTAAAAATGGCTCGAAGGATGATTTTAGGACAGCTTTTGCAATGGAGACACAACATTTTCCAGATTCTCCAAATCAACCTTCTTTCCCATCAACTCTTTTGAAACCGGGCGAGAAATATCATACGGTTTCTCTTTATGAGTTTTCTGTTTCAAAGTAAAAAAAATTATTTCAAGGTTTAATTTAACCTTGAAATAATTTTAAATTGTTAAAAAGTAAACCTTAATATTTACTGGGTTCAGGATTTCAGAGATATTATAATAAATAACTATGATTATCAACCATCTAAAAAAGTTTTTCGGCATTTTAATAATGCTATCTCCAATCTTATCATTGGCACAACAAACTCGTCCAAACGTGGTCATTGTAATGGCAGATGATTTGGATACGAGGCAATTAAGTTGTTATGGTGGTAAGAATCTACAGACTACTAATATTGATGCGTTAGCAAAAGAAGGGATGCTATTTAATGATATTTATTGTTCTGAGGCGATATGTATCCCTACCAGGGCTTCTTTGTTTACAGGTGTTTATCCTGCGAGGCATGGTTCTTATCAAAATCATAAAAGTGTTTATCCTTATTTTAAAAGTAGCGTTAATCAGTATTTAAATAATTTGGGTTATAAAGTAGGGTTAACCGGTAAAGACCATAGTACCAAACCAAAGTCTACATTCCCTTTTGATATCATCAAAGGATTTGAAGAAAATTGCGTTTCAAAAACAGATGATTATTTTTTAGATAGTATTAAAAATTACATCACAAAGGATGATAAACCATTCTGTCTCTTTGTAATGAGCATAAATCCACATGCACCATGGACGGTCGGAGATCCTTCAAAATTTAATCCTGAAAAATTAGTTTTACCACCAAACTGGGTCGACACAAAAGAATCTAGGGTAGAATTTTGCAAATATTTGGCAGAAGTTAGAAGGTTGGATGATCAAGTTGGTGATATTACAAAACTGTTAAAAGAGACAGGTAAAGATAAAAACACTGTAGTTATATTTTTAGGTGAGCAAGGACCGCAATTTCCTGGAGGTAAATGGAATAGTTGGAATTATGGTCAAAAAAGTTCTATGATTGTGAGATGGCCGGGAACCGTAAAACCAATGACTACCAGTAATGCAATTGTTCAGTACGAGGATATTACTCCAACTTTAATAGACATTGCAGGTGGAAAAGTAATAGATTCTTTAGACGGAAATAGCTTTTTAAAAGTGATTAAGCAAGAGAATAAAACTCATAGAGATTACGCATATGGGATATATAATAACATTCCTGAAGGGAAAGCATATCCTATGAGAAGTATAAGAGATAATGATTTTAAAATGATACTTAACTTGAATTCAAAAGATGATTATTTCTTAAAATATGTAATGAATCCCAATGGAATTGTCTGGGCTAGCTGGACTGAAAAGGCAAAAACATCGCCTGAGGCACAAGTGCTAACAAATAGAATAATCAAGAGACCAGCTGTGCAGTTTTATGATATGAAAAAAGATCCTTATGAATTGAATAATCTGGCCGATGATTCAAAGTATCAGGCAAAAATAAAGGATTTTAAGATCAAGCTTGCTGCTTGGATGAAAGAACAAGGAGATTCAGGTGCTGCTATGGATGTTGAATTTGGGAAACAGGCAAAATCAAAAAAGGAAGAAGGAGATTAAATTGAGATAATTAATTTAATTGAATAAATGATATTATAAAGTATCTTAAACTATTATTGTTTAATAATTTATCATCAGCAAGTATTTGATAATTATAAAAGTGTATTAATAGAGAAAAACACAACACATGATATATATTCTATTGGAGGACTTTCTTAAATTTAAATTATAGGCTTATAAAACCTATTTTCTAAACGTTGAACATTTTGTTCAGAATAATTTTAGAAAATTTATATTATTAGTAACTTTCAATACGCTCCATCGGTTTTCATAAATATTAAATAGTGGTTTAATTAAGATAATAACATGATTAAAATATCTGCTTGGATTTATGTTTGCATAATTACTTTGATAATAACTTCTATCAGCTATAGAAGCTATGCACAAGCCATTAATGATAGTTTTAGTGATCCCAATGCTCCTATTGATGATACTACATTAACTGTTCCCCAAGTTGTTAAGCCAATCTTAGATGTTTGGATGCGTGATACTTATATCATGAGAGCACCTGACGGTTATTATTACATGACGGGTACTGTTAATATGGATGAAACTAATAAGGATAAAGCAAATTCCAAAGATTACAATACTGGAGTGAGATTATGGAAATCTACTGATTTGAAAAATTGGATTGCAATGGGTGAGGTTTGGTCATTTATTGATGATGGTGCAGATTGGCAAAAAAGAGGTAAACCTTTGGCATCAAATGCTTTAAAAAATGATGCCAAAGACGAAATTAAAAGGGCTCTGTGGGCACCAGAACTTCATTATATAAAAAGTAAAAAGAAATGGCTAATAGCAGCCTGCATGAATAATGGAAATGGCTCTTTTGTTTTAGAAAGTATTTCTGGTAAACCAGAAGGTCCATATAGAAATATAGAAGGATGCAAGGATAAGCCAATATTCAATCAAATTGACCTTGGCATATTTGAAGATACAGATGGTGAAGTTTATTTGATAGGTCATAATCATTTCATAGCCAAAATGAAAGATGATTTAAGTGATATTGAAGAGCCATTTAAACGAATTGAAGAAACCCCTTACCAACCCGAGCCTTATATTGAAGGTGTTTTTATTGTAAAACATCATAATAAATATCAGCTTCTTCAAACAGTATGGTCAGTACCAAAACCTGGAGGTGGCTACACTTACCTTAGGCCCAAAGATGAAAACAATGTATATAGTTATGACGTAATTGTTGCAGAATCGGATCATATTTATGGCCCTTATGGTAAAAGGTACCCAGCAATTTTACAAGGAGGTCATAACAATTTATTTCAGGATGATAAAAATGAATGGTGGTCTACTACATTTTTTAACCCGAGAGGAATTATGGGCGCTAAATTTCCTGTGACCTGCCGACCAGCAATTGTGCCAGTGAAATGGGAAAATAACAAACTAAGACCTGACTTGGAACGGGCGAATTTATTTTATGGAAAATAATAATCATTTATAAAACTGATAAGAAATTATTATTAAATGTTAGATTTCTAGCTTTTTTACCCATTAAATCTTTTTAAACACAATTTTATTAATATCGGCTACAAAATTGACAACGATTAAAATGCCGTTGTATTAATATTGTTTTCATAAATCTTGGCCTCAAGATTTATTTGAGACTAATTATAGATCAGATGTATTTTAATTTTAAGAAGTTATTTATTACGAGTTCGCTTTGCACTTTGTTTTTTTCCGTTGATGCTCAATATCAACAGAAACCTGTTTCTATATCTACTCCTTGGGCTTCCTCAATTAATGAAAGCAATGCATGGCAAGAATATCCAAGGCCACAACTTGTTAGGGAAGAATGGAAAAATTTAAACGGATTGTGGGATTATGCAGTGGTTAATAAAGGAACTGCAAAACCTGCAAGCTTTCAAGGTAAGATATTGGTTCCCTACTGTATAGAGTCTAGTTTATCTGGTGTTCAAAAAAGTTTGAGCCCCAAACAAGAACTTTGGTATAATAAAGAAATAAATGTTCCTGCAGATTGGAAAGGGAAAAATATCATACTTCATTTTGGGGCGGTTGATTGGCAATCTGACTTGTATGTGAATGGAAAACACGTTGGACAACATACTGGTGGTTCTGATCCATTTTCCTATGATATTACCACTTTTTTAAATACAACTGGCGTCCAAAAAATAGCTTTAAAAGTTTTTGATCCTACGGATAGTGATATACAACCAAGGGGCAAGCAAACATTAAATCCAAGAGGGTTTTGGTATACAGCAGTATCTGGTATTTGGCAAACAGTTTGGATGGAACCTGTTAATACAACAAGTATTTCTGTCTTAAATCCTGTTGCAGATATAGATAATGGTATCATTTCATTTAATTCTAATTTAAATAATTCTAAAGGTGATGAACAAGCAGAGATAGAAATATCATATCACGGGAAGCAGATAAAAAAAATTAAAACTAATTACCTGCCAAATTTAAAGGCAGAGTTAAATGATATAAAATTATGGTCTCCAGAGCAACCTAACTTATATCAAGTGAAGATGATCATCTCAAGAAATGAAAAAAAATTAGATCAATTTGATTCTTATTTTGCGATGAGAAAAATCTCTTTAGGAGAAGATAAGAATGGATTTACGAGAATAGAACTCAATAACAAACCATACTTTCAATGGGGAACTTTAGATCAAGGATGGTGGCCTGAAAGTTTACTAACTCCCCCAAGTGATAAAGCGATGAAATATGATATGGAAATGCTGAAAAGCATGGGTTTTAATATGATTAGAAAGCATATTAAACTTGAGCCAGCTCGTTATTATTATCATGCGGATACGATGGGTATGCTGTTATGGCAAGATATGCCAACCGGATTTATATCTATAAACGATCCTCAGCAACATGTAAAGTTTGATGCTGAAAAAGATTGGGATCGTCCAGAAGCTTCAGCAAAAGATTTTAAAGCGGAATGGAAATCTATCATGGATAACCTAAGATTTTTCCCATCAATTGTAGTTTGGGTGCCTTTTAATGAAGGATGGGGACAATTTCAAACAAAAGAAGTTACCGACTGGACTCAAAAATATGATAAAGATAGATTGGTGGATGCCACAAGCGGTTGGACCGATAGAGGTGTTGGAAATATGTTTGACGCCCATCAATATCCTGGTCCATCTATGGAGCCAACTATTCAAAACAAAGGCAGGGCTGTTGTTTTAGGAGAATTTGGAGGTTTGGGATGGCCAGTTAAAGGACATTTATGGAACGAAGATAAAAGAAATTGGGGTTATAGAACTTATTTTGATAAGAGCACTTTTCATAATGAGTTTAGCAAAGTAATAAATAATCTATATCCATTATTATCACGAGGACTTTCTGCTGCTATTTACACTCAAACTTCTGATGTGGAAGGAGAAGTTAACGGATTGATTACCTATGATAGAAAATTTCAAAAAATCACAAATGAAGAAATGTATCAATTGTCTCAGCCGTTATTTGAAACAGTTAAAAAAGCCAATTTTGTAATCAATGATTCTGAAATAAAAAACTCAACTCTTTTAATAAGTCAATTGAAACCTGCTGATGGCTGGAATTTGCATAATCCGTTTGATGCTCATTTTAAATCTCATGAAGGGCCTTATAGTGTAAAGAAAGGAGAAGATTTGTGGGCGGTAAATAGTTTTATAATAAAGGGTAAGCCAGAAAAAATGGCTATGAAACTTTTAGCCCAAGGAGATTTAAAGATTTACTTAAATGGTACAGAAATCTATAATAATAAGATTTTAACCAAAAGACATTACGATGAATTTAACATAAGCGATTATCAAAATTTGTTAAAAGAAGGAAAAAACGTTTTAGGATTTGAATTGAAAAATTCTGAAGCTGATTCTCAATTTGATTTTGGCTTATATAATTTCTAATGATTAAATTGAAAAACAATTAGTTTTTCAAACTATAACTACTTATTAAACCAATTATGAAGTTATTTGAAAAGTTAGGCTTTTGCTTAATGTTATTGATTATTGGTGGATGCTCTCCATTAAAGGTTGATAATTCTACAAAAGCAGAAAAGTCAGAAAAAAAATATAACATCATCTATATTTTAGCTGATGATTTAGGTTATGCTGATTTAGGTTGTTATGGCAATAAATTTAACGAAACTCCAAATATAGATAAGCTGGCTGGGCAAGGTGTAAAGTTCAATCATTTTTACGCACCAGCACCTGTTTGTTCACCGTATAGGGCTGGTTTAATGACTGGTCAATATCCAGCAAGAGTGGGTATTACAGACTATCTTCGTCCGGATGCGCCAGATCATTTGGCTTTATCACATACCACCATGGCAGAAATGTTTCAACAAAATGGTTACCATACGGGTATCGTAGGTAAGTGGCATCTTTCAGGATATACCAAAGCAGGTGCGGCAGAAGAAACTCTCCCAGATCAACACGGTTTTGATGAAGTTATGGTAAGCGAGAACAGAGGGATTGCGGAAGGTTGGTATTTTCATCCTTATCAATTTAATAAAGAGATTAAGAAAAAACTCACTGGAGACCATGAATACATAACTGATAGACAAAATGAGGAAGCATTAGAATTTATTGATAGAAATCAAGACAAACCTTTCTTTCTTTATTTAAGTCATTACGCAATACATACCACCGTTCATGGTAAACCTGAACTGGTGGATCATTTTAGAAACAAAGCAGGGGCAGGGACCTCTCCACCAACTAAAGGAAATGAGGAAAACGATCCTTATAAAAGATGGCCAGCAGATTCAAAATCGAAAGGAAATAATCCGCATTTAGCAGCGCAACTGTTTGTAGTAGATCAAGGTGTAGGTATGATCATGGCTAGGCTAAAAGAATTAGGTCTGGATGAAAATACCATAGTTGTTTTTACAAGTGATAACGGTGGTGAATTAACCATCACCAATAACCTTCCATTAAAAGGCGGAAAAAGTATGCTTTATGAAGGTGGTGTTACTGAACCCTGTATTGTTTGGGCACCTAAAATATTTAAACCAGGTATTGTAGATCAAACTGCTGTAAATATGGATTTCTATCCAACTTTTATGAATTTAATTGGAGCTAAACCAAATCAACAAAAATTAGACGGAATAGACATCACCAAAAAATTGCAAAATACTTCAGCAAAACTTCCTGAGAGAAAATTTTACTGGCACTATCCTTTAGACAATCCTCACTTTCTCGGTGGCAGATCTGCAGGGAGTATTAGAGATGGAGATTGGAAATTGATTGAATTTTTTGATGATCATACCAATGAGCTTTATAATCTTAAAGATGATATTGGAGAGAAAAACAACCTTGCGGCTCAATATCCCGATAAGGTTAAACAGCTCGCCATAGAATTAGAAGATTGGAGAAAAGAGGTGAAAGCAAAATATTGATGAAAAGAAGATTTAAAATCTTGGTGATATTTGAATAGATGAAAAATTTTAAGATTACATTTTTTGCTTTACTGATGTTTTTCAGTATAGCTAATCTTTCAACAAGCTTTAGTTATCAAAATGATAACTCATCAATCGCTATTGATTCCTCCAACTATTTCACTAATCCGATTGGGAAAGGGGCAGATCCATGGGTTATAAAAGATAATGGGTTTTATTATGTCTGTCAAAGCGGATTGAATAAAGCTGGAGAAAATGTAATTACCATAAAAAAATCTAGCTCCTTAATTAAAATGGGCAAGAGAGAAGAGGTTTGGAAAGCACCAAAAAATCAATGGAACAGCACCAATGTTTGGGCGCCTGAACTTCATCATATTGGGAATCACTGGTATATTTATTATGCAGCGGGAAAATCTGGGCCTCCTTATGCTTTTCAAAGAAGTGGAGTGTTAGAATCTGTTAGCGATGATGCGCAAGGTGAATACGTTGATAAGGGAATGCTAAAAACAGGAACAGATGAAAATGATTTTAGTGGGACCTATTGGGCTATAGATTTAACTGTTTCTGATATAAGAGGACAACTTTATGCAATTTGGTCTGGTTGGGAAAACAACCAAAAATCAGATAAGACGAAGCAATATTTATACATTGCTAAGATGAATAGCCCAACTCTAATTAGCTCAGAAAGGGTAAAAATATCAGAACCAAGTGAAGGTTGGGAAATTGGCGGACCTTTAAATCTAAATGAAGGCCCGCAGTTGCTTATTCATAGTAAAGATGTTTTTATCATTTATTCTGCCAGAGAATCTTGGACACCACAATATCGCTTAGGTCAGTTAAGGTTAAAAACTAATGCAGATCCAATGAAGGCAGAAAGTTGGATAAAATCAGGTCCTGTTTTTATGGGTAACCCAGAAGTTTATGGGGTAGGGCATGCTAGCTTTACCAAATCTCCAGACGATAAGGAATGGTGGATATTTTATCATAGTAAAATTGATAAAACACCAGGTTGGAAAAGAGATTTAAGATTACAACAATTTTATTGGGATAAAGCTGGAAATCCAATTTTTGGCAATCCATTACCAGCCGGAACAAAAATTAAAAAACCTTCGGGAGAAATATAGAAAATATGAAAAAAACCTATTATTTAATTGTAGTCCTTTTTTTAATGACTGCACTTTCTTTAAAAGCACAAGAGCTTCCTGGCAAATGGTCGGTAGAAAAAGCCAATTCATGGTATGCTGAACATCCTTGGATGAGTGGTGCCAACTTTATTCCTAGTTCTGCCATTAATCAGTTAGAAATGTGGCAAGCAGACACCTTTGATCCTACAACAATTGATAGAGAATTAGGATGGGCAGAAGGAATTGGATTTAACACCATGAGGGTATTTTTATATAGTTTAGCTTGGAAACAAGACCCTGCGGGTTTCAAAAAAAGAGTTGATCAATATTTAACTATTGCAGAGAAACATCACATCCAAACCATTTTTGTATTTTTTGATGATTGCTGGAATGACAAAGCTGAGATAGGTAAACAGCCCATACCTAAAATTGGTATCCATAATTCTGGATGGATACAAGACCCTCCTAATGAAGGATATAAAGACGCAACCATATATCCAGAGTTGGAAAAATATGTCAAAGACGTTTTAAAAACTTTTGGTAAAGATAAAAGGGTTTTGATGTGGGATCTATATAATGAACCAGGAAATTCTAAAAAATTAGAAACCTCATTCCCTTTACTGAGCAATGTATTTAAATGGGCTAGGGAGTCAAATCCTACCCAGCCAATTACTAGCGGAATTTGGAGATGGGATTTTGAAAAGTTGAATGCATTCCAGATTATAAATTCAGATATCATCACCTATCATGATTATGAAGAACCAGATTGGCATAAAAGAGTAATTTCTTTGCTAAAAACACATAACAGACCATTAATTTGCACAGAATATATGGCAAGAACACTTAATAGCCGATTTGCCAATATTATGCCTTTACTTAAAAAAGAAAACGTTGGTGCAATTAGCTGGGGTTTAGTTGATGGTAAAACCAATACCATTTATGCTTGGGATTCCCCATATCCTAATGGAGAACAGCCAATTGAATGGTTTCATGATGTTTTTAAGAGAGATGGTACGCCTTATAGATTAGACGAAATCCAATTGATTAAGCAATTAAACAATAAGAAGTAACATGATGAGTTCAAAAGGATTTCGACCATTAATCTGCATGGCAGTTTTAAGTTTTGCTGCACTCAATGGATTTTGTAATCTTAACTACCATAAATTTAATACTGAAGTTTCTAACCCTAAAAATGTAATTAATTATGGGGATTTAGATACTTTACAAGGGAAGAAAATTGATATTTATACCATTAAAAATGGATTAATCAAGGCTACTTTCACAAACTATGGAGCTAGAATGGTTAGTCTTTGGGTGCCAGATAAAAACGGTATTCTTACTGATGTTGTTTTAGGGCTTGCAACTGTTAAAGATTATCTTCAGGCAAATCAACCATTTTTTGGACCTACCATTGGTAGGTTTGGAAATAGAATTGCAAAAGGACAGTTTGATTTAAATGGAGAGCACTTTCAGTTGAATATCAATAGCGGAGGCAACACTTTACATGGTGGCAAAAATGGATTTCACAATAAGGTATGGGATGTGCAACAGCCTGATTCTACTAAATTAATTCTTACTTATTTCGCTAAAGATGGTGAAGAGGGTTTCCCAGGAAATTTAAAGACTAAAGTGACTTTTTCTATTACGGATAAAGGAGCTCTTAAATTAGAGTATGATGCAACAACTGATAAACCAACCATCGTAAATCTAACTAATCATTCTTATTTCAATTTAAACGGTGAAGGCTCTGGCGAAATAATTAATCATCAACTTACTATTTATGCCGATAAATATACGCCGGTTAATAGTGCGTTAATTCCAACTGGAGAATTAGCAAATGTGAAAGGCACCCCATTTGATTTCACAAAACCAATTTCCGTAGGTTCTAAAATAAATATAGAAAATGAGCAGTTAAAGTATGGGAAAGGATATGACCATAATTTTGTGCTGAATGGTAAAAAAGTAAATAGTAAAATACATGCAGCCACTGTTGTTGGAGATAAATCTAGTATTCAGTTAGATATTTACACAGATGAACCCGGATTGCAATTTTATAGTGGAAATTATTTAAAAGGCAAAGATGCTTTGAAAAATGGTTCTAGAGATACCTATCGTTCTGGTTTTGCTATAGAGACCCAACATTTCCCTGATTCTCCAAACCAACCATCATTTCCTTCAACAGTATTAAATCCTGATAAAAAATATCATACTGTATCGTTATATCAATTTTCCATTTCGAAGAATTGAAAGCGATTTAATCATCTCAAATTGAAATAATATGAAAAGAATAATTTTTTTGTTCATTTTTTTATCGAGTGGATTTTATTTAAAAGCACAAATTCATTTGCCATCTATCATTGGAGACCAAATGGTTTTGCAACAAAAAGCAAAAACACAATTATGGGGATGGTCTGATGATAACCAACAGGTAGAATTAACAACTAGTTGGGATAATAAAAAATATACTTCTGAAATAGCAACAGATAATAAATGGACTTTTAATTTAAAAACTCCAATTGCTGGTGGCCCATATACGCTAACTTTTAAATCTGGTAATCAAAATATTATTTTAAAAGATGTGATGATAGGAGAGGTATGGTTGTGCTCAGGACAATCAAACATGGAGATGGCACTTTCTGGCAAACCAAATCAACCTATTTTAAACAGCGATTCATTGATTGCAAACTCTACCAACCCACAAATTAAATTTTTTAAAGCCGAAAGAACCATATCAAACGAACCACAAAAAGATGTTAAGGGAATGTGGGTTCAAAGCAATCCTGCAAATGCCAAAGATTTTAGTGCTTTAGGCTATCAATTTGCAAGTATGCTAAGTAAAAAATTAAACGTTACTGTTGGAATTATTCAATCTGCTTGGGGCGGCACTCCCATAAGAGCTTGGATGAGTAGCAATGAGCTGCAAAAATTTCCTGATATGTCAGCGAAAAACAAAGGAGAGGTTCCCTCAAATCCATCTGTTTTATATAACGGAATGATTGCTCCTTTAGCACCATATAGCATCAAAGGATTTCTGTGGTATCAAGGAGAAAATGACCATAAAAATTACTATAAGGAATATCCATACCTCATGGAGGCAATGATTAACGGTTGGAGAAGTGATTGGAATAACGAGAAATTGCCATTTTATTTTGTTCAGATTGCCCCTTGGTTATATTCATCAGATCCGTACATGTCATCTCCTTATCTTCGAGAATCTCAACTGAAAGCTTCTCACCTTATAAAAAATACGGGGATGGCTGTCACTGCAGATATTGGCTCTAATAAATCCATCCATCCGCCGGATAAGACAAAAGTTGCTGAACGTTTATTGAAGATAGCGTTAGCTAATGATTATCACCAAAAAAATGTGGTTTGGCTTGGTCCAGAAGTTAAAAAAGTAAAGATGAATGATGATAAAGCAGTTATCAAATTTGTAAATGTTGCTAATGGATTAGAAATGAATCCATCGTCTTCGTCAAATTTCGAGATAGCTGGAGAGGATCAAAAATTTTATCCTGCCAAAGCAAAAATAGTTTCTAAAAATCAATTGATTATTGAAAGTGATGAAGTAAAAAAACCAGTTGCTGTGCGTTATGGATTTCAAGATTTTTTTATAGGAAATTTATATAATTCAGCAGGTTTACCTGCATCACCATTTAGAACAGATCAATGGGAAATCGTAAAAACAAAAAAATGAAGATAGTTTATAATTTAATAGGTGTATTGATGCTTTCATTGAGCTTAGGATGTATGGCTCAAGAATTTAAAAACCCAATTGATGTAAAATTGGGAGATCCTTACGTGTTAAAAACTGCTCAAGGAAAATACTATATGTATGGTACAGGCGGTGTAAAAAATGGTTTCAAATGTTATTCATCAACAGATTTAGTAAACTGGAAAGATGAAGGTGTAATTTACACCAATAAACAAGAAAAAGCTTGGGGAATAAGCGCTTTTTGGGCTCCGGAAGTGTATGAAAAGGATAATAATTTTTATTTGTTTTATAGTGCACAATGGAAAGAAAACCCAACCAATGAATTGGAGAATTTTAAGATTGGTGTAGCGGTTTCTAAAAGTCCTACTGGTCCATTTATAGATGTTTCTGGAAAACCTATTTTTAATCCAGATTACCCAATTATTGATGGAAACGTGTTTTTCGAAAATAATAAAGTTTACTTATATTATTCTAGATGTTGCTACAAGCACCCGGTAGAAAGTGAAGTTGCAACTTGGGCAAAAGAAAAAGGTTGGTATAAAGAAATAGAAGAAAGCTGGGTTTATGGAGTAGAGTTAAAAAAAGATTTTAGCGGTATAATAGGAGAACCTGTATTATTACTAAAACCACCTGTTAAACAAAATAAAGAAACAGAATGGGAAAGCAGGTCAGTCACTTCTCATGAAGCAAATAGAAGATGGACAGAAGGTTCTACACTTCTAAAAAATAACGCAACTTATTATATGACCTATTCTGCTAATAATTTTGATGGTGAAAATTATGCGGTTGGTTATGCTACTTCTAAAAATCCATTGGGGCCTTTTACAAAATCTGTCAATAACCCAATTTTACAAAAAAAGGGAGATGTTACCGGCACAGGTCATAATAGCATAACATGGTCTCCTGATGGAAAAGAAATGTTGTGCGTTTATCATGGTAGAACAAAGGAATCAGGACACCAAAGGGTAGTTTTTATTGATAGAATGCACTTTGATGATAGTGGAAATCTGATAGTTAATGGACCAACAACCAATCTTCAAAAGTATCCGTCTAAGTAAACAATATTTATTAATAATATCAAAGAGATGAAAACCATAATTTTCATCTCTTTGATATTCTTTTTATTACTAAGGTTCAAGAATTAAAAACAAGCCGCTTCCTGGTTCAATATTTTGTTCATAACCATCATTCATTTTTTCAAGTTTTTTCCCATCATAAACGTCCCTAACTTGGAATGATCGATGACCATCTAACATTAATGAGGTTAATTTTATCATATGGGATTGCTTTTTATCCCGATTCAATAGTAAAGCTCCGTACTTACCATCTTTAAGTCTTTTTAGCCAGACTTCAGTATCATCATCCATTATAATTCTTCTTCCTTGTTCTGTATCGTCCTGATTAATTTGAATTGCTGTTTTATTGGTGATGATGTCAATTTCCTCTTTAGTCATATTTCTAGGGTCATTTCCCAAGAATAATGGAGAGCTCATAATGCACCAAAGAGCGAAGTGAGATCTTTGTTCAGCATTGGTCAAACTTTTTTCTCCTACCACTAACATATCAGGATCATTCCAATAACCATTTCCCGCTAATAATCTCGACTCGTTATTTAATACTGAAATGGCCATAACGCTATTTTTCTTTCCATTATCAAAGCTGGCTCCCGAAGTTTGAGCGGTTGCGATATCACCGGTAGTACGTCCCATATTTGTTAACGTTGGATACCAATCATAATAACGGTATGCGCTGGCACTTAAAATCATATCTCTATTGGCCTCTTGTAATAATTTACTCCATAATGCATAAGCTTTTTGAATATTTTCACCTTGTTTATCCCATCCGGAGTACCAAATTGGATCTTTTCTCGGATGCCCTTCAGGATGAGGATCTAAGGAGAAACGGCATCTGTCTAATTTTACAAAATCCAATCCCCAATCCACAAATTGTTGTACTTGGACTTTTTCATTTCCCCAACCTCCAACGGGGTCACATCCGCAATCATGAGAACCTGGTACAGTATGAAGTCCAAATTTAAAACCTTTAGAATGCGCATAGTTTGCCAAGGCTTTCATTCCAGATGGAAATTTATTATTGACTAATAATTCGCCATTTGGTCCTAAAGTGCTGTCTCTCCAACCTCCATCAACTACGATATAATTATATCCCAACTCATTTAATTTTTGAGTAGCCATAGCATCAATTACTTCTCTAATCAATTTTTCATCGATGCTGTTTTTCCCAAAATAGTTCCAACTATTCCAACCCATCGGTGGTGATGATGATAAATCAGGTTGTTTTTGTGCAAATAGCTGGATAAATAGGAGCATTAGAATGGGGAATAGCAGCTTCTTCATTTAATTTTTTTTTAAATTTTCGAAAATAATATATGGAATGTTAAGTTATGGAACTTATCACTCTGGTAGCTAATCCTAGCATTTTTGTCTAGAAAAATAATGGTTGTTAAATTAACATTAAAAGTTTTTTAAGAAATCTATTTCTATTGTAAACGAGTAATCATTTTTCAATTATTGTACTGAATATTAAATATGAATTGATAATAATAATCATTTCAAATTTTATTAGGTCATGTGAACATTTTTGAAGGTTTTGAAAAAAATTAATAATAATATTTTGAAGGAAGGAGTACTCTTTATGAAGAGAGATTAACTTCAATTAAGATAACAAGCAATAAAAGACTAGTAAAATAAATTTCAGATACCCAATTGTTTTTTAGAAAGTTATGAATAGTGTTACGATAAAACATACTAATTGATATGCGACAATTTTTACAAAAAAAGCTACAAAAATATTAAATATCATATTTAACAAATAAGTAAACTTGGTTAAGTTTTTTAGAGTAAAAACACTGAGTTCTTTAATGAAAGCTAATTAGTTAGTTATTCTAAGATCAGGCGTTAATTACTATTTAAAACCAAACCAAATAAACCAATCCGAATAATCGGACTAAAACAAAATCTTTTTCAAACTAATTTTTAAAGGACCTTTTATGAAAAAAATCTTTGGGGAATTTCTAATTCCCTACCAGTTAATCTGGTCTTTAAACAAAAAAAGGCTTGCTCTGCTTGTCTGCACAATCTTTACTGGTTTATTTATATTTGTAAATCAGAATTCTTATGCCCAAGAGGCAAGAAAACCAATGTCTGGTACTGTAACTGATGAAACGGGAGAAAAACTACCTGGAGTTTCTGTTAAAGTTAAAGGCCAAGAAAGAGTTACCCAAACTAATATTGATGGTCAGTATTCATTTAACGTGGTGCCAAATGCTGTATTGGTGTTCAGTTACTTAGGCTATGAAACTAAGGAGGTACCAATTGCTGGGAAAGAAATTCTAAACGTTGTTTTGAAAGTTTCTGCATCAGCGCTTGAAGAAGTTGTTGTAGTGGGTTATGGTACTGTTGCAAAAAGCGATTTGACTGGGTCTGTAAGTACTGTAAAACTTAAAGATGTTAACGAAAATAAGGTAGTATCTATTTCAGAAGCTTTACAAGGGAAAATTGCTGGGGTAAACATTGTTACAAATACAGGTGAACCTGGAGGCGCAATAACTTTTAATATCAGAGGGATGACTTCCATTACAGGAAGTAACCAGCCATTAATAGTTGTTGACGGTCAGCCTATTGAATCTGCATTTAGTGCTACAAGTGCAGGACAAGGTTTAGATGGAGGTGCAGAGATTCCACCTGCTGACCCTTTAGCATCTATCAATCCAAATGATATTGCTTCAATTGAAATTTTAAAGGATGCTTCTTCTACCGCTATTTATGGTTCTAGAGGTGCAAATGGAGTGGTATTGATTACTACGAAAAGTGGCAGCGGCACAAAAGATCAGGTATCTTTTTCTACAAGATTTGATATGAGCCAGATTCCTAAGCAATTGGATATGTTGAGTTCTTATGAATATATGATCATGAAAAACGAGGCTAACGTTAACGATGGTAAAGCACCAGTTTATAATGATAACACTTTAGATTCTATATCTAAAGCTCTAAATATCAATTGGCAAGATGAGGTTTATAGAAATGCAATATCTCAGGATCATCAAATCAGTATTACTGGTAAAGATCAAAAATACAGCTATCTATTATCTGGTAACTATTCTGACCAGCAAAGTGTAATTCAAAAAGCAGGTTATAAGAGAGGTGGTGTCAGGCTTAATTATGAAAGACAAATCAGTCCGAAATTAACAGTAGGATTAAGAACATACCTTTCCGTTGCTGATAGAAAATTTGGACTACAATCTAACTGGACAGGTATTTTAGGTTCAACAGTTGTTTTAGGAGCATTGTCTTTTAATCCTTTACAAAATCCTTATGATCCTGAAACAGGTGATTTTGATGAGGATTTAGCAAATGGACCTTTGTTATTAATTAATAAAGTTATTGATCGTACTTCTATAAGAACTGTTCTATCCAATTTTAACGCAGACTACAAAATCAGTAAAGATTTAACCTACACATTAAAGGCAGGTATAAATGAAATTTACTCATTAAGAAATGTTTACTATCCTACCGGAACTTTTATTGGGAACTCTGCCCCAGGAGGATCTGCAACTAGGGCTGATAACAGAAATGCAAATTATGTAATAGACAACTTACTTACTTACAAGAAAAATATCGCAAAAAAACATGCTATAAATGCTGTTGCCGGATATAGCTACCAACGTTGGTTTAACAATTCTACCAGTGTTACCAATTTAGGCTTTCCAAGTAATACTTTAACTTATAATAATCCTGCTGGTGCAGCTTTTCCTGGTAGAACATTTTATAATTTGAATGAAAGAGCATTAATGTCTGTTTTAGGAAGGGCAAATTATTCTTATGACAAACGTTATTTATTAACGCTAACGGCTCGTTATGACGGTTCTACCAGATTATCTCCAGGTAATAAGTGGAATCTATATCCATCTGTAGGTTTAGGTTGGAATGTCTCTAATGAAGATTTCTTTAAAGAAAAATTAGATTTCATGTCTTTGCTTAAAGTTAGAGCAAGTATTGGTGTTGCAGGTAATGACAATATAAGAGTTGGGGGTTCTCAGGCTTCTTATAGCTTAAATTATTATCCCTTTGGTTCTAATATTAATCCAAATTATGTGATTTCAGACTTTGATAATCCTACTTTAAGATGGGAAAGTACAACCAAGTACAATGCCGGCGTAGATCTTGGTTTTATGAAGGACAAACTTAATTTCTCAATAGATTATTATAAACATGTAACCACAGATTTATTAGTGAACCTAACATTACCTGGTTCTGTTGGTTATGGAAATTATTTTACGAATGTTGGCGAAATAATGAATCAGGGACTTGATGTTGAAGGTTCATATTATATTACTCGTAAAAACTTTAATTTAACTCTAGGTGCAAATTTTTCCATCTTCAATAATAAGGTAGTTAGTTTAGGAGAAGGCGGAACCATATTTGGTCGTACTTTCTTTGCAGGAGGTGCTATTTTACTAGGACAGCCGGTAACAGCTGCTTTTGTTGGAGAGCAAATTTCTAATTTCTATGGTTACAGAACCGGAGGAATATATCAAAATCAGGCAGAAATAGATAATGATCCGGCTTTGGCAAATGATAATGGAAGGTCTTTAATTAGACCTGGTATGATCAAATATTTGGATCTTAACAATGACGGTCAGATTTCAGGAGATGATAGAACCATTATTGGAAACCCAACACCAGATTTTACATTTGGCTTTAATCCAAGTATCTCGTATAAGAAACTAACTGCCAGCATGACTATTTTTGGTAGCTATGGAGGAGAATTATTAAACTTGAACAGATGGATGGTTGGTTCTAATCACGCCAATACAACTTATAATTCATTGCGAGATTCTTATGAAGGAAGATGGTATGGAGAAGGAACAAGTAATTTATATCCTCGTTTAACAACAGATGCGGTTAGGTTACAGCAACGTTTTCCGGATTGGATGGTAGAAGATGCTTCTTTTGTAAGGTTACAAAACTTAACGTTTGGATATAATTTCAAAACGCCTCAAAGTCTAAAAATTTCAAGCTTAAGAGTGTTTTTAACAGGTACTAATTTGTTTACCATTACAAACTATTCTGGTTATGATCCTAATGTAAACTCTTTTGGGCAAAGTTCTATTGATAATGGAATTGACCTAGGGACTTTGCCTCAAGCGAGATCGTTTTCAGCAGGTTTCCAACTTACTTTTTAATCACTTAACGATAGATAAAATGAAAATTTTAAAATATATTTTTCTCTCATTACTTTTTGGAGGATTAATTTCCTTTAACTCATGTAGTCTTGATGAAGTAATTAAAGATACACCAACTCCTGCAACGGCAACTTCAGAAACAGATGTAACTGCAATTATTGGAGGTATGTATTCCAGATTTAATGATGCAAGTATGTTTAAATTTCAAAGTTTTAACATGCTAATTCTTGGGGCAGATGATATCTTTTCTACTGCTGGCTCTGAAGCAGGGCCTTATGCTCAGCGTACTTTCTCAAGTGCTAATACAGCTCCAATGTGGAATAATTTATACGCCTGCATTGCAAACGCAAATAATTTAATTGAAGTTTTAGATAAACTTACTTTATCTCCTGCATTTGAAAAGAGGGCTTATGGTGAAGCTTACTTTATCAGGGCCTTTAGTTATTATTATCTGGTTAGACTATATGGAGGTGCGCCAATTAGAAATACAGCCATTCACTTTGATACCGATTTCTATTTACCTAAAAACACGGTAGATGAACTTTACACCCAGATTTTAAGCGACTTTAAATTAGCCTCTGAAAATCTACCTTTACAATCAAGCATAGGTGCTGACGAATTAGGCCGAGCTTCAAAAGGTGCTGCTCAAGCTTTTTTATCAGAAGCTTATTTAACTTACGGCAATCAACTGTCGCTAGCTGGGCAATCACCAATTACGCAATATCAGCAGTCTGTATTATATGCCGATTCTGTAATAGATAGTAAAAAATATGTTTTGCTAGCTAATTTTGGAGATTTATTTGACATCAATAAAGAAACTGGTGCTTATAGTGAAGTGATTTTCGGTGTAAGATTTCAAACCGATGCCTCAGCTAGAGCCCAACCTGCTGCCGGATCAGAATATGCTTCAAATTTTGGTGCCTCAAACACTTTTGGTGTTAGTGCAAGTGGAGGTAATGGAAATAATACTTTTAGGGTATCACATTGGTTTGCTGATTATTATCGTAAAGGTGATTATTCAAATGGTGTTTCTAAATTTACTCCAAATATTGATTATAGAAATGAAAAAGCATTTGTTCAAAGAGGATTTAATGCAAACAACGGAAGATTCTTTGCTGTATATCCAAACATTCCAGGCTCTACTGTACCAGGTTCGTCTACTGATGGTACTATAAACGATCCATTACTGGCTAAATATCAAGATCCTGGAGGAAAAGATGCCCGAAACCATGGTAATGATTTATTTATTATAAGATTTTCTGCGATTTATTTGATAAAGGCTGAGGCTCTTAACGAATTAAATGGCCCTACTCAACCAGCATTAGATGCTTTTAACATGGTTAGAGCAAGAGCAAGAACTGTAAATTCTGTACCAGAGGCCAGGACTATTCCTGCTAATTTAACTTTAACAACGGCTGTAGATAAGAAAACTTTCAGATTAAAAATCTTTGATGAGAGAGGTCTGGAATTTATTGGTGAAGCAGTAAGATGGTTTGATTTGGTGAGGATGCAAAGTCCGTTAAACTCATCACAAACTATGTACGAGTATCAATTTAAAACTGTTTTGAGTGATGCTACTAAATATCCTAGAATATTACCTACAGGATATAATGCGAGTACACAACTTTATACTCCAAATACTTCTAGAGAAAACGCAATTTACGCACCAATTTTAAATGTATCTGTTCCTAAGTTTTTATTATTTCCGGTACCTAATACAGAGTTGGTCTTAAATACAAAATTTGGACAACAAAATCCAGGCTGGTAAAATATAACTAGAAATACTATCAATTAACAATCGGGTAAGCTTTAAAAGCTTACCCGATAAACTAAATAGATTATGAAACAAATTTTATTATTTATAGCTATTCTGATAAGTAGTTTCGCTTTAAAAGCCCAAACTGTATACTTTGATCAGAATTTTAATTCATCAACAAATTACACAACATATGCAGCAACAAGTCCTTCTGCAAATCAATTTAATGCTATTGCAGTTGTGGGGAACACAACTGTAAATACAACTAATGGTAAATTACAATTTGTTAAAACTAATACTACTGGTATAAATAGAGGAGGTTTTACAAGAAGTTCAAATTTTGCAGGTGCTCCAACAACAGGAGCATCTTTTCTTAAAGTTTCAATGGAAATTACCATAACAAATAACAATGCGGATGTTCCAAGTGGTTTCCAATTTACTATTGGGGAAGTATCTGGTGCGCCAGCTAAACCAGGTGATGGCAGTACACATTCTAATATTTACATAAATCCTACCGTAAATGCCGGCGAGTTTACCATAGGTACAGGGTCTAAATCAAGTAAACCATTTACAGGGAAAAAAACTATTGTTTGGTATATAAACAACAGTGGTTTGCCTGTAGGCTACACTGATCCTAATGGAGCAATCTCTACTGTAGAAAACGATGCGGCAGATGTGTGGGTAATAGATGCGAGTACTAAAACTTTAGCTATTGATGAAGAACCTGCCACAACACCGGCTATCAATCTAAAAAACTTCAAACTATCAAACAATCCAAATTTCACGGCAACTTTAGATATTGATGATATACTATTAACCGAGGAGCCAGTAGTAAAGGTGAAAAAAATAGTAAGTGCTGGTTCTGTAGCTAGTGTTACAGTGCCTTTAAAAACTACTTTTGATAGAGCAAAGCTTCCTCAAACTGTTCAGGTGACTTATGATGACCAAACGACTGATATTGTAGGAATTAATTGGGCGCCAACTACAGTTTATAATCAATATACTTTAGGAACCTACGCCGCAACAGGAACTTTGATTCCTATTAATGGCACAATTAATCCACAGTTCATTACTGTTCCTAGCAGTGTTACTGTCAGAGATGACATTAAACTTTTAAATGCTTTTTCTCCAAATGGGGATGGAAAAAATGATACTTGGGTGAATCCTGAATTAAGCTATTATCAAGAAGTAGATGTACAAGTTTATGATAAAGCGGGTCAGCTTTTGTTTCAATCTAATGACCCTTTAGTGGGATGGGATGGTAAGAATAAAAACGGTGAAATTATAGCAGGTTCTTATTTCTATATCATTAATGTTCCTTCTTTAATCTTGACAAAAAAAGGGGTAGTTACAGTTATTAAATAATACAATTATGAAAAGATATTTTATTTTAAACATCCTGTTGCTTAGTATAATGACTATATCCTTTGCCCAAAGCAGACAGGATATAGCTAATTTTTCACAGTATCAACAATATTTTAATCCTTCTTTAACTGGTAGTAATGGTACAGTGGTTAAGAATTTTTATAGAGACCAATGGACTAGTTTTGAGGATTCCCCAAGAACTTTATTTCTTTCTGGAGAGTATAATCTTAATGATGAGAAAACTGAAGGTACAAACCATGCTTTTGGAGCTGCAATTTTGTATGACACTTATGGCGCATTAACTACTAACTATGTTAACCTATCTTATGGAGCGGGAATAAAAATTTCTGAAAAATTAATGTTTAGAGCTGGTGTTGCGGCAACTTACAACAACACTAAATTTGATCAAAGTAAGTTAATTTTAGGTGATCCTAATGATCCGGCATACAGTTCAATTATGAATGCGCAAGGCTTAAATAAATATGGTTTAAATTTAGGTGTTGCCGTAACTTCTGACGACTTCTATGTAGGCTATTCTTTAGCTGATTTAGTAAAGGGTGGGGATTCTGAAAATATTTATTTTAAAGATAATTATGTTCTACAACATACTTTTAACGCAGGCTATAGAATGCCATTTTCTGGTAATATCGGATTGATTGCTAATGGAATTTATCGTTATGATAACAACCTTAAGGGCACTGCCGAAGTTCAGCTAAAAAGCGTATTTCTTAACACATTTTGGGTAGGTGCGGGCTATAGAAATGATGTTGCTTATACTGTTAACGCTGGATTAAGATTAAAGCAATTTGTTTTAGGATACAATAGAGAAATTTCATCGGGTAAAGTAGGTAATTCTTACCGTGGAGGAAATGAAATTAATTTAGCATATTATATATCTCCCAAATTTGGAAATTCAAAAAAATTGAATTTTTGGTAATCAAATTAAAGGTTATCTCCAAATAAAACTCTGTTAAAACTCCAGTAAATGTTGAACACAATTACTGGAGTTTTATAAATGAAGAATTTTAATTAGTTTTTCAAATTTGGATCAATTATTTGGAGACAATCTTTTTTAATATAGAAGTAATAAAACCTATTCTATTCCTACCTTATATACATCAAATCTGAATGTTATATACAGTTACCAACTTTATCTTTTCTTGAACTATCTGGTAAATTAAATTTGCTATAATCTATTATTCTTTAATAGAAATCGAGATTTATTTTAGATTATAATTGTGTAATGCTAATTCAGTTTCTGGTTCAGGAACTTACGACCCTATCGCTAAATCTTTTTACCTTAATTATAAGTACACCAATGCGGCAAAAAATTATTCTGTAATGGATACTTTAATTTTGAGACAAGCTCCAGAACTTGATTTAAGATTTGAAACATGGTAACTGATATAGTTTTAATAGAGATTAATAAATGAAGAAAATAATCTTTGTTTTTATTTGATGATTTGTGGGTCAATTAAAACACTCATCCAAATAAATTCTATTGTCTTTATTGATGATAAGATAGTTAAGATTTAAGTCATTTTTAATGATGACGAATTAGGAAAGTATAAAATTAATTATTTCTATGATAAGAACATCTTTTTTGCTTGATGCCTTTTTCTAAACTCTAAAGGCGAAAAAGATGTTATTTTTCTAAACTGTTCGTAAAAATTAGAGGCATTTACAAATCCACATCCAAAATGTATATTTCCAATGTTTTCATTACTTTCTATCAATAATTTTTTAGCATGGCCTACTCTTAATTCATTCAGAAACTGCATTACTGATTTATTGGTGTGGGATTTAAAATATCTACAAAACGCAGTAGATGACATACATGCAAGTGACGCAACTTCATCAAGACGTATTTGCTTACTAAAATTAATTATTAAATAATCAAATACTTTGTTTAATCGCAACATATCACTTTCAATTAAGCTTGTGCTGTAACCAATGCTTACCAGCAAACGGTATTCTGTTGAATTTGCCATATCATTAAGAATGTCGATAAAAGCTATAAAACGCTCAACTCGTTTTTTGAGGTATGCTTTTTCAATTTTATCTGCTATGTGTTTACTTGTTTTCCCAGTGATGTAAACACCCCGGCAAGCTCTGTCAAATAATTCTCTGATACCTTTGAGTTCGGATAAACTAAAAAAACCGTTTCCAAAACTGCTCTCATTGAAGAGGATTACATGCGCTTTAGTATGGTATTTTGTCTCTTCTACATAATGCGATGGTCCGCTTTTCCAACAATGCGGCAAGTTAGACCCCACAATTACTAAATCACCCTCCTTATAGCTTTCTACGCTGTCTCCAACAAATCGAGTGCCCTGTCCTTTAACAATAGACATGATTTCAATTTCGAGGTGCATATGCCATGGAACTATGAAATAGGGGCGTTCCACTTTAAGTATATTATAAGTTTCTTTATCCGGTAAATAAATATGTTGGAATATAGGTTGACTCATGTCTTGCTAAGATACCATATTATTTAGAGAATAATCAGGAATTTTACCAATGAAAATCTACTTATTTTTGAATAAGCCAATTGTAATATTATAAATTTAGCCAATGATTCTTTATTGAATAATTTGCTGACCAGTAAAAAACTAAAATTCATCATTTTATGAAAATAACTATTTATTCAAGATATGAAAACCATCTAAAAAAATATGTATTAGTTATTATAATAGCCTGTTTTATAGTTTCTTGCAGTGCCCAAAAAAATAAAATTATTAATACTCAACAAAAACCTAATATCATATTCATCATGTCTGATGATCATGCATATCATGCAATAAGTGCTTATGATAAAAGTCTTATACAAACACCTTATATAGATCAAATTGCAAAAGAAGGCGCTTTATTTAAGAAAGCTTATGTTACAAATTCTCTTTGCGGACCAAGCAGGGCAGTTATTTTGACTGGTAAATATTCTCATATAAATGGTTTCAGAGATAATCAAGACACCTTTGATGGCAGCCAGCAAACGCTTCCGAAAATTTTAAAATCAAATGGATATACTACAGGGATTGTTGGGAAATGGCATTTGAAAACTGATCCACAAGGCTTTGATTATTGGAACATCTTACATGGACAAGGAGATTATTATAAACCCGGTTTTAGTAAGCTGGGAAAAGATACACTTTATAAAGGCTACGTAACAGATATTACCACAGACCTTGCGCTAAATTGGATCAACGCTAATAAAGAAAAACCTTTCTTTTTAATGATTCATCAAAAAGCTCCGCATCGTAACCAAATGCCACCACTAGATAATTTGAATCTTTTTAACGATAGAACTTTCGAAATGCCCAGCACATTTTATGATGATTATAAAAACAGGTTGGCGTTACAGCAAAATAAAACTAGTATGATCAATGATTTAGATATTGATCAAGACAATAAAGTGCCTTGCGATACTTGTGGAAATAATAAAACAGACAAATTTAATCCTAATGCATATAAAAGAGAAATTAAACGCTTAAGCCCAGAAGAAAAAGCAATTTGGGATAAAGCTTATCAAAAAGTTTATGCGCAATATGCCAGTATCAAGAACAAAGATGAATTGATTAGATGGCAGTTTCAAAGATATATGCAAGATTATTTGCGTACCGTAAAATCAGTTGATGATAACGTGGGCAGAGTTCTGAAATATTTAAAAAACAATAATTTAGAAGAGAATACAATTATCATTTATACCTCAGATCAGGGTGTGTTTTTGGGCGAGCATGGGCTTTACGATAAAAGATTTATGTATGAGGAATCTTTTAGAACTCCAATGATGATTAGGTATCCAAAAGGAATTAAAAAAGGACAAGAACTAGATGAAATGGTCATGAATTTAGACATCGCTCCTACACTTTTAAGTTATGCGGGAATAACGCCGCCTAATGATATGCAGGGCATGTCTATGAAAAAAATCTTATCTGATAAATCAAGCTCAACTACCTGGAGAGATAAAATATATTATCATTATTATGAAGACGCTTATGGAATAACTCCCCATTATGGCATCAGAACCGATCGCTATAAACTGATTCATTTTTATGGAAAGTTAAATACTTGGGAGCTTTACGATTTACAAAGTGATCCTCAAGAAATGAAAAATATATACGATGACAAGACATATGCTAATCTGCTAGAAAACCTAAAGAAAGACTTGAAAGATTTACAATTAAGGTATAAGGATACCAGCAACTGATTTTTGAACCAAAATAGAACAAATAAAGCTACCTCTATAAAAACATTAAAACATTAATTATGCGTAATCTCTTTTTTATATTTTCTGTATTGATGATTTGCTCAATACATAGCATCGCCCAAAAAAATGATGAACGCCCAAATATTCTTTGGATAGTTAGCGAAGACAACACGACCATGCTAGGTTGTTATGGCGATAAATATGCTACTACACCTAATATTGATAATTTTGCTAAGGAAGGTGTTCTTTATCAAAATGCTTTTTCAAACCCAGCGTGTGCAATTTCCAGAGCTGCATTAATCACAGGTATGCACCCAAGCTCTCTTGGAATTGAATTAATGAGAAGCGATTATCCTATTCCAAATTCTATCAAGTTTTTTCCTTCATATTTAAAAGAGGCAGGTTATTATACAACAAATAATGCAAAAGAAGATTATAATACCACTAAAAGAAAAAATGTTTGGAACGAATCGAATGGCAAAGCAACTTACAAAAACAGAAAGCCGGGACAACCATTTTTTGCAGTATTTAATTTAGGTGTAACACACGAAAGCAGCATTGGAATTCACGGCTCTTACGAAAATTTACAGCATGATCCAGAAAAAGTAGTAATACCTCCTTATTTGCCTTCCAATCCCGAAATGAAAAAAGATTTTGCGCTTTATTACGACAAAATTGAAAAGATGGATAACCAGGTTGCGAAACTGTTAAAAGAATTAGATGAGGCAGGTTTATCAGATAATACAATCGTTTTTTATTATAGTGATAATGGTGGTGTTTTGGGAAGAAGTAAACGGTTTTTATATGATTCTGGAGTACATGTGCCACTTATTATCCGCTTCCCAGAGAAGTATAAATCTTTGGCTCCATCTCCAATAGGGAGTATAACTGATAGGGTAGTTTCTTTTGAAGATTTTGCTCCAACAGTTTTAAGTTTGGCAGGTGTTAAAACTTCTAAAAATATGCAAGGTGTTCCATTTCTTGGGAAATATCAAGAAGCTGAAAAACAATACGCACTTAGTTTAAGAGGAAGAATTGATGAGACCATTGAAATGTCAAGAACTATAAGAGACAAGCAGTATAGGTACATCCGCAATTATATGCCTCATAAAATTTACGGACAACATAACGAGTATTATTGGGAAACGAAATCTATCGTTTCTTGGGAAAAAGCTTTCAAAGAAGGGAAACTAAACGCATTACAATCTTCTTTTTGGTTTGCAAAACCTACCGAAGAATTATATGATGTAAATGCAGATCCATATAACATAACAAACCTCATCAACGACAAAAATTACAAGAACATTTTAGAAAAGATGCGAAATGATTTTAACAAGTTGATGATTAAAAATAATGATGCAGGCTTTATACCAGAATCAATGCGTGTTGATATTTCTAAAAATAGCACTGTTTATGAGTATGCGCAAAGTTCTAATTATCCATTAAAAAGAATTTTAGAAACAGTTGATTATACCATTAATCGTAACAACGATCATTTACCCGAATTGATTGCTCGATTAAATGACGAAAACCCAATTGTGAGGTATTGGGCAGCAACAGGCTGTACCATTTTAGGTAAAAAAGCGCTAAAAGCAAAGAAGAAACTTACTGAATTATTAAATGATAATGAAGCTGTTGTTAGGATAGCAGCTGCTGAAGCTTTATATAGTTTGAATAAAAGTACTAAAGGCATAACAGCTTTAAATAACAGTCTTCAATCTGATAATGAGTTAGAACGTCTTGAGGCTTTAACGGTATTAGAAAGCATGAATAAAGATGTTAAATCAGCATTGCCTGCTATAAAAAGCATGATTGATTTGCATGAGGATAAGAAGAATCAAGAAAAGCAAACTTGGCAATTACCGCATGATGTTAAAGTTGCCAAACGCATTGTTTCTAATATACAAATGAATTAAAATTTTAAAATAAACTAGAAAATCCAATAACTAATAGGTTGTTTAAATCAAATATTAATGAAAACACTGCGCTTAATTATCATCCTGATAACCCTAATTTCCACATCTGCTTTTGCAGATGCTCCACGTAAAACAATTAGCCTGAACGGAATCTGGGATTTTGACCAGACAGTGATGGCCTTTCGTCCGGCAAATTTTACGAGAAAAATTCCTGTTCCTGGATTAGTGCATTTGGCAATACCCAAAATTGAAGAGTATAATAAATTCTTTAAACAACCAGATAAATCCATAGATGGTGGATGGGAAAGACAACTGATATTGACAGATTATACTCCAAGATACAGCTGGTACAGAAAGAAAATTACTATTAGTGATGATTTAAAAGATCTTGATGCCGTTTTAACCATTAAAAAAAGCCAGTACGTAACTCAGGTATTTGTTAATGGAATAGACCTTGGCAATTATATAGAATGCTATACGCCTATAGATGTTGCAATAACAAGAGCACTAAAATTTGGCAAAGAAAATGAAATTTTAATAAAAGTTGCCGATCGTTTTTGGCTACCAAGTCAGGCGGCAGGAAGCATAGATAAAGAGAAAGAACATTATATTCCTGGGATATGGGATGATGTTTTAATTTCTTTTACCAATAAAATCAGAGTTAACCGTGTATTGGCTTTACCTTTTTTAAAAGAAAAGAAAGTAACCGTAAAAGCAAAAATCTGGAACTTAAATCGCTTTTCAGTTCCTGCAGACCCTAAAATGGATAAAGTAAATTATCTCGTAAAGATTTATGAGAAAAAAAGCAGAAAGCTGATTGCGGAAACCAAAGGGGTGGTTAATATTTTACGCGATCAAATAGGTGAATTGAGTGTTGATATTCCAATGGATAACCCTCATGCATGGGGGCCAGATGATCCATTTTTATATTCCGCAGAAATCACTTTATTAAATGGCAATAAAGAATCAGATCAGGTAGAAAGGGCTTTTGGTATGCGAGATTTTGAACGCAGGGGCAAATCTTTTTACTTGAATGATGAAAAAACTTATCTACGTGGCTCAAACATAACCTTACAAAGATTTTTTGAAGATCCGGAAGCTAGTAATCTCGCCTGGGATAAAGAATGGGTAAAAAAAGTATTGATTGATATCCCAAAACAGATGGATTGGAATAGCATGAGAATATGTGTTGGCATTGTTCCTGATTTTTGGTACGATTTGGCAGATGAATACGGTATGCTCTTCCAAAACGAATGGCTTTACTGGCAAATGCATGGTTGGGACGATCAGATAAAGAAAGAATACACAGACTGGGTATGGTCTGATGGTTCGCATCCAAGTATTGTGATATGGGATGCGATTAATGAAAATAGGAACCAATATATCGGAACCGCCTTAATTCCAGAATTAAAATTACTTGATCCTACTCGGATTTGGGATGCAGGTTACATGACTGCTGATCAAATGTCTGGTGATGATATGGATGAGCCTCACACTTATCAAGGAAGAAAGAAAGACGGCATCAATAAAACGCCTTATCCACTAGGCAACTTAAAATTTAAACCTGAAATTGTTAAAGAATTGGAAGAGTCAACCTCAGCACAACTCGTAAACGAATATGGTTGGGTTTGGTTATGGAGGGACGGAACCCCAAGTAAGTTAACCACACCTATTTATGATTTTTATATGGGAGATAAAACAACTGTTGATGAGAGAAGAAGTTTCCAAGCCTATTGGCTACAATGCGAAACAGAATGGATGCGTAGTAACAAGTCGGTTGCTGGCTTACTGGCGTTTTGTCTTTTAACTAACAACTATGGTTACACGGGAGATTGGTTTACCGGGCACATCAAAGATTTGAACCCAAGTCCTACTTTATACTGGTTTAAACATTGTTTTGCAGAAACGAACATTTTTATCAACGTTACAGACGAGAGATTCGCAAAAGATCAACCCATTCACAACCTTGGTGAGGTTTTAAGTTTCAATTTTAGGGGAGTAAACGATGCTAACCAGATAAAAAAAGGAAGTTTAACGGTAAAACTTCTTAATTCAAAAGGAGTGTCGGTATATTCTGATAAAATAGCTGTAACCCTTCCAGCAGCCGACAGAGTTGACATTCCATATTCTTTTATTTTGCCAAAAGTTACTGATGGTTATCTGCTATTAACTGAGTTTACCGAAGAAGGTAGTAGGGAGAAAAAACTTAGCCGAAGATATATTAAAGTTGGAAAGCAATATCAATACAAATTTTTTGAAATGCCTGTACCTGCTAATTTTATAAACTACGCTACAAAATAAGATTTATAGAATTAAGAATTAAACATTAATACTTATGACAACACATACAGCACTTTCTTCAATTACATTTTTTAGCGACGATTTAAAGGGAAAGGAAGTTATCAATAAGGTAACTTCAATTGGTTTATTAAAAGATGTTTTTGCTGATGAAAAATCAAGAGCTGCAATTGATCAAGATAAATTGGTTTATGAAGTGCAGGCCTATCTGCCAGTTCAAGAAGGTACTTTGGGCGGTTTATACTTAGGTATTACAAAAATTCATCCAGGCAAAGTTGCAGATGAGTATTTTATGACTAGAGGACATTTTCACGAGTTATCTGACAGAGCCGAATATTACTGGGGAATAAAGGGGGAAGGTTATTTGATTTTAATGGATCGAGATAGAAACACCCGCATGGAAAAAATGACAGAAGGAAGTTTGCATTATATCCAAGCACATACTGCTCATCGTGTGGTTAATACTGGAAATTCCATTTTATCTTTTGGAGCTTGCTGGCCATCTGATGCGGGGCATGACTATAAAGAAATTGCTGATCATGGCTTTTCAGCCAGATTGATGGATCAAAACGGAAACCCTGAACTCGTAGTAGTCTAATGGCGATAATAGCAATAGATCTGGGTGGTACAAGAATAAAGACTGGAGTTGTTAAAAACGGCGAGGTCGAGCATTTATTTATCAAAGAAATAGCTCCAAATAAACCATTGAGTACTTATATTCCTTTTATAAAGGAACGAGTGGCTTACTTAAAAAAAGAACTAAATGGTGAAATTAAAGGACTTGGAATTGCTTTTCCAGGTTTGGTAGATACTGATAAAAACAGCATTATAGATACCAGTGGGAAATACGAAGATGCACCAGAATTTGATTTGGCAACTTGGGTAAAACAGGAGCTAGGTTTAGCAGTAAAAATAGAAAACGATGCAAGGCTTGCTTGTCTTGGCGAATGGCAATATGGCGCTGGCAATAAATCTCCAGACATGGTTATGTTTATGTTAGGGACAGGAATAGGCACTTCAGCCATAATTGATAACAAATTGTTAAGGGGTAAACATTATCAGGCGGGTGTTTTAGGTGGACATTTTATAATGGATTATCATAACACAAAAGATGTTTGTAGTTGTGGTAAATATGGATGTTTAGAGTCGATAGCTTCCACTTGGAGAGTTGATCAGTTAGCGAAAGCACACCATTTGTACAGTAAAAGCAACCTCACTAAACTAAATAAAATTAACATTGCTTCAATTTTCTCAATAGAGAATGAGACTGATGAACTAGCTAAACACTTACGGGAACATTGCATGTATGTTTGGGCTTTAGGTATTGTTAATCTCATCCATGCTTACGATCCATCTGTCGTGGTTGTTGGTGGTGGAGTCATGCATTCTGAAAGTGTCATTATGCCATTTTTGAAAGATATTATTAAAAATCGAGCTTGGTGCCCATCAGGTTTACCAGAAATTGTAACCTCAGCTTATCCGGATACAGCCGCATTAATTGGAATAGAAGTATTATTTAAAAATTAAAGTTTTGAATCATTTAAAATTTAAGTCCAATTACAACAAAAGACCAAGCATTTCTGTAAATGCTAATGATGGTGAATGTGTTTCTGGTTGGGATGCGATAAAAAATAAACTGGCTATTAAAACAGAGAGCGGTAAAAAAAATATCATCGTTGTAGATTGTTATACGGGCGTTTACGATGACGAACTCATCTCGAATTTTAAAAATATTGTTGATCCTAGTCATATTTTTCTTTCTTCTGATGCCATGAAATCAGCGGAAGAAATAGATAAAATGGTTTATCCGGATGTGACCGATGATGAGGTTTTTGGTTATCTAACTCGTTTGCACCTACAAGATTTTTTCGATGCCAAAAAGTTAGCTGAAATTAAGTGTAAAATTAATGATGTAAAAGATAGAAATATCCTTCTTTATGGCGTTGGTGCGGCTCTTTTAAGCAAAGCTGATGTATTGATTTACGCGGATATGCCAAGATGGGAAGGGCAATTACGTTATCGCAGAAACGAAGTTTCAAATCTTGGAGCAAATAACAAAGAATTGAAAGGTTCATTACAATACAAAAGAGCTTATTTTGTTGATTGGCGTGTTTGCGATAGGCACAAAAAATCGATTATTGATAAATGGGATTTCGTTTTAGATTCTGTGACACCAAATGAACCTAAAATAGTAGAGGCGCAAGTTTATAGAGATGCGTTAAAAAATCTAGTTAATCAACCTTTTAGGGTGGTGCCATTTTTTGACCCAGGTCCGTGGGGTGGGCAGTGGATGAAAGAAGTTTGTGATTTAGACCGGAGTGAGAAAAACTTTGCATGGTGTTTTGATTGCGTTCCCGAAGAGAACAGCCTCCTTTTCAAATTTGGAGACATTGAATTTGAAACTCCTTCTATCAATCTAGTTTTTTACCAGCCAGAACAATTATTGGGAAGCTCTGTCTACGGTAGATTTGGAGATGAATTCCCAATCCGTTTCGATTTTTTAGATACCATAGAGGGAGGTAATTTAAGCTTGCAAGTTCATCCCACTACTGAGTATGCCCAAGAACATTTTGGAATTCCTTACACGCAGGAAGAAAGCTATTATATTTTAGATGCTGATGATGAAGCGACTGTTTACTTAGGTTTTAAGCAAGATGTTGATGCTGATAAAATGATAAAGGATTTGCAAGAGGCTAAAGAATCAGGTCAGTTTGATGCAGAAAATTATGCCGCTAAATGGCCAGTTAAAAAACATGACCATATATTGATTCCTCCTGGAACTATTCACTGTTCTGGTAAAGGTGCAATGGTGCTAGAAATTAGTGCTACCCCCTATATTTTCACTTTTAAGTTGTGGGATTGGGGACGCTTAGGACTTGATGGCAAACCTCGCCCCATCAATGTAGAACGCGGAGAAAAAGTACTCAATTGGAATCAAATTCCAGAAAAAACAGAAAAAGAATTAATTAATTGCTTTGAGCAATTAGCGGAAGGAGAGGGTTGGATAGAGGAGCGTACGGGCCTTCATCAAAAAGAATTTATAGAAACTCGAAGACATTGGTTTAGCAAAAAGGTGCACCATCATACCCATGGCAATCTTAACGTTCTCAATTTAGTAGAGGGTAGAGAAGCAATTATAGAAAGTCCCTCAAAATCGTTTGAACCATTTATAGTTCATTATGCAGAAACCTTTATTATTCCTGCTCAAGTAGGCGAATATACCATCACTCCATACGGAGAAAGTACTGGACAAACTTGCGCCACAATGAAAGCATTTGTACGCACACAACCTTAAAAATTATGAAAGATACAGCAGCAGAAATTCCATCAGAAAAACCAGCGATTGGTTTTGTAGAACGCCCTTGGGGTTCGTTTAAACAATTTGCAAATAACAGACCTTGTACTGTTAGTTTAATGACCGTTTTACCCGGACAAAGATTAAGCTTGCAGTCGCACATTGGCCGAGCAGAACTGTGGATAGTGATTGATGACGGAGCAAAAGTACAGGTTGGCGAAGAAGAAAAAGTTTATAACGCTGGGGATGAAATCTGGATTAAAGCGGAAGAAAAACACAGACTATCTTGCACTGGAGATAAAGAAGTAAGGGTTTTAGAAGTAGCTTTCGGCAACTGGCAACAAGAAGATATTAAACGCTATGACGATGATTACCAAAGATAGAAGCAGGACCAAGGTCGTTTTTAATTGTATTGCAGCAGCAGTCGGAGGGTTACTTTTTGGCTTTGATACTGCAGTAATTTCGGGTACTATAGAGTTTATCTCAGGTCAATATAGTCTAAACACTAATATGGAAGGCTGGTTTGTAAGTAGCGGTCTCGCCGGATGCATTTTAGGGGTAATAGTTGTTGGTTTAATTAGTAATAAGTTAGGTAGAAAACCTATTTTATTACTTTCGGGTTTTCTGTTTTTACTTTCTGCAGTTGGTTGTGCTTGGGCTTCAAATATTGAGCAATTAATTTTATTTAGACTAGCAGGTGGCTTAGGCGTTGGGATTGCTTCTGTTATTTGTCCATTGTATATCACAGAATTTTCTCCCTCCAAAATTCGTGGGCGTATGGTGGCTTTTTATCAATTGGCTATCACTATAGGCATTTTATTGGCGTACTTTTCTAACTCTTATTTACTTTCACTATCTAATGAAATTATAAGCGGAAGCGATTTTTACGTTTGGTTTTTTAAGCAAGAAGTATGGCGCAGCATGTTTGTGGTGATGAGCATTCCTTCATTAATTTTTATGCTATTAATGGCTTTTACTTCGGAAAGTCCTAGATGGTTAATTTCTAAAAACAAAGGAGACAAAGCATTAAAGATTTTAAGAGCAACAAATCCCTCTGAAACGGCCACTGTCATGTACAATGAAATTCAGGAAGCGTCTGCAAAGCGAGGTAGTGCAACACGTTCAATATTTCATAAGAGCCTACGCATTCCATTATTAACTGGAGCGTTGCTATGCATATTTCAGCAATTTAGCGGAATCAATGCGATTATTTATTATGGCCCTAAAATCTTCTCGCAAGCTGGACTTTCAGACACAAATGCGCTAAATACTCAAGTTATTATTGGTTTGGTTAATGTGCTTTTCACATTTGTAGCCATCACTCAATCCGATAAATTAGGTCGAAAAAAGTTATTGGTTTATGGCTTATGCGGAATGATACTATCTTTAATAACCGTAGGATTTTGTTTCTACTTCAATTATACAGAAAACTTCTTGCTGATATCTATGCTGGTATTTTTTATAGCTTGTTTTGCGTTATCTGCTGGTCCAATTACTTGGATACTCATCAGTGAGATTTTTCCAGATGATGTTAGAACAAAAGCTGTTTCCTTTTGCACCTTTATTTTATGGGGTGCGGTTTGGGTAGTTGGTCAGTTTTTTCCTTGGCTGCTACAAAATATAGGTTCTGCCGGTGTATTTTGGGTTTTTGCGGGTTTCAGTACCTTAAGTCTTATATTTTGCTTAAAAGTTTTGAAAGAGACAATGGGGAAATCGCTTGAAGAAATTGAAACGATTTATGCGGTAGGTCATTGACTAAAAGATATCAACTCTTGAAGTAGAACGAAAACTTATAACAAATCAGGAAAAAGCTAATAAAATTCGCCAACAAGTCTTTTCAAATTTATTTTTTACTATATTTTTAAATAAAAGAATTAGACGTATTATTAAACACCTAGTAATACTAAACCAAATTACAACCGCTGAGTAAATTATAGATCGAGAAACTTCCGTATTATCACATTACCGATATAACAATTTCGGTTGTTCAAAATTTGGTATAACCTAGTGAGATATCTCATTAAACCATAATAGATTGATTGGGTCATAAACACATCCAATTATAGAAACGATAAATAAAATCAAATGAAAAAAGCCGGAATCAGTTTTTTAACAATATTAACGTTCAGCTCAGTACTTGTTTTTGCACAGCAAAATCAAACTGAAAAACCTAATATTTTATGGATAACTATTGAAGATACCTCTCCACAGTTTATTGGAGCTTATGGTAACCAGAATGCAAGAACTCCCAATTTAGATAAACTGGCGAAAGAAGGGATTCGTTTTACCAATGCTTTTTCAACAGGAACCGTCTGTTCTCCAAGTCGTTCGGCTATTGTTACAGGAGTAAAAACCTATAAATTGGGAACAGGACATCATAGAAGCAGCGTTCCAATTCCTGATTATATTAAAGGTTTTCCTTATTATTTACAACAGCAAGGCTATTATACCACCAATAATAAAAAGACCGATTATAATTTAATTAACGAGCGTAAGTTTATTAACGAAGCTTGGAACGAAAGCTCTGGACAAGCAGGTTGGTGGAAAAGAAAACCCGGTCAGCCATTTTTTGCGGTTTTTAATTATACCGAATCTCACCAAAGCAGAACAATGACTTTGCCTTTCGAAGATTACAAAAAAGAGATTTATGATAAGTTGAAACCAGAAGAAAGAATTGGCGATAATGATTTTAAAATGCCCCCAATTTATCATGATTCGCCAGAAATGCGCAAGCAATTTGCCCGCGTTTACAATTCTATAAAATATACCGATAACGAAATTGGAGATTTACTAGCAAGACTAGAGAAAGATCATTTAAAAGATAGTACCATCATCTTTTTTTACGCCGATCATGGCGAAGGAATGCCTCGTGGCAAAACAAACGGCATTGATTTTGGCTACCGAGTTCCATTTATTGTTTGGTTTCCGCCAATGTATAAGCATTTATCTCCATGGGGAGAAAGTGGTATAGTTACGGATGAATTGATAGATTTTGAAGATTTAGCACCAACATTAATCACTTTGGCTGGTGGTAAAGTTCCCGATTATTTAACTGGAAGGGTTTTGATTGGGAAAAATCGGTCTAAACCGGTAAAACAGATTTTCTTATCAAATGACAGGTCGGATAATGGTCCTGATTTAGTGCGAACCATTACAGACGGAAGATTCTCATACTCAAGAAATTTTATGGCTTACCAGCCCGAGTTAAGGTTTATCAGGTACATGGAAATTGGGGAGATTAAACAGCAAATGCGGAAAGATTTGGCAGAAGGGAATTTAGATAGTTTACAGAAAAGTTTATTTAATCCACGTAATGCAGAAGTATTATTCGATACAAAAAATGATCCTTGGCAAACAAGAAACCTAGCCCTTGAATCACAATATCAAACAATGCTTAAAAGCTTTAGATCTGCACTTGGAGAACACATGGTTGCTAACCAAGACGTTTTGTTGTTGCCAGAGTATAAAACCAAATTAATAGCTGAAAACTCTACGCCATATGAGTACCGTCAATTTCCCGGAAAGTATCCTGTTAAAGAAATTTACGATGCCGCTTCACTATCTGGGTTTAGAGGTTTAGATATCGCTAAAAAGCAGGCCGCTTTATTGAATAGCCCTATTGAGGATGTAAGGTATTGGGCAATGTTAGGTTTAAGATGTCAAAATCCAGATATACAAAAGCAATTTAAAAAAGAAATTCTTGCTGCGATAAAGGATTCCTATCCGCCAGCAAATATTACGGCAGCGTCAATTGCTTATGATGTTTTTAAGCTTAAAGAGGCAGAAGAATATTTGAACAAAGTAATACAAAGCGAAAACGCAGATTTGGCCTTAATAGCCATTAATTATTTATTGTATGTAAAAGATGCAAAACCTTTTATTCCAGCACTAAATAAAGTTAGGGAAGGAAAAATGGAGTATAACGTTAAGGCGGCAAGCAGTGATGTTTTGGGTAGTCTCGGAATTATTCCAAATAGTTTTGACCATAAGTTTGATTAAATAAATAGGAGAATACGTAAGGGTTTTATATTCAATATTCCAACAGTAGGCAGATTTGCGCATTCATTAAAGCTGTATCATTTAAAATCACCAAATAACACGCCTCAATTAAATTTAGAATGGCGTTATCAAGGAAAGGCTAAAGAAGCTAATTCTACAAATGTATTTTTCAATTAATGATGATGAAAAAATATGCTTTGATTTTATTTTTGATGATTGCAACCTTCACTGCTTTTGCACAGGAAGTAAGCACTTATCAGTATAAAAATATAAATGGCGAACAGTTAAAACTTGATGTTTACCAACCATCAACAAAAACTGGAAATGCGCCTGTGATTATTTTTTTTCACGGAGGAGGTTTCGTTACGGGGAATAAAGAGCAAATGAAAGAGCAATGCCTGTTTTTTTCTGAAAGAGGATTTGTCACGGTTTCCGCAAACTATCATTTATTGCCTAAAGGCGATCCGAGTGCTCAAAGTCAGGTGGCGCAATGTATTAGGGACGCTAAATCTGCTGTAAGGTGGATTAAAGAAAACGCAGAAAAACTTCAATTAGATACCAATATGGTTTTATTGGGAGGCGGTTCTGCCGGTGGATTTTTAGCTACAGAAGTAGCCTTGAATAACGATATCAATGAAAATTCTGACAACTTCAAAATATCCACGAAAGCAAAAGCATTGGTTTTATACAATCCCGCTTATATTCCAGAGAAAAGATACAATCCAAATGTTTTAAATTTAGTAAACAAGTTAACACCGCCTTCTATTCTTTTTTTCGGTAGCGAAGATAAATTCAAACCCGGTGGTGAAGAATTTTTAAAACTTTTAAATCAAAATAAAATCACATCCGAATTGTGGGTTGCAAAGGGAGAAAATCATGGATTTTTCAATAAAGAAGGCTGGAAAGAAGCAAGCAATATAAAAGCGATTAATTTTTTGAGAAAAATAGGATTGGCCATAGGAGCACAAGAAAAAGAACCGTCTGATTTCGCTCTCTACCCGCTTGATTCAATCAACAAATGAAAGAGGTAAAATAGCTTAGAGGTAAGCGGAGAAGGATTAAAAACTGAGAGATTGGAGACTCATTCAAAATAGCTTTAAAACACCATACAATTTTTACATCAATAGAAACAATTGTAACATGTTTTAAATATGTTTTTATGGAATATTACACTGATAATTTAAACTTTTAGAAACAATCATTTAACATCAGAAACATATAGTACCCTTAAGTTTGTATTTAAATTATAAGCGCATGAAAAAAATTTTAACTCTATTATTTGCCGTGGTTTTTAGTACAACTTTATTAAAAGCACAAAGCAACAATTCTCAATTATCAAATGGAAATACAAACCCATTTCTTTTTTCGGTAAACACCTTAACCGGAAATACCCCTAAATGGAATCTTAATTATACGGGTAGTTATGGGCAACATACCTCAGGCCAGTTTGGATACGATGGTTTAGATCAGCGTTTCGCAGCCAAGGGATATTTAGGCAATAAGTTTACAATTTATGCGAATGCGGCTATAGGTTTTGCAAATAATGGAGGAACTAGAAGTTCACAACAGGCCGAAATTATCAAGGATTTTATTGGAGGCAAAAAAGTTTTTGGTCCGAGATTAGGTTTTGGAGTAGGAGTTAACCGCGATTGGGATGGTGTAGGAGCTGTTTTTAGCCGAATTACCGGTTCAGTGGATGCTTTAAAATGGAGATTAGGCGGAAACTTATTATTTGAAAAAGCATTTTCTGGAAGCAGAGACAAGATTGATTTCACAACTTCCGTGGGATTTCATCATCAATTGGCAGGTTCATTCTTTGCTGGTGTAGAAGCTGTTGGCCAGGATTTGGAAGGCTTTTGGGAAGAGGATGAAGCGGAAGGTGGAGCAAAATTATTGATTGGCCCATCCTTAAATTATGCGCCATCAAATGCAAAAGTCGGCTTTTCTGTTTGCGGAGGGCCGGTTTTTTATGCGACTAAAAGTAGTGTACTTCCATCTAATGCAATAAGAGATTTAAGTACGCAAAACGGTTATACAGTGCGAGCAATGTTAACTTACAATTTTAATAATTAACCACCTGCAGGATGAAAACCTTAAGTATAAAATATCTATTATTTAGCTATTTTTTAATTGCAATTGCAAGTTGTAAAGTAGCTAAACTACCAGGTAAAATGGGTAATAATCAAATTTTATTACCAAACGGTTGGTCTTTAAGTCCGGTTGGGAATTCTATACAATTAGGAGATTTGCCATTAAACATTCAGGTTTCTCACAATAAAAAATTGGTTGCAGTTACTAATAACGGGCAAAGCACACAAAACATTCAATTAATTGATACCAAAACTCAAAAAATCACTGATGATATAGAGATTGGGAAATCATGGTATGGCTTAGCTTTTAATGATAAAGATGATAAATTGTATGCATCCGGCGGGAATGATAACATGATTTTAATCTATCCGATTGAAGAAATGAAATTATTAAAGCCCGATACAATCCGTTTAGGAAAACCATGGCCCGTAGAAATAAGCCCAACAGGCTTAGCCATTGATGATAAGAATAAGATACTTTATGTAGTTACAAAGGAGAATAATAGTCTTTACGTTATCGATTTACAAACAAAAAAGACTGTGAAAAAGGTTAAGCTTAGCTCAGAAGCATATTCTTGTGTTCTCTCTCCAAATAGCTCAACTTTATATATTTCTTTGTGGGGAAGCAATCAGGTCGTATTTTTTGATACCAAAAGTCAACAAATTACAGATTATATCAACACACAATATTCTCCTAACGAACTTTTATTAACTAAAAAAGGTGATCATCTTTTTGTTGCTAATGGTGGCGATAACTCTGTTTCAATAATTAATACAGCATCAAAAAAAACTGTTGAAGTAATATCAGCTGCTGTTCATGCTACTAATTTAACCGGGTCTACCACAAACGGTTTAGCATTTTCTGAAAATGAAAAAACTTTATACATAGCTAACGCGGATAATAATTATTTAGCTGTTTTTGATATTTCTGAAATCGGCGAAAGCAAGAGCCAGGGATTTATTCCAACAGGTTGGTATCCAACAAATGTAAAATGTTTCAATAATCAAATTTGGGTGGCAAACGGAAAAGGATTTACAAGTATGGCAAATCCACAGGGCCCACAACCACAAACATCTGATGATGATAGCGATTTACATGTTGGCTCAACACCAAAAAATAGATTGCAATATATTGGAGGTTTGTTTAAAGGAACCATGTCCATTATAGATATACCTAATGATGTTATGATGAAAAGTTACACTCAAATGGTTTATCAAAACACACCATTCAACAAGGCAAAGAAAGCTCCAGAAAAAGACAATCCTGTACCATTTAATTTAGGAGATAAGAGTCCAATTAAATATGTTTTCTACATAATTAAAGAGAATAGAACATACGATCAAATATTAGGTGATATTAAAAAGGGAAACGGAGATCCACAGCTTTGCATATTTCCAGAAAAAGTTACTCCTAATATCCACGCATTAGCAAATCAGTTTGTGTTGCTAGATAATTTTTATGTGGATGCAGAGGTGAGTGCAGATGGACACAATTGGAGTATGGGAGCTTATGCAAATGATTATGTTGAAAAAACCTGGCCAACTTCTTATGGTAGAAGAGGCGGCGGCGGAGAATATGGAGGAAAAGAAAAAATCACTTATCCCAGAGATGGTTTTATTTGGGATTATTGCAAAAGAGCTGGAATAAGCTATCGTACTTATGGCGAATTCATCAGCGGGAATACTGCTAAGACACCAGTTTTGGAAGGTCATTTTTTAAAAGATTATGATAAAGGTGAAGAAGTGAGAGATACCACACATTATTACAGATGGATGAAGGATTTTGATGAATTAGTGGCAAAAGACCAGGTTCCACAGTTCAATACCATTCAATTTCCAAGAGATCATACTAGCGGACAAAAATTAGGTAAGTATACACCAACTGCCTGTGTTGCAGATAATGACTTAGCAGTTGGAATGTTTGTAGATCATTTATCTCATAGTAAAATTTGGAAAGAATCTATAGTTTTTGTTTTAGAGGATGATGCTCAAAATGGCCCTGACCATGTTGATGCACACCGATCACCCGCTTTGGTAATTAGCCCTTACATTAAAAGAGAAACTGTTGTGAGTAACATGTATACAACTAGCGGTTTTTTAAGAACAATGGAATTAATATTAGGTCTTCCACCAATGAGCCAATATGATGCTGCTGCAACTCCGTTATATGATTGCTTTACCTCAAAACCAGATTTTACTCCTTATAACTATGTGAGGACACAATTGAATTTAGATGCTAAAAATATTGCAGTGAACAGCAGCTCAAAACTTTCTGAATCTTTCAACCTAGCAGAAGTTGATGAAGCTCCTGATTTGGAATTAAATCAGGTGATTTGGAAATCGGTAAAAGGAGAAAACTCAGAAATGCCAGCTCCAAAAAGAAGTGCATTTGTAGTTTTGGAAAAGAAAAGTAAGAAGGATAAAGACGATGATTAATTAGAAGAATTAATCTGATTTGATAAATAGATTATAAATATGTTATGAAATTTAAATCAACTATTACAGGAGCTTTCATTTTAATAGGGCTTGCAAATTTAACGATTGCTCAGGTTACTAGACAACGGGTTAATCCCCCTCATGAAAATACAACCGAGCAAGCTAAAAAACCATATTTGATTTTGGTTTCGGCAGATGGTTTCAGATATGATTATGCAGAAAAATATAATGCTAAAAGTCTTTTAAACCAAGCGACAAAAGGAGTAAAGGCAGAATCTATGATTCCTGTTTTTCCATCTTCAACCGGGCCCAATCACTTTTCTTTAGTCACAGGATTATATCCTGTTCACAACGGGATTGTTGGTAATGATTTTTATGATCCCACCCGCAAAGTATTTAAAGGAGAAGAAAGCAATGATTGGTTGGTTAACGACCCTATATGGATAAGTGCAGAAAAACAGGGAATGGTAACTGCGAGTCTTAGCTTTATAGCTTCCAGACAAGAGATTAATGGCGTTAAAACGAGCTATTATTATAACTATACAGAGCCAAGAATCGGTATGACCGAACGTGTGGAGATTATTAAGAAATGGCTTTCACTTCCCGAAAAGGTAAGACCACATTTTATTGCGGTATACAATAATGAAACAGATCACGCTGGTCATGGTCATGGGCCTGATTCAGAAGAAGTGAAGGAAGCTGTAGGGCAAATGGATTCTTTTGTTTCTCAATTGCAATCAGTAATTGATGAAACAGGGTTACCAGTAAACGTAGTTTTTGTATCAGATCATGGGATGACAAAAATTGAAAAAAAGCCACCAATGAAAATTCCAGCGTCTATTGATACCTCTAAATTTGTAATTGCTGATCAAAGAACTATAGTGAGCATACATGCCAAAGAAGCTAAAGATATTTTGCCTTTATTTAATAAATTGAAAGAAGAGAATAATCCAAATTTCGATGTTTATTTGCAAAAAGATTTACCTAAGGATTTGCATTTTGAGATGAAGGAAGATAAATTTAATAGAATAGGAGATATTGTGCTATTGGCAAAATGGCCCAATATATTTACAAAAGTTCCAGCTGGTTCTCACGGATTTAATCCCTATGAAGTTAAAGATGTTCATGCTTCTTTTTACGCTTGGGGTCCCGCTTTTAAGCAAGGTATCACAGTTAAATCTTTTCCTAATGTGGAGGTTTATGGGATGATGATGAAATTACTCAGTCTTAAACCGGAGATAAGTGATGGCACCGGAGAGCTTGCAAAAAAGATTCTAAAATAATTCTAAAAACACATAATTAACAAGTTTGTCAACAAATTTGTTAATGGATTGAATGGTGATTATTTAACATTGTATATACTGTACTTATTAAATTACAGCATAACCAATAATAAAATTTAATCATGTATTTTTCGCAATTTAAAGAATTTTGCAGTCTTGTTTTTTTTGCATTTATAGTTTTTTCTGCATCTGCTCAACAAACAAAAAAGCCTAATATCATTTTGATATTAGCAGATGATATGGGCTATTCTGATCTTTCTTGTTATGGTGGAGAAGTGCAAACTCCTAACATTAATTCTCTAGCAACGGAAGGCCTAAAATTCAAGCAATTTTATAATGCCGCAAGATGTTGCCCTACCAGAGCATCTTTAATGACTGGATTGTATCCTCATCAAGCGGGAATGGGATGGATGGCGGCCGCCGATTTAGGAACTCCAGAATATCAAGGTAATTTAAATAATACCAGTGTCACCATTGCCGAAGTAATGAAATCTGTAGGATACAGTACTTACATGACTGGAAAATGGCACTTAACCAATGAAAGAAAAATAGCCGGAAAAGTGATGGATAACTGGCCAAAACAAAGAGGTTTTGACCGATATTTTGGAATTATTCCCGGTGGGGCTAATTATTATACGCCAGAACTTTATAGCAATAACAAAACATATCCAGCCCCAGCTAATTTCTATTTAACAGATGCAATTAGCGATACCACGGTAAAATATATCTCAGAGCATGAAGCTACTAAAAAGAATGACCCATTCTTTATGTATGTAGCCTATACCGCTCCGCATTGGCCTTTACATGCTTTACAAAAAGACATAGATAAATACAAAAATGCTTATAAAGTGGGATGGGATGAAATTCGAAAAACTCGTTTTGCTAAGCAAAAAGAGTTAGGAATGTTTCCTGCAAATGCAGTGATGAGCGATCGTGATTCTGAAATCCCAGCATGGTCAGAAATTCCTGAAAACAAAAAAAATGATATGGCTAAGAGGATGGCAATTTATGCTGCTCAAATAGATGTAATGGATCAAGGGATAGGCCGCATCATTAAAGAATTAAAAACAACCAATCAATTAGACAATACACTCATATTTTTCTTAAGTGATAATGGCGCTTGCGCCGAGTTCATCAGTAGTGGAGATAGTAAAGAAGTAGATGGTGGTGCCGACACTTTTGAAAGTTACCGCATCAATTGGGCAAATGTAAGCAGTACACCTTTTAAAGAGTATAAACATTATACTTACGAAGGCGGGATTGCAACGCCATTAATTGTGCATTGGCCTAATGGTATCAAGAAAAATTTAAATAATTCTTGGGTTGGAGATTATGGACATATCATTGACATCATGGCAACTTGTATTGATGTTGGTGGTGCCAAATATCCAGCAACCTTTAAAGGGAATAAAATCACTCCTTTACAAGGGAAAAGTTTATTACACAATTTTAATGGAGAAGCTAAAGGCCGTGGAGCCGTTTTTTGGGAGCATGAAGCTAATATTGCTTTGAGAGATGGGAAATGGAAATTAGTTGCAAAAACTGATCAGGATCAAGATTTTAACATAGCGAATTTAAGATTGTATGATATGGAGCAAGATCCAATAGAATTAAATGATCTTTCTGCAAAATATCCCGAAAGAGTAAATGAAATGTACAATCGTTGGCATAATTGGGGAGAAGAAGTAAAAGTTTTCCCGATGGACACCCGAGAATATAATGTGAGAATGGCAGATTACAAAAGGGAATTGAATGGAGATTTTAACGATAACCTTGGCGGTTGGAACCTTAAGAAATCTAATGCTGTTACTGCCGATGTAAAAATTGATAATTCAGGAAAATTGAACGGCCAAAAATCTTTAATGATTGCTATGCAAAAGCCTGGTCAAAAACCTGCTGATTTATCATTAAACTGGGGATTTAAGGCCGATAAAGGAGAAAAATTCCAGATTGATTTAACTGCTATTGCAAAAGGAAATTCTAAATTTTATTTAAGATTAGAAGATGCCGGAAAAGGAGCAGAGAAAATGATTGATCAAGAAGTGAAAGTCAATAAAACTAGTCAAAAGAATGGATTTACTTCCATCGTTATTCCAAAGGACGGTAACTACCGTTTATCACTTTATTTTGGTGATATGCAGGCAGGTGAACAAATTTGGATAGATCAGATTAAACTTATTCCAATAAAAAAGTCTTAAAGAATACATGAAACATATATTATTAATATTTGCAGGAAGTTTATTAGCTATCCAATCTTATGCTCAACAAAACAAACATGTTTTATTGGTAAGTGTAGACGGACTTAGACCCGAGTTTTATTTAGAAAAGGGATGGGATACTCCAAACCTTAAGAGCTTAATGGAAAGCGGAATTTATGCAAATGGCATCAACAGCGTATTTCCATCAGTTACTTATCCTGCTCATACTACAATTATCACAGGAGCGTATCCAGATAAGCATGGGATTTTCTATAATGTGCCAATAGGGTCTTCCAACGGTCATTGGAATTGGGAATTTGATTTAATCAAGACAGAAACCTTATGGGATGCTTGTAAAAAAGCGGGTTTAACTACTGGAGCAGTCATGTGGCCTGTCTCTGTTGGTGCTCCAATAAATTGGAATTTTCCGGTAAGAAGGGCTGATGAAGATGAAAAATCTAATCAATATACCATAACAAAACCTTTTGTAACACCAAGTGGCCTAATTGATGAGATGACTAACAATAATGTGATTGCAGGGACAGAAGATGAATTAAATTATCCGCAATTAGATAAAACCATTGGAGAAATGAGTTCTTATATTTTAGGGAAGCATCAACCAAATTTAATGGCAGTACACTTTGTAGGAGCCGATCATTATGAACATGCTGGTGGTCGTGATTCTAAACAAGCGCATATCGCTGTAGCTTTAATTGATAAACAAATCGGTAAATTATTGCAAGTGCTAAAAGATAATCATCTTAGAGAAAGCACCACCGTTATCATCACTGGTGATCATGGCTTTGTAGATAATGAGTATGTTTTTTCTCCCAATGTTTTGTTGGCCAAAATGGGCTTAATAGACGATAAGGGATGGAAAGCCAAATTTTTTACTCCCGGAGGTTCTGCTTTTTTATACGTTAAAGATAAAAAGTTGCTTCCATCAATCTTAAAGATGTTAGATGAATTGCCACCAAACGAAAAATTGTTCAAAGTGATATACCGCAATCAGCTAAATACCGTAGGAGCTGACCCATCCGCAGTTTTAGCCTTGGCATTTAATAAAGGAGTAGTAGGCAAAACGAATATCAAGGGCAATTTAATTGAAGAGAAAAAAGGAGGTGGAAATCACGGATATTACCCTGATTTTAAAGAAATACAAACTGGTTTTATCATTACCGGAACAGGGATTTCAAATCATAAGGAAATTACTGGAATGGGTGTTAAAGATATTGCACCATTAATTTCAGAAATATTAAAGTTGTCTTTCAAATCTAAAGATGGAGAGCTTTTCCCAAATATCATAAAGAAATAAAAATGAGGTTTGTGATCCTTGGCAATTTTAAAATCATAGTTAGATTGAATTGAAATCAGGAAAAGCCATAAAGATAAGAGCTCAAAGTATAGGTTTTGAAGCTTAAGAATTAGTTTACAATGTCCATAATTAATTGAATAATTAAAATGAAAACAAAGAATTTAAAAATTTTAGGAGGAATTTGCTTGGCAATGATATCTGCAAATTTGTTTGCTCAAAATAAAGATAAAAAACCCAACATAGTGTTTATTATGGCCGATGATTTAGGTTATGGAGAGCTAGGTTCTTATGGGAACACATTTAGTGAAACTCCAAATCTTGATAAATTAGCCACTCAAAGTATGCGTTTTACCCAAGCTTATGTAGCGGCACCAATCTGTTCTCCTTCTAGAGTAGCTTTAATGACGGGGCAATACCCTGCAAGAGTTGGGATAACAGATTTTTTACCGGCAAAAACAGATAGATGGCTGGACCCCGCAAAGTATTTTACTATAAATGAAGCTTTGGGGCAAGTTGGCTACCATACGGGCATTATAGGTAAATGGCATTTAGATACTGATTACATCACCAATAAAGGTGGGCCTAAAGCTCATGGATTTGACGAGGTTATCGGTTCTGAAACCAAATATATTGGAGATGGAGATTACTTTTTTCCATATGATAAAATAAGTACATTCCCAACAGGTAAAGAGAATGAATATTTAACTGATAGACAAAGTGAAGAAGCATGCAAATATATCGAGAGAAATAAAGATCAACCTTTTTACCTCTATCTTGCCTACTACAGTGTTCATACAAGTTTAGATGCACCTGAGAGTATCGTAAATAAATACAAACAAAAATTTGATAAAAAGTATGGGGCTGGTTCTGCTGAAAAACTTTATGGGAAGGAAAACCCGAACCATAATAGCAAGAATGTAGATAACCCTTACCTAGCCGCCATGCTAGAGCGTATTGATAGCGGAGTTGGAAGTATTATGGAAACTTTAAAAGCAAATCATTTAGATGAAAACACTATTTTAGTATTCTTTTCAGACAATGGTGGGCCAGCCAAAACAGGTAATAACGGAGTTTTAAGAGCAGGAAAGTCATGGTTGTATGAAGGTGGAATTAGAGAGCCACTCATTGTAAGATGGACAGGGAAAATAAAACCGGGAACAGTAAATGATACACCTATTAGTAGTGTTGATTTTTATCCAACATTTACCAGTGCAGCAGGTGCCGATGTTAAAGGGAAAGAATTGTTGGACGGAGTTAATTTATTGCCATTATGGGTAAATGATAAAAAATTAGATAGAGACGTTCTATTCTGGCATTATCCTTCAGAAACCGGACAATGGACTAATAAAATGAGTAGTGCTGTTAGAAAAGGAGATTTTAAATTAATTGAATTTTATAATGATCATCATTTAGAACTTTACAACATAAAGAATGATATTAGTGAAAAGAATAATTTAGCCAAAGAATTACCTGCCAAAACTAAAGAACTTAAAAAATTGCTTGATGATTGGAGGACAGAAGTGAATGCAGAAGTTCCGGTAATTAATAAAAACGCTAAAGCAAAAAAAGAAGATGGATAATATTTGAATCTTTAATTAATGTGAATGTATTTTAAGATAAAGCCTAATTTTTTATTGATTTTAATTTGCTGCTTGGCATTTGTAGCTAAAGCGCAGGATCAAATTGTTTTTAGAAATTATTCTGTAGCCGATGGGTTGCGGTCCAATACTGTATGGTCAATCACTCAGGATGATCAGGGCTACATGTGGTTTGGCACTAAAAACGGAATTAGTCGATTTGATGGCTATCAATTCAAATCCTATCAGTTTGATAAGCAGAATAAAAATTCCCTCAGTGATAATTTTATACATAGCATTTTAAAATTTGACGATGAAACTTTTTGGTTAGGTACAGAATCAGGCGTCTCCATATTAAATCTTAAAAAAGAATCTTTCCAAGATTTTAAGCCACTTAAAAATAACTTAGTTTTTGATATTGTAAGGGATAGTAAAGGCATCGTTTGGATTGCTACGAAAAGTAATGGATTATATAGATACAATCCTAAAACAAAAGAATTAAAAAACTTTAAGGCTACAAGTCAAAATTCAGGTTTATCTTCCAATCAAATCAGAAAGCTTGCATTGGATAAATCCGGTAATTTATGGATAGCCACATTTGGTAATGGTTTAGATAAACTCAATACATCAAACTTTAAATTCAAAAACTTTAGAACAGAAAATTCGGGTCTCAGTAATAATTTTATACTTACCGTTTATTCTGATTTGGATGGTAATATTTGGACAGGAACTTTAACCGGAGGATTGGATTTTTATAATCAGAAAAACAACACCTTTAAGATATATAATAAAGGTAAAAACTCAATCAATGATGATATTGTAAGATCCATTTATCAGCCAAAAAGAGATAAGCTTTATATTGGGACAGAAAAAGGTTTGAACGTTCTTAATATTGCTACCGGAGAATTTAAAGCTTTTACTAATCAAATCAGTAATCCATTAAGCATCAGTGATAATGCGGTTTATTCCATCTTTCATGATAGAGAAGGGGGAGTTTGGGTAGGTACTTTTTTTGGTGGGGTTAATTATTTTCAAGAAAAGGGTTCCGAATTTGAATTATATTATCCAACCCAAGAACCAAAATCATTATTTGGAAGTGCAGTAAGCAGTTTTTTAGAAGATAAGCCAGGTTATTTTTGGGTAGGTACCGAAGATGGTGGATTAAATTATTTTAATTCTTTTGATAAAACTTTTAAGCATTATCCTTTTGATTCAAAACAGCAGAATTTATCTTATCACAACATACATACACTCTTTAAAGATAATGAGGGAAACATTTGGATTGGAACTTTTACAGGAGGCTTAAATATCTATAACCCAAAAACTGGTAAAGTAACTCAATATAAAAACGATCCTAAAAATCCAAAATCTATCAGTAATAATTCTATTTATTCCATATATCAGGATTTAGGAGGAAATATTTGGGTTGGAACTGTCAAAGGATTAAATCTCTTTAATAAAGAAACAAAAGATTTCACCAGAATAAAGGAGATGGGATTGGCTGTAAACTGTATTTACAGTATTTATGAGGACGCCGCTCAAAACATGTGGTTTGGCACATACGATTCTGGAATTATTGGTCGCAACAAAGAATCAGGAGATTGGCTGCATTTTTTTGCAGATGGAAAAGAAGGCTCCATTAGTTCTAATAAAGTCATTAGCATGCTTGATGATTATCAAGGTAATTTGTGGGTAGGTACAGATGGTGGAGGTTTAAATAAGCTGGATTTAAGAACGCATAAATTTTCGGCTTTTGATTCACGTTCTGATATCAATGCAAATGTTATTTATGGAATTTTACAAGATAACAGACATAATTTGTGGATTTCTACAAATGATGGTTTATACAGTTTTCAACCATCTTCTAAAATCGTAAAGCATTTTACCAATTGGGATTATTTGCAGAGCCGTCAGTTTAATTATTCTGCAGCTTACAAAGCTTCTGATGGGAAATTATATTTTGGAGGTATCAGAGGATTTAATGCATTTTATCCTGATAGCATAACAAAATCTAACATTAAAACTAACGTAGCATTCACCAATTTTCAGCTTTTTAATCAAGATGTAAAAGTGAATGATGAAGATAGTCCATTGAAAAGCCCCATTGGATTCGCTGAGTCTATAAAACTTTCTAACAATCAGAGTGTTATCAGTTTCGAATACGCCGCATTAAGCTATGTTGCCCCAAGAAAAATTTTATATGCCTATAAATTAGATGGGTTTGATAAAAATTGGAATTATGTTGGAGACCAACGTAAAGCTACATTTACAAATTTACCTCCAGGAGATTATACTTTTCAGGTGAAAGCTTCTACAGATGAACATAATTGGGATGTACCTATTTCTAAAATATCTGTAACCGTAAAGCCACCATTTTACAGTTCCTTATTTGCTTTGTTCATTTATATCATATTTACAATAGCAGGTTTTATCGCAATTAGAAAATACTTAACTAATAAAGCATTAAAAAGGAATGAAATTAAATTAGAAAGATTAAAAGTGGAAAAGGAAAAAGAATTCTATAACCAAAAGATAGAATTTTTTACTGCGATGGCACATGAGATTAGAACACCACTTTCGCTCATCACAGCACCTTTAGAGAAATTGCTAGAAATAAAAAAATGGGAACCCATGATTCAAAAACAACTGAATGTAATGGATGAAAATTCTAATAGACTATTGACTTTGGTCAATCAGCTTTTAGATTTTAGAAGAGTGGAAAGTGATATTTATGAAATTCATAAAGAAGAGGTGGATTTGGTCTCATTAATTCAATCTATATATTCCAGATTTTCAGCAATTCAGTACCAAAAAGGCGTAAAATTTACTTTAAGCACCAAAGTAAGTAGTCTTATTATTAAAGCGGATCCAGAAGCTTTAACTAAGATTTTTAATAATTTATTGATTAACGCCTTTAAATTCACCCGAACAAAAGTGAAAATAAGTATTCAAGAACCTTATGAGGAAGATGATAAGCAGCAGTATTTTAAAGTAAATATTGAAGATGATGGAATTGGCATACCAGAATCTGTAATTGGTCATATTTTCACTAAATTTTTTAAAGTATCAGATGGTACTCACCAATTTAATAATTTGGGAGGTACAGGTATTGGTCTTGCGCTTGCTAAATCTTTAACAGAAAGACACAGCGGCAGGTTAGATGTAACTAGCGTTCAAAATGTAAACACAGTTTTTAGTGTAATTATTCCATATACAGAACAAGTTTTAGATCTATCTAAAGTCGAAGCAGATGAAACTATTTTAGTTATTGAGGAAGAAGAAAGCAATGACAAACAAACTGTTATGATTGTGGAGGACGATGAATCTTTAATTGATTTTTACAATCATAGCCTCCATCAAGATGGATACAAGGTGATTATGGCAGGCAACGGTTTAGAAGCATTGAAGTTACTCAAAGAAAACAATATTGATTTAATCCTTTCTGATGTGATGATGCCTGAAATGGATGGTATTGAATTATGTAAAAATGTTAAAAATAGCATCGACTATAGTCATATTCCTCTGATACTTTTAACAGCAAGAGCAAACTCAGAATCTGAAATTGAAGGGATAGAAAATGGTGCAGATGCATACATTACTAAGCCATTTAAATGGAAGCATGTTACCGCGATGATAAAAAATCTGATGGATTCTCACGCCCGTTTAAAGGAGAAATTTACCGATCAGCCGTTTATAAAAGCCGACTCGCTCACCAATAACACTAAGGATAAAAAGTTCCTCGAAAAAATAACTGAAATTATAGAGAATAGAATTATGGATCCACAACTTTCCGTAGAAGAGCTTAGTAAAGAAGTTGCAATGAGCCGTTCTAGCCTACATAAAAAATTGAAGTCATTATCTGGACATGTACCAAATGAATTTATTAGGTTAGTGAGGTTAAAACATGCAGCAATGTTATTGCTTACCAATGATTATAACATTTCAGAAATTGGCTACATGGTAGGATTTAATTCTCATTCCTATTTCTCAAAATGCTTTTACAATCAGTTTAAATTAACTCCTTCAGAGTTTTTGGAGCAAGACAATAAAGCTGAAATATTAGAATAAAAGATTTGTTTCCTTATGTTTTTAAATTTTTATTGAATAATTAGAAACACCATTATACAACCGAATCATAAAATTATAAATCAATAATATGAAAATTACCTATGTTTTTTTGGGGATAATGCTTTTGTCCTTAATGATTAAAGCCCAAGATAAAATACGTCCAAATGTGGTTTTTATAGTGGTAGATGATATGAACACCTGGAGTATTCTTAAAGATTATGCTCCTTTAAAAACGCCATATATTGATAAACTTAAATCAGAATCATTAAATTTTATTAATGCAGTATGTGCGGTTCCTGTTTGCATTCCATCCAGAACTTCTTTTTTTACGGGAATTGCTGCGTATCATACAGGTGCTTATTTCAACAACCAAAATACATGGAATTCTAGTTTGTTATCTAAAACCGAGGTAATGCCAGAAACTTTCAAGATAAGCGGTTATACAACTTGGGGAAGAGGAAAAATTTTCCATGTAGAAATTAATGGGAATCGTGAAAAAGAGATGTTTGATAATAAAGTGATGAAAGGTGGATTTGGGCCATTTGCAGAAAAGGAATATTGGTATGCCAAAACTCAATGGTTTTCTATCAAACCCTGGACTGGTCCTGATACTGATTTTCCCGACGTAAGAAATGCCAATGCTGCTATAGATTTTTTTAAAGAGAAACATGATAAGCCTTTCTTTATGTATTATGGATTATTTAGACCTCACTCTCCATATACTGCTCCTAAGAGATTTTATGATTTATACAAAGATGAGGATATAAAATTGCCGCCGGGATATTTAGAAAACGATTTAGATGATATTCCTTTAATGGGAAGAGAGTTGGTGGATTCTATGAAAAAATATAGTAAAGAAGGGCTTTCTAAAAAGGAAGTTTGGTTAAAAATGATGAAAGGCTATTGCGCCAACACTTCATTTGCAGATTGGAATGTTGGAAGAGTGTTACAAGAATTAGATAATAGTGAGTATGGTAAAAATACTATTGTAATTTTTGTTTCTGATAATGGCTTTCATAATGGAACAAAAGACCATTGGGTGAAGGCAACATTGTGGGAGCAAGCTGATAAAGTGCCTTTCTTAATCAGAATGCCCGACAAAAAAGCATATGTATTACCTCAAACAGTAAGTCTTGTAGACATTTATCCTACGCTTATAGAATATTGTTCCTTAAAACCAACCAATCATAAATTAGATGGGAATAGTATGGTTCCAATTTTTAACAATCCAAAATTTAAATGGAATACACCAGGTTTTAGTTGCTACGGAGAAAACTATTCTTCTGTAAGGGATGAAAGGTATAGATATATACGCTACCCTGATGGCTCTGATGAGCTATATGATCACAGTACAGATCCTTATGAGCATAAGAACATTTCTCAAAAAACAAGTTCTAAGGAAATTATTAAAAAACTCTCTGTATCAATTCCTTCAAAATTTGCCATTTCTTTGGGAGGAAAAAAAGAGCTTCAATCTGAAGATTAAAAAATTTGAAATAGTTAAAAGAGATACAATGCGAAGAAAACAGCTATACTTTTTTGTTTTAATTTTAATGCAGTTTAGTAGTAACTCCTTATTTGCTAGGCAAATAGATGAAGAAAATAAGAAAACCTCCAAACCAAATATTGTTCTCATCATTGTAGATCAGTTTAGGGCAGATGCATCTAAAAGAGAAGGATTCGAATTAAATACAACTCCTTTTTTAGATAGTTTAGCCACCACAGGAGCATGGTTTAACAGGGCTTACACAGCATCTCCAGCATGTATTCCTAGTAGAACTTCTATGATGACGGGTCGTTTTCCAAGCGCTACTCATGTCCGTTCTAACATGAATTTAAAGGATGCCTATTTTAAAACCGATTTATATGAGGTGATGAAATCTGCAGGATATAGTACTGCATTAATAGGTAAAAACCATAGCTATCTTCAACCTAGCAAGATGGATTATTGGAAAGAATATTCTCACCTAGATGTTGCAAAACCAGAGAATGAAGAAGAAAAGAAATTTAGCTCATTTTTAAAAAGCACTAATTTTTATATGGAAAAAGGGCCAGCTCCTTTTCCGGCAAGTATGCAACAGCCCGCCCGTATGGTTAAAGACGCAGAAAAATGGGTAGGAGGGATGAAAGAGGAAAAGCCTTTCTTTTTATACCTTTCTTTTCCTGAGCCACATAATCCTTATCAGGTATCAGAACCCTATTATTCTATGTTTCCGCCAGAAAGCTTGCCTCCTATAAAAGTTGGTGAGGAAGCTTTGGTTGAAAAAGGAAATAAATGGGTTTTGCAAAAAGAGATGGAGCGAATGGGTTATCCCGATTTTGAAAAAAACATCCCAAGAATAAGAAGTAATTATTATGGGATGATGCGATTGATAGACGATGAAATCAGGAATTTTGTGAACTACCTCAAACAACAAAAAAAATATGATAATACTATCTTCATTTTTGTTGCAGACCATGGAGACTTTACTGGTGAATATGGTTTAATAAAAAAAGGAGTAGAAGTATCAGAATGTTTAATTCGTATTCCTATGTTATGGCATGGACCAGGAATTGTTCCAGAAATGAAACCTAAAGATGATCATATAAGTAATGTTGACATTATGCCTACCATTTGTGATTTATTGAATGTTGATTTGCCAGATGGTGTACAAGGAAGAAGCCTTTTGCCAATTTTAACCAAAATGCCGTATCCAAAAGAAGAATTTTCTAGTATCATCATCCAGCAAGGTTATGGCGGTTTGCATTTTACAAATTTAGAAGAATACGACCCATATACTCAAGACGGAAATTTGGTAAAAGGAAAAGAAGAATTTGATGAGTTAAACACATGGACACAAAGTGGCATGTTGCGTGGTTTAAGAAAAGGAGATTGGAAATTGATTTACGATATGCAAGGGAATGGAAAAATGTATAATTTGGTTAAAGACCCAGCAGAAATCCACGATCTTTTTAATAATAGAAAATATGCTGCCGAGCAAATGGATTTATTACAAGCCATGATGCAATGGGAACTACGTACTCAAGATCCACTGCCTTTGCCACATCCAAATGGAAATAGGGCTTATGGCTATAAAAAAGATCCTAAGAATTATTATGCTCCTTATAAAAACGAACCTCAGGAAAAATTAAAAGAGAATAAAAAAAAGCTTTAACATTTGTTAAAGCTTTTTAAATAAACCTGTGATAGATTAGTGATTATTACTTCAATTCAAAAGTCTTTTTTAATCTATATCCTTCCGAAGAGTCTGACATCAAAACATCAAATTTTCCTGCTTCTGCTTTCCATTGATGCTTTTGTTCATCCCAAAAAGACAAATCTTTAGTATTGACTGTGAACGTTAGTGTTTTCTTTTCGCCACTTTTAAGATAGACTTTTTGAAAATTTTTCAATTCTTTTAATGGTCTTTCTACGCTACTTTCTAAATCTGATAGATACAGTTGAACCACTTCAAATCCATTTACTTTTCCAGTATTTTGGATATCTACTGTCACATTTAATGCCTCATCTTTTTTGACATTTTCACTAGACAACTTAAGGTTTGTATATTGAAATGTAGTATAAGACAACCCATAACCGAAAGGAAATAACACAGGTTTCTTATATTTCTGATACCATCTATAACCTACAAAAACACCTTCTTCATAAGGAATATGAACCAGTTCTTGAGGTTTTACGTATTTGGCTATTTCCTTCTTGCTATCAGGTTCTTCCCCTTTCCAATAAGCTTTGTAAAAATTATTGTTACCATGCCAAAATGGTTTGCCGCCCAAGAAATTAAAATCAGGATCTGGTGAATCTTTAAAATCATTTTCGAGTGTAAAGGGAAGTCTTCCAGATGGATTAACTTTTCCACTTACCACTGATGCAAGTGCATTTCCTCTTTCCTGACCCAACATAAATGTCCATAAAATACCTTTTACATTTTTTAACCATGGCATAGGTAGTCCATTTGCAGAGCTGATTAGAACCACAATATTTGGATTTAGTTCGCTCAAGCGTTTGATATCCTTTATGGCTTTTTTTGGCTCATCAAAAGGAATGTCAAAACCTTCTCCTGATTCCTTATTTAATCGATATAAAACGATATCAGCATTTTTAACTTCCTCATCAGTAGCTTCCACTTTACAAGTTAAATTATCGCCATAAATAGATTTTAATCCTTTTTGAAAATCAACATGATTAAATCCTTCCACAAATCCACTTCCAGAGCCACTATGAATTTCATCCTCTCCGGTAAGAAGAATTTTTTTAGTTTTTGCAATTGGCAAGATGTTGTCATTGTTTTTCAAAAGACAAATCGCTTCCTCTGCGCATTGTAGTGCTAAACCTTGGTGTGCAATGGTTTTATCTTTATATTTTAAATCTTGGGGATATCTATCGTAAATTCCATTTTTAAAAAAAGTATATATATTGGGATAAATCATATGATTTAACTCAGCCTCTATTGATGCTTTTTTTGAAGGGTTTTTTGCGATAAAATCTTTAATATACTTGGCAAAAGTTTCATTATCAGCCATCAGCAAAGAAAGACCAGAAGGCGCAACTAAATTTTGTGAATTGATATGGTAATTTGAATTTTGCCAATCAGTCATAGCAACTCCTGTAAAACCAAACTCCTTTCTCAGTAAATCATTTAGCAAAGGTTTATGCATTGAATTCGGAATCCCATTGGTGAGGTTATTCCCCGTCATAATGGCTTGCACATTTGCTTCTTTAATTGCGGCTTCCCAAGGTAATAAATAGATTTCCCTTAATGTACGCTCAGAAAGATCACTACTTGCAATGTGTCTGGCAAATTCTTGATCATTAGCAATAAAATGTTTAGCGGTAGCAATTACATCCAGGCTTTGTAATCCTTGGATATAATTAACGGCAATTTTTGAAGTTAGCATTGGATCTTCTCCCATATACTCATAATTTCTTCCCCCTACAGAAAGACGTTGGATATTAATTCCAGGCCCTAGCAAGATATCAACACCATGTATTTTACATTCCTCAGAAATGCTCTGCCCAAAGTTTTTCGCAATTCCTATGTTCCATGTTGCAGAAAGTGCCTGCATACCAGGAAATGAAACGCTTTGTGATTTAGATTCAATGGAAGTTAATCTAATTCCTTGTGAAGCATCGGCCATGGTGACTGCCCTTAGCCCTAAGCGTGGAACAGCTGGGTAACAGAATTTTAAATAACCACCAGTAAGTTCTAATTTCTCATCAAAAGTAAGATAGCTGATTACTTCATTCGCTCTTTTATCAGGAGAAATTTTAGGATCCTGATAGTGGGAGCCAGCAGGAAACTGTTTGAATTCAGAAAGGGGTTTTAAAGTTTTGGGGTCTATTCTTTGTGCCTTACTAATTGTAGACGCTAATAATAGCAAAGCGAAAGAAAAATTCACTAAAAAGTTATGTTTCATATATTTATTTATTTCCAGATTTTTTAAAATTATTAGTATCCTCTGCATGGTATTGATGTTTCAATTTCTCTAGTTCTTGTTTCATTTTATTTACAACACTAGCATAATTTGGATTTGAATATTCGCTCTTCATTTCATGAGGGTCTTTTTCAAGATCATATAATTCCCACTGATCAATTCTATAAAAATGAATGAGTTTATATTTCTTGGTTGCCACTCCTTCATGAGGTTGTACACTATGTTGAGCCGGGAAATCATAATAATGATAATAAAGACTTTGTCGCCAATCTTTCGGAGCTTGTCCTTTAAATAATGGAGCTAAACTTAAACCCTGCATTACATTTGGGGCTTTTCCTCCCGCAACATCAATAAAAGTTTGGGCAAAATCAAGGTTTGAAACCAAATCATTATTCACTAAACCTGCCTTTATCATTTTTGGCCATTTAATTAATAATGGTGTCCTAAAAGATTCTTCATACATAAATCTCTTATCAAACCAGCCATGTTCGCCAAGGTAGAAGCCTTGATCAGAACTATAAACAATAATTGTGTTTTCTGTAAGATGGTTTTTTTCTAAATAATCTAACACTACCCCAACATTATCATCAACAGAGCGCACAACTGCAAGATAATCACGCATATAGCGTTGATATTTCCATTTGGTAAGTGCATCTCCTTCAAGTTTCAATTTTAAAAAATCTCTTTTTATGGGTGCATAAACGTCATCCCAGGCTTTACGTTGTTCGGGATTAAGTCTTTTATAAAAACCAGCCCCTTCACCTTTTTCAGTAAAAACTTTTAAATCTGCTCCAACTCGCATATACTTAGAAATTTCCATTTCCTGAGTTTTAGCAGCATCACCGCGATTTTCATAAGTATCAAATAGATTTTCTGGCTCAGGAAAAGTAGTGTCTTCATATAAACTTAATCTTTCAGGTCCTTTTTGCCAAGGGCGATGAGGAGCTTTATGATTGATCATCAATAGAAAAGGTTTACTTTCATCTCTTTTATCTAACCAATCAATAGCCTTATCCGTGATGATATTGGTAGCATAACCCTCCACTTTATATTGTCCCTTAGAATTAATGAATTCAGGATTATAATATTCTCCTTGACCTGGAAGAATGTCCCAATAATCAAAACCTTGAGGATCTGATTTTAGATGCCATTTACCTACAATAGCTGTTTGGTAGCCGTTTTGATGGAGGACAGATGGAAAAGTAGGTTGTTTCGTATCTAGAGAATCGCTAAGTATCCTAACTCCGTTTATATGACTATGAGTGCCAGTAAGTACGGTCGCCCTTGCAGGTGTACAGATGGAATTTGTAACATAACATTTGTTAAAAAGCATTCCGCCATTGGCTATTCTATCTATGTTTGGAGTTGGGGCCAATTGGGCTAATTTACTTTGATAAGCACTAATTGCCTGATAGGCGTGATCATCTGAAAAGATGAAAACAATATTTGGCTTTTTTTGAACTTGCTGGGAAAATATTTTATTTGAAAGGATTAAAAAGCAAATAAGATAAAACGAAATTTTCTTCATAAAAAGGATGTTATAATTGGTTGTTCAATTTTACCTATAAACCCATTAGTAAAGTAATAATTTTGTACAAAATCATATCAAATATGTAGTTTCATTTCTATTTGAAATGATTATGCTTAGTTTGTGTAGATTAATAAGTAAATCGTTAATCGGTTCAATTTTTAACGATGAATAAAAAAGATAATGAAGGTTAAATAAAAAAACTTTAAACCTTCTATGAAATGCCGCATTTAATTGGGCCAAAAATTTTTAAGACGTTACCACTTAATTTATTAAACTGCTGGTATTATGTTGAATTAGTATTTAACTTAAAATATTTGTGAGTTATAAATAATAAATAGCCTGCTTACCAATATTGAGAATCAAAAAATTTGAACTATAATTTATTTTTATGAAAAAATATATAACTCATTTTTTATGTTTATTAGTTGTTGTGCTTAGTGCATGCGCTAAAAAAGAGACTTCGGAAAAACCAAATATAATTTTAATTTATGTTGATGATTTGGGTTATGGTGATGTTAGTTGCTATGGCGCTACTGAAGTTAAAACACCTAATGTAGACCAACTTGCAAATGAAGGCCTGAGATTTACTGATGGACATTGTACAGCTGCAACTTGCACACCATCACGTTTTTCATTACTTACAGGGAGTTATGCGTTTAGAAATAATGCAGCTATTTTACCTGGAGATGCACCACTGCTAATTAGACCAGGAACAGCCACTTTGCCAAGTATGTTACAAAAAGCAGGTTACAAAACAGGCGTTATTGGTAAATGGCATTTAGGTTTGGGTGATGGAGTAATCAATTGGAACAAAGAGATTAAACCTGGACCATTAGAGATAGGTTTCGACTATTCTTTCTTGGTTCCAGCCACATTAGATCGTGTGCCATGTGTTTTTGTTGAGAACCGTAGAGTTGTAAACTTGGATCCTAAAGACCCTATTAAAGTAGATTACAGCAAAGATTTAAATTACTATCCTAACGGTTTAGAGGAACCCAATTTGCTTAAATTTAAAGGTGATACGCAACATAGTAATACCATAATTGATGGCATTAGCCGTATAGGATTTATGAGCGGTGGCAAAGCTGCACTTTGGAAAGATGAAGAAATAGCAAATGTTTTAATTGATAAAGTTAAAAATTTCATCAGTCAAAATAAAAAAGACCCATTTTTCCTATATTTTTCATTTACAGATATTCATGTTCCCCGAGATCCTAATAAACAATTTGTAGGTAAAACAAAAATGGGTTCTCGTGGTGATGCAATTGTGCAAATGGATTGGAGCGTAGGTAAAGTGATGGAAATTTTAAAGCAAAACGGTCTTGATGAAAACACACTAGTAATCTTTACAAGCGATAATGGACCTGTAATAGACGATGGTTATTATGATAAGGCAGCACAACTACTTGGCAAGCATAAACCAAGCGGACCGTTTAAAGGAGGAAAATATAGCGCTTATGAAGCTGGAACACGAGTTCCTACAATTGTATGGTGGCCAAAAATGGTAAAAAAGGGATTAAGTAATGCTTTAGTAAACCAAGTAGACTTGTATTCATCATTAGCAAATCTGACTCATCAAAAAGTCACTGGTAAAGATGCACCAGATAGTTTCGATATGTTGTCGACTTGGATGGGAAATACAAAAGTAGGTAGGAAAACTATGTTGGAAGAATCTTTTACATTATCCGTAAGAGATGGAGATTGGAAATATATAGCCCCACAAACTAAGAAAACGCCAGATTGGTTAGCGAATAAAGACATAGCTGTAGGATTACAGCAAGAACCACAACTGTATAACTTGGCAAATGATATAGGGGAGAATAATGATCTCAGTAAAAAAAATCCACAAAAAGTGAATGAGATGGCTACTCTTTTAAAAAATATCCAAGACAAACAAACTCGTCAAAATAATTAATTTAATATCAGCTTTAAATTTTAAACCGATGAAAAGAATCTGCGTAATTATTTTTATACTAAGTTTTTATGCACCCTTCGCATATAGTTCGATAACTAAGTTTAATAGAAAAATATTTTAGTCGCGAATTACTCCCTTTTTTTGTGAAATTTGAATAATTTGGTATGCTCATAAACCAAAAAAGCCTCCAAATCATATGATTTGAAGGCTTTTTCACATTTTTAAAATGTATTTAGCGGAATGGACGGGACTCGAACCCGCGACCTCCTGCGTGACAGGCAGGCATTCTAACCAGCTGAACTACCACTCCGTTGGTTAAAAACTTTTATTAAATTTTCAATCTTTTCCCCTTACATTGCGTTAGGGAGTGCAAATATAGACAAAAGGTTCTAACTCCAAAATTTATTTTAAATTATTATTCAATTGAGCCTTCTTTCAATTTTTCTGCGTTTTCTGCAAATTGTAATCCCTCTAAAATCTCTGTTAAATCTCCATTCATTACTGCAGTTAAATTATAGGTCGTCAAACCGATACGATGTTCCGTTACCCTTCCTTGAGGATAATTATATGTTCTAATCTTAGCAGATCTATCACCTGTAGAAACCATAGTCTTACGTTTACTGGCTATTGCTTCATTATGTTTTGCCAACTCACGTTCATATAACCGACTCCTTAACATTTCCATCGCCCGCTCACGGTTCCCTAATTGTGAACGCTCAATTTGGCAAACCACCACAATTCCAGATGGTCTGTGTGTCAATTGTACTTTCGTTTCAACCTTGTTCACGTTTTGTCCACCAGCACCACCAGATCTTGATGTTTGTAAATCAACATCCGCAGGATTAATATAAACATCTACTTCTTCCGCCTCAGGTAAAACCGCAACAGATGCAGCTGAAGTATGTACTCTTCCTTGAGTTTCTGTTTCTGGTACGCGTTGTACTCGATGTACGCCAGATTCGTATTTTAAAACGCCATATACATCCTCGCCTAACACTTTAAAAATCACTTCTTTATAGCCACCATTTGTGCCCTCTGTTACTTCTAAAGTCTCGCAGCGCCATCCTCTATTTTCACAATAACGAACATACATTCTATAAAGATCACCAGCAAAAATCGCAGCTTCATCACCGCCAGTTCCACCTCTAATCTCCATAATCGCATCTTTTTCATCGCCTTCTTCTTTTGGGATTAGCATTAATCGAATTTTAGCTTCTAATTCCTCCTTTTGGGGTAAAAGCAAATCCAATTCTTCTTTTGCCATTTCCCTAAACTCCTGGTCTTTCTCGTTGGCTAAAATATCTTTATTAGAATCTATATTGCTAACCACATCTCGATAAATAAAATATTGATCAACAACAAGACCTAAATCCTTATATTCTTTACTCAATTGCGCAAAACGCTTTCTATCTTGGGTAACCTCTGGGCTACTCAATTCAATCTCAACATCGTCTCTTCTTTGCTTAATTGCTTCTAATTTCTCTAACATTATATATTTTAAAAATGAGCCAAGTAAACTGAATGGTTTCGTTTACTTGTGGCTTTTGTAATGATTTAAATCCATAATTTAAACCAATAAAACTTAATAAATTATTTATTTGGGCGTTTTAACACGCTTTTCGCTATATCTTTTTTCTGAAAAGAAAAAAGGATGCCGCTTCAATCGTTAACGCAAAAAAACCTGTAATTCCGAATTTATGAAAATCTAAAGCAATTAACTTTATATGGCTTTTTTGCGATCATTTAGCAATATCCCAAAGTCAACTAACAGATTAATCATTTTTAACAGCCCACAAAGTTATATCATTTTCCTTTAAAATTACTAATCTGCTAAATCTAAGGGATGCATCAATAAATGTCTCTTGGATAGGTAAATCAATTTTTGATAGATGATAAGTATTGATATTATATTTCATAAAAGTACTATCCTTCATAAAATAGATATCATTATCATTTACTTCAAAGTTGTTTTTAGGAAAAATTATGGCGGTTTTAAAGAAATTTCCGAAGCGGTCAAAAATCCTTATGCCTTCTTTTTTATCATTAATATAAATGTATTGGTCATCGGTAAGCATAAAATTAGCTTGCATATCAAAACCGTTTCTTTGATAGATGTTTCCGCTGTTTAAGTCATCAATAAAATTATTGGTCAGTTTTCTTAATTCTCTATTTATTTGATCATAAACCCAAAAGCCATTATTATTTGCTGATGCCACCAACGTGATTTGTTGATTTGGGTTTTGATTAAAAGTAAACTTGCTGATTTCACTCAAATTATTGTTTAAAACAACAATTTGCTGGTAGCCTTCGTAATATAAAATTACTCGTAACGGATCTGTAACGTCTATTTGGCTTATATCGCCAAAGGTTTTATTGGTATAATTCCATAAAAATTTACCTTGTGGATTAAACTTTAATAACTCGTTTTTTGGAGTTACTACAAACAGATTTCCTAAATTATCCAGGTTAACCATTTTTGCAGCAGTATCAATTTTAGCGATAAACTGATATTCCTGAGCTGTTACTTTCAAAGATAACATCATCATAAAAACGATTATAGTTTGAAATAAGAGATTATTTCGTTTCCTCATCATTTTCTGATTCAAAATGTAGCAATTCCAATTTTTCTCCATTAAATTTAGCGTAGCTGGTAAAATTTACCCATTCGCCAAGGTTAATGTATTTTGTAGTGTCATCAATATCAATAGTCACGGGAAAATGTCGATGACCCATTATCACATAATCAAAACGACCATGTTCTTTAAATAATGATTCAGAATATGCTTTTACCCAGGTTTCTTCTCTCTCAACAAACCTTTCGCCTTCGCGTTTATTGCCGGCTAATCTGCTTTTTTTGCTCCAATGGTTTGCAATTCCTATTCCTAAATTTGGATGTAATCTTGCAAATAACCATTGACAAAATTTACTCCTAAAAAAGTTTTTTAATAATTTATAAGCATCGTCGCCTTCGCCTAGACCATCGCCATGATGGAGAAAAAATCTTTTCCCGTTTGCTTCTAAAATAAATTCATCGCTAATAATGGTGGCGCCTAATTCTTTTTCAAAATAATTGAAAACCCACATATCATGGTTTCCTTTAAAAAAATAGATTTTAATACCAGCGTCACTTAATTCTGCTAATTTTCCTTGTAAACGAATATATCCTTTTGGGATAACTGTGCTATACTCAAACCAGAAATCAAAAACATCGCCCATCAAAAAAACCGCTTTTGCATCGGCTTTGATAAAATCTAACCAGGCAACAATTTTATGCTCTCTTTCTCTGCTACTTTGATAATTAGGAGCGCCTAAATGAAAGTCGGAAGCGAAATAATAATGCTGTTTTTCCAAAAGGGATTTGAATATATAAAGGTAAAATTATCAAATTATTTATAAACCACTATAGGTTTTGCGTTAGGGATTGAAACGACATCCTTTTTTTGCCTTTTACACCATGCAGATGGCAAAAAAAAGATAAAGTGTAAAGCCCGCCCGAACGCCCAGAAAATACATTATATCAAATTATAAACTTCGATTTTTAAAAAACTCACTAATCTACTATAGCTTAAAAAAATTACTTTTCTCTTTCATTTTCTTTCTGATTGCTTTAAACAAAAAAACTAAATTTGGAAAACATGAACCAAACCACTTATCAAGCAGCAAAAACGGCTTCTATAGTTTTAGAAGATCATTTTAAAGATTTGATTGCGATTGCTTTGGAAAAAGGCGAACAAAAAATAGCTTCAATTCCGAAGAGAGAAACGATAGAAGTAATTATAAATGTTGCTTTTTGGGCTAGTTTAAGAAAAGAGGAAGGAAGAGCTCCTAAGATTTCTATTTCATTTCTATCGCCAGAAGAAGCGGAGGAGCCTTTACTTTTTGGTGTTAGGTTGCCTTTTAATACAAATACAATCACAAAACTGGCACCCGGTATAGAAAGGGCAGGAGTTCATTTGGGTGTTTGGGAAGAAAATGGTAGTATTTATATTTGGGGAACTACCTTAACCATTCCAGATTATTGTTTTGTATTAGATGTATCAGAACCCGGTTTATTAGTGATAAAACACCGACGTTTATATGGTTTTGGTAAATACACAAATGTTGCCATTTTAAAGGGTGATGAAATTAAAATTATAGATAAGCAGTTTGGTTTTGCAAAAGACTCGCCTTCTGTGGTAACGGCGTTGCTAGATTTAAACTCGCCTTGTTCCTGGAATAATGGTGTTAACGTACTGATTCAATTAGCAGTTTCAATGCGTAAGCATCAGCAAGGAGGTATTTTGTTGGTAGTTCCACCACATTCATCAGATTGGAGAAAATCTATTGTTCATCCTTTAAGTTATCCTGTTTACCCTTCTTTTGGTTCTTTAGCTAGGCTAATGGAAGATTATGTAAATGATACTACAGAAATACAGTGGCGTGTAAAATTGTATAATGAAGTTGAAAATATTGCTGGTTTAACCGCGGTTGATGGCGCAATGGTTATTAGTAGAGATTTTAACGTATATACTTTTGGAGCAAAAATTACCAGAAAAGAAAACAGTAAAACGATAGATACAATAATATATATTGAACCTATTAATGGTGACGAAGCCACAGAAAAATTTATAGGTGAGGTTGGTGGTACCAGGCACTTATCTGCCGCACAATTTATTTATGATCAAAGAGATTCTTTGGCTATGGTGGCGTCTCAAGATGGACATTTCACGGTTTTTTCATGGTCTGAAACTGCTCAAAAAGTTCAAGCACATAGAATTGACACGCTTTTAATTTAATGGTTTCTTAAGGTGATTTTTTAATCGATCATCTAAGGTTTGGATTTTATCCATTTGTGATTTTTGAATCTCGAATAGATTTTCATCTGTTCTGTAATTAAAAGATCTATTTTTTCATGAAGGTTTCTTAACTCAATTTCCGATTTTAAATTGACCATATAGTCGTCCTCGGCTCTTTTCCTGTCTTTTTCTTCTTTTCTATTTTGGCTCATCATAATTACGGGCGCTTGTATTGCTGCAATAGTTGATAGGATGAGATTTAAAAGAATAAATGGATAGGGATCAAATCCTTTATTTAAGTAGATAAAAACATTCAGGCACATCCATCCGCACAAAAAGAGCGCAAAAATGATGATAAACTTCCAACTACCTCCAAAAGTGGCAACTTTATCTGATAGTTTTTCTCCAATAGTGAGTTTAATGTTAAGTGTATTACTTTCCAATTTTTTAGAGAGTAATTGCTCTTCTTCTACAGCTTTAACTACAATTTGATGTAGCTTATCAAGATTTGCATTATTGGTATGTAAAAGATTGTTGTATTTAGATTTTGACATAATTTGTTTTTAAAATTAAGCTTCTTCTTCCCAAATCATCGCTAAATTAATTATTGTTCTAACTGCGGCTTGCATATCTTGTTCAGATACCCATTCTTGCTTTCCGTGAAAGGCATGTTCGCCAGCAAAAATATTTGGACAAGGTAATCCCATAAATGATAATCTAGAACCATCTGTTCCGCCTCTAATGCTGCGTTTTAAAGGTTTTATTCCTGATCTTTCAATCGCCTTTAACGCATACTCTGTAATCTTTGGATATTTATCAATCACTTTTTTCATATTACGATATTGCACTGTAATCTGAAATTCTAAAGTCGCACCTGGATAATTTTCTAAAATTTTTAAAGCGATATTCTTCACTTCGTCTTCATAAACTTTCAACTTTTCATCCTCAAAATCACGAATGATTAAATCTATTTCAGCGTTTTCTACCTGACCTTGAATATTTACAGGATGTACAAAACCTTCTTTTTGATGGGTACTTTCTGGGGAAAGTCTGTTTTTGGGCAAAGCAGCAATAATTTTTGAAGCAATTTTTATGGCACTTTGCATTTTCCCTTTTGCAAAACCAGGGTGAGCGCTAACTCCTTTTATTAAAATCTGCATCCCGTCAGCACTAAAAGTTTCATCCTCATAGGATCCTAAAGTTTCACCATCAATGGTATAACCAAAATCGGCATTTAGCTTTTTAATATCCACATGATCTACACCTCTTCCAATTTCTTCATCAGGAGTAAATAAAATTTTTATCTCCCCATGTTTAATTTCAGGATTATTTATTAATTGATAGGCTGCATCCATTATTTCAGCAACGCCAGCTTTATTATCTGCGCCTAAAAGGGTTGTTCCGCTGGCAGTGATGATATTGTTTCCGATTTGATTTATTAAATCAGGGTGCTCGCTCAATTTTAATACAATGGAATCATCATCTGGTAAAACCAAATCTTCTCCTTGATAATTTTTATGGATGATGGGTTTAACGTTGGCTCCACTACAATCTGGTGAGGTGTCTACATGAGAGCAAAAACATATTATTGGGACTTTTTTTTCAGAATTGGAAGGTATAGTTGCATAAACATAACCTTTATCATCTAAATGAGCATCAGAAACTCCCATTTTTAATAATTCTGAAACCAATACTTTTGAAAGGTCTTTCTGTTTCTCTGTAGAAGGTACATTTTTAGAATTTCCATCAGACTGCGTATCTATTTTTACATAAGATATAAAACGTTGTAAAACAGTATAGTTAAATTTCATTTACTAAGAATTTTGATTAACGGATTATTTAAAATATTTTTATGGCTTAATCTAAATTTTGATAAGCAAAATAATAGATTAATTAATTAGAATTCTAGTTTTATCTTATATATAAATAGTTTGAAAAAAATAATCCTTACACTTTTATTATTTGGAGCGATAAAGGCTTATTCTCAAGCTAATTTTAGTAGAATAGCTGTTGGATTATCTGGGGGTTATACCAGTAGTTTTACAGGTCTTACCTATGGAGCAGGTGGTCCAATTCCTGGTTTTGAGCCAAAAAAAACTTTCTTTATAAATAAGTCCAAAGTTTTAGGTGGATCTTTAGATTATTATTTTACTCCCTTTATTTTAGGAGGGCTGGAATATAATAGTGTAGAATTAACTGGTGGTACTGATAAACACAATAGGGCATATATATCTAAATTTTCTTCTATAGAAATTAGAGGGAATGTTGCTGTTGGTCAGTTTATAGATTTTTCTTATAGCCCTTTTCTTTATGCCATTAGAAATGTAAATGCTAGTTTAGGTTTAGGTTTTATAAGTGGAACTAATAACGTGGGCGATTATAATCCCGCATTAGCAAAAACCGACCCTCCTTTCCCTAGGAGACAACATCCTAATGATTTAGGAAAAAGTGAATTTAGTGGTGTAGTTTCAATTCCTGCAACTATTGGTTACAATTTAAATATATACGATGCTTATCAAGAAACTAGATTAGTAATAGGGTTTAATTATAAAATGAACTTTACACTAACTGATGATTTAGATGGTTATGCTGATGACCCAACAATATTTGATAATAAAAATAATGATGTTTACACCTCTTTAGGTGTTTCTGTTAAATTTCTTTTTGGACCAAAAGGTTTATTCTACAAATAATTTTATGAATATTGAAACCCTCAGAACTTATTCCTTAAATAAGTTAGGGGCAACAGAAAGTTTTCCCTTTGGGAATGATACACTCGTGTTTAAAGTGGGTAATAAAGTTTTTTTACTCTCTAGTTTAGATAACCCTATTAGTTTTAATGCCAAATGTAATCCTGAGAAGGCTATCATTTTAAGAGAAAACCATCCAGAAATTATTCCTGGATTCCACATGAATAAAAAACATTGGAATACCATTTATTACAATGGAAATTTGCCGGAGAAACTTTTAGAGGAAATGATTGATGATTCGTACAAATTGGTTTTTGATAGCTTACCAAAAGCATTGCAACAAGAAATAAAGACAATATGAATTGGATAGAAAAAGATAATAAATTAGTTAAAGATTTTCAGTTCGAAAATTTTATTGAAGCTTTTGCATTCATGAAAAAGGTTGCTTTTGCAGCAGAAAAAATGAATCATCACCCCGAGTGGACCAATGTTTACAATAAGGTTTTTATTAAGCTTTCTACTCATGACGCTGGTAATATAGTTACTGATTTAGATAGAGAATTAGCAGCTAAAATTGATAAGTTTGCGTCCTAATGATATTTTAAAATATTAATTGATGAGGCTTTTATTATTAATTAGTTTTTTTTTAATCTTCAATATGATGGCATTTGCACAACAAACACCTTTCGAGAAAAGTAATGGTACAAAAACAGCTACTTATCAAGAATGTATTGATTTTTATAAAAGTTTAGCTGATCATTTTGATCAAATTAAAATGCTGACTTATGGTAAAACCGATATTGGCAAACCTTTAAATTTAGTTGTGCTATCAAAAGAAAAGGTTTTTGATCCTCAGGAAATTCATCAGCAAAAAAAGGTTGTTCTATTAATCAATAACGGAATCCATCCGGGCGAACCAGAAGGTATTGATGCAACTATGATTTTGACCAGAGAGCTTTTGGTAGAAAATAAACTTCCAGATAATGTAGTGATTTGTATTATTCCTATTTATAATATTGATGGCGCTTTAAACAGAGGGAATTATTCAAGAGTAAACCAAGATGGACCTGAAAGTTATGGTTTTAGAGGAAACGCAAAAAACTTAGATTTAAACAGAGATTTTATCAAAACAGATTCTAAAAACTCCTACCAATTTCAAAAGATTTTTAACGAATGGAATCCGGAGATTTTTGTAGATAACCATACCAGTAATGGCGCTGATTATCAATATATAATGACATTGATAGAAACCCAAAAAGACAAACTAAATCCTATTTTATCAAATTATAGTACCAAAGAATTCGTTCCTTATCTGTATCAACAGATGAAAAAAGCGGGTTTTGAAATGATTCCATACGTAGATCATCCTACAGAAACTCCAGATGGGGGAATTGAAGGATTTTTAGAGATTGCCAGATACAGCACCGGTTATGCAGCTTTGCACAATACCATCGGCTTTATGCCAGAAACCCACATGCTAAAACCATTTGCAGATCGTGAAAAAGCGACTCATGCTTTTATGAAAATTGTTATTGATAAGGTGACTAAAGATGCCAAATTGATTAAAGAAAATAAGGCAAAAGCCGATCTTCAAGTCCAAAATCAGAAGACTTTTCCTATCAATTGGAAATTGAATAAAGATAGTTTTAATATGATTTCGTTTAAAGGTTTTGAAGCAGGCCATAAACCAAGTGAAGTAAGTGGCAAAAGCCGATTATATTACGATCGTACCAAATCTTTCACAAAAGATATTAAACAGTTTAATCAGTTTGATGTTACCCAAGAAGTTGAAAAACCTTACGCCTACATCATACCTCAAGCTTGGGAAAAAGTAATCGATTTATTAAAACTAAACGGAGTAAAAACTCAACAATTGGCTAAAGATTTTACTTTAGAAGTTGAGGCTAGTTATATTGATGATTATCAAACTGTTCCTAAACCTTTTGAAGGTCATTATTTGCATAGTAAAGTTGTTTTGAGAAAAGTTAAAACAAAAATTAACTATTATGAGGGCGATGTGGTTGTTTTAGTAGACCAAAAAAGCAATAGATACATTATGGAAACTTTAGAACCACAAGCACCTGATTCTTTTCTTGCATGGAACTTTTTTGATAGCATTTTAGGTCAAAAAGAACATTTTTCCGATTATGTATTCGAAGATTTAGCTGCCGATTTGTTAAATAAAAATCCAGAATTAAGAAAGCGTTTAGAGGATGCTAAAAAAGCTGATAGCAAGTTAAATGATAACGGACAAGCACAACTAAATTGGGTTTATGAAAATTCACCTTATTTTGAACCTACCTATTTAAGGTATCCAATTACCAGATTAAACAACACCACAGAATTAAAATTGAAATAATGTTCGAAATACTTAACACTTCACCTGTTTCATCCATCATATTTATATTTACCATTGTTACAAGCGTTTACGCTTTTTATAATGAAGAAACCTATGGCAAATTTATGTTGCATCCTTACAGCGTTGCCAGAGGAAAAAACGTTTATCAGTTAATCACAAGTGGTTTTATCCATAAAGATTGGTCTCATTTAATCTTTAATATGCTTTCCTATTTTTTCTTTGCTTTTGATTTAGAAAGACAGCTAGGCCATTGGCAATTTGGGTTATTATACTTTTTGAGTTTGATTATTAGTGATATACCTTCCGTTTTTAAACACAGGAATAATTTCAATTATAATAGTCTAGGAGCGTCCGGAGCAGTTTGTGCAGTTTTATTTAGCTTCATAATGTTTTCGCCTTTAACAACCTTAATTATATTTCCAATTCCGTTCCCAATCCCATCTGTAATTTATGGATTTCTATTTCTGATTTATACTTCTTATGCAGGCCGCAAATCTAATGATGGCATTAACCATGATGCCCATTTTTATGGAGCTTTAGCAGGAGTTTTTATTACGATAGCGCTTTATCCAGAAGCAATAAAGATTTTTGTTGCTAGCATACAAGCCAAATGGTTTTGATTCTATTATTTGATATAAATGCTAAAAAAAGATCGTTACCAAGCTTTTGTTGAATATTTTTCTGATAAACAGCCAGAGGCAGAAACTGAGCTTAATTATAATAATCCTTTTGAATTACTAATTGCAGTAATATTGTCCGCTCAATGTACCGATAAACGCATCAATCAAATTACTCCGAAATTATTTGAGCGTTATCCAAGTCCTCAATCTTTAGCAGAATCTGAAGTTGATGAAGTTTTTACTTATATCCGTTCTGTAAGTTATCCAAATAATAAAGCTAAACATTTAGTTGGGATGGCTAAAATATTATTGAACGAGTTTGGCGGCACCGTCCCAGAAGATATTGATGATTTACAGAAAATGCCAGGGGTTGGACGTAAAACTGCTAACGTAATTGCATCCGTAATTTATAACGCACCTGCAATGGCAGTTGATACTCATGTTTTTAGAGTTTCAAATCGTTTAGGGTTGACTACTGCTGCAAAAACTCCACTAGCTGTAGAAAAACAATTGGTAAAATACTTGCCTCAAGATAAAATTCATATTGCACATCATTGGATTATTTTACACGGACGTTATGTTTGTGTAGCGAGAAATCCTAAATGCGAGATTTGTGCCATAAGTCATTTTTGTAAATATTATGAGCAGCAAAACACACCATCAGCTTTAAAGCGAAAAGAAGAACAAGAAATTAAGAAAGCAAAACAGAAATCTATTAAATTAAAGAAGGATAAAATTGCTAAAGAGTTAAAAAAACGAGCAGTTAAATAAAGCTTTTTATTCACATTAATTTGAAATCTCAATCGGCTTGATTAAGTTTAAAATATAAAATTTTATTTTACCAATTTTTTTAGCAATTTTGCATTCACAAATTCGATAATTACAATAAATACTAAAAATATTATACATGAGTGTTAAAGACGATAAACTAAAAGCCTTACAATTAACCTTAGATAAGTTAGAAAAATCTTACGGAAAAGGAACTGTGATGAAATTGGGAGATGCTCCTGTTGAGCCCATGGAATTTATTTCTACAGGATCCTTAGGTTTAGATATTGCTTTGGGAATTGGTGGAGTGCCAAAAGGCAGGGTTATAGAAATATACGGACCAGAATCTTCTGGTAAAACTACTTTGGCAACCCATATTATAGCAGAAGCACAAAAGAAAGGTGGCATAGCTGCTTTTATTGATGCAGAACATGCTTTTGATCAATTTTATGCTAAAAAATTAGGGGTTGATATAGAGAACTTATTGATTTCTCAGCCAGATAATGGTGAGCAAGCTTTAGAGATTGCAGATAATCTAATTCGTTCTGGAGCTATTGATGTAATTGTAATTGACTCAGTTGCCGCATTAGTGCCAAAAAGTGAGATTGAAGGCGAAATGGGAGATTCTAAAATGGGTCTTCATGCCAGGTTAATGTCTCAAGCCTTAAGAAAACTGACTGGTACTATCAGTAAAACTAACTGTTGCTGTATTTTTATTAATCAATTACGTGATAAAATTGGGGTAATGTTTGGTAGTCCAGAAACTACAACAGGTGGTAATGCATTAAAATTTTATGCTTCTGTTCGTTTGGATATTAGAAGAATTGCACAGATTAAGGATAGCGATGAAGTTTCTGGAAACCGTGTGAAAGTAAAGATTGTTAAAAATAAAGTCGCACCACCTTTCAGGATTGCTGAGTTTGATGTCATGTTTGGTCAAGGGATTTCAAAAGTTGGTGAAATTATAGATTTAGGTGTAGAATACGGAGTCGTAAAAAAAGCGGGTTCTTGGTTTAGCTATGGCGATACCAAGCTAGGACAAGGAAGAGACGGTGTAAAGCAATTGTTATTGGATAATCAAGAACTTGCTGATGAAATAGAAGCTAAAATAAAAACAATTGTTACAGGTGATAATATTATTATAGAACCAGAGGATTAATTGCTGTTTCTGTTAAACAAAAAAGGTGTTGATTTCTCAACACCTTTTTTTATATATTTAATTTATTTATTAAGCTATTTTGAACTGATTTGTTCTTAAAAAGAAGTTTTCAAAATTTACTGTATTTCCGCTTAACCAATTCAATAGAGGGAAAATACTATTACCATCTTTTTTCTCTTCAGCAATCTCAATAATAAATTTATCCATAACTATTGGGATAATTGAGGTAGATAAATAATGAGCATCAATAGAACTTATTCCGTAATATTTATTTAGGCGATTTGCATATTTCTTAACCATTAAATTTACGATAGATTCACGACCAATTTTTTTAGATTTAAAGAAAGTTAAAACATCCTTTGCCTTACCAGCATCAACCTGATTCTTTAAAACATCAACCATTACTCCAGACGCTTCATTAACTGCAGCCTCTAAAGAACCTTCTGCTATCCCAGCAGTTAAGAAAACATCTTTTGTAGCATTTTCTTTTACTATTTGATTTAATTTTCCAAACATGATTAATGAATTTATAATGATTAATAAATTTGATACAAAAAAGGTAATTTAGTATTACAATTGCAAATTATAAGAACATAAATTTTGTTAATTTTATTAAAACTTATAATCCGTTGACAATTTCTAAACTATGAAGCTAAAAAAAGGAATCTTATAATTAAATAGATTCCTTTTTTAATTTATGTTGATTTAATTAATTTCCAGCTGCTGATTTTGCTTCAGCTTTCATGGCATCATTAGCAACAATTACTATTTCTACTCTTCTATTTTGTGTTCTACCGTCATCAGTATCGTTAGATGCGATTGGTTCAGTTTCACCCTTACCTTCAGTTTTTAATCTAGATGCATCAACACCCTGAGCCATTGCATAAGTTCTTACAGATGCTGCTCTATCTCTAGATAGATTCATATTAAAAGGATCTGAACCTACATTATCTGTATGCCCAATAACCATAATATTAGTATTTGGATATTTATTTAATGATGATGCAAGATTATTTATATTTTGCTTAGCATCAGCAGATAAGGTTGCTTTACCAAACTCAAATAATAAACCTGAATCAAATTTTACAATTATACCCTCACCAGCTGGAATAACTTCTGCTCCAGGAACTGTTTGTTCAATTTCTTTAGCTTGCTTATCCATATTTCTACCGATGTAAGCACCTGCAGTACCACCAATAGCACCTCCAATAATAGCACCTACTGCAGTATTACCTGCTTTTTTACCAATTAAAGCGCCAATTGTACCACCTGCTACTGCACCAATACCTGCACCTTTTTGAGTTTTAGTTAGTGAATTACAAGCTGGCATAATTGCCGTTACTCCAAATGCTGCCACTAAACCTAATGCTGTTATTTTTAATTTATTAGTTTTCATAATTTATTTTTTGTGATTTCAATTTAATAGTCAAAGTAAATGCCAAAAAATCTAATTTGTACTTTTGCCATATGGAAACATTTACAATTAAAAGAATTTCAATATTGGGTTGTGGTTGGTTGGGTTTGCCGTTAGCTATTTCTTTAATAAATAAGGGGTTTAAAATTAAAGGTTCGACTACCTCAATAGAAAAATTAGATCTGTTAAAAGTAAATTCAATCGCCCCGTTTTTAGTACAACTTGGGGAAAATGATAATGACAATTTTTCATCCTTTTTAGAATCTCAATTATTGATTATTAATGTTCCTCCTGGCAGAAATAAAGATAATGTAAATGACTATAGCGATAAAATGCAAATTCTGGCTAAAGCTATATCTCAATCTAGTTTAAAAAAGATAATATTTATTTCATCAACTTCGGTTTATGAAGAGTGTAATGATAAGGTAGATGAAAAGACACTTAAATTATCAAACGATGAATCTGGTAAGAGGATGATTGCGGCAGAAAATATCTTTAAAAATCTTATTAATATTGAGACAACGATTATAAGAATGGCTGGATTAATTGGACCAAAAAGGCATCCGGGAAGATTTTTTGCTGGAAAGGAAAACATTCCTGATGGGCTGGTTCCTGTAAATTTAATTCTTTTAGATGATTGTATTGGTATAATTGAGCATGTGATTAACCATGATTTATGGAATCAAACTTTTAATGGTTCGGCGCCAACTCATCCCACAAAGATGGAATTTTATGATTTAGCTAGTCAGCAATTATATGGTAAAGAGGCAAAGTTTATAGCCGAAAAAGGAAATTATAAAATTGTTGATTCATCAAAAATAATGAATGAAGGTTATCAATTTAAACATCCTGATTTAATGGAATGGCTTCTTCAAACTCCTCAAAATTAAACGAGGCTTTATCTAAAACATCCCAAGTAGAATCTGATAATAAACGAATGGTAGAAAGAAAGCGGCTAAATGCTTTTGAACGTCCCCATTCGTTTGGTGCAATCATACTCACTAAAAATGTTCCCTTTTCTTCTTTTTCATAAAGATGATAAATTTGCCCCATAACAGGTTTAAAGCGCATTTCTGCTTTGTAAATTAATTCAGAAATTTTTAAGCGTTCTTCAATTTCTTTTACCTGTTGCATAATTAACTCTGCTTGTTTACGTAACATCCCAATTTGTTGGTGAGCCTGCATGTGCATGGCTTCTACAGCGTTTGCCCTTACTTTATTTTTATCAATTAATTTGATAACAGGTGAACTCACAGACATAGGGATTGGAGAAAATTTGGCTTCGCCTATGTAGTATTCTGATTTATGCTGAGGATTTGTTGTAGAATTTTCTGTCATAATTTTTATGATAACATTGTTAATTGCTGCGTTAGGGATTGCAATGGATACCGGCCTGTGGCTAATGCCTTGTGCAGTATGAATGTAAAGCCTGCCCGAACGCCCAAATTATTTTTATAAACCCCTAATTTAAATTTTAGTTTTCCATTGGTCTAATAAATAATTCCATTCGTCTTGTTATTTTGCAGTTGAGCGGATATTTGAGTTTAAAAATAAAATAAGCTTTAAATTAGCGGTAAGATAATAAACATGAAAGATTTTTTTAAATGTGCAATTAATGGAATTAAATTAGGACTTATAGTTGCATTTGTATTAGTCATATTCTATCTAGGTTCTACTAATAAAATAGAATGGAATAATATTGGAATTACATTTATGTTTAGTGTTACCATTGCTACTTTTATTTCATTTTTAATTAAACTGGTAGATAATTACCGAGCAAAATATAACCCTAAAAACTTTTATTTGATTTGGCTTTCTTATTATTTTGCTGCATTGGTAGGGATGACGATTGCCAGTGAGATTTGTTATTTTATTCTTTACACTTACATTTTAAAGATTCATTATCATGTTTCTGCAGAGCCCAGGCAGCTTTTAACTAATTTGATTATTTCTTTAGTGGTAACCACAATTGTTGGTGTTTATCAAAGTCAAAGAACTAATTTAGAAGTAAGGTTAAAGGAAAAGGAGCTTGATATTGTAAAATTGAGCCAATTGAAAACCCAGGCGGAATTGCAAACTTTGCAATCTCGGATAAATCCACATTTTTTATATAATTCTTTAAATTCGATAGCGAGTTTAATACATATTGATGCAGATAGGGCAGAGGATATGACTTTGAAACTCTTTAAATTGTTTAGGTATAGCATTAATACTCAAAATGAAAATTTAACTTCTGTAAAGGAAGAAGTAGAGATTGTGAACACTTATTTGGATATTGAAAAGGTACGTTTTGGCAACCGAATAAATTTTAATTTGGATGTTGCTGAGGATACTTTAAACCAACAAATTCCTCGATTTATTTTACAACCTTTAATAGAAAATGCTATAAAGCATGGTTTAAATGATAAAATTGATGGTGGAGAAATTACTTTGATTATCTATAAGCAAGAAAAGGAAATTGTTTTAATTGTTTCTGATAATGGTACACCTTTCCCAACAGAATTAAACTCGGGTTATGGTTTACAAAGTACTTATGAGAAATTGCAACTTTTATATAGAGATAAATATGCGCTCCAGATTATTAACGAACCAGAAAAATTGATAAAAATAACTATCCCAACATCATATGAATAAAATTTCTTGTATAATAATTGACGATGAAGAATTAGCTCGCCAACGTTTGATTAGGCTTTTAAAACCTTATGATTTTGTAGATATTATAGCCGAAGCCAGCAATGGGAAGGAAGGTTTGAAATTGATTGAAGAACACCAACCTGATATGATTTTTTTAGATATCGAAATGCCTGTAATGAATGGCTTTGAGATGCTTTCAAAAATTAAAAAACAACCAAAAGTTATTTTTACAACTGCTTACGATCAGTATGCAATTAAGGCTTTTGAAGAAAATTCTTTAGATTATTTGCTAAAGCCGATAGAAAAAGAGCGTTTAGAAAAAAGCATGGAAAAGTTGCAGGAAACTCACAAACCAATGGCTTTGCCTTTGCAAGAATTGCTTGATCAGTTAAAACCGAAGAAAGAGATTAAAACCTTAACCGTTAAAATTGGTGATAAGATATTATTGATTGCCTTGGATAAAATTATTGCCATTGAAGCGGAAGATAAATATGTTTTTTTGCATACCGAGGATGGCAGCAAACATCTAACAGATTTTACTTTGAGTAATTTAGAAGAGAAACTTCCAGATAATTTTTGCAGAATTCATAGAAGCTCAATTATTAATACCAATCATATTAAAGAGATTAGAAAAAGTTTTAATGGCGCTTTGGTTTTTGTAATGGATAATAAAGAAAATCAGAAATTTACAAGTAGTAGAAGTAATTCTGAAGCTTTGAGAGAACGATTTGATATTTAGGTTTTGCAAAACAAGTTGTCTTAACCATTAAGGAATTAAGAAAAATTAAGCTGAGTTTTAAAAACGTTTAAATAAAAAAGCGGCCTCGAAATTTAATTCGAGACCGCTTTTTTAAGGTTAATCGTTATATTTTATTTATTTGAAGTTGGTAGTAACATCTGTTATTTTCCAATCATTTTTTGTTTTGATTAGGGTAACAAAATCTTCTCTAGTAAAGCCTTCATAAATTGAACTTACCTTAACTAAACTGTAATTTTCTGTGTTTACTAATGTGGCAGTTTCAACTTTACATTGTTGGATAACGTTTGCATTTTTTTTGTTGAAATCTAATTCTTCCTTCTTTCCGTGAGTCATAATTTTTCCGTTACGGCTCATGTTAAATTTTACATCTTCTGATAAAATAGAAGCTAAATCTGCAGATTTACCAGTTTTGATTTTGTTTACAAAGCTGTTAACACTGTACTGAATGTTTCTGTCTTTTAAATCGTCGGCTTTGGTTAATGAGCTAAATCCTACAATGGCAACAAATGCTAAAAGAATGGTTTTGATGGTTAAAGTTTTCATGATTTTTAAATTTTAAAAGTTTCTAATTGTTTTTCTTAATAGACGCATTTGTTTTACTATAAGTTACAGAAGTATATAAAAATAGTTTGTAATTAATTGTAAATCAAGTTTATAATTGTTTTATGAAAACAGGATTTTAAAAAATTTTCATTAATCTAAGTCTTGATAGAAAGGATTTTAGGATTTCAAGGTGGTAAATTTGTCTGAATCTCGATTAAATGGATTTTAGGATTTTCAGTATGCTAGTTATAATATTTATCAGCTTATATAGAAATCCTTTTATCCTTTAATCTTGAAAATCAAGATTCAGACAAAATAATTAACAAAACAACCAACAAAAAAGCCTACGATTTTTATCGTAGGCTTATCTTTTTTTTATAAAATTAGAGTTTAAAAACCATCGGCCTTAATTTCTTTAACTGTTACCGGTCCCAATTTTTCTACAATTTTTTTAATATCATCGGCTTTGCCAACAAATAAAAATTGCAGGTTTTCATAAGGGAAATATTTGGTAATTATTTCTTTGGCTTTCGCTGATGTTAAACCGTTTACATTAGCCTGGAAATTATTTATAAAAGATTCATCAAAGCCATACCAAAACATTTGCGTAAGTAAACCCGCTAATTGGCCAGAGGTTTCATAATCTGGAGGAAACTGTCCATTCACATAATTTTTTGCAGAAGTTAAAGTTTCGTCATCAATCCCTTTATCATGTATTTTCTTTAAAACTTCTAAAGCTTTATCTATTGTGGGCTCGGTAGTTTTAGTTGCTGTAAAAGTTGATACATTAAAAGTTCCTGCGTTTTTTAAGGAAGAAAAACTACTTCTAGCGCCATAAGTTAAACCAGAATTAACTCTTAATTCATCGTTAAGCATTGATGTAAATCTGCCTCCTAAAACAGTGTTGATAACCTCAATGGCAACAAAATCTGGGTTATCTCTTTTAATACCTTTGCCACCAATTAACATGGTAGTTTCACGGGCATCGTCTTTATTAATCAATAAAACCCTAGCTTTATTAGATAATGCTTCTGGCTCGGCGATTTTTAAACTGTTTGCCTCTCCTTTTTTCCAATCTTTAAATAAATCAGAGATTTTATCCTTCATGGTTTTAGGATTAAAATCGCCAACTATGGCAATTGCAGAACCATTTGGAACGTAGTTTTTAGCATAAAAAGATTTTAAATCCGTAGTTGTAATATCTTTTAAAGTACTGGTTTTCCCCCCAATAGGATTTGCATAAGGATGGTCGCCATATATAAATTTATCCCAATAATTGTTAATCACATTTCGCGGGCTTTCTTTTGCTCTCACTAAATTTTGTAAAGCCCTGGCTTTCTCTTTATCAAATTCTTCTTGATTAAAAACTGGATAAAGCAAAACTTCTTTGATAATTGGAAGCACTTTATCTTGATCATTTTTTGCAAATTTTGATGATAAACCAGCAAATTCTTTGCTGCTGTAAGTATTTAATGAAGCACCTAAAAAATCTAATTGCTCTTCTATTTGCGGTTTGGTAAAGTTTTTAGTTCCGTATTTTAATCCGTTTGCTGTAAAAGAAGCTAAACCATTTTTATCACCGTCATAAATTGCACCAGCAGGTATCACCATAGAAATACTAATTGTTGGCACTTCATGCTGCTCCATTAAGTAAACTGTTAAACCATTTTTTAAAGTAAATTTTTCATAAACCGGGACTTTAAAAGCAGCCTGGGCATTTGTTTTTTGTATCGATGTGGCTAACATCAAGATTGCCAACATCGTTATTGATAATATTTTCTTCATTTTTATTTTAGATTTGAGTAGAAATATTGATAACCTTTTATTCTTATTACCTGTAACTTATTACCTATTACTTTAACCTTTTCACTTTAAACTTTACTCTTCTACGCTTGCTTTCAAAATACCAACGGTTCTGTTAAATTTTTTAAAATATTGAGTAGCTACTCGTTTAACGTCTTCTTTAGTAACATTTGCATACTCGTCTGGTGCGGTAAACATTTTTTTATAATCGCCAAAAAATAGCTCGTAAGTTCCTAAACTGTTGGCTTTTCCATTAATGGTTTCTATAGAACTGTAAAATTCCATTAATTTCTGATTCTTAATTTTCTCCAATTCTTTATCTGTAATACCTTCTTTTTGGATATTATCTAAAACTTTATAAACGGCATTTTCAATAGAATCTGTAGATTTTCCTTTGTTAGCTGATATATAAATTTGAAATAAGGTAGGATCAAAACTTTCTCCGTAACCTGTAAAAATATTGGTTGCTAATTGTTGCTGATCAACCAAAGAGGAATACAATCTTGAAGAATTTCCACTACTTAAAATCGAACTCAAAATGTCTAAAGCATAATAATCTTTATCTTTCGAATTAGGAACATGATAGCCAATTATCATATAAGGAGAACTTACTTCTTTTTGTACCGTAATCCTACGTTCACCGGTTTGAATGGGTTCTACCAAATGCACTTTTGGACCTGGTTTTTGAGCGGGAATTGGCGCCATATATTGGTCTGCAAATTTTTTAACATCTGCTAATTTTACATTTCCAGAAATAACTACCGTACAATTATTTGGTGCGTAATAAGTTTTAAAATAGTTTTCTAAATCTTCCTTTGTCCAGTTTTTAATGTCTTCCTCGTAACCAATAACGCTCCAATGGTAAGGATGTTCTTGAAAAGCTGTAGCATTAACTTGCTCGCCTAAAGTGCGCCAAGGTGAATTTTCTAAACCTGTACTGCGTTCAGAAAGTACCACCTCTCTTTCAGATTGTACATATTTCGGGTTGATGCTGAGGTTTTCAATTCTATCACTCTCCAAATCGAACATGGTTTCTAAAGCATTTGCAGGAAACCAATCCGTATAAACAGTTACGTTTTCTGTGGTGTAAGCGTTATTTGCCCCGCCATTAAATTCCATTTTCCTATCAAACATTTTAGGTCCATACTTTTTAGCACCATTAAACATCATGTGCTCAAAAAAGTGAGATAAACCTGTAATCCCTGGATGCTCGTTTCTGGAGCCAACGCTATAAAATAAATACATGTTAGCATTTGGAATAGAATTATCCTCCAATACCAAAAATTTCATTCCGTTTTTTAAAGTAAATGTTTTTACATCATCAACTTTATTTTGGGCAAAAAGCTGTGTACTTGTCACCAATAATAAAGCTGTAATTAGTTTCTTTATCATATTTTATATTTAGAGATATGCAATTTAATGAAATATAGGAGTTTATTGAATCTGTATCAGGATTGATAGGATTATTTTTATTATTAAGGACAATTGTTTGAATCTCGATTTACAGGATTAAAGATTATTACAACCTTTTTATCAGAATCTTGATTTTCAGGATTATTGGATAAAAAGGATTATTTGCAACATTTTTAATTTGCCGTTTGAAAGCCATCCTGAAAATCCTAAAATCCTTTTTATCAAGATTCAGACAATAAAATTTTATCTTTACCAAAAAACAAAAAACATGCTTTCTAAAATCAATTTTACCCAAACGCAAGCTTACGAGTATCTATCAAACCATTTAGTGGATATGGCTGATATGCACATGAAAGATTTATTTGCCAAAGATCCAGAGCGTTTTCAAAAATTCTCTATCCTTTTTAACGATATATTTTTAGATTATTCTAAGAACCGTATCAACGAAAAAACAATGGCTTTATTGATGCAATTGGCGAAAGAATGTGAGCTAGAAAATGCAATCAACTCCATGTTTAATGGTGAAAAAATCAATGAGACTGAGGATAGAGCTGTTTTACATACTGCGTTGAGAAACAGGAGCAATACGCCTGTGATTTTTGAAGGTAAAGATGTAATGCCAGAAGTAAATGGGGTTTTAGCAAAGATGAAAAAATTCTCAGAAGCCATTATTTCTGGTTCCTGGAAAGGATATACAGGTAAAGTGATAACTGATGTGGTGAATATTGGTATCGGTGGTTCTGATTTGGGACCTGTTATGGTTACCGAGGGCTTAAAATCATATAAAAATCACTTACAAATGCACTTTGTTTCTAATGTAGACGGAACGCATATTGTAGAAACCTTGAAAAAAGTAAACCCAGAAACTACCTTGTTTTTGGTGGCTTCCAAAACTTTTACCACTCAAGAAACCATGACTAACGCACATAGTGCGAGAAATTGGTTTTTGGAAAGTGGTGCTGCCGATGCTGATGTTGCAAAACATTTTGCGGCTTTATCTACAAATTCTGATGGAGTTAGCAAGTTCGGTATAGATACCGAAAACATGTTTGAGTTTTGGGATTGGGTAGGTGGACGTTATTCTTTATGGAGTGCCATTGGTTTGCCTATTGCGCTTTCTATAGGGTTTGAAAACTTTGAAGAATTATTAACCGGTGCACATGAAATGGATAACCATTTCAGAACTGCCGAGTTCGAACAGAATATGCCGGTTATTTTAGCTTTAATAGGAATTTGGTATAACAATTTTTTCGAGGCAGAAACTGAGGCAATTCTTCCTTACGATCAATATATGCATCGCTTTGCAGCTTACTTTCAACAAGGCGATATGGAAAGTAATGGAAAGCATGTAGATAGAAATGGCGATGAGGTTAATTACCAAACTGGTCCTGTTATTTGGGGCGAGCCGGGTACAAACGGGCAACATGCTTTTTATCAATTGATACACCAAGGCACAAAATTAATCCCTTGTGATTTTATTGCTCCTGCAAAATCTCATAATCCGCTTGGCGAACATCATAAAATGCTTTTGTCTAACTTTTTTGCACAAACCGAAGCTTTAATGAATGGTAAAACTGAGGAAGAAGTTTTAGAAGAGATGGGAGATAAGAATCAAGAATCGAGAGATAAAATTGCTCCATTTAAAGTTTTTGAAGGTAACCGTTCAACTAATTCAATTCTGGTAAAACTGATAACGCCAAAAACTTTAGGGTCGTTAATTGTCATGTATGAGCACAAGATTTTCGTTCAAGGAATCATCTGGAACATCTTTAGTTTTGACCAATGGGGAGTTGAATTGGGTAAACAATTAGCAGGTAAAATCCTTCCTGAATTAAAGGAAAATAATGAAGTAAACTCTCACGATAGCTCTACAAACGGTTTGATTAATTTATACAAAGAGTGGAGATAGAATAATTTGAGGGTTACCCGCTGAAAAAAAAAGCGGGTCGGGCTTTACGCTATACTCCGTTTGCTAGCTAAAATTGCTGGCAATCCGGGGTGCCGCTTCAATCCCTAACCCAAAACAACATATAAATTCAAAACTTTAAAAAACACTATTTAATGAAACCCAAAATTCAAACATTATTGAAAAATTTTAAAGATAACCAAACACAATTTTCAGAAGTGATTTCTTTCATTGATGAAAATTATAATCACACAGCAACGGCTTTTAAAAACGGGGATGCTTTTAATGAGCCTAGCCAAAACCAAGGAAGTGCAAAAGTATTCACATTTGCAAAAATGAATGGCTTAACTAAAGAAGACACTTTATCTTTATTTGCAGAACATTATCAATCTGTTTTAAATACACCAAATGATATTGACCATCAAAACATTCGTCAGTTTATGGAAAGTGGTTGGGAAGGTATTGAGTTTGAAGGTGAGGCTTTGGTCGCGAAGTAAGTATAATTCAATAATAAATTTATGCTATAATTTTTAAGAATTCTGTGGCTTTTAATCTTATTTCTTCAATTTTAATTTCGTCCTTTTCGGTGTCTTTTAAAGCCCAATATTTATTTACATTCCATTCAAATTTTCTATCATTTCCAGAACCTTTTTGTGTTATAAATCCCCAAAACCATAAATCATCCCAAATTTCAATTTGATATCCGGTGTAATTTTTATTTAAAACAGCATTTATATTATTAAAATCCCAATTTGATTTTTTTATTTTATTAAATATTGCAATTATAACCGCATCTACTGGTAAATAAAAATTATCTATGTCCTCTGGCACATCATCCCAGATTTTTAATTCTCTATTATACTCTCCATTATGCAGATGAAAAATGCTTTTAGAAAATAAAGCAGAAGTTTTCTTTCCCCAACCGTTCTGATTATTCATTCCTTCAAAAAGACTTTTAAAATTAATTGGTTTTCCAGGGGCAATTTTTCCTATAAATCCTTTGAATGAAGATAAGCAATCTAGGTCTATGAAAATTGACTTAAAAAATTCAGCGAGTTTATCAATATTGGGTTTGCTTTGAGTATTTGCAACTCCATATAACAACGAAATAATTTTATCTTGTTTACTTATGTTTGAAAGAATAGTAGAACTGTAAAATCGTTCCTGGAGAGCTTTATTATATTGGCGGTTATTTGAAATAAATTCAAATAACTTTTCTAGTCGTTCTTCCATTTTATGAATTTAGAGTATTTTATTTCTGAATCCCAAATTCATAAATGGTTGTACTTTCGTAAACCTCCCCAACATTTAAAACTGTAGAAGGGAAATTGGGATGGTTTGGAGAATCTGGAAAATGTTGGGTTTCTAAACAGAATCCAGATCGAAACGGATAAGCATTTCCATTCTTTCCATCGTTATCTTCTCCTGTTAAAAAATTGCCAGTATAAAATTGCATTCCAGGTTCTTCGGTAAAAACAGCTAAACTTATTCCTGTTTGTCGACTGTATACATAAGCAACTTTTTCTAAAGTGCCTTCTCGTTTATTAAAAACATAAGTATGATCATAACCATTTCCAAATGTTAACTGCTCATGATTTTCTTCAATTCTGCTGCCAATTTCCATTGGGTTTTTGAAGTCAAAAGCAGTACTAAGAACAGGTAACAAATTTCCGGTAGCAATAGAAGTCTCATCAATTTCTACAATATTATCCGCATCAATTTCAAGAATATGGTTTAAAATATCTGTATTACTATCTACTCCATTTAAATTAAAATAAGTGTGGTTGGTAAGATTGATGATTGTTTTTTTATCGCTTTTAGCAGAATAATCAATTTGTAAACCATTATTATCAGTTAAAGAATAAACTACTTTCACATGTAAATTTCCCGGAAAACCACCTTCACCATCGGCAGAGAAACAAGTAAGGATTAAAGTATGATTATTTGGCTGTTCTGCATTCCAAAATTTATTATGAAAACCATCGCTTCCGCCATGTAAAGCATTTGGGCCATTATTTATTTCTAATTGATATTCTTTTCCATCTAAACTAAATTTTCCTTTAGCAATTCTATTTCCATATCTACCTATTATAGCTCCAAAATAAGGCTCATTTTCTTTTTGATAGCTAGTTAAATCATCATAACCCAAAGCTACGTCAATCATATTACCCTCTTTGTCACTCACTAAAATACTAACCACTCTGCCACCAAAATTAGTGATGGTCACTTTTATGTTTGTATTATTAGTTAGGGTAAAAAGCTTGTTTTCCATTATTTAGATTATTGAACAATTAAGAATTATAAAGAAACAAAATTGTAAAAATTATTATATTATTGGGCATGATTATTTAGGATAAATCATTAAAACTAAATTTAAAATGTATCGTTTATAAATTATGAATATTAAAAAGGCAAATTTTGGTGGAGGCTGTTTTTGGTGTACAGAAGCAATTTTTACCGCAGTTAACGGAGTGAAAAGTGCAATATCTGGATATATGGGCGGGCAAATAGAAAACCCAACCTATGAACAAGTTTGTACTGGCAAAACTGGTCATGCAGAAATTATACAAATCAGTTATAATGCTGATTTGGTTTCCTTTCAGGAATTATTACTTATCTTTTTTAAAACTCATGATCCCACCACTTTAAATCAACAAGGTGCAGACAGAGGAACGCAATATAGATCTGTTGTTTTTTATGAAAGCGATGAACAAAAGCAACAAGCAGAAGAAATGATTGAGCAGCTAAATGCTGAGAAAATTTTTTCCAGAGATATAGTAACAGAAGTTTCTGCTGTAGCAGAGTTTTATCCAGCAGAAAATTATCATCAGGATTATTTTTTAAATAACAGGAGTCAGGGATATTGCATGGCGGTTATAGAACCTAAACTTCAAAAGTTTGCTGCAAATTTTAGAGATAAGATTAAACCTGAACTATTGTAAAATTCAGTATAGAAATTAAATCTCATAAAAAAGTCCTTTTAGCGTTTGCTAAAAGGACTTTTTTAATTTAGGAATAAACCTAATTATTTTTTAGTAGTATCTGTTGCTGCTGGCATTTGAGGTAAAGCACCAGGAGCTGCAGTTTTATCAATTTGTTCTTGAATTTTAGAATCTGAATTTACGGCTGCGCCAGTTTTTGGTGCAGAAATGTTAATTAAGATGGCGATGACCATAATGGTAATTGCTAAACCCCAAGTTCCATTTTCTAAAAAATCGCCAGTACGTTGCACACCGATAATATTGTTAGAAGAAGAAAATCCTGATGAAAGACCTCCACCTTTTGGGTTTTGTATTAAAATAAGTAATATTAAAATAATACAAACTAAAATTCCCAATATCACTAAAAACGTAATCATAACTTTTATTTAATTAACTTTTAATTCTAAATATTTTATTTGGCTGGCAAAGTAAGTGCTTTTTTCTGGATATTTCAAACTTAATTTTTTATAAACATCCAATGCTTTATGATATAACATTTGCTCTACATAAATTTTTGCTAAAGTTTCAGAAACTACCTCATTTGCATCTTCAGAACTCTTTTTAGCCTTATTTTCTGTATCAATTTTATTTGCAGCAGGAGGTTTTATTTGTGGCTCTTCTTTTATAAATTTCTCAATAATTTTATGCTCTTTTTGCCTAAAATCATAAGGAACTGTGAAGTTTGTACTTTGTTTGTTTTTTTCCACGTCTTCTACACTACGTAAATGGAAAATATTTTCTGCAATTTGATGATTTAAAGGATCGGTAGAAAAAGGTTTATTTTCTTTTTTTTGTAGGGAAGGTTTTGCAACAACATAAGGCTGATTATTATTTAAAGAATGTTCTTTTCTGGTTTTATTTAGCCACCATAAAAAGGTGTAAGGCAAAGAATCATCGTTGTATTGAGAAACTGTTGTCGCCTCTTCTTCCTTAATATTTTCTTGAATGGTTTCTTTAACCTGAGTTTTTTCTTTTGTAAATGCAAAGAAATCTGATTGAACTGGGCTATCAAATAATATTTCTTCTAAAGATTTCCGTTCAGGTTTATTTTTGATTTGATTATTTTCATCAACTCCAGTTTCATCTGTAATTGGCTCAATTTCATTTTCAATCTCTGCTATTTCTTCTTCAGTTTGTTGTTCAATATCTTCACTTTGTTCTACTTCTGCTAAAGCCTGATTATTTTCATCTTGATCTACAACAACTTCATTTTCTTTAGTCTCTTCTTCAACTAAATCATTTTCATATTTATTTTCTAGTTCAGCTGTTTCCTCTATAGTTTCAGGTTCGATATTTTGTTCTTGATTTACAACATCTTCATTTTCTTTAGGTTCATCCTCTACCAAATCATCTTTATAACCATTTGAATTCTCCGAAGGTTGTTCTGCAATTTCAAACTCAATATTTTCTACCGGCTCAGCATCAGTGGAAACGCTATTATATTTATTTTGATTTGTAACTATCTCATTTTCCTCATTCTCATCTTCCACCAAATCATTCTCATAATTATTTGCGATGTCAGATGATTCCTCTGCCGTTTCAACTTCAATATCTTCTACTGGCTCAACATCGGCTAAAGCCTGATTATTTTTATTAATCCCTTCTTCAACCAGTTCATTTTCATTGTCATTTGCTGCCGCAGATGTTTCTCTTATAGTTTCAGGTTCTGTATTTTGTTCTTGCTCAATATCTGCGAAAGCTTGATTATTTTCTTCCTGATTTAAATTACCGATATTTTCATCAGTTGTTTCATGCTCAATCTTTTCAGTAATTAAAACATTAATTTCATCATTATTTAAATCATGATGATTTTCTTCTGAAATTTCATTTTCGATAAAAGGTTCAGAAAAATTATTTTGATCGTCAATCTCGGTGAAAGCCTGATTATTTTCTTCACTTAAAATGTCTTCATCTTCGATTCCAACATTTTCCACTCTTTGTAAAGTCTCGTTTTCTTCTTCTATAGTTTCGGCTAATTCTTCTTGATTAGAAACTTCGATATCATTATCATCATCGGCGAAAGCCAAATTATTTTCTGCTGCTATTTCTAATTCATTTGGTTCGTCAGAAATTAACTCAAATCTTGTTTCTTCCTCTAAATTTTCAGCTTCCTCTCTTTCTAAAGGCTGCTCTTTTACAATCATTTGGTTTAAATCGACACCAAACGCTTGTCCGAAATCTTTGTTTATGGTTTCTTTTTCTTCAATTTGAGGCTCAATTACTTCTAATTCATCAACAATAGAACTTACAAATGATGCTGTGTTTTCTAAAAAATTAAAAAGCGTTTCTCTAGAAGATGCGAAAGCTGCGGCATTTGCCAAATAATCAGATTTTTCTGAAGTTTCATTGGCAGCTTTTGCTGATAAAAAATGTAAACTTTGGCAATAAGGGTATTTATTAATCAAAGAATTGATTTCCGATAGCTGGTTTTTTCTAACTTCTATTGGATTAGAATGAAAAATCAGAAAGTTATCTGCTTCGGTTAAATGTTTACTCACTTTATTGACGTTTGTAGTTATTTACGGGTGAAGGTAATAAAAAGCCTACCAATTGGCAAAAGCCTTGTTATATATATCTTCTGTTAATTGCTGATTGATATCTTTTACCAAAGCAGTTTCTTGTGTAGTAAATGGAGCGCCCTGAGAATTAAAATCTTTAAAACGGGTAAAAGTTTGGTCGAAGCTTTTATCAACCTCAATTTTATTAGCATATTTTACCTGAACAGTAATTGTTAAACGTGTTAAACCCGCAGTTTGCTGCTGATTTGCCTGGATAGCGACTGGCTGAATGGTATAATCAGTAATTCTTCCTTGAAAATTCGCATCACCATCTACCCTAACAAAACTTAGGCTGGTTTGAGAACGGATACGACTTTTTAAATCTTCTGTAAAAGCCTGGCTCAAATTAGGATTAACCAGTTGTGCCGTATTCTCGAAAACTATAACAGAAACGGTTTTCATCCCTGCAGAAATAGAACCTCCGGTAAATGAATACACTCCACAACCACTTTGTAGCATCAAAAATGGAATAAATAAGAAGAATAATGTTTTAAATTTCATGCTTAATTGAGGTTTAACTCTTTAATTTTTCTGTACAAAGTACGTTCTGAAATGCCCAATTCTTCTGAAGCGGCCTTTCTTTTTCCTTTATGTTTTTTTAATGCTTTTTTAATCATGTCAGCCTCTTTATCAATTAAAGAAAGTGATTCTTCAACTTCTTCCACATCTTGATGGTTGATATGATAATCATCTGGGCGGTTATAATTTACAGGCTGCTGAATGGTTAAAGTAGATTCATTAACAGGCATTTCCACATCTTCATACAAAGAATTAATTACTTGCGGATTATTCTCTGCATAATTAGAAACGTTGCCACCATGATTAATAATATCTATCACCAATTTTTTAAGCTCTACCATGTCCTTTTTCATATCAAAAAGAACCTTATAAAGGATATCTCTTTCAGAAAAATCTTCTTTTGAACCGTTTTGGTTCACTCGCATTGGGAAAGAACTTCTATTATCGTTTGGAATATAATTGATAATTGATTGAGCCGTAATGTTTCTGTCCTTTTCTAAAACGGCAATTTGCTCAGCAATATTTTTTAATTGTCTAACATTTCCGGGCCAATTATAATTGATTAAAACTTGTATTGCGCCATCATCTAATGTTACATTTGGAGAACGATATTTATCAGAGAAATCGGCGACAAATTTTCTAAAAATAAGATGGATATCTTCTTTTCTGTCTCGCAATGGCGGGATTTTAAGAGGGACGGTATTTAATCTGTAATATAAATCTTCTCTAAACTTTCCAGCTTTTACGGCATCAAACATATCAACGTTTGTAGCTGCAATAACCCTTACATCCGTTTTTTGAACTTTAGAAGAACCTACACGAATATATTCTCCAGATTCTATTACACGTAACAATCTGGCTTGTGTGCCTAAAGGCAATTCGCCTACTTCATCTAAAAATATGGTTCCGCCGTTTACAACTTCAAAATATCCTTTTCTGGCTTCATGCGCACCTGTAAATGATCCTTTTTCATGTCCAAATAATTCAGAATCAATAGTTCCTTCGGGGATTGCGCCACAGTTTACCGCAATGAACGGACCGTGTTTTCTAGCACTTAATTGATGGATAATATGTGAGAAAACTTCTTTTCCCGAACCACTTTCTCCAGTAATCATTACGGTGATATCGGTTGGTGCCACTTGTCGGGCTATATCAATTGCTCTGTTTATTAGCGGCGAACCTCCAATAATCCCGAACCTTTGTTTAATTTCTTGTACGTCCATATTTTTTTTAAGATATGAGTATTGAGATTTGAGTATTGAGAATCTGCAAATCGTCTTTTATTTTTTTATAATTGAAATATTATAAATGAGAAGCTTTTTTGAAATTTTGATAGGTCTCAATACTCACTACTCAAATCTAAATACTATCCTACAATTACTCCAATCAAAACTGCGGTAGTTGTTCTTTCTATTAAAACATCCACATAATCACCTGGCTTAAATCCTTCTTTAACAGGAAATATCACCATGTGGTTATGATCGCTTCTGCCACAAAAATCTGATTTGGATTTTTTTGATAACCCTTCTATTAATACCCTTTCAGTTTTCCCAACTCTTTTTTGAGCTCTATAAAAACTATTTTCTTGCTGTAAATCGATGATTTCCCTTAACCTGCGTTGTTTTTCTTCTTCTGGGATATCATCTGCAAACTTCTTAGCTGCGGGCGTTCCTGGTCTTTCAGAATATGAATACATATAAGCAAACTCATATTTAACCAATTCCATCATGCTCAAAGTATCTTGATGATCTTCTACAGTTTCACTACAAAACCCAGATATAACATCTGTTGAAATGGAACAAGTTGGAATAATTCTTCTAATGGCATCAATCCTATTTAAATACCATTCTCTGGTATAAGTTCTGTTCATTAAATCTAACACCCTAGAATTTCCTGATTGTACAGGCAAATGGATATAATTACAGATGTTATCATATTTAGCAATGGTTTCTAAAACCTCATCAGTAATATCTTTTGGATGCGAGGTAGAAAACCTAACCCTTACTTCAGGACTTACCTTTGCAACCATTTCTAAAAGATTGGCGAAGTTGACAGGAGCTCGCCCCAACCCTCTCCAAAGGAGAGGGAGTTATTTGCATTGTTGTTCTGTTGCTCGCTTTCTAGCCCTGCGCTTCCTTTTCCTTTGGAGAAGGACCGAGGATGAGGCGACCATTTATAAGAATCCACATTTTGACCTAATAGCGTTACTTCCTTGTAACCCTCATTATATAAATCTTGAACTTCTTTTACAATTGAATAGGCATCTCTGCTGCGTTCTCTTCCTCTTGTAAATGGAACAACACAAAAAGAGCACATATTATCGCAACCTCGCATAATGGAAACATAAGCACTTATTCCATTAGAATTTAATCTGATCGGACTTAAATCTGCATAGGTTTCTTCTCTTGATAATAAAACATTGATTGCTTTTTGTCCGCTGTTTACTTGAGCAATTAAGTTGGGTAAATCGCGATAAGCATCTGGGCCAACAACTACGTCAACTAATTTTTCTTCTTCTAAAAATTTAGATTTTAATCTTTCAGCCATGCAGCCTAAAACACCAATCACTAAATCTTTATTTTGTCTTTTGATAGCTTTAAACTGTTTCAGCCTATTGCGTACCCTTGTTTCTGCGTTTTCACGGATAGAGCAAGTATTGATGAAAATAACATCTGCTTCTTCATATTCTGAAGTAGTAGTAAAACCTTCCTCACTTAAAATAGACGCTACAATCTCACTATCAGAGAAATTCATAGCACAGCCATAACTTTCAATGTATAGTTTTCGTTCTACTCCATTTTTCCCTTGTTTTTTTTCTAAGATTAAGGCTTCTCCTTGGCGATTTTCATCGTGTTGTTTAGAAGGTAAATCTAATTCTAACATTCGCTATTTATTTGGAATGCAAAACTAAGGAATTTTGTGGTAAATGACAGTTTGGCAGACAGTAAATTTAAAAATGATGGTTTAATGATTTTTGGAAGGATTAAAATTAAAACATGTCGGATAGCCCAAGTGCTATCTCTACGTATTTGAAAACTCAATAAATCTGTGTAATATTTTAATCTTTAAAATCACGAGACTAATCAAGAAGAAAATAAATCACTACTCAAATACCGATCACCTCTATCGCAAGCAATAAAAACAATTAATCCTTCTTCTAGTTCTGCAGCTAGTTTTAAAGCAGCATAACAAGCTCCGCCACTGCTCATTCCAGCAAATATTCCCTCTTTTTTAGCCAACAGGCGAGTAGTTTGAATGGCATTTTCTTCAGAAATATCAATGATTTTATCAACTCTCGATGCATCAAATATTTTAGGTAAATAAGCTTTTGGCCATCTTCTAATTCCAGGTATGGATGAATTTTCTGTTGGTTGGCAACCCACAATTTGAATATTTTTATTTTGCTCTTTTAAAAACATGGAAGTGCCCATAATGGTTCCTGTTGTTCCCATTGAACTTACAAAATGGGTAATTTTATGGTTGGTATCTTTCCAAATTTCTGGACCAGTATTTTTATAATGCGCTAAATAATTGTCAGCGTTAGCAAACTGATTTAACAAAAAATAATCACCAGATGCACCTTTCTCATCCGCATAATCACGGCATTTCTCAATATCATCCAATAAAATTACTGTCGCTCCGTAAGCTTCCATTGTTTGTAGGCGCTCTTTCGTAGAGTTTTTTGGCATCACAATTTCAATTTCCAAATCGAAAAGTCTGGCAATCATCGCCAAAGCAATTCCGGTATTTCCACTGGTAGCTTCTATTAATTTAACTCCAGACTTAATCTCCCCACGTTCAACAGCACTTTTAATCATATTTAAGGCAGCTCGGTCTTTAACACTTCCTCCAGGGTTATTCCCTTCTAATTTTGCATAAATCTTAACTTTTGGATTAGTGTTTAATTTCTGAATCTCAACTAAAGGAGTGTTTCCAACTAAATCTATGATGGTAGCCATTATATTGGATGATTTGAATTTTCGATAACTTTTATAGATGGAGTGTGGTAAACGGTGGCATTTGAAGGGACGCTTTTAGTCAACCAAACATTACCGCCGATGATGCTATTTTGACCAAGTGTAGTTTCCCCGCCTAAAATAGTAGCATTGCTATAAATTACAACTCCATCTTCTACCGTAGGATGTCTTTTAACACCAGCTAAATTCTTGCTCACACTTAATGCACCTAAAGTAACACCTTGATATAATTTTACATTTTTTCCAATGATGGCAGTTTCGCCAATTACGATGCCTGTTCCATGATCAATACAGAAATAATCACCAATTTGCGCTCCGGGATGAATGTCAATTCCTGTTTTTGAGTGAGCAAATTCAGTTAATATTCTAGGAATAAGTGGAGTATTTAATTTTAATAATTGATGTGCAATCCTGTAAAAAGCAATTGCCCAAAAACCAGGATAAGTTCTAATGACTTCAAATTCGTTATTTGCTGCCGGATCGCCGTCATTTAATGCGGTTACATCTTTTTTTAATTTTTGATAAAGATTTGGAATATCATCAAAAAACTGAGCAGCTATAATATCATTATTGCAATCCTTACAGGCTTGGGTTGCATCTAAAAGATTATTTAACTGATGCTGGAGGTTTGTAAATTCTTGTGAAATCTCTTCATCAGAATTAAAAATTTTATCAGAAGCTTCTGGAAACATTAAACCAATAATTTCTAATGCCCAATCTGCAATTGATTGATTGGTTGGAATAGCCTGCGCCCTTTGTTGCCTATCAAAAAGAGTTTTTATGAAATCTTTATTCATCTACAGCAAATGTAAATTAAAGTATATAAGTTTAATAGGCTTTAAATCAATTTTGTGATTCGGATTACACAAAAAAGGCGATGAGTTTTCTCATCGCCTTTAAATATTATGAACTATAATTATTTTATAGCGTCATTTATTGCTTTTGCAGAATCAAATGAATTAATAATTAAAATAGTATCTACAAAGCAGCCTTCACTAAATAAGGTAAAATTTCCTTTTGGAAGGATATGAAATTCTTTCTTACATCGGCATCACTTACAGATGTAAAGGCAAAAGAGAAAATGATACTTTTACTGGCTTTGATTAAAAATCTTAACCTTTCTGGATAAGTTTCATCATCATTTAATTCTTCTATAGCGATGAATTCCGTATAAAGTAGATTTTCTAATTCGTCTGAAAGGTCTTTCAAAAATCCTTGAGCATTGGTAGATTCTCGAATAAAATCCCAACCTATAAACTCATTGCAAACGGTATAAGAAAGTTTGCTGACTTTTAATATCAAAGCTGTTAAGTGCTGTTCTTTGTCAATACTTCTGGTGTCTTTTTGAATTACCTCGTTTAAACTGATTTTAAGATAATCCATTAAAATGGCATGAAGCACTAATTCCTTACTCTCAAAATATTTATAAATGGTTGCCTTTGCGATTTTTGCTTTTTTGGCAATTTCATTTACACTTGTTTTATGATAGCCGTATTTGCGAAATAGATCTTGCGCCGCCTTCTTAATACTTTCTTTAATCTTATCTATTTCCATTAGTTTATAACTGTGAGTAAATCGCCATTTATACTTACACTGTATTGCTTAAGTGGCCTTGTTGCAGGTGCTTTAGATGCAGAGCCATCACTTAAATTAAAATATGCTCCAGATACCTTATCCTCTACCAAAGGTGTTTGGTTGATTTGAAAAACCGGATTTCTTTGTATTGGGTTTACGGTACTACAACGGTCATAGGCCAAAATCCCATTCCCACTGTTATATAAAACCAGCCCCGCAACGCCTACACTTGCATTATTAACAACTTCCACGCCACCAGTCTGATTTAATTTAGGTAGTTGAAATGATAATGATGCAGAATAATTTACTGGAACGTCTGGTACACGATCAATATCATCTTTGCTACAAGACAGGTTAATAAAACAAAAAATGGCGAATAGGGAGAAGATTAGTTTTTTCATTTTATATGACTTCCGTTTGGAATTGTTTTAAGAAACGAACATCGTTTTCAGAAAATAAACGCAAATCTTTAATCTGATATTTTAAATTGGTAATTCTTTCAATTCCCATCCCAAAGGCAAAACCAGTAAATTTTTTAGAATCGATATTGACATTATCCAAAACGTTAGGATCTATCATTCCGCAACCTAAAATTTCTACCCAACCGCTATATTTACACATTTGGCAGCCTGCACCTTTGCAAATGGTACAAGAAATATCCATTTCTGCAGAAGGTTCTGTAAAAGGAAAATAAGAAGGTCTAAATCTTACTTTTGTTCCCTCGCCATATAATTCTTGTACAAAATAATAAAGCGTTTGCTTTAAATCTGCAAACGAAACATTTTCATCAACATATAATCCTTCTACCTGGTGGAAGAAACAATGTGCTCTTGCAGAAATTGCCTCATTGCGATAAACCCTACCTGGCATTAAAGCTCTAAAAGGAGGTTTTCCTTGTTCCATCAATCTTACCTGAACTGAAGAAGTATGAGTTCTTAATGCATAAGCCCCCCTCTCGTTCTCCCCCCCTAATTGGGGAGATGCCTGTCCTGCTTGATTTGCAACATTTATATTTTTTTCATTTGAAGAGTAACCATGCGCTTCCCTCTCCTCTTGGAGGGGGATTGAGGGGGAGGCTACAAAAAAGGTGTCCTGCATATCTCTTGCTGGATGCTCTTCTGGGAAGTTTAAAGCAGAAAAATTATGCCAATCGTCTTCAATTTCAGGTCCTTCTGCTAAAACAAATCCTAGTCTTTTAAAAATCTCGACAATTTCTTTTCTTACTAAATTTAAAGGATGCCTGCCACCAATTTCAAAACCTTCTCCAGGTAACGTTAAATCTTCTGAAGCTGCAGCATCATGTGTTCCGGTGTTGAAATTATCTTTATAGTCGTTAAATTTTGCTTCTGCTAATTGCTTAAACTGATTTAATACTTTGCCTAAAACACGTTTTTCTTCTGGCGATACCGCTTTAAATTCATCAAATAAATCTTTGATAATACCTTTTGTACCTAAAAATTTAATACGAAATTGCTCTAACTCTTCTGCCGACTTGGGTTCAAAAGCTTCGATTTCACTAGTATATTGATTGATTTTAGACTGCATAAGCCACAAATTTAATAAAAAAAGTCCCGATAATTTGGGACTTAACCATGTTATTTATTTGCGTTAGGGATAGAAACGACATCCTTTTTTGGTTTTCACAAAAAAGATATAGTGGATAGCCCGTAAAAACGCCCAAATAATTTTATTTAATCACTCCCAACTCTTTACCAACTTTTACAAAAGCAGTAATTGCTTTATCCAAGTGATTCCTATCATGTCCTGCAGACATTTGCACTCTAATCCTAGCTTTATCTTTTGGGACAACAGGATAGTAAAACCCAATTACATAAATGCCTTCTTCTAGCATCTTTGCTGCAAAATCTTGCGATAATTGCGCATCATAAAGCATAACAGGTACAATTGGATGCACACCAGCTTTGATGTCAAAACCAGCTTCAGTCATTTTATTTCTAAAATATTTAGTGTTTTCTTCTAATTTATCTCTTAGTTCTGTGGTTTCTGTAAGCATGTCTAAAACCGCAATAGATGCGCCTACAATAGAAGGAGCCAAGGTGTTAGAAAATAAATACGGACGAGAACGTTGACGTAAAATATCAATTACTTCTTTTGGGCCTGATGTAAAACCGCCTGATGCACCGCCTAAAGCTTTTCCTAGAGTTCCGGTAATGATATCAACTCTTCCCATTACATTATGATGCTCATGAGTTCCACGTCCGTTTTTGCCCATAAAACCACTGCAATGGCATTCATCAATCATTACCAAAGCGTTGTACTTATCGGCTAAATCGCAAATTTTATCTAATTGTGCGATGGTACCATCCATGGAAAAAGCACCATCGGTTACAACAATTCTATGGCGTAAATTTTGGGTTTCTTGTAATTGCTTTTCTAAATCCTCCATATCATCGTGTTTATAACGATAACGTTGTGCTTTACATAAACGAACGCCATCAATAATAGAAGCGTGATTTAATTCATCGGAAATGATCGCATCTTGTGCATCAAATAAAGGTTCAAAAAGACCTCCGTTTGCATCAAAAGCTGCAGCATATAGAATGGTATCTTCCATTCCTAAAAACTCAGAAATCTTTTTCTCTAACTCTTTATGTATATCTTGAGTGCCACATATAAAGCGTACTGATGACATACCATAACCGTGAGTATCAATAGCGCTTTTAGCGGCCTCAATTACCTTTGGATGTGAAGAAAGTCCTAAGTAATTATTAGCGCAAAAATTAAGAACATCGTTTCCGTTATCAACTTTTATATCTGCCCCTTGTGGCGAAACTATTATTCTTTCTTTCTTGTATAATCCTGCAGATTTAATATCGTTTAATTCTTTCTCAAGAACTGGTTTCAATGTTTTGTACATATTTATTTTTTAAAGTAAAAATAAGGAATCATTTTTGGATGTAAGAATTTCGTTCTTATCTATTAAGAATAAAAGCCTTTGAAAATTGTTTTTATGAATAAAATTTATTTGTGTTTCATGATGTTTTTATTGCCTTTTATAGCTAAAGGGGCAGTTTTAACTGATTCTACAACATGGGTAAAACAGTTTATGAGAAAAGTTATTGAGGTTCAAAAATTAAACAGGGTTCAAAATTTTGAGTCGGATGCTTATTTAAAAAGTAATTTAATTCTAGAAAACATACCAAAAACAATTTTAGGAAAGAAAATCCAAATCAGGAGTAATTTAAAGAATCGTCAATTAATTTGGCTGTATGAAACCTCTTCAAAATTATATAGCGATAAGAATTTAGGTTTTAAGGAATTGGTAAAAGCTACCAAAACTTATGGTAAATATCCATCTTGGGATTTTAAAAGTCCTGCTCAATTACAAGTTAATTTTGCTGACGATTTAGTAAAATTTGAAGCATTGAGTGATAAAAGTTTTATATCCCCATTAGAAAAAAATGCTTTTAAAGACTATAATTTTTATTTAATTGAAAAAGATAGTTTTACGGCAAAAATCAATGTAGTACCCAAACATAAATACGCTCCCACATTTACAGGAAATATTACTATTAACATTAAAAATTATGCTCTTAAAGATGTTGATTTAAAAACTACTGGTACTAAGGGAATTGACTTTATAGATACACTACAGGTATTGCAAACGTATAAAGATTTTAAGCCAACACATACAGTTTTAAATTATAATGGCGATTTTTTGAGGTTTATTTTCACCGGCAAAAGTGAAGCAATATTCAATAACTTTAAGACCGGAGTAAATCCAGATTCTCTAAAAACCTTTGGTAAAAACGAAATAGTAAAGGATGATTCATCCGCTTACCATTCTAACAAACTTGTAAAAGACAGAAGCATATTTCTCACTTTACAAGAACGACTTTCTTATGCCTATGAAGACTCTTTAAACCAATTTAGAAAAGATGAAATTGAATCAGATTCTTTATCAGGCTTATCAAAAAAAGTTAGACTATTCCCTTTATTTTTCTCTGATTTAGTTTGGAAAAGTAAGAGTAAGAAAAACTTGATTCTATTTGATCCGATTTTCCCTGCGTTTTTTTATAACACAGTAGAAGGTGCTGGTTTAAGCTACGGTGTAAATTTTCTTTCATTTTCTAAAGATGGCAAGTATTGGTCGATAAAGCCAAGGGTTAGATACGGTTTAAGCAATAACGAGTTAAACTCGGATGTCTCATTATCATGGCTTTATAAACCTAAAAGTAGGGGATTGGTAAATTTTAGTGCTGGTAGTACTTATAGAGATTTAAACCCAAACGGAACCATAGGTACTTTGCAGAACACTTTAAATACGCTGTTTTTTGAGCAAAACTTTATGAAGCTTTACAGAAAAGAGTATTTGAGTATGGGAATTGGGAGAGAATTAGTAGGTAATTTTTATCTTTCTATAGGTACCGAAATTTCTAGAAATTATGCAGCTAACAATACCAGAGATTATGCCTTTAGAAATATTAGAGATAGAGGTTTTAGCTCTAACAATCCAATAGCTCCAAATTTTGGCGACAAGATTTTCCCTAATTATACTGCATTTTTTATTAACAGTTCTTTAATCTATACTTTAAGGCAGCCTTATATTTTAAAGGATGGGGTTAAAATTTATAAATTACCCTTAGGTCCTCGTTTTATCGTTAATTATAGAAAAGGTGTTAATGGGATTTTCCATTCCGAATCAAATTACAATTATTTAGAGGGAGAAATTCAACATGAAAAACTAGATATGGGTTTATGGGGCTATGGTTCTTATTCTGTTTCTGCCGGGAAATTCTTAGATGCAAAAACTGTATATTTCCCAGAATGGAGACATTTTAGCGGTAACTCTGCCTTGGTTTTTAATCCTGGTTTAAAGAGTTTCCATTTGTTAGATTTTTATACCTATAGCACTAGCAGGTTTTTTATGGAAGCACATTTTGAACATAATTTTAACCAAAAGTTTTCTGCCAGGATCCCAGTGATCAGAAAATTAAAACTAGAGGAATTATTAGGTGGGGGATATTTAACCCAGCCGGACAGGGGAGATTATTTTGAAGCTTATATAGGTTTAAGAAGATGGGCTTTCAGAGCAGATTATGCCTGGTCTTTCGATAAGTTTGGATTGCTAAACCAAGGATTTAGGATATCATTTGCTTTTTAACATATTTTAAGGATTAATACCTGTAACCTTTTCTTAAAATTTTTCATCTTTGAGAAAATCATTAGTATGAAAAAAATATTTATTCTCTTATTATTTATCTCCTTTATATCGTCAACTTTCGCCCAACAATTCATCATTAAGGGAAAAATAACTGACAATCAAAAACAAGTTATTCCTTTTACTACTATATTTATAAAAGGAACCACAAAAGGCACATCCGCAAATAAGGAAGGTGAGTTTGTTTTAAAGGTTAATAAAGGAAAATATGATTTAGCCTTTAGCGCAATTGGTTTTAAACAGTTAGTAAAATCTGTAGAAATAGATAAAAACATCGAGCTAAATGTTATTTTAAGTGATGAGGTTTTTGAACTTAAGGATGTGGTAGTAAAATCAGGAGGAGAAGATCCTGCTTACGCCATCATTAGAAAAGCCATCAAACAGCGCAAAAAATATCTAAAGGAAACCCCACCTTACACATGTGAGGTTTATCTTAAAGGAATACAAAAATTATTAAAAGCCCCAGAGAAATTTTTGGGAAGGGATATTAAAAAAGCAGGTCAGGAAATAGGCTTAGATTCTAATCGGACAGGAATACTTTATCAATCAGAATCTCAGTCTATATTAAGTTTTTTGCCGCCAAATAGTTATCACGAGGAAATGATTTCTTCTAAAGTTGCAGGTGGAAATCGATCTTTCAGTTTTAATAGAGCAACCGAATTATTGTTAAACTTTTATGAAAATACCCAGGAATGGAATGGATTAAGTAACCGTCCATTTGTTTCTCCAATTGCAGATAATGCTTTGTTTTATTACGATTATAAACTGATTGGAACCACCGTAGAAAACGGTGAGTTTATAAATAAAATACAAATTTTGCCAAAGAGAAAATATGATCCTGCTTACCGCGGATTCATTTATATTGTAGAAGATAGTTGGCGAATTTATAGTACTGATTTATTGATGAGTAAAGAATCTAACATCAATTTATTAGATACTTTGAAAATAAACCAAACTTATATACCTGTTACTAGAAAAACCTGGATGCCGTCAAATGTAAAGCTAGAGTTTACAGGAGGTTTTCTTGGTTTCCGATTTGGAGGATATTATGTTGGCGTTTACAGTAATTACGTTTTAAACCCAAAACTAAATCCTAAAGATTTTAAAGAGGTTGTAAAAATCACTAAAGAAGTAAATAAAAAAGATTCTATATACTGGTCTAATGCCAGGCCAATTCCACTCACTAAAGAAGAAACAAGCAACTACATAAAAAAAGATAGCATTGCCAAAAGGAGGGAATCAAAACCTTACTTAGATAGCTTAGACAAAGTGAATAATAACCTAAAGTTTGGTAAAATATTTTTGGGTGGATACAATCCAAGAAATAGATTTAAGAAAGAATTTTATCACATTGACCCACTTTTGCCTGCCATATTTTTTAATACGGTAGAAGGTTTTGGTATTAATTATGGCGCTAGTTATACCAAAAGGATTGATACTATAAATAATAGATCTTTATCCTTAAAGGGGAATATCAGGTACGGATTCTCTAACAAACTATTCAACGCCAATACTTCTGCAAACATTCCGATAGGTAAAAAATTGAACTTAGGCTTACGTTTAGGTTCTGATGTTTTGGATTTAAATGATAATGGCACATTGAGCACTTTCGGAAATACCATTAACTCTTTATTTTACGAACGTAATTATTCAAAGTTTTATCAAAAGAAATATGGAGAAGCTAATCTTTCATCTCGCTTGCCATTTGGCCTTTCTGCGAATGTTGGTTTAGCTTATCAAAATAATAAATGGTTGCCAAATAGTTCAAGTTACGCTTTCCGTAATGATCCAGAATCTGATTATACTTCTAATAATCCTTACGTTCCACAGTCTGATTTCTTGCTATTTAATGAATATCAAAATTTTAACATCAATGCTTCTTTAAGTTATAATTTCAGCAGTAAATACGTAACCTATCCAACAGGAAAATTCTATTTGCCGTCAAAGTGGCCAGTTTTAACTTTAAAATATGAAAAGGCTATAAAAAACATAGTAGGTTCGGATGCTAATTATGACTTTTTAAGTTTAGGTATTCGTAAATCTAATATCAAATTAGGCTTTTACGGAGAGTTTGACTTTAGTGCAGAAACAGGAAAGTTTTTGACTTCTAAAAATTTACAGTTTCCAGATTTTAATCATTTTAGAGGAAACAAGGCTTTATCTTTTACGCCAGGACAAAACCAATTTTTATTTTTAGATTATTATTTAGAAAGCACCAACCAAAGTTATATTGAAGGCCACGCCGAGCAAAATTTCAAAGGATTTTTTACTAATAAAATCCCGTTGTTAAGAAAATTGAAACTTCAAGAATTGGTAGGTTTTAATTATTTAAGTACGCCGCATTTAACAGATTATAAGGAATTATATTTCGGTTTGGCTTATACAGGAATAAAAGTTTTTTATGGTTTTGCTTTTGATGGTAATAAACAAATGCATTCTGGATTTAAAATAGCATATGGGTTTTAAATGCGTTAGGGATTGACTCTCTATCCGTAGAGTTTAGCGAAGTGCTCTCTACGGATTTGTTATAGAAATGAGTCTACAGACTCAAAAAGATAAATTATGTCAGAAGGAGGATATTTAATTCATAACCAGCATTCTATCCATTTTATAACGTTTGCGGTTGTGCAATGGGTTGATGTTTTTACAAGAAAAATCTATTCTGATATCATTATCGATAGTTTAAAATTTTGTCAGGAAAATAAAGGATTGAAAATTCATGCTTGGTGTTTAATGAGTAATCATATCCATTTGATTATATCAACGGATGAAAAAAATAAATTGTCTGATGTGTTAAGGGATTTTAAAAAATTCACTTCTGTAAAAATTATTAAGGAAATTGAAAACTCAACTACTGAAAGTAGAAAAAACTGGATGATTTGGATTTTTAAAAAAGCAGGAGAAGCGAATAATAGGAATAAGGAATATCAGTTTTGGCAACAAGATAATCATCCGATTGAATTGGATTCAGAAGAAATTTTCAATTCTAAAATAAACTATTTGCACTATAATCCGGTTAAAGTCGGATTAGTTAAAGAAGAAAAAGATTATTTACTTTCTTCTGGTATTGATTATTTTGGAGATGAAGAAGGATTGTTGAAAATTGATTTTGTTTAATCATTACAGCGAGTCTGAAGACTCTTTTTTATTTATGCATCTTTAGTCATCGCTTCGCTAAAGACTAAAGATAGAACAGGTTATTAAAAAACCAGAAAGAATTATCTTCATAATAAGGTTTCCCAGGATACCAAGTTTGACCAGGCCCTCCAAATCTGTACATTAAGTAAAGAAAAAAAATTATCGCTATAAGAACTATTATTTTTGTTAAAACACTGACATCTTTTTCTTCAATTTTTTTAAAATTTCTTTTCTTGTTATTCATGATAAAAAAGTTGCTTATTATTTCTATCCGTATAGTTAAGCGTAAGCGTTTCTACGGATTTGCAATAAAATAGAGTCTACAGACTCAAAAAATCAAAAACTTATCCATCTGCATTTCAGTAAACCTCAAAGTGTCTTCTTTAAATAAGTCACCATCTTCATTTATTTCAGAACTGATATTTGGGATGTGCAACTTTAAAGGCAACACGTGTAAACCAATATAATTACAAACACCAGTTAAATGCTCTATGCCTCTAATATTCCCATATTTACCAGTAGAGTGACCAACCAAGGCTGCTTTTTTATCCATAAAAGATATAGGGAATTTACAGGAATCAATAAATAATTTTAAGATGCCAGGAAAGCTTCCATTGTACTCTGGCACAATAAAAATAAATTTATCTGCTTTAGAAACTTGATGTTGTATGGCTTCAAAATCTGGCAAAGATTTTCCATAATAACCTCCAGAAATTAAATCTTGAGGTAATTTAGTTAGAGATAGAATATCAGCTTTTTCGCCTTTTTGAGCTAAAATTTTTTGATAATACTTAGCGATTTTATTAGTGTTACTATCAGGGCGATTAGTTCCTGAAACAATTAATGTCATGTTGATTTGTTTATAAATTGCATTAACGTGTGGAAATTGATATTGTTTATATTTGTATCTTGCCGCCCTGTTAAAAAGAGAGATAATTGGTCGAAAATACTAAAAAACGGCTATTTTTTTAACATTCGCCAAAATAGGAAGCATCATAAAATTAAATCATTTAATGAGTAAAATCATAGCAATTGCCAATCAAAAAGGCGGAGTGGGTAAAACCACCACATCAATTAATTTAGCAGCTAGTTTAGCGGTTTTAGAATATAAAACCTTAATTGTTGATGCAGATCCACAGGCAAATTCTACTTCTGGTATCGGGTTTGACCCTCGTACTATAAAAAATAGTATTTATGAGTGCATCATTAATGATATAACAGCCAAAGAAGCTATCCAAAAAACCGACACTCCAAACTTAGATTTATTACCTGCACATATTGATTTAGTAGGCGCAGAGATTGAAATGATCAATCTTCAGAACCGTGAGTATAAAATGAAAGCGGTATTGGAACAAATAAATGATGATTATGATTTTATCATTGTAGATTGTTCTCCGTCTTTGGGTTTAATTACGATTAACGCTTTAACCGCTGCAGATTCTGTAATTATTCCTGTACAATGCGAATATTTTGCTTTAGAAGGTTTAGGCAAATTATTAAATACCATAAAAATTGTTCAAAATAGATTAAATCCAGAATTGCAGATTGAAGGGATTTTATTAACGATGTACGATGTTCGTTTAAGATTATCAAACCAAGTTGTAGAAGAAGTTCGTTCCCATTTCGAGAACCTGGTTTTCAATACCATTATCGCCAGAAATACCCGTTTAAGTGAAGCGCCAAGTTTTGGTGTATCAGTAATTATGCATGATGCAAATTCTAAAGGCGCAATCAATTATCTTAATTTGGCGAGAGAGATTGTTACCAAAAATGGAATGGAAAAGGAAAGTGCAACAGATAGAACGGAGGTGATTAAATAATGAGTAAGGATAGGAAATTTGGTTTAGGTAGAGGTTTAGGAGCATTATTAACAGATTCTCCAGAATATACAAGAGAAAGAAACCAAACAAATACAAACAGCAATTCTTCAGTTTCAGAAAATCCATCTGCGGCTTTAGGTTCTATTAGCCACGTGAAAGTAAATCAAGTTCAGGTAAATCCATATCAACCTCGTTTTGAGTTTGATGAAGTTGCATTAAAAGAACTTTCAGAATCAATCATTTTGCAAGGATTGATACAACCCATCACCGTAAGGCAAATGGGTCATAATAGTTATCAATTAATTTCTGGTGAACGTAGATTAAGAGCATCTAAATTAGCGGGAATTACAGAAATACCAGCTTATATACGCACTGCCGATGATCAGCAGATGCTAGAAATGGCGTTGATAGAAAACATCCAAAGAGAAAATTTAAATGCCATTGAAGTGGCCTTAAGTTTCCAGAGGATGATTGAAGAATGCGAGATTAACCAAGAAGAATTAGGAGACCGTGTTTCAAAAAATAGATCTACGGTTACCAATTATCTTAGGTTATTAAAATTGCCGCCAACTATTCAGGCTGCTATTAGGGATAATAAAATTTCTATGGGTCATGCGAGGGCATTAATCAATGTTTCTGATCCAACAGCTCAGCTTTATATTTATCAAGAAATACTGGATAAAGATTTATCGGTAAGAAAAGTAGAAGAATTAGTACGCTCTATTAAGCAAAGAGGAATTAATCCTGCTGCCAAAGAAAAGAAACAAGATGTTTTTTCGTTTCAGTATCAAAAAATACAAGATGATTTGTCTTCAAAATTTGCGACTAGAATTAAAATGAAGGTGCAAGATGGAGGTAAGGGAAGTATAGAAATTCCTTTTCTTTCTGATGATGATTTAAACCGCATCTTGGAATTGCTAGATTGGTAATGTTAAAATCGCTGTTTTTTATACTTTTCATTTTTATTGTTGCCAATACCTATGCGCAACGTAAAGATTCTGTTTCTACAAATAAAGATACCATCACAGTAAAAGACGCAGCCAAAGAAATAGGTTTCAAAGAAAAAGCAAGAGGCATCACCAAAGAAATTGGACTGCTTTTTAAGGATAGCACCAAATTACAAAACCCTAGAAAAGCAGTTTTACGGTCTGCAATTTTACCAGGTTGGGGGCAAGCCCGTAACCGCAAATGGTGGAAAGTGCCTTTAGTTTACGGCGGTTTTGTAGGTTTAGGTTTAATTTATAATTTCAATAATAAGTTTTATAAAGAAACCCTTGCAGAAAGTCAGTTTAGAAAAGCCAATCCAAATCTAGGCAGAGATTCTTCATTTCTCTTTTCTCAATATAGAGGAATACCAGATAATCAAATTTTTGGAGCCAAAGATTTTTACCGTAGAAATAGGGACCTTTCTTTATATAGTATGGTTGGTTTTTGGGGATTACAAATGGTTGATGCTTATATTGATGCTAAGCTTGCCACATTTGATGTTAGTGATGATTTGACACTAAAGGTTTCACCTTCAATTTACTCGCCAACTTATGGTAGTTTAGGTTTCAAAACTGCAGTCCCCATGTTAAGTTTAAAATTTAATTTTAAATAAATACTTACATTAGCGCACCTTAAACAAAAGATTTCAGCTTAAATATTTGATATGAAGATTGCCCTTATCGGTTATGGAAAAATGGGGAAAATGATCGAGTCTATCGCTTTAGACAGAAATCATGAAATAGTTTTGGTAATAGACCAAGCTAATGCACAAGATTTAACTATAGAAAATCTACAAAAAGCAGACGTTGCCATAGAATTTAGCACACCTCAAACAGTATTACAGAACCTTGAAACTGCAATAAAAGCAAAAGTGCCTTTAATTGTTGGTACAACGGGCTGGTATGGCCATTTGCAAGAAGTAAAAGATAATTGTATTTCTACAGGCTCTACTGTAATGTATGGTTCAAACTTTAGTGTTGGAGTGAATATATTCTTTCAAATAAACCAACAGGTGGCTAAGATGATGAACAAATTTTCTGACCAATATGATGTTGGTATGGAAGAAATTCATCATATCCATAAGTTGGATTCGCCAAGCGGAACAGCAATTACTATTGCAGAGGACATAATCCATGAGTTTGATCATAAAAATGAATGGGTGGATGTAAAAAGTGATGATCCTGTAACAAATCATAAACCAGAGCATCTAATCATCGAGTCATACCGCGAAGGAGAAGTTCCAGGTACACATGCCGTAATTTATGATTCTGATGTTGACCGCATAGAACTAAAACATATTGCCCATGGAAGGCAAGGTTTTGCATTAGGGGCTGTAATAGCTGCCGAATGGCTAAAAGATAAAAGCGGATTTTACTCCGTAAAAGAAATGTACGATTTTAAAGCTTAGATATATATGAATTGGAGATTTTGGAATAAGGATAAACCTAAAAAGAAAAAAAGTGCTGGTAGAGAATGGTTAGATGCAATTGTGTTTGCCGTTATAGCTGCAACTATTATTAGAGGTTTATTTATTGAGGCTTATACAATTCCAACAGGATCAATGGAGCGTTCGCTACTTGTTGGCGATTTTCTTTTTGTAAGCAAAATGAGTTACGGAGCTCGTACTCCAATTACACCAGTTGCGTTCCCCTTTGCACATCATACCATGCCAGTTATCAACACAAAGGCATATTGGGATGGTATTCAACTACCTTATTACCGTTTACCGGGATTTGGAAATGTAGAGCGTTATGATGTTGTAGTTTTTAATTATCCTATGGATGCCGATGCACCTTTAAGCAGACCTGTTGATAAAAGAGAAAACTATATTAAAAGGTGTATGGCTATTTCTGGCGATACCTTAAAAATAATTGATGCCAAGGTATATATTAACGGTAAACCTGCTGAATTACCTGAGATGAGTCAGACTCAATATTATGTTAAAACTGATGGTACAGATTTTAATCCAAAAGCTTTAGAAGATATTAAAGCAGATGTAGAACGCGTTACCGCTGATGAATATGTCATTACCATGCCTAAAGGCGAGGTTGATAAAATCAAGGCATTTTCTAATGTTAAAAGCGTAGCACCAGTTATTGCAGAACAAAATACCTTTGAGCAGCAAGTTTTCCCTTCAGACCCTCATTATAAATGGAATCAAGATAATTTTGGTCCATTAATTATCCCTAAAAAAGGATGGACAGTTAAATTGGATAGTTTAACTTATCCACTTTACCAAAGGGCAATTACAGTTTATGAGGGTAATAAATTAGAAGTTAGAGGTAACAGTTTTTATATCAATGGACAAAAAGCAAACACCTATACTTTTAAAATGAATTATTATTGGATGATGGGCGATAACCGTCATAATTCATTAGATTCTAGATATTGGGGTTTTGTACCCGAAGATCATATTGTAGGTAAAGCGCTATTTGTTTGGATGAGTTGGAACGAAAATGGTACTTTCTTCGATAAGATTAGATGGAACCGATTATTTATGGGGATACATTAATTATTAAATAAATGAAATAAAAAGTACTTGATTATCACAAGTGCTTTTTTATTTTAGAGATATGATTACCATAAAATTTCATAATAGTAAATATTTTAAAATAAGAGTTTATCTTTGATTCAATTTAAATTTTTATCTCTCCAATATTATATTTTACATGATTAAAAAAGTACAAAGGGCGTTTATTATTGATGACGATGAGGTGTACATTTATGCAATTAAAAGGCTAATTAAAATTCAGAATTTATGTGAGGATTTGTTCGTTTTTACTGACGGACAACAAGCGGTAGATTATTTATTAGAACATAAAAGTGATGGTACTCCAATGCCTGATTTGATTTTAATTGATGTGAATATGCCAGTTTTAGATGGTTGGGGATTTATAGAAGAGTTTCAAAAAATGGATGTTAATTTAACCAAAGACACTAAACTGTTTATGGTAAGCTCTTCCATTGATCCTAGAGATGTAAAAAAAGCAAAAGAAATACCAATGATTATAAAATATATATTTAAGCCAATTACCTTCGATGAGCTGAAAGAAGTTTTTTCTTAGGTTGTGCCCAACTCCAAATAGTTTAAAAATCCAATATTCTTTCTTATTTTAAAAAAGGTATTTTAATAAGCTCAATTTTATGAAAAATGTTATTTTTTTAATTTTCATATTCCTCACAGTCAACTCTTTTGCTCAAAGCGAAAAAACGTTGGGTTTTGGTTTTAAAATAGGCATAGGAAAGGCTACAGTAGCTTATAATAAAACAACAAATGCTTCGCTTTCAGCTAATAATTCTGATGTTATTTCTGCTTTTTTAAATTATTCAATAAACGAAAAATTAAATTTTCAATCTGGCTTATCTTACCTTAGTAAGGGGGTTATTTCAATTGAAGAAATGTCGGATAATACAGGTGGAAGTTTTTTTTATTCTTATAGATTAACGGCTGTAAGAATATCATATATAGAATTACCGCTCAACGCAGTGTTAAAATTACCACTAAGTGTAATGGAAAGGTTTTGTTAGGAGGAGGGCCATATTTAGCTTATGCGATTGCAGGTAATGCAGAAATATACACTAGTACCATTACAAACGTAAATTCTTTTGTCGAAGATAGAGAAAAAAGAGACATTAATTATGGAAATGAAATGTCAGATGATTTTAGTCCATTTGATTTAGGTTTAAATTTTTTAGTGGGATATCAAATAAAAAAAGGTTGGCTTTTGAACTTTAATTACTCTCAAGGTATAGCTAATATTTTACCAAAGAAGCAAAGAGTTAATGAAATTAAAGCAATTAATGGGGCTTTTCAGATTTGTTTAGGTTACGAGTTTTAATCTGCAAATTTTAAGGATTTAACATATTTCCTTAACTCTTTTTTGAATGATTGAGCTGTATTGGAATCATCTTAAGCCTCACAAAAAAACCGGCGATAAATCGCCGGCCTTTCTAACTTAGGTTGGTTGGTATTAAGATTTTAAATATTTTTGGCTAACCAATCACCAACTGCATTGGTTCCGTAAGCTTTGTTTTTTCCAGACAAATCTTCGGTTACAATTCCTTCAGCCAAAGATTTATTCACAACCTCTCTAATTGCATCAGCTTCTGCTTGTAAGCCAAAAGCATCTTCAAACATCATTGCAGCAGATAAAACTGTTGCCAAAGGATTTGCTATATCTTTTCCTGTTGCTTGTGGATAGGAACCGTGAATTGGTTCGTACAAAGAAGTATGTAAACCTTTAGAAGCCGATGGCATTAATCCCATAGAACCTGAAATCACAGAAGCTTCATCCGTTAAAATATCACCGAAAAGGTTTTCTGTTATTAAAACATCATAAGAATTTGGCCATTGTACCAATCGCATTGCTACTGCATCCACAAACTCATAAGAAACAGTAACTTCTGGATAATCTTTTTCCATATCCTGTACGGTTTCTCTCCATAAACGAGAGGTTTCTAAAACGTTGGCTTTATCTACACAGCATAGTTTTTTACCACGAGTCATTGCAATTTCAAAACCCATTTTTGCCAAACGTTGTATTTCAAAACGAGTATAGGTACAAGTATCAAAAGCGGTATTACCATCGTCTTTTCTTCCTCTTTCGCCGAAGTAAATTCCGCCTGTTAATTCACGTAAAATGATTAAGTCAGTTCCTTCAATTCTTTCTCTTTTTAAAGGAGAATTATCAATTAAAGAAGGGAAAGTAAAAGTTGGACGTACATTGGCAAATAATCCCAATTTCTGACGCATCTTTAATAATCCTTGCTCCGGACGTATCTTTGCTTTTGGGTCGTTATCATACTTTGGATGACCAATTGCACCAAAAAGAACAGCATCTGCAGCCAAACAAACTTCATGAGTTGAGTCTGGATAAGGTTCTCCGCAATCATCAATGGCGCAAGCACCAGTTAATGCGGAAGTCCAATTAATTTCGTGGTTATATTTTACTGCAATGGCATCACAAACTTTCACTGCTTGTGCTATTACTTCTGGTCCAATTCCGTCTCCTGCAAGCAGGGCAATGTTTAGTTTCATTTTTTTTAGTTTTTTAGTATTTAGTTTGTTGGTTTGTTAGATTTAGTCGGTCCAACCAACTAACAACCTAACCAACTTTTATAGGTTCTTGATACTAGCTACTAGATACTTCTTCTTGTTTCTGCAAATCATCTTGATTCTTGCTACTTGGCTCTTGCATCTTTCCCTCCATAATATTCAACATTTTTTCAGTTGCTTTTATAGCACAAACAGTTTGATCAGAGTCTAAACCACGAGTTTTAAAAGTTTTTTTATTTGTTTGCCAAGTGATGGTAGTTTCGCAAAGTGCATCTGAACTACTACCTGGAGCAATATGTACCACATAATCAATAAGGGCAGGAAGAATTCTTCCTTGAGCTTTATAGATATAGCTTAATGCTAACATAAAAGCATCAAATTGTCCATCGCCTTGGGCATGTTCTTCAAAAATTTGACCGTTAAAATTTATAGCAATAGTGGCTGAAGGGCGTAATCCTTTAGAGTGAGAAAGCACATAAGACTCCACTTTTACTTTATCCTGATGGGTATGGCTAGCTAAAACATCAGAAATAATATAAGGTAAATCATCTTGGGTTACCGTTTCTTTTAAATCGCCCAATTCAATTACTCTTTGGGTAACTTTCTTTAAATCAGCTTCATTCAATTTTAAACCTAATTCTTGAAGATTCTTCTCGATATTAGCTTTTCCAGAAGTTTTACCTAAAGCATAAGTGCGTTTCCTACCAAAACGTTCTGGCAACAAATCGTTAAAATAAAGATTCTTTTTATTGTCACCATCTGCATGGATACCAGCAGTTTGTGTGAATACATTCTCACCAACAATTGGTTTATTCGCCGGAATGCGAACTCCAGAAAATGTCTCAACCAATTTACTTACTTTATAAATGGAAGACTCTTTTAATCCAATTTGTACTTCGGGTAAAAAATCATTAATTACCGCTATTACGCTTGCCATTGGGGCATTTCCAGCTCTTTCTCCCATTCCATTTACCGTTAAATGTAAACCATCAATCCCTGCTTTTACAGCTTCTAAAGCATTTGCAGTGCCCAAATCATAATCATTATGAGCGTGAAAATCGAAATGTGTATTGGGATATTTTTCTTTAATATCTTTTAAGAAAACATAAGTTTCATCAGGAGTTAAAACGCCTAAAGTATCAGGCAATAAAATTCTTTCTATGGGTTGGGTAACTAAAAAATCAAGGTATTGAAAAACATAAGCTTGAGAATTTCGCATTCCATTACTCCAATCTTCTAAATATACATTGGTTTTGATTCCTTCTTTTGATGCTGAATCAATAACATTTTTAATTTCTGCAAAATGTTTTTCGGGTGTTTTTTTAAGCTGATGTTTTAAGTGATTTAATGAACCTTTTGTTAATAAATTTTGAACTTTAACACCTGCTTGCAACATCCAATCAATAGAAACGCCATTATCTACAAAAGTTAAAACTTCCACTTTTTGTAAATGTCCGTTGTTGGCAGCCCATTTAGTAACTGCTTTTACGGCGCCAAGTTCCCCTTCAGAAACCCTTGCAGAAGCAATTTCAATCCGATCCACATTCAATTCCTCTAGCAAAAGTTGAGAAATTGTCAGCTTTTCGGCAATGGAAAAAGAGACACCAGAGGTTTGTTCGCCATCCCTCAGCGTAGTATCCATTATTTCTATCTTTCTTGCTTTCATTTTAAAAATGTTTTAAAAATTAAATTGGCAAAGCCGATGCAAATTCTTGTATATCAGATTTTATGTTTTGAAGATAATCGATATCATCAAAGCCGTTTATCATATTGTCTTTTTTGTAAGAACTGATTTCAAAACTTTCCTTTTCTCCAGTTGCTACTAATGAAATGGTTTGTGCTGCTAAATCAATTTCTATTTCAGTTTCGGGATTTTTATGAACTGCAGAAAAAATGGTCTCCATAAATTCTGGACTGATTTGAACTGGCAAAACACCGATATTTAAGCAATTACCTCTAAAAATATCTGCAAAGAAACTGGAAACTACCGCTCTAAAACCGTAATCGTAAATTGCCCAAGCTGCATGTTCTCTTGAAGAACCCGAGCCAAAGTTTTTCCCTCCTAAAAGAATTTTCCCTTTATAAATTGGATTGTTTAAAACAAAATCCGCTTTAGGCGAACCATCTGTATTGTATCTCCAATCTCTAAATAAATTATCTCCAAAACCCACACGCTCTGTTGCTTTTAAAAAACGAGCTGGGATGATTTGGTCGGTATCTACATTTTCTATAGGAAGTGGAACCGCTGTAGTTTTTAATATTGTGAATTTATCGTATGCCATTTTATTTTAGTTTGTTAGGTTTTAGTTTGTTGGTTTGTTGGTTTGTTAGGCTTTTTAAGTGGCTAACTAAACCGTCAACTAAATTCTAAATTATATATTATTGTTAGTTTGTCAGGTTATTTAGTGTGTTCGGCCCTAACAGCCTAACCAACTAACAACCCAACCATCTAACTAACTAATTCTTCCATTAATTCCCTCGGGTCTGTTACTTTTCCGGTTACTGCTGCTGCTGCTGCAACTAGTGGGCTTGCCAATAAAGTTCTAGAACCAGGACCTTGTCTGCCTTCAAAGTTTCTGTTTGAAGTACTTACTGCATATTTACCAGCCGGAATTTTATCGTCATTCATGGCTAAACAAGCAGAACAGCCAGGCTGACGCAATACAAAACCTGCTTCTGTGAAAATATCTAATAAACCTTCGTCCTTAATCGCAGCTTCTACAATATGAGAACCTGGAACTAACCAAGCAGTTACATTATCAGCTTTATGGCGACCTTTTACAATAGAAGCAAAAGCTCTAAAATCTTCAATACGTCCGTTTGTGCAACTCCCAATAAATACATAATCTACAGGTTTGCCAATCATATGGTCGCCTTGGTTAAAGCCCATATAATTTAATGACTTCTCATAAGTAGCAACTCCACCTTCAATAGCATCGGCATCTGGAATATCTTGTGAAATTCCGATTCCCATTCCTGGGTTTGTACCGTAAGTAATCATGGGCTCAATTTCAGAACCTGCAAATGTATATTCCTTATCAAAAACTGCATCATCATCAGTTTTTAAAGTTTTGTAATAAGCTAAAGCTTTATCCCAAGCTTCTCCTTTTGGAGTGAATTCTCTACCTTTTACATATTCAAAAGTAGTTTCATCCGGAGCAATCATACCACCTCTTGCGCCCATTTCTATCGAAAGGTTACAAACCGTCATACGGCCTTCCATTGTCATTTCTTCAAAAACTTTTCCTGCATATTCAACAAAATATCCCGTTGCGCCAGAAGTAGAAAGTTTAGAAATAATAAATAAAGCCACATCTTTTGGTGTTACCCCAAAGCCTAAATCACCAGTGATATTGATACGCATTTTTTGCGGTTTAGGCTGCATAATACATTGTGTTGCCAAAACCATTTCTACTTCAGAAGTACCAATTCCAAAAGCAATCGCTCCAAAAGCGCCATGAGTAGAAGTATGAGAATCACCGCAAACAATGGTTGCACCGGGTTGTGTAATGCCATATTCTGGACCTACAACATGTACAATTCCATTTTTTTGATGACCTAAGCCCCAATGAGAAATTCCGTATTCATTAGAATTTGATTCCAGAGCTTTTAACTGATTAGCTGAAAGCGGGTCTTCTACCGGTAAATGCTGATTAATAGTTGGCGTATTATGATCTGCCGTTGCGAAAGTAAGCTCGGGATATAAAACCTTAATTCCTCTGCTTTTTAGCCCCAAAAATGCAACCGGACTGGTTACCTCGTGAATCATGTGACGGTCAATGAAAAGCACATCTGGTCCTCCTTTAATCTTTTTAACTACGTGGCCGTCCCACACTTTGTCAAATAATGTATTACTCATTTTATTTGTTTTTACTCTTTTATATTTTCCATGGTCTGTGTCCTCACAGACCATTTATTTTTTTGTTTCGAACTGTGAAACACACAGACCGAGGTTGATTTGCGTTAGGGATTGAAGCGGCAGCTTTTTTTGCTTTTCAGCAAAAAACTATAGTGTAAAGCCCGCCCGAACGCCCCAATAAGATTTCAATTTTTTAAAATTGCTAAGTACTAACCACCTAACGAACTAATAACTAACCAACTACTTAAATAAACTTATTCACCGCATCTAAATAAGCGTTTGCCGATGCCTGCACAATATCTGTACTGAAACCGTAACCGTTATAGTTTTTATCCAAATACTTAATTCTCATATTTACTTTACTCACATCATCGCTACCGCCTTCAATTGCTTCAATATTGAATGTTTTAATGGCAATTTCTTTCTCTAAAATAGAATTGATGGCTTTAATTGTTGCATCAACAGGGCCGTTTCCTGATGAAGTTGCTTCATACATTACGCCCTTAATATCTAATTTGATAATTGAAGTTGGAATCAGTGGATCACCACACATTACTTGTAACAATTTCACGGTAACACCTGCTTTGTAATTACGCTCAGTGCCATCGCTCATTAATAATAGCAGGTCGTCGTCTTTTATTTCTTTCTTCTTATCTGCAACCGTTAAAAACCGTTCATAAACATCATCTAAATTGATTTTATCAATCACATATCCTAATCTTTCTAAATGGTGTTTTAAAGCATGTCGGCCGCTTCTTGCGGTTAAAATAATCTCAGATTGGTCAATTCCAACATCTTCTGGATTGATGATTTCATAGTTTTCACGATGTTTTAAAACACCATCCTGATGAATTCCAGAACTATGTGCGAAAGCGTTTTTACCTACAATTGCTTTGTTAGGTTGAACTGGCATTCTCATCATTCTGCTCACCATTCCGCTCAACTCGTAAAAATGTTTAGAGTTGATATTGGTATGCTTATTTAAAGTTTGATGTGTTCTTAAAATCATTGCCACTTCCTCTAAAGAAGTATTTCCGGCTCTTTCTCCAATTCCGTTAATGGTACATTCTGCCTGGCGAGCACCATTTTGGATACCCGCAATGGTATTTGCAGTAGCCAAACCTAAATCGTTATGGCAATGCACAGAAATGATCGCTTTATCAATATTGGAAACATGATCCATCAAATATTTGATTTTTGCGCCATATTGGTCGGGTAAGCAATAACCATTGGTATCCGGAATATTTACCACCGTCGCACCGGCGGCAATTACCGCTTCCACCATTTGCGCTAAAAATTCATTGTCCGCTCTTCCGGCATCTTCTGCATAAAACTCAATATCTTCTACATACTTTTTGGCGTATTTAACAGCATCAACTCCACGTTGTAAAATATCTTCTCGGGTGCTGTTAAATTTATATTTGATATGCATATCCGAGGCGCCAATACCCGTATGAATACGTGGTCTTTTGGCATATTTTAAAGAATCTGCGGCTACATCTATATCATTTTTATTAGCTCTGGTTAAAGCACAAATAATAGGTTCTGTTATCGCTTTGGAAAGTTCTACAACACTATTAAAATCTCCAGGACTAGATACCGGAAATCCTGCTTCAATTACATCCACACCCAAAGCTTCCAGTCGCAGTGCAATTTCTACTTTTTCAGAAGTTGTTAACTGGCAACCGGGCACTTGTTCTCCATCACGTAAAGTGGTGTCGAAAATATAAATTCTATTTGGATCGTGTAACATGTTTAGCCTCACCCCCCAGCCCCCTCTCCAAAAGGAGAAGGGAGACTGGGTGGATTTTATTTGTTGTTAAATTTATATTGTTAACTCAAAGTCTTTTATAGTTTCTTTGAGTGTTAAATTTTTATTTTTTATTTCTGAAATTTCTTTCACTTCTCCGTTTTCCAAAACCATTCTCTTCTCTAGACAAGACGGCAATTGTGATTCAAAATGACCGACATAAATCACAGTCATCCCATTCGAACAAACTTTATCTATCAACTGATTAAAATAAGCAGTTTGCTGATTATCTAATCCCTGGCAAGGTTCATCCAAAACCAATAATTCTGGATTTTTGATGATGGTTCTGGCTAATAAAACCAGGCGTTGTTTGCCTAAAGGCAGCGTATTTAATAAGTCGTTATTGTTTTCGGTTAAACCGAAAAAATTAATTAATTCATCTACTTGTGCTTTTTTAGAGTAGGGTAAAGTTTTAAATAAACCTACCGAATCATACAAGCCTGACGCTACACTTTCCAAAACGGTGGAGTTTGCATCAAAATACCAATGAAACTCTGGAGATATTAAACCGATATGTTGTTTAATATCCCATATGCTTTCACCACTTCCTCTTTTGTTGCCGAATAAATACAATTCGTTGGCATAAGATTGTGGATGGTCGCCATTAATTAAACTTAACAAAGTAGATTTTCCGGAACCATTTGGCCCTTGTAGTAACCATCTTTCACCAGCTCTCACTTCCCAATTGATGTTTTTTAACACTTCCTTTTCGCCATAGCTGATATTTACATCAACCATTTTTGCGATTAAACCGGAAGAATAAATAGGAGCTTGTTTTAAAAATTCGGGAATTTCTCCCAATTCATAATTTGAGTTTGTAAAAGCTTTTTCTAGAGCAGAAATTTCTTCTAATTTTCCACCTGTAATTTTTGCAAAACGATTGATACATATTGGTAATTCTTCATCATTAGAAATGATGATTAAAGAAACACCTTCTGCGCAAACATCATTTAACAAAGCATTTAAACTTTCTCTGGATTTAACATCCAAACCTGTGTAAGGCTGGTCGATAATTAACAACTGAGGTTTTAACCACAAAGCTTTTACCAACTGTAATTTTTTATGTTCGCCACTTGATAATTCTATCAATTGAGAATTCTTTAATCCGGCAAAGCCTAAAGCATTTAAAATCGGTTCCACATCGGCGAAAGCCAAATGATTTTCTTTACCGTAATGAGCCAATTCTGCTTTTACGGTTAAAGTTTCTTTAGCTTGCTGTGAAGTATATCGCTGTTGATAATAGAAATTAGCAACACCTTCCACATTTTTGAATTGATACCAACTTTCGACCAATGAAACTTTTGCAGGCAATTGAATCTCGTTATCAAAATTGATTTCAATTTTTCCAGCATAATCTGCTAAGCCAGTAATCGCTTTCGCTAAGGTTGTTTTTCCGCTTCCGCTGATGCCAGATAAAACCCATTGTTCTCCTTTTTGGATAGTCCAGCTCAAATCATCAAACACCGAATTGCTTTGGTATTTGAAATTTAAATTTTCGATATGGACTTTGGGTCTCTGCATTTTTGGCCTCACCCTAACCCTCTCCAAAGGAGAGGGAATTAGAGCTTGAATGTTTTGTGTATTATTATTATTATTTAATTTTTGCCGTTTACTTTTCCATAAAGCCCCCCTCTCTTTCGGAGAGGGGAATTAAAGGGGTAAGGCTCTTAATTCGTTTTAATCGCTTTCATGGCAGTCATCGCTTGGCGCAAAACCGCTCCAACTTTTTCTACTTGATGCGTTCTGATAGCTTCGTTCACTTCAATTAATTTTCTGTTATCCACACCGCCATCTTTACCTTCATTAAAGTTTTTACCTACTAAATCAGTATCAACTTTTTTCATGAAGTCAGCTAATAATGGTTTACAAGCCTGGTCGAACAAATAGCAACCATATTCTGCAGTATCAGAAATTACACGATTCATCTCAAACAATTTCTTTCTAGCAATGGTATTCGCGATTAGCGGTGCTTCATGTAAAGATTCATAATAAGCAGATTCTGGTTTAATGCCAGCCTGAACCATCGTTTCAAAAGCCAATTCAACACCTGCTCTGATGAAAGCAACCATTAAAGTATAGTTATCAAAATATTCTTGCTCTGAAATCTTCACATCGCCTGCAGGAGTTTTTTCGAATGCAGTTTCGCCAGTTTCGGCTCTCCATTTCAATAAATTTTTATCGCCATTTGCCCAATCTTCCATCATGGTTTTGCTGAACTCACCACTCATGATATCATCCTGATGTTTTTGGAATAAAGGACGCATGATGTCTTTCATTTCCTCAGAAATTTCGAAAGCTTTGATTTTTGCAGGATTACTTAATCTATCCATCATCGCAGTGATACCACCTTGCTTTAAAGCTTCAGTAGTTACTTCTACTCCATATTGAACCAATTTAGAAGCATAACCAGCATCAATTCCTTTTTCTATCATTTTATCAAATGATAAAATAGAACCTGTTTGCAATAAACCACAAAGAATGGTTTGCTCGCCCATTAAATCTGATTTTACCTCAGCAACAAAAGAAGACAATAAAACACCAGCTTTATGCCCGCCTGTACCTACTGCATAAGCTTTTGCTTGCGCTAAACCTTTTCCTTGTGGGTCGTTTTCTGGGTGAACTGCAATTAAAGTGGGAACTCCAAAACCTCTTACATATTCTGCTCTAACTTCAGAACCTGGGCATTTTGGCGCAACCATAATAACAGTAATATCTTTACGGATTTGCATTCCTTCTTCAACAATATTGAAACCATGAGAATAAGAAAGCGTTGCATCTTTTTTCATTAATGGCATCACCGCATTCACAACTGAAGTGTGCTGTTTATCAGGAGTTAGATTGATTAAAATATCAGCTGTTGGAATTAATTCTTCATAAGTACCAACCTTGAAATTGTTTTCGGTAGCATTTTTCCAAGAATCCCTTTTACCTTCTATTGCTTCTTTACGTAAAGTGTAACTTACATCTAAACCGCTATCACGTAAGTTTAAACCTTGATTTAATCCTTGCGCTCCGCAACCAATTATTACTAATTTTTTTCCTTTTAATGCTTCTACTCCATCAGCAAACTCGCTGATATCCATAAATTCACAAACTCCTAATTGGTTTAATTGCTCTCTAAGTGGTAATGTGTTAAAATAGTTTGACATTGTTTTTTGTTAAATCGTTTATAATCTATTGTCCATAGTTTTGGACTTTTACATTGTAAATACTTTTTGTCCTTTGTTTAAATATTCGTTTTCAATTACATCCTCTCCAGGTTCTAATCTTTCAAATTCACGTAGTTTAGCATGAAAGCCATCACTATCTTTAATAATAGCTACTCTTGCACTCCTTACAAATTCTATCAATCCATATTGTTGTAAAACTTCTACTAAAGCATCTGTTTCTTCTCGGTGTCCGGTAGTTTCAAAAACCGTATAATCTTTACGGATAACTACAGCCCTTGCGCCATATTCACGCAGTAAACGTTCCACACTTACATGTTCGGCAATTATATCTGTTGGTACTTTATAAAGTGCCAATTCTTGCCAAATTACATCTTCGTTAGTGTTGAAATATACTTTCAAAACCTCCACTTGCTTTTCTAACTGGCGGGCAACTTTCTTTACTACATCTTCCGTTTCGTTTATCACGATATTGAATCTGTGAATACTTTCAACTTCAGACGGAGAAGTATTCAAACTTTCTACATTTAGCTTTCTCCTGCTAAAGATAATAGCGATTCTGTTTAATAAACCAATTTGGTTTTCGGTATAAACTGTGATGTTATATTCCTTCTTTTCTATATTTGAATCCATTTTAAATCAATTTTTTGTTTCCCTTATGTCATCCCCTTTTAGGGGAATGAGGGGCGGGATGGATTATTTAAGTCTAATTTCTGAAACGCTGCAACCTTGAGGCACCATTGGGAAAACGTTGTTTTCTTTGGTTACCATCACTTCTAAAAGGTATGAGCCTTTATGGTTAAGCATCGTTTCTAAAGCTCCAACTAAGTTTTCTCTTTCTGATACTTTTTGCCCTTCAATGTAATAACCTTTTGCAACGGCTACAAAATCAGGACTAGTGATATCGACAAAAGAATATCTTTTATCGTTAAACAATTCTTGCCATTGGCGTACCATGCCTAAAAATTGATTATTTAAAATCATGATTTTAACATCAATACCACTTTGCATAATGGTGCCTAATTCTTGGATGGTCATTTGGAAACCGCCATCACCAATAACCGCTACTACTGTTTTATCAGGGGCGCCAAATTTAGCGCCGATAGCTGCAGGTAAGGCAAATCCCATCGTTCCTAAACCGCCACTGGTAATATTACTACGAGTATGATTAAATTTAGCGTATCGGCAAGCCACCATTTGGTGCTGACCAACATCAGTAACAATAATGGCATCACCTTTAGTCAAAATATTTAATTGATTGATGACCTCGCCCATGGTTAATTCACCACTTGTTGGGTTACATTCTGCATCAATTACTTGGTCAATTTCTTTTTGTGTAAAATCCCTAAATTTTGCTAACCATTCGTCGTGAGATTTTTCCTCAACTAAAGCAGTTAACAGAGGTAAGGTTTCCTTACAATCGCCCCAAACCGGAACTTCTGCTTTTACATTTTTATCAATTTCAGCAGGGTCAATATCCAAATGGATAACTTTCGCTTGCCTTGCGTATTTGTCTAAACGGCCTGTAACACGGTCATCAAAACGCATCCCAATGGCAATTAAAACATCGCATTCATTGGTTAAAACATTAGGTCCATAATTGCCATGCATACCCAACATTCCAACATTTAAAGGATGGTCGGTAGCAATTGCTCCAGCACCTAAAATAGTCCAAGCAGAAGGTATTCCAGCTTTTTCTACAAAAGCTTGAAACTCTTTTTCTGCATTACCTAATAGAATACCTTGTCCAAATAAAACGAAAGGTTTTTTAGCGCTATTGATTAAAGCAGCAGCCTTTTCAATATAATTTTGACGAACAATTGGATAAGGGCGGTAACTTCTAATGTGCTCACATTTCTGATAAGCTTCAACTTCAACTTTTTGAATTTGAGCATTTTTAGTAATATCAATCAAAACCGGACCTGGGCGACCAGATTTGGCGATATAAAATGCTTTAGCCAAAACTTCAGGGATTTCCGAAGCATCAGTAACCTGATAATTCCATTTGGTGATTGGCGTAGTGATATTAATCACATCAGTTTCTTGAAAAGCATCAGTACCTAAAAGTGAAGCAAAAACTTGCCCTGTAATACACACCATTGGCGTACTGTCAATTTGCGCATCTGCAATTCCGGTAATTAAATTTGTGGCACCTGGTCCGCTAGTTGCAAACACAACTCCAACTCTTCCAGATGAACGAGCATAACCTTGTGCAGCATGTGTTGCGCCTTGCTCATGACGTACTAAAATATGATTTAGCTCTTTTTTGAAATCATAAAGCGCATCATAAATAGGCATAATAGCACCTCCCGGGTAACCGAAAATAGTATCTACACCTTCTTCAATCAAACCTTTTAGCAAAATTTGAGAACCTGATAATTCCTCAGTAGCAACTGATTCTTTTGTTTGTTTATCGTTTATTTCAAGTGTATCCATCACTTATTTATTTTTAAATATTTTTGGGCGTTTTAACACGCTATCCACTTTATCTTTTTTGCCATTTTGCATTATGGCTATAGGCAAAAAAGGATGCCGCTTCTATCGTTAACGCAAAAACTAATCCTCATCAGTAACACAACCTTCCGTTGCATTTTTTACCAGTTTATAATATTTGTACAAAACACCACTTTTTACTTTTGGTCCCGGTTTAATCCAAGCAGCTCTTCTTTTAGCAATTTCTTCCTCACTCACTATTAAATTAATAGTGTTGGTTGTCGCACTTATTTCAATGATGTCATTATCCTCAATAATTCCAATATTTCCACCTTCTACAGCTTCTGGAGTAATGTGTCCAACTACAAAACCATGTGTTCCACCAGAAAAACGACCATCTGTAATCAAAGCAACCGAAGCACCTAAACCTGCGCCATAAATCGCTGAGGTTGGTTTTAACATTTCTGGCATTCCCGGTGCGCCTTTTGGTCCAGAGTTTTTGATAACTACCACATCTCCAGCTTTTACTTTTCCAGATGATATTCCAGCAATCAGTTCAAACTCTCCATCAAAAACACGGGCTGGACCTGTAAATGATTCACCTTCTTTTCCACTGATTTTAGCTACTGAACCTAAAGTTGCAATGTTTCCATAAAGCATTTGTAAATGCCCAGTCGCTTTTATAGGCTTTTCTAACGGACGAATAATATCTTGTTCTTCAAAATCTAAATCTTTAGCTTCAGCAACATTTTCTGCCATTGTTTTACCAGTAACAGTTATACAATCGCCATGAAGCAAACCTTTTTTCAAAAGATATTTCATAATAGCTGGCATACCACCCATGTTATGCACATCTTCCATTAAGTATTTACCGCTTGGTTTTAAATCTGCAATTACAGGGGTTTTATCACTTATATCTTGGAAATCTTTTAATGTTAAACTCAATCCTACAGATTTTGCCATTGCAATTAAGTGCAATACCGCATTGGTAGAACCGCCCAAAACCATTACGATAATCAAAGCATTATGAAATGCTTTTTGGGTCATGATGTCTTTTGGCTTAATGTCTTTTTCTAATAAAATCTTGATGTATTTACCAGCTTCTAAACATTCGTTCTTTTTCTCTTCGCTTAAAGCGGGATAAGAAGAACTATATGGCAAACTCATTCCCATTGCTTCTATTGCAGATGCCATTGTATTTGCAGTGTACATTCCTCCACAAGCACCCGCACCCGGACAAGAGTTTTCAATTACACCTTGATAATCTTCATCAGAAATATTCCCGGCTAGTTTTTTACCTAAAGCTTCAAATGCAGAAACGATATTTAATTCTTCTCCTTTATAATGACCAGGGTGGATGCTTCCGCCGTAAACCATAATACTTGGACGGTTCAATCTTCCCATTGCCATAATAGAACCGGGCATATTTTTATCGCAACCAGGAATTGCAATTAATCCATCATAATAATGTCCAGCGCAAACTGCCTCGATAGAATCTGCAATTAAATCACGAGAAACTAAAGAGTAACGCATCCCTTCCGTCCCGTTTGTTAAGCCATCACTTATGCCAATGGTATTGAAAGTTAATCCGACTAAGTTTTTATTCCAAACCCCTTTTTTAACGATTGCTGCTAAATCATTTAGGTGCATATTACAAGTGTTACCATCATAACCCATACTTGCAATGCCTACCTGAGGTTTTTTTAAGTCTTCAGTAGTTAACCCAATACCGTACAACATAGCTTGAGTAGCCGGTTGGGTTTTATCTTGTGTAAATGTTTTACTGTATTTATTTAATTCCATTTATATAAAAACTTCAAAACTTAATTTATCTAATACTAGACTTTTGTAAACCCTTTGTATGCTTGCGCCGATGCTATCTTGAAATAATAATTGAAATATAGTTTCATCTATTGATTTGATACCTATAATTTCTACAGCAGTTCCACACAGAAATGCAGCATCAGCAGCTTTAAATTCTTCAAGTGAAATATTTTTCTCTATCACCTCTATATCTAATTGATTTGCAATTTGCACCACAGAGTTTCTAGTAATCCCTGCCATTATATTTCCTTTTTGTGGCGTGTAAAGTTTTCCTGCTTTTTCTATAAAGACATTTGCTGAGGTAGATTCGGCAACAAAACCATTCATATCTAGTAAAATAGCTTCATCAAACCCTCTTATTTTAGCTTCGTTAATTGCTAAAACAGAATTCAAATAATTTCCAGTTATTTTAACATCAATTGGTGTTGAATTAGGATTTGGCTTTTCATAAGAAGAAACGCAAGTTTTAAGCAAATCATCTCCATAAAAGCTATTCCATTCCCAAGCAATCATCACCAAATGAGATTTTGCATCACTTACCATATCCATACCCTCATTAGCAAAAACAAGAGGTCTTATGTATGCGTTTTTTAAATTATTTTCCTCTAATAATTGGTAAGCATCTTTAATCAATGTTGTAACGTCCCAATCAAAATCCAGATTTATTTTTTCACAAGATTTTTTTAATCTTTCAAAATGTTCTTTGGCTTTAAAAATCTTTGTTCCATTGGAGGTTGTATAAGATCTTAACCCTTCAAAAGCACCATAACCATATTGTGTAGTTTGGCTTTTAAAGTCGATTATGTTTTCAGTATCATTTATAAATGAACCGTTAAGATATATGATTTTACTTTGTGATATTTTCATTTTAAAAATGGATATCTTTTATATAAAAAACGCCTTCTTTTTGGGAAGGCGTTTAGAAAATATTTAATGTTTTATTTTATACACGCCTTCATATTTTTGCTAATCAGTAGCAAATTAATAATTCTAATAATGGTGACGTTTTGCATTTTTTGGTTTTTTATAATTTGATATACTCAATATAGTGGATGTAATTATATCATCCTATACTTTATAAAATAAATCTCAAAAAAAATATAATTTTATTTATTAAGGATTGACAAAATATAATTTCTTATAATTTTCTTTGTTTGCGCTTATATTTCCAATTATTTAGACTAAACAACGAATTGGTTTTCGGTATACTTTATTATGCTAGCATAGTAATCGTTAGTTTTCTGCCTAAACTTTATGTGACGTTTAAATATTTTGAAAAATAAGTCATAAAAAAACCAGCTTTATGGGCTGGTTCAAAATCTTTTTAATGATGTTTATTATTTTTCTTTTACGCCTTCTGCTAGTACAATAACTTTATTATCAATCACTTCTACAACACCACCTTTAGTATAAAATTTTTGTTCTTTTCCTGCACTTCTAACTATTACTTTACCATCATCTAAAATAGATATAATAGGAGCATGATTGTTTAAAATTTCAAAAGAACCTTGCGCACCTGGTACAGTAACAGAAGTCACTTCACCTTCAAAAACTTTTTTATCTGGCGTTAATATTTCTAAATTCATTATTTCAGTATTGAGTAGTAAGTATTTAGTAATGAGTATTAATCTCAATACGCAATACTTAAATCTAACGTCTTCTAAGCGTTTGCTTCAGCTAATAATTTTTTACCTTTTTCTATAGCTTCTTCAATATTACCAACTAAGTTAAAGGATCCTTCAGGATATTCATCAACCTCACCAGCCATAATCATGTTAAAACCTTTGATAGTATCTTTAATATCAACTAAAACACCTTTTAAACCTGTAAACTGTTCTGCTACGTGGAAAGGTTGAGATAGAAAACGTTGTACCCTTCTAGCTCTAGAAACAGTTAATTTATCTTCTTCAGATAACTCATCCATACCTAAAATGGCAATAATATCTTGTAACTCTTTGTAACGTTGTAAAATTTCTTTAACATTTTGTGCACAATCATAGTGCTCATCTCCAACAACGGCAGGAGATAAAATTCTTGAAGTAGAATCCAAAGGATCTACCGCTGGATAAATACCTAATTCAGCAATTTTACGAGAAAGTACAGTTGTAGCATCTAAGTGAGCAAATGTTGTTGCTGGAGCGGGATCGGTCAAATCATCTGCAGGAACATAAACCGCTTGTACAGATGTAATAGAACCTCTTTTTGTTGAAGTTATACGTTCTTGCATGGTTCCCATTTCTGTTGCCAATGTTGGTTGATAACCTACAGCTGATGGCATACGACCTAGTAGGGCCGAAACCTCTGAACCTGCTTGAGTGAAACGGAAGATATTATCGATAAAGAAAAGAATATCTTTACCTTGTCCGTCTGCTTCCCCATCTCTATAATATTCTGCAATGGTTAACCCAGATAATGCAACCCTAGCTCTAGCACCAGGAGGCTCATTCATTTGACCAAATACAAACGTTGCTTTAGAGTCTTTCAGTTCTTCTTTATCGATTAATGATATATCCCAACCGCCTTCTTCCATAGAATGCTTAAATTTCTCACCATATTTAATAATGCCGGCCTCAATCATTTCACGTAAAAGATCGTTTCCTTCACGGGTACGCTCACCTACACCAGCAAATACTGATAAACCATCGTAAGCTTTAGCTATATTGTTAATTAATTCTTGAATTAATACAGTTTTACCAACCCCAGCACCACCAAATAATCCAATTTTACCACCTTTTGCATAAGGCTCTAATAAGTCGATTACTTTAATACCTGTAAAAAGAATTTCATTTTCTGTAGATAAGTCTTCAAATCTTGGAGGCAAGTTATGGATAGATTTTCCTTCAGATTTATCAACGTTTTCTATACCGTCAATAGCATCACCTACAACATTAAAAACGCGGCCTTTAATAGCTTCACCAACAGGCATTTTAATTGGAAATCCACTGTCTACAACGTCCATTCCTCTTACTAAACCATCTGTAGAATCCATGGCAACAGCCCTTACTCTATCTTCACCTAAATGTTGTTGAACTTCAAGAACTATTTTTTGTCCATTTTCTTTAGTGATAACTAAAGCGTCAAAAATTTTTGGAAGTTTTGCATCTTCTGCTGCAAAACTTACATCGATAACCGGACCAATGATCTGGGCTATTTTTCCAATATTTGGCATATATGAATGGTATTTTATTTAAAATCCTTTGTTTTTAAGCTATTTAAGGCCCTCTAAAAGGAGTGTGCAAAATTACATTTTATAACTCAAATTTCAAATACATAATTATTATTTGTTTTAAAGATTTATTAACTAAATGAATTTTAATTTTTTGTTATAATTTGAAAAGAAGTAATATATTTGCTATGCTTGCATAATAACAAAGCAATTCCTAAATTGCTCTAAACCAATTATTAAACTATTAAATAAATTATAAAATGAGAACTAAAAACATTATTAAATGCTTTTTTGCGCTAATTTTGGCCTTGAATATTGGCTGCAAATCTAATACCAATAGCGATGTAGAGATAGCGCCACAAGCAGGATCAGCAAATTTTACCAGATACATTTCGTTAGGAAACTCATTGACAGCTGGATATGCTGATAATGGTTTATACCTGGCTGGGCAGTTAAATTCTTTCCCATCTATAATTGCTCAACAAATGAAATTGGCAGGAGGAGGGGAATTTTTACAACCTCTATTCAGTACCGCACAAAAAAATGGTTCGGGTTATTTAAAATATGGTGGTTTATCTGCATCCGGATCTCCTAATTTGATTCCTGTAACAACTGATTTAGGTGTTAGAGGAACTACTACTATTCCTGGCTTTGGAAGCGTAACTTTATACACAAAATATACTACAGATATTAACAATTATGGAGTACCAGGAATAAAGCTACGTGACATTAAACTAGCAGTTTACGGAAACGTGAATGGTTTTTACGAACGTTTATTGCCGGGTAATGCTGGAACAAATTCTACTACTTACTTAGATTTTGCTACCGCCAAAGATTTTACTTTTTTTTCTAATTGGTTAGGTAACAATGATGTTTTGGCTTATGCTACTACCGGTGGTGTAGGTGATTTTTTAACTCCAAAAGCTGATTTTAACAATATGTATGCAGAGCTATTAGATAAATTAACTGCTAAAGGAGCAAAAGGAATTGTTGCTACGATACCTGATGTATCTTCAATACCTTATTTTAATACTGTTACCGTTGCGGCTGTTTTAGCAGGCGTGAAAGCACAAGCTCCAACTGTAACTGCCTTATATATAGCCACTAGCACTGGCGCAAGAGCTGCAACTAGTGAGGATTTAATAATTTTACCTTTTCCTACAAGCTTAATTAGTCCGCTTACATTCTATGGATTATCACCTTTAAATCCTATAGAAAGCAAGTATGTTTTAGATAAAGACGAAGTTGCAATTGTAAGGGATTTTGTTGGTAGCTATAATACCAGTATTAAAACATTAGCAAATGCAAAAGGCCTAGCTATTTTTGACGCTTTTGAATATTTAAACACATTGAAAGGAACGGGCAGAATTATAGACGGTGTTACCTTAAATAGCTCTTTCATACAAGGTAAAGTATTTTCTTTAGACGGTGTACATTTGACACCAATGGGCTATGCAGTGGTTGCAAATGAAATGATGACACAAATAAATTTAAAATACGGGTCTACATTGCCTAAAGTAAATTTAGGAAATTATACCTTTTTAAGGTTTAATTAAAATTAATTTTTACCCTAAATCAAAATGGCATTGTTCTTTTTTTTATAAAATGGAAACTTAAAATTTTGTTAGAAATTTTGATTTAATTCATAGAACCATATTACTAAAGTAAACCAAATCAATAACTAAAATAAAAACTAATGAGAAAATTAATACTATTGGGCATGCTAATGCTATGCCTTATATCTTTTGCTTTTAATTCGTTTGCACAAAACGTCAAAGGTAAAGTAACCGCTAAAGATAATAGTCCAATTATTGGAGCAAGTATTGTTTTACAGGGCAAATTTATAGGTACGACAACCAATGTTAAGGGTGAGTTTGCTTTAAATTTAAATTTTGATGGCTCCCCATTGGTATTAGAAATATCTTACCTAGGTTATGAGACGCAAAAGCTAACCCTTAAAGCACCTACATCATCTCTTAATGTTGTGTTAGCAGAAAAGGTTTTTTCTTTTAACGAGATAATAGTTTCTGCCTCTAGAGTGGAAGAGCGAATTTTAGAAGCTCCCGTTACGGTTACTAAAATCACCAGTCAACAATTGTTAAACAGTGGAGGTACAGATTTATATGCTAACTTGAGTAAATACCAAGGAATTGATATTAATAGCTCATCAATGTTGCTAACCTCAGTATCAACAAGGGGTTTTAACAGTCCAAAATCTGAAAGAATTATTCAACTAGCAGATTATGTTGATATTCAAGTACCTAGTTTAAACTTAAATGCTGGTAATATGTTGGGTGTTGCCGAGCTTGATATTAGTAATGTAGAAATTATTCACGGACCTGCTTCAGCACTTTATGGCGCAAATGCATTTAATGGAGTTATTTTAACAAATTCTAAAGATCCATTTTATACAGAAGGACTATCTCTTAAATTAAAAGGTGGTAATAGAAGTTTATTTGACGGCCAAGTTAGGTATGCCAAAAAAATCAACGATAAATTAGCCTTTAAAATTAATGGCTCATACTTTACCGCCGATGATTGGATGGCGGATAATTTTGCACCAAAGCGTATAACTTCAGGTAAAAACTACCAGCCCGGCTCTGGATTTGGATACGATGCTTTAAATAAATATGGAGAAATTACAACTACACAAGCTGGGGTAAGCATAGTACCAAACGAGGTGATTTATACGCCAGGATGGAGCGAAGCTGGTTTAATCGGCGATGATAATAAGACTACATCTTTCCGTATTAATCCAAGCATTTCTTATTTAATTACTGATAAGTTAAAAGCCACTTTAGATTATAAAAGAGCAGGCGGAACAACAACTTACCAGTCTACCAGTAGATATCGTTTAAAGAATTTATATGTAGACCAATTTAAAGCTGAATTGAAATCTGATAATTGGTTTATCCGTGGATTTAGGACAGAAGATAATGGTTCTGATTCTTATGATTTAAGCTTTTTAGGTGCTAGAATGGCTACAACTAACCCTACCACAGTTGGTCAACCTGCATTGCCTGGTGGAGCAACTAGTTACACTGCTTTATTTTTCGGAACCTATGGAGCAGCTTTGCAAGGAGGGCAAACCCCAGTGCAAGCTTATGCAACAGCCGAAGCAACTTGGCCAAAGGAAGGCAGTACTGCTTTTAATGCTTTGAAGAAATATAATGCAGAATTAAACCAGCCAGCAGGCTCTCGTTTGCCTGTTAACTCTATCATGTCTGATGTAAGTGGGCAATATAATTTTAAATTTAAGCCTGTAGATTTAATTGTGGGTGGAGCCTACCGTTCATTTGGTTTAGCCTCTCAAGGTGCAGTTTTTGAAGATGTAGCTGGTGGAGATAGAATTCAAAATTATGAGTACGGTTTTTATAGCCAAGCTGCAAAAACCTTATTTAAAGACGCTTTAAAAATACAGGTTGCTGCCCGTTTAGATAATTTTAAAAACTTTGATTCTAAAGTTTCTCCAAGAGCATCTGCAGTATATACTTTTGGCAATCAAAGAGAAAATAACTTTAGGGCAAGTTATGGTACAGCTTTTAGAAGCCCAACTCAAATTGATCAGTTTATTAAATTAGATATAGGTAGTGCTTTATTATTAGGTAACGTAAGAAATGGTTTTCAGGGATATAATACTACCTTATTAACGCAAGGCAACCCAGCAGTTAATATAGGGGCTGTGGCAGGTGGCTCAACTGCATTTAATTACAATGCAAACAAGTTAGATTTAGAACAAGTAAACACTTTTGAAGTTGGATATAAAACTATTTTAATGGATAAGTTATTTTTTGATGTAGCTTATTACAATAGTAAATATAATAACTTTATTGGAGCGCAACCATTTGTTGGAAATACAGATGGCACACGTCCAAACGCCGGACAATTAGCAGTTGCAGTAGGAGCAGCACCGGGTCCAGACACTCAACTTAGAAATAGATTAAGTGACCCAGCTAGTCCTACCAGAATTATACAAGTTTGGTATAATAATGAGCAAGAAGTTACTACACAAGGTGTAAGTTTAGGGTTAAATTATAACTATAAAAGAGAACTAAATTTTAGTGGTAATTACAGTTATAATAAAATTGGAGACGTACCAACTGGATTCTTAGCATTTTACAATACACCAGAAAATAAATTTAATTTAGGGATAGATGGTGAGCTAAAAAAGAAAATTAGTTATAATGTAAATTACAGATGGCAAGAACGTTTTACTTATGAGTTTCCATTTGATATCGGTCCGATAGATAATATTGGAACTTTAGATGCATCTTTAAGCTATAAATTTGTGAAGCAAAAATCAACTATTCAAATTGGTGGTACCAATTTAACTAACTCTTACAATACACAAATTTGGGGTGGACCGCAATTAGGACGAATGATTTTTGCAGGGATTTTAGTTGATTTGAAGTAAAAAATAGTTTATTGAGTATTTAATAGGTATTAAATAGTTAAATTTTTTATTGTGGTGACACAAATAGAATAATAAAACAAATCATAATCATTTAACTGATCATGATTTGTTTATAGAATGGTGCAAGCTTATTACTTGCGCCATTTTTTTTATATTCAATTTTGAATTTCAATTTATTCTCAAATGTTTTTTACTAATTTTTTAAACAATTTAATTTTATTTGGGATTGAGAAAAAGGAATAAAGCTCATAAACAATAAGCAGATGTATATTAATACATTATTATATAATATTAAAGAATATTCCTATTTAAAAATTATTGTCTCCAATTAAATATAATCTTTGCGATACTCGATAAATAAAGTATTTTCGGACAGATGAAAAAAGTATTGGTAACAGGAAGCAATGGCTTATTAGGACAAAAACTAACGGAAAGAATTTTAAAAGAAAATGATTTTGAGTTAGTTGCTACAGCCAAGGGCGAAAATAGATTTTCTGTAAAAGAAGGATATACTTATGAAGAAATGGATATCCTCGAATATGATAGTTTAGATAATGTTATAGGTAAATTTTTACCAAATGCAGTTATAAATACTGCTGCAATGACTAACGTGGATACTTGTGAGACAGAAAGAGAAGCTTGTTGGGCTTTAAACGTTACTGCTGTAGAAAACCTGATTAAGGTTTGCAAAAAACATGATGTACAACTGATCCATCTTTCTACCGATTTTATTTTTGATGGTTTAGCGGGCCCATATTTGGAAGATGCGTCGCCTTGTCCGGTTTCTTATTATGGAGAATCTAAACTTGCTGCAGAAAATTTATTAAAAAAATCTGATATTAATTGGACAATATTAAGAACGATTATTGTTTATGGGATTGTAAATGATATGAGCAGGAGCAATATCGTTTTATGGGCTAAAGGAGCTTTAGAAAAAGGCAATACTATTAATGTAGTTAACGATCAGTGGCGTATGCCAACCCTAGCTGAAGACTTGGCTGATATTTGTCTTTTAGCAGCCGAGAAGAAAGCACAAGGAATTTTTAATGCTTCTGGAAAAGATATGTTAAGCATAATTGAAATGGTAGAACAAGTTGCTGATTTTTATCAATTAGATAAAACTTTAATTAATCCTATTAGTTCTTCTTCTTTAAACCAAGCTGCAAAAAGACCTGTAAAAACAGGTTTTATTTTAGATAAATCAATTAAGGAATTAGGTTATAATCCCCGTTCTTTTTATGAAGGGATGAAAATTATGCAACAACAAGTAGAAAAATTACAAACCAATTAATTTTATACAAATCAATTATCAATATTATGGCATTAAAAGTTGGCGATAAAGCCCCAGATTTTACACTTTTCAGTTCAGAGTTAAAAGAAGTTTCCTTAAAAGATTTTGCAGGGAAAAAAATAATATTACATTTTTTCCCAATGGCCTTTACAGGTGTTTGTACAACACAACTTTGTACAATGAGAGATAATTTTGGTTTTTATGAGGGATTAGGAGCACAGGTTTTAGGTATTTCAGTAGATTCTCCTTTTACATTGGCCAAATTTAAAGAAGAAAATAATTATCAATTTCCTTTATTATCCGATTTTAATAAAGAGGTTTCACAAGCCTACGGGGCTTTTTATAATGAATTTGTTTTCAATTTGAAAGGTGTTTCTAAAAGAGCGGCATTTGTTATCGATGAAAATCAAAAAATAATCTACGCAGAAGTATTAGAGTCTGCAGGTGATCTTCCTAATTTCAAAGCAATTGACGATATTGTCAAATCATAATTAAAACCTAAAATATGGATGGCTCTTATAGCATCATTTTTATCATTATCGGCAGCATAGTTGCACTTTTTTTTCTGTTATATGTTTTGCCCGTAAACCTTTGGTTTACTGCACAATTATCGGGTGTTAAAATTAACTTACTCAATTTAGTTTTAATGAGATTGAGAAGAGTTCCACCATCTTTGGTTGTTAATGCATTAATTACATCAACAAAGGCTGGCCTTAATCTTACATCAAATGAAATTGAAACACATTACTTAGCAGGAGGACATGTTAACAATGTTATTAAATCGCTCATATCTGCTGATAAAGCAAATATTCCGTTAGATTTTAAATTAGCTACGGCAATAGATTTAGCAGGTAGAGATGTTTTTGAAGCTGTTCAGCTATCGGTAAACCCGAGGGTAATTAATACTCCTCCCGTTGCCGCTGTTGCAAAAGATGGTATACAATTAATAGCAAAAGCAAGGGTAACCGTTAGGGCAAACATTAACCAATTGGTGGGTGGTGCTGGCGAAGAAACAATTTTGGCTAGGGTTGGTGAAGGTATTGTTACTACAATTGGATCTGCAGTTAGCCACAAAGAAGTTTTAGAAAACCCAGATAAAATATCTAAAGTAGTTTTATCAAAAGGATTAGATTCTGGTACCGCTTTCGAAATTTTATCCATAGATATTGCTGATATTGATATTGGTGATAATATTGGTGCGAAATTACAAACAGATCAGGCAGAAGCTGATTTAAAAGTAGCAAATGCAAAAGCAGAAGAGCGTAGAGCATTTGCCGTGGCTTACGAACAGGAGATGAGAGCAAAAGCCCAAGATGCAAGAGCAAAGGTAATTGAGGCAGAATCTCAAATTCCTTTGGCCATTGCCGAATCTTTTAGAAGCGGAAATTTAGGCATTATGGACTATTATAAAATGCAAAATATCCAGGCAGATACAGATATGAGAGAATCTATTTCTAAGCCAACCAACGGAAATAAGGATAAAAAATAGTCGCTTTATTTAATATTATAAAAGCATCCGTTTGTAAACGGGTGCTTTTTTTGATACAGATTTTCTTCAGAATTAAATGCTAGTTTGTAAGAAAATTAGTTTTGAAAAAGTTATTGTTTTTTATTGCATTTTCATTGGTATTAGGGAATGTTTCTAATGCGCAAAACATCAATTTCCCAAAATCTAGTGATAGGATTTATCAATTTCCTAAAACTGGATTTAACCTCAATACTCAAAAAAATCTAATCATCCCTGCTGCATTAATTTCATATGGATTTTTATCATTGACCAATACAGAAACTAAAGAATGGAATTCTGAAATCAGAGCTGAAATTATGGAAGACCATCCAAATTTTCATACAAAGGCTGATAATTATCTTCAATTTTCTCCTGCAGCAATCACATTTGCCTTAAAAGCTTCGGGTTTTAAAGGCCAAAACAATATGTGGACATCTGCCAAAATTTATGCGACCTCTAGTTTATTAATGGCAGGTACTGTTTTTGCCTTAAAAAGTATTACCGGCGAGCAAAGACCAGATTTTAGTGGTAATAATTCATTTCCTTCCGGACACACAGCTACTGCATTTGCGGCTGCAGAGTTTATGCACCAGGAATTTAAAAAATCTTCGGTTTTATTGAGTTATAGTGGTTATGTAGCCGCATCTGCAACTGGTTCACTACGTATGTTAAATAACAAACATTATTTAAGCGATGTTTTAGCTGGGGCAGGAATTGGGATTTTAACTACGAAAGGAGCTTATTGGCTAAACAATAAATTTTTCAATTCTCATAAACGTAAACGCTAAAATCTTTTAAAAGAACTTCTACCAAAATTTAATTCATAAAAAGAGTTAGATTTGAATATGACTATTTTAGAAGATAGAAATGATGTTCCTTCAAAAAAGAAAATTTTTTACAGCGTAAAAAAACCACTTAAAGAATATCTTCTTAAATACGACCGTGAAATTGAAATTCCAGTTAAATACTCAGATATGCTGCGTTTTAATCTTTCAACACCTTTGCTAGATAAAAACGATAAAGACACTTTATGGAAAACTGTTTATTATGATGAGGCTGAAATGGCCGAATTGTATCCTGGTTTAAAATACATTTACGCTTTGATGAATGCTTCTGGAAGGTTAGAAGTAATGGATCATCTTTCAGTTTCCAGAATAGATTATTGTTCTTTTGGAAATTCTAAACCATTTAGGGTTCGTATCATAAACCGTCTAAATGACAATTATGATCATTTTTATGTAAAGAGGGCAGATGCTTCAAGAGTTTACGGTTTAGAATTGGAGCATATTTTATCTCCTAACAGAATCAATTATATTACAGATACAGAAACTTTAATAGAAGAACACATTCCTGGTTTACCAGGTGATGTTTTTGTTGATGAATACATCAATGATATTAAATTTAATCAAACCCGCATTAGCAAAGAGTTTGTGAAATTTAATGAACGTTGTTTTGTACGACTTTTAGGTGACATGCGATCTTATAATTTTGTAGTAGATATTACCCCAGACATAGAAGGTAATCAGTACAGGATAAGGGCAATAGATTTTGATCAGCAATCTTATGAAGGCAAATTAAAACTTTATTTACCACAATATTTTAAAGAAAATAACAATCTGGTTTTTTTAGGAATGGAATCCATTAATGAAAAAACTATGAAACAATATCAACAAGAGGAGCGGAGCATCATTAGTCATAGGGTTAAATTGGCTCGCTATCGTTTAAAAGAACTTTTTGAAGCTTCTTTAACTGATGAAATATCACCAATAGAGAAAACAATAGCCTTAGGAAAAGAATTAGCTATTTACCACAACGACAAAAAATTTAATAAAATTAGGCACATGGGCAGATTGGTAAAAGCTCATATATATTCTTGCTTAGAGAATAAAAAAAATTAATAAACTTATTTAGTTGGTAAAAATATTCTGTTTTAAAGTTATGGTTGCAGCTATTGAAGGCTCACTCTCATTTTTAACCCTATCCAGTGTAGTAATTACATAATTATAAGTTTTGTTTTTTTCTACAGTTGTATCTTCAAAAGAAGTAATATCTCCATAATATACTTTTTTAATATTACTAGTCTGAGTAATATCCACTTCCATATCTTTTTCAAAACGATAGATTACAAAGCCATAAGCCCTATCTCCATCTTTAGCTTTTAAAGGTAATTTCCAGCTTAATAAAACACCCTTATCATCTTGGATAGCTAATAAATTTTGTGGCGGATTTGGTGCAACTGAATCTAACCAAAGCATTAGTGGAGGTAAAGCAGGATTTTTATAATAGTTATTTGATAAGGTATCGCTTATGCCTAATGGGTTATTAGTTAATGATTTAGAACTAAAGAAAACACTCCCCTGCACTCTAGGATTATTTCTGTTATATTTAATCTGACGACCTAATTGTTGAGGATTTTTCCAAACCAATTCATTTGTTGCATTAACCTTATAAGCCCCATGTCCAATATACAAATGTCTACCATAAGTATTATTGCTCCACCAATCTACTAAATTGCCGTAGGGTGCCGCCTTAGTTTCAAAAGCCCAATAAATTTGGGGATTTAAATAATCTACCCAACCTTCTTTAACCCATTTTCTAGCATCGGCATAAATACCATAATAAGAATCTCCCCCATAACTAATTGAACCTTCTGGGTCTTGGCTTTTATTTTTCCAAATACCGAAAGGACTCACTCCAAATTTCACGTATTTTTTGTGAGCATGAATACTATCGTTTAATTCTTTAATTAATTCATCAACATTATAACGTCTCCAATCTTTAATATCGGCTATGCCATTATTATATTTGTTGAATGTTTCAACATCATTAATATACTGACCTTTAACTGCATAAGGATAGAAATAATCATCAAAATGTACTCCATCAATGTCATAATTATCAACTACATTGGTAATTACTTTATTAATATATGTCCTTACCTCTGGTATTCCAGGATTAAAAAGTTTTTTTCCATCGTATTTAAAAAACCATTCGGGTTTAGTTTTAGTAATGTGATTAAAAACTATCTTAGCTTCATTGCCATCAAAAGTTGCCCGATAGGGATTAAACCATGCATGTAATTCCATTCCTCTTTTGTGGCATTCTTCTATTGCAAACTGCAAAGGATCGTAAAAAGGATTAGGCGCTTGACCTTGTTTACCGGTTAAATATTGCGACCAAGGTTCGTCTGTTTTCGCATAAAAAGCATCGGTGGCAGGTCTTATTTGAAACATGATGGCATTAATCCCTTCTTGTTTATGCTTATCTAATAAAGTTACAAATTCTTGCTTTTGCTGGGCGGTGGTTAAGCCTTGTTTACTTGGCCAATCAATATTTACAACTGTTGCAACCCACACGCCCCTAAACTCTCTTTTAGGAGAATTGATGGTTTGAGCATTAACATTTGCAATTAATGATAAGATTAATGCGTATAAAAAAAAATGTTTTTTCATGAATAGAATATCAATTTATAATGAAACTGCAAAGATAGTTTTTCTTTGTAGAGGTAATGGTGATGTGTATAGTTGGTAACAGTTTTTTATTTGTGATATTAATATGATAATTGATTTATGAGCGTTTTAGAAATATCGGTTTTTAATAAGACATTAAAATTAAATTTTATTACTTTTCAGTAAATTTTATATAATATCGTGATTGAATTATTTTTATTATCAAAATTTTTAAATTTTACACCAAATAACTAAAATGGAAAATCAAGAACAAAAGAAAAGAGATACTAATAAAATTTATTTTTTGATAGCAGTTATCGTTGCATTGCTAGGTACTAATGTTTATTTATACTTTCAAAAAAATAAATCGGACCAGAGAATTGTTACCGTAAGCGATGAAAAAACTGCACTTACTACAGAATTAGAAAAACTAGAGACGGAGTTAGAGCAGGCTAATAATTCTACCACAGAACTTTCTACGGATCTTAAAGCGAAAGATGATGAACTAAAAGCAAAAATCGCTCAATTAAAAATCGCATTAAGTAAAGGAACCTTAACCGCCGGCAACTTTCTAAAGCCAGAGAAGATGTAAAACAATTAAGATATTTTGTAGGCAAATACACAAACGATATTGACGAATTAACAAAGAGAAATGCAGCTTTAACAGGTGAAAGGGATAGTTTAAAAACTACAGTAAGTAATGTTAAACAATTGGCTGATAATTTAAGCAGGACTAACGATTCTTTATATACAAAAGTAAAAGCTGGGGCAGCTTTAAAAACCTCTCAGATACAGATTGGTGCTTTCAGAATTAAAAGCAGTGGAAAAGAAACCGATGTAACAAAGGCAAATACTGCTCAAAAAATTAAAGTGATGTTTACCATAAGTACAAATCCTATTGCAGAAAAAGGAAATCATGATATTTACATGAGGGTTTTAGATCCGGCTGGCAATTTAATTATTGGTGAAGGCGGATCATTTAATGCAAACGGCCAGGATTTGCAGTATACTTATAAAACTGCGGTAGAATTTAATGGAGAAGCTAAAACTTTTACTTTAGATTGGACTAACAGAAATAATTTTGAAATAGGTACTTACTCTGTAATTTTATATGCAGATGGTTATACAATGGGCAGAAGCTCATTTAATTTGAGATAGCATTATTTTAAAAAACATAAAAAAGCCAATCAGAAATCATATTCTGATTGGCTTTTTTTTATACCATTTAATCTTACTCTTTATTTATTCTTATGCCCTCATCATTAAATTTATGATAAAGAGTTCTGGAAGGGAAGGCGAAATCTGCTCCATTATTTAATATAATTTCCATCACCTTATAATTAATCTCTTCTTTAATTTTCATATAAATGGCATAATCCACAATTTCAATATAATAGAGTACTTGTATGTTTAAGGACGAATCTCCAAAAGCATCAAATGTAACCAAGGTGTCCATACTGGTTTCATGGTGTTCATCAATATAGCCTTTAATTTGCTCGGTTATAGTCCTTAATTTAGCTTCTGATGTTCCATATAAAACGCCCACATTAAATTTTACCCTTCTTAAATTTCTTAATGTTAAGTTTTCTAAAGGGCTATCTATCATTTTTTTATTTGGGATAATTACTAAAGTTTTATCTAAGGTGCGCACAACAGTACTTCTAAAGCCCACTTTTTCTACCACAGCATCATAGCCGGCAACATGTACCAAATCACCCACTATAAAAGGTTTATCCGCAAAAATTGTAAATGAGCCTAATAAGTTTTGCAAGGTATCTTGGGCTGCTAATGCAATAGCCAAGCCTCCAATCCCTAAACCAGCAATTATTGTGGCAACGTTTAAATCAAATACGGCACCCATCACAAAGAAAACTCCAAAAATGATGGTAATAATTTTGAAAAGCTCTCTTAAAAATGGAACTAATTGGTCATCTGTTTTAGATTCGGTTAAACTCGCTCTATATTCAAAAACGTGGGATACAAAGTCAATTACCCTCAATAAAATTTTAAACGCAGAATAGATGATTAGGAAAATGAAAATCTTGTCTAAAACATTAATAATGGTTATTGTGTAGACTGATTTGTTAATGGTTCTTTTAAAGATTATCTCGTTTAATGGATAATCAAGCTGATTTACGGCTACGTAAAAAACAATAACCATAATAAGAAGCTGTAGCGGGCCAAATAATAACTCAACAAATTTATTAGCCTTACTTTGTTTTGCGAAGTTTTTAAATAATGTAAAAATTAATTTACTAAGCATCTTAGAAACTATCTTTTTTAAGAACAGACCAAATAAGATAATGCTTATAAATAATAAATAATTTTTAATGCTGTTACCTAAAACTATTTGATTAAGAAAGGATGAATCCATAATTAAATTGTTATGTTCTAATTTATTTAAAAATCATTAAACAAAAAAACCTCCCGAGGATAATCGGAAGGCTTTTGAAAATATTTTGATTTTATTAAACTCTTTTAGATTTAATACGAGCAGCTTTTCCGGTAAGTTCACGTAAGTAAAACAATTTTGCTCTTCTTACTTTACCAACACTATTCACATCTATTTTTGCAATGTTTGGAGAGTTGAAAGGAAAAATACGTTCAACACCAATACCGTTAGACATTTTACGAACTGTAAAAGTTTCGGTAGCGTTTTGACTATTTCTTTGAATTACAACACCTTGGTAAAGCTGAATACGCTCTTTAACACCCTCTTTAATTTTATAATGTACAGTAATAGTATCTCCAGCCTTAAATGAAGGGTGAGATGGTTTTGCGATGGTTTGTTCTTCTACAAATTTTACTAAATCCATGATTTCTTGAGATTTAAACGATAAAAAAATGATTATCGTTCCTTAAATTTCGGAGTGCAATATTAGGGAATAATTTTTACAAATGAAAGTCAAATTTGAAAATTATAAAAATCTTATAAATATTTTTTCTCAGGAGCTATTATTCTAATAAATCTGGTCTTCGATCCTGCGTTCTTTTTAATGCTTCATCATGCCGCCAGATTTCAATTTTTGCCTGGTCGCCGCTCAATAAAATATCAGGAACTTTATGTCCATTCCAATCTGCAGGGCGAGTGTAAACAGGTGCATCCAATAAATCATCCTGAAAAGAATCCGAAAGGGCAGAAGTTTCATCGTTTAAAACGCCAGGAATCAATCTTACAACAGCATCAACAACAATTGCTGAGGGTAATTCGCCTCCAGAAAGCACATAATCTCCTACAGAAATCTCTTTGGTAACAAAAATATCTCTAATGCGCTGGTCAATTCCTTTATAATGCCCGCAAAGTATAATCACATTTGTTAAGCCCGAAAGCTGATTTGCCATGGCTTGGTTTAAAGTTTTCCCATCAGGCGACATGAAAATAACCTCATCATAATCTCTCTCACTCTTCAGTTTTTCAATACAGGCTGCAAAAGGAGCAATCTGCATTACCATTCCACTGCCACCACCGTAAGGATAATCATCTACGCTGCGTTGCTTTTGTGTAGAGTATTCTCGTAAATTATGGACAACAATTTCTGCAATACCTTTTTTTTGCGCCCGTTGCAAAATTGAATGTGCAAAAGGACTTTCTAACAAGCCAGGTAAAACAGTAATGATATCGAAACGCATTTTATTTTATGAATTTATTTGTTGATGAGTAATTATTATTCGTAATTTAATATTTGGACGTTCCCCAAGCTTCGCAAGGGTCGGTCCGCCAGCTGGCGGATATAGTTTTTTGTGAAAAATAAAAAAGCTGCCGCTTCAATCCCTAACGTAAAACCTATAATGATAAATAAATTTCTGAATCTTGATTTACAAGATTTTAGATTAATAGGATTTGGGACTTATTATAAATTTAATATCTAAATGCTAATTGTAACCTATCTAATCCAAGTATAATTCCAATAAACCATCTGGTAAATCAAGCTTCATTAATTTCTTTTTCATATCTATATCTAAAATAAAAGCTTCATTTAAAGGAATCAAAATATCTTTTTCTTGATAATGAATGGTAGCCAAAAACTGTTGTGGAAATTCTTGTACTTCTAAAATCTCTCCTATTTTCCCTTTCTGCAAATCCTCGGCTGTAAAGCCAATTAAATCTGAATAAAAAAAAGCTCCTTTTTCACGCTTAGGTTTTAGCCTATTTGGTAAAAATATTTTCTTTTTAGTGAGCAATTGCGCTTTTTCAATATGATCAATATCCTCAAAATTGAAATAGCCAATTTGCGGCATAGGGATCTTAAAATTATCTACAAAATAAGGCACTAGTTTTTTATTTATCTCAATAAACACAGATTTAATCTTCAGTTTTTCAGGTTCATCAAAAGTAAAGGAAACCTGAACCTCACCTTTTAAACCACGTGTTTTAGTGATGTAACCAATCTCAAAATAATTATCCATTTTATAAGAAGAGGTAATAGAATTATTGATGAGGGTTTAGTATTTGCAACTTATTAATTCCTTTAAAATCCTCAATATTTCTAGTAATCAAAATCAAATTATTAATTATAGCTGTTGCCGCAATAATTGCATCTGGTAGCTTTGTTTTATAAAGTTGCCTAATTTCTATAGTTTTATCAACAATTGAAGTATCTATATTACTGTAAACGTTAGAAAAATTTACAAAATCAGTTAATATATTTCTCTCTTTTTCAGAGATTTTGGTACTGGCAAAAAGTTCTATTTGGGTAATAACAGATAGATTTGGCTGTATTTCAAAAAGTAAATTTTTAGATTTTTCTGGTAATTTAGAATTACAAAAATCTATAACTGTATTGGTATCTAATAAATACATCAATTTTAATTCTCAAATTTTTTCTGCCATTCATCTCTGCCATTAACAACTTGCTTTTGTAAATCAATACTAGTTGTGTCACTTAACTTTCCCCAAAAATCTTTCATGCTTTTATTTGACTTCTCACTTGTCACTTCTTCTTTACTGTAAAGCAAAATTTCAATTTCTTTACCAATGTAGTTATCAGGAACGATCAAATCTATGTGATTATCTTTTGGAATTATTATAGTTTTTATCATTGCTAATCAGATTAAATGATTTTTTCTACTAGATATTATTTGTAAATATATCATTAAAAATTGTTTTGGTTATAACAGATATAAACCGTTTAATCAGCCAATTCCATACTTTCCCAACTTTCTTTACGGTAATAGTTAAAGGAAACCAGAGTAATAATAGTCATAATTGAGGCGGCTATCCAAATGGCAATTTCCCATTGTGCAGCCCAATAATGTAAAAAACCTAAGGCTGCAGGTACTGCCATAATTAAAAATGTGATAAACATTTTCCCTCCTTTTTGATTGTTGGGAGGTTGTGAGAATGGAAATCCTTTTACTTGAAAAAGTGCTACTAACAAACCGTATAGTGTACCCACCATAAAAACTAATATTAAATCGTTAATTACGGCTGGCCCCCAAAAAAATATACTAAAAGCCCCTATTGCAGTAAAATACGGGAGGTAATATTTCACAACAACTGCTTTAAACATTCCAGCTAATATTCTTCCCGGCTCGTTATGCGGTGTAGTAAAAAACACCCAAGAAGCTTTATATTTCTCCGTCATGCTAATGTGTTGCAAAACAGTGGTTAATACAAAACTTGTTAAATACATCAGTAAAATATACATCCTTCCTTCCAATAAATTATTCCAATTTTCAGATAAGCTTCCACCTTTTTTATTAATAAACCCGAAGTACACAAAATACACAGGTACATAAGCAAAAGATGGATAAACTTTTACCTTAAAATCGCGGTAGCGTGAAGATAATAACCAGGTAATTTTAAATCCAGCATTTTCTAAAGGATGAGGAGCGATTTTTTTAGCAATAGAATTCATGAAACCTTTTGATGCGCCTTTTCCCTCTGATGTTACAATTACACCATCATCGCCGCTGGCACTTATAGAAGATAATTTTTGATTAAAACCTGGAGCTAAAACTTTTACAACTAAATACAGTGAAATTACCGGAGATAAAATTGCCAAAGCTGCATAAATATAAGTAGCTATTTGAGCAGCTTTTATATTAACAACCAACTCATGCAGTGCAGCCAACCAATATGATGGGACAACCATTAATATTCTAGCTTGGGTGAGGTCAATACCTTTTAAGATGCTAGATTCTATTAAACGTGGTAATGTATAATATGCTGCAAAAATCAGTATAGATAAAAAGATTTGAAAGTAGGAGATGAAATCTTTAAACTTTTGTGGACTCGTTATTTTTAAAACGATTAAATAAGTAATGTTTACGAAAAATATACTGAGCGTTGTGGCGATTAAGACTTCAATTATAAATACTAAACCCGAGATAATTCCTTCGCCAATAAAAGAATAGATTACACCAGAAATAGAAATCGCAAAAGCCATTTTAGCGGTATGGATACCAATGTGTAAAATACGTGAAATGGTAAAAGTTCTATCAGAAACCGGGCGGGGCAAAATGATGTAATTATCCCTAACATCAATCAATACATTGGTAAAATCTGAGATTAGCGTAACGGCCAACATCACCATAAAGGCTGAAAAATATATGGTATGTGCCAAGAAAGGTTGTTTTAACGATGCCAATAAAAACGTGAAAAACAAACCTGTTAATCCAAGAAAAAACATGACTAACCAGCTGGCATTATTAACCTCTTTTTTCTTTTTTTGCCTTTGTTGGTTATAAACATTCGGACGGCGATCGTCCATTTTCATCTTGATGGTTAAAATAATTCTTAATTGCTCTGGGTCAACTCCAAATTTTTTAAATAAGGGTTTAAACAGAAGAACAAAGTTGATGATATATCTATTGAACATTTTTTTTAGAAGTAAAAAGTTTAAAGTAGAAAGTAAAAAGTTACAGGAGTGTAAATCTAATTTAATTCAATGCACTCAATACATCTGCTGCATCTTTATTGCCTTCTTCTTTGCCGGTAAGCTTAGCAAAAATCTTTTCTAGAGTTTGGTCACCGCCAGCTTTTAATTCTTCGAAAGTGCCGTTTGCAACAATTTCTCCATTATTAATTAATAATATTCTGTCAGAAACTTTTTCCACAACGTCCATCATGTGCGAGCAATAAAAGATCGTTTTACCTTCTTTGGCCATTAAAGAAATGAGTTCTTTAACCATAATTACCGCATTGGCATCTAATCCAGAAAGTGGTTCATCTAAAATGATGATTTTTGGATTATGGATAATTCCAGAAATCAATAAAACCTTTTGGCGCATCCCTTTAGAGAAAGTGTCCATACGTTGGTCTGCATTAGCACCAATTCCAAATGCTGTTAAAAGTTTAGTAGCTCTTGTAGCGATTTCATCCTCCTCCATTCCGTACAGTTTGCCAATAAAATCTAAATATTCTAAAGGAGTAAGCACATCATATATCTCGGCATTTTCTGGTACGTAACCAATTTGGCTTTTTATGCTGATGATATCATCTTTGATATTTTGATCATACATAAAAACATCACCTTCAAATTCGCTGATCAAACCCGTTAAAATTTTGACTGTAGTAGATTTTCCTGCTCCATTAGGACCAATATATCCAATCACTTGTCCGGGATAAATATCCAAATTAATACCTTTTAAAACCTGTTTCTCCCCATAGTTTTTTCTAAGATTCTTTATACTGATAATGGGCTGCTGCGTATTTTCCATAAGTTGATTTAAAGGTTTAAATTTAAAGATTAAACGTTAATCAGTAACGTAATTATAGGTATTTTTTTCTTCTTAATTATTATTTCCATACTTTCACCGAACCACAAACAGAATGAAAAAATATTTATTTATGTTAACAGTTATACTAGGTATAGCTTTAACCTCAAACGCCCAAGAATCTGCAAAACAAGTTTTTGAAAGTCCAAAATTAAAAGAGGAAATTAGCAAGCATAAAATAGTTGCGATTTTACCTTTTAAAGTTTCTATTAAATATAGAAAACAACCTAAAAACTTTAATGTAGAAGCAAATAGAGATCAAGAGAAATCAATGTCAACATCAATTCAAAGTAGTATGTATACTTTCCTTTTAAGAAAAGGCGGAAAATATACTGTTGACTTTCAAGACGTTGACAAAACTAATATTCTTTTGAGAAAGGCTGGAATGCTTGATAAGCTAGATGAATTTACTAAAGATGAAATTGCAAAAGTTTTGGGTGTCGATGCTGTTATTGGAGGAACATTTGAATCCGAGCAATCAAAATCTGAAGGCGGAGCAATTGCTTCTGCAGTTTTATTAGGTGGTTTAGGAGGAAAAACAGGATCTGGAACTTCTGTTTTAACATTAAACAATGGGAAAGATGGAGAATTACTTTGGAGATTCTTTAAAACGATGGATGATAATATTATGTCATCAACTGATGATTTGGTCGAAAGAATGATGAGAAAAATTAGCAGAAACTTCCCTTATAGTATTTAAGCCATTAAATCTAAACAAAAAGAGCTTCTAAATTTAGAAGTTCTTTTTGCTTTAGGAGAATTACTTCTTAACCTTAATCACCATTTTTTTTATTTCATCTTCCCCAATCATTGGCGCATGAACATCTTCTGGATAAAAAATCACAAATTCTCCGCTGTTTAAAGTAAAATGCATAGATGGTTCATCATTAAAGAACAATACGTCTTTTTCTGGATTGTAATCGCCTTTTGGTTTGGTACAATCGTTTCTAGATTTCCATCCAAAAGTTTCATTTCCTTTAATACAAATTTGAATATCAATGTTATTGTTGTGGCATTCAAATTTCGCTTCAGATTCTTGTGCTGTCATTCCGATTTTGGTGGAAACAATGGATTTTAATCCTTCAGAAATTTCATATTTTCCATCTTCAATGGCATCTAAATCTGTAGAGTTGATGTATTCTAAAGCTTTTGAGAAAAGCGGATGAAGTGATGTGTATTTTTCAGCGTTCGCTAGTTTATCTATGATCATGTCTTTTTTGTTAATTGGTTAGATTGTTAATGTATTTGATTTGTGGTAATTTTGTTTATTAGTTATGGGGTTATTTAATAAATATGGTTAGGATTTGGTGGTTCTAATTCCAAATTTCATTCATCTCTGTTAAGATAATAGGTTTGACATCTGTTACTATAATTGTGTGTTCATGTTGTGCCATAAAACCACCTTTATTACCAACCATTGTCCAGCCGTCTTCTAAAGTTTCTGCAATAGTTGAAGCAGTTGAAATAAATGTTTCTATCGCAACTACTGAATTTTTCCTAAATCTGGCTAGGTTAAATCTGTCTTTATAGTTCGCTATTTCATGTGGCTCTTCATGAAGACTTCTTCCTACGCCATGGCCAGTAAGGTTCTTGATGACTTTATAACCTCGTTTCTTTGCCTCAGTTTCCATCAAAAAGCCAATATCAGATATTTTAACGCCACCCTTAATATTATTTATCGTTTTAAATAGGATTTCTTTTGAGGCATCAATTAATTTTTGGTGTTGATGAATGTCTTTTCCTAAAATAAATGAGCCTCCGTTATCAGACCAAAACCCATTTAATTCTGCTGATACATCAATATTTATTAACTCTCCTTCTTTGAGTATTCTTTTGTCAGATGGTATGCCATGGCAAAACTCATGATCCACGCTAATACATGTGAAGCCCGGGAAATTATAAGTTAAAAATGGTGCTGATTTAGCACCTAAATCATTTAGGATTTGTCCACCATAATTATCCAATTCTTTTGTAGAAATACCTGGCTTAGCAAAATGCCGCATTTCTTTTAAAGTGATAGCAACAGCTTCACTTACTTTTTGCATTCCAATTAATTCTGCATCGTTTGTGATTGACATAATTTTTATTTTTCCTCAATATCTAAAAAGTCCATGAACAATAAAAATTGAACATGGACTTTGTTTGCGTTAACGATAGCAGCGGATACCGGCTTGTGGCTAATGCCTTGTGCAGTATGAGCGGATAGCGTGTTTAAACGCCATAATATTTACTAATCTACATTGACTATTTGCCATTAACTAATGACTGATGAATCAATGAACTTCTAATTAACGTTGCACTCTACCAGAACCATCGCCACCAACTAAACCTTCCACGTCAGAAAGTGTAGCGTGATTTAAATCTCCAGGAATTGTATGTTTTAATGCTGAAGCTGCAACACCAAATTCTGCTGCGTCTTTCATAGATTTGCCGGTTACTAAACCATAAATAAAACCACTTGCAAATGAATCTCCACTACCAACGCGGTCTACAATACGTACGTTATATTCTTTGGTATGATGGAAATCTGTGCCATCGTAAACTAATGCACTCCATCCATTATCAGATGCGCTATGGCTTTCTCTTAAGGTAGAAGCAATGTATTTGAAATTAAATTTCGCTTTCATTTGCTTACAAACATCTTTAAATCCGTCTAAATTTAACTCGCCTTTGGTAACATCTGTACCTGCACTCACAAAACCTAAACAAGTTTCAGCATCTTCCTCGTTACCTATACAAACATCAACATATTGGCAAAGTTCTGTCATTACTTGTTGTGCTTTTTGCTTGCTCCAAAGTTTTTTACGAAAGTTTAAATCAATACTTGTAGTAATTCCTCTATCTTTTGCAGCTTTTAAGGCAGCTAAAGTTAAAGCAGCAGACCTATCGCTTAAAGCTGGAGTAATTCCAGTAGTATGAAACCAATCTGCACCTTCAAAAATTGCATCCCAATCAAATTCAGAAGCATCGCATTCAGAAATAGAAGCATCTGCTCTATCATAAACTACTTGAGAAGCCCTCATAGAAGCACCGGTTTCCAGGAAATAAATCCCTAGTCTTTTACCGCCTCTGGCAACAAATTTAGTGTCAACACCATATCGGCGTAAATGGTTAATTGCTGCTTGTCCAATAGCTGTATCTGGCACTTTAGAAACAAAAACTCCGTTTAAGCCATAATTACAAAGAGCAGCGGCAACGTTTGCTTCGCCACCTCCGTAGGTTACATCAAAACTATCGCTTTGTACAAATCTTTTAAAATCTGGGGTAGATAATCTCATCATGATTTCCCCTAGGGTTACTACTTTTTTAGACATCTTATTCGTTTAATTTTTTATGAAAAATTGGTTTTATCGTAGATAACAAGCTACATAAATTACTCAAAATTAAACTTTAATGTAAACAAAATGGAGGTTTATGGAAAAAAATCATCGGTAACGATTGCGTAGATTATTGGTGTATTATTGTAGTTTTACCTTTTATAAATGCCTATTTTAGTTACCTCTTAATAAAAACCAATTATAAAATGGATAACAAATCACAGCTTTTAAAAGCGATTACAGATCAAGGTATGCTGCCTTTATTTTTTCATGCCGATGAACAAAAAAGTATTGACATAACACAAGCAGTTTATGATGCTGGAGTAAGAGTAATAGAATATACAAACCGTGGAAAGGAAGCATTAGCTAACTTTAAGAAGTTAAAGGAAGTGGCAAAAAAATCTATGCCCGAGTTAAAACTAGGTATTGGTACTATTAAAACAGCACAAGAAGCACAAGATTTTATAGATGCCGGAACAGATTTTATTGTTTGCCCAATTGTAACGCCAGAAGTTGCAGAGGTTTGTAAAAAAGCAGATATGCTTTGGATACCTGGCTGTATGACACCTACAGAAATTTCTATAGCCCAAAAACATGGAGCTGGTTTAATCAAGATTTTCCCAGCCAATATTTTAGGACAAGAATTTATTTCTTCAATTAAAGATTTATTTAGGGGTCAGTTATTTATGCCAACAGGTGGTGTAGATTTAAGTAAAGAAAATATCAGTAGCTGGTTTAAAGCCGGTGTTTGCGCTGTGGGTATGGGGAGCAAGCTCATTAGCAAAGACATTATGGATAATGGAGATTACGAACAACTGGCTAAAAATACCAAAGAGGTATTAGCGGTAATACAATCAATTAAATAACCAATAATGACATTAAACGAAAAGGTAGGTAAATATAGATGGACCATTTGCGGATTACTATTTTTTGCCACAACTATCAATTATTTAGATAGACAGGTTCTTTCTTTAACCTGGAAAGATTTTATAGCGCCTGAATTTGGTTGGACAAATAACGACTATGGTAATATTACGGCGCTATTCTCAATATTTTATGCAGTTTCATTATTGTTTGCAGGCAGATTTGTAGATTGGCTAGATACTAAAAAGGGCTTTTTGTGGGCAATTGGTATTTGGTCTGTTGGCGCTTGTTTACATGCTTTTTGTGGAATTGCAACTTCAGGAATTATTGCGGGAGATTGGTTTGTAGGGTTTGAAGGTGCTAAAGAAACAATCAAAGGCATTAATAATACAGCTTTAGTGGCTTCTACTAGTGTTACTTTATTCATATTCGCCAGGTTTGTTTTGGCCTTAGGTGAAGCAGGGAACTTTCCTGCTGCAATAAAAGCCACCGCCGAGTATTTTCCAAAAAAAGACAGGGCTTTTTCTACCAGTATTTTTAATGCAGGCGCAACAGTCGGCGCTTTAGCCGCACCTATTACCGTTCCGTTTATTGCAGAAGCTTATGGTTGGGAAATGGCTTTTTTAGTGATTGGAGCATTGGGTTTTGTATGGATGGGATTTTGGGTTTTTATGTATGAAAAACCAGAGAAACATAAAAGAGTTACTAAAGAAGAATTGGAGTATATTCAACAAGATATTACTGCCGATAGTAAAATTGTAGGCTACATCCCTGAAACAACAGACAAGGTTTCTTTTGCAGAATGTTTTAAATACAAACAAACTTGGGCTTTTGCTTTTGGTAAATTTATGACTGATGGTGTTTGGTGGTTCTTCTTATTTTGGACTCCAGCTTATTTAAGTTCTGTATATAATTTAAGCTCAGCAGATGCTGCATTTCCCTTATTTATTCTTTATGCCATCACTTTGCTATCAATAATTGGAGGTTGGTTGCCTACCTACTTTGTAGAAAAGAAAGGGATGAATCCGTATGTGGGTCGTATGAGATCCATGCTTATCTTTGCATTTTTCCCTCTATTAGCTATGGTTGCACAACCTTTAGGTCATTTAACTTATTGGTTACCCATAATTATTATTGGTATAGCAGGGGCAGCTCATCAGGCTTGGTCAGCTAATATTTTTACCACAGTAGGAGACATGTTTCCTAAAAAAGCTATAGCAACAATCGTTGGAATTGGTGGTTTAGCAGGAGGTATCGGTTCTACATTTATTCAAAAAGGGGCTGGTTTATTATTCGATTACAGTAAAAACTCAGAAATGTCCTTTATGGGTTTTCACGGTATAGAAGCAGGATATTTCATTGTTTTCTCTATTTGTTCTGTTTGTTATTTAATAGGCTGGGTAGTGATGAAAGCATTGGTTCCCGTATATAAACCTATTACAACCTTATAATTTTTTATCATTAATATTTTTCTTAAAGGGGATTTCTGTTAAGGAATCTCCTTTTTTGTTTAAAACAATTTGGGCGTTTAATACGCCAGCTGGCGGAACACTATATCTTTTTTTGCAATTTGCATGGTGGAGAGTAAAGCAAAAAAAGGATGCCGCTTCTATCCCTAACGCAACACATTAAAATAATTTATCGCTGAAAATTGCTTTAGTTTAAACTAAGATAAAGACTATTCTAAAAGGTAAATTCAATTGAAACATTTATCGTCTTTTATTCTTTTAAATAGAAAGTAATTAATTTAAAATATGGTTGCAGATAAAGATTTAGAATTTTTAAGAACTAAAGGAGATTTACCTGCTGATGATTTTGTAAATCTTTATTTTTCAGATATTAATAAACGTGAGAAATTAAATATTGAGCTCAAAAAACTCACTAAAAACAGCAATTGGGATTTATTCTTATCTCAAATTCCAGAAGCTTCCTTTTTCGATGTAGAATTCAATAAAATTATTCCCCCATCTAAAAAAGAAATTGAAAATGCTAAAAAGTTTTTCAACGATAAAAATCAATATATACTCCAACTTTTAGGCTTACTTTCTTTACCTTATTGCTATGCTGCTGCAGATGGTGCAAAGGTGTTATATCAAACTGAAAGAATGTACAAAGATGTACATAAACGTTTGGAAGAAACCGCAGAGTTTATAAGCGCAATGATGCACAAAGATGCTTTGGAAGAATCTGGTTCTGGTAAAGTACAAGCTTTTAAAGTAAGGGTAATGCATGCTGCCGCCAGGTTTTATCTTAAAAAACAAGATTGGGATTATTCTTTAGGCTATCCTGTAAATCAAGAAGATATGGCAGGCACCAACCTTTCATTTTCTTTAATCGTAATCCGTGGCTTAAGAAAAATGGGTTTCTCTGTTAGCTATCAAGAGCAAATGGATTACATTAAATATTGGAGTTATGTAGGTGCGATGCTAGGTGTCGACACAAAACTCTTACCCCAAAACGGTGACGAAGCAAGAGTAATCGACAAAAAAATAAGTGAACGACAATTCAAATCCTCGCCGGAAGGCAAACATTTAACACAATCTTTATTGGATTGCTTTTATAGCTTAAATGATCAAAAAATAATGAAAAACGATGAAATTGCTGGTTATATGCGATTTTTATTGGGCGATGAAATTGCTAATATTCTTGACCTACCTCCTTCAGTTTTCTCAGAATCAAAAAGAAAACTCTTAAAACTAAAGACCAGTTTCTCCTGATTATCAAATTAAGTTGCGGCATGGATTTTAAGGGTTAACATATTTTAAAATCATAAAATCATGATGAGCAATAATTCGGAAAGTACTTGGTGGAAAGAAGCCGTAATTTATCAGATATATCCAAGAAGCTTTAAAGACAGCAATGGCGATGGAATTGGCGATTTGCAGGGTATTATCTCTAAATTAGATTATATTAAAAGTTTAGGTGTAGATGCGGTTTGGCTCAATCCAATTTTCACTTCCCCTAATGATGATAATGGCTATGATATTTCTGATTATAGAAGCATTATGACCGACTTTGGCACCATGTCAGATTTTGATGAATTGCTAAAACAAATGCATCAAAAAGAATTGAAGCTTATTTTAGATTTAGTTCCAAACCATAGCAGCGATGAGCATTTTTGGTTTCAGGAATCTAGAAAATCCAGAGATAATCCTTACCGGGATTATTACCATTGGTGGCCTGCAGAAAATGGTAAACCAAATGAAAGGTTCAGTTTTTTTGATGTAAACCGAGACGCTTGGAGGTACGATGAAAAAACCGACGCATATTATCTCCATTACTTTTCTATTAAACAACCAGATTTAAACTGGGAAAATCCAAAACTTCGTCAAGAAATGTATGATGTACTTAGCTTTTGGTTTGATAAAGGAGTGGATGGTTTTAGGATGGATGTAGTTCCATTTATTTCTAAAGATGTTTCTTTCCCTCCAATTCCTGCAAGATTTAACGGAAGTTTTGGAGATTATTACGCTAATGGACCATTTCTACATGATTATTTAAAAGAAATGAACCGCGAGGTTTTAAGCAAATACAATGGGGTAAGTATTGCTGAGGGAGTTGGTGTAAATACTGAAGATGTTCATCTTTTTGTTAATCCGGATAGAAAAGAATTAGATATGCTTTACCATTTTGATGGGATGGGAATTGGGTTTACACCCGATGGTTTTAAAGAGCCACATCCAGATGGTTACAGCTTGTTGGAGTTTAAACAAGTTTATACTAAATGGGATAAAGCTTTTGAAAAAGGCTGGGGAACAATTTATTTGGGAAATCATGACCAGCCAAGAATGTTAACAAGATGGGGAAATGATGCACCAGAGTTTAGGGATTTATCAGCTAAAATGTTGCACACTTTTTTATTGACCATGCGGGCTACTCCTTTCATTTTTCATGGTGATGAAATTGGGATGGCCAATATCAAATTTGATGATATAACCGATTACAGAGATATTGAAAGTATTAACATGCACCATTATTTATCATCTAATGGCGGCGATTTGCAAAGATTTATGTCAGCACAGAAAATCACAGCCAGAGATAACGGACGTACGCCTTTTCAATGGGATGATAGCCAAAATGCAGGTTTTACGGATGGCGAACCTTGGTTGAAGGTTAATCCAAATCACAAAGAAGTAAATGTAAAATATCAAGAAAATGATAAGGACAGCATTTTAAGCTATTTTAAATCTTTAATTGCTTTACGGAAAAATAATAAAACTTTAATTTATGGGGAGTATCAACTTTTGGATGCTACCAATAAATCGGTTTACGCTTACAGCAGAAATGATGAAAATGGAACGTTTCTGGTTCTGTTAAATTTCACTTCCGTGGACGCTAAATTTGATACAGATTATGACTTAAATAATTCCGAACTGATTTTATCCAACTATTTATATATGGATATGGGAGCTATTTTAAAGCCTTACCAAGCTTGTATTTATAAATTTTAGAGCATGAAAACCTCAATTATTCAGAATGGGATATCAATTTTTAACAAGGATTATCAAACTTTCAAGAATGGTAATTCTAAAGATTTGAATAATTTAATGACTAAAAATTTTATTGATAATCCAGAAAACAACAAAATCATTTCACAAATATTAGTGGATTTAAACGATAAAGATGGAGGTGGACCAATTGCAAATCTAAAAACTTTAGAAGCGCATTTTATTGATGATTTTAAAAAAGGTAAAGTAAACTTCGCTTATGAATTAAAATTAGAATGGGGCTGTTCTGCAATTAAAAAGGATTTAATAAAACACGAAATTTTCGACTTTGAACTTGATAATGAAAAGCAGTTATTGTTTCTGTTTTTATTTATTCCAAGCTAATTTTCAATTAAACTTGTTCGCATAATTGCCGGTATAATTCTTTCTCTAAAATCTAATTCGTCGCTTGCATAGATTAAAACTGTTTTTGCAGTCAAACTAAAAGGATTTGATTCTAAATAAACACCTGAAGTTTTTTTATTTTGAAGTCTAATATAGCCTCCCATATTTTTATTGCCGTTTTTAACCATCGGATTTAAAGGTAAATGTTCAGTAATTAAAACGTATTTAAACTTTTTGGCTTTTTGTAAAATAATTGAAATTTGATGATTATTTAAATGCTGTAAAACCTGTCTAATTATACATAAATCAGCAATAGGATAATTATCATTTACTGCATTGATATGAATAAAATGAATATTTTCTTTTTGATTTTGGTCATTTAAATCGGTTATCAACTTTTTAACAACATCTGCACCAATATAATTTACATCCGTTTCTTTAAGCACTTTCTCCATTATTGTAAAATCACCACAACCAATCTCAAAAACGGTTTTTAATTTTTTTTCAATTATAAAATCGATTAAAAAGTTAGTATATAATTTAATATTTTCATCTGAAGATCCTGATCCAGAATAATATTTTCTTCCATTCTCAGCTTTGCCCCAATAATTGTTATCATAAATTTTTGTAAAGATATTTTCTGCCGACTTTCCTTTGTTTTTCAGATCATAAATGAAATGCAGCAATCCTTTTGGTATTAAATTTTTTAAATAATTTTTTATCATCAATAAATTTTAAGAATATTCATTCAATAAAATTAACAATCAAAGCAGATTTGTTAAGTTTTGGTAAGTTTAATGATAAAAAGATTTATTCATTTGATTAAATCTTTTTTATAGTTAAACTTGTTACATGAAAAGGCAGTAATTAACTGTCTTTTTTTATTTATTGGAGTATTATTTGCATACAATTAACGTTACCTAAACCGTGAGTATAGAGTTTGAAAAATTTAAGATTATGTTAAAAAAAGTTTTTTTAGGAATATTTATAGCAGCCACTATTGCGTGTTCTGCAGCACCAAGAGTTGTAGGAATAGATGTTCCAGGTTCTAACAACTTAAAACCAGATCCGCGTCAGTCTCAGGTAACCAAAGAAATTGCAGATTTGGTGGCCAATTTAGGATATAAAAAAATAACGCTTAATGATTCAATTGGGTCAGTTATTTTTAACAATTACTTAAAGGGATTGGATGGAAATAAAAGTTACTTCCTAGCTTCTGATGTTCAAGACTTTGAAAAATATCGTAAAACTTTTGATGATGATATGAAAAGTGGAGATTTAACTGCTGCATTTTATATGTTTAATGTTTATCAAAAACGATATAATGAAAGAATGGCATTTTCTTTAAAGGAATTGGAAAAGAATTTTGACTACACCAAAAATGATTCTTACGTATATGATCGGGAAAAGCTTGATTATTTCAAGAATTTGGAAGAAAGCAACCAATCCTGGGAAAATAAAGTGAAGTATGATGTTTTGAACCTGAAACTTTCTAAGCAAAAAGATTCACTTATTAATGCAACACTTAAAAAAAGGTACGATAACCTTATATCTCAATCAAAAAAAATCAATAATCAGGATGCTTTTCAAGTCATTATGACTGCCTTTACAAGCGCAATTGATCCGCATACCAGTTATTTTAATCCAGCAAATGCCGCTAATTTCACAATTGATATGGCAAGGTCATTAGAAGGAATTGGAGCAACTTTAGCATCTGAAAATGAATTTGTTACTATAAAAAGTGTAGTGCCAGGTGGGCCAGCAGATAAAATAAAACAATTAAAAATTGATGATAAAATTATTGGTGTTGCTCAAGGAACAGAAGATTTTGTGGATATAGTAGGATGGAGGATTGACAATGCCATTGAATTGATTAGAGGAAAAAAAGGAACTACAGTTAGATTAAAAATTCTATCTAAAGACCAAGATTTATCTGCAACTCCAAAATTAGTTTCTATTGTTCGCGATAAAATAATTCTTGAGGATCAATCTGTACAGAAAAAAATAAAATCAGTAACAAAGGATGGGAAAACTTATAACTATGGCATTATTGAAATCCCCGCTTTTTACGCTGATTGGGCGGCAATGCAAGCCGGAGATCCTAATTATAAATCTACCACTAGAGATGTGAGATTAATTTTAGATTCATTGAAAAAAGAAAATGTTGATGGAGTTATTATTGATTTAAGAACTAATGGTGGTGGTTCATTAACAGAAGCAATAGATTTAACAGGTTTATTTATAACTAAAGGTCCTGTTGTGCAAGTTAAAGATTATAGGGGTAAAGTTGAGGTAGATTCTGATGAAGACGCATCCGTAAGTTGGAGCGGACCATTAGCCATCATGACTGATAGATTTAGCGCTTCTGCTTCCGAGATTTTTGCAGGTGCAATTCAGGATTACGGAAGAGGTGTAATTATTGGAAATACAACTTATGGAAAAGGAACAGTTCAATCTGCCATTGCCATGAAAAGGATAGATTCTAAATTTGCCGATAAGAACGATCAGATTAATTTAACTATGGGCAAGTTTTATCGCATTAATGGTAATTCAACACAACATAAAGGAGTAATACCTGATATTTTATTTCCAACTGTTTTCCCTGCAGATAAATATGGAGAGAGTTCAGAGCCGTCTGCTTTACCATTTGATACCATTAAAAGCAGTAACTATACTAAGATTGCAGATTTAAAAACTACAATTTCAGAATTAAATCAATTGCATAACCTTAGGATGAAAACCAGTAAAGATTATGAATATCTATTGCAAGATATTCAAGAGTTTAAAAAGAGAGAGACAGAAACAGCTTTGCCATTAAATGAGGTTGCTTTGAAAAAACAACGTGATGAGCAAGAAGATAAAAATTTTAAACGTGACAACGATTTAAGAAAATTAAGAGGCTTACCAGCTTTAGTTAAAGGGGCATCAAAACCAACTAAAGAAGATAATTTTGATTTTATGCAAGATGAATCAATGAAAATTTTGACTGATTATATTGCTGACCCAAAAATTGTGAAAAATGTGAAATTTTAAATCTTAAAATTCCCATAAAATAGAAAAGCTCGAATTTATTCGGGCTTTTTTTTGTTTTATCATCTGTAAAATGTTTGAAAATACTTAAATTGAAATTTATTTTGGCAAAATTTAACTAAGTTATTAATGAATAGAAGAAAATTTATATTTAGTACTTCAGTTGCAGCAGCAGCCAGTACCGCTTTAGCCTCAACATCATTCTTATTACAGGCAAAGGAGAAAGTTAATCAAGCTTCTGATGATGTATTTGCAGATGATTTCGAACTCAATGAAATCACGATAGATCAACTACAAGAAAAAATGGAGAAAGGTAAACTGACATCCAAAACCATTACCGAGATGTATTTAAAAAGGATTGCCAAAATGGATAAAAAAGGACCTTTATTAAATGCGGTAATAGAACTTAATCCAGATGCCATAAAAATTGCCAAACAAATGGATGATGAGCGTAAAAACGGTAAAATAAGAAGTAGAATGCATGGAATTCCTGTCTTGATAAAAGATAATATTGATACAGGAGATAAGATGATGACAACTGCTGGCGCAACAGCATTGATAGGGAACATAGCTAGTAAAGATGCATTTATAGTTCAACAATTAAGAAATGCTGGTGCGGTTTTATTAGGTAAAACAAACTTAAGCGAATGGGCAAATTTTAAATCCTCAAAATCTACTAGCGGATGGAGCAGCCGTGGCGGGCAAACCAGAATGCCTTATATTTTAGATAGAAATCCATCAGGATCTAGTGCAGGAACGGGTGCCGCAGTTGCTGCAAATTTTTGTGTGATAGGTATTGGTACCGAAACAGATGGCTCTATAACTTCTCCATCTTCTATGAACGGATTAGTTGGGATTAAACCTACGGTAGGTTTATTAAGCAGAACAGGAATTATCCCTATTTCTGCAACACAAGATACTGCCGGACCAATGGGGCGAACCGTTAAAGATGCTGCTATTTTTTTAGGTGTTTTAGCAGGGTTAGATGCCAACGACCCAGTAACTTTAGAAAGTAAAGGAAAAGCAAAAACAGATTATACTTTGGGATTATCTCTTGAAGGTTTAAAAGGGAAAAGAATTGGTGTAGAAAAATCTTTTTTTAGACGTGGGAATCAAGAAGTGATTAACATTTTTAAAGATTCAATTCAAATTTTAAAAGATAAAGGAGCAATAATTATTGAAGTTGAATTATTGAAAAAAATTAATGAAGGTGGCGATAATGGAGAATTTGAAGTTTTACAATATGAGTTTAAAGATGGCTTGAACAAATACCTGGCAACTGCTAATACAAAAGTAAAAACCCTGGCAGAAGTAATTTCCTTTAACAAAGCCAACGAAAAAACTGTAATGCCTTACTTTAAACAAGAAACCTTAGAAAGTAGCAATGCAAAAGAAGACTTAAGTTCTAAACCTTATAAAGATGCTTTAATAAAATCCACAAGCTCAAGAAAGATCATTAGCAGTATATTAAAGGATAGCCAATTGGATGCAATCTGCGGTATTTCTAATGGGCCAGCTGCATGTATTGACAATATTAATGGTGATTACGGCACTGGCTTTTCTTTTTCTGGCCCTGCAGCCACAGCCGGTTACCCTCATATCACTTTACCAATGGGCATGCTGCATCAATTGCCAATAGGAATTTCATTTATTGCAAATGCTTATCAAGAAGCAGAATTAATTAAGATTACCTATGCTTTTGAACAAGCAACAAAAATGAGAAAAGCACCAAAATTTATTCCTACAGCTATTCAAAGCGTAGTATAAAAAATTTTATCACTTGTTTTTACAAACGATAAATTGAGAAAACGAAAAATAAATTTAGATTTACTTATCAGTTATTTTGTTCACAATTGTAAATCTATATGCCGGTAAAAATATTTGGAAGTGCAGTTTATGGTGTAGAAGCCATACCTATTACCATTGAGGTTGATATTTCTAAAGGCATCTCTAAATATTTTATTGTTGGGCTACCAGACAATGCGGTTAAAGAAAGTATGCTCCGTATAGAAAGTGCTTTAACTAATAGCGGTTTGCGTATGCCACGGATGAAAATTGTGGTAAATATGGCTCCAGCCGATATTAGAAAAGAAGGATCGGCTTACGATTTAAGTATTGCTACAGGTATTCTGGCAGATTCTGGTCAAATTCCTAGTGAAGAAATTGGCGATTATTTGATAATGGGAGAGCTATCTTTAGACGGACAAGTTCAGGCTTTAAGAGGTGCACTTCCAATTTCAATCCAGGCAAAAAAAGACAAATTTAAGGGTTTCATTTTACCACAACAAAATGCCAGAGAAGCTGCAATAGTAAGCGGAATTGACGTATATGGAATTAGCCACATTTCAGAAATTGTGGATTTTTTCCAGAACGGAATAAAGCCAAAACCAACAATTGTTGACACTCGTGATGAATTTTATCATGCCATCAATAATTACGATGCAGATTTTGCTGATGTAAAAGGACAAGAAAATATCAAACGTTCTTTAGAAATTGCAGCAGCGGGCGGTCATAATGCTATTTTAATTGGTCCTCCTGGGGCAGGTAAAACCATGCTAGCCAAAAGATTACCCACAATTTTACCTCCATTAAACTTACATGAGGCATTAGAAACCACAAAAATCCATTCTGTTGCAGGTAAATTATCAACAACAGATGCCTTAATAACACGCAGACCATTCCGCTCACCACATCACACAGTTTCAGATGTTGCTCTAGTTGGTGGTGGTGGCAATCCGCAACCTGGAGAAATATCTTTAGCACATAACGGAGTTTTATTTTTAGACGAGTTACCAGAGTTTAAAAGAACGGTTTTAGAAGTAATGCGCCAACCTTTAGAAGAACGAAAGGTAACCATTGCAAGAGCAAGAATGTCGGTAGAATATCCTGCAAGTTTTATGCTAATTGCAGCTATGAATCCTTGCCCATGCGGTTATTATAACCATCCTGAAAAGGAATGTGTTTGCGGACCAGGTGTTGTTCAAAAATATTTAAGTAAGGTTAGTGGCCCATTATTGGATAGAATTGATTTACATGTGGAAGTTACCCCAGTTAATTTTGATGAGCTATCATCAGAAAGAAAAGCTGAAAAAAGTGAGATTGTAAGAGAGCGAGTTATAAAAGCTAGAGAAATGCAAACCAAGCGTTTTGAAGAAACTGAAAACGTTTATTGCAATGCCCAAATGAGTCCACAAATGGTTAGAGCTATTTGCAAAATCACCGATGCAGGACAAATTCTTCTTAAAAAAGCAATGGAAAAATTGGGTTTATCCGCAAGAGCTTATGATCGTATTTTAAAAGTTGCCCGTACCATTGCAGATTTATCAGAAAGCGAACAAATTGGAATTGAACATTTAGCCGAAGCTATTCATTTTAGAAGTTTAGATAGGGAAAATTGGGCCGGTTAGTTATTTTGTTCATAAATTGATTTGGGCGTTTTATCCGCCAGCTGGCGGATTTCACTGTATCTTTTTTTGCTGTTTGCAATATGGTAAGAGCAAAAAAAGGATGCCGTTTCAATCGTTAACGCAGAAAAAAATAGTTAATTAAGTTTCTGATTAAAAATTAATTATAGGCTAATTATCAAATTATTCATGACTTTTAACTGTTAAAAGCGCTAAAACTTTTAATCCTAATTTCCCGTTTATTCATACAAAATCACAAAGAAAAATCATCATGAAATATTTAAAATTATTGAGTTTGAGTTTGTTCGCAATTGCTATAAGTGCTTGTAACAGTAATGGGCAAACAGGTTCTTCAAAACAAGCAAATCAAAAAGATTTAAAAATGGATTTAACTCCACCAAAAGGAGAAAAAGTCGCAGCATTTGCAGAAGGTTGTTTTTGGTGTAGCGAACATGTTTTTGAAGCAGTGGTTGGGGTAAAAGACGTAATTTCTGGATATGCAGGCGGTACTACCTTAAACCCAACTTATGATTTAGTGAATACAGAAACTACAGGTCATGCAGAAAGTGTTTTGGTTTATTACGATCCAAACGTAATTAGTTATGCCGAATTGGTAAAAGTGTTTTTTGCATCTCATGACCCAACTACGCCAAATCAACAAGGACCGGATAGAGGTACTTCTTATCGTTCCATTTTATTTTATCAAACAGATGCAGAAAAGCAAATTGCAATGGATGAAATAAAAAAGATAAGTGCATCTAATATGTTTTCTAATCCGCTGGTTACACAATTAAAAAAATTAGATGCTTTTTATAAAGCAGAAGAATATCACCAAGATTATGTTAACGGAGGTAAAGGAAGCATGAATCCTTATGTAAAAAGTGTTTCAATTCCTCGATATGAAAAATTTAAGAAAACTTATAAAGGCAAATTAAAGCCTGGAGCTTAATATTTGAAAAGGGTTTTGATAGTATCAAAGCCCTTTTTTCGTTTTTGGAATGGATTTTTTATTATTAAGATAATATGTAAATTGCTTAAAATTTATTTTTATGAGTGATAAAGATTTGTTAGTTGTTATATCTGAAATGTTGAGAAAACAAGATCAACATTCCGAAATATTAAGTAACCAGACAAAAATTTTGAATCATCATTCTGAGATATTGAATATGCACACTAAAAACTTTGAGGAGATGGGCTCAACTCTGAAAAGTCTTCTTGATATTTCTATTACTCAATTCGAAAAACAACAAATTTTTAATGAACAAATGCTTGATAAATTAGATAATTTAGGAAAACCCTAATTTCAAAATCCCATCATAAATATTCCTCTCAATTTTCTTAATTAAACTATCTTAGCCAATATGAAAATTGGTATTATCGGTTTAGGCGATATGGGTAAATTATATGCCCGTACTTTTGCAAAAGCAGGCTTAGAAGTTTCTGGATGTGATTTAATCGATAGAAAGTTAGCTTTAGAAGAAGAGCTTTCTCCACTTGGTATTACCATTTTAAACGATGCCAAAGAAGTCTCAAATACTTGCGATTTTATTTTTTATGCTGTTGAAGCTGAGAAAATTAACGAAGTGGTTGCCTACTCAGGAGATGCTACAAAAGCTGGGGCAATAGTTACCGGGATGACATCTGTGAAAACTCCAGAAGTCTCTGCCTTTGAAAAATACCTTCCAGAAGATTGCGAAATCATTTTAACACACGCATTACATGGTCCTGGATTTGAAACTAAAGGTCAAAAATTAATTGTTGCGCCACATCGAATTAGTAAAGAAAGTTATCAAAAGGCCTTCGCAATCCTAAAAAAGTTAGAATCTGAAATCATAGAATTGAAAGATTATCATCAGCATGATCAAATAATGGCCGATACTCAAGCTGTTACGCACATGGGTTTTGAAAGCATGGGAACTGCCTGGAAGAATGCCGGAACTTATCCTTGGGAAAGTGGCGCATATGTTTCTGGAATTGATAATGTAAAAATTTTAACAACCCTCAGGATTTTTAGTTACAAAGCACACATTTACGCCGGTTTGGCTATCCTAAACCCTTACGCTTCTAAGCAAATTGAAGTATACGCACAATCAGAATCCGCATTGTTTAAAATGATGATTCAGGAAGATGAAGCGAATTTTAGAAAAAGAATTTATGAAGCAAGGGAATTTTGTTTCCATGGTCAGCATAATCTTATTTTATTTGATGATGCCATTATGAAAGAATTCAGCATTGGCAGCAATAGTGCTTTAGCAAAATCCAATTCACATTTAAGCCTTTTGGCAATGGTTGATGCCTGGCATCAATTAAAAATAAATCCTTATGATAATTTAGTTGGGCAAACGCCACCTTTTAAACTTCGATTAGGCATTGTAGAATATCTTTTTAAAAATGATGATCTATTAGAAGAAACTATCCAAACCGCATTATTTGATAAAAGCATCCGTGGTGACGATTTAGAATTTCATACCGCAGTAAGGGAATGGGCATCTATTATCAAATATAAAGATATGAATGGCTACAAAGAACATTTTGCTCAAGCCAAAACATTTTTTGAACCTTTGTTAGAAAAGGGAAGGGAGCAAAGTGCAGAATTAATTAGAAGACTATCTTAAATTTTACATATTCAAATTCACATCATGAAAAACATTATTTCTTTATTAACAATAACCATTTTTTTATTTTCTTGTAACAGTGATTCAAAAACAGGTAATAAACATGACAGTATAGTTATAAAAGATACATCACAACAGCATATCGATAAAGAAGAAATAGTAGATAATTCTGAAAACGACAAAAAATCAGTAATTGATGAACTTCAAGGTAAATGGGTGAGAGTAGATTATCCTTTTTCTATTTACGAATTTAAAAATAGTCAGGTTAAATTAACAGAGGAAGGATTAGTAGGGCCCTTGAAGTTTAAGGATTTTAATATTCAAAATAGCTGTGTAAGCTCTGAATCTGGTAGTTCAAGGTTTTCTAAGAGTGATATGTATCTTTATATTTCTCCAGAAAAAAGCTGCTATCATTTAAGCATTTCTAATGATACACTTACGCTTGGTGGAACAGATGCAGAATATTCTTTAAAGTTTAAAAAAAAAGATAAATAACAACCTCATAATAAATTTGATTTAATCAATTTTAGGGTTAATTGCCCGATGCTTGAGTCGAATAAAAAAGAATTCATATTAATGCCTGTTAAACTAAAGATTGATAGACCATGGTCTTATCTTTATGTAAAGAAAAATATCACCCATTTAACAACGTGTAGCTATTATGCAGAAGTCGACTCTTAAAAGTTTAAAACAACACTAATCATTCGCATTGGCCTTGCTATAAATACTATGTGGTAATAATATACTTGATAAGGAAAAAATAAGTTTACGTACACAACTACTTTTGATGAATTTCCTAATATGTTGAAATCTTCCTCTTGCCTATTTTGCGCAAAATTTTAGCTTTGTAAAGGTTGATTGATTTGTTGAGTCTCATACCTCAAATCTTCATACTCAAATCTAAACAATGGCTGAAGAAGTAAATTATAATGATGATAGCATCCGGTCGCTCGATTGGAAAGAACATATTAGGCTTCGTCCTGGGATGTATATTGGGAAGTTGGGTGATGGTTCTGCATATGATGATGGCGTTTATGTGCTCCTGAAAGAAATCATGGATAACTCTATTGATGAGTTTGTAATGGGAGCAGGACGAACAATCGATATTACCGTAAGCGACCATAAAGTCTCTATCCGTGATTATGGACGTGGAATTCCTTTAGGAAAAGTTATCGATTGCGTTTCTAAAATTAACACTGGTGGTAAATATGACTCTAAAGCTTTCCAAAAATCGGTAGGATTAAACGGAGTTGGTACAAAAGCAGTAAATGCCCTTTCGGGGAGTTTTACAGTTCAATCTTATCGCGATGGAAAAACCAAAAAAGCCGAATTTGAACAAGGAGAACTGGTAAAAGATAACCCTGATATAGAAACCACACAGCGTAACGGAACGGCAGTAATTTTTATTCCTGATGAAAGTATTTTCAGGAATTATAGATACATTCCTGAGTTTATTGAGAACATGATTTGGAATTATGTTTTCTTAAATGCTGGTTTAACTATCAATTTTAATGGACAAAAGTTTTTTTCTGAGAGAGGTTTATATGATTTATTAGCAAGAAACACTGATGCCGAAGCTAATCGTTATCCAATTATCCATTTAAAAGGAGAAGATATTGAAATTGCCATGACGCATGGACAACAATATGGCGAGGAATATTATTCTTTTGTAAACGGACAGCATACTACACAAGGCGGAACGCACCAACAAGCTTTTAGGGAAGCTTTAGTAAAAACGGTAAGAGAATTTTACAAGAAAGAATTTGATTCTTCAGACATCAGGGCATCTGTTGTTGCGGCAATTTCTATTAGGGTACAAGAACCAGTTTTTGAATCTCAAACCAAAACCAAATTAGGATCATTAAACATTGGGCCAGACGGACCAACCGTAAAAACGTTTATCAATGATTTTATTAAAAAAGAATTAGATAATTACCTGCACCAAAATCCACAAACTGCAGATGCTTTATTAAAACGAATTCTGCAATCTGAAAGGGAGCGTAAAGATATTGCCGGCATTAAGAAACTGGCAAATGATAGAGCTAAAAAAGCGAGTTTACACAATCGTAAACTACGTGATTGCAAGTGGCATTTAGATGATGATAAATTAAGCGAAGAAGAACGTAAAAGAACAACGCTGTTTATTACCGAGGGAGATTCGGCTTCTGGTTCTATTACAAAAGCCCGTGAGGTTAAAACGCAAGCAGTTTTCTCTCTTAAAGGAAAACCTTTAAATGCTTATGGTTTAACCAAAAAAGTGGTTTATGAAAACGAAGAATTTAATCTTTTGCAACACGCTTTAAATATTGAGGATGGATTAGAAGGACTCAGATACAATAATATTGTGGTTGCGACAGATGCTGATGTAGATGGAATGCACATCCGTTTATTGCTGATGACTTTCTTTTTGCAATTTTTCCCAGATTTGGTAAAAACCGGGCATGTTTTTATTTTGCAGACTCCATTGTTTAGGGTTCGAAATAAAAAGGAGACTATTTATTGCTACAGCGATGAAGAACGTGTTTTAGCGATTGATAAACTTGGCGGAAAGCCAGAAATCACAAGATTTAAAGGTTTAGGAGAGATTTCGCCAGATGAATTTGAGAATTTCATTGGTGAGGATATTCGTCTAGATCCGGTGATTTTGCAAGGAGAAACAAAAATTAAAAACCTATTAGAATATTATATGGGTAAAAACACCATGGATAGGCAACAACATATTGTACAAAATTTAAGGGTAGAAAAAGACGATGCAGATATTATAGCTGATGCTAAATTAGCTGCTGAAGCATTGGAAGAATCGGCAGCTTAAAGAGAGCTAAAGACAAAAAGCTTAATGCAGATAAACTGAGATTAAAAGTACAAACTGATTTTACTGACTTTTTGCGTTAACAATAGAAACGGCAGCTTTTTTTGCAATAGTCATTTTGCAAATAGCAAAAAAACTATAGTGGATAGCGTGTTAAAACGCCCAAAATAAAATCGTTAAAAATTATCGATTTATAATTACTACATAACCTAAAAATTAATTAATATCATTGATAAAAAAAGAAATTAATATTGCTTTTGAGGATTTTGAAAGCATAGAAGAATTGAATAAAGCCGACAGAGAATTATGTTTAGAAGCTGTAAAAGCGATGGAAAATTCTCATTCTCCCTATTCTAAATTTAAGGTTGGAGCCGCTGTGAAATTAGCTTCCGGAAAGATTGTTTATGGTAGTAACCAAGAAAATGTGGCTTATCCATCTGGTTTATGTGCAGAAAGGGTTGCGCTTTTTACAATTGGTGCAAATTATCCTAATGATGAAATTATATCGATAGCAATTACAGCCAAAACCAATGAATTTGAAATCTTAAAACCAGTAACTCCTTGTGGAGCATGTTTACAAGTGATGGCAGAATCAGAAAAAAAGCAATTGAAAGAAATTGAAGTTTTATTGTATTGCATTAATGGGTCAATTTGGAAAGCGAAAGGTGTTAATAGTTTCTTGCCTTTTATGTTTTTTGAGGAGAGATTGGGAAGAGCATAACAACAGAGAATTTTTTAATTTTAACCACAGAGTGCGCAAAGTTCACAGAGTTGGATGAGAAAGAGTCAATAAAAAATGGAAATAGAAAATTCTTTAGCGACTAAAATAATAGGTTTCGCTATTAAAGTACATAAAGAATTAGGACCTGGTTTATTAGAATCTGTTTACAAAGAATGTTTGGCCTATGAATTAAAGAAAAATGGTTTATTTGTTGAAAAAGAGAAACCTTTACCAATAATTTATGATAATGTTAGACTAGATTGTGGTTATAGATTAGATATTTATGTGGCAAATAAAGTTATTATTGAAGTTAAATCTGTTAAGGAAATGAATGATATTTATCTTGCTCAATTATTAACCTATTTGAAATTAGCAGATTGCAAATTAGGTTTGTTAATAAATTTTAATGTTTTATTGTTGAAAGATGGATTAAAAAGAGTCATCAACGAGTATTAAAATAAATATTTAAGTATTTGATGCGTATTGCTAAGACTTAACGAAATAAAGTTCAATAATGATTTTAATATATGAATATTATAAAAACATCTAATCTCAAAGGTATTAAAGTTTGTGATTTTACTAAAGAAGATATTAAGGAAATGATTGAGAAAGCAGAGAAAGGAAAGTTTCATTCCATGAAATATTTAAAACAGAAAATTTCAGAATGGAAAGAAAAAAAATAATAACCTCAGCTCTGTGACCTCTGCGTCCTTTGCGGTTAAAAATCTAGCCATCCAGAAAAAAACTGAGCGGTTAAAAACAAACAATGAACGAAAACAATTACAAAAACGAAGAAACCCTACACAATATAACACCTCTTAGCGGTTTATACGAAAACTGGTTTTTAGACTATGCATCCTATGTAATTTTAGATAGAGCGGTTCCTCATATCCATGATGGATTGAAGCCTGTACAACGTCGTATTTTGCATTCATTAAAAGAAATGGATGATGGACGCTTTAATAAAGCGGCCAACGTAATTGGAAATACCATGAAATACCATCCTCATGGCGATGCTTCAATTGGCGATGCCATGGTACAAATTGGTCAAAAGAATTTGTTGATTGATACCCAAGGAAACTGGGGTGACCCAGTAACCGGAGATTCTGCTGCGGCACCCAGATATATTGAAGCTAGATTATCCAAATTTGCATTAGAAGTTGTTTTTAATCCTGATACTACCGAATGGCAATCGTCTTACGATGGAAGAAATAGAGAACCAATTACATTACCTGTAAAATTCCCGCTTTTATTAGCTCAAGGTGCGGAAGGTATTGCTGTTGGTTTGGCAACTAAAGTAATGCCGCATAATTTTATTGAGCTGATTGATGCTTCCATAGAAATTTTAAAAGGTAACCGTCCAGATATTGTCCCTGATTTTTTAATGGGCGGGATGGCCGATTTTTCTAACTATAATGAAGGTCAGCGAGGTGGAAAAATCAGAGTTAGGGCAAAAATTTCAGAATTAGATAAAAAGACTTTGGTGATTACCGAAATCCCTTTTTCTACTACAACACTTAACTTGATTGATAGCATTATTTCTGCTAATGATAAGGGTAAAATAAAAATCAAGAAAATTGAGGACAACACCGCAAAAGATGTAGAAATAGTTATTCATTTGGCTCCAGGAATTTCTCCGGATGTGACTATTGATGCACTTTACGCCTTTACCAATTGCGAGGTTTCTATATCGCCTAATACTTGTATCATCAAAGGAGATAAACCTCATTTTATGAGTGTTAACGATATTTTAGTTGAGAGTACTCATTACACCAAAAATCTTTTAAAGAGAGAATTAGAGATTAAACTCCATGATTTAATGGAGCGAATTTTCTTTAGCTCTTTATTAAAAATATTTATTCAGGAAGGGATGTATAAACATCCTGATTATGAAAATTCTACCAATTTTGAGGAAGTTTTAATCGTTTTACACCGATTATTTGACCAATTTAAACCAAGTTTATATCGAGAAATATTACCAGAGGATTTTAAGAAACTGATTGATAAACCAATGAGTAGCATCACCCGCTTTGATGTTAAAAAAGCAGATGAACAAATGGCGGCATTGGAAAAAGAAATCAAAAATGTTAAACACGATTTAAGGCATTTAACCGATTATGCGATTGCTTATTTTAATCGTTTAAAAGAAAAATTTGGAAAGGGAAGAGAGCGTAAAACGGAGATTAGAACCTTTGATAAGGTAGAAGCGGCACAAGTTGCTTTAGCAAATACTAAGTTTTATGTAAACCGAGAGGACGGTTTTATAGGTACAGGATTGAAGAAGGATGAGTATATTTTCGATTGTTCGGATTTAGATGATATTGTTGTTTTTAGGGAAGACGGCGTTTGCTTGGTAACTAAAGTTCAGGATAAGACATTTGTAGGGAAAAACTTATTGCATGTTGGTGTTTTCAAGAAAAACGATGAACGCACCATTTATAATATGGTTTATAAAGATGGTAAAACTGGTGTTGCCTATATCAAGCGTTTTGCAATTGGTGGCGTTACCCGTGATAAAGAATATGATTTGACAAAAGGTAGTAAGGGCAGTAAAATTCTTTATTTTACAGCAAATCCTAATGGAGAAGCTGAAGTTATTAATGTGGCTTTAAAGCCTTTATCAAAGCTAAAGAAACTTTCTTTTGATATTGATTTTGCCGAAACTTCTATTAAAGGAAGAGCATCACAAGGAAATATTTTAAGCAAATACGCCATCAAAAAAGTCACCTTGAAATCTAAAGGTGTTTCTACTTTGGCGGGCAGAAAAATCTGGTATGATCCTATCGTAAAACGATTAAATGAAAATGGACATGGAAGATATTTAGGTGAATTCCAGGCAGAAGATAAAATACTTTGTGTTTTTATTGATGGTAGTTATGAGCTTTCAAGTTTTGATTTAACAAATCATTTTGATGATAAAATGTTGAGGATAGAAAAATTAGATACCCAAAAAGTTTTCTCTTGTATCCATTTTGATGGAAAATCTAAAAACTATTTTATCAAAAGGTTTATTTTTGAGGATTTGGCTATTGGAAAGCGTAGCGGATTTATCAGCGAAGAACCTAATTCTAAAATGATATTACTTAGTAGCGCAGACCATCCGATAATAAAGATAGAATCCTTAAAAGGAAAATCACAACTTTTTGACGAACAAGAACTCGATTTATCAGAAGCTATTGATGTAAAAGGAATCAAGGCTCAGGGAAATAAACTGAGTCAAAATGATGTGCAGAAAATAGAATTGATTTCTGAGATTAACGATAGAGAAGAAGTACAAGAAGAGGAGATTGAAGAAATTTGTATCGATGAAGAAGAAGAAATAACTGATGAGGATGCTATCAAAAGCGAACTTTTAAAAGTTGAATCAAAAACTTTTGAAGAAGAGATAACAAAAAAAGAAGAAGAGAAAAAGGAAACCATTAAGCCCGAGGAGATTAAACCTAAATTCACATCAACTCCAAAGCAAGAAAAAAAGATAGATTTTGAAATCACCAATCCAGATGATATTAAATTAGATGATAAGGGACAAACGAAGTTGTTTTAAATAATATAGGAAATAAGGTTTTGGTGATGTAGCTAAAACCTTACTCTAAAATCTTCTTTAGCTTGGCCTTTTCTAAAAAAAACTAAACCAATCCAAAATAAATCTATAGTAACGGTTACGTTAGGATGCGCTTTAATCATTTCCCAGGCTTCTTTCATTCCTTCGCTCCAATAAATATCATCAAATATCATTACAGAGTTTTCATTAAGATGAGGCAAACACCAATTGAAGTAATTTATGGTGGCATCTTTACGATGATTTCCATCAATGAAAATTAAATCTAAGCTTGATTCTTTTTCAATAATCGGGGGAAGTGTTTCATCAAAATTCCCGATGTTAATATTTAGATTTTTTAACCCTAAATAATCAAAATTCTCTTTTGCAACAGCAGCAGTTTGAGGACAACCTTCTAAAGTAATCACCTTGGCATTTGGAACAGCCTCAGCAAAATAAGCAGACGTTATTCCTAAGCAAGTTCCCAGTTCAATGATATTTTTAGGCTTAAACTCTTTAGCTAATCTAAATAGCAACTGTGCTAATTTCTTAGGCTTTAAAGCATTTTTAGCCAATTGTTTAACTTGTTTTTTTTGTTGATTATTTACAAGTGAACCTGCTCCCAAATCTGTAATCGTAATAAACCGATCGTCAGCTAATAATTTCTTTCTTAAATTCTCGATATTTTTATACTCAGGTTTTTCTTTAAAATCGTAAATTACCTCATCAATTAATTTATAAACAAAAGGAGAATGTACGCCATGACGCGTTTTGGCTTTGGCTAAATGTTTGATGTAATTGATAACAAGAGTAGTGTTAAACATAGCTGCGAAAATATGGAAAAAGTATTAAGACACAAGTAGGGAGATGCAAGTATCAAGACACAAGTATTATGTATCAAAACACAAGTATCGAGATGTAAGTATCCAGACAAATAATCACAACATATTAAATATATTTAAATTAAAAAATTCAACCACCCAAATTATTGATAATCTTATTACTTACTACTAGCCACTAACTACTAATAATGATTAACGAAACTAAGATAGCCTCTTTAATAACTTTGTTAGATGACCCTGACCCTCAGATATTCTCGCAAATAGAAGGCGAATTACTTTCTTATGGCAACGAAGTAATAGGTTATTTGGAAGGTGCCTGGGAAAAATCTTTTGATGCACTTTTGCAAGAGCGTATTGAAAATCTAATACATAAAATTCAATTTATTAATGTAAAAGAAGATTTATCACTATGGTACCAAAGCGGTGGTTTCGACTTATTAAGAGGTTTTATCATCATCAATAAATATCAGTATCCGGATTTGAACGAACAAAAAATCATTAATCAAATTGAGGCAATTAAGAGAGACATTTGGTTGCAGATGATGCAGGAAGGGAGTCCGATTGAAAAAGTAAAATTAATAAACCACGTTTTCTACAATATTTACGGCTTTAGCGGAAATACAGCAAACCATCAAGATCCAAAAAATTCTTATTTAAGTGAGGTTTTAGAAAGCAAAAAAGGGAATCAAATTTCTTTAGCCATTATTTATTCTATCATTGCCCAAAAACTGGATATCCCCATTTATGGTGTAAATCTTCCACAACATTTTATTTTGGCTTACGCCGATAATTTAACAAAATATGATGAAGAAAACGGTATTTTGTTTTATATCAATGTATTTAATAAAGGCTATGTTTTCGGCAAAAAAGATATTGATTTGTTTTTAAAACAGCTAAACATAAATGCTGAGAAATTATTTTATGAACCTTGCTCAAATACAGAAATTTTAAAACGAGTCATAAGAAATTTAATCAGTTCTTACGAAAAGGCTGGTGCAATAGAAAAGTCTGAAGAATTAGTTCAGCTTTTAGAGGTTTTAAAAGATTGATAAAATTGTCTCAATCTTGATTAACAGGATTAAAATCAAAAAAATTCTAATTTCTTCTCATCTTTTAATCAAGAATATCAGACTATAAAAATTTATTCTCTTTCATCCAGTTAATCATCGTAACAAACCACGACTCTTTTGTAGTAGGATTTATCAAACCATAACCATGTCCGCCATTTTGGTACAAATGTAATTCTACTTTTACTCCCGCTTGTTTTAATGCCTTGGTTAAATCTAAACTATTTTCAGACGGAACCGACTTATCATCATTTGCCTGAAAAATAAAAGTTGGGGGTGTATTTTGATTAACCTGAAGCTCGTTAGAATAATAATCTATTTGATCTTGAGCAGCAGTTTTACCTAAAAGATTTTCCCTGGAACCCTTGTGTCCAAATTTTCCCATCGTAACAACTGGATAACCTAAAATAGCAAAATCAGGGCGTAAATTGGTTTTTTTAGGATTATCGACTAAAGATTTTTTATAATGCGTTTCTAAAGTAGATGCCAAATGTCCACCAGCAGAAAAGCCCATAATACCAATTTTGGCGGTGTCTAAATTCCATGTTAAAGCATTCTCCTTAACCATTTTCGTGGCTTGCTGTGCATCTTGTAACGGACCAATTGCTTTATCAATCATGATATCATCAGATGGCAAACGGTATTTTAACACAAATGCCGTAACTCCGTATTTATTAAATTCTTTAGCAATATCATAACCTTCATGTGCGATAGCTAAAATAGCATAACCACCACCTGGGCAAATAATAACGGAGGTTCCATTTGCCTTTCCTTTCTCAGGATAAAATGCAATTAACTGCGGTTTAGATACCTTACTCACTCTAATTTTTCCATCAGCTTTAGAGGTATCGCTCCTTTCAATATAATCGCTATTAGTTTTAGAATTTGGCACCTCTCCAGAATACAAATCCATTATTTGCTGTGCTTCAGTTTTACCAAACATGAATATCAAAAAAAATATGATTAATAACTTTTTCATTTTTATTATTTCTACAATACCTAACCACTTAACAAACTACTCCCCTCCAAACTCCATTAAATAAGCCTTTAAAAACTCATCAATTTCACCATCTAAAACAGCTTGTGCGTTAGAAGTTTCATGGTTTGTCCTCACATCTTTAACCATTTTATAAGGATGCAAAACGTAATTTCTAATTTGGCTTCCCCACTCAATTTTCATTTTACTACCTTCAATGGCATTGGTAATTTCCATTTTTTTGCGCAATTCAATTTCATAAAGTTGAGATTTCAGTAAGCGTAACGCATTTTCTTTATTTTGTAATTGAGAACGGGATTCTTGGTTTTTTATGATAATTCCGGATGGTTTATGGTATAACCGTACCGCCGTTTCTACCTTATTTACATTTTGTCCACCTGCACCGCCAGATCTAAAAGTTTCAAATTCCACATCTGCAGGGTTAATGTCAATCTCTATTGTGTCATCCACCAAAGGGTAAACATAAACCGAAGCAAAAGAAGTATGGCGTTTAGCATTGGCATCAAAAGGCGAGATTCGTACCAAACGATGCACCCCATTTTCTCCCTTTAAATATCCGTACGAGAAATCACCGTCAAATTGTAGGGTAACTGTTTTTATACCCGCTACATCACCTACTTGGTAATCTTGTTCGGTGACTTTGTAGCCGTTTTTTTGGCCCCACATGGTATACATCCGCATCAACATGGCTGCCCAATCGCAACTTTCTGTACCGCCCGCACCAGAAGTTATTTGTAAAACCGCACTCAATTGATCTTCTTCTGCAGAAAGCATATTTTTGAATTCCAAATCATCCAAAGCTGCTAATGTTTGCTCATATTGAGCCTTCATTTCCTCTTCAGTTGCTTCTCCGCCCTGTAAAAATTCTAGCATTACAGCACTATCCTCAACTGCGGCATCAGCTTTTTCATAAGCATCTGTCCAGCTTTTTTTTAATTTGATAGCATGTAAAAGTTTTTCTGCCGCTTTAGGATCATCCCAAAAACTGGGTTGTAGCGTTTTTTCTTGTTCTTCTTTTAATGATAATAATTTCGCATCTACGTCAAAGATGCCTCCTCAGAGACGTTACCCTGTCTCTCAAATCCTGAAGTTGTTCTTTTGTCATGCGGCAAAGATATTAAATGTAGGTAATTTAAAAGTAGAAGATTATAAATTTAATGACTGCGTTTATTTTAGGATAGATTTATCATAATATATGATTAATAATTATTTGGGCGTTTTATCCGCCAGCTGGCGGATTACGCTATATCTTTTTTCTTGAAAAAGAAAAAAACCTGCCCAACTACTGGCGGGGATGCCGCTTCAATCGTTAACGCAATACTAATCTTAAAGCTTTGATTTACTTTTAAAGTTTTTGGAAATAGTTATAATGGCAGTTAGTTTAAACTAAAATACCCAATCCATTATTATATTGGTAATTGTGGAAAGTCTTTCCAGTTTTTGTCGCAATATCCTGTACAGCGTGTTTAACTCCTTTAAAACTTTTTGTATCATGGAAAATCGCCATTTTGCTGTGTTCCGCGGCCCACAATCCACATTCAAATGTTTCTTTATAATTATGAATTATATCAACATGAATTAAATCAAATTTTTCATTATTATTCTTTATATAATCTTTATAATCTGCTTTAATCAATTTTATATTTGGCCATGGCTTAACTTTATCAATCATATCTTTATAATCATCATCATGTAAACCAGCATGAGAGTCTCCAGTAAAAATATCTACTCCCACAACATCTTTAAAATAATTGGCAAAAACTGTAGTAGAAAAGCCAAACTCAACTCCAAATTCTAAACATTTATTTGTTGGGATGTTAAATTTTTGAATCAATTCTGGAATTAAGGCGTCAAGTCCTCTCCAAGCCGAATCATATAGTAAATATTTATCATTTGGAAGATATGCAAAATCCTTAGGTATAAAAGGAATAGCACTCTCTCTCTTTCTTAATAAAGTTGGTAACCACATCATAAATATTAATCTTTTATTTTTAAGCCGAATAAATAAGGTATAGCATATAAAAGTCTTAAGCTTCCTTTTTTTCGTTTAAAGCTAAAAATTTTTTGATTGTATTTAATGATAAAATAAAATAACTTAAATGAAAAATATTGTTTCTTTCTTTTTTCTAGTAAGGATTTAAATTTTTCAAACTCAAATAGATGATTATTGTATTCAATTTCACTAAGCTTCTTTGTTCTATTTATTAAATTCTGATTCTTTAAAATTGAATTTGATTTTGTTTTTTCTTTTACTTTCAGTTTTAACAAATCTGTTTCAGATTTATGATGTTGTCTATAATTAACCAATATAGATGGTTCATAAACAATTTTTCCTTTACAAGCAGCTACATAACTAATCCAACAATCATGATGAACAATTTCAGGAAGGGGTAAAATGAAACTTTTTAAAGACTTTTTAAATGCTAAAGCGTGACCTGAAATTCCATTAAATAACAAGAAAGACAATGGAGTAACTTGCTCTGATAAAGTAAATCTATCACTTGCTTTTCTATTTAAAGATTCACCGTTTTGATTAATAAATAGTGAATCGTGAAAAACAAGTTCTACATCATTTTTATATGTTTGAGAAACTTTAGAAAGCTTATTTTCATCCCAAACATCATCTTGATCACTTAAAAAGATAATTTCGCCTTTACAGTGTGATATTGCTTTTTCAAAGTTTCTGATGTAACCTTGATTAGTATTGTTTTTTAACAATATTATTCTTTTGTCTTTCTGAGCAAAATTTTCAAGAATTGCTAAAGTCTTATCAGTCGAACAATCGTCAGAAATTATGAGTTCAAAGTTTTTATAGGTCTGTTTTAATATAGAATGGACTTGTTCAGAAATAAACTCGTCCCCATTATAGCTACATAATGCTATCGATAATAGAGGTTCATATATTTCTATCATTTTTAATCCTTTTCAAAACTTTGCATGGCAATCAGTTTTTGGTACAAACCGCCTTTATTCATTAAACTTTCATGGTTGCCTTGTTCTACAATTTCTCCATTTTCTAATACAATAATCACATCAGCGTTTTGAATAGTTGTTAATCTATGTGCAATGACCAAAGTTGTTCTATTTTCCATTAAATGGTCTAAAGCTTCTTGAACTAACTTCTCTGATTCTGTGTCTAAGGCAGAAGTGGCCTCATCTAACAACATAATTGGAGGATTACCTAAAACAGCTCTAGCAATACAAATACGTTGTTTTTGTCCGCCCGAAAGTTTAATTCCTCTGTCGCCGATATTAGTTACATATCCTTCATCGGTTTTTAAAATGAATTCATGTGCATTTGCAATTTTTGCCGCATTTTCAACATCGGCTTTGCCAAAACCTTCCCGACCAAAAACGATATTATTATAAATGGTATCATTAAAAAGAATAGATTCCTGATTAACTATCCCCATTAAATCCCTTAAATTATGCTGAGAAAGGTTTTTAATATTTATGCCATCAATAAGAATTTCGCCTGCAGATGGATCGGAAAAACGAGGAATCAAATCTAATAAAGTAGATTTTCCTCCACCTGATGGACCTACCAAAGCAATGGTTTTACCTTTTTTAATATCTAAGTTTATATTATTCAAGATTTTTTTATCGCCATAAAAAAAGTCAACATCTTTAAATTTCACTTCCGATTTAAAATCATTTATAAACTCTGGTTTTGCAATATCATTAACTAAAGGTTTGGTGTCAATTAAATTTAATACTCTTTCGCCAGCGGCTAAACCTTGATTAATGTTGCTGAAAGAATCTGAAATGGCTTTCGCCGGTCGCATTAATTGTGAAAACGCACCTATGTAAGTGATAAAGCCAGCTGCTGTTATACTGGCGTCTTTATCCAATACCAAAGAACCTCCATAAATTAAAATCCCCGCAAGGGTTAAAACACCTAAAAATTCAGAAGTGGGAGAAGCTAATTGTTGTCGCCTAGCTATAGAGCGATTGATATTAGAATATTTTGTATTTTCTTGATTAAATTTATTTTGGATATATGGTAAAGCATTAAAAGCCTTAACTATCCTCATTCCACTTATCGCTTCATCAACCTGACTTACCATTACACCGAAAGAGTTTTGGGCTTCTGAAGCTTGAGCTTTTAATTTTTTAACAATTCTGGCAATTACAAATCCAGAAACAGGTAGAAGCAGTAAAGTAAATAATGTCAATTTTGCCGAGATCGAGAACAACAAAATCATGTAGCCAATAATTAAAAAAGGCTCTCTAAAAATAACTTGAAGCGTATTTGTAATGCAAAATTGAACTACTTGTACATCTGAGGTGATTTTTGCAATAATATCTCCTTTTCTTTCGCTATTAAAAAAATGAAGATGTAAAATGGTTACAGAATCAAAAACTCTTTTCCTCAAATTTTGTAGCGTGAAAATTCTTAAATCTTCCATAATCCTTTGAGATAGATATCTAAAAACATTACTAAAGAAAACGCAAACCACTAAAGTTATAGCTACAAAAATTAAGGCTCCTTTTTCTCCATTTTGTTGTGTAAATGCATTTAAATAATAATGAAAAACATCAGAAAAATATTGAAAAGTGCCATCAAAACGTGGTAGTTGAGTGATTTGAGTTGTAAGATTTTTATCAGCAGGTTGGAAAAGCACATTTAAAACCGGCATTAATAGAGAGAAAACTAAGGTATTAAAAATGGCATACAAAAGCGTAAATATGAAATAAGGAAAAGCAAATCTTCCAATTGGTTTTGCAAATGATAAAAGTCTGAAGTAGGTTTTCATTTATTTTAAAATGCCAAATGTACCGATTTTATAAAACATCAACACTTTCCCTTTGATGAAGCAAGTAATAAAAGAGTAAAAAACTGGTAAAGCCAATTTGTAATTGAAAAAAATCGTCAATTAAAAAAACTGTGCTAGTTGTAATTAATAAATAAGTTAAAAATTGATCGTCTTTTATGGATTGAAATAAATTTTTAAACCATAAAAACGCCCATATTGAAAATGAAAAAATCCCAAAGGAAGTAAGATAAAATAGATATTGATTGTGTACAAAAACCCGATTTTCTGGCATTAGCAAATAAGCTTCAATCTCGTATTGTTTTTTCATTTCATCGCCTAAATCTGCTGGGGCAACTCCTAACCAGAAATTTTTTTTGATGATCTTCAAATTGTTTAAGGTTGCCGCATAACGTTGTGCAATAGAGTGATCGTTATAATTTTCATGATTAATGATACGCGAGATGTCTGATTTAGTAGATTCTATTTTTAGGTTTAAAGGTTTTATAAATAAACAGCACAAACTGAAAACTAGAATAAATAATACTCCAAACCCTAAAACCTGCGACTTATTTTTTACTGTAATTAATAGTTTAATAATATGATAGCAAACAAGTATGTAAAAACAGAAAACACCAGTTCTGTAAGCTAAGATATGTATTGTGGCAATTAGAAAAACGAATAAGGCTATCCAAAGTGGTTTGAGTTCTTCTTTGGTTTGTGTTAAAACGTATGAACATATTATTGCAACAACGATCAAATAAGCAAATTGATAATGAACAACTCCAGTAATTGCAGGTATTGCTTTTGCATTAATTATCAATTGTTTGTTAAACTCATAATTATTAAAAAAAGTGATTAACGTCCCTAAGCAAACTAAACTTGTTACGATTACAAATGCTTTTAATATAAAATCTATATGCTTTTTTGAGGTTTGGTGTTGAGAAAAGAAAAAAGGGATGATAATAAAGGATAGCTGTAAAAAAAGTAATTGTTTTAAAACAGAGAAGTTTTGGGTGAAAAAAAAACTTATTAGGAAAAGTAAATAAGTAAATAAATAAATTAAATACTGTGGTTTTATTAAATTTTTGAGTTTGTCTTTTTGAAAATCGACTAAAGCTATAAAAGCCAAAAGGCCGGTACCAATACTAATCATTGCTCTCGAAAAATATAACCCAATGACAATAATCAGCAAGATTACCGAGATTATTATAGACTTATTTTTCTTGAATGAATCTTTCAATTGATGGTCTCAATTTTTTGCCCTTTAATCATTTCTCTAATTTCTAAAAATACATCTGAAACAGTTTTATTTGAGTGGTGAATTGCCATTAGCTCTCTAAAATCAGATTTGTATTTATCCAACTCTATCTTTTTTTTAATTAAACTTTTATAGGCTTTTATTTTATAACGATTAAAACAAAATACAGAAGGGATTAGATCTGTTATAATGATTTGAATAAGCCAAAGAAATAAATCAAATCCATCATAATGTAAATAATGAGCAAAATACTTATTCCTAAAATAGATGTTTTTTATCCAATATTTTTTTTCATAGTTTTTTGTACTCCCAGAAATTTCATGTTTACAAACTGATTCGTGGTGATAATAGCATTTCCAGCCTAATCGCCACGCCCTTAATGATAATTCAAAATCTTCTCCATAAAAAGGACTAAACAGTTCGTTAAATCCTTTTAATTCTTTTAATTTTTTTGAATCAATTAAAGCAATTGCACCGCTTAAATATAGAGTAGGAGTTAAAAAGTCTTTATCATCTATATAAAAGAAATGACTAGGTTTTATTTTTTTTCCAGATATTATTGGTAACCTCGCTGAATCTTGAATTATATCGTCATTCATTCCAATAATCCTACCCATTACGCCAAAAGTATCCTCTTTTTCAAAGCATTTAAATATGGTCTGGAAATAGTTTGGAGTTAATAAAACATCGGTATTTAGCAAAAAAATGATTTCAAATTTTGATGCATGTATACCAATATTACAAGTTTTAGAAAAACCACCGTTTTCCTTTTTTTCTATAATTGTTATTTTGTCATTATAATTTTTTTTTAAAAAAGACACGGAATTATCTGTAGAAGCATCATCAACAATGATAATTTCATACTTACATTTTAAACTTTTAAAAATTTCTAAATTTTTCTCAAAGTATTTCTCAAATAGATGCTTTCCATTATAATTAGGTAAGATGATTGAAAGTCCATCCATTAATTGATTTTTTTATAATTTTTATATTCAAACAATCTGTAACCTGTTAGTTCCTCAATCCATTTCAAAAATTTTCTTCTTAAAGGCATTTGCTTTTTTAATAAAGATGGGTCTTTATCAAACTTCCAATTTGTTTTTTCTATTCTAGATAACATAACTGCAGGATGTGTGCCTTCAAAGCGTTTCAATTCATCTGCATTGCCAAAATCAAAATCTGTTGAGACAGGATGATTTTCATTAATCCATTCATCATCATGATAATATTTATTGAAGTTACGAACCTTATTTTTTAAACCAATTGGAGGTTTTACCCAACCATAATGATAAATATAAGCGTCAATTTCTTTCACTTTTATTTTCCTATCATTTAATCTAAAACCTTGTGCATCACGATAGGAATGAATGTCTTTTAAATTTTTTATGACTCTAATTTCTTTTCTATACCAACGCCTGGAAGAGGCAAAGAAATCATAAGAAGCATAAAAATGGATGTATTTTAAAAGCAAACCCTCTACTTTTTCATCGTTTAGGTTTTGTTCCATCTCCTTTCTTAAAGTAGCATGATATTTCTCATGGATAACCTCATCGCCTTGAATGTAAATGGCCCAATCGCTATTATCGGCTATAGCCATAAAAGCTTTATCAGTTTCTAACGCAAAAACTTTTCCTCCTTCACGTAAATCATCTTCCCAAACCGTATCAATAATTTTAATTTTATAAGATTTTATGCCTCTAATTAAATCTAAAGTATCATCGTTAGAATTTCCATGAGCAACTATGAATTCATCGCATAGTGGCAATACAGAAGAAATAGCCTCTACAATAGGATAATCATTTTGAGATGCGTTTCTAATAAAAGTAAAACCGCTAACTTTCATTTAAGGGGATAAAAGAATTAAATTTGAAAAGATAATAAATACGTTTATTTGTAACAAAGATACTGTTAATGTTGAAAATGAATAATCAATTGCTTACAAAGCTTAAAAATGGAGATGTAAAATCTTTAGCTAGGCTTTTAACAATTGTAGAAAATAATTTGGCTTTCGCCGATGAGTATCTAAAATCTTTAAAAATCAAAAACACTCCAGTAATTGGAATTACAGGGCCGCCAGGAGCAGGTAAAAGCACATTAGTGAATGCTTTATTAATTGAGTTAGCTCAAAAATATAAAATTGCCATTCTAGCTATTGATCCTACTTCTCCTTTTAATTTAGGATCATTACTGGGAGACAGGATTAGGATGGTTTCTCAATTTAATAATCCTAATGTCTATATCCGTTCAATTGCTACTCGAGGTTCTTTAGGCGGCTTATCTGTAAAAACAATTGAGATGGTAGATGTCTTAAAAGCTGCTGATTTTGACTATATTTTTATAGAAACTGTTGGTGTGGGGCAATCGGAAGTGGAAGTGGCTGGATTAGCAGATATTAGTATAGTAGTTTTAGTGCCAGAAGCTGGAGATGATATTCAAAGTATCAAATCTGGTTTGATGGAGATTGCAGATATTTTTGTTGTTAATAAATCTGATAGAGAAGGGGCGCAAACTTTTGCCAATCATTTAAAAAAAATGGTGCATCAACAAACGTATAACATTCCTGTAATTTGTACTGTTGCACATCAAAATAAAGGTTTAGAAGATTTAGTTAAAGAAATTAAACAATTTAAAATCAAAAAAAATAATAGAAAACCTTATTTATTAATGGAGAAAGCCTGGCGGTTAATTCAAAATGAAAAGATGAAAAGTATTAAAAAAGAAAAGCTTCAGCAAGAAATTGCTGAAGCTTCGTTGGAGTTAAATTTTAATTTCTATCAGTTTATAGAAAAATTTAAGAATTCATAATTTCCTCAATTTCATCAGCTTCTATAGGGATTTTAGCCATTAAATCTATCGGGCCATTATCTGTAATTAAAATATCGTTTTCTAATCTTATTCCTAAACCTTCGCTCCTTATATATATACCAGGTTCACAAGTCAAAATATTTCCAACTGCAAATGATTCATATCTGCTAGCAAAATCATGTACATCTAAACCCAAATGATGAGAAGTACCATGCATAAAGAATTTTTTATAGGCAGGCAATTTTGAATCTTGTTTTTCTACATCATGTTTATCTAAAAGTCCTAATTTTAACAATTCAGCAGTCATTATTTTCCCAACTTCTTCATGGTAGTTGTTCCAAATGGTTCCAGAAACTAGCATTTTGGTAGATTCCTTCATTACATATAAAACAGAATTATACACATCTTTCTGTCTTTTAGTAAATTTTCCATTTACAGGAATACTACGGCTTAAATCAGCATTATAGTTAGCATACTCAGCTCCAAAATCAAATAATATTACGTCACCATCATTACATTTTTCTTGATTATCATTATAATGGAGTATACAAGCATTTTTGCCCGAGGCTATGATAGGAGAATAAGCATGCCCGGTTGCCTGTTGTTTTAAGAATTCATGAATTATTTCTGCTTCAATTTCATATTCATTTACGCCAGGTTTTACAAATTTTAATACCCTTTTGAAAGCATCATTTGTAATATCACAAGCTTTTTGGGTATAAAAAATTTCAATTTCTGATTTTATTGGTCTTAATTCTCTAAAAATTAGAGCAGCTCTTTCATATTTATGCAAAGGATATTTAGATTTTATTTCATCAATAAATCTTAAATCTTTATAGGGTACAATTGGGGCATATCTATCATTTTCATTGGTATTAATATATATGAAAGTAGCATAATGGATTATTGAAGAAAATATGTTCCAAAATTCATCTATCCAAAAAATATTTTCTATACCTGATATTGCCCTTGCTTCTTCTTTTGTAAACTTATGACCCTCCCAAACCGCTATGTGCTCATTTGTCTGTCTTAAAAACAGGACTTCTTTGTATAACGGATTAGGACAATCAGGAAAAATAAGAAGTAAACATTGTTCTTGATCTAAGCCAGTAAGGTAAAAAAAATCTGGATTTTGCTTAAAATTATATATCTGATCACCACTTCTAGGATATTCATCATTTGTATTGATTATAGCTAGTCCATTATTTTTTATTTTACTCGAAAAGTTCTTCCTGTTATGTTTAAACAATTGATCATTTGTTATTTTTACTTTCATTATAATAGATTTTTATTTTTACTTTAATTATTTTAAAGTATTTTTGCGATGATTGTAAGTTTGGAACGAAGTTTGAATATTTGCTGAAGTCAAACTTATAGTTAATTTTACAAATAATTACGCAATTAAGAATTGTTAACCTTAAAAAAAAAAATGATGAATTATTCTACATTAAAAAAAACAGTTGCTTTGTCTCTTGCTACTGCTTTTGCTGTAGCAGCAAATGCACAAGACACAATGCCAACTACAACAAGTTCTGCCAAAATGTTTGGTGGGAGATCTCAATACCGAACTTGGACATTAGGTATTAACGGCGGTGGTACAGTTCCAGTTGTTGTTACTGGCGGTACAAACGATTTCGGAAGAAACGTTGAGTTTGGTGAATATACAGTTGGTGCTTATTACGGACTTAGCTTAAGAAAGCAATTAGGTCATGTTTTTGGTTTACAAGGTAATATCTACAGAGGTCATGTAGTTTCTTATAATAAAAATTCTGGTACTGGTTTATTTGGTGGATCCGGTCCTTATAGCTCTACAAAAACAAAGGTACAGTATGACGCTAATTTAGCTGGTGTATTTACATTAGGTTCTATAGATTTTTTACAAAGAAAAAACGTTATTAATTTTTACGGAACTTTGGGTTATGGAATTATTGCTTATAACCCAGTAACTTATAGAAGTTATGATGTTGCTGCTGGTTCTATAGACAATAAAGGTAAATATGGTTCAGCTGGTGATAATAATGATTACATCAGAGAAGCTTATATTCCTGTTGGAGCTGGCGTTAAGTTTAAATTAAGCGATAGAGTTGCTTTAGACCTAGGATACCAAGCTAACTTTATTGATGGTGATAATTTTGATGGAGTTTATGCTGGTGGAACTTCTAAAGATAAATTTTCTCTTGCTCATGCAGGTTTAGAATTTTCTTTAGGATCTGCTTCAAAACCAGATTTAACTTGGTCTAACCCAATCGCAATGATGTATGATGAATTAAAAGATCCTACATTACGTCAAGAAGTTGAAGCTTTAAAAGGTCGTGTTACTAATGTTGAACAAGCTGTTCAAGATATGAAGAAAGATACTGATGGCGATGGTGTTGCTGATTATTTAGACAAATGTCCTAATACTCCAGCAGGTGCTAAAGTTGATGGTGCTGGATGTGAATTAGATACTGATGGTGATGGTGTTCCAGATTGGAAAGACAAATGTCCAGTAGAAAAAGGAACTGTAGAATTAAATGGTTGTCCTGCAATGGGAACTGCAACAATGAATGGTGTTAATAACATCCAATTCGAATTTAATTCTTCAGTGTTAAGAACTTCTTCTTATTCAACATTAGATCAAGTTTCCTCTTCAATGAGAGCTGATAATGCAATGATGTTACAATTAGATGGTCATGCTTCTGCAGAAGGAACTGATGCTTACAACATGCAATTATCATTAGATAGAGCAAATGCAGTAAAAACTTACCTAGTTAATTCAGGAGTTGATGCTAAGAAAATTGCTACTAAAGGTTATGGCGAAACTCGTCCGGTTGCTTCAAATGCTACTGAAGAAGGTCGTCAAGCTAACCGTCGTGTAGAGTTTAGACAAAATTAATTAGATTTTTTAATCTATATTTAAGGGAGTCCGTTTTCGGACTCCCTTTTTTTATTTATAAATTTATAGTATGTATTTTTTTAGAAAGAAAGATCCAGCTAGACCGGATAATTTTAATTTAAGGGCAATGCACTTTATCAACAAACTAGCAATTGTAGTTTTTTTAATAGGTGTAATATGGAAATTGATAGATATTTTAATTCTAAAAAATTAAATCATGAAAAAAATTATAACAACAGAAAATTCTCCCGCCCCAATTGGTCCCTACAGCCAAGCAGTTTTAGCTCATGATACATTATATATATCTGGTCAAATTGCTATCGATCCAGTATCAGGAAAAATAATCGATAAATCGATAGAAGAAGAAACACATCAAGTGATGAAAAATCTCAAAGCTGTGTTAGAATCAACGGGTTATTCATTTAATAACATAGTAAAAACTTCTATTTTTTTGAGTGATATGGATTTCTTTACAGGCGTTAATCAAGTTTATGGACAATATTTTGACGGTGAATTTCCGGCTAGAGAAACTTTAGCAGTAAAAACTTTACCAAAAAATGTTAACGTAGAAATTTCTGCAATTGCTGTAAAATTCTAATGAGTAAAAAAGCTTTAGGTTTAATATCAGCATTATCTGCAAATGTTATTTGGGCTTTTATGTCCATACCTTTAAGGTTAATTAAAACTCATCATGCAGATCAAATTCTATACTATAGAATTATAACCTGTTTTGTAATATGCTTGATTTATACGTTCGCTTTTAATAGTAACGATTTTAGAAAGGATATTAATAATATTAAGCAGCTAGATTCCAAAAATCTTAGATTTACTTTAATACTAATTTTGCTTTCTGGTGTATTTATCACTTTAAATTGGTTTACATTTATTTATGTAGTAAATAATATTAATGTTAAATCAGCTGCATTTGCTTATATGGTTTGTCCGTTAATAACAGCATTAGGGGCTTATTTTATTTTAAAAGAGCATTTAAGTACAATAAAATTTACCGGAATTGGTATTGCAATTATATCAATTATACTATTATCGAATGCATCAGTAACAGATACTTTGTGGGCTGTGTTAACTGCGTTTTTTTACGCATTTTTCCTTATTATTCAAAGGAAGATACAAGGTATTAACAAAATAAATATGCTGTTTTTTCAGCTTATCATTGCACTAATTATTATCATACCTTTATTGATAATATTTCCTCAACCTTTTCCAATTGATCCAATATTTTGGTTCAGCATCGTTATAATTGCAATTGTATTTACAATTCTACCTCTATTATTAAGCCTGTTCGCATTAGAAAGTTTACCATCAGCTACGGTAGGTATTTTAATTTATATTAACCCAGTTGTCTCATTTAGTATTGCTTTTTTTTATTTTGATGAAAGTGTAAAATTATATCAGGTATTTGCATATTTACTTTTAATTTTTGCCGTTCTGTTATTCAATTCTAAAATCCTTTTACAAGGCTTTAATAAAATCAGAAATTATAATTTAAATAAAAAAACTGCCACCCTTGAATGACCAAATACTTACAAGTCCAATTGAGTATTTAAAAGGAGTTGGACCTCAAAGGGCAGAAATTCTTAAGAAGGAATTAGGGATTTATAATTATTCTGATTTATTAAATCATTATCCATTTAGGTATATTGATAGAACAAAATTTTATAAAATTAATGAAGTCAATCTAGACTTACCTTCTATACAAATATTAGTTCGGTTAAAATCATTTGAAGTAATTGGAGAAAAGAGAACAAAAAGGTTAATAGCTCAAGCTAATGATGATACTGGCGAAATTGAATTAGTTTGGTTTCAAGGTATATCATGGGTTCAAAAAAATCTTAAACTAAATCATGTATATACAATCTTTGGAAAAGCTACCTTTTTTAATGGAAAGACTCAGATGGCCCATCCAGAACTTGAGATTTACAATAAAAATGCTTTAAACAAAGGAAACTTAACATTACAACCAATATATTCTTCTACAGAAAAACTCAAACAATATAGTTTAGATAGTAAAGGAATTCAGAAAATAATTACAGGATTATTTGACATTTGTATTCCTCAAGTACAAGATCAATTGCCTTCTTATTTACTTGAAAAGTATAAACTTTTTAATAGGCATCAAGCTATTCAACATATTCATTTCCCAAAAGATAATAACTATCTAAAAAAAGCACAAGCCACTTTAAAGTTTGAGGAATTATTTAATATTCAATTTAGAATGTTAAAAGCAAAAATGTTAAGAACTCAAAAATTTAAAGGAAACATTTTTAATAATGTAGGAGATAAGTTCAATTATTTCTACACTAATTTGTTACCTTTTGATTTAACAAATGCACAAAAAAAAGTAATTAAAGAGATTAGATTGGATACTCAAAGAGGTATTCAAATGAATAGGTTGGTACAAGGTGACGTAGGTTCTGGAAAAACTATTGTTGCGTTAATGACAATGTTATTAGCAATTGATAACGGATATCAAACCTGTTTAATGGCTCCAACAGAAATTTTAGCAACTCAGCATTATCATTCTTTAAAATCTTTATTAAGAGATGATTTTGTTTCTATTGCTTTGTTAACGGGCTCAACAAAGAAAAAAGAAAGGAGAGTAATTTCAGAAAATTTAGAATCGGGTCATCTTTTAATTTTAATCGGCACTCACGCTTTAATTGAAGACCCAGTAAAGTTTAAGAATTTAGGTTTTGCAGTTATTGATGAGCAACATAGATTTGGTGTGGAGCAAAGAGCAAAACTTTGGAAGAAGAATATTATTCCTCCTCATATTTTGGTAATGACTGCTACTCCTATTCCACGCACATTAGCAATGACTCTTTATGGTGATTTAGATGTTTCTGTAATTGATGAATTGCCTGCTGGAAGAAAACCAATTGAAACTAGACATCTTTTTGAAAACCAAAGATTGAGAATGTTTGGTTTTATGAAACAAGAAATAGCTAAAGGAAGGCAAGTTTATATCGTTTATCCTTTAATACAAGAAAGTGCTAAGCTTGATTTAAAAAACTTAATGGATGGTGTGGATACAATGAGTAGAGAATTTCCTTTGCCCGATTATAGAATTAGTATCGTACATGGGCAGTTAAAACCATCTGAGAAAGAATTTGAAATGCAGCGTTTTGTTAGGGGTGAAACTCAAATAATGGTTGCAACTACAGTGATTGAAGTTGGTGTAAATGTGCCAAATGCTTCTGTGATGATTATTGAAAATGCTGAACGATTTGGTTTATCCCAATTACATCAATTACGAGGCCGAGTAGGTAGAGGTGCAGAGCAATCTTATTGTATTTTAATGTCTGGAGAAAAATTGAGCAAAGATGGCAGAATAAGATTAGAGACTATGGTAAGAAGTAATGATGGTTTTGAAATAGCGGAGATAGATTTACAACTACGTGGTCCAGGAAATATTGAAGGCAAGCAGCAGAGTGGAATTATGGATTTAAAATTAGCAGATTTAACTACTGATCAGGCCATTTTGCATGAAGCAAGGTTAAGTGTTTTAGAAATATTTGAAAAAGACCCAAATCTAGAAATGGAAGAGCATCAAGTTTTGAAAACCCAAAATTTCAACTCTGTAACAGGAATCATGCTAAATAAAATATCCTGATATTTTAATAATTCAATACATTTACAATCTTAAATTATTTAAATGATGAAATTTTACAAAACCATATTATTTACAATAACATTTATTCTATTTTATCAAATATCAAAAGCACAGGATTCTTTAATGCTGAGGAAAATTTATGATGAATCTTTAGTTAACGGACAATGTTATGAGAATCTTAGGTATTTATGTAAACAAATAGGTCCAAGGTTAAGTGGTTCTGCAAATGCGCAAAAATCTGTTGATTGGGGTAAAAAATTGATGGATTCATATGGTTTTGATAAAGTTTTTTTACAAGAGTGTATGGTTCCTCATTGGGTAAGGGGACAAAAGGAGATTGGTAAAATCATCAATGGAAAAACCGAGATTAATGTAAATATATGTGCACTCGGGATGTCTCCTGGAACGCCTGTAAATGGAATTAAAGCAAAAATAATTGAAGTTAGGAGTTTGGCAGAATTAGCAAATGTCGGCGAAAGCCAAATAAAAGGTAAGATTGTTTTTTTTAATCGCCCTTTTGATCAAAAATTTATTGAAACAGGAAGAGCTTATGGAGCTGCTGGTGACCAAAGATTTGCTGGCCCAGCTGAGGCGGCAAAATATGGTGCAGTTGGAGTTATCGTAAGGTCACTTTCAAGTACGTTAGATGATTACCCACATACTGGAACTACAGTTTTTCCTGATGGTGCTAAAAAAATTCCTGCTGCGGCAATCTCTACCAAAGCGGCAAATCAGCTAAGTAATTTATTAAAATTAAAAAAACTGCCACAAATTGAGTTTTATTTTAAACAAAATTGTCAATTATTACCGGATGTAAAATCCTATAATGTAGTTGGAGAGATAACAGGAAGCGAAAAACCAGACGAATTTATAACAGTAGGAGGACATTTAGATTCTTGGGATTTAGCAGAAGGAGCACATGATGATGGAACTGGAGTTGTACAAGGATTGGAGGTTTTAAGAATCTATAAATCATTAGGTTTAAAACCAAAACACTCTATAAGAGCTGTAATGTTTATGAATGAAGAAAATGGTGGAAGAGGTGGAGATAAATACGCTGAATTAGCAGCAGTCAAAAAAGAAAACCATATTGCCGCTATAGAATCTGATGGCGGTGGCTTTACACCAAGAGGTTTTACATTTCAAGATGTTTCTAAAGAGGGTATGATAAAAATAAATTCTGACTGGAAAGAGTTATTTGTACCATATTTTAGTGAACGTTTAACAAATGGAGGTAGTGGAAGTGATATTGAGCCACTTTCAGTATTTAAAAATGCAGTTTTAATAGGTTTTAAAGCAGATTCTCAAAGATATTTTGATATCCATCATACTCCAAATGATGTTTTTGAAAATGTAAACAAGAGAGAGTTAGAGCTAGGTGCTGCATCAATGGCTTCTTTGGTGTATTTAATAGATAATTACGGTATTTCTCATTAGTGATAAATTGGAATTAAATTCTGAAGTTCAAAAAAAAGACCCATATATCGCATTAAGATTTAAAGAATTTAGATCTTATTTATTAATGCGATTTTTCTTAACAATAGGCTACCAAGTTCAAGGAGTTGTTATAGGCTGGTATATTTATAGTATTACAAAAGACCCTCTTTCTTTAGGATTGATTGGTTTAGCCGAAGCTGTACCAGCTATTGGAATTGCTTTGTATGGTGGTTATATTGCAGATAAATCAAACAAAAAATCTTTATTACAAAAGGTTGTTGGTTTAATTTTATTATCGTCAACAGTTTTATTTATCATCACTTTGCCATCTGTAACAGTGAGGTTGGGTGAATCATTGTTAATCTCCCTTATTTATGTAATGATTTTTGTTAATGGAATAGCAAGGGGTTTTTATGCGCCAACTGCTTTCTCTTTAATGGCGATGATTATCCCAAGAGAGCATTATCCAAATTCATCAACATGGAATAGTTCTGCTTGGCAAATTGCCTCTATTGGAGGTCCGGCAATTGGAGGTTTATTATATGGATTTGCTGGTATAAATCATACTTTCTTTTTCATTTTAGTTTGCTTATCAATTGCTTTTATATCAACCTTCTTTTTCAAAAGTAGGCCGTCAACTTACGTACAAACTACTAATATTTTACAAAGTTTATCTGAAGGATTAAGATTTGTATTTAAATCAAAAATGCTATTAGGCGCTTTAAGCCTTGATTTATTTTCTGTATTTTTTGGAGGAGCAGTAGCCTTAATACCAGTAATTGCAACGGAGATTCTACATGTGGGAGCAACGGAATTTGGATTTTTAAGAGCGGCACCAGCAGTAGGAGCGGTTGTTACCATGTTATTAATGACAAGGTTTTCGCCAATGGGAAAACCGTGGAGAAATCTACTTTTTGCGGTAACTGGTTTCGGTATATCTATAATTTGTTATGGTTTATCAACAAATTTTTATCTCACCCTTTTCTTTTTATTTTTAGAAGGAGCTTTTGATAGTGTAAGCGTAATTATAAGATCTACTATTTTACAGCTTTTAACCCCTGACGATATGCGTGGCCGCGTTTCTGCCGTAAATTCTATGTTTATAGGTTCATCAAATGAAATTGGTCAGTTTGAATCTGGCTTAACTGCTAAGTTAATGCGAACTGTACCAGCAGTTGTTTTTGGAGGTTCAATGACTTTATTGGTGGCTGGGGTTACGTGGCTTAAGACCAAAAAACTAGTATCTTTAACACTCGATGATATTAATAAATTATAAAGTAAATGGAGCAATCGGAAGAGTTTTCTATTAAACTTCCAATTTTTGAAGGTCCATTTGATTTACTTTTATTTTTTATAGAAAAGGATGAATTAGATATTTATAATATTCCAATTGCAAAAATCACAAATGATTTTCTGGCATATTTACATAAGCTTACCGCACTAAACATAGAGTTAGCAAGTGAGTTTATTTATGTTGCATCTACTTTAATGCGCATAAAAGCTAAGATGCTTTTACCACGACCAGAATTAAATGAAGATGGAGAAGAGATAGATTTAAAAGGAGATTTAATTCAAAGATTAATAGAATATAAAAGATATAAGGATGTTGTTACACAATTTAAAACTTTAGAGGATACTCGCTTTGCCAAAAGCAAGCGTGGTAATATCAGTGAAGATTTAAAAAGTTTACTTGATAATTCAAAATCAAATCTAGAAGATTTTTCATCTTTAGATTTATATAAGCTTTTGAAAGCCTATTTAAAAGTGATGAAAAATCATGAAATAAAATCTATCGATGTTAAACATACTGTAATTCAGTATCCTTACAATATAGAGGAACAGAAAAATCAAATTTCTAGTTTAATAACTATTAATAAAAAGCTAGATTTTCAAGATTTGCTAAAAATTTCTAAAGATAAAGTTCAGTTTGTTTATAATTTTTTAGCGATGTTAGAGATGCTACAACAACAATTATTAAAAATTGAGGTTGGAATAGGATTTAATAACTTTTGGCTTCAGCAAAAAGAACAGCCTGTTCAATAAAATGGATAACATTTAACTCGTCTGCTAAGCCAATTTCTGGCTCTTGATTATTTTTAATACAATCAATTACTTTTTTAAGAAAAACATCATGTTTATCTGCAGATCCTTTATAATAAGTATAATTATTTGCTTTGGTAACATTTTCAAAAACGGGAATTTCAAAAACCTGTTCTAAGTTTACAAAATCAAGTTTTTCCATATATTGCCCACCAACCTTAACATTTCCTTTGGAACCAATTATAGTTAAACTACTTTCAATATTAGTTTCAAAAGCAGCATTGGTAAAATTAAAAACTCCCTTTCCATTTTTTCCTAACTTAAAATTAATGATACCACTATCCTGAAATTGAGTGTTTATTTCTTTATTTAAGGTAAAAAATTCGCTTCTAATTTCTTTAGGATTACCACAAATCCAAATCATCAAATCAATAAAATGACTAAACTGCGAATATAGAGGACCGCCTCCCAATTCTCTAGTTGCTCTCCAAGGCGAATCATTATAATATTTATTATTTCTATTCCAGAAGCAATTAATCTGTAATAATCTAATTTCACCAACTAGTTTTAGCGACATTAATTTCTTAAGCCAAATTGCTACAGGGCTATATCTATTTTGCATTACAGCAAATACTTTTTTACCTGATATTTTTTCAGCCTCCATCATCTTCAAAACGTCATCTGCCTTTAGCGCAACTGGTTTTTCGCAAATTACATGATAGCCAGCATTTAAGCAATCAATTGTTTGTGATGGATGTAAACCATTTGGCGTACATATACATATTACATCAGCTTGTATTTTTGATGTAAAAAAATCTTCTAATGAAGTGAAAAATGGAACTAATTTATCTATGAATTTTCGTCTACCAAAATTAGAGTCGACTACAGCAATTAATTCAGAATCAGGTAACTCATTTAATAATGAAACATATTTAGAGCCAATATTACCTGCACCAATAATTACAAATTTTATTTTATTCATGGATGATTTATTCAAATACTAGCTTTAAATTTTTAATTTAGAGCAGTGATTTAATTCTGTAAGATTTAAGACATTTAGGTTTAAGACTCTAATAAACGTAATAAAATTAACATTAAAAAAATTAAATGAAAAAAGATCAAGTTATTTTCGACCTTATAAATAAAGAAGAACAAAGACAAGAAAACGGAATTGAGTTAATTGCTTCAGAAAACTTTGTTAGTAAGCAAGTTATGGAAGCCGCCGGTTCTGTATTAACAAATAAATACGCAGAAGGGTTGCCGTATAAAAGATATTATGGGGGTTGCGAAGTTGTTGATGAAATTGAAACTATTGCTATTGAAAGGGCTAAAGAATTATTTAATGCAGCTTGGGCAAATGTACAGCCACATTCTGGTGCACAAGCTAATGCAGCAGTTTTGTTGGCGGTTTTAAATACTGGAGATAAAATATTAGGTTTTGATCTTTCTCACGGTGGTCATTTAACGCATGGATCTCCAGTTAATTTTTCTGGTAAATTATACAAACCGTTTTTTTATGGCGTAGAAGAACAAACAGGATTAATCAATTATCAGCAATTAGAAGAAGTTGCATTAAGAGAAAAACCAAAATTAATTATTTGCGGTGCGTCTGCTTACTCAAGAGACTGGGATTACGCATTTATCAGAGCAGTTGCAGATAAAATTGGTGCTTTAGTTTTAGCTGATATTTCTCATCCTTCGGGATTAATTGCAAGAGGTTTATTAAAAGATCCCCTTCCACATTGTCATATTGTTACTACAACTACTCATAAAACATTAAGAGGTCCTAGAGGAGGTTTAATTATGATGGGTACGGATTTTGAAAATCCTTGGGGATTAAAAACTCCAAAAGGAGAAATAAGGATGATGTCCTCTATTTTGGATAGTGCTGTTTTTCCGGGAACGCAAGGTGGTCCTTTAGAACATATTATCGCCGCTAAGGCAATTGCTTTTGGTGAAGCTTTAAGCGATGAATATATGGATTATATAGTTCAGGTAAAGAAAAATGCAAATGCAATGGCTGATGCTTTAGTGGCTAAAGGCTATAAGTTAATTTCTGGAGGAACAGATAATCATTTGATGTTAATTGATTTAACAAATAAAAATATTACAGGAAAGCTAGCAGAAGAAACTCTTGGAAAAGCTGATATTACAGTTAACAAGAATATGGTTCCATTTGATAAAAGATCTCCATTTGTAACTTCTGGTATAAGAGTCGGTACTGCTGCGATTACTTCAAGAGGATTGAAAGAAAGTGATATGCTTTTAATTGTTGATTTAATAGATGATGCGTTGATTAACAATGCTAATGAATCTTTATTAGAAGAATTGCGTACTAAAGTGAATAATCTAATGGCTAAGCATCCATTATATAAATAAATTCAAACCAAACGGTTAAATAAATTGATTTTAGAAGAGCCAAATCAACAAACAGATGATACTATAGCCAATATGGCTTTGTATGATTTGTTTAATGAAAATTCTGAAAAGGATTTCATGTCGATATTAAAGTTGGCATGTTATATTGGTGAGTGTAATAATGCGGCAATTACATTTGTTAAGGATAATTTACAGATTATCACCTATACAAAAGGTAATATTGAACCTAAAGTTTTAAACCTCTCTAAATCACTTTGTAAATACACTATCCAAAATGGAGGATTTATTCAGATCCCACAATTGCAAAAAGATACAAGACTTAAGGATTTAGAACAAGAGCATCATTTAACTTTTAACTTTTTTGCGGGATTAAGTTTTATTACTAATGATATTGATCTGAAAGGCACATTATGTCTTTTTGATGAGACTTCTAAAATTCTAACTTCAGTTCAAATTGAAGCTTTAAAAGATGTTTCAAATCAAATTATTAATATTTTAGATTTAAAGAAAAAGAATTTAGAGGGTACTCATAATAAAGAAGAGAAAGAAGATTTTAAGATTTTATTTAATTCATCGCCAGATCTTATTTGCATATTGGATGAAAATCAGCGGATTTTAAATATCAATAATGCTTCTGAAACTATATTGGGCATTTCACCTGCAGAAAGCTTAGGTTTAAATATTTCTAAATTCGTTTTTCCAGAAGATAGAATACATGTTCTAAAGACTGCTAATGAAGCACTGTTAAATAAGCAGAAAAATTTCGAGGTAGAAACTCGTTTAGTATCTAAATGCGGAGAAACTAAATGGATAAGTTGGAATGCTGTAACTAAAAACCGAATTTGGTTTATAATAGGCAGAGAAATAACCAAGCAAAAACAAATAATAAAAAGTTTAAATCAGCTATCTACAGTTGCTAGTAAAATTAATAATGGTGTTGCAATCAGTAACAGAGATAGTGAAGTTATATGGGTAAATGATGCATTTACAAAAATAACGGGATTTAATTTAGATGATGTATCAAATCAAAAACTTGGAGACATAATTTTGAGTTCTGAAAGTTCTCAAGCGAGTGTTGAAGAAGCTAGAAGAGCCACAAGAAATAAGCAATCTTTTTCTGTTGAATTACTTGCCAAAAGAAAAGATGGAAAACCGATATGGCTTTCTATTTTTAATACTATCATTTTAGATGATAAAGATGAGATAGAAAGCTTAATAGAAATTGTAGTTGATATTACAGAAAGAAAACAATCGGAAGAAAAATTAGAGTTGCTTTCTTTAGTGGCAAGTAAAACTGAGATAGGTGTTTGTATTAGTGATGAAAATGGAAATGTAAATTGGATAAATGATTCATTAATAAACTTATTAGGTTTTGAATTGAATGAACTTCAAGGTAAAAGAATTGGAGATGTTGTAAAAGGTGATGATACTGATTTACCATTATTAGTAACAGCAAGAAAACACGCAATAAATTTGATTCCTTTTAGCATAGAAATTAAAGTTTATAAAAAAGACGGGTCAGAAATTTGGCTTTCTATTTCTAATACTCCTATCAAAGACGAGAAACAGAAAACCATTAAACAGATAGAAATTATATCAGATATTACACAAAAGAAACAAGCAGAATTTCAATTGATAGAAGCGAAAGAACAAGCTATACAATTGAGTAAAGCAAAAGAAATGTTTCTTTCTGTAATGAGTCATGAAATAAGAACGCCATTAAATGCAATAATTGGTTTAACCAATATTTTAAGTGATGAAGAGCAATTGGAAGATCAAAAGCAAAGTATTAAACTGCTTAAATTTTCTTCTGATAACCTATTAAATTTAATCAATGATATATTAGATTTTTCTAAAATTGAGATTGGTAAGATGGAATTGGAAAACAAAAGATTATCAATTTATGAATTGATAAAAGACATTGCAGATTCTTTAACTTTTAAGATTAAAGAAAAAGGAATTGAACTGAAATACAAAGTTGATTCTAATATTCCTGATCAAGTAAGAGGTGATAAAACAAGACTTTATCAGATTTTAATCAATCTAATTAATAATGGTATAAAGTTTACTGAATCAGGATTTGTAGAAATTGTTGTAAGTTTAATTAGTGTTGATAGCAACTATACCTATTTAAAATTTCAGGTTATTGATACAGGCATTGGCATTCCAGAAGATAAATTTGATTACATTTTTGAGTCTTTTACACAAGCCGCTGCAAATACAACAAGGAAATATGGAGGCTCGGGATTAGGGCTTACAATAACGAAAAAGTTGATTGAACTTTACCATGGGTCTATAAAAGTGAGTAGCGAATTGGGTAAAGGATCAACGTTTGAATTTGAGCTGAGGTTTAATAACTTTGTTGAAAATGAAAACGTAATTACCGAAGAAAAAACTCAATTGAAAGAATATTTAAATGCTAAGATATTAGTTGTTGATGATAATGAAATTAATAGAATTTTAGCTACAAGAGTTTTGGCAAAATTTGGGTTAGAAGTTGTTTGTGCTGATAATGGTTTTGAGGCCATAGCATTATTACAATCTAAAGATTTTGATTTGGTGTTAATGGATATCCACATGCCTGAGTTATCTGGATATGAAACTGTTAAAAAATTAAGAGAGAATAACGACGATTATTTTAATAACCTGCCAATTATAGCCTTAACAGCATCTATTTTAAAGGATGATATTGGAGAAATTAATGAAAGTGGAATGATTGATTATCAATTAAAGCCATTTAAACCAGACGAGCTTTATGCTAAAATTATTAAGCATATAAAAAAATAAACTATTGCTTTTTTCTTATATCTTTCTTCCCCGAAATGTTGTAACGTAAAAAGAAAGCTTGTTGATTATCCAAAGCACCATCAACAATATGATAGCTAAAAACAAACTTCCCTTCTAAATTTTTATATTTTATAGGAGTATAACCTAAATCAATTCGGTCATAACTTTTTGAGGTGTAAAAAGAATCACCATAGATAATGTGATGGCCTTCACCTGCATAAAATGTGTTTTGAACACTAAATTTTCTGTATGATGCATAAAGGTTGGAGACAAAACCTGCAGGTGTATCAAAAGACGATGAAATTGCTCTTGTTCTCTCGATTGAAAACATTACGCCTCCGCTTAAGGTTAGTGAATCTAAAAATGTTTTTCTTGATAAATCCATTCCTATTTCTGCTTGTAAACCTCCGTTATCTTGCAAAAAATCTCCAGGAATAGGAATTCCAGCGCCAGCATTATGAAACATAAAGGCATAATGTGATAAGAAGAAAATGCCAGGTTGGTATTTACCAGAAAATCCAAAAAGAAAAGTTTCCTTATCATTTGCAGTTTGTCTGCTTGTCCAATCTAACCAAACCGTTTCTTTAAATTTTTTAGTTTGATATTTTACCAACATCCCTTCAATATTAGGACGATAATAATTTAAAGTGTCTCGTATTAGTCCTCTTGGATAATTATCGACTAAATTCAAACGAGGAAATGAGCCTATAAAAAATTGCCAGTTATTTTTTTCATGTTCGTAATAAATTACTGGATCAATTTTGTCAATGAAAGTGTTTTTTTGAGATCCAAATTCATAAAGTGCATTAAAACCTATTCTAAACCTATTAAAACTATCAAGTTTTAATCCTACTTCCGGAGAGATGCGATTACCAAAAATAGTTTGTGAATACCTGAAGGATCTGGCGTATTCTCTGTTATCCATAAAGCCAAAATAATTAAGGTTAGCCTCAATAGTTTGTGATTTTACTTTAAGATTTATTATCGTTAAAAACGATAAAATTATAAAACTTAATTTTTTAGTATTCATGTTTATTTTACGCTCAATGAAATCATTTTACTGTTTCTTGTGCCAGCAAAAGGTTCTGTTTTTATGGATAAAAATAATTTGAAATCTCCTGATTGATTAGGAGAAGTAATATTTAAACTTAATACTTTTGTTTCATTAGATTTTAATCTTATGCTTTTTAGCGATTTTGAAAGTGGTGTAAGACTTTTAATTTCTCCATTTTCCATAAAACCATATTGAAAATTGCATTCCCATTTTTCGTTATCATTAGAAAAAGAGATGGTTTTTGAATAGGGATTTTTTAATGTAAAAGTAATGGATTTTGTTTCGTTTTTATTCCAATCTTTTGGAAAATTGATAGGATTAAAATAAATCTTAGGATAAAATCTAACATCATCAATTAAAGTAAGATGATAGAAACTCTTACTGGTTTCAATCAATTTTTGTCCGTTATAATCGGCTTTGCCTTCCTCAATTAAATAAATATTTTTCCCCTGTATTTTATTTTCTATAGGCCAAAGATCATATTGTGTTTGTCTATAATTAATCGAATTATAAGCCACAGCATTTAAAGAATTTGTATAAAAATTATAATATGAAGCTTCCTGAAAACCATCTTTAAAAATGACGCTTTTCCCTTCGGTTGCGTTTTTTAATTGATTCGCCCAAACATTATAATCTTGAAAACTTGCTACAAATTTAATTTTTTTTGCTGCAGGTATAAAACCCATAATTATAAAACGAGCTAAAATGATCAAGAATATATTTATCCCAAATAACCATTTAAATTTATAAAAGTGATAAATATTTTTAGCTGCGTAAATGTAAGCTAATATAAAAAGAGCTATAAATTCTATCAATGGCCATTGCGCTTGCACTCTTCCTTTAAATGTGCTCAAGAAGAAGAAAACAAACACTCCGTATAAAACAAACTTCAAAGATTTTAAGAATTCATCTTGATTTGTTTTCTGCTTAAATCCATAATAAAATAACAGCCAACCAACTAATGGTCCCATCATTAAAAGTTGGTCTAAGAAATATTGAGAAGTATAATCAAATCGATAAGGGGTAGCAGAACGATCTATGATATGATAATAAAAAGATGGAAAGCCATTCTGATATTGCCAATATAAATGTGGTAAACACATCAATATCCCCAAAATGATAACCAAATAAAAAGATTTCCTTTTAAATAGTTGAAGGTTTGATATCAATATCAAAATAATTAAAAGAATGCCGTGGTATTTGCTCATCATCAATGCTCCACAACATAGTCCAAGCATAAAGGCCCAATAAATCTTGTCTTCTTTTAAATAGATTTGATAGAGGTATAAAAACAATACGCTAAAGAAAAATAACGGAACATCCGGAGTGGTTATAAAAGCGTAAACGTGAAATAACAATACCGAGCTTATCATAATGATAAACAATGGAACGTTTGGCGTGTATTTCTTTACAATTTGATAAAGAATGATAATAGCCACTAAGTTGCTTATAACTGTTAAAAGCCTAAGTCCTAAAGTATTTTGAAATAGAGAATAACCTGCTTTAATAAATAATGCTACCATTGGTGGATGATCAAAATATCCCCAATCTAAAAATTTTGAATACACCCAATAATAGGCCTCATCAGGATGTAAACCGGTAAAATATGATTGTAATAGATTTAAAACGAATGTTAAGCAAAGAAAAAAAGCAAATAGATTCTTACTGTTTAAATCTAAAAAATTTCGGTTTGCTAATTTTTCCATTACGTTGCAAAAGTATAAATATAGTTTGCAAAAAAGTTCCAGATAGAAACGGCTGCAATGGCAAAAGCTTTAGATAAGTAAAAATTGATTTTTAATCTATCATTTAAGATATAGATGATGATGTTATTAAATATTAAACCTACTAAAGCAATGGCAAAGAATTTACCGAATTGTTGAAATGCCTTTGGATCATTGCTTTGAAAAGTCCAATATCTGTTTAACAGATAGTTGGTTATTGTTGCCAATAAAAAGCCACAAGAGTTTGCTATATATTTATGGATTTTAAATTTTTCTTTAAGTATCCAGGTAGTACCAAAGTCAACAAAAATACCAGAAACACCTACCAGGGCAAACCTAATAAATTTGTAAAGAAATGTTCTTGAAAAAGGTAAAACAAAATCCATTAAGCAATTATAAAAAGAAAAACCTCTAAGTAATTAGAGGTTTTAATATATTTTTAAATTGAATTTAAACACCCAGCAACAATCTCGCTGGATCTTCCAGTAATTGTTTAACACGAACTAAGAATCCTACCGATTCTCTTCCATCAATAACTCTATGATCATAAGAAAGAGCCAAATACATCATCGGAAGAATAACAACCTGTCCGTTAACAGCCATTGGACGCTCAACAATGTTATGCATTCCTAAAATTGCAGACTGTGGTGCATTTATAATTGGAGTTGACATCATAGAACCAAAAACACCACCGTTTGTGATTGTAAAAGTTCCGCCTGTCATTTCTTCTAAACTTAATTTACCGTCTCTCGCTTTGGTGGCTAAAGTAATTACCTCTTTTTCAATTTGAGCTAAAGTCATGCTATCAGCATTTCTAATAACCGGAACAACCAATCCTTTAGGTGCTGATACGGCAATAGAAATATCAGCAAAATTGCTGTAAACAAATTCTTCACCATCAATCCTAGCTCCAACTGCAGGGAAATCTTTTAAAGCTTCTGTAACTGCTTTGGTAAAAAATGACATAAAGCCTAAGCCAACGCCATGTTTTTCTTTAAATTGATCTTTATATTTTTTCCTTAAATCCATAACCGGACCCATGTTTAATTCGTTAAAAGTAGTTAACATGGCGGTTTCATTCTTTACAGTAACTAAACGCTTAGCAATCGTTTTCCTTAAAGAAGTCATCTTTTCTCTACGTTCTTCTCTGTTTCCAGAAGATTGAGCAGGAGTTGATTCAGTATTAGTAGTTTTAGGTGAATTTTCTGCTTTCGGCTTTTGAGTTTCAGCTTTTTGAGCATTCATTGCATCTTCTTTCGTAATGCGACCATCTACACCAGAGCTTTTCACATCTTTTGCTTCAATCCCTTTTTCTGCTAAAATTTTTGCTGCTGCAGGTGATGGAGATTTATCTGCATAAGAACTTGAAGATTTCTCTTTTTGTTCAATAGAATCGCTTTCAGCTTTAGGCTTTGGGCTTTGAGCCTGACCCGAAGCAATTGTTGCTACAACAGCCCCAATTTCTAAAGTGTCACCTTCTTTTGCAACTAAGCTCAAAATACCAGCAGCTTCTGCGGGTAATTCAAAAGTTGCTTTATCAGATTCTAACTCAGCAATTACTTCATCCATTTCTACAAAATCACCTTCTTGTTTTAACCACTTAGTTAATGTTACTTCAGTGATAGACTCTCCAACAGATGGAACTTTAATTTCTTTGGTTTCAGTATTTGCAGATGATTTATCATCAGTTTTACTTACCTCTTCTTTAATTTCTTCTTTCTCTTCTTTTGCAGGTGTATCTTGTTTTGAGGATGTTGCACCACTTTCTTCAATACTGCAAACTATTGCTCCAACTGCTAAGGTATCACCTTCTTTTGCAATTAATTTTAATGTCCCAGATGCTTCTGCAGGCAATTCAAAGGTTGCTTTATCAGATTCTAATTCAGCAATCACTTCATCCATTTCTACATGGTCACCATCTTTTTTTAACCATTTAGCTAAAACAACTTCTGTAATTGATTCTCCTACTGAAGGGACTTTTATTTCTAAGCTCATAAATTTTAAATATGATAATTTGTTAATCTACTCTAGGTGTGTTAGCTATAGTTGATTTTTTGATTACTTCTTTAACTTTTTCAACGTTTTTTATTTCAAAAGCTTTTGCAACAATCGCCGCCTGCTCTTCTAAATGTTGTTTAGCAAAACCAGTTGCCGGACTGCTTGATGGCTTTCTTGAAATCACATCAAAATTAAAATCTGATTTTCTAAAAACCCTAGATATAAATGGCCAAGCCCCCATGTTTTCTGGTTCTTCTTGTACCCATATAAACTCAGCATTTTTATATTTTTTTCTTATTTTATCTAATTGCTCATAAGGTATTGGATATACTTGTTCTAACCTTACGATAGCAACGTCCTGTTTTTTACTTATTTCTTGTTCATCCAATAAATCATAATAGATTTTACCAAACGACATTAAAACACGTTTAACATTTGCAGCTTTCACGTTGGGGTCGTCAATTACCTCTTGAAATTTATTTTCGGTAAAATCTTTTAATGGAGAAACGCATTTTGGAAATCTCAATAAACTTTTTGGAGAGAAAACCACTAATGGTTTACGAATATCTCTTTTTAATTGACGACGTAAAGCATGGAAAAACTGTGCTGGAGTAGTACAATTAACAATTTGCATATTAAATTCAGCACAAAGTTCTAAGAAACGTTCAATCCTTGCAGATGAATGTTCTGGTCCTTGACCTTCATAACCGTGAGGAAGCAAAACTACTAAACCATTGGCTCTTTGCCATTTAGTTTCTGCTGCTGAAATATATTGATCTAAGATAATTTGTGCGCCATTAAAAAAGTCTCCAAATTGAGCTTCCCAAATGGTTAAAGCATTAGGATTGGCCATTGCATATCCATATTCAAAACCTAAAACGCCATATTCTGACAGGTGTGAATTATAAATTTCAAAAGGAGGCTGCTTTTTAGCAATATTAGATATAGGAGTATATTCTTCTTCAGAATCTTCTACTTTAACTACAGCATGGCGATGAGAAAATGTTCCTCTTTCTACATCCTGTCCGCTCATTCTTACTCTTTTTCCATCATTAATAACACTAGCATAGGCAACCAATTCACCCATTGCCCAATCAAAAATATGGGTTTCTTGAGCCATTTTTAACCGCTCTTTAAACAAACGATCTATTTTTGATAAGAACTTTTTACCTTCAGGAAGTGTAGAAATACTTGTTGCAAGCCTTAAAAAAGTTTCTTTATCGATAGATGTATCAGGAGAATATTCAAAATCTGAAGGTTTAGAAAAGCGCATGGCTGTCCAGGCTCCTGAAAAAGCAGGATTAGATGGTGCACCTTTATCTTCTTTAGATTCATTTAATCTTTCTTGTAAAAGAGCCTTAAACTCTTTTTCCATTTGCTTTGCCAAATTATTATCAACCGTACCAGAAGAAAGCAGTTTTTCTACATAAATTTCTCTTGGATTTGGATGGCTTTCTATGGTTTTATAAAGCATAGGTTGAGTAAAACGAGGCTCATCAGATTCATTATGACCATATCTACGGTAGCATAAAATATCTATAAAAACATCGTTATGGAAACGCTGACGGTATTCCATCGCCATATTAATGGCATAAACCAATTCTTCAACATCATCGCCATTCACATGAAAAACAGGCGATAATGTTACTTTGGCAATATCAGTACAATAAGTTGATGACCTTGCATCTTTATAATTGGTAGTAAAACCAATTTGATTATTAATCACTAAATGGATTGTTCCTCCAGTAGAATAGGCATCTAATTTAGACATCTGTAAAACTTCATAAACAATTCCTTGCCCAGCTACAGAAGCGTCACCATGTAATAAAATAGGAGCAATTCGTTTATAATCGCTATCATATTTTAAATCCATTTTAGATCTGGTAATACCTTCTACAACAGCAGAAACTGTTTCTAAATGGGAGGGATTTGGACAAAGACTTAGATGAACTTTTTTATTATGTGAGGTTTCCACATCGCTAGAAAAGCCTAAATGGTATTTAACATCACCACCAAAAGGAAGATCTTTATTATATTTTCCATCAAATTCAGAGAAAATATCTTTATATGTTTTGCCCATTATATTGGTCAAAACATTTAAGCGCCCTCTGTGAGCCATTCCGATAACAAATTCTTCGATACCTAACTCAGCACCTTTTTCAATTACAGAATCTAAGGCAGGGATTAATGCTTCTGCACCCTCCAAAGAAAATCTTTTTTGTCCTAAGAATTTAGTCCCCAAAAAGTTCTCAAAAGCTACCGCTTGATTTAATTTTAAAAGAATCCTTTTCTTTGTCTCAACATCAAAATCTGGTTTATTTCTAGATTTTTCCATGCGATCTTCAAACCATTTTAGTTTGATAGGATTACGCATGTACCTATACTCTATACCTAAAGATTGGCAATAAGTATCTTCTAAAAGTTGCTTAATTTCTCTTAAGGTTGCGTTTGAACCCAAACCAACTTCTAAACCTGCTTTAAAAACAGTATCTAAATCAGCATCGGTAAAACCAAAAGTCTCTAATTCTTTACCTGGGAAATATTGCCTACGCTCCCTAACAGGATTTGTTTTAGTAAATAAATGCCCACGATCCCTATAACCATTTATCATGTTTAAGGCATTAATTTCTTTTAAAACATGTTCTGGGGTACTAGAGGTAGTGTTTTGTGAAGAGAAATCAGTGTCAGATTGTTGTCCAAAATCAAAACCCTCAAAAAATTTTTGCCAGCCAAAATCAACAGAAGAAGGATCTTGTTGGTAAGACTGATATAAAGAATCTATATAAGCCGAATCGGCATTACTGAGATAAGATAAACTATCCATCAAAAAAAATATTTTTTATTAGCTGCAAAAGTAAAAAAATAGGTTCGTAAACCATTAATTTAATGGTATTAATTAAATTTAATTTAGAAGCTTAGTGTAATTTTTAGGCTATAGAAAGGTTAAGCATGTTAACTTGATCTATAAATTCTTGAATATTTTTTATGTACATCGTATTTGGCTTGTCTAAAAGTTGATTGATAGCAATTTGAGCTCCTGCTAAGATCAAACTTATATTTCCAATATTTTCCCTGATTTTGGATATTGCATCTTCTATTTTCATTTCAGAATTTGCAATTGTAAGAACAGTAAAAACAAAATCAGGTTCGTAATAATTAACAACTTCGCTTAAACTTTCAAAAGGTAAATCTTGCCCAAGATATAGTGTAAAATGCCCTTTGCTTTTAAGTATAAATTGTGCGAAAAGTAGTCCAATTTCATGATGTTCATGAGGAGGTAAAAACAATATAAATCGTTTAGAATTTTTGTTTTTTAGCCCATTTAATTTAAAGGTATCGTGGATTAGCTTTTGCTCTATTTTTTGTGTTGCAAAATGTTCATGAGCAGCATTTATGCTACCCACTTGCCACATAAAGCCTACTTTTCTCATAAAAGGGAACACTATTTCGCATATTGCTTTTTCCATTCCTAAATCAGAGACACAGCCATTTAAAACTTCGTCAAATTCCTCATCATCCATTTTTAACATGGCGTTTGATAGCATTTGTACCTGTACATTTATATTATAATGATCTTCCTGGAGTTTTTTAACCAATTGATTAATTTCTAAAACTTCCATTTGGGAAATTTTACTAATCTTATATCCGTTTTCATTTAAAACAGCAATGTTTAGGAATGTACATAAGTCTTGATCATCATAATAGCGAATGTTGGTTTCAGTTCGCTTTGGAGTGCAAAAGTTATATCGCTGCTCCCAAATTCTTATGGTATGTGCTTTGATGCCTGTTAAATTTTCAATATCACTTATAGAGAATTTCCGCACTTTTATGTTCTTTTAAATGTATTGAATTTAGATTGTATGTATTGTTAACAAAATTAACAATGCATTGTTTATTATTATAACGAGGGTAAATTTGATAAATAAATATCGGATTGTTTTAAGATTGCATCTATTTCCGATTTTTCCATTTTATCTATTAAACGATACATCATCCCAATCCTTGGGTTTTTCTTTAATTGATCTTCATGTTTAATGTAAAAATTCCAGTAAAGGCTGTTAAAAGGGCAGGCATTTTCTCCATGGCGTTTATCCTTATCGTAACTGCAACCTTTGCAATAATTACTCATTTTATTGATATAATTTGCGGAGGCAACGTATGGTTTAGAACCTATTAATCCCCCATCTGCAAACTGACTCATTCCTCTGGTGTTTGTAATCTGAACCCACTCAACTGCATCAGCATATACACCTAAATACCAATTATCTACTTCATCAGGTTTTGCTCCAATTAATAAGGCAAAATTCCCGATTACCATTAAACGTTGAATATGATGTGCATAAGAATGATCTAGAGAGTTATTTATACAATATTTTAAGCAATTCATTTTTACTTTACCATCCCAAAACCATGGTGGTAAATCCCTATCATTATTTAAATAATTTTTTGTTGCAAAATCAGGCATTTGATCCCAATAAATCCCTCGCATATATTCTCGCCAACCAATTACCTGTCTAACAAAACCCTCCACTTGTGCTATATCAATCTCTTCTTTATTTGCTTGCCAAGTATTTATAACCTGTTCTACAACCTCTTTTGGTGAGATCATTTTTAGATTTAAAGAAAACGAAAGACAAGAATGAAATAAGGTATGATGTTCCTTTAGCATGGCATCTTCATACCTGCCAAAGTTTGGAAGTAGCTCTTCACAAAAGTAATATAGTATTTCTAAGGCTTCTTTTCTTGATGTTGGATACGGAAATTCTTTTGGTTTTATATTTCCAAAATATTGGACTTTTTTATCATTCAATAATTTTACAATTTCTGATACTTCTTTTTTAAATAATAGGGGAGCTTTAAGCGGATATTTACCATCGTATTTTTTTCTGTTCTCATGATCAAAATTCCATTTATCGCCGAAAGGTTCTAAATTTTTGTTTACTAAAATATGATGTTTCTTTCTCATATCCCGGTAAAAAGTTTCCATTAAATATTGCTTTTTACCACTAAAAAAATCCTTTACATCTTCTCGGTTAGTATAGAAATGTTCAGTATCGATAACAGAATATCTGATTTCTAACTCTTTACAAATCTCTTTTAGCTGTTCATCTAATCGATATTCATCAGGTAATTGATATTCAAATTTTTGTGCCGAAAGTTTTTTGATTTCTTGTTGGATATTTTCTTTAAAGCTTTGAAGGTTGCTTTTATCATCTAATTTGTAATAAATTATTTGATGATCTTCTTTTTTAAGTTCTTCAGCAAAGTTTCTCATCGCCATAAAAAAGCCGACAATCTTTTGGATGTGATGCTTCACGTAAGATTGCTCTTGTATCACTTCCATGATAATATAAATAATATCATCATCTTTTTTACTGAACCAAGAATGTTGGTGACTAAGTTGATCGCCGAGAATAAGTCGGAGTGTTTTTGCCATTTCTTATAAACAGTAAAAGATAGAATTCTGTTTTTATAATTTAGGCGATGAATAAATCGTATTAATGAGTAAAGGAATTACCCCTCTAACCAAAGCTTTCTATATTCTCCTTTCGGATCATAATCATTAGCTTGTTTTTCTATATTAAAATGGCGGTTTTCACGAGGATCGTTACCAACGCCTGCAACATAAGACCAATTTCCCCAATTACTTGCAGGGTTATAATCAATCAGTTTTTCTTCAAAATAAGCAGCGCCCCAGGTCCAATTTACTTTTAAATCTTTTACTAAGTATGAAGCTACATTCTGACGACCACGGTTGCTCATAAAGCCAGTTAAATTAAGCTCTTTCATGTTAGCATCAATAAACGGAACGCCAGTTTTTGCATTTTTCCATTTCTCAAAAAGTTCTTCTTGATTTTCGGCATGTTCGTTATCTTTACCTTTAAAACCACCTTCCATAAAAAATTGGGTGCCGTGTTTCTTAAACATAAAGCGAAAATAATCTCGCCAAAGCAATTCAAAAATTAGCCAATAAGTGCTGTCGTTTGCGCCACGTTCTTGCTCATATTTTTTTATTTCCCAATAAATTTCTCTCGGAGAAAGGCAACCTGCAGAAAGCCATGGAGAAAGTTTAGAACTATAATCGGCACCTATTAAGCCATTACGGGTTTTTTTATATGTTTTCAACAAATCTGTATCCCATAAATAGTATTTTAATCTTGCTAACCCTTCAGTTTCTCCACCTTTAAAATCAATTGCCTTACGAATATCAATTTTCTCATATTCTACACCTAAATCTTTTAAAGAAGGTAATATTGATTGTTCTAAATTAAGTGGGATATCAATTTTTGTAGGAGTTTCAAAAGATGAGCGGATTACACCTTCACGTTCGGCTTTTTTACGGAAAGTGGTAAATACATCTGGAATATCTTTGATAGGAAATGGCAAATCTTCTTTATGGTACATGGTATGACCAATAAAGTGTTTTAAGTTGATTTGTTTTTTCCAAAGGACATCTTCAACTTTAGAGGAAATATCTGTTTCTTCGGAAGCAACTTCTCGATGGTGATAAACCTCGTTAACGTTATATTTTTCGCAAATTTGAGGAAGAATTTCTTCAGGATGGCCTTGGGTAACCAATAAATCTCCACCTAATTTCTGTAATGATTTTTTTAAATCAGCAACGCTCTCTAAAATAAACTGTGCTCTAAAACTTCCTGTTTTTTGAGTTTTAAAAATAGTCTCACTAAAATAGCGAGGATCGAAAATAAATACTGGTAAAATGGTTGTTGCTTTTTGAGTAGCTTCTAATAATATTTCATTATCATGAACCCGTAAATCGTTTCTAAACCAAACCAATATTATTTTTTCACTCATTTTAAAATCCTCAATTTCTTTTTACAATATTGCTCATTATTTAATGTTTCGGCAATTATTTGAACAATATTTTACGTCGTCCCAACATTTTTCCCATTTTTTACGCCAAGCGAAAGGTTTTTTACAAGTGATACAAATTTTTTGTGGGAGATTATTCTTTTCAATTATTTTCCCGTTTTTATTGATCATGAGTTGAAATTTATCAATTTGCGATAAATAGGTTTTGCGTTAGGGATAGCAGCGATATCCTTTTTTAATTTTCATAAAAAAGATTTAGCGGATAGCCCGTTAAAACGCACAAATAAATATTTTTATAACAACAATTTTTAATAAACTACATTAATTAATAAAAATTTAAATTAATAGTATTTATCAAACCAACAATTATTAAACAATAAGCATTGAAAGATGTTTTGAAAGGATGAAAAAGCAGTTTCAGAATTTAACAGAAAGGGAAACCGACAGGATTATTGAGATGGCTTGGGAGGACCGTACACCTTTTGAAGTGATAGAATTGCAATTTGGTTTAGCTGAGCAGGATGTGATAAAGCTAATGCGAAGGGAATTAAAACCTAGTAGTTGGCGACTTTGGAGGGAAAGAGCACATCAAATTTCTCACAAACATTTAAAAAAGAGAAGTGAAGATATAGATCGTTTTAAATGTAATTTACAAAGGCAAATTACGATGAATAAAATCTCTAAAAGATAAATTTTTAAGCTGTTTTACTAGAATCTGCCACCATTCTCATAATTTCATTGAGTTCATCTTTGGTTAAATCTCGCCATTTACCAAGCGGTAAGTTATTTAAAGAAACATTCATAATGCGGGTGCGTTTAAGTTTTTTGACTTCATAATCTAAATATTCGCACATTCTCCTAATTTGGCGGTTTAAACCTTGAGTAAGGATAATTTTAAAAACAGTTTCACTTTCTTGTTTGATAAAACATTTTTGGGTAACAGTATCTAAAACAGGAACTCCATTAGCCATCTTTTTTAAAAAATGTTGGGTGATGGGTTTATTTACAGTAACAATATATTCTTTTTCATGATTGTTACCCGCTCTTAAAATCTTGTTTACGATATCTCCATCGCTGGTCAAAAATATCAATCCTTCTGATGGTTTATCTAATCTGCCAATCGGGAATATTCGTTTTGGATGGCGGATGTAATCAATTATGTTACCATCAATTTGCCTGTCGGTTGTGCAGGTAACTCCTCGAGGTTTATTAAATGCGATGTAAATTGAATCTTCCTGATTTTTAAATTTTATACGCCTTCCATCAACCCTTACATCATCAGTTGATAAAACTCTATCGCCTAAAACGGCTTCTTTTCCATTAATGGTTACTCTTCCTTCCTCAATAACTCGGTCTGCTTCTCGCCGGGAGCAAAACCCTGTATCGCTGATAGTTTTGTTTAATCGAAGTCCTTCTTTAGGATTTTGCATTGTTTAAAATGGACTTTCTATTGCTGAAAAATTAGGAAGAATAACATCTTTAGGTGACACTAAAGCTTCTGATTCTTTAATTCCCCAATTAATTCCTAAGTCTTTATCGTTCCAAATTACACCAACTTCTGCATCTTTATGATAAAGATTAGTGCATTTATAGCTGAAAATTGTATTGTTTTCTAAGGTTACAAATCCATGTAAAAAACCTGGCGGAACCCAAAACATTTTGTTGTTTTCTCCACTTAATTCTATGCTATAATGCTGACCAAAAGTTGGTGATTTTTTTCTAATATCTACAGCAACATCTATCACTTTACCTTGTACAACTCTCACCAATTTTCCTTGAGCATTAGGATTTGCTTGCGCATGAAGTCCTCTTAAAGCTCCCTTATGAGAAAAAGATTGATTATCCTGAACAAATTCTGCATTTATACCAGCATCGGCGAAAGCCTTTTTATTATAACTTTCAAAGAAATATCCTCTATCATCTTTCCAGATTTTAGGTTCGATAATGATCAAATCTTTAATTGGGGTTTCAATAATATTCATGTAATGGATTTAAATTTTTTCTAATACGCTCCTAAAAGAAACTACTTTATCACCAAATTTTTGCTGCACATCTTTCTGTAAGATTGGCGCATAAATTTCTCTATAATCAATTAAGTTTTGAGCTTTTTCTGTAATATATTGTGCGCAATACGTAAAACCCTCGTTTTCTGGTTCTGTTAATTGATATAAATTTGAGGAGCTAAATTTACCAGTTGCCATTACTTCTGGAATGTGAATTTCTTGCATAAAAGCTAAAAAATCATCTTTTATTTCTTGTTCTACGATGCTGGTAACGTTGTAAATTATCATTTGGCAAATGTAGTAATTGAAAAATTTCTAAAGTGCATCGCCCCTTAAATTTCTAAATCTTTTTCTTGCTTCTATCACGTATAAACTGCCGGGAAATTTTTCTATCAGTTGTTGATAATGTTTTTGCGCATTTATTTTATCTTCTAATTTATCTTCTTCCAAAACCCCTAATTGAAATAAAGCGTCATCAGACCAAATGCTATCATCGTAATTTGTAATGATATTTTTGTAAGTATCGGCAGCTTTTACAAAGTCGTTTTGTTTGGTGTATATCTTTGATTTTAACATTAAAATATCATCCAATAAATCTGTTTGAGGATAAAGTAAAGCAATGCTGTCTAATGTTGTTAATGATTGATTATCCAAATTTTTGAATTGCAATAAATCTGCTTTTGCATAAATTTTTAAAGCATTTCCGGTCGTATCAAAAGCTAAATTATCTTGAATAAGTAAGCTTAAATCCAATGCGTCGTTTGCAATTAGTTGTGATGTTGATGCTTTTAAGACATCTAATTGCGCTTTTGCCCAAGTAAAATCTCCATTATAAAAAGATAATTTTGCGTTTTTAAATTTTGCTTCTTGCCCTAATGGCTCATTTGAGAAAGATTTTTCTACCTGACCATAAAGTAGTGCAGCTTCCCATCGTTCGTTATTTAAAATGTAAATATCTGCTAAGTCTAATTTTACCTCTGCTAAAGTTTGAGGCCTGCTGTTTGGGAAGTTTAAAGTACTCTCTAAAAGTTTTTCTGCTTCATCTAATTGATTCAAATAAAAAGCTTTTAGGTTTGCTAATTGCCTGATGGCAAATATGGTTTGGGCACTGCTTCCAAACTCTTTTAATAAAATTTCGTAATCATTTACCAGATTTGTAATGTCTTCTTTACTATATTTTTCATCTAAAATCTGTTTATTCTTACTACGTAAAATCGCAACCCTTGCCGGAATATAATAAGTGCTATTTTGTCCTTTTTCAATCAAATAATTGTAAGCTTTGTTTGCTGTTTCATAAGCTTTGTTCTCAAATAATAAATCGCCTAAAGAAAAAACTTTTACGCCATTTCCATTTGTACGTTTGTCTAATGCTATTAATTGAATTAAAGCTAAATCATATTGTTGCTGCTGTATGTATTGCCAAGCCAATAAATCTATATAATTGATATTTTGAGGATCTTTTTGAATTTTTTTTAAGAGTAAAACTTTAAGGATATTATAGTCTTCGTTATTTTCATAAGTGCGAGACAAGCTCCCTTTAATCATAGGAAGCAGTTCTGGTTGGTTTTCAATCAATTTTAATGATTCTTGTGTCAGCTCATCTTTCATTTTTTTATATCGATAAAGATTGATGAGCTCGTAAGAAAAAATATTATCATCCTCCAACAATTTACGCCCAACTAAAAAAGTTTTAATTGAATAATCAAAATTTCCAGTTCCATAGAAAGCATTTGCAACATCATTTATAGAAAACTGATCTGGTTGCATTTGTTGGATAACTGAATTGTATATTTTATCGGCAGAAGCTAAATCACCTTTTTCCTGATATAACGCACCTAAATCTAATCGGGCAACAGGGTTTTGTTTGATTTCTTTAATGATAATTTTCTCCGCATCATCATAAAGTTTAAGCTTTAATAAAGTATTTAGATATTCTTTATAATATATTGAAGAACCATTTTTTGCCTGATAAAGTTGTTTAAAAATGATTAAAGCTTTATCATATTCGCCATTACTATAAAATTGGTTGGCTACTGCATCTTGATCACTTATTTGCGCTTTTGCAGTATTAAACAAAACAGCAAAAATGGTTAAACAGGTTAAGAGAAATCTTTTTATCATTGATAATAAAATTAGAAATTTTAATGATACTAAGCTTAATTTATATTAAATACGTTAGGATTACACGTGTATTTTAAATGTTACCATATTATTTGATGCAAGTAAAATAGAAATAGTTATTTTGGTGAAAGTATAAAAACACAGATTTTAATCGCTTATTGTAAATTTTATAAAACGATAAATTAAACCGATGTTGGATTGTTGCAAAAGATATATTTTAGTTGTTTGCTTTATTGTGAGTGTGGCGGGTTGCGTAAAAACAACAAAAGTTAAACAGGTTTCTATAGATACTTTTTTCAAAGACCCACAACAATCTTTTTATCATATTTCATCAGATGGTAAATATCTTTCTTATCTCAAACCTACTAACGGGCAGCTTAATATTTTTGTACAATCTTTAAGTGATAATAAAGTAACACAGATTACAAAGCTAAACAACAAGTCTATTAAATATTATTTTTGGGCTGGTAATGATAAGCTTTTCTATATGCAAGAAAAGGATAGTTTAGATAATTATCAGTCATTTATAGTTGATAAGGATGGGATTAATAATTTATTAGTAAAAACCCCTCCTAAAACTAAAGTAGAAGTAATTGATCAGGTTATAAAAAACAACAATAGCATTTTGATAGCTGTAAACGATAGAGTTGCAGAGTATTTTGATGTTTATAAATTGAATATTAACACAGGTGAAAGAAAGCTTTTTATAGAAAATCCTGGAAACATAATTCGGTGGATTTCTGATGATAATGGCAATATTAACTTAGCTGTTGGTAGCGATGGTGTTAATGAAACAATCTACTTTAGATCTGATAATAATCAAAAATTTAAACCTGTTATTACCAACAATTTTAAAAGTTCTTTATCGCCTTTTGGTTTTACCAACCAGCCTAATCATGTTTATGCCCTATCAAATTTAAACAGAGATAAATTAGCATTAGTGGATTTTGATTGTAAAACCGGTAAAGAATCAAAGGTTATTTATGAAAATCCTGATGCCGATATTATGGATGTCGTTTACTCTAAAACATTAAAAAAGTTAGCTTATGTAACCTACGAAATCAACAAAAGGCAAAACCACTTCTTAGATGACGGGTATAAAGAAATGTATGGTCAAATACGTACTTTAATACCCAACCAAGAAATTAAAATACTAGATAATGATCAATATGAAAATAAGTTTATTGTAAGAACTTTTACAGATAAAAATCCTGGAGCTTATTATTTATATCAATCAAACACCAATAAATTGCAAAGACTTGCAGATATAAATCCTCAAATTAATGAGGATGATATGTGTGAAATGAAACCAATCAGTTTTAAAAGTAGAGATGGTTTAACAATTCATGGATATTTAACAATCCCGAAAGGGAAAAAAGAAAAAGATTTACCTTGTATTGTTTTCCCGCATTCTGGTCCATCGCAAAGAAACTCTTGGGGTTATAATAATGAGGTCCAGTATTTAGCAAATAGAGGTTTCGCAGTTTTGCAAATAAATTACCGTGGATCTATTGGTTATGGTAAATCATTTAAAAATGCAGGATATAAAGAATGGGGCAAAAAAATTCAGGACGATATTGCTGATGGTGTTAATTGGTTAATTAGCGAAGAGGTTGCCAATCCTGATAAAATTGGTGTTTATGGTTATGGTTTTGGAGGTTTTTCTGCTCTAAATCAGATTATTTATAATCAAAAATTATATAAATGTGCAGCTTCATACTCAGGTTACATCAACATATTTACCTACTTAAAAGGCTTTCCTGCTTACTATAAGCCTTATCAGCAAATGATGAATGAAATAGTAGGCAACCCAGAAAGTGATATTGATTATCTTAAATATTCATCTCCTATTTTTCAAACAGACAAAATAAAATTACCATTACTAATTGCGCAAGGTGGGAGAGACAGTAGGGTAAATGTTAATGAAACAAATCAGTTTGTTAAAGAATTAAGAAAAAGGCAAATTGATGTTACTTATATACTCCACGAAAGTGAAAATCATCAATTTAGAGATATGGAAAATAGGGTAGCGTTTTACAAACAACTTGGCGATTTTTTTGAAAAGCAATTAGGTTTTGAAAAATAGAAGATGAAGGCTAAAACTGATAGCTACAGGAAAAATTTTGCCCTCATCATTTCCTTTATGGTGTTGATCTCTATTTCTTTAGTTTTAGCGCTAATATTAGGATATAACCTTACAAAAAAATATATTGAAAATGAGTTTTCAGCTTTAAAAATTGATGTTTTAGAAAAAACAATTGCACCTTACAACACTTTATTCCAAAATAAAATACCAGAGATTTCTTTTTACCAAGGTTTTTTAGATTCAGCATCTGCAGAAAAATATGCGGATACAATTTTAAAAAGCTATCCATTTGTAGAGAAAGTTTTGTTTTATGATGCTCAGGTTAGTAATCATCCTATTGAAGATGGCTTACGTATTGGAAATTTTTCTGTCGGGATAAAAAAATTATATCAATTTGGGCTAAATATCAATCAAAAGGATAAAGTAATTTTTGATGGTAAAAAACCAGGTTCATTATCCTTACAAAGTGGTGATGAATTTAATAAAATAAGCTTAAAAATTGCTAGTTACATTGAAACTGCGGATACTACCAAGCCTTTAAATAGCGAGCAAATATTCAGGATTTTTTATAGCATAGTAAATAATAAAATTAGCTATATGAATATCCCTAGAAGAGATGATATAAAAATATATCAAGATCTGATGTTTAAAAGTGGCAATACATCTCCGGTTTATGAGCAGGATGTATTTTCTTTTGAGCTTAATCCATCAAAATTAAAGATAATAAATAATCATCCACAGCTTTACAGATACATCAGCATTAAACCGCTTTCTTACGATCCTATTTTAGAAAAACCAAAATTAATTAATACCGATATAGCGTTGCCAGGGCCATTTTCTGATTATAAAATTTATTTTGGTAGTGAACAGGAGTTTCTTAACAAAGAAGTAAATCGCAGGTTTTTTCCAATTGCATTAGCAGTTTTTGTTGTTTATTTAGTTTTGGCATTTATCACTTTTCTAATTTATCGTAACCTAAATATCAATCAGAAGTTATTTAGTTTGCAGTATGATTTTATCAATAACCTCACTCATGAGTTCAAAACGCCAGTTTCGGTTATAAAAATTGCTGGGAATAATATTATGAATGCAAAAGAACTTTCCGAAAAAGAAAAAAATCATTACGGAAGGATCTTAGATGAAGAGGCCGATAGACTTAATGATTTGATGAATAAGCTACTTTCGTTTACTCAAATAGAGAATAAAGCCATAAAGATTAATTATCAGGATATCAATTTAGAGATTTTTGCTCAAAATATGATTGATACTTTTCAAATGAAATATCCTGATTACGTTATTGAATTGGAAATAATAGGATTAAATACTTTTTCTACGGATCCGGTTTTATTAAATAGTATATTTCACAATCTGATTGAAAACGCATACAAATATGCTAGTGCTGGTGAAAAGAAATTAAAGATTAAAATTTATAGGCTTAAAAAAGAAGTTGCATTTTCTTTTAAAGATCGTGGAATTGGTATTGAGGCCAGTGAATTAGATAATATTTTTAAGAAATTTTATAGGATACAAAGTAGATATAATCAACAAGGTAGTGTAGGTTTAGGTTTGGCATTCTGTAAAGAACTAGTTAATTTTATGAATGGAAAAATTACTGTAAAGAGCAAGATTGGAAAAGGATCTGAGTTTGAGGTGATTTTACCTTATGATAAATAATATGCAAAAAGACATAAAGATTGCAGTAATTGAAGATGATGAAAACCTAAGATTTTTGGTGAGTAACAGATTGGAAAAAGAAGGTTATAAAATTGTGGAAGCAAGTGATGGCCAGCAAGCCATTGATTTAGTTTTAGCAGAACAACCCAATATTGTGCTTTTAGACTGGATGATGCCAGGCAAAGAAGGTTCTGAAGTTTGTACCGAACTACGTTCTAAGGGATTTGAAAATATCATTATTATGATGACGGCCAAATCGCAAGATTTGGATAAAATTGATGCCTACAATTTTGGTGTGTCTGATTATGTAACAAAACCATTCAATATGGATGTTTTGGTTGCCATGTTAGAAAGTAAGGTGAAATATATACTAAATGAAAAACCCGATTTTAGCAAGTTTGGGAATATGGAACATCAGCCAAATATCCATTCTTTGATTAAGGATGGTAAAAAAACAGAATTGACGATTTTAGAAAATCGCATACTACTTTACTTTTTGGAGAATAAAAATAAAGTAATTAGTCGTGATGATTTGATGATGGAAGTATGGGGATATAACTCTGATGTAAACACCAGAACTTTGGATATGCACATTGTTAGGTTAAGGAAAAAAATTGAATCTAATGCGGATAGACCTGAATTTTTGCAAACAGTTAGGGGCGTAGGCTATCGTTTTAATGAGGAATAGAAAGAATAATTTTAATATTATAAACTCATTGAAACAAAGTAAAAAATAAGCTTGAAATACTTAAAGCATATTAATCAATTAGACGCCCATCATAGGTTAATCATTTCTTTAATTGTTGCGCTAAGTAGCTATTTTTTGATAAGCAAGGGAGGTTTTACTCCCAGATCTTTTCTGATTGTTTGGTTATCTTATTCTGTTTGTCATCTTTTGCTTTCCTGGATAACCATTTTATTTACTCATCCTTTAGATGCTGAAAAAACAGCATCAATACAAGATGCTAGCAAGAGTTTTATATTTGTTTTTGTTATAGCTGCAGCATTAGCGGGTTTGTTTTCAGTAGTTTTATTATTGGGTTCATCAAAATCACTAATTGGAGAAGAATTAGTTGAATATACTTTGCTTTCTATTTGCTCTGTTATTTCTTCCTGGTGGATACTTCATACAGTGTTCGCATTTAGATATACTCATTTATACTATCAACCATTATCAGTTAATAAAACTGGATTTGTTAAAGGCTTAGATTTTCCTGAAGAAGATAACCCAGACTATCTTGATTTTGCATATTTTTCATTTATTATAGGCATGACATTTCAAGTTTCTGATGTCCAAATCCAATCTAAAGCAATAAGAAGGTTATGCCTTCTCCATAGCTTAATTTCTTTTGTTTTCAATACAGTGATCATCGCGTTAAGTATATCTGTAATCTCAAATTTACTATAGACTAAAATGAAGTTATACCTTTTTCTTCTTCTTTTTTCTTTACCGATTTTTGTTGAGGCTCAAAATTTAGAACCATTTAAGATATATGATCACAAAAAATTAGAAGAAAACAGTTTAAAAGTATACTCTGAAAAAGGTGTAATTTGTTTAACAGCCCTTAAACCTGATGTAATTAAAGTGAATTTTTCAACTTTGCCAGAAGCAAATCCGATTTTAAAAACTAATAAAAGCATTTATGTGAGGGTAACACAAAATTTGGATGATATTTTTATGCAGACAGATTCCCTGTTGATTATCATTAACAAACTTGATTTTTCTATAAAATATAAATCGCTAACAGAAAAGCTTTTTTTTGTTAATGATAATGTTTCAATTAATGATAGTTGTAATGTTTTAGGATTTAAATTGGATAATAATCAGAAATTTTCTGACTCTAAAGGAAAAAAACTGAGAGACAAATCCTATAAATTTAAAAACCAGAAATTGATTTTATCAACTAATAATTATTCCATTTTATTTAAAACTGAAGATGGAGGTCTTTTAAAAATGGATAATGAAACTAGTAAATTGACCCTATCTACTAAGAATAAATTATTAGCATATTATTTTATTGGAGATGCTGAAAATCTTGAAAATGTTCTCAATTTGATTAACTAACTCAAATATTTTCCAACAATTGGCATTCTTCTCCCCATACCAAATGCCTTTGGAGAAACCCTTAAAATAGGAGGGGTTTGGTAGCGTTTAAACTCTGCTTTGTTTACCATTTTTAAAATCCGATTAACTAAAGTTTCATCATAACCATCTGCAATTATAGCTTTAGAGCTTTTCTTCATTTCAATGTATTCAAATAAAATTTTATCCAAAACATCGTAATCTGGCAAAGAATCAGAATCTTTTTGGTCTGGTCTTAATTCTGCAGAAGGTGGTTTTACAATCGTATTGATGGGAATTATTTCTTTTTCTCTATTGATATAATTACACAGCTGATAAACTTGGGTCTTATAACAATCACCAATTACAGAAATTGCTCCGCAAATATCACCATATAAAGTTCCATAGCCTACTGCAGATTCACTTTTATTTGAAGTATTTAATAAGATATATCCAAATTTATTAGACATCGCCATTAAAATTACTCCACGAGATCTGGCTTGTATATTTTCTTCGGTGAGATTTGCTTCTAAACCAGAAAATTCTTGCTTTAAGGTTTCATCAAAAGCATCAGCAACATTTTTTATGGGGATAATTGTACTTTTGCAACCTAAATTTTTCACTAAATCTTCTGCATCTTTAATAGAATGGTCTGATGAATATTTAGAAGGCATTAAAACAGCCATCACGTTTTCTGCGCCTAAAGCTTCACAAGCTAAAGCACAAACTAAAGCGGAATCAATTCCTCCGGATAAACCTAAAGTTGCTTTTTCAAATCCCGATTTTTTGAAATAATCCTTAATTCCTAAAATCAAAGCCTGATATACTTGTTCAGTATCAGTTGCTCTTTTGTTTTCTTTATTTAAAATGATAGCACTTTGTATCTGCTCCACATCAAAAACCTGAATATCTTCTTCAAAATATTTTAATTCAGATACTAAATCTCCGGCTTTATCAAAAACTAACGATCCACCATCAAAAATTAATTCTGTTTGTGCGCCAACGTGGTTTACATAAAAAAGAGGCAGATTATATTTTCTGCAATTTTGTGAAAGGATAAAAATCCGCTCTTCATCATGATTATAAGCAAAAGGAGATGCAGCTATATTAATCATAAAATCCGGCTCCTCTTTAATCAACTCATCCATTGGACAAGTTTTATAAAGCGGATTATTACCCAAATTCCAAAGGTCTTCACAAACCGTTAATGCAATTTTATGTCCTTTGTAGTTGATACATTTAAACTCATGAGCGGGTTCAAAATATCGATATTCGTCAAACACATCGTAAGTGGGCAGTAAAGCTTTTTTAACGGTTTGTTTTATCTCACCATCAGCAATAAAAAGTGCTGAATTGTATAAATCTTTGCCTTCTATAACAGGATTTACGATTGGCAATCCAATGATACAAGCAATACTACTTGTAGCTTTAGCAATTTCATCGGCGGAAGCTTTACACAATTCTATAAATTCTGGATACTCCAAAAAATCCCTAGGCGGATAACCGGAAATACAAAGCTCAGCAAAAACGACTAAATCAACGCCATTTGCTTTTTGCTGATTAATTGTATCGATTATTTTTTTTGTATTTGCCTCAAAATTACCGATGTGATAATTTAGTTGTGCTAAAGCTATTTTCATGTGAAAAAATACTTTAAAAGTAAACAGCTAAGTTTAAACCTAAATATGAATTTTTAAGTGTACCAGCACCAGATTGTATATCAGTAAAGCCATTATCAAAAGTTAAACCACCCGCTAATTTTGTTTTTTCACCAACTGTAAATTCGGCACCCGCACCTATAATTAAAGAAGCTCTGTAAAACGATGTAGTTTTATAGATATCTATGTCTTCTTGGATAGGAGTGCTACTTAAACCTTTAATATCTTGTTTTGCTCTAACATTAAAGCCATTCCCTAAACCAAACTGACCAAAAAATTTGAGTCCATTATTTTCAGAAGTACATAGCTTAACAGTAGCCGGTATTTCTATATATTGTAGTTTATAAACTTTTTGCTCGTTGGTTGAGTTTGCTTTTGTTTGTCCGTTAATGGTAGTTAATTTTAAAGCAGTACTAAAAGCATAATTTTGGGCAAAATAGAAATCGCCTAACAAGCCATATGTAAATCCTGCCCTTAAACCATCGCCTTCTGTACCTTGTATATCAGATTTAATATAGCCAAAAGTTGGATGCGCAGTAAGGCCTAATTTAAAGCCTTTAAATGTGTCTTCTTGTTGGGCAAAAATAATAGAGGTGCTAAAGCATAATATAGCTGCTATTAATATCTTTTTCATAAATTGAGTTTAATAAATTGTTAATTTGTATAGATGAAAACTACTGATTACGCCAAAATTACTCTTTTTTTTATAATATCATTTCTAACATTAGCTTGTAATCAAGAAAATAAGATTGATACCAGTAATATCAGGATAAATTTAAAAATTGAAAGGTTCGACCAAGATTTATCAAAAATTAACCCAAGTAATTTAAATGAAAAATTACCGCAATTAAGCGAGAAATATGGTAGTTTTTATAACGATTATTTTCAAAAGATATTAAATGTTGGTCCAACAAATAATGATGATTATAAAGCCACAGTTTCTCAAATATTAGAAGGAAAACCTTTTCAGGATTTGCAGCAGGAAACTAATCAGGTTTATCCTGATATAGATAAAATAAAACCAGAAATAACAGAAGCTTTTAAAAGAATAAAATATTATTATCCTGAATGGAAAGTGCCAAAAATAATAACCTACATTTCTGGTTTTCAAGTACAAACACCAATTGGATCTGGTTATGTTGGTATTGGGCTGGATATGTTTTTAGGTAAAAATTCTAAATTTTATCCCGCATTGGTAGAAACTATCCCCAGATATATCAGCAGAAGATTCACTCCAGAAAATATAACGCCAAGAGTTGTTGAAGTAATTACCAGAGAAGATTTGTTTCCAGAATTGGATAATGATAAAACATTATTAGCTAAAATGGTTTATAATGGTAAGCTTCTTTATTTTATGAAACAAATTCAACCAGAAACTGCAGATAGTACAATCATCGGTTATTCTGAAAAACAAATGAAATGGGCTAATGATTATGAGTCTGATTGTTATGCTTATTTTCTTGATCAAGACTTATTATATGAAACGGATTATTTTAAAATTCAAAAATATATTTCGGAAGCACCATTTACTCCAGGCTTGGGAGAAAAAAATGAATCAGCACCTAAACTTGGTTTATTTATTGGATGGCAGATTGTTAATAATTATATGAAGGAAAATCCTAAAATAGCATTGAAAGAATTAATGTTAGAACGTGATGCTCAAAAAATACTAAAAGGATCAAAATATCGTCCTTCTAATAAACAAAATTAATAATGAAGATAGGGATTGTATTAAGCGGTGGCGGAATTAGGGGAATAGCACATTTAGGGGTTTTGAAAGCGCTTCAAGATCAAAAAATTACGATTTCTATGATAACTGGAACAAGTGCTGGAGCTATTGTTGGTGCCTTATTTGCAAATGGTATTGATCCTTACTCAGCTCTTCAGATATTTCAAGAAACCAGAATTCTAAGGTTTTTAAGACCAGCTTTTCTTTCTCCCGCCTTATTAAGTTTAGAATCTACCATTCCTTTGTTTAAAAGATATTTACCCCATGATTCCTTTGAAAACCTAAAAATCCCCTTAATCATTACATCAACAAATTTTAATAAAGGCAAATTAGTGTATTTTCAAAAAGGAGATTTAATTAGAAAAGTATTAGCTTCAAGTTGTATTCCTGGAGTGTTTAATCCTTTAATGATTGACGGAGAATTTTATGTAGATGGAGGAGTTTTAAATAATTTCCCAATAGAACCTTTATTGAATAATTGTGATTTTATTATTGGGTCTAGTTGTAATCACTTACCAGAGATAGATAAATTTAGAAACATTAAACACGTTTTTGAAAGGGCTGCCGTACTTTCCATAAATTCTGATATGGAAGAAAAATTAAAATGTGTAGATTTTTTGGTAGAGCCTTACGGTTTAGGACAAACTAGTTTATTTGATACCAAAAGAGCTGAAGAAATTTTTTGGTTAGCACATGAAGAAACTTTAAAGCAGATTGATCACCTCAAGACCAAAATGGAAGCAAAAGAAAAAGGTATTATCGCTAAATAACACCTTTTTAAATTATTATAAAATATATTTTAGTCTTTTAATACCTTCATTACTCCGCTAATTGCTATAGCTGCACCAATAAAGGTAATTGCCCAGCCAATTAAATCAACCACCATAGAGTGATAAATAAATTGTTTGATGTATATTCCAAACAAGCCAACAAAAACTCCTAAGATAATTACTTTATAATGTGACGGGTTATTAGCGTTTACCATTGTAATATGTTTTTTTATATGGTACAAAAATAAAACTATTGTTGAAATAACCCTACTAAATCCCAAAATCTTTAAAATAAAAATTATGTATTGTATGTGTATCAGATGCCCAATTAAGTACGTAATAAATAATGATGTTAAGGATATTATCATTTTTTTTAATTGGATTCATAATTTTTAGCTGCGGTTGTAAGCAAGAAGAAAAATTAAATAATTGTGCTAATGTTAAATGTGAATCTCCGTCTATAATATTAAGATTAAGGTTTGAAGATAGTAGAACAGGGAATGATTTGCTTTTTGGATTAAATAAGAAATATGGTTTAAACGATATTAGCATTTATAGTTCAAGATTAAAAAAAGAGGTAGAATTTAAAATTGATGGCTCTAATGTAAAAAATAGCTCAATTCTTTTTGTTTCTAATTCTTCTGATGAATTCACAATTTCTTTAGCGAAAATAAAAGTAGATGTTTTGAAAGTTGAAACAAAATATACAAAATCAGATTGTTGTGGAACTTTAGAATTAGCTGGCTTTGCAAGCACTAATGCTAATTCAGCAATTGCTTATAATAATTCTAACATCATCATCATAAAAATATAACACCTAAACAATTGATTAATCCCAAAACACTCTAATGCTTCGGCTTAGAGTGTTTTTTTATGGGTATTATTTTTCCTTTGAATTTATCATTCCAAAATATTCTGAAAAAGCAGAAGGTTAATCGGGGGAAATGGATGAATTTAACAAAGTAAAGATTAAAATATCTCTGCTACAATATTATTGAAATAACAGTCAATAGCTATAAGAATATCAAGCTAGTGGGTTATAAAAAATAATTATTTCAAATTTGTTAAGAATGATGCTCTATCATTCTTTGAAATAATTTTTGTTTCTGCTTCTTGATAAGCTTTAATAAATGTAATAGGAATTTTAGCTTTAGCAGTGGGACTCCACTTAAACTCTACAGCTAGCATTTTATTAGCAGTTCTCTCAATATAATCAACTTCTTGTTGCTGTGTGGTTCTCCAAAAAAAAGTTTCAGCATCTATTTGGTTTTGGAGTAAAAATTTTATCCTTTCGCTAATGATATAATTTTCCCATAGCGCACCAACATCGTTTCTATTTGCTAAAGCATTAAAATTTCTTGTTACAGCGTTGATAATTCCGTTATCATAAAAATAAATTTTCCTATTTTTCTTAATCTCATTTCTTACATTACCAGAATAAGCTGTTAAAGAAAAAACCACGAAAGCTTTCTCAAGCAAATCAATATATTTTTCAACTGTTTTTTGATCAGCTTTTACCAATTGTGCCAATTCAGAAAAATTAACTTCGCTCCCAACTTGCAATGCCAATGCTTTTACAATTTTCTGAAACAATAAAGGTTTACTAATTTGTTCTAAGGTGAATAAATCCTTATACAAATAGCTATCTGATAAAAGTTTTAAATGTTCTTCGGCATTAGCCGTATCAGTAACAACTTCTGGATAAGAACCATATATTATTCTCTGCTCAATCAATCTTTCTTCCGTTAAATAATCAGTTGCGTTAACCAATTCGCTGTAAGAAAATGGCAACAACATCATTTCATACTTTCTGCCAGTTAAAGATTCGTTTACCTTACCAGATAATTCAAAAGCAGAAGAGCCAGTTGCAATAACCTGTACACTTTTAAAGCGATCTACAATTATTTTTAACAATAAACCTATCTCGTTTATCCTTTGTGCTTCATCAATAAATAAAACTTCGTAGCCGACTAATAACTGCGTAATTTGCGCAGTATTAGGTTTCGCCAACATTTCCCTTACATCGGCATCATCTCCGTTTAAGCTTAAAGTATTTTTGTCGATTTTTTGCAATAGCGTTTCTACAAAAGTAGTTTTACCTGCTTGCCTAGGTCCAAAAACAAGAAACGCTTTATTTTTAAACATTCTTTTAAGGGCATAATCTATTTGAAATCGTTCAATCACATTTCAAATATATAATAATTTTGGATTGCAATCCAATGAAAACATAATAATTTTGGATTGTAATCTAAAATAAATATAATAATTTTGGATTATATAAAATAGGATACAATAAAAAACCTCAATCATTTATCATGATTGAGGTTTCAAGCTTTCAGCATTAAGCTTTCAGCATTAAGCTTTTAAATTTATCCGTTAGACAAAGCCGCAGCTCCACTTACAATCTCAGAAAGTTCTGTAGTAATTGCAGCCTGACGAGCTTGATTATAAGCTAGCTTTAACTTCTTTAATAAATCACCAGCATTATCTGTTGCTTTATCCATCGCTGTCATTCTAGCGCCATGCTCAGAAGCGTGAGAATCCAAAACTGCTTTATAAAGTTGTATTTTAATGTTTTTAGGAATTAATTCCTCAACTATTTCTTCTTTTGAAGGCTCTAAAATGTAATCAACCTGATTGGCAGAAACATTAGATTTCTTTTCCGTTTTTGGAACAGGCAATAACTGCTCGGTAGTCAAAATTTGCATTGCTGCATTTTTAAACTGATTATAAATTACTTCTACTTTATCATATTTCCCATCAACAAAACCTTTCATAATTGATTCAGTAATTAAAGAAACATTCTCAAAGTTTAAAGCAGCAAATACTTCGTTATTGTTGCCAATAACATTGTATTTACGTTTTTCAAAGTAATCCTGAGATTTTTTACCAATTGCTACAATTTGTAAATTCCCGCTTTTTTGATAATCGCTATATTTATTGGCAATTAAATTATTTGCAGTTTTAATGGCGTTCATGTTAAAAGCCCCTGCTAAACCGCGATTTGATGTTACGACAACAATAAGTACATTTTTTACCTCACGTTCTTGAGTATAAATAGAAACACCGTCTTCTAAACTGGCAGATAAATTTGCTAAAATTTCTTTTAGCTTATTGGCATAAGGACGTAATTGAACAATAGCATTGGTTGCTCTTTTTAGTTTAGCAGCCGAAACCATCTTCATTGCTTTGGTAATCTGTTGTGTAGAGCTTACCGAAGATATCCTGATTCTTACTTCTTTTAAATTTGCCATTTTTTATTTAGATGTGAGATGTGAGTATTGAGTATAGAGATAACTTTTGGTAGTCTCTGTAAGCCTCAATACTCATATCTCAATACTCAAATCTTATTTCACGTATTTATCAGATAATTCTTTCGCAACAGTTTCTAAAACACTGGTTAAACTATCATCAAATTTACCAGCTTTAAGTGCTGCTAAAACTTCTGGATGACGTAACTCTAATTGTGTAGTGTATTCTGCTTCAAATTCTCTTACTTTATTAACAGGAACATTTCTCATCAAGTTTTTAACTCCTGCATAGATAATTGCAACTTGTTTTTCTACTGATACTGGTGAAAACTGACCTTGTTTTAAAATCTCTACGTTTCTAGCACCTTTATCTAAAACCAATTTAGTTGAAGCATCTAAATCAGAACCAAATTTAGAAAAAGCTTCTAATTCGCGGTAACCCGCTTGGTCTAATTTTAATGTACCAGCAACTTTCTTCATTGATTTAATTTGGGCGTTACCACCTACACGAGATACAGAAATACCTACGTTAATAGCCGGACGTACACCCGCATTAAATAAATTAGATTCTAAGAATATCTGACCATCAGTGATTGAAATTACATTGGTTGGGATATAAGCAGAAACGTCACCAGCTTGAGTTTCAATAATTGGCAATGCAGTTAAAGAACCACCACCTTTTACAATACTCCTAATGGATTCTGGTAAATCATTCATTTGTTGAGCAATAGAATCATTTTGATTGATTTTTGCAGCTCTTTCCAATAAACGACTGTGTAAGTAAAATACATCACCAGGGTAAGCCTCACGTCCTGGAGGACGTTTTAATAGTAACGAAACCTCGCGATAAGCAACTGCTTGTTTTGATAAATCATCATAAACAATTAAAGCTGGTCTGCCTGTATCACGGAAAAATTCACCTATTGCAGCACCGGCAAATGGAGCGTAAAACTGCATTGGAGCAGGTTCAGCAGCAGAAGCGGCAACAATAACAGTGTAAGCCATAGCTCCTTTTTCTTCTAACGCTTTAACAACGTTAGCAACTGTACTCGCTTTTTGCCCAATAGCAACATATATACAAAATACAGGTTCACCTGCATCATAAAATTCTTTTTGGTTGATAATTGTATCAATACAAACCGCAGATTTTCCAGTCTGGCGATCACCAATAACCAACTCACGTTGTCCACGTCCTATTGGAATCATCGCATCAATTGCTTTGATACCAGTTTGTAACGGCTCAGTAACTGGCTGACGGTAGATAACTCCTGGAGCTTTACGCTCTAAAGGCATTTCGTAAGTCTGTCCAGCAATTGGTCCTTTACCATCAATTGGTTGTCCCAAAGTGTTAACTACACGTCCGCACATACCTTCACCTACATTAATAGATGCAATACGCTTTGTACGTTTAATGGTATCACCTTCTTTAATCTCGTCAGATTGACCTAACAAAACCACACCAACGTTATCTTCTTCTAAGTTTAAAACGATACCTTGTAAGCCCGATTCAAATTCAACCAGCTCACCAGCCTGTACCTTTGTTAAACCATAAACACGGGCAATACCGTCACCCACTTGGAGCACTGTACCAACCTCTTCTAATTCAGTTTCTGACTTAAAGCCTGATAATTGCTGACGTAAAATTGCCGAAACTTCATCTGGTCTTACTTCTACCATTTTATTATTTTTTTTATTATTTTTTGAAAAACTTTATTCCGCATCTTTTAATTTAATGCAGTCGGGCTGTTCATTTATACAGCTCAGGGCCTTAGCCACAAGCCGGTATCCATTGCCATCCCGTTTATAAATTTAGGCTATTATCTTTTTAGAAAATTCTTTTTTAACCCTTGCTAAACTTGCAGCAATACTGGTATCAAATTGCTTATCGCCAACGGTTAAAATAAATCCTCCAATTAAATCTGCATCTACAGATTCCTTTAATTTTACTTCTCCACCAGTTACTGCTTTTACTTTATTAATGATTTCATTTCTAGCTTCATCACTTAAAGGCGCTGCCGATATAATTTTGGCAGTAACTATATTTTTGTAAATGTTGTACTCTCTTAAAAATTCTTTTGCAACCCCATATATAATTTCAGCCCTACCTTTATCAATAACTATCTTTAAAAAAGCAGAGGTTATTTTATGCATTTTATCTCCAAAAATAGCCTTTAGTATAGCATTCTTTTTACCCAATGGAATAATAGGATTTTTTACAACCGCCTGTAATTCTGGATTTTTCTTTAATGTATCCACAAAAAGTTGCATATCGCCTTTTATTTCCTCCAAAGCTTTTTGCTCTAAAGCTAAATCTAAAAGAGACTTTGCGTATCGTGATGCTACTTTAATTTCTGACATATTTTTTGAGTTTAAAGTGGTAGGTTTTAGGTATTAAGTTCTAGGTTTTCCCCACATCTCTTCACCAATTACTTACAACTTATCACCTATAACCTAAACCTAATTCAATTTAACATCATTTAACAAGTCACTAACTAAAGCATCTTGTTTTTGTTTATCATTAAACTGCTTGCGCAATACCTTTTCTGCAATATTTAATGATAAAGAAGCTACTTGGTTTTTAACCTCTCTTAAAGCAGCAACCTTTTGGTTATTGATTTCAACTTTTGCTTTCTCAATCATTTTATTTCCTTCTTCTTGCGCTGCATTTTTAGCTTCTGCAATAATCTGGTCTTTAATTTCTTTTGCTTCTTTTAAGATCTCATCACGCTCAACTCTAGCTTGTTTTAATAAGGTTTCGTTTTCACTTGATAAACGAGCCATTTCTTCTCTAGCTAAATCGGCTTTATTTAAAGCTTCTTCAATAGAACGCTCACGCTCATGAATGGCACCTAACATAGGTTTCCAAGCCAATCTTTTCAACAATACTAAAAGTATCAAGAATGAAAGTGCGGTCCAAAAAACTAATCCAATACTGGGGGTTACTAAATCCATTTGCTATAATAATTTAATGTTAATCATTTTTAAAAATCAGAAATGCAACCAATCGTTACATTTCTGATTTTGTAATTCTTAAGCTCCTACGTTGTTACCTAAAAGAGCCACTACCACACCAAACAAAGCAACACCTTCTACAAGAGCTGCTGCGATGATCATTGCGGTTTGAATTTTTGAAGCAGCCTCAGGCTGACGAGCAATACCTTCCATTGCTTTTCCACCAATTTGACCAATACCGATACCTGCACCGATAACTGCTAAACCTGCACCAATTGCAGCGATTGAACCTACCATAACTGTAATTTTAATATATGATTTTTAAACAAAATGTTTCTAATTAATGATGATGTTCTTCTACCGCAGTTCCAATAAATAAAGCGGTTAACATCGTGAAAATAAAGGCCTGTAAAAATGCAACCAATAATTCTAAAACATCCATAAACAATACGAATGCTATTGAAACCGGTGCAATAGCCAAGGTTTTAAAAATAAATATCAAGGATATTAAACTTAAAACAATAATATGCCCCGCAGTAATGTTCGCAAATAAACGAATCATCAATGCAAAAGGCTTAGAGAAAACGCCAATAATCTCTACTATCCACATAATTGGTAATAACCAAAAAGGTACATCAGGTTTAAAAATATGGCTCCAGTAATATTTATTACCATTAACGTTAACGATAACTAATACTATAAAAGAAAGAACCATTGTTACGGCAATATTACCAGTTACATTTGCACTACCTGGAAATATCGGGATTAAACCCATCATGTTATTTATCCAGATAAAGAAAAATACAGTTAATAAAAGAGGCATAAACCTTTCAAATTTATAACCAATATTAGGTCTGGCAATATCATCCCTCACAAAAACAACAATTGGTTCAACCCAGGATTGTAAACCTTTAGGTGCTTTACCTACACGTTTTTTATATGAACCTGCAACACTTGAAAAAATTACTAGTATTACAATTACAGAAATAAATAATGCAGCTACATTTTTAGTAATAGAAAAATCTATGATTTTAGAAGATACAGTTTCATCAACTTTACCATTGCTATCTAAAACAACTATGTGTTCTTCTTCATTTAAATAGGTATAATATTTTCCTTTAAAAGGAATCGCTTCGTGATGCTCATTTAAAAGATTTGCAGAAGAAAAAAGTTCTAAACCAGAGGGAGTATATAAAATAACTGGTAAGGGAATAGAAGTATGACCCCATAAATGCCAACTATGAGCATCACCAATATGCTCCAAAATTATAACTGTAGGGTCAAATTTTTCTTCTTTAGCTTGATGAGAATCCTGCGTCACTTCATCTTTAACAACATCTTGAACGCTCTCATTTTCCTGTCTTGCGAAAGAATTAAATGATAAAAAAATCAAGAAAAAAGCGAATACAGCCTTTATCGATGAATTTTTAAAATTTAAAAAGTGGCTAAAATCCATTTACTACGTGTTTTTTACTTTTTTATTTGGTGGCGCAAGTTACGTAACAAACAATAAATTTCAAAGGTTGTAAACAATAAATAAATAGAAAAAAAATTTAGCATAAATAAAACACTATCCACCTTGATTTTTTGAGTATAAATAAGAATGAATGCGAGGGTTAGCAATAGCCTTATCACTATTGATCCTAATAAGATCCCACTTTGATGATCGCCACTTTTTTTTAATCCATAATAAGAAAACAGATAAACAAATAAGGTGATAAAAGCCATATAAAAATATACGACCCAAAAATGAGGAATCAAAAAATGCTGTGGAAAGTATAAGTATTCAATTGTCCAATATCCCAAACCAGCTATTATGACTAACAAGGTATAAAAGAAGGAAAAACTTTTTAATGTCATTCTTTTATAGTTTTGAAAATAAAATATAAAGAAATAGCAACACCAATCAGACTTAAACCAGCAGTATAATAAGGGGTTTGTGTTTGTTGATTTTGGTCTAATTTATAACCAATAAATGTGAAAACACCAATAATCCCAATCATTTGGAAACCCATTGACGAATATTTAACATAAGAATTAAGCGGTTGCTTCCCTTTTTCCGGTTCCTTTTCCATCATTGATAGATATTTGTTTTGCTGTTTGGGAAATTCCAGTTTGGCAATGTCCTGTTAAATTGGCTCCATTTTCTACCACTAATTTATTTGAAGATACATCGCCAATTAAATTTGCTGAAGCTTTTAAAAATAAAGTTTCTATAGTATTGATATTTCCTTTTACAACACCATTTATTTCAGCACTTTCAGCATTAATATCTCCTATTACTTCTCCGGTATTTCCAATTACCACTTTTGCTTTAGATTGAATATTACCAACAATTTTACCGTCAATTCTAATATCCCCTTTGGTAATTAAATCTCCACTAATTTCTGTGCCTAAACCTATTATGTTTATAGAGTTAGCTTTTAGATCTCTAGCTAAACTTTCTGTTTTTTTTTGTCCAAACATTTGAATTATTTTAAAAGGTCATATAATTTTTTGGATTGATTGCTGTACCATTAAACCAAAGTTCAAAATGAAGATGTGGTCCTGTAGAGTATTCACCTGTATTTCCTACAACTGCAATCACTTCGCCCACACGCACAAAACTTCCAGCTTTTTTCAATAATACAGAACAATGTTTATAAAACGATAGTAAATTATTGCTATGCTGTATAGCGATAACATAACCAGTTTCTGATGTAAAATTAGAAAACACAACCGTCCCTTCCAAAGTTGCTTTAATATTTTCATTTTTTCTTGTAGCTATATCCACACCTAAATGTTGCTTTTTCGAATCAAAATCCTCAGTAATCTGACCCCTTAAAGGACTAAAGAACGTGTAAGAAGAGATTCCTGTTTTAGGTTTGTTTTCTTCTTCATTTAAATCAAATTTCCCTTCAGATTCAATCATTTTTCGTAGATCTTTTTCTTCCTTCGTTATTTTTTGATTTAAGACGATGCTATCTGAAGCTTTTGAGTTATTATTAATGGGCTTTTTTGATTGCTTTTGATCAATAGTTCCATTCATAACATTTTTTAAGTTGTTTAAATACATTTCATTTGCTTTGGCTAATTCTTGTAAAGAATCGGCCTTAGAAAAAGCTGCTATAATTTCTTTTTTAGAACTAGCTTCAGTATTGCCTGTTAAATACTCTCTTAATGGAGTAAATTTTATGGTTGCGATTGTTAAAAAAACGAACAGTATTGCAAAAGAGGCAGTACCAATAATTAAATACCATAAGGAAGCATTAAAAGATGCTTTTTCCTCAAATGTATCATCATTTAAAATTACAAGCTTATACTTTTCTTTAAGTTTGTCTATGAGTCTTTTACTTTTACTCATTTATATATCTATAAATCTTTTCTTAATTATATCTTTATTTCGTTATTATCGGCAATATAAAATAATTTTGCCCGTATTAATTTACAACTCCTAAAATTAAAATATTGAAAATATCAAATAAGGGATTTCTTGTTTTTTTAAGTTTGTTTTTAAGCATTACTATTCTTGGTTGTTCTACAAAAAGGGAAGGTGGCAAGAAAACTAAATTTATGAAAAACGTAACGGCGCACTATAACATTTATTTTAATGCTCGTGAGCAGTTAAACGAAAGTATTAATACCATAAGGAATTCTAATGAGGATGATTTTAACCAAATTTTATTAATTTATCCTTTACCAGATGAATCATCATCTGCAAATGAAGAAGAGAATTTAAATACGGTTATTTCCAAAGTAAACAAAATTGCAATAGAAAAATATGATAGCAACTGGCTTGATGACGCCTATCTTTTGTTGGCTGATGCGGAATATTTAAAAAGAGATTTTTACAATGCTATTGAATACGATAGTTATGTAAGTCTCACTTTCCCTAAAGAAAATGAAAATAAATTAGCTGCTTATTTAGGTCAAGTTAAAAGTGATTTGGCACTGGATTTAAATGAAGAAGCAGATTCTGTTTTAAAATTAGCTATTGGTCTAAATTCAAAATATCAAAAAGATGATCTAAAAGCTTCACAAGCCGAGTTGGCATTGAGAAAAAATAACCTACCTGAAGCAATTGATCATTTATCAAATGCGATTGATCAAACAAAAGAGAGATATTTAAAAATACGTTGGCGATATATTTTAGCTCAATTGCAAGAAAAAAATAATGAACCTCAAAAAGCCATCGATAACTATGATAAGATTGCTAAAAGTAATGCTGCTTTTGAGATTTCATTTAATGCAAATCTTTCAAAGATTAGAATTTCAGAAAGTCAACAAGGAAAAGAATTTGATAAAATCGCAACTTTAAAAAGACTATTAAAAGAAGATAAAAATAGAGAATTTAAAGAGCAGATATACTATCAGATTGGCAATGCCTACGCAGATAAAAATGATTTAACAAACGCTTCATCTTTTTATTCTATTTCTACACGCACTGTCCCCGGTACTGTAAAGCAAAAGGGATTGAGTTATTTGAAATTAGCTCAAATTAATTTTGAGCAGTTAAAAAATTACAAACAATCTCAGCTGTATTATGACAGTACCTTACAATATCTTCCAAAATCTTACCCAGGTTATAACGATATAGCTATAAAAGCAAATAACCTACAATATTTAGCAAATAGGTTGAATGTTATTGATGATCAAAAAGAATTATTAAAGTTTTCTAATCTTTCTGAAGATGATTTAAAAAAGGAATTAGATGAACGTTTTGTAGCTAAAACCGCAATAGACCCAAGCCAAAATAGCATTGTAGATAATGGAGCATTAACTAGCATCCAAGATTTTTCTTTATCAAATAAAACTGCTGGTACATTTTATTTTTATAATAATGCAGCAATCAGTCAAGGATTATCCTCTTTTAAACAGAAATGGGGAAACAGGAAGTTAGCTGATAATTGGAGAACTAGTAGCACTGGTTTGCCAATTGAAGTCGCTAAAAACGTGAATTTTCCAGGTAATTTAGGAACTGGTATTGATGCAGATTTAACAACAGTTGGTGAAAATATCGATACACTTAAAGCCAGATTTGTTAAAACGATTCCTTATAGTCCTTATCAAAAATCTCAGGCAAATAACAAAATAGCGCAATCATTATATGAAATTGCTGTTTTTTATAAAGATGTATTAAAAGATAATTTAGAAGCTATTGAAGCTTATGATGCGATTGTTTTAAATTATCCAAACCAAGAAAATGCTGCTAGTATTTATTATCAATTATATAGGTTAACTGCCTCAATGGATAAAAACATATCAGAAGATTATAAGCAACAACTATTAGAGAAATATCCCGGTTCTATTTATGCTAAAACTATTTTAGACCCAAGTTTTGGAAAAGATGAAGAAACGTTAAGGCAAAAAGTTAAGGATTATTATGGTTCTGTTTATACACTTTACAAACAAAAAAAATATCAAGATGTCTTAAACAAAATTTCAGAATTAAAAATTAATCTGGGAGATTTTAAAGGATTGGATGCTCAGTATGCTTATTTAAAATCTTTAGCTATTGGACATACCCAAAAAGCACCTATATTCTTAGCAAATTTAAATGAAATTGCAACAGCATATCCAAATGATATTGAGGTTACTCCTAGGGTTCAGCAACAAATTAGTTTTATTGAAGCAAATAAAACAGCTTTCAATTTAAGACCTACCGCCCTAATTGATTATGATACGAACGATTATTTAATCACTCAACCTGTTTTTGTTGATATTCCTAAAATAGAACAAAAAAAACCTGAGCCAATAACTATAATTGAGCCGCCAATAGTTGTTGAGCAAAAAAAGGAAGCTCCAAAAAAACAAGAACTACCAAAAGAAGAACCAATAAAGATAGTAGAGCCGGAACCTATAAAGCAAGTTGCAGTTGTAGAAAAGCCAGTTGTTATTGAACCTGTAAAAGAAAAGATTGTAGAAAATCCTATTGTGCCAGAGCCAATAAAACCTGAACCAATTATAGAAGCACCAGTTGCAGAAATACCAAAAGTAGTTGTGCCTGAAAAACCAAAAGGAATTGTTTTTAGTGAGGATAGTAGGCAAAAATATTTAATTGTTATTGATATTTCTGATCCTAAACAAAATATTGCTCAACCATTTTCTAAACTTTCCCAATATTTTTATTCTAAATTTGACCCTTCTTCAGTGAAATTAGTGATAAGAGTTGTTGGGGGGACAGAAAAATTTGTAATCATTAGTGGAGATTTTTACACTAAAGACGAAGTTCAAACGGTTTCTGATGAGTTGAATAATAGTTTGCCTCAAATTATGGAAGGTCAAACAAAGTTATATCAGAAGTTTATCGTCTCGGAAGATAATCTTAAACTTTTGGTTAGTAAAGAAGCTGTTGATCAATATTTAAAATTTATTAACAAATAATGCAACGTAAAGAAACACTATCTATTAGTGATGTAAAGAGATATACAAAGATTTTTTGGAAAACTATTTTAGGATTTTTTCTCTTTTTTGTTTTTATTATTCTGGCAACAAGTTTTGGATTATTTGGAGAATTACCATCTTTTAGAGACTTAGAGAATCCAAAAAGTAACCAGGCCTCAATAATATATACAGCAGATAAAACTGAACTTGGAAATTACTTTGTTCAAAATCGTTCTAATGTTCGTTATCAAGATATTTCACCAAATGTGATCAATGCATTAATCTCTACTGAAGACGTAAGATTTAAGGAGCATTCTGGAATTGACTTTAAAAGAACTTTCACTATTTTTTTTTATAACTTAATGGGAAAGAAACAAGGTGGAAGTACCATTACCCAGCAACTGGCTTTAAATTTATTTTCAGGTGAGCCTAGAGCAAAATCTGCCTTTAAACGAATTCCTCAAAAATTAAGGGAACTAATAGTTGCCATTAAATTAGAAAGAAATTATACCAAAGAGGAAATTATCACCATGTATTTAAATACAGTTGATTTTGGTAATAATTCTTACGGGATAAAATCTGCAGCTCAAACTTATTTTAATACCTCGCCATCAAAATTAAGCGCATCTCAAGCTGCAACTTTAGTAGGCATTTTAAAAGGAGTTACCTTATATTCTCCAACCAGAAACCCTGAACGTTCTCTTGGACGTAGAAATTTGATTTTAAGCAAAATGGCTGATGAGGATTACATCACTCCAGAAATTTATCAAACATCTAAAGCTTTACCCTTAGATCTTCATTTTAGACCAACAAGTCACAGTCAGGGTTTAGCAACTTACTTTAGAACAATTTTAAAACAAGATATCCAAAAAACTTTTAATGAACTTTCTATTACAAAGGCAGATGGAACTCCTTATGATTTAGATAGAGACGGATTAAAAATTTATACTACCATTGATTCTAAAATGCAAAAATATGCAGAGGAAGCGCAGCGTGAGTATATGAAAGATTTGCAGAAGCAGTTTAATGCACATTGGAAAGGCATGAATCCTTTTAAAGGAAATGAACCTTTGCTAATCCAGGGAATGCATAGATCAGATCGTTATATCGCATTAAAAGAAGCTGGAAAATCTGATGATGAAATTGCTGAAAGTTTTAATACACCAACTAAAATGAGCCTTTTTACTTGGAAAGGAGATATTGATACTACCATGAAACCAATGGACTCTATCAAGTATTATAAAATGATTTTACGTAACTCTATGATGGCTATGGATCCTAATAATGGAGATGTAAAAGCTTGGGTAGGAGGGATAGATTACGAGCATTTTAAATATGATCAAGTTAAAATGGGAACAAGGCAGGTAGGTTCTACTGCAAAACCTTTTACTTATGCTGTTGGTATTCAAAATGGTTATTCTCCTTGCTACGAAGTAAATAATGTTCCTTTTACAGTTACTGGTTACGGTGAACCTTGGACACCAAATGGCTATGGATCTATACCTGGAATATTGACATTGAGGAAAGCGATGGCAAATTCTCAAAACTTTATCACAGCTTGGCTCATGCAACAAGTTGGGCCAACTGCAGTAGCAAATTTAATTAAAAGAATGGGTGTTACTTCTCCTGTTCCCCCATATCCATCAATAGCTTTGGGTTCTTTTGAGGCATCTGTATATGATATGACAGGTGCTTATAGTGCTTTTGTTAATCATGGTGTTTGGACCGAACCTATTTACTTAACTAGGATTGAAGATAAAAACGGCAATGAGCTTTATAGCCGTAAACCCAAAGTTGTACAAGCATTAAATGATCAGCATGCATATGTAATGACATATATGTTAAAAGGAGTGGTGGAACAGGGTACAGGTGTAAGATTAAGATATAAATACGGATTAAATAATCCAATTGGAGGAAAAACAGGCACTACAAATAATAATTCTGATGGTTGGTTTATGGGTATAACCCCTCAATTAGTCGCTGGTATTTGGACAGGTTGCGAGGACCGGGCTATCCATTTTAGAAGTACAAATTTAGGTGAAGGTGCAAATACAGCATTGCCGATTTTTGCACTATTTATGAAGAAAGTTTATGCAGATAATACTTTAGGAATTAAAAAAGGAGATTTTGAACCTCCAAGGGGAGGCTCTACAATAACTTTAGATTGTAATCAATATCAAGCGCCTAATCAAAACCAAGGATCTGGTAAAAATAATTCAGGTTCTGATTTGGATGAACGTTTAGGATTTTAAAATAATAGGATATTAAAATGAACCACCTTTTGGGTGGTTTTTTTATTTTTGTATTTCTTATGTTCGATTATAAAGCAGCCTTAAAAAATATTCCTCACAAACCAGGTGTATATCAATATTATGATTCGCATAACGAGTTAATTTATATCGGCAAAGCCAAAGACTTAAGAAATAGAGTTGCTTCTTATTTTAATAATGATACTTATAAGGTAAACGCCAAAACAAAAGTATTAATAAGTAAAATAAATAATATCACCTTTACTATTGTTGATACTGAGATTGATGCTTGGTTATTAGAGAATAGCTTGATTAAAAAGCACCAGCCAAGGTATAATATCATGTTAAAAGATGATAAAACGTACCCTTGGATAGTGATCAAAAACGAAAAATTTCCTCGCATACAATGGACAAGAAGATTGGTGAAAGATGGTTCTAAGTATCTAGGGCCTTACCCATCTGTAAGTATGATGCACTCTATTTTAGGTTTGATAAAAGAAACTTATCAATTAAGAACATGCAGTTTGCCATTAAATGAAGCAAGTATCAATGCCGGGAAATTTAAGGTTTGCTTAGAATATCAAATAGGAAATTGTAAAGGACCTTGTGAAAATTATCAAAGTGAAGAAGATTATAATCAATCTATAGAAGAAATAAAAGACATTTTAAGTGGAAAAATAGGAAATGTTTTAAAAGGATTAAAAGATAGGATTAATCAGTGTGCTGCCGAAATGAATTTTGAATTAGCTCATCGTTTGCAAAGAAAGTATGAGCTTTTAGAGAAATATCAAAGTAAATCTACAGTAGTAAATTCTTCTATAACTGAAGTTGATGTTTTTAGCATTGCTGCTGATGAAAAATTTGGCTTTGTTAACTATTTAAAAGTGATGCATGGCACTATTATCCAAACTCAAACCATTGAGATAAAGAAAAAACTGGATGAATCTGATGAGGAATTGCTATCGATAGCTATTTCTGAATTCCGTACTCGATTTCAAAGCGAATCAAAAGAAATCATTGTTCCTTTTGAAATGGATATTGAGGATGAAAACGTAAAATTCACAGTTCCTAAACAAGGGGAGAAGAAGAAGCTTTTAGAACTTTCACAAAAAAATGTTTTGTTCTTTAAAAGGGATAAGATTGAGCAATATGAAAAGCTAAATCCAGATTTAAGAACAGACCGTTTGCTTACGCAGATGCAAAAGGATTTACGTTTAAGCGAATTACCACGCCATATAGAATGTTTTGATAACTCAAATTTCCAAGGTAAATATCCGGTATCTGCAATTGTAGTATTTAGGGATGCGAAACCATCAAAAAAAGACTATAGGCATTTTAACGTGAAAACTGTAGAAGGTCCAAATGATTTTGCTACTATGGAAGAGGCCGTTTTTAGACGATACAGAAGAATGTTAGAAGAAACATCTCCGTTACCTCAATTAATTATAATTGATGGTGGTAAAGGTCAGTTATCATCTGCAGTAAAGAGTTTAAAATTATTGGGCATTTATGATAAGGTTGCCATCATCGGCATTGCCAAAAGATTAGAAGAATTATATTATCCTGGCGATCAATATCCTTTATACTTAGATAAGAAATCAGAAACTTTAAAAATTATTCAACAGTTGCGGGATGAGGCCCATCGTTTTGGTATTACGTTTCATAGAAAAAAACGCGATCAAGGGACACTTAAAACAGAACTTGAATTGATTGGAGGAATAGGAAAAACTTCTGCCCAAAAGCTGCTGACTCATTTTAAATCTGTTAAAAAGATCAAAGAAGCAAATGAAAGGGAATTATTAGAAATAATTAACACCAAGCAGGCAAAATCGATATTAGATTTTTTCCAACAAAAAAGCCCTTCCAATTAGAAAGGGCTTTTTTGTTTTTTTGTTGGATTTAGTGGTCCCACATGTCTTGTTCATATTGAATCAAAGATTTCTTAATCCTATCAGCTTCTAACAATTTATCTAAGCCAGATTTTAAATCTGGGTCTGTAGCCAAGCTATTGCCTTGTGGGTTAGACTCTTCAACAATAATACTTGAGAAATATCTTAACTGAAATACATCATCAAATGTATATCTGATTTTTTCGTTTGGATGGTAAACTGTGAATTTGCACAAGTAATCTCTAATTGTTGGATAATTAAGATAGAATAATGGTGTCATATCAGCTCCAACCTCGCCTAATTTAATTTGAGGATCAGCTAAATTTTTGTTTTCTGGACTTAAAGAAACTAGAATATTATTACCAGGATAAACAATTGACATAGCAATAATGAATGATTTAAATTCTGATCTGTTTGTATCAAAATACCAATCTTCAATTATTCTTAAAGCAAGTTTAGAAGTTACTTTAGAATCACCATATTGTCTTGGTCCAAAAGAACCAACTTTGCTATCTAAAATTCCTTTTAAAGCACCTGCTTCTTGAGGTATTGGCTCTAATAATTGACCTATGTTTTTATCCCACTGTTGATAAGCTTCAATTTTATTACCTTCCACACCTTTCATTAAAACATCGATAAAGTTTTTGCCGGCATCTGCAGGAACAAGGTATCTATTTGCAGGATCTGCAAAATAAACATCTCTAATAATTCTTTTTGCAAAGATTACATCATCACTTTTTACTCTTGGTAAATCAGGAGCGCAATTTTTTTCTTCTTTGCCCATTTCCTTTTCTTTACTCAGTTTATTCTCTTCAGATTGTTGAAAAATAGAATAAATTGGTTTTACCTTCCTTTTAATGGTGTCTGTTGTTGCGGCTGGAGCTGGAGTTACTGTTGGGTTTTGCGCAAACACAAAACCTGTAACAAACATCAGCAATAAAAAAATTTGAATCTTTTTCATAATTAATTGGCTGAAACTGATACTACATTTTCAAGCTTTCTGGTGGTTTTATCCTCGCCATAAGCTTCAATATTTTGGAAAGTTACTATATCTCCAGCAGCTAAAGAACCCATTATCCTCTTGATATCGCTCGTAAAGCTACCATCTGAAGATTGCATAATAATAGGATCTTGTCTGTATTTACCAAATACCACTGTAAATTTTGTAACCGTGAACTTTAAGTCAAAATCAAAATCTTTTAATTCTGCCTCTAATCTATTGGTTGATTTTATAGTTGAAAGTGCAACCCTACCAGAAACTTTATTAGCAAAAGTAGCAATTGGATCAGGTACTTTTTTAACCCTAAATTTAGTTGCACCTAAAACTTGTGTTTTGCCTTTTTCTATCTCTGCAGAAACAGTAACTGTTGCCTCGCTTCCACCGGTTACCCTAACTACATAGTTTCCATTCGCCCCACTAATTGAGCCGCCGCTAACATTCACTCTTAATTTTTCTTTCGCTATACCTGGAGCAGAAACCGATACCGGATTAGCAACGCCCATATAAAATACATTCATTTTATCTGGAGAAACTACCGCAGATGGTCTTGCAACTTGATATTCTATAGGATCTGTAGTGAAAGATTTAATCTCACCACTAGTTGGATCTTTAAATGAAACTGTACCAGTCCATTTATAAACACCTTCTTTAGTACCTCCAGATTTATATTTACCTACACCGCCTACATTTGGTAATAATGATCCATTAACTTTAGCATCGATCTGAATATTTGAACTACCCGCTGTTAAAAACACATCAGCTTCGTAAGTCTGTCCTGCTAAAATATAACTACTTTTTGCTACTGCAACTGCTCTATAAGAATCTACTACACCACCACCAGTTGTTTCTTGGTATAATTTATTAATTACATAAGCCTCTGCATTTTTAGCATCATTTTGAAACTTAGATAATAAAGTAATTGTAGATGTTAAAGGCTTACCTTCACCAAAATTATAATCTGCCCAAGATTGTTGGGTTCCGGTGCTCTTATTTGTTTTTGGCCATTGTAATTCTAACCCAATTGCTTTTGGAGTTTGTCCGATTAATGATGCCAATTTTTTAGCCGCTTCATTAATTTTACCCTGTAAAACATCTGCCTTTTTTTCTTCTACTAATTCTTTATGAGAGATTCCTAAATCATCTCTCTTTTTTAAATCTCCGTTGTCATCTAAACCGTCAGTTTCTGTAATTAGTTCTTGCTTTAATTTTTCAATTTCTGCAACTAATCCATCACCAATTTTTTTAGCTTCTTGAGCTTTGTTATAATTAACCTCTGCTTTTTTAGGAGCATTATCATAATAATTTTTGAAAAGAGTCATGATAAACTTTAAACGATCGTTCATGTTTTCATTACTCGTTTCTAAGCCATCACGTACTGTTTTAAAAGCATCTAACACGGTATTACTTACGTTTAATGCCAACATTGCCATTAGCACTAAGTACATAATACCGATCATTTTTTGCCTTGGGGTTTCCTTACCGCCTGCCATATCTTAATTTTTAAAGCGCTGTTTAAATTAAATTTCTTAAATGAATAATTATGCTCTAGGCTGGTTCATGGCTGATAACATGTTGCCATAAACAGCATTTAAACTAGATAGATTCCTTGATAATTTAGCAACTTCATCTTTAAATTGCTTAGAATCATCCATTGATTCATTAAAATTTGACATGGTTTGAGATAAGTTGGCATAGAACTTATTCATTGACTTTAGGTGTGCACTAGAATCTTGTAATTCTAATTCATAAACTGCATTTAAAGCAGATATATTTTTACCTAAACTATTAATTTGATTATGGTATTCTTTTGAACCAGAAGATGCATTGGCAATTTCTGTAACTCCTGCAGTTGCTTGATCAAATGCAGAACTTAAACCAGAAGCTTTTACAGAGGCTGTTTTTACATTTGTGGCAAACTCGTTAGTCGCTAATGTAGCATCTGCTGCATTAGATATTGCACCAACTTTATTTGTAAAATTTTCTAGACCTGCTTTTATTTGGGCAATAGCATCATCTCCAATTTTTAAATCAGGTAAACCACCACCACCTGCAGATCCTTTGATTTCTAATTCGTTCAATTTAACTGGCTTATTCATGTCAATTTGGTTACCTGCAAAATCTTCTGATAATTGAGGATATACTTTTTCCCAATGTGGATCTTTATGAGGAGGTACAAAACCCATGATAAAAAATAATAATGCTTCGGTTCCTAAACCTACACCGATGATGATTTCACCATAAGGTAAATGTAGGATTTTAAACATTGCCCCAATAATTACTACTGTTGCACCCCATGATATAATTGCATCAAGAGTTATTTTAAATTTCTTTTTTTGAGCCATTTTTTTTGAACGTTTTTAGTTTTAGGATTTGTTTTATTGTGTTTTAAATTGTGCTTATGGTTTCATTCTGCCTGGTTTGTCCTTAATGTCTCTTCCTACGAAAGGCGTTACACATCTAAAACCAACTGAAGATCTTGCTGAGTCAGGATATTCATAAGATTTTGCTGAATTTTGCAAGAAATATCCAATGTCTTTCCAAGAGCCACCTTTAACAACTCTCTTTTTGTTATAATCTGGATCTCCTTTTTTAACAGCTTTATTAAAAGATGGATTAATGGTACTCACATAAGCAGTTGCAGCATCGCTATAAATAGAACTTGTCCATTCAGCAACGTTTCCTGCCATATTGTAAAGGCCATAATCATTTGGAAAATAAGATTTAACATAAACTGTAAAGGCACCTCCATCATCGATATAATTTCCTCTACCTGGTTTAAAGTTTGCCAAAAGACATCCTTTTGCATTTCTTATGTAAGGACCACCCCAAGGATAGCTTGTTTGAACTCTTCCACCTCTTGCTGCATATTCAAACTGCGCCTCTGTTGGTAATTCGTAGTCTAACCTTTTATTAGTCATTTTTTTGGAGTCTTTATAAGATTCGTTTAATCTTGATCTCCAAATATTAAAAGCATTTGCTTGTTCCCAATTAACACCAACAACAGGATAGTTGGCAAAAGATGGATGTGAAAAATATCCTTTAGCCATTGGATCATTTTGAGCGTATGTAAAATCTGAAATCCAAACTAGCGTATCAGGATATATGAAGGTTTCTTCTTTTACGATAAATTCTTCTCTACTAACTGAAATGCCGTTTTTATTTAGATTAGGATCTCTAGCTCCTCTGTAAGCAGCTGCTTTTTTGTAATCTACCCAAGCGTAATCATATTTTAATTGCTCTACTTTTAATTCTTTTTTATTGAAAAACTTTTCATTTCCATCATAATACATGGATTTTTCTAGTTTATCTTTTAAAGTTTTATCGCCCCATAAACCTTTTTTAGAATTAACAGCCTTCCAATTTATGTAGGTGCTTGCTTTTCCTTTAGTTTTTAGAAGATATTTTGCAGGTTTACCAACTTGATAAAAGGCAATCGAATCTCTAACCCAGTTTACAAATTGCTTGTATTCACTGTTAGAAATTTCTGTTTCATCCATGTAAAATGCAGAAATAGTAACTTGTTTATTTTGAGGGAATTGGGAAATGGTGATATCTTGATCAACCTGACCCATTACGAAAGTTCCAGCAGGAATATAAACCATGCCATACGGCAATTCTTGCTTAACTGTTTTGTTTGTAACCCCTACTAATTCTCCTCTTCCATCTCCTTTTCCACAACTAGAAAAGGCAATAGAAATCAATATCAGGGCTGATACGTATAAATTCTTCATGTGCTATACAAGTTTTATTGTGTTTTTCTTGTGTAAAAAACGTGTGTAATATACAGAAATTCAACATTTTCAACTAAATTATTTTTCAATTGTAAATTTTTTATCCATTTGTTTATAAAACTTTTAAAAATACAACCTCAAAATTTTAAATTCAATACCAACTACTAGGTATTTTTTTGCCGAATTTCTATTCTATTACGATTAGGTTTTATAAAAAGTTTCAAAAAAAAAGCGACCTATTTAAACAGATCGCTTTATTTTAGTTGTTTACATTTACTTTATAGATTTTATATACTGCTCAATTGCCATTGTCATTGATGGAGCTTCTGGTAATGGAGCTGGAATATCTAAAATAAGGTTTGCGTCTAAAATTGCTTGCTGTGTTGTTTTTCCAAACGCTGCTATTCTGGTATTATTTTGTTTGAAGTTAGGAAAGTTTACAAAAAGTGATTGCACACTAGATGGGCTAAAGAAAACAATTACATCGTAAAATACCTCGGCTAAATCAGATAAATCAGATACAACAGTTTTAAAAAGTACAGCAGGGGTAAAATCTATTGCCTGTGTTTTTAAGAAAGTGTCAGTTGCTTCTGCAGCTACATCAGAACAAGGGTATAAAAACTTTTCTGTACTGTGTTTTTTTAATACATCGGCTAAGTCTCTGGCTGTTTGTTTTCCAAAAAATATTTTACGTTTTCTATATTGAATATATTTTTGAAGATAAAGAGCAATAGATTCTGAAAGACAAAAATATTTCATATCTGTTGGTACTTCGTATCTTAATTCTTCACAAACTCTAAAATAATGGTCTACAGCATTTCTGCTAGTTAAAATAACCGCCGAAAAATCTGGTAGATTAATTTTATCCTTTCTAATTTCTTTACCTGGGATACCTGCAACATGTATAAAAGATCTAAAATCTATCTTTAAATTTAATGATACCGCAATATCATAATAAGGTGACTTTTCTCCCTCTGGTTCTGGCAAGGTTACCAGTATACTTTTTACTTTAGTTTTTCTCTCTTCCAAATTAATTTCCATATACACTATAAACTATTACTGATGGTTTTTGCAAATAAAATTATCGGACAAATTTCAAGAGTGCAAAGATAAAGAATTAAATAAAATTTTGATAGCCTGTAGTTTAATAAAATATTAAATGTTATTCTGATAAATTGCACACCAATTATTCCTAAAAAGGCTACTAAAAATATATTAGAAAATAGGTTTCCATAAGTAATTTTGGATAATATTAAATATAGTGTAGTTGGCAATAATAAAAAAAGTGTATTAAAATAGGTTAGATAGATAAGATTTAAATAATCTCTAATCAATTTTTGGATTTGAAAGAGGAATCCAATAAATCTTAGCAAGAAAATTTTTAATCCAAAAAATAGAAAAACCAAACCAGAAATGATAAGATAATTATCGATATTTTTTGCCGCTGCAAACCCTTTAAGTTTGAGAAGTACAATACTTATAAATAATCCTAAGGTTAAAGAAAAAAGCACATATAGGAAAAAAAAATGCCACGAAACTAGTGCATTATCTTCTTTATTAATTTGAATTAATGTTCTGGTATCAAAGAAAGCTCTTAATAAAAGTGAAATCTCCTTAGAAAAAATAATCTTCAATATTCCGAATAATAACAATATCGATAAAATGCATATTAAAAACCAAAGCGGGTCTTTAATTAAGAACTTTCCTAATCCATAATTAGACTTGATAATTTTAACATTTTTAGGTAATGAGAGTAAATATTGATCCGAAACTAAATTATCTTCTATTAACTTGTCAAAAAAGGGATTTTCTCGTTTTGGGTCAGGATTTAAAAAATAATTGATAATAGAATCTCTAGTGAATTTCTTTTTAGCCAATGCTGCAGAATCAATAATAGGATAAAATCTGGCTTTAGCTTTTGTTGTATCTATTATTACCTGTATAGAATCTTTTGCGTTTTGTGCGAAAAGATTTTGATGTGCAAATAAACAAAATATAATAAAGATGTAGAGTTGCTTCATTTAAAAATAGCTAACGATACCGAAATGGATTTTTCCTTTTTGCAAATCTAATGGATTATTCTTTTGTTTACCCAAAGCATAACTCAAAGATGCAATCCCAACCTTGGTTTGAAACGTAATACCAACTCCAACTCCTAAGGGATAATCAGTTGCGTTTTTATTAACAAACTGCTGGCTAATGTAAGATTGATCGTAAAAAATATTGATATATGAGTTTTGCTCAATCAAATACCTAAATTCTAATGTTTGTATTGCAAAACTGTTTACGTTTAAAGATTGTTCATCAAATCCTCTTAGTGTTTTGGCTCCTCCAATCCTAAAAGCTTCATTTTCAAAAAGATTTTTTCCAGTTAAAATTGCCGAATAATTATGAATATAAATTACTGACCGTGAACCGGTTTTTAAATAATACTTTAAATCTGCTTGTAATTTAAATTGCTGACTTGATTTGCTTTCAAAAAAATCTTCGGGCTTAAAATTCTCAGATGGATTTATTTTTCTGCTTCCAGCAGCAGCTTGTAAAGTTAAATCATAACCTTTTAGAGGTGTTATTTTATTATCGAGCTTAATGTAAGAACCAGAAATTCCATAAAATATTGATTTTATATTAGCAAAATTTGGTATGGTTGAAATTGAAGCATTATCAGTGGCAACTTGATTTCCATTAAAATTTTCGATATAAAAACTTAACTTTTGAGTAGTTGTAAAATTATAATCAAAACCCAATTTGGTGTTTAAGTTTAAAAAACTGCTATCTCTCTTAAACAATTGAAAATCTCCGCTAACCCCTAATTGACTTTTAAATATATATGGATAAGCAAGTTTTAAAGCTAATTCTTGAGATTGTGAAGGTAAGCCTCGGTAATTAAAATCTATAGTTTCTCCACTTTTTAAAGCATTTTTTAAATTCAGTTTAAAATCTCCGGTTATTTGCAGCTTGCCGGTTTGCGAGTTTGGTAAAAATCCAATAATTCCATCAAACTGATTGGCATTTTGTTTATCTAAAAATAAATTGATACTTGCTCTTTCTCCATTAAAAACCACTTCAGCTGTTTTTGGGACGCTTACAAAACTTAAATCCCTTAATCTTTTATCAATATTTCTGATTTTCTCCTCATTATAATTTTGCCCATTTTTTAATCCTAAATAAGAATTGATGAAATTGTTGCTAACTTTTACAGAACCCACTAAACGTAAGGTATCAATAAAGATGTTTTTGTTAGGTTGAATAAATATTTTTGCTTTAAAATTATCATTAATAGCTTGTAAGCTGTCTAAATATAAAGAGGCAAAAGGATATCCATTATTCTCATAATAGGCTAAAATATCACTATAAAATCTTTGAAAACCTTTAAGTTCTAACGGTTTTTCTTTTCTTAATTGTTCTTTTAAACCTAGTTGATAAATCAAGTCTGGAGGAATATTCCCGTTCTCTAGATAAATGCCTTTATAAAGTTTTCCAGTTATAATTTGAGCTGATAAAGTTTCATTATTAAAATGATAATCCGTCAATTCAATATTGAAATAACCTTTTAATTTTAAAAAATCAATCTGATTTTTAAGCTCTTTATTTGCTGAAGAAGAATCTGGAAATTGTGTGGTGTATTTAAATTGCTTTGGAAATCCTTCAATTTTTAGGTTAACTTTTTTGGTTTGGCTTACACCGATTTGACCCAAAAACACAAATAAAGCTATAAACCTTAACCTAAGCATATCAACAAAAGAAACGATAATTTTTGTAAATAGGTTTAAGCTTTATAACTTAAGTCAAAAATTTAAGAATCAGATGTTCTCTTTAACTATTGCTCTTTCGGGAATTCAAGATAAAATATAGTTCCACCATTTATCCCATCTTCAAACCAAATTTTCCCTTGATGTTTTTCCATAATTTTTTTAGAAATTGACAACCCTAAACCAAAAGGCTGCTCGCCATTTGTACCAGTTTTTTTTGCTTCTGTAAACATATCGAAAACGGTTTCTTTATTCTTTTCTGGAATTCCAACACCATCATCAGAAACATATATAACAACACTGGTTTTATATTCTTTTACTCCTGTTCTTATTTCACCCCCAATTAAGCTAAATTTAATAGCGTTAACAACTAGATTATTTATTACCCTCCAAACTTTTTCATAATTTACTTTGGCAAATACTGGGGTATCTAAATCTTTATTTTCAATAATAATATGTTGTTGTTTTTCCTTTGCCTTAAACTGCAAAAGTTCTACAGAATCAATTAATAAGGCTTTTAAATCTAATTTTTGTGCCTCCAAAACTTCATTTTCATTTGCTAAACCTGTTTTTAAAAGCTCGTTTATCATTTCAATAGAGTGCATTCCTGTTGTCTCAATTAGCTTTAACATCTTTTTGTTTTCTTCATCAATTTGAGTTTCATGCAATAAAACAGAAGCTAAACCAGTCATTCCAGATAATGGGTTTCTAAGGTCATGTGCCATTACTCTCATTATTCTTAAATAGTTTTTATTTGCTTTTTCTATTTCAACTGAATTTTTAAAGATGATTGCATTTTGTTCATTTGCCTTATGATGTGCAATCTTTAGTCGCTGTAAATTTCTGTAAACAATTATTATAATAATCAATACCAACACCATAAATTGAATAAGTGCAATGATGTAGATTTTTCTAATATTATTATTGTACTTAAGCTCGTTTAATTCTATCCGCTGATTGATAAGTTGAGACTCTTTTGCAATATCTACTGAGTTAACATCTTGTTTAAAAAGATTTATTGAATCTATTAGATTTATATATTTATTCTGGTAAAAATAAGCACTGTTTATTTGATTGGTTTTATAAAGGTAGGCGGTATTTTGTTTTAGCCAGATAGGATAGTATGCCTCATAATTTTGAAAATATTTGAATATTAGATAATTGCTTTGGTCTAGAGCTTTTTTTGCGTTTTTAAGTTGATTAGTTTTTATAGAAATTTCTGCAATTTTTAATAAGGGCGTCAAATTCATCTCTTCCTCTTCTTTGCTTAACAAAAAAATGCTCTTATTGGCATAATTTAATGCAGAATCTAGCTTGCCAGTTTTGATATTTAATCCAGCTAAATTATCGTATAAAATGGCTCTTAAAGTGTTTGTATATTTTGTGGAAATTTCTTTTTTAATGTTTGCCTTATCAATTAATTGTTCAAATAATTGATAATATTTTGCCCCACTATCTAATTGATTATTTTTATAAAAGCAAAAAGCCGCATTATTAACTTTCATCTCTGGCCTGTAAAAGTCACTTTTTAACATACTTTTAATAGCGCTTTTAGTATCAAAATCATAAGAATCCAGATAATATTTTGCGGCTTTAGCGAAATTATTTTGTTTAAAATATATAGAAGCAAATTTAGATGCTAGGTAATTTTCTTTATCAAAATCTTTTTTAATTAAATCACTTGCCTCAAAATAATAATTTAGTGCATAAAGATATCTTTTAGAAAAAAATTGGGCATCACCGTTAGTAATAAGTGTTCTAAAATATAAATCTTCTTCATTTTTAATAAGGTCTGGGCTGTCAAAAACTTTTAAAGCATTTTTAGCTAAAATAATTTTCTTTTCTAAATTTTGCCCCTCCATTATAGATCCTAAAACATAATATTTTGCTAATTGGGCTTTACTAGAAATTTTATTTTTATCAATTTTATTATAAATCGATTTTATCGTGGTATTTTCTCCCTTAAGTAATAAGCTATCAACTTTATTAAGCTCATTTTTTAAATGATCGTATTTATCTACCGTTCTTTTTTGACAAGAAGTAATTAGCAAAAGAAAAAGAGTGGATATAAAAAAATTAAAGATTGAAAATAAACTTTTCATCAAATAAATAAGTGTTTATGTAAACATTTTAAATAGAAAAAATATAAGTTTTATCTAATAGGTAAACTTATCTAAAAAGACTTTAATTATTTACAATTTTATATTTTATTACAAATCATCTTTATAATTAGTATGACTAAGTAATTGCACCTAATTATTTACTTTTGCCAAATGGCAGGCATTTATATTCACATCCCATTTTGTAAACAAGCTTGCCATTACTGCGATTTCCATTTCAGCACCTCATTAAAATATAAAGATGAAATGCTAACTGCAATCCATAAGGAAATAACACTTCAAAAAAGCTATTTAGAAAACCAGAAAATTGAAACCATTTATTTTGGCGGGGGAACGCCGTCTTTATTAAGTGCAGACGAAATTTCTTTATTGATAGCTAAAATCCAAACTACTTTTGAAGTAATTAATCACCCAGAAATTACCTTAGAAGCTAATCCTGATGATTTAAACATTGAAAAACTAAAGGATCTAAGAAATACTGAAGTCAACCGTTTAAGCATTGGCGTTCAGTCTTTTTTTGATGAGGATTTAAAATGGATGAACCGGGCGCATTACGCAAATGAAGCAGAATCGGCAATTAAAAGAGCACAGGATTTTGGTTTAGAAAACATAACTATCGATTTAATTTATGGCTACCCATTGTTAAATGATGATAAATGGAAACAAAACATCTCAAAAGCAATTGATTTTCAAATCCCTCATATTTCGTCTTACAGCATGACGGTTGAACCCCAAACTGCTTTGGCATCTTTTATCGATAAAGGAAAACAAAAGCAAATGGATGAGGCGCAAAGTGCTAATCAGTTTCAAATCTTAATTGAAGAACTTATCTCAAATGGATTTGAGCATTACGAAATCTCTAATTTTGCCAAACCAAATCAATACTCAAAACATAATACAAACTATTGGCGAGGAATAAATTATTTAGGAATTGGTCCATCTGCCCATTCTTTTAACGGAGAAACCAGACAATGGAACGTAGCTAATAACGCAAAATATTTAGCAGAGTTACTGAAAGGTAAAATTCCTTTTGAGTTAGAAAAATTATCCCTGGAAAATAAGTATAACGAATACATTATGACAAGTTTACGCACCCAATGGGGAGTAGATTTGTTTAAAATTGAACAAGATTTTAGCGAAAGGCAAAAAAAGAATCTTTTGGCTGCCGCCGAGGAATATTTGGGTAAAGATTGGTTGGCTTTAGCCGATGATAAATTGGTTTTAACCATCAAAGGGAAGCTTTACGCTGATAAAATTGCATCAGAATTATTTATTACAGAAAATGGATTTCAAGAATAAAATTGTTTGGATTACTGGCGCTTCTTCTGGCATTGGCGAAGCTTTGGTTTATTTATTAAATGAACAAGGAGCTAAACTGATTATTTCTTCAAGAAGAGCCGATGCACTTTATCAGGTAAAACAAAAATGCAAGAAAAATCCTTTAGACGTTCATGTTTTGCCTCTGGATTTAGAGCAATCTGAAACTCTTTTTGCCAAAGCAGAAGATGCCTGGAAAATTTACAGCAAAATTGATATTTTAATAAATGCCGGCGGGATTAGTCAGCGGAGTAATGTTCTAGAAACTGAAACAGCTGTAGAGCAAAAAATAATGAACATCAATTACTGGGGAACAGTAAACCTAAGCAAAGCCTTACTTCCAAAAATGATTAATCAAGGCAATGGAAATTTAGTAATATTAAGCTCTTTAGTTGGGGTTTTTGGAACACAATTCCGCAGTAGTTATGCAGCTTCTAAACACGCTTTAGAAGGCTATTTCGAATCTTTACGTTACGAAGTTTATGATAAAGGGGTTTCTGTAAACATCATCCGTCCAGGATTTATCAAAACAAATATTACTATTAATTCCGTTATGGAAAAAGGTGATAAATACAACAAGATGGACCAAAATCAAGAAAATGGAATGAGCGCTATTGAATGTGCAAATCAAATTTTAAAAGCCATCCATAAAAATAAAGAAGAGGTTTTAATTGGTGGTAAAGAGACTTTTGGTGTGACCATTAAAAGATTTTTCCCAGGTTATTTTTCTAAGATGATTAGGAAAAGGAATGTTGTTTAATTTTTTTAGTTGGTTAGGATTTTAGGTTGTTAGTTAGTTAGTTAGTTAGTTAGTTAGTTAGTTAGTTAGTTAGTTAGTTAGTTAGTTAGTTAGTTAGTTAGTCTTTTGTGTTATGGTTTGTTAATGATTTTAGCATCAGGGATTGCAATGAAAATCTCCGCCAGTAGTCGAAATGGCTTTTTATTCCTTACAAAAGATTGCAACGAAAAGTCCGCCCGGATGCCCAAATTAAAATCTTTATAATTTTTTGAATCGGATTATCCTTTCATGCATTAATTAATGCTTAAGAAATTGTTAAACTTAAACTTTTTTCATAATTCTAAAATCCAAGGTTTAATTACTGCCGTTAGTTAACCCAAATAACAGAAAAACTAAAAAAATGAAAAAATTATTCGTAGTAGCATTTGCCTTAGTAGCTATCGCATTTGCACCCCAAGCTTTCGCACAAAAAATGTCAAACCCAATGGTAGGTGGCGCAGAAATGTATCCAACAAAAGATATTGTTGACAATGCCGTAAATTCGAAAGACCACACCACTTTAGTTGCCGCTGTACAAGCTGCAGGTTTAGTAGAAACTTTAAAAAGTGCTGGTCCGTTTACCGTATTTGCACCAACAAACGAAGCTTTTGATAAATTACCAGCCGGAACTGTTGGAACTTTAGTTAAGCCAGAAAACAAAGCTACTTTAACTAAAATTTTAACGTACCATGTTTTAGCAGGAAAATATAGTGCAAAAGATATTATGGCTGCCATTAAAAAAGGAAATGGTAAAGCAACTTTCACAACTGTACAAGGCGAAATGTTATACGCTTCTATGGACGGTAAAAAAGTAAAACTTTGGGATGCAAAAGGCGGAACATCTTATGTAACCATTGCAGATGTTAACCAAAAAAATGGTGTTATCCACGTAATTGATACGGTTTTAATGCCGAAATAAGATTTTAATTTAACAATTAATTTTAAGAGCCGTTTCCTAATTAGGGAAACGGTTTTTTTATTTAAATAATTTTTATTTGGCAAAAGGCTGGTTGAAAATTATTTCGCTAGCATTACAAATCCGTAGTCATTCATTGTTCAAATTGCGTTAAGCTAAAATGTAAGATAGAGGGTTAATATTAAATATGGGCCAATTTATAGAACATCTTCATTCTCCAATTTATCTCTTAAGATTTCTAATTCTTCATTAAGCTTCTTATAAAAATTATGTTCAAGACCACTTAAATAATAGACTATCGATAAAAATATAATAGTACCAGAAACAAGCCAAAGAGATTTCGCACCGTCCCACATACTTAATAACATCAATAAAGAAAGAGGAAAAATATTCCACCTCATAAATTGTGATAACCTTACTTGATAAGCGGTAACCGATATGGAAAAAGCAAGATCGCCTCTCAGCGTCCTATCAAACTTTTTATTACCTTTTAGTCTCCTAACTCTATAAATAGTTATATATAAAGAACAGAGCAACATCCAAACGCCTAATAGGTATAAGAACAAATTGTCTCCACTTTTCTGAATATTATATGCAATAATAAAACTACCTGAAGCTAAGTTTACAAGTATGGACATCATTTCGCTCACATTTGTGATATGAAAAGCCTGTTTTTTCTTGTTCAGGATACGATTATATAATCCTTGCTCATTAATAACGTAGATGGACTCATTATTCTGTGTGTCCCAAATTTTCCTCATTTCATCAAATTCCATCGTGTTCATATTTTTTTGATTTAACTATCAATTGCTTCTTAATCCTATTTATTTTAACACCAATATTCGATTCGGTAATTCCAAGAATGTTGGCCATTTCTTTGTAACTGAAATCATCTAAAAGCAATAAGGTAATCGACCTGTCTATTTCACTGAGTTGAGATATTTGTTCGTATAACCAAACCAAGCGATCATCCATTTTAAAATCATTTTCATAAAGTAAATGCTCAGCTTTCTCTAATGATTCGGGACGGGGAGTTTTTTGCTCTTTTTTTATCCATTTTATAGCAATATTAAGCGCAACACGGTATATCCAGGTGGCCACAGCACTATCACCTCTAAATTTTGGAATGGAATGCCACAACTGTATAGTGATGTCTTGGAACAGATCTTCTCTATCCATTGGTGTAAACGCATAAGCTCTTAATATTTTGAAAATAAGTCCTTTATGCTTTTTAAGCCACTCATCAAAAATCTGTTGTTGTATTTTCTCTTTCAAGTTTTATTTTTTATAATGTTAGTACCTTATAGAGACTTTTTTATTACAAAGCTGAAAAAGAATTAAATAGTTGGAAAAGGATTATCGGAATAATAATTAAAAGTAAAGCCTCAAAATAGTTAATGCGGATTGCAAATCAATCTTATTTAAATTTCGAAATGCGCAAAAGTTAGCATCATGAACAGCCAAGAAATAAACGGTTTTTATGTTTTAGATAATTTTAATTTGGGCAACGGCTGGGCTGTCCATTACTCCGCTAGCGCGGCGGTGCTGCGCACAAATTTTTTCAAAATTTTAATTACCATCCCTGTTGCGCTTTTAGAATGGATAAAAGCAGTTTTTCAAGTAGAATCACAGTTATTAAATTGTTCTTAGAATTCTTGCAGAATGATGAATTCTTAAAATACCAATGTAGTCAGAGTTGATTTTATAAACCAATCTATAATTACCTTCAATTAGCTCCCTTATGTTCTCATCGTTAAATTCAGGCACTATTTTCCCCGAGGATGGAAATTTTTCTAATTGGTCAACTCTTGAAATGAGTTTTTGAATGTATCTAGAAGCATAAAATTTTGAATCTTGGGCAATGTAATTATGAATTGATTTCAAATCTTTACTAGCTAAATCTGTCCAGATAATCTTTACCATCCTTTAATCAATTCTTTTACTTCTTCATGGGTTTTGGTTTCGCCTTCTTCTAATTGAGACAATCCGGCCTCTACTTTTTCAATGAATACTAATTTTTCAATCAATAGTTCCAAATCGAAATCATTGGGCATTTCATTGATTGCTTCTATTGCATTTACCTTTTTCATTATTTTTCTTTTGCTCTAAAATACGAATTTTCGTGATTGAATTAAAATGAGTTTTGATTTGCTGGTGTGATGTTTCACTATCACTCACCATAACGATAATGGGAGCGTCACCTCGACGAAAGGAAAGGTCTCACAAAAAAGTTTTCATTAGTTTAGTTATTAAGTTTGGAGACCCTGCTTGGAAAATTCGAGATGCTCAAAAACTAACATCACAAACAGCAGGTAGATTTATAATTCACTAAGCCAACATTTCGATGGGTAAAAATATTTTTTTAAAGATAAAATACATTTAATACTTGTATTTTATCTTTATTAATACTAATTTTGAATATATTAAATTAAAATGAAAAATTTTAGGATAAGAGATTTAGCCAGTAAACTTGGTGTATCAAAAGAAAGAATTATTGCAATTATTAATGATTATGGGTTTTCAATAGAAAATAAAGAATTTACTACTCTTTCAAAAAAGCAATTGACAGTTCTAAGCTATGCTTATAAGGATTCTGTTCATCAATATTTTAGGAGAGTTAAATCAGATTATGTTCTCTTGAATGAGATTGAGAAAAAAAAGGCAAAAAGTTTTTTTTCAAACTTTTTAAATCAAGATTTTTTCGAAATTTATGGGCAAGATTTAGAAGGTTATGAATTAAATAATGAGTTAATACAAAGATATTTTTTCAGATACATTGAAATATCAGACTCAAAACCTGTTATAAGATTTTCTAATTTATTTAGATTTTATAAACTCAAAATAATTGTAGTAATAATTAACTTTAAGAGATTATTTTCTACTATAGTGACACCAAATTTGTTTTTCACATTTACGGATGAGGAAGATAGTAGCCAATTTTATTATAGATTGGCTGCTGATTAACTTGAAGTATTCAGTAAAGCCTCCAAACTAATTATTAACGTAAAGGCTTTAAAATGAAAAATAAAAATTTATTAATTGAAAATATTAGTAAGAGTAATCTATCTGAAGATGATAAATTAACTCTAATAAATGATTTAAACAAAGGAAATATTGAAGGGTTTATTATTACAACTATCAAAGTTTTTGGAATAAGTAAAGAATTTCTCAATGCTTTTGATATAGATATAGGCCACTTTATCAAAGATTTATTTTAACATGAATATTGGATCAGCAATAAAAAGTATAAGAAAGGAAAGAGGATTCTCTCAAAAAGATTTTGCAATTGAATGTGGACTTTCAGTGAATGCTCTTTGCCAAATTGAAATTAACAGTTCATTTCCTCAAAAGAATACTATTAAATTAATCTGTGAAAAATTAAATATTCCAGTTTCCTATCTTTTGTTTTTCTCTATAAACGATGAAGACATTCCTGAGGATAAACGGAAAACCTTTAATTCATTGAATACCGCAATAAAAGAAATTTTGTTGGATGACATTGATAAATCATATACAAACATTTAAAAGTAAATCTTTTTGTCCAATCATATTCTTTTTGTTTATAGATTATGATTGGACATAATTATAAGATGGAATAAATTTTCCAAACCAAATCCCTACCAATTTACTATACATTCTAAAATCCCCACTCAAAATCATTAGATTTGCACCTCAAAACAAAGGCTTAGGGATTGAATTTTTACCTTCTATATTTTCTGGTTGCCATTTCCATTTTTGGGTTTATTGCCGTGTTTTCGCTGGTTAGTGTTTATGCAGAGCGGAAGATTTCGGCATTTATACAAGACCGTTTAGGGCCAATGGAAGTTGGGAAATATGGTTTGCTGCAAACCTTCGCAGATATTCTGAAACTCATCCAAAAAGAATACATTGTTCCCGCTTTAGCCGATAAAGTATTATTTACGATAGCTCCAGTCATTATTTTTGTGGCTGTTTATTTGGGCTTTGTGGCTTTGCCATGGGCGCCAGGTTTAGTGCCTGCAAACATGAATCTAGGCGTTTTCTACGTTTTTGCAATCATATCCATTGAAGCTTTAGGCATTTTAATGGCAGGTTGGGGTTCTAACAATAAATATAGTTTGTTGGGCGCAGTGCGCTCGGTGGCGCAAATGGTTTCTTATGAAATCCCAATCGGTTTTGTTATTATTTCGGCAGTGATGATTTCCCAAACGTTGGATTTACAACTCATCAATTATAATCAAGGGATTTTAGCCAAACAAGATATCTTGTTTTTAGGTTTCATCAATGTAAACCATGTTGGTGGTTTTTTGGCTTGGAATGTTTTTCAAGCGCCACATTTGTTGTTGGCTTATGTGATTTATTTTATCGCTTCGTTGGCCGAATGTAATCGAGCTCCTTTTGATTTACCCGAGGCAGAATCGGAATTAATTGGCGGTTTTCATACAGAATATACAGGTTTGCGTTTTGCTTTTATATTTTTGGCAGAATATGCCATGATGTTTTTGGTAGCGATGTTAGGCGTTACTTTATTTTTAGGAGGTTGGAACACGCCTTTACCTAATTTTGGAAGTTTTAAATTAGCAGAATATACTACCGGAATTTTTTGGGGTATTTTTTGGGTGATGGGAAAATGTTTATTGGTGGTAGCAGTACAAATGTGGATCAGATGGACTTTGCCCCGTTTACGCGTGGATCAGTTGATGACTTTATGTTGGAAGGTATTGACGCCTATAGCTTTTGCTTGTTTAGTAATTTCTGGATTATGGAGGTTGCTGTTGTTTTGAGTTTTTTAACCACGGAGGAACAGAGTTTTTTCACAGAGTAAACAGAGTTGGATATTTAAATGTTAATTATTTTATAAATCTGGTTAATCATGAAATCCTGTAAATCAAGATTCAGAAAAATTAACCACGGAGAACACAGAGTTTTTTCACAGAGGAAACAAAGTATGATTGACATTCTAAGTTTAAAATTAAGTTAATCCTGAAATCTTGTAAATCAAGATTCAGATAAATAATTGAAAATAATATTAAATGATTAAAGAAGCTTTTAACGGATTACGGACTGCTTGGAAGGGTTTAGCGCTTACGCTGAAGCATTTTGGTGGCGCAACGGAAGCTAAAAAAGTGAAAGGAATTGCAGAGGCAAATTATTTTGAGCAGCAAAATGGCATAGCTACGGTTCAATATCCGCATCAGAAATTGCCAGTACCAGAAGTTGGCAGATACCAGTTAGAAGTGGTGATTGACGATTGTATAGTTTGTGATTTATGTGCCAAAATTTGTCCGGTTGATTGCATTGATATTGAGAGTATTAAGGCTACGGAGGCAATTGGGAAAACTTCGGATGGTTCTGTTAAACGTTTATATGCGCCCAAGTTTGATATTGACATGGCTAAATGTATGTATTGTGGTTTATGCACTACGGTTTGCCCGACAGAATGTATCATCATGACGCCTCAATACGATAAAAGTGTGACCCATATTTCTGATTTGAATTATAAATTTGCCACCATGACGGAAGTCGAAGCGGTGGAAAAAAGGTTGGAACAAGAAAAGCAATTAGCAGAACGACAAGCTGCAAAATTAGCTGCAATGAAGAAAATGCAGGAAGATAATTAATGAATATAGAAACCATAATATTTTACTTTTTGGCTTTTATTGCTTTAGCAAGCGGGGCTTTTGTGGTGTTGAGCCAGCATTTGGTACGCTCGGTTTTTATGTTTTTTGTAACGCTTTTTGCCGTTGCCGGATTATATGTTTTTGCTTTGGCAGATTTTGTGGCTTTAACGCAAGTAGTTATTTATGTTGGAGGGGTTTTGGTGTTATTGCTGTTCGCTTTTTTACTTTCGTCTAAGCAATCTTTGGAAGGAATGGAGAAAATTCCTTCGGGATTATTATCCGCTCATCGTTTGCCGGCGGCGATTATTTCTTTGGCTTTTCTGTTTTTGTTGTGCTTTGTTTTTTTTCAAATCGATTTTGAAAATCTATCTTGGATCACATCGGCGAAAGCCAAAGAAAACGTAATTTTAGTAACAGATAACACGATAAGGAACATCGGTATAAATTTGATGAGCAAATATTTATTGCCTTTAGAAATGGTTTCGATTTTGTTGCTGATGGTTTTGGTTGGCGCAGCACATATTGCAAGGAGGGAACCAAATTTATGATTCCATTACAACATTTCCTTTTTATTAGCGCAGCATTATTCAGTTTAGGATTATTTGCGATAATTACCCGCAAAAATGCTATCCAAATTTTAATGGGAATTGAGTTGATGATTAATGCTTCTATTTTAAATATAGTGGCTTTTGGCAAGTATGATAAAATTGACAACACAGGTCAGGTTTTTGGCTTGTTCATTATAGTTTTGGCTGCTGCGGCGGTTGCTGTGGCATTGGTTATCATCATGAATTTATACAAAAGGGTAAAAACCATCGACCCTAATCAAACCAATCTTTTAAAAGGCTAATGGAGCAATTTTTAAATCCTTATCAGCTTTTTTTAATCGCCATTTTGGCCATTACCGCTCCGTTTTTGGCTTTTATTTTATCCTTGATTTTTAAAAAAATTGCGGCTGCTTTAGGGATTTTAAGTATTTCTATTTCCTTAATTTCATCTGTAATTCTGTTTTTACACCTCTGGAAAAAACAAACTTTACATTATTCTTTTCAGTGGATTCACATCGGAAACGTTAAAATAGATGTCGGTATTTTACTGAACGATTTAAGTGTAATTATGCTGGTTTTGATCAGCTTGATTGCTTTATTAGTTCATATTTATTCGGTAGAATATATGCGAAAAGAAATTCTTAAATATCGGTATTTTGCTTATTTAAGTTTGTTTTGTTTTGCCATGATGTGTGTGGTAATGGCCGATAATTTTTTTATTCTTTATGCTTTTTGGGAATTGGTTGGTTTTTCCTCTTATCTACTGATTGGCTTTTGGTTTACCAAAGAAAAAGCAGTGCAAGCCAATAAAAAAGCCATGATTATGAATAGGATAGGGGATATTGGTTTCCTTATCGGGATCATGATTATGCTTTCCCAGTTTCATACTTTAGATATCGATGCGCTTTTTGGATCGGGCAGTTTAATTGATTCTTCTTTTGTGCAAAACGGATTATGGGTTACACCATTTAGCACCATGCCCGGTTACTGGTTAAGCATCGCAGGTTTTTGTTTTTTCGCAGGTGCAATCGCAAAATCGGCTCAATTTCCGTTACATACTTGGCTTCCCGACGCCATGGAAGGTCCAACAGCAGTTTCGTCATTAATACATGCTGCTACCATGGTTGCTGCTGGTGTTTTTCTGTTGTTGAGAATTGCTCCATTATTTAATGATGTTGTGTTGGTAAGTATGGCAAGCATAGGTTTGTTTACTGCTTTTATGGCCGCAAGTATCGCTTTAACGCAAAATGATATTAAGAAAGTTTTAGCATTTTCTACCATCTCACAATTGGGTTTTATGGTTTTAGCAGTTGGCGTTCAAGATAATGCAGCGGCGGTTTTTCATTTAATAACCCACGCTTTTTTTAAATGTTTGTTGTTTTTAGGAGCCGGAATTGTTATCCATCAATTGCACCATATCAAAGAAAAATCTAATGTCGATTTTGATGAGCAAAACATGGATAATATGGGTGGTTTGCGTAAGCTGATGCCTATTACCGGAATCGTGTTTTTTATTGCGGCAATGGCACTTTCGGGTTTGCCTTTTACTTCAGGTTATCTTTCTAAAGATGCAATTTTAGTCAGCGTTTTTGAATGGGCAGACTTACGTGGCGGAATATTTTGGCTTTTTCCGTTTGTAGTTTCCATCACATCTTGGTTGACTACTTTTTACATTTTCAGGGTAGTTTATAAAGTTTTCTTCGGTAAATTGAGGCTAGAAAAAGTGATAGCAAAAACTAAAGAACAAATGCATATCCATGATCCAAATTATTGGATGACCGTCCCAGTAATTATTTTAGCTGTGTTTTGCTTTGGAGTTTTCTTTGCATATAATCCTCTTAATTTGGATAGTTCCTGGGTTTACCACGGGTTTAATTTGCAACAACATAACGAAGGGATTTATCATTTAATGGTTCCTCTTTATATTAATGTAATGAGTTTGGCTTTAATCTTTTTAGCTCATTTAATTTATGCCAAAAAGAAAATCTCCATCAACTTTGAGCAGACTTGGTATTATAAATTATCTTATAATCAGTGGTATTTTAATGCTTTTTACGATGTCTTTTTAATGAAAATGGTATTATTTAAAGCACAAACTTTTTATTGGTTTGATAGAAATATCATTGACGGAGCTGTAAATTTTTCCGGAATTTTTATTCTTAGAATCTCTAAAACAGCAGACTGGTTTGATAGAAATATCATTGATGGATTGGTCAATGGTTCGGCGTGGTTGGTTAGTAGATTAGGGCTTTGGTTACGTGGGATGCTGAGCGGGAAATTGCAGCATTATTTTATTTGGATGCTGATTTTGTTTTTATCTTTTATGATTTTTAAAATTGTGATTTAATGGGCATTTTAACCATTTTAATATTTCTTCCTTTGGTTTTCGGTGTCGTTATTTTATTGATGCCAAAATCACTAACTGCTTATTTTAAATATTTAACGGTAGCAGTTTCTTTAGCTCAACTGATTATTGCATCGTGGTTGTTTTATCAGTTCAAAACTGGAGTTAATTTTGCCGGTGTTAGCAATCTCTCTCAATATCAATGGATAGAAAAACTGGATTGGATAAGATTGGATGTCGGCTCTTTTGGAACATTGCAAATAGATTATTTATTAGGTGTTGATGGTTTTTCCATCGGTTTGGTTTGGCTTTCTGCCTTGGTAATGCTGATAGCTGCACTTTCTTCCTGGGAGATAAAAACAAATCTTAAAGGATATTTTGCTTTATTTCTACTGCTTGATACCGCAATTATCGGTGTTTTTTGCTCATTAGATTTATTTCTTTTCTACATTTTTTATGAGTTGATGTTGCTGCCTTTGTATTTTTTAATTGGTATGTGGGGCGGCGTTAGAAGAGAATATGCAGCCATTAAATTCTTTTTATACACCTTGTTTGGATCAATATTTATGTTGCTGGTGATAGCGGGTTTATACCTTTCAGTTACCGACCCAACAACAGGAAACCACACTTTTAATATGGTTTATGCCATGAATCCGGCTAATTATTCGGCAGGTTTCATTTTATCGGCTGCAGCCAACGTCCAAATATTAGGTTTTTCTGCCCGGTCAATAAGTTTTATAGTGGTATTTATCGCCTTCGCTATTAAAGTTCCTGTTTTTCCTTTTCACACTTGGTTGCCCGATGCCCACGTAGAAGCACCGACCCCAATTTCTATAATCCTTGCCGGGATTTTGTTAAAGGTTGGGGGATATGGAATTATCAGAATCGCCTACGGAATTTTCCCCGAAGTAGCCGTTTCTCTTTCTTTTTGGATGGGATTGTTAGGAGTAATATCTATCATCTATGGTGCAATGAATGCTTTGGCTCAAAGGGATTTAAAAAGATTAATCGCTTATTCTTCGGTTTCTCACATGGGTTTTGTTTTACTCGGGATTGCCTCTTTAACCGCCGAAGGATTAAACGGAGCCATGATGCAAATGATTTCGCATGGATTTCTTTCGGTGATGTTGTTCTTTATTGTTGGTGTTATTTATAATCGCGTCCACGACAGAGATATTTATAATTTTAGAGGTTTGGCTAATCAAATGCCGGTTTTCACAGGGTTTGTAATGATTGCTTTTTTTGCGTCCTTGGGCTTACCAGGTTTCTCCGCTTTTATAGCAGAAGCCTTTACTTTAATTGGAGCATTTAGTTCGCAAGCCATAAATGGTTTGTTACCAAGATGGATGGCTATGGTTGCTGCTTTTGGGATTTTGTTGGGCGCCGGGTATTTATTATGGACTTTACAAAGAATGTTCTTTGGCACATTAAGGTTAAAAAAGGAAGAATGGCAATCGCAATTAAAAGATTTAAACTTTAGGGAGATTTTAACCTTAACACCTTTAGCAGTTTTAGCCTTGGTTTTAGGGATTATGCCTTCATTGGTTTTTAATGTGATGAGTAGTTCTGTAAATCAGTTTTTAATGTTGTTTAAATAAATGCAAAACATTACCCAATCCACCAATGATATCTTAAACTCCATTCCGCAGTTAAAAGCAGAATCGACAATAGTTATTGGATTTTTATTGGTAATTGTCGTCGATTTATTTCTTAAAAAATCGGAAAAACTTGTTTTTGCTATTGCGATACTTTCGCTATTAATAAGTGGAACTTTTTTGGTTTTAAAAATGCAAAACATGGGCGAAAGCCAAATACTTTTTAACGCGATGTTTGCCATTTCAAAAGCAGGTAATCTTTTTAAATTATTGGTTTTATTAGCGTCTATTTTATCGCTATTGTTTTTTAGTCAGGATGAAAGATTAAAAAATCATCCGAAAGGCATAAATGATTTTTACAGCATATTTTTGGGTGGAGTTTTAGGAATGTTCTTACTGATTTCGTCGGCAAATTTATTGATGGTTTTTTTGTCTATTGAGATGATTTCTTTAGCATCTTACCTAATGGTAAACTATAACGCCTATCAAAACAAACAAGCCGAAGCGGGGATGAAATATGTTTTGTTTGGAGCAGTGGCTTCGGCAATTATGCTTTATGGCATCAGCTTAATTTACGGTTTTACCGGAACTATTAACCTTTACGGAAACGAAATGGTAAACGGTTTAAACCAAATTGGTGCTGCTGGGACAACTTTGGCAATCGTTTTATTTATGGTGGGAATTGGCTTTAAACTTTCTTTTGTTCCCTTTCATTTTTGGACGCCGGATGCTTATCAAGAAGCCCCAACTTCAGTGACTTCATTTTTAACTACAGCTCCAAAAATCGCGGTCTTTGGATTTTTGTTTTTGATTCTACCTACTTTTCAAGGTCTAAACAATTCGGTTTTTAATCAATTAATCTTAATGGTTGCGGCTGCATCAATGATTTTAGGAAATACCATTGCAATATTTCAAGACAATCCAAAAAGGATGATGGCTTATTCTTCCATTGGGCATACAGGTTTTATTTTAATGTTGTTTTTACTGCCGCAGATGATGATTTTGAATGCTCTGCTATTCTATCTAGCCATTTATTTGTTGATGAACGTTGGAACTTTAATGTCTTTTGCTCATTTAGAAAATAAATTTAGAGCGACTCTTATTTCAGATTACAAAGGTTTAGGAAAATTTGTTCAGTCAATCTCAATAGCACTAGTAATCTTAATGGTTTCCTTAATCGGTTTACCTCCAACAGCAGGGTTTATTGCTAAATTCTTAGTATTTTCGTCTTTAATCAATCTGGCTTCCGCCGATATTTGGATTGCTGTTTTATTAATCATTGCAGCTATCACCACCGTGATTTCACTTTTCTATTATCTAAAAATCCCTTTATATTTATTCATAAAAAAGTCGGAAATCGAATTCAAAGAAAAACCAACTTCAAATTTCTTGATTGTTTTAACTGGTTTAATTGCGTTAGCAATAATTGTGTTTGGATTATTTCCTTCCTTAATCTCTTTTTAAGATTAAAAGGTTTAATTTAGAATATTAACCCATCATTTAATCAATCATCATGAAAAATCCATTTTTAACAGTTGGAGTAGTAAGTTTAATAATTTTATCAAGCTGCAACTCAAATTCTAAAAAAGCAGAATCCAAAGATTCTGTTGAAACTTTTACGATGAAGAACGCAAGTTGCTTTAGAGCTATTAGTAATACGGATACTGCAACATTAAACTATGATCAAAACGGGAAAAAAGTGGTAGGTGAGCTGACCTTCAAGTTTAAAGATAAAGAAAACACAAGCGGTACAGTTATAGGAGAATTTAAAGGTGACACTTTATTTGTTGATTATACTTTTAAATTGAAAGGAACCGAATATAAAAATCCTCAGGTTTTTTTGATGCAAGGAAATAACTTATTACAAGGGGCGGGAGAATTAGAGGTTTATGTTGGTAGAACGTATTTTAAGAAAAGTGTACCCATCATTTTCAAAAATGGCTTTGTTTTTGAACCAGCAGATTGTAAATAAATTAATCAATTGATTTATTTATAATTATTTCTACTATATCTATTGAAAAACTTATGTGGGTAATTTGGGCATTATTAGCGGCAGTATGTGCTGGCTTAACTATTGTTTTAACAAAAGCAGGTCTTAAAAACGTAGATTCTAATTTGGCATTTGCCATTCAAGCTGTATTTATTATTTGTATTACTTGGGGCTTTGTAGCATTTCAAAATCTATTTTCTGAAATAAAAGAAATAGATAATAAAGCTTGGATGCTTTTAATTGGAGCTGGTATTACTACAACACTTGCAACTATGTTTTCTTATAAAGCACTTTCTATGGGGCCAGCTTCTTATGTAATGACCATTGAAAGGTTAGCACTTGTTTTTGCCATAATTTTGTCGGTTATTTTTTTAAAAGAAAAACTGACCTGGCAATTAGTGGTAGGTGCATCCATAATGGTTGCAGGTGCTGTTTTAATTGCTTTTTCTGAATCTAAATCATAAAAAAAGAGCCAATGATTTTTAATCTTTGGCTCTAAAATCTTTATAAAATTTAGACTGCTTTTACAACAACCTGTATATTTCCTTTTGTTGCTTTAGAATACGGACAACCTTTATGTGCCGCATCAGCCATTTTTTGAGCTTTTTCTAAATCAACACCCGGAATGTGAACATCTAATTGAGCAGATAATTGATAAGAAGTTTCACTTTCTTGATTAAAAGAAACATGAACTTCTGCTGTTGCTTCTTTAACATCAACACCATCTCTTTTCCCTACAGAACCTAATGCACCTAAATAGCAACTTCCCCATGCACCAGCAAATAATAATTCTGGATTTGGAAAACCATCCTCACCACCCATTGCTTTTGGCGCTTTTAAATCCATATCTATAACGCCGTCATCAGATTTTATATGACCATCACGACCACCTTTTGCAGTAACTACCGCTGTATATAACTTTTCCATGATTAAATTACTCCAAATAAAGGACCAAGAATTTTTTTACTAAAATGTTTCTTCTCTTGGCAATGTTCCTTCCTGTGATGCACTACTCAAATCTTTATCTAAATCATAAAAATTAACATTGTGACTTTTATCTGTTGAAGCTAGGCTATATTTATCTAATAAACTGTTAATTAAAGCTTCTTCTTCAATTTGTTCCTTAACAAAATATTGGCCGAAATTAAAAGTTGCCCAATCCTTTTCTTCGTGTGCCAAATTCACAATATTGTCTATGTGAGTAGAATTACCAATCTCATGATCAAGAACTTTGTTTAAACAATCCCCTATGTTTGCAGGATTTGCAGGTGGTGCTTTTATAGCCTCAATTTTTGTTTCTCCTCCACGACCGTTAATATATTTTATGAACTTAAACATATGCTCACGTTCTTCATGGGCATGTTTGTATAAAAAAGTTGCTATTCCAGTATAGCTGTTAATTTCTGCCCAAGACGCATAAGAAAGATAAACTTGTGCTTGATAGGCTTCTCTTGTCATTTGATCGTTTAATGCTATTTCTATTTTTTCTGAAATTCTTTTTCTTCCCATTTTTATAAATTTTGCGTGATTTGATAATTTTTTATAGTTGATGTTAATTGGAGTCAAAAATAGCACCAAAAATAGGTGTTGATAAATTATGGTAAACCAGAATTATTAAACCCGATAGCAGCGGATACCGGCCTGTGGCTAATGCCTTGTGCAGTATAAGTGGAAAGCGGGACTGACATTGTTTATTAAGAAACAGCACCTTTTCAAAAAAAATAACTTAATAAATTGTTAATCTTAAGCCTTTAAAACAATTATTATATTTGCGCAACGAACAAAATTTTGTAATTTAGTGTAATTTTAACACTAAGTGTAAACCAGATCATTTCAAAAATATAATAACATGAGTTTAATTCTTGATGTACATGCAAGACAGATCCTTGATAGCCGAGGAAACCCTACCATTGAGGTAGATGTAATAACTGAAAACGGAATTTTAGGAAGAGCAGCAGTGCCTTCTGGCGCTTCTACAGGGCAATGGGAAGCTGTTGAACTGAGAGATAAAGATAAATCTGTTTATATGGGCAAAGGCGTTTTAAAAGCTGTTGCAAACGTAAATGAAAAAATTGCTGAAGCTTTAAGAGGAGTAGATGTTTTTGAACAAAACGCTATTGATCAGTTAATGATAGATCTTGATGGGACAGAAAATAAAGGAAATTTAGGAGCTAACGCTATTCTAGGTGTTTCTCTAGCGGTTGCTAAAGCGGCAGCACAAGAAAGCCGTCAGCCTTTGTACCGTTATATTGGTGGTGTAAATGCTAATACACTTCCTATTCCAATGATGAATATTGTAAACGGTGGTTCGCACTCTGATGCGCCTATCGCTTTCCAGGAATTTATGATCATGCCAGTTGGTGCTTCTTCTTTTTCTGAAGCATTACGTTGGGGAACAGAAGTTTTCCATAACCTAAAAGCGATATTACATGATAGAGGTCTTTCTACTGCAGTAGGTGATGAAGGTGGTTTTGCGCCAACTTTTGAAGGAACCGAAGATGGTGTTGAAACCATTATGAAAGCGATTGAAAAAGCTGGTTACAAACCAGGTGTTGATATTTGCTTAGCTTTTGATTGTGCTTCTTCTGAGTTTTATAAGGATGGAATTTACGATTATTCTAAATTTGAAGGTGTAAAAGGTGTAAAACGTACCAGTGCAGAACAAGTTGACTATCTAGCTTCTTTAGCCGATAAATATCCAATCATTTCTATTGAGGATGGTATGGACGAAAACGATTGGGACGGTTGGAAATTATTAACAGAAAGATTGGGCGATAAAGTTCAGTTAGTTGGTGATGATCTTTTTGTAACTAACGTTAAAAAATTGAAACAAGGTATTGATAACGATACTGCGAATTCAATCTTGGTTAAGGTAAACCAAATTGGTTCTTTAACAGAAACTATCAATGCGGTTGCGATGGCTCAACAAGCTAACTATACCACTGTAATGTCTCACAGATCTGGTGAAACAGAAGATGTAACCATAGCAGATTTAGCTGTTGCTTTAAATTGCGGACAAATTAAAACAGGTTCTGCTTCACGTTCCGATAGGATTGCAAAATATAATCAGCTATTACGTATTGAGGAAGAATTAGGTAAGACAGCCAAATTTATCGGTAAAGACTTTAAATATTTTAAAAACAGAAAATAATCTGAGATAAAAGAGCAAAGAACAAAGACTTTGCAAATAAAAAAAACCGCTTCCTTATTCGGGAAGTGGTTTTTTTATTTTAAATCACATCGTTTTTGTTCATTTATCTTTACAAACTCATTTATCAGTCAATAAAAAGTAACAAATCTTTATTGCTTTTTAGCTAGTGTTTATGTTCTTTATATTTGATATATAATGAAAAACATAAAACTTAGTATTCTTGATCAAACGCCAATCCGTAAAGGAAGCAATGCTCAAGAATCTTTACAAGAAACCATAGAATTAGCAAAACTTGCCGATGAGTTGGGTTATACCCGATATTGGTTGAGTGAACACCATAACTCAAAAACATTAGCAACAGGTTCACCAGAAATTATGATTGCCCGTTTAGGAGCAGAAACCAAAAGAATAAAATTAGGTTCTGGTGGCATGATGATGCCTAATCATAGTACGCTTCGGGTTGCAGAAAACTTTAGGGTTTTAGAAGCACTTTATCCAGGCAGGGTAGATTTAGGAATGGGAAGAGCACCTGGAGGAGATAGGTTAACGGCCCATTTATTAAATCCATCAAATGATTTTAATCCTCAAAATTATATTCAGCAATTAAGGGATTTAAAAAGTTTATTAAACGATGAACCTTTAGAAGGCATTGGAGAATCTAATGTTAAAGCGATTCCTATTATCGAGACAGCTCCAAATCTTTGGATTTTAACTTCAAGCGGTGAGAGTGCGTTATTAGCAGCCCATTTTGGAATGTCTCTTTCTTTTGCACAATTTATAAATCCTGTAGGAGCAGCGGCGGCAATCAAAAATTATAAAGAAAAATTTAAACCTTCTAATGAGTTGAGTCAACCACAAACCAGTGTTGGCATATTCGCTTTTTGTTCTGATGACGAGGAAAAGGTGAAAAGAGCTCAAGCATTGATGGATTATCGTTTACTGAGTTTTGAGAGAGGACAGTTTAATTCTATTTATTCTTATGATGATATTAAGGATGAAGAATATGATGCTCAAGAATGGCAAAGAGTTTTACATAACAGACAAAGAATGGCTGTTGGTAACCCTGTTGAAATGGTGGAAAAATTAAATCAAATCGCTCAGGATTTTGACACCGAAGAAATTTTGATGTCCACTTTCACAGAAACTAAAGAAGATCGTTTTAATTCTTACAGATTATTGGCAGAGGCTTTTAATCTCAATAAGAATGAGTTAGAATTGGCTTATTAAAGCTAATTGGTAAAATTGATTTTGTGAATGCAATCAATTTTATCAAATTTGAGGATGCTTAAATATGGTGTAATATTCGTTCTAGTTATCTTTTCATCTTGTACTCCAAAAATATCGCAAACTTGCAAAGCTTCTTTTTATGCCGATAAATTTAACGGCAGAAAAACGGCATCGGGAGAAAAGTTTAGAAACTCAAAACTCACAGCAGCACATAAGACTTTGCCTTTTGGTACAAAAGTGAAGGTCACTAATTTAAGAAATGGAAAATCTGTAAAGGTGAAGATTAATGACAGAGGTCCGTTTGTAGCTGGTAGAATTATAGATCTTTCTAAAAAAGCTGCACATAAAATCAATATGGATAAAGAAGGTATAGGAAATGTAAAGATTTCCTACAAAAAGCCTCATTAAAATATGGTTAGATAAGAAATAAGTATAAAGCCTACTCCGCCACCTTTATTTTTATTACTAGTTTCTTAACTTTTTCCTCATTTACCATAATATTAGGTCTATGAGCATTACTTGGAAAAAATAGATAAAAGACTTTAGGAGTCGCTATATCAAAAATTCCATCATCAATTTTATAATTAGCAACATCCTTTTCTGAATTATAAGGTTTAGTAATTGTTGCAGTTGCAGATGGCGCTAAACCAATTTTTTCCGTTCCAGAGATAATATATTGTAAATCGATGTATTTTTTATGTGATTCCCAATTTGTTTTTTCAATAGGTTTATCTACTATTTCTGTGATGCTTGCATACGCATTTTCTCCATCAATAGGATATTTGCCGGGTGCCATTTTCTCTAAATCGTTATTTTTCATAAACTCAAACGATTTATCCCAAACTGCTTTATTTGCTTGGTATTGTTTTTCAAATTCTTTTTGATCTGTTAAATGAGAAACTTGTGGTATTAATCCTGTAGAAATAGGTTGTTTTTGAAACCATTTACTACTCTCATTTTGAACCTTACAACCGTTTATTACAAATAAACAAATGATTAAGGCAGGAATTATTTTTTTCATTTTAAAGATTGAAAATCGTCGTTAAAGATTCACAATATTAATATTATTTATGTTTTAATTTATAATATTATTCTATATGCTGTAAGATTATACCTAAAACTCTTATGTATAAAAAACATTAGCACAGAATTTGCTGTTTTACAGTCAAATAACAATTTTATATGCTTAAATTACTTACCGCATCACAAACAAAAGAAGCCGATCATTATACAGTAATTAACGAGCCCATCCGATCATCGGAACTAATGGAACGGGCTTCAAAAGCATTCGTAAAAATTTTTATCGAAAAACTACCCGACCGTAAAAAGCAGATCTTAATTTTTTGCGGAAAAGGCAATAACGGTGGTGATGGTTTAGCCATTGCAAGGATGTTGATTGACGAAAGCTATTCACAAATAAAAGTTTTTATTGCAGATATTTCCGATAAATCGTCTGAAGATTTTGAACTTAATTTAGAGCGTTTACAACAAAAAGATACTTCCATTTTCTATTTTAAATCGGCAGAAGAAATAGAATATCAAGAATGTGATATTTTGATTGATGCTTTATTTGGTTCGGGTTTAAATAAGCCTTTAGAAAAAGAATGGGAAAAAGTAGTTAAAAAGATCAATCAATTTTCAGGTTATAAAGTTTCTGTTGATGTACCCACAGGAATGCCTTGCGAAGGAGAATTGTTTAATGATGTTATTATAAAATCTGATTGGACCGTTACTTTTCAACGGCCGAAACTTAATTTTTTACTTCCAATTTCTAGTCCTTACATCAAAGAATGGAAAGTAGTAAATATTGGTTTAGATGAAAATTATATCCAAAGCACCTCTTCCCCTTATTATTGGTTTTGGAAAGGTGATATTCAACATTACATTAAAGCCCGCCAACCTTTTGAGCATAAAGGAATGCTTGGTCATGCATTAATTATTGCAGGCGATGATGAAACGATGGGAGCTGCTTTAATTGCTAGTGAAGCTTGTGTTAAATGCGGAGCAGGTTTAACTTCTTCAATGATTCCAGAGTCGGGCTTAAAAGCCTTAAATGTTAGAATTCCAGAAGCAATGTTTACCAATAGAGCAACTCTAGACGATTTAGATTGGGAGAAGTTTAAAGTGGTTGGAATTGGACCAGGTTTAGGGAATAACGAAAATAGTTTACAGATTTTAAAAACTGTTTTAAATAATTATAAGAAACCAATGGTTATTGATGCGGATGCCATTAATATGATTGGAGAAAATCAGGAATTGTTAAAACTAGTTCCAGAAAATTCTGTTTTTACACCGCACATGAAAGAGTTTGATAGGTTATTTGGAACGCATAATAGCTGGTGGGAAAGGATAGAAAAAGCTTTAAAAAAAGCTGTAGAATATAAAGTTTATATCGTTTTAAAAAACAGATATACCATGATTTTTACACCAGAAGGAATTTGTTATTTCAACTCTACAGGTTCACCAGCAATGGCTAGCGGAGGTATGGGAGATGCTTTAACAGGAATTATCACCAGCATGATTTCCCAAGGTTACCCAATTGAAAAGGCGGTACAGTTAGCCGTATTTACTCATGGTTTTGCCGGAGAGCAACTAGCCCAAAAAATGTATGTAGTGCCGGCTACAAATTTGATTAAAAGTTTACCTTATGTGATGAGGGAATTATTAGCTGGAAAGTAAACTAATCTTCAAGCATCAAATAATTAAAATATTTTGTGCGTTTATACACGCTATCCACTATATCTTTTTTTGCAACTTGCATTGTGGCAACAGCAAAAAAAGGATGCCGTTTCTATCGTTAACGCCTTATAAATCTTAAAAATGCAAAAAGAACTAAATAAGATATTTCAAGATTGTTTAAATCATCTTAAGGAAGCTACGTCTAACAAAAGCAATTTTCATCTCCCAGTTATTGGATCTATAAATGAAAATGAAGTAGAGTTAAGGACAGTTGTTTTAAGAGATTTTAATGAAAATAATAACACTTTAGTATTTTACACAGACTTTCGTTCACCTAAAATAGACCAAATAAAAAATAATCCAACAGTTTCCTTTATGTTTTATGATGGAGTTTTAAAAGAGCAGTTAAGGATAAAGACTAAATCTACTATTCATCATCATGATGATATCAGTTTAAAATATTGGGAAAAGATAAAACCAGAAAATAGAAGGGATTATGCAGCAAAACAATCTCCATCATCAGCATCAATCGATTTTTCCACTTATTTAGAGGAAGATTGGATAAACCATACTGAAGATTTTTATCAAAATTTTGCAGTTGTTTATAATGAAATATTAGAAATTGATTGGTTAATTATAAATAAGGAATTAAATAAAAGAGCCAGATTTTTTATACAAAAATCTGGCTTTATAGGAGAATGGTTAACGCCTTAAATATTACCGATAACCATTAATTTTTCTAATGTTGGATTAACGCTTCCACCTCTAGGTTCAAGAGTTACTGCAAAAGTTTGAGCTTGACCAATGTTTTTCATTTCTTTAAATCCAATCTGATTTCCATCCATATCAAAAACACCTAAATCTACTGGTTTACCATCTACTAAAGCCCATAATTGATACTGATGTTCCGAATCATTTTTTGGCATATTCATAGATTTCATATCCAATCCAACCTTTTGCATTTTAGAATTAAATGCAACCATTATTTTAGCGCCCTTGGCATTATCAGTACCATCAAGTTTTACCATTTTATAATCGGTATTACTATAAATATCTAAAGCACTAGTAGTTTTTGTTACTTCTTGATTTAAATAATTTACTCTGTTTGCAAAGTTTTGATTACTAGATTGTAAGGCAATAATTTGTTGTTTGGTATTATTTAAACTGTTATTTACATTAACCAATGCAATAATGCTAACCACTAATAAAGCTAAACTCGCTGCAAAGGCATATTTATAAAAGTTTGTAGGTTTTTGTGTAATAGAGACAACTTTTGCTTCTTGCTTTGATGCTATAGGATTAATAATTTCCTCATCAGAAAATTTAATAGAATTAAAAAATCCTTCTCTCACATTATCAGAAGGCATTACTTGCAAACTTTCTGCAATATTGCCCAAATCAATCTCAATCTGCTCCAATTCGTCTCTCACCTCAGAATGCAGCTTAGACATCGCCTCAACTTCTGATCTTTCATCAGCGTTAAGGTCTCCTAAAACATAAAGTTCTAAAATGCCCGATTCGATGTATGATTTAATATTTTCCAATTTATTTAAAATATTTACGTAATTCAATAATTCCCATTCTCAAACGTGTTTTAACAGTTCCTAATGGAATTGCTAATTCGTCAGAAACTTCTACATGTGTAAAACCTTGAAAATAGATCATATCTACAATCACTTTTTGTTCAGGTCTTAACTTTTGGAGAAGATCTTTAACACCAAGATGCTCAGGTTTGTATTCAGAGTTTCTACGCTCGTCTATCGAATTTACGTGGTTTTCTATGTCTTGGTTTTTAGAATGATTTCTATAATCTTTAGACCTTACTTTATCTATCGCCAGATTACGCATTACATTTACCATCCAAGTAAATAAGCGCCCTTTTGTAGGATCATATTGTTGGATGCCATTCCAGATTTTGATCAATCCTTCTTGTAAAACATCTTCTGCAATTTCCTTATCTTCAATTACTCGCTGTACAATACCCATTAATGAGCCGGAATACATTTCGTATAAAGCGTCGGCACCAATTTTTTTTCTTTCTTGTAAAGCAAGAATTAAATCGGGTTCTTCTAAAAATTTTCTTTTGGTATTTATCACAATTTGGTCTAAGGTAAATAGGAATTTTTAAAAATCAAATAGATGCTTTTCAGCATGATACGAAGACCGTACCAAAGGTCCGCTTTCCACATATTTAAAACCCATTTCCCTTCCCTTTTCTTTATAAAATGCAAACTGGTCCGGGTGTATCCAATCCATTACCGGATGGTGATTTTTAGATGGTTGCAAGTATTGTCCTATGGTTAGTACATGTACCCCAGCTTCTTTTAAATCTGCCATCGTTTCTAAAACATCTGCTTCGGTTTCTCCTAATCCTAACATGATACCAGATTTTGTTCTTAAACCAAATTCAGAAATACGGTTTAAGCACTCCATACTTCTATCATATTTGGCTTGTATCCTTACCTCTTTGGTTAATCTTCTTACAGTTTCAATATTATGAGAAATTACTTCAGGTTTCTCTTCGCAAACACGATAAAGATTATCCCAAATCCCCCTGAAATCCGGAATCAAAGTTTCCATGGTTGTTTGTGGGCTTTCTCTTCTTATTGCTTCTATAGTTTCTGCCCAAATTATAGAACCCCCATCTTTAATATCATCCCTATCTACAGAAGTAATTACGGCGTGTTTAACATTCATTAATTTGATAGAATTAGCAACCCGATTTGGTTCATCTAAATCTACAGCTAAAGGCCTGCCTGTTGCAACCGCACAAAAAGAACAAGAACGAGTACAAATATTACCTAAAATCATAAAAGTTGCCGTTCCAGCACCCCAACATTCGCCCATATTTGGGCAATTACCACTTTCACAAATGGTATGAAGTTTATGCTCGTCAACTAAACCACGCACATGGGCATATTCTTTACCTATCGGGAGTTTTACCCTTAACCAATCTGGTTTACGCTGCTTTTGATTTACCGGTATAACAGGAAGTTCTATCATATTGCACAAAAATACATAATGCTAATTAAACTTAATGTTTTTAGACTGTAATTTGTTTGGGTAAAAATGGAGCAAAAAAATCCGCCTTATGCAAATTTTATTGATTAATAAAAAAATTATAATTTCCCTGCTTTATAAGCTTTTTCAGCTCTTTTGATGGCTACTTTTTCACGATATTGAGCATATTTTTCTTTAAAAAGCATTTTAATAACACTATCAATACCACCTTTCGTAACCAAGTTAAACACACTTTGCGCCTTCCTACTTATAGATGCGTCCCAAGCCCTTAAACTTAAAGAAAAAGACCCATCAATATATTTCATCCAATGCCAATAACCTGTTGGCATAAACAAAGTATCACCATGTTCTAGAAAAACTTCTTCTCCTTGTACACCTTTTAAAGCAGGGAATTTTTCGAAATCAGGATTTAAAACATCATAATCTTCTAAAGCATAAGTAGCATTCGGCAAGCAATATAAGCGTCTTTTCCATTTATTTTCAAAAAGGATAACATGTTTTTTGCCTCCAAAATGAGTATGAAAAATATGAGGTAAATCTATATCGTAATGTAAAAATGTTACCGAATTAGAACCGCCAAAAAACATAGCTGGCATACTTTCTATAAAGCCACCCATTAAATCTTTAGGGATGATGATGTCATTAATTAAGCTAGGTACATGTTTAAAAAAGTTAAAAAAGAAAATACGTAATTCTGTAGGTTCACTTTTAATCAAATCTAAATAATCCTTTAATTTCATTTTTGCAGCAGTTGCATTGATGGGTTTTGATGGATCAGCTTTGGAGTTATCATAAAGAGGTACTTCTAAATCTCCAGCAATAGATTTAAAATAATCAGTTGTCCATTTTTCACGAGCTGGCCAATCTTTGGTTAAATTCTTAATCACAACTGGTCGGCGTTTATCCAAATAATTTTTTTTAAAATCTGCAGGACTTATCGTGTCAACCGTATCAACTTTATTTAAAATGAAACCCATAAACTTTAAGGAGATAGTTTTATATGATTAATGACTTTACCATCGCAAGGCAAAATTAATAGATTTTATAAAAATTAGTTTTAAAATGATTTGTATTGCCATTGCATGACAATCTGAATTAATTAAAAATTAAAATTCATTTGTTTCCAATGTTAAACCAGTAATAAATTTACAATCAATCCATTTAAAAATTTTATTTAAAAGTTGGTTTACTTAACTTCGGGAAGTTTATTAATTATAACATAAAAACGATATAAATCATGAAAATTACCGTAGTTGGGGCAGGTGCAGTAGGCGCAACTTGTGCTGATAACATTGCAAGAAGAGAATTAGCAAGAGAGTTAATTTTGTTAGATATTAAAGAAGGTTTTGCCGAAGGTAAAGCAATGGATATGATGCAAACGGCATCTTATTGTGGTTTTGACACTCAAATAAAAGGTGTAACTAATGATTATGCTGCTACCGCAGATTCTGAAGTTGTTGTGATTACATCCGGCTTGCCTCGTAAACCAGGAATGACTCGTGAAGAATTGATTGGTACTAATGCAGGTATCGTAAAATCAGTAACAGAAAACATTTTAAAATATTCTCCAAATACTATCATCATTGTGGTTTCTAATCCAATGGATACCATGAATTATTTGACTTTAAAAACATCAGGTTTACCTAAAGAAAGAATTTTAGGTATGGGGGGTGCATTAGATTCAGCTCGTTTTAAATATTATTTAAGTCAGGAATTAGGATGTTCTCCTTCAGATTTAAATGCCGTAGTAATAGGTGGCCATGGAGATACAACCATGATTCCTTTAATTCATCACGCTACATGGAATAGTATTCCGGTAACGCAATTATTGAGTAAAGAACAACAAGATAAAGTAGTGGCAGATACAATGGTTGGTGGAGCTACATTAACCAAATTAATTGGAACTTCTGCATGGTATGCACCAGGAGCAGGGACGGCTGCAATGGTAGAATCTATTGTTAGAGATGAGAAAAAATTAATTTCTTGCGGTGTTGCTTTAGATGGTGAATACGGCCAAAAAGATATTTCTTTAGTTGTGCCGGTTGTATTGGGTAAAAATGGTTGGGAAAAAATTATCGATTATAAATTATCTGATGATGAACAAGCACAATTTAATAAAAGTGCGGATGCGGTTAGAAATATGAATAATGTTCTGACAGATTCTAATCTGATTTAATCAGAAATGAAAAAATATAAATTACCCTTAGAGTTAATTGACTTACAAGGAGACGGCTTCCACCTTTTGGTGGAAGTTTTTGTTTTCGGGCAAATTTTCAAAGCTGTTTTAGACACAGGTGCTTCAAAATCTGCTTTTGATATGGAGATTGTTTCTGGTTTTGCTTCTGAAGATCAGATTATACATATTCCTGATCATCATGCAATTGGTTTAGGTACAACTACTATGGAAAGATATTATGTGATTTGTCATGAATTAAAATTAGGTAAATTAATTATTGAAAATTACGAAGCTCCAGTTTTCGATTTATCATCTATCAAGTTTGCTTATGAAAAATTAAATTTACCGCCAGTAATTGGTGTTTTAGGCGGAGATATTTTAATGGATTATAATGCCTTAATAGATTATAAAAACCTAACTTTAACATTAAGCAAATAAAGTTTATGATGAAAAAGGATATTGAAAACCATAGTGATATAAAGTTATTGGTAGATTCTTTTTATGATAAGGCTATTGCTGATAAAGATTTAGGACATGTGTTTAATGATGTTGCAAAAGTAAACTGGAGCCATCATTTACCAATTATGTATGCGTTTTGGGAATCTACTTTATTAGGAAAAATTGGCTACAAAGGAAACCCTATGGATGCCCATTTTAAATTGAACCAAAAAATTAAGTTAACTCCTGAAATGTTTAATCAATGGAAATATTTATTTATTGAAACCGTTGATGAAAATTTTGAAGGTGAAATTGCAAATGATGCCAAACAAAGAGCAGTGAGTATAGCAGATTTAATGTTTTATAAAATAAATAACTATTACAACGCTCCTGGAGTTGCTAAAGAAAAAAATAAAATCTAATTTCTCTATAAAGTTATAAATCAGTAACTTGATTTAAATAACCAATATGAGAAAACTAATACTACTCTTATTCTTCTTTCCCTTTATATTAAACGCCCAGGATTTAACCGGTTTTTGGAAAGGAAAACTAACTCAGGATAGTGGTGGTTATGCTCCTCAATATGTTTTAGAACTTAATATCACTCAAAAAAATAAGAAGATTACTGGGGTATCTAATGCTTATTTAGGAAATGTTGTAGTTGGTAAATTAAGTTTTTCGGGTTATTTTGAGAAAGATTCTATTTATTTAAGCGAATTTAGATACGGAGTTATAGAAAAAATCCTCCCTCCAGATTATTTTCTTTGTATTAAAAACTTCATTTTAAAATATAAAAATACTGTCGGTTTAGAAACATTAACAGGTAGGTGGGACGGAAGCACATATGCTAAAGACGAATTGGGGATTGATGAGCTCTTTACCGATGTTTTTGGAGATAAAAGAGAGGTTTTAGAATGTGTGCCTGGGTTAATATCTTTGTCTAAAAACGATTCCCTGCATATTCAAACAACAGTACCTACTCAATATCAAGCTTTCGCTGATTCTCTAAATCAAACTAAAGTAAACCTAATAGAAGAAGTTGATGTAGAAAATCAGGTTATACAAATTGCGATTAATGATTATGAAAAAGTAGATGGAGACAAAATTACCATTATATTTAATGGGGATACCATTGCAGAAAAGGTAATGGTAAGAAAAAATCCTGAGACATTCACTTTAGAACTAAGTAAACAATTTATTAATAATGAGTTATTGATTTATGCTGAGAATTTAGGTCGCATTCCTCCAAATACCTGCTCTATTACAGTTATTGATGGCGATAAAACTCATGTTATTTATCTTTCTTCAGATTTTAAATATACAGGTGCTATTTATTTTAATTTTAAAGGACACAAATAGTGATTCGCTTACTCTTATTCATAATAATGATTTGCCCAACAATTGTGTTGGCACAATTTAAAGGGATATGGGTTGGTTACATCACAGCAGAAGGCAAAGAACTTAACTCCAATTACGTATTAGATGTACGGGATGATAAGGATGGAATTGTAACAGGAAATGCATTTTTATTTGGAAGCGAATTCTTGCAATTTCTTGGAAAAATGAATTTTGTGGGTTCGGTAGAACAAAATAAGCTAAAACTTACTGAATTAAAATTGCTCATAAATAATAAGCCTATTACTAATGAATCTTTTTGCATAAAAGAAATGGTTTTAGAGTTATCTTCAAAAGATTCCATTAACAAACTTAAAGGGCCTTGGTTAGGAGATGTTGAACCTGGAGTAAATTGCGAACCAGGAATTGTTTACTTAAATAAAATCAATGACTTATCCAGTTCTTTACTTTCTAAAGAAATTATTAAAGAAATAAAATCACAGGGTGCTGTTGATGATTTATTTCTTAATACCAATTTGAGTAAACCCTCATTAATATATGTCAAAAGCAAGAAAATCACTTTAAGGATACATGATTATGAAGTGACAGATGGTGATATTATTTCTGTTTATTTAAACAGATTCCCAATTATTGAGCGAACTAGAATTAAAAGTAAACCTAAACTAAAAGAAATAGAACTAAGCCCCTTTGTAAGTGTAAATGAGTTAATTGTATATGCCCATAACCTTGGCAAAATACCTCCAAATACCTGTTTGATGGAGGTAGATGACGGCGTAAATCAGCAAAAAGTTTACATTACATCTAATTTACAAACATCCGCACTTATTTATATTAAATATTCTCCATAAAACTATAAGTTTTAGAAACATCAATATATTTTAACCTAATTTAAGATGTCCACTACTCTTAGGATTAGAAACTATTTATATTCTACTTAATTAAAATTTTGATTTAGGGATTTTTTTTAAAGCCTTAAAGAACATAATTTCATTATTCAGAAAAAATAAAAATAATGTTTGCTTTGCAAATCCTTACCTTATTTTGAACAATCAAAATTCTTTATTTGATTAACTTTACAACTATGTGGTACAATAATATTTTAGAAACTATAGGCAATACACCTTTAGTAAAGTTGAATAAACTCACAAAAGACATTGAAGCAACAGTGCTTGCCAAAATAGAAACAACCAATCCTGGTAATTCTATTAAAGACCGTATGGCAATTAAAATGATTGCCGATGCAGAAAAAAGCGGTAAGCTTAAACCCGGAGGAACTATTATTGAAGGAACATCTGGAAATACCGGAATGGGATTGGCCATTGCAGCAGTTATAAAAGGCTATAAATGTATTTTTACCACTACAGATAAGCAATCTAAGGAAAAGGTAGATGCGCTAAAAGCATTTGGTGCAGAGGTAATTGTTTGCCCAACAGATGTAGAACCAGAAGACCCACGGTCTTATTATTCTGTATCTACAAGATTAGAAAAAGAAACTCCTAATTCCTGGAAGCCTAATCAATATGATAATCTTTCTAATTCTGCCGCTCATTACGAACAAACAGGTCCGGAAATTTGGGAGCAAACAGAAGGTAAAATCACTCATTTAGTAGTTGGTGTTGGCACAGGAGGAACAATCTCTGGTGCGGGCAAATATTTGAAAGAGAAAAATCCAAATATTAAGCTATGGGGAATTGATACTTATGGATCTGTCTTTAAAAAATATAAAGAGACAGGTATAATGGATGAGAAAGAAATTTATCCTTACATCACAGAAGGTATTGGAGAGGATTTTTTACCTAAAAACGTGAATTTTGATTTGATAGACCGTTTTGAAAAAGTAACGGATAAAGATGCTGCATTAATGACAAGAGAAATTGCCCGTAAAGAAGGAATTTTCGCAGGTAACTCTGCCGGAGCAGCTATTGCAGGATTGCTTCAGTTAAAAGAACATTTAAAGCCAGAAGATGTGGTGGTGGTTATTTTTCACGATCATGGTACACGTTACATGGGTAAAATGTACAATGATGATTGGTTAAGAGAGAGAGGTTTTTTAGAAGATGAAAAACTAACCGCTAAATCTATACTATCAAAAAGAGAGCCTCAAGAAATGGTAACTATCGATAGTGAAAAAACTGTTTTAGAAGCAATTAATACCATGAAAGCTTTATACATTTCTCAAATACCTGTAACTCAAAAAGGGATGGTTGTTGGACGTGTTACAGAAAGCGATATTTTAACAGCTTTATTAGAAAATCCTTCTATTAAATCTTCAAAAGTGTCTACTATCCAGACAGCGTCTTTTCCTTTTGTAGACTTAAACACATCTATAGATAAAATCTCCGGATTAATAAATAAAGAAAATTCTGCTGTCTTAGTAGAAGACAGTAACGGAAAAATTGAAATTATAACCCAATACGATATTATTGGAGCTATTTCTTATTGATAAAATTGAATTTTAAATAGCAGTTTAAGCTATTTGTTTTTCAAGCTATATTTAATATCTTAGTTGTTCTAAACTTCTACATTAAATGCGTAAAACATATTATTTATTTGGGATGTTTTTGATATTGTTAACTCACACCTTAATTATGGGTTGGATGTTAACAAATGAAGGAAAAGAAAAGGCTAATCAAGCAAATAAAATTAGTAATGATTTTTTTGATAAACGAAATATAAAATTGTATCCTGTTAATCGTATTTATTCTGATTCATCTTTAAAGATAAATAGGTTCACTAATAAAGATTTTGTGATTAAATAAGATACTGGCTCACATTAAACAATTTAAGATTTAATCGTTTTAATAAGTTTTATGTGAGCCTTTCCATTACTCCAGGTTTTGCTCAAAGGCAAACTTAACAAGCTCGGCGGTATTTTTAACTCCAATTTTTTGAATGATGTTTTTTCTATGGGTATCTACTGTAAAAGTTGATAAAAATAGTTTTTCAGCAATTTTATGATTGGTTAAGCCATTTGTAATTAATTTTAAAACTTCAATTTCTCTTTTAGATAACTTATACTTATTAATAAAATCATCTTTAAAGTACAGGCTAGAAGTGTCTTTGTTAAAAACGCTTGTGGTATCAAAATCATAATTACCTATGGCCAGCTTTTTAATAGTTTCTATCAGGGTTTCTGGTTCTACATCTTTTAAAAGATAGCCATCAATCCCAATTTTAATGCACTCATCCAGAAGTTTCTTCTCTGCGTACATTGATAGCACCAGCTTTTTAACCTCTATTTTCTTCTCATGAAGTTTAAGTAATGTGCTTTTCCCATCAAATTGAGGCATGTTCAAATCAATAATGGCTACATGAGCAGATTGATTACTTAGATAATCTATCATAGATCTTCCATCATTAAATATAGCTTTGATGGTAAAATCTTGTTCTTCTGCAAGAATGTTAGCTAAACCTTGTGCAAATAATTTATGATCATCTGCAATAACTATATTAATCATATCGACATTAAGGTTATATGATATAAACTTAACCTTATCGATGCATAGTTACAAATTATTTTCTTTTGCCGTAATTTCTGCTATATCTAAAACCTCAATTTCTTGCTCCTTATTGAAATGTTTTATACCATCATTCATCATGGTCATGCAAAAAGGACAACTAACAGCTAAAACGTTTGCATTAGATTCTAATACATCTTCCATACGCTCAATGTTTACGTCTTTTTTCCCTTTTTCTGGTTCTTTAAACATTTGTGCACCGCCTGCGCCACAACATAATCCGTTTGATTTACATCTTTTAAGTTCAACTAAATCTGCATCTAAAATTTCTAAAGCTTTACGCGGCGCTTCATAAACACCATTTCCACGTCCTAAATAGCAGGGATCATGGAATGTTATTTTTTTTCCTTTAAAATGCCCGCCTTCTGCATTTAGTCTACCTTCATTAATTAAATCTTGTATCAGTTGGGTATGATGGATAACTTCATAATTGCCGCCTAAACCAGGATACTCATTTTTTATAGTATTAAAACAATGCGGACATGCGGTTACAATTTTTTTAATATCATATCCATCTAAAACCTGGATATTTACCATGGCCTGCATTTGGAATAAAAACTCATTGCCCGCTCTTTTTGCAGGATCGCCGGTACAACTTTCTTCAGTTCCTAATACCGCAAACTTTATCCCGACATGAATTAGTATTTTAGCGAAAGCTCTGGTAATTCTTTGAGCCCTTTCATCATAACTGCCTGCACAACCCACCCAAAATAATATTTCTGGTTTTTCTCCGGCAGCCGTCATTTCGGCCATGGTTGGGATTTTTATATCTGTTATTTCCATTTAATTAGTTCAATATTCATTAGTAAAATGAGTTCATTAGTTCAATTGCGTTAACGATAGTAGCGACATCCTTTTTTGTTTTTCTCAAAAAAGATATAGCGGATAGCGTGTTAAAACGCCCAAATTATTTTAAAAATTTCTTGAATCTAATCTCTTCAATTCTCAGTTCTCTTTCTCTGCCCAATTTAACCTGTCTGCGGGAGAATATTTCCAAGGTGCGCCATTATTTTCTACGTTAGAAAACATCGCATTTAGGCTTACTGTTACATTAGATTCTTCCATTACGGCGTATCTCCTTAAATCTACAATGATAGAAAGTGGATCAATATTTATAGGACAAGCTTCTACACAGGCATTACAAGTAGTGCAAGCCCAAATTTCTTCCCGAGAAATGTAATCATCTAACAAAGATTTTCCGTCGTCATAATCTTTCCCATTTTTCGCTTTATGATCTCCAACTTCTTCTAAACGATCTCGAGTATCCATCATTATTTTACGAGGGGAGAGTAATTTGCCAGTTTGATTGGCCGGGCAAACTGACGTACATCTGCCGCACTCTGTACACGAATAGGAGTTCATGAGTTGTACCCAATTTAAATCTTGAACATCCTTTGCCCCGAAACGCCCAATTGCATCTGTTGAGGGAGGAGTAAATGATGGATCTAACATGGCTTTAACTTCGTTAGTCACCGAATCCATATTAGTGAATTTACCTTTATTGTTAAGGTTGCTGTACCAGGTATTTGGGAAAGCTAAAATAATATGGAAATGTTTTGAGAATGGAAGGTAATTTAGGAAAGCTAAAATTCCGAGAATATGAAACCACCAACAGCTTCTTTCTATGATTTCTAATGCTGATGTTGAATTAGGTAATAAACCTATTAAAAATCCTGAGATAGGAAAGCTACCAGCATTGATATAATGTGAATATCCTAGCATTTGGAGTTTATAATCTGCAGCATTCATTGTTAAAAATGCAGACATTAATAAAACTTCAATTAATAAAATGTAAAGTGCATCTGATTTTGGCCAGGCAGTCATTTCTACACCTGAAAATCTTTTTAAGCCAATGATTAATCTTCTTGCTAAAAAAACTAAAACGCCAACTAAAACTAATAGTGCTAAGATTTCAAAAGAACCGATTAAGAAATTATAAAAGCTTCCTAAAAATGAAAATATACGGTGTGTACCAAAAATACCATCAATGATAATTTCTAAAACTTCAAGATTGATAATTACAAAGCCGACATAAACAAAAATATGCATGATACCTGCAACAGGGCGAACCACCATTTTGCTCTGGCCTAAAGCAACTTTTACCATAATTGCCCATCTTTCTTGAGGACGATCTGAGCGATTAACATCTTTACCCAAATTTATATTGCGAATGATTTTTCTGACTTGCAGCGTAAAAAAAATTACTGCGGCAATAAATGCTAAAGAAAAAATAATTTGACTTATCATTTAAATTGGTTTTGTGATTAGCTAAGGTAAAGAAACAGGATTAAAAAATATGCTATGCAAGCATAATATTTTTAATTTATTAGTCATGCAGCTTAAATTAAAATTTAATTTGCTGATTTTTAAATATTTGACGGTTAGATTGATTTATGATGCTGATTTTTTTTAAAAGAATTTGCTTTTTAACAAAAAGAGCCTACATTTGCAATCCCTAACAATTACCAAATAAGGGAATGGTAGGGTGCCTTAGCTCAGTCGGTAGAGCAAAGGACTGAAAATCCTTGTGTCGCTGGTTCGATCCCAGCAGGCACCACATAAGAAAAAGCTTCACAGAAATGTGAAGCTTTTTTGGTTTTGGGATGTTTTAAGAATGACTTAACTCAAAAATTTTTTTAATTCCTAGATTTAATTCTTTCTTGTTCGTCAGTTTTTAAATCTCTGCTTCTAGCAGCTTTCAATTTTTGATTTCCAAAACGATAACTAATTCCAACATAAGCTCCACTACTTTCCCATTTACGAACACTTGATTGATTAATGCTTCCTATCAATGCAGTTTGAGCCCATCTTTGTGTATTAAAAATATCGCGATAAGCAAAGTTTAAAGTTAATTTGTTATCTGTTAATTGCTTTTTAAAGGCAATATCTACACTGGTAATTGCTTTGGTTTTATAAATAGATGAGCGACTTGCATAATTAAACCAGTTGCTTAAAGTACCACTCCAATTTTTACCTAAATCAAAGTTATTACTGATGTAAGAATTGAAACCGAAACCGCCATTATTGATATTTGCTAAGCCTGCATATTTGCTTAAATCAGCTTTATAAAATTGATAATAAGGTTCTACAGATAAATATCCTGACCATATTTTGTTGATTTGAAATGGAGAACTAACATTAATATTTACAAAACTTCTTGTACCTGCATTTACCCATTTTGCCAGAGTTTGGTCTCCAGTTTGAGTGATAATTTCTTCATTTAAATCTTTAGTTTGATTATAATTTAACTTGATTTGAGTTTGCCCTTTCCAGGTAAAATCTAAACCAAAACTTTGAGTGTACGCTGGTTGCAAATAAGGATTTCCTTGTTCAGAATAATAAAAATCTGTACGGTAAACGTAAGGATTTTGGTCTTGAAATGAAGGGCGGTTTAACCTTTTGGTATAAGAAAAACCGAAAGAATGATTTTCATTAGCTTGGTATCTTAAAAATAAAGTCGGGAACATATTTAGGTAAGAACTATCAGATAAAACGGATTGATTTTGCTGTCCACTTGTTGATAATCCCTTATTATTTGTAAACTCTGCTCTTAAACCTGCTTGTAAATTCCATTTTTTATAAGTTTTATTGAAACTGGAATAAGCTGCATAAATTTTTTCGTTGTAATTATAATCATTAAGCTGATTTAAAATTTGATTACCATCATTTTGAGTAGTTTTTAAATGATTAGCTGTTTTACTAGAAGAAAATTTAATACCGCTTTCTAAAGTGCCGTCTTTAAAAATTTTTAAACTTAAATCGGCTTTTGCCGATAATAAATTAATACTGGTTTTGGTATTATTATCAAATATATTTAATGTAGCATTATTGCTAAAAGTGTTGTTTACCAAATTGCCCAAGTTTGATTTATAATTTAAATAGTCAGCATCAATATTTAAAGTGGTACCACTAGTATCTTTAAACTGATAGTTTAAATTAGAACCTAATCTGTTTTCGGTTAAATTAGCTGTGGTAATTGTGTTTAACTGATTATTGCTATTTCCATTTTGTATGGTTGTAGAAGCATCTGAAGGGAAATCGTCCCATATTCTGTTATAGTTTAAAATTGCACCTATTTTATTTTTCGAGTTTAAATTATAATCTATTCCAGCTCTTAAACCTGGGTTTTTATAACCTTGCTTTTCTATTCCTTTTTGTAAAAAAGTTTTATCGCCTACATATCTATTATCACTAACCGTGGTAAATTGTAAGCTATTATCATAATTACCGTTTGCAAATGCATTAAAATTTTTGCCTTTTGTATTGATGTTAAATGCAGAATTCTGTCTAAAATGTTCCATTTTTTGATAACCATAAGTCAGGCTTCCATTGGTACCATATTGATTTGATTTTTTAAAGATGATGTTTATGATTCCAGCATTTCCGGCAGCATCATATTTAGATGATGGATTTGCAATCACCTCAATGGTTTTGATGTTTGCTGCATCGGTACTTTTTAACAAAGAGGTAATTTGTTGTGAACTTAAGGTTTGCAACCTGCCATCTAACAAAACCTGAATTCCGCTTTTACCACTCAATTTTATATTATCTTGCCCGTCTATAGAAATTCCGGGAGCTTGTCTTAATAATTCTAATGCGTTAGCACCAGCTGCATTAGGCATTGCCTCAACATTTAATAAAATCTTATCTGTTTTTACCTGTACTAAAGGAATTGTAGTTTTAACCACTACTTCCATTAAAGCTTGAGTTTTAATGCTATCCTTTTTAAAAACGATGCTGTCTTTTTGCTGAGCAAATCCGCTTGCAGAAACGATGATTAGAATTAAAGTAAATAATTTTTTCATGATGCTTTTCTTTTGTTTCCACAAAGGTGTATCTAAAACAAAGGCGCATCGCTTCAAATCATAATTTGAGACCTGCAAATAAGTTTCAAATTATAATATGAGACTAATTAGTAGAGATAAACAGGATTTAGTGGTTTTGCATTTGCAGGAGAGAATTCCTTTTTGGCAATCTTATTTTTAAAGATTTCGTCATGTTGATCCGCTAGCTAGCGTAGAAAACATCTCACTAATAGGTATTCAGTAAGCTCAAAAAGAATTATCTTGTAAAATGGCAATCTTGCAAATGAGATGTCTCGTTGCCTCGACATGACGAGTATGAGAGAAAATCCTCAATTCGGTGAGATTGCCCTCAAGAAGCAAAATGCTAAGTCAAGAATTCTTTCGGATTTTTATTGGTAAATTTTTTGAATGCCCTATTAAAAGTAGCTTTAGAGTTAAACCCGGCATCAAAAGCAATGGCCAATAACGTCTGGTTTTTAAATTTTGGGTCTTTAAGTCTTTCAATTACTGCATTTACCCGATATTGATTGATGAAATCATTAAAATTTAAAGCAAATTGCTGGTTAACCACCTTACTTAAAATTACAGCATTGGTCTTTAGTTTTATGGCAACTTCGTTTAATGTAAGATCGGAACGTTCAAATAATAGTTCTACCTCCATCAAGGACAATAATTCATTTTTCAGGTAAGTTAATTTTTGGTCAACAGGTAAAATTACAGGTTCATTTTCTTTTTCAGCTAATTCCTTATCATTCAAAGTAATGTTAGAATCCTGAAAAGCCAAAAGTAACTGAGGTTGGAATTCAATTTTCCTTAGATGCATATAAACCGCTTGATAGGCATTAATCGCTATATAATAAACAACTATTGCAAATGCTACATAATAATACCAAGGACCATAATATCTTAATTTTGCAAAGAAATCAAAATTTGAAAGTAAGTCTCTAATGATGGGTAATATAGTTAATATTCCAAATGCATAAAGAAAATTCCTTAACCATTTTAAACTGGCCAAATCAGCAAAAGAAGTGGTAAGCTCTGTATATTTTTTATAATTTCTAAAATGTTTAATAGAAAGAAATAAGTAAATTAAAATACTTAATGTAGATATTGCCGAATACCAAGAGGCAAAATCAGGGTCTTCATACTCATTGGTTAAATTATATTTATCAAAAATAAAAATATCCAATAAACTTGAGGCCACTCTATATATGAGATATAAGCATGCTGGAACAAGATGAAGATATATTTTACCTTTTATCCTAAAATTAAAATCTGTTAAAGACTTTACGTATAAATAAAGTAAAGGTCCAATGGCAAGCGTATTTACAAAAGGTGTAAAAAATAAAATGTCTCTATAAGGTTGATTATCATACCAACCAGCAAAGCCAACCATCCAAGGAAAAATAATAAAAGCACTAATTACAAGAAACCAACCCATTAATTTATCAGCATAATTTTCTTGTTTCTTACTCCTAAGAAAGAATAAAATGCTGTAAACAAGGATATGAAAAAAGAAAATTAGCGGAAGGCAGCTATAAAGACTAAACTCAAAGCGCATTCAATTGATTTAAGGAAAAAATTATCATACTAAAATTTTTGCACCTTAAATATGGCAATAAATTACAAACTTTAAATATTTATTTACTCTTAAAATTTTTAAACCTTAAAAGGAAAAAAGAAAGGTATAATCATTACTAAAATCCCCATCAAAATAAAGGTTAACAATCCTCCAACTTTCACAAAATCTAAAAATTTGTATTTCCCGGGACCATAAACCAGGATACATGATGGTTCAAAAGGGGTGAGCATAGATACAGAAGCTGACAACATAATTGCAATTGCAAATGTAAGCGGGTTAACGGCTAATTGACTTGCGGTTTGCAAACCTATTGGTAACACAACGAGAGCTGCAGCGGCGTTACTTAAAGGTTGGGTCAATAAAACGGTGAGCAAAATAAAACCTCCGAGAATTCCGTAAGCACCCATTGGTTCAAAAATTTTAACAATATATTCTGCTACAAATTTATCGGCTCCAGTTTTGGTCATTGCTATTCCGAAAGCACTCATTCCTCCAATTAAGACAAGTAATCTCCAATCTATCTCATCGTACATTTCTTCAGGATTTATACACTTAAATGCAACTGTTAAAAGTGCGCCTAATAAAAATGCGATAGATAATGGCAAAATTCCAGTACTACCCAAAATAACAGAAAGAGCAAAGCATCCTATAGTGAAAATTCCTTTTCGCTTTAAATGGAGATTGGGTTTGTAGTCTTCTAGAATAATAAAATCATTCTCATTAGTTCGTATTAAATCTATACTTTCTTTTTCTCCTTGTACTAATATTAAATCGCCTACTTTTAATCTTAGCTTTCCAATCTTTTCGCTGATGGTTTTTCCTTTTCTATAAATTGCAATGATACCCAGTCTATATTTTTGTCTAAAATTGATTCGTTCCACCGTATTTCTAAGAGTCTCTGAACCGCCAATTACCATCAATTCGGCAAGATGTAATTCATTTTCTTCGCTATCTAGTTTTAATAAATCAGCTTTAATTTCTACCCCATCTAAATCTTTAATCTTTAAAAGATCGTCTACATTTCCTTTTATAAGCACAACATCATCCAGCTGAATCTTGGTAAACATATTTGGGACAAAATTTTGTTTGTTTCTGATGATAGAGACAATTGAAAATCCTTGTTTTGAAATATCAGAATCAGCAATTTTTTGTCCAATCATTGGTGAATTTTCTAAAATCACAGCCTCGCTTAAATATTTTCTTACACTATAATCTTCTTCTAAATCTTCCTTAGAATTAACTGGTAATAATAGTTGACCTATCGTCATCATGTATAGCATTCCTACTCCCAAAAGTATCAAGCCAATTGGAAGAAAATCAAACATGCCGATACGTGTTAAACCTTGTTGAGCTATGTAACCGCTCACTGCAACATTTGTAGAAGTGCCAATTAAAGTACATGTTCCGCCAAGTATGGAAGCAAAAGAAAGGGGCATTAACATTTTAGAGGGCGCTGTTCCAGATTGTTTAGACATCCCAATTGTTGGATTTAGCATTAATGCAGTAACTGTGGTATTATTCATAAAACCAGAGGTTAATGCAGAAATTATCATCACAAAAAAGAGAATTACTTTAGGTGGATGCTTTTTGATATTGACCAAATTTGCTATAAAAGTATCAATCACTCCGGTTTTTTTGAGTGCACCAACCATTATGAAAATAGCTGCAAGGATAATGATAAAATCACTTGAAAATCCATCAAAAGCCTCTTTTGGTGTAATAATTTTAAATAAACAAAGACAAATAAGGATAAAGACGGTGATAACATCAACTGTAAAAATCTCTACAGCAAAAAGGATGATTGCTAATAATAGCAATCCTAAAACAATGGCAATGCTCATATAAATTGATAAGTTTCTGATTTTCCACTTATCAATTTATAATCCACAAATTCTTAAAATCTTGCGAGTTTATTTAAATTATTGATTTTAAATGTATTATATATTTTTAGAGAAAATAAGATCAAGAAGCTGATAATCTTGAATACAATTTTAGTACTGTTTAAATTTATTAAATCAGTTAAATTACTCAGTTTTAAATATTATGATACAATTCAAAAAAGTTTATTTTATTTTATGGTTTTGATGATAAAGCACCAAATCATCAATAGGGGAGCGTAAAATTTTACCCATTTTCATTCCATATTCTAGAGCAGTTTCTTCAAGAACGTTTCTAAAATTATAAGCAACAGAACCTATACAATTAAATTCGTAATCTTGATAGTTTGGATAATGGCTTACTAAATTCTCGAAGAAATCTTTAAATGAAGTTTTTACCAAATTTCTAGAATACTCGATATTAACAGTAATATCATAGACAAATTTGCTAAAACTAGCGCAAAATCTATTTGGCAAAGGTTTTTTATAAATAGCTTCTAAAATATCATCAGGTGTTAATTTAAAAGTTTCCCAAAAAGAATCCCTCACATTTTTTGGCATATAACCCCTTACATAATCGCTTAGTAATTTTTTACCAATATAACATCCACTACCCTCATCACCTAAAATATAAGCTAAAGAATCAATATTCATTTCTAGGCCTTCACCATCGTAAATACAAGTATTGGTTCCAGTTCCTAAAATTGCGGCAAAGCCTCTATTATCTCCTAATAATGCTCTGGCGGCAGCCATTAAATCATGATCGACATGAACTTTTGCTTTGCTAAAAATAACTTTCATAGCATTTTCAACTACCTCAGCTTTCTCGTCGTTGTGTACACCAGCTCCATAATAATGGACTTCTTTAATTTTATCGACAGGTAAATCTCCAGGCATATTCTTATGCATAGATTCTATAATATATTCTGTATCAGAAAAATATGGATTATATCCTTCTGTATTGAACATTATTTTTTTACCACTATCTTCAATTAAACACCAACTAGTTTTAGTTGATCCACCGTCTGCAATTAAAATCATTATATATTTTTTAGGATTGGCTAAATTAGTAAAATCTTCTTATTGTACAAATCACACTATGTATGTAGTATTTATCCTTGAATAAACAATAACATTTGTATTCATCAATTTAATATGATATACAAATTCTAAGCCTAAAACAGGCATTGTTTCAAGCCCTTTTCTAAAATTTCCCTTTTCAGTTTTTTACCTATAAAAACAATTTTGGTTTCCCTGATTTCATATGGTTGCCATTCTTCACCATCAATAAAAACCGGACTTGATTTAACAGATTGTACAATTAATTTTTTTGTTAAACCCTCTATGTTTAAAATTCCTTTTATCCGGTAAAATGAGGCTCCTTGAATAAATAACATGACAGTTAGATAATGCCGTAATTTAATTAAATCAAAGCTTTTGTTATAAATAAAACTTTGTGAAGTAATATCATGATGATGATTTTCTGGTTTTAGAAGTAAAGAATTTGATGCAGGTGTTTTACCAGAAACTATTCTAAACGGATTTTTAACTTTTTCATAAGACTTTAAATTTAATAGTTGTTTGGTGTCTGCTTTTGCAAAATCAGTAAATTCAAATGGGCAAAAGGGTTAATCTTATTTACAATTTCCTTTACATTTTTAATGTATTCTTTATCATAACCCTCACATTTATTAAATATGATATAATCTGAGAAAGCAATTTGTTTATTAGCTTCCTCATCAATTCCTAAAACATCTAAAACATTTTTAACATCAACCAAGCAAACCGTTCCATCCAATTTAAATGCAGTTTGTACATTATAATCTGTCATGAAAGTTGCAGCAACTGCACTTGGGTCTGCAATGCCCGTAGTTTCAATAATTAAATGGTCGTAATCATAACTTCCAGTTACCAGTTTGTTTAATACTTCAAACAAATCGCCGTTTAAAGAGCAGCAGATACATCCGTTAGAAAGCTCAAAAATATTCTCATCTGTCTTAATGACTAATTCACTATCAATATTTATCTCTCCAAACTCGTTTTCTATAATCGCAAACTTTATATCAGGATTTTCTTTGATGATATGATTGAGCAAAGTTGTTTTACCTGCACCCAAAAATCCTGTTAAAATGGTTACAGGGACTTGTTTTATGGCCATTCACAAATATAGCACAATAATCAATTGTGATTATTTATGGTTAAAATGGAAATATGTTGAAATAAAAATTCTTTACATTTGATGATATCGCTTTTAGTAAACATGCCTAATATAAAACCTTTCAAAGCAATTTTACCCTCACAAGCTAAGGCTTCTAATGTGGTTGTAGGCTTAGAAAATCTATCAATTTCTTCTGCAAAAGCAATAGGAAATGCAAATCCTTTCAGTTTTGTGCATTTGCTAGTTCCTAAAATCGAAAATTATTATCTACGAGGTTCTAAGCAAGAAATTGCATTTAAAAAGATTGCAGAAAATTTTGATGATTTTATTCAACAAGAAATTTTAGTTAAAGACAAGCAAGAAGCTATTTACATTTATACAAAATCAAAAAATGGAAATGTTAAAACTGGTATCTGGACAGTTTCTAATATTCATGATTACTTATCTAATCAAATCAAAAAACACGAACTAACACGTTTAGAAAGAGAGAAAGGACTTGTAGAATATCTGCAACAAACAGGTTTAGATGCCAATCCGGTTTTAATCACTTTTGAGAAAAATGATGATTTGGAAAAAATCATTAAAAATGAAAAATTAAAGCCTGCACATTTAGATTTTAATATTGCTGATGAACAACATCAAATTTGGAAGGTGACTGACGAGATAGTTAATCACAATATTCAAGCAATTTTTAGGAAAATGCCAAATACCTACATTGCAGATGGCCATCATAGGGCTGCAGCAGCTTGTAGCTACGGAGTTGAACGTAGACTATTAAACCTAAAGCATAATGGGAGCGAGGAATATAATTACTTTTCCTCAGTCTATATAAGTGCTGATCAATTAGAAATACTTCCATTTCATCGTTTTTTAAAACTTAACCATCTATTTGATCATGTAGAAATTTTAGAATTTTTAATGGATAATTTTAAAATTAAAGAGATTGAAAGAAAAGATTTAATTCCAACCAAAGAACATTTTATTGGATTTTATTACCAAAATAAAGCTTATCAAATAGATTTTAATGATTTTTTAAATAGCAATATTTTACATGATTTGGATGTTAGCCTTCTGCAAAAAAATATCTTAAAACCATTATTTAATGTTAATGATCCTCGAGAAGATGAAAAGCTATATTTTATTGGTGGTGAAATAGATTTAGAGTTAAATTTGAATATGATTGATCTTGGGAAATTTGATATCGCTTTTTTTCTTTATCCAACTTCGATTAAAGATTTAATGAAAATAGCAGACTTAGGAGAAACCATGCCACCAAAATCTACCTGGTTTGAACCTAAATTTTTAGCGGGTTTAATAACTCATGAGATGGATTAATCTAATGCTTTCAACAAAATCCAATATCTAAAAGCAGTTAGTGCTTGCTCAAACTTTGTTAGTTTTAGAGGATCTTTTTTATGTAATGAAGGTAAGAGCCTCTTGTTTAGGTTATTAATAGCTTTAAAAAAGGTTTTCATAAAAATTATAATTCAAATACCATTCCCTTTTTGGGGATAGCTACTGCAATGTTTTTCTCTTTTAAACTGTTTTTTAAAGCATCCATACTTTCACGCTCGCCGTGTACTAAAAATACTGTTCTAAGAGAAAGACTTGGGATTGCCATAATATAATCCAACAAATCTTGATGGTCTCCGTGGCCACTTAATAAATCTGTTTTTTTGATTGTTGCAAAAACTGAAAGCTCTCTTCCTTTGATATTTACAATAGAATCTCCTCTTAATAATCTGTGTCCTAAAGTTCCTTTTGCGCAGTAGCCAATAAAGAAAATTGTGGCGTAAAAATTCTGGATGTTGTAAAATAAATGGTCTTGAATCCTCCCGCCTTCTAACATCCCGGCAGAAGAAATGATGATACAAGGCTCAAAATGGTCGGATATTTCTTTGCTTTCTTTTAATTCTTTAACGTAACTCAAATTATCAAATTCAAATCCATCGCCTTTGGCATTATAAAAAGAACGAGCCTCTTCACTTACATATTTATGGTGTTTCCTATATATTTGAGTGGCCATGGTTGCCATTGGGCTATCAACAAATACGGGAATAGGAGGGAGTTCATGATCGGTAAAAATCTTATTTAAAGAAAACACCAAAGATTGAGTCCGTCCCACAGAAAAGGCAGGAATAATTAAACGTCCGGGTTGCTCAATACAAGCTTCCCTTATCGCTTTAATCAACACATTTTTTAAGGATTCTTTATCGGAATGTAAACGCCCACCATACGTTGATTCGCATACCAAATATTGAGTTTCTGGTAAATATTCTGGGTCATTTAAAACGGGATAATTTTTACGACCGATATCGCCGGTAAAAGCAATGGTTTTATTCTCTCCATTTTCTAAAATAGTGAAATGAGCGGCCGCTGCACCTAATAAGTGTCCGGTTGGTATCAGCCAAAGCGTAATATTATTTGTTATTTTAAAATCCTGATGAAAGGAGATTGGAACAATTCTATCCGCTGTATCGTTTACATGTTTTTGAAGATAAAGCGGCTGTACATTATTATAAGCCTTGTTTTTATTACGATGAAACTTTTTATGTCGCCTAGATTTATTTTGTTTTCCCATGAAAATGTTCACAGAATCTGATAGCAACAATTGAGTTAAATCTGCAGTTGGATAAGTACACAAAATTTGACCCTCAAAACCGTTTTTAACCAAAGTTGGCAAGTTTCCGCTGTGATCAATATGAGCATGAGTTAAAATCACGACATCAATATCAGAAGGATTAAATGGAAAATTTTCGTTTTGGCTTAATTCTACACCGCCCTCATAATTTAGTCCGCAATCAACTAAAATCTTATAATTATCTATCTCTAAAAGATGCATACTACCAGTTACCTGTTCTGCAGCACCCCAAATGGTTAATTTCATTTACAAGTCTTTGAAAAAGAATACAACGATGTTGAAAATTAAATGTTTTGATATAATTCTATTAAATCAGCAGCAATTTTTTCATCTTCAAAATTCTCAGCATATTCTTTACCTTTTAAAATCATTTCATTTTGTAAAGAGTTGTTATCCCAAACTTTTAAAATAGTTTGTGCTAATTCTTCTTCATTATCTGGAGAAATATATACTGAGTTAGGTCCGCCAGCTTCTTCTAAACAGGAACCACTTGCAGCAATTACAGGAATACCAGAAGTTAAAGCTTCTAAAATGGGTATTCCAAAACCTTCAAATCTGGAAGGATAAACGAAGATTTTTGCTAATTGGTAAATAGCCGGCAAATCTTGAAAAGAAACATCAGATAAAATTATAACTCTGCTTTTTAAATCGTTTTTAAGTATAAAATCATTTAGTTGATCAACATATTTAGTTTTTTTACCTACCAAAACTAAATTGATATTTGATGGTAATTGAACCAAAGCTTTTAAAATAAGTACTTGGTTTTTACGAGTTTCTATACTCCCAACACAAAGTAAAAACTCATCTGCCAAATTATATTTTGCTTTGCTTTTTGCTTTCTCATCATCAGAAACTTTTTTACTAAAAGAAGCATCACATCCTTGGTAAATTACTTCTATTTTCTCAGCATCAACCTCAAAGAATTGAATAATATCTCTTTTGGTTTGCTCACTTATCGCGATGATTTTGTCTGCGTTTTTACAAGCCGAACGAAATTTATAATCGTAAATTTTTCTATCTAACCATTTAAAATATTGGGGATAGTGCAGATAAATTAAATCGTGAATAGTAACTACAGATTTGATTTTTGCTTTTTTTAATCCAATTGGTAACTCATGGCTTAATCCATGATAAATTGCTATCCCATCATTCTTTAAATTTCTTACAACTCCTCTTGATCGCCAAGAAGATTTTAAAAAAGTTTTTGGTGCAGTTACAATAGAAACATTTTTTAAATGAAATAAAAAATTTGTCCGAGGATTTTTTGCCGCTTTTGGTGCGTAAAGAAAATATTGATTTTGTGGCTGATTTTCGGATAAAATTCTAATTACAAAACGAGCATAATTTCCTAAACCTGTAAAGTTTTGAAATGCTCTTTTTGCTTCGAATCCGATTTTCATGTTTTTAAGAGTTGTAGGTTTTAGGTTTTAAGTTACAGGTTACTAAGTAAATACTTAGAACCTATAACTTATCACTTACAACTCAATTAAACAGCAACGCTATGATCTCTCAAAGCATCGTTTAAAGAAGTTTTTTTATCTGTTGATTCTTTTCTTTTTCCGATAATTAAAGCACAAGGAACCTGAAATTCACCGGCAGGGAACTTTTTAGTATATGAACCTGGAATTACAACAGAACGCTCTGGTACAACCATTTTATGCTCAACTGGTTCTGGACCTGTTACATCAATAATTTTTGTTGAAGCCGTAAGCACAACATTTGCACCTAAAACCACCTCTTTTTCTAACCTAACTCCTTCAACAACTATTGCTCTAGAACCTAAAAAACAGCCATCTTCTATAATTACCGGAGCAGCTTGAACTGGTTCTAAAACGCCTCCAATACCAACGCCACCACTTAAATGAACATCTTTTCCTATTTGCGCACAAGAGCCAACTGTTGCCCAAGTATCAACCATAGTTCCACTATCTACATAGGCGCCAATATTTACATATGATGGCATCAAAATAACTCCTTTAGCTAAATAAGAACCATAACGGGCTAATCCGTGAGGTACAACCCTAACTCCGGTTTTTTTGAAATCGGTTTTTAACTTCATTTTATCATGAAAAACAAAAGGGCCAGCCTTTATTTCTTCCATTTCCCTGATTGGGAAATACATGATTACTGCCTTTTTTATCCAATCATTAACATGCCATATGGTCCCCACTTTTTCTGCAATACGTATTTCACCTGAATCTAAACGGTGTATAATACGTTCAATAATATCTTTATATTCTTTAAAATTAAGCAGGTTTCTGTCGTCCCAGGCTTCTTCTACGGCTTTTTTAAATTCGGTTATCATTCTAATTTTGTTTTTGTGCAAATTAAAGGTTTTTTTGCAACACAAGGGAATTTTGCTTTATTTTTGAATACGATGGCAGATAAGTTAAGAATTGATAAATATCTATGGTCAATACGTTTGTTTAAAACGCGTTCTCTAGCAACTGATGCCTGTAAAGCAGGTAGGGTTAAAAAGGAAGGAACAAATATAAAGCCCAGCCATGAGGTTAAAATAGGAGAGGTTTATCAGGTTTCTAAAGCCATCGAAAAAAAGATTATCAAGGTTTTAGAACTTTTACCAAGCCGTGTAGATGCAAAAAAAGCAGTTTTAGCTTATGCCGATTTAACGCCACCAGAAGAAACGGCAAAATATAAATCTATGTTCCATTCGCCAGTTCTAACACGAGATAAAGGCGCAGGAAGACCAACAAAAAAAGACCGTAGGGAAATTGATGATTTAAGTGATAGTTTTTTTGATGTTGAGGAGGAGTAGTTAGTTAGTTAGTTAGTTTTTATAAAACTCTCCATTACCTTTAAACTTAACAATGCATCGCTTAAAGAACAAGGATTTTCTTCTTTATCTAAAAAATAATTCACTGTTTTCTCAATCATGTTTTGTTGTACATGGAAAGGATTCTCAAAATTAAAAACCTCTGTTTGTCCGTTTTTTATCAATGCCATTTCATTACTGAAAAAAGAAAAGATAATTTTTCCTTGGCTTCCAATAATTTCGCATTGTTCTATTTCATTATTTGGATAAGCGTTAAAATTCCATATCCCACTAAATGTGATATTATTTTTAAATAAAATTTGTCCTACTGTCATATCATCAGCCTCGCTATTTTGAGCTTGATTTTTTGAAAATCCCTGACTAAATATCGGAGCACCTAAAATATGAACTAGTATATCTAGTTGATGAGGCGCTAAATCATAAAATAATCCTCCACCTGAAATTACTGGATTCAATCGCCAGTTCTCGTCGCTTTTAGCAATCATATCAGAATTTGGTTGTTGTAATAACTTTAAATCGATAATTCTTATTTCTCCAATTATCCCACTTTCTATCAATTCCTTTAATTTCACAAATAGCGGTAAGGCTCTGCGATAATGAGCGACAGTAACTTTTTGATTGGTCTGTTTTTCGACTTCAATTAACTCTTCACACTCATCAACTGTTAATGTTACTGGTTTTTCTATGTAGACATTTTTCCTTGCCTTCATTGCCTGTATGGCATAATCTTTATGAAAAGCAGGAGGAGTGGCAATATAAATCGAATTAATATTTGGATCCTTTATTAAATCATCTGCTGAAGCATACCACTTTTCTATTTGATGCCTTTTTGCATAATCTGCAGCTTTTTCTGCATTACGACGCATTACTGCTTCTATTTTAGAGTGAGCAACTTTGTTAAAAGCTTGACCACTTTTTATTTCCGTAACATCGCCACATCCTAATATTCCCCAAGTTATAATTTTCATGTTTTTTAAAGTTTTAGTTGTTAGGTTTTAAGTAGTAAGTTCTAAATAAAATATCAATTTGAAATTTAGGTGTGAAAATAATATTTACCTATTACCTTAAACTCATTTTAATAATCAATTCTTTTTTCACTTTTCTCCCACAAATTAAAAGCCTTAATAGCTTCATCAGCTAAAATTTGCTCGGATTTTAATTTTCTATTTTCTGGTGTTAAATCTAATTCTTGGTAAATAAAAGCATCATCAAAACCGATATTTGCAGCATCTTTTTTTGTGTTGCCATAATACATTTTATCTAATCTGCCCCAATAAATTGCTCCTAAACACATTGGGCAAGGCTCGCAACTGGTGTAAATTACACAACCTTCTAAATTAAAAGTATTTAAATTAGCACAAGCTAATCTTATAGTGGCTACTTCTGCATGTGCCGTAGGATCATTTGTTGTTGTTACTGTATTTGCACTTTGAGCTATGATTTTTCCATCTTTCACAATCACCGCTCCAAATGGTCCGCCTAAATCTTGTTCTACATTTTGGTGAGATAATGCTATGGCCAATCTCATAAATTCTTGATGTTTTTCCATATTAGTGTTCAAAAAAAAAGTCTAGCTAAAAGCCAGACTTTTAAAATTATTTTTCGGCTAAATTATTTCTGATCTTTTTTATAAGCTTCATTTAATCCAGCAATTACTTCTTTTGTAACATCCAAACTTTCATCAGCAAATAAAATTGCGCTATTTCCTTTAGAATAAGTTAAAACCATTTTATAGCCTTTATCCTTAGCGTGAACTTTTAAATACTCAGCTACTTTGTTATATAACTTTTCATTTTCTTTAGCTTCCTCACCTTGTAAAGCAGAACCTGCATTTTGTTGGTAAGCTTGTAATTCTTGTTGTTTTCTAGCTAAACGTTGTTCTGTTTGTGCTCTTTGGTCAGCACTCATGGTATTTGCGGCTTGTTGATAAGCAGCAACTTCACGTTGAAAAGCAGCACCTTTATCTTTTAAATCAGATTCTGCTGTTTTAGATTTACCTTCAAATTTAGATTTGATTTCTTTAAAGTACTCGTAGTTAGTTAATAAAGAATCAGAGTTTACATAAACAATACCTCCAGTTGCATTAACTGCATTTTCTGTATTTAAAGCTTTAGAAGAAGAATCGGCAGTTTTAGGCTCTGTTTTATTGTTGCAAGAAGAAACAGCTACAATTAAGGCTAATCCGATACTAGTCTTTACAACATTTGAAAAAATTTTATTCATTTGATATTTTTTTGTCGGCAAATATAATGATTAGTTTTATAGTTCATTAATTCAAAATCCACAAAAAAAAGGTCTTATTTTTCGATAAGACCTTTTTAAATTTTTTGAAACTTATGCTAATTGAGTATCCAATTTTCCTGCTAAAACAGATTTTGGCACTGCACCAATTTGTTTATCTACAATTTCTCCGTTTTTAAAGAATAACAATGCAGGTATATTTCTGATACCGTAATTCATAGAAATTTGAGGATTATTATCCACGTTTACTTTTCCTATAACTGCTTTACCTTCATATTCTTTAGCTAATTCTTCAACAACTGGTCCAACCATTCTACATGGTCCACACCATTCTGCCCAAAAATCTACTAAAACTGGTTTATCTGATTTTAATACTAACTCATCAAAGTTAGCGTCTGTTATTTCTAATGCCATGATATTTTTTTATAATGATTTATCAAATATAAAGCCATGTAACCGATTTCACAAATAGATAAATGTAATTTGCAGATAGCTATAATTTATATTGAATTTGGCTTATGGTTTGATAAAATATCAAAAAAAGCATATATCATTGAATAAATACCTAAAACTAAGTCTGAAAATATTTGCCTGGATTGTGGGATCCATAATTGGGCTTTTTTTATTAATTGTTGTTCTTATCCAAATTCCAGCAATACAAAATATTCTAAAAAATAAGGTTGTAACCTATTTAGAGGGCAAATTTAAAACTCCTGTTAAGATTGATAAAATAGAAATCGGTTTACCTAAAAAATTGGTTTTACGTGGTTTTTACTTTGAAAGCCAAGCAAAAGACACTTTACTAGCGGGTGATAAATTGGCAGTTGATATTTCGTTGTTTAAAATACTAGACAATCAAATTGAAATTAATTCTTTGGATTTAGAGGGAATTGTAACAAATATAAATCGAAGCCAAGATTCTGTTTTCAATTTTGATTACATGATTAAAGCTTTTGTTAGCGATCAAGCAAAACCACCAACGCCAACAGATACTTCTGCTGCCATGAAGTTTTCTATCAGTAAAATTAACCTCGATAAAATAAGGGTTCGCTTTAATGATGCCATTACAAAAAATGATGTTGACGTTTATTTAAATCATTTTGATACCAACATTAAAAAGTTTGATTTAGATAAAATGGATTTCAAAATCCCAAAAATCACTTTAAATGGATTAGACGTGAAACTAAAGCAAGGTCTAATAGAAGAAGTTGCAAAAAATACTGTTGCTAACGCAGATGCTGCTTCATCTTCCCCTGATTTAAAATTAGAAATCGGCAAATTAGACCTTCAAAAAATAGCGGTTGATTATAACAATGGTGATGGTAAATTAGTTACCAAATTGAATTTAGGAAAACTTTTGGTTGATTTTAATGAAATTAACCTTAAAAAACAGTTGGTAGATATTAAATCAATAGAGTTTGCAGATACAAAAGGAAACCTGGTTATAGGCAAAGAATTAAAAGATGCCGTAAAGAAAGCAACAACAACAGATTCTTCATCTTCCTCAGAAAATGCCAATTGGAAAGTGAATTTGAGAAATGCGGATTTCGATAATATAGCTTTTGCATTTGATGATATGAATGCTCCTCGCCAAAGAAAGGGAATGGATTTTATGCATTTAGACATGAAAAATATCAGCTTAAACGCAGATAATTTCTTTTATAGTTTAGATACCATTTCTGGCGATATCAATAAATTTACTTTACAGGATAAAAGTGGCTTAAATGTACAAGAGTTAAAAACTAACTTCTTTTACGGACCAAAAAATGCCTTTTTAAAAAATCTATATTTAAAAACTCCGCAAACTTTATTAAAGGATGAAGTGATTGTGAAATATCCCTCAATTGATGCTTTATCAAAAACTCCTGGAGAATTATATATAGATGCAAATATTAACGGTAGTAAATTAGGGTTTAAAGATATTTTATTATTGGTGCCTACGCTTTCTACAACTGCACCTTTTAACACCATGCCGAATGCGGTTATGAATATCAATAGCAAAGTGATTGGACAAGTTAAGGACATTAAAATCCCTAAGCTTGAAATCTCTGGAATTGGAAATACTCGTATTGCTGCAAGTGGAAATATTAAAGGTTTGCCAAATGTAGATAAAGCTTATTTCGATTTAAATATCAAAGATTTTAGATCTACTAGTAAAGATATCAATGCATTTATTTCAAAGGGAACTATTCCAGCTAACATACAATTGCCTTCAACATTTGGAGCAAAGGGATTTTTTAAAGGAGGCATCAATAACTTTAATACCAATTTAGCTTTGGCAAGCAGTTATGGAGCTGCCAAAATTAAGGCAAGTTTTGATCAAAGAGTAAAAAATAAGGAAAGATATCAGGCTGTAGCCGAAATTGATAATTTTAACGTTGGTAAATTAATAAAAAACGATTCGGTTGGCAGAATCAGTTTAAGAGCAAACATAAAAGGCATCGGGCTTGACCCAAAAACTGCTAATGCAACTTTAGATGGTACTCTAATCAAAGCCGTTTATAATAAATACACTTATAGAAATTTAGATCTAAAGGGGAATATCGCAAATGGTTTGTTTAAGGCTTTCGCCGATATGAAAGACCCAAATCTTTATTTTAACCTTGCTGCTAACGGAAGTTTTAAAGATAAATATCCTGCCGTTAAAATGAAATTGAATTTAGATAGTGTAGATTTAAATGCCTTAAATTTATACGCAACTCCTTTAAAAGTTAGAGGATTTTTAGATGCCGATATTAAAACTGCCGATCCCAATTATTTAAACGGAAATATTTATTTAACAAAATTATTAATTGCCGATTCTAAAGAACGTTACCAATTAGATTCTGTAAAAGTAATCTCGACAGCAACCTCAGAAAAAAACAGTTTAAAATTAACCTCACAAATTCTGTCTGCTAGTTTAGATGGCAAATATCAATTAACAGAAGTTGGAACTGCTTTAAGCAATACAATTGCAAAATATTACAACACAGGTACTTCCACAACCAAGCCCGATACTTTAAAAACACAACGTTTTAATTTTGCATTAAACGTTTCTGACGATCCAATTTTATACACTTTAGTTCCCTCTTTAACCAGAATCGAACCTATCGCAATTAAAGGTAGATATAATAGTAATGGCGATTCTTTAGTGGTAAACGGAACTTTGCCAAAAATTGTTTACGCCGGCAATACCATTACTAATGGTATATTAAATATAAAAACGGATAGCTCGGCATTAAAATACAGCTTATTAATAGACCAGATTAAAAGTGCATCCCTACAATTGAACAAAACAAGTTTAACGGGTCAGTTAAAAAATAATCTGCTGGATTATCGTCTAAGAGTTTTAGACAAAACCGATAAAGAACAATATTTAGTTGCTGGTAACCTAAAAGCTTTAGAAAATAATGATAGTGAATTTAGGTTAAATCTTGACGGTTTAAAATTGAACTATCAACCTTGGCAAGTAAGTAACGATAACTTAATTAAGTTTGGTGTAAATGGAATTTATGCTAATAATTTTGAAATCTCTAACACAGGGCAATCCATCAAAATTCAGTCGCAGCAAACTTCTGCAAACTCGCCTTTGGCAATAGATTTTAGCAATTTTAAAATAGAGACTATTACTAATATTTTATCCAAGGATTCCCTTTTAGCAGGTGGGGTTATAAATGGAAATGTAATTGCCAAAAACTTATCAGCAACGCCAACTTTTAATGCAGATATGACGATTAAGGATTTCAACTTTATGACAGATACAGTTGGAAATGTTGCAGTAAAAGTGAATAACAATACTCCAAATATCTTTAATGCAGATGTTGCTATCACCGGAAACGGAAATCAGGTAAATCTTGCTGGTCTTTACAATACTACAAGCAGTAGTTTTGATATGAATTTAGATATGCAACGTCTAAATTTAAAAAGTATTCAAGGGTTTACTTTGGGTAATATGACGGATGCGAAGGGTTATTTAAACGGAGCGTTTACTATAAAAGGAACTGCAACCGCACCTCAAGTAAGGGGAGATTTAGCGTTTAACGATGCGGCTTTTAGAGTTACCCCTTTAAATTCCTATTTTAAAGTTGGGTCTGATAAAATTGTTTTTAATGGTGATGGGATCTTATTCAACGAATTTGCTTTATCAGATTCAGCTGATAATAAACTGTCTGTAAATGGCGCTATTTATACCAAAACATTTACAGATTTTAGGTTTAATCTGGAAGTAGATGCCGATAATTTTATGGCTGTAAATTCTACAGAAAAAGACAACGAACTTTATTATGGTAAGCTTTTATTTGATACCAAGATGCGTATTAAAGGAGACTTAAATAATCCAATAATTGATGGAAGTATAAAAATAAACAAAGACACAAAACTTACTTTAGTTTTACCACAATCAGATCCTGGTATTGCAGATAGAGAAGGAATTGTAGAGTTTATAGACCAGGATGATCCTGCTTTTAATAAAGCGTTTATTTTACCTGATTCTTTAAATCAAGCTCCATTTAAAGGGATGAGTTTAGCCATGACAATTGAGGTGGATCCAGAGGCAGAATTGACCATGGTCATTGACAAAGGAAACGGAGATTTTGTTAAACTAAAAGGAGAAGCAGAATTAAGTGCAGGTATTGATCCATCTGGAAAAGTAAGTTTAACTGGTAAATATGAATTGGCAGAAGGTTTCTATGAAATGTCTTTCAATTTCATAAAACGTCAGTTTCAAATTCAGAAAGGAAGTACCGTTTTATGGACAGGCGATCCGTCATCAGCAACTTTAAATGTTACTGCGATTTACATTGCTAACACGGCCCCTATAGATTTGGTAGGTGATCAATTAGCATCAGGTTCTGCTGCAGTAAGAAATACTTATAAGCAAAAACTGCCATTTAATGTATTGTTAAATATGGATGGAGAGTTATTAAAACCCGAAATTTCATTTGATGTGACTTTGCCTGATGGTAACTATAATGTTTCTACAGATGTTTTAAGTACTACAAAAACGAAACTCGCACAGTTAAGAGAACAACCATCAGAACTTAATAAGCAGGTTTTTGCATTACTATTACTGAATAGGTTTATTGGCGAAGATCCTTTTGCAAGTGAAGCGGGTGGTGGCGGAGCCGAATCTTTAGTAAGACAGAGTGTGAGTAAGATTATATCTCAGCAATTGAATGATTTTGCTGGAGATTTAATTTCTGGTGTCGAGCTTAATTTTGATTTAGAATCTACAGATGATTATACCACAGGAAACCGTGAAAACCGTACGGATTTAAACGTTGGTTTATCAAAACGATTATTGAACGATAGGTTGAAAGTCACTATTGGTAGCAGTTTTGGATTAGAAGGTCCGCAACAGAGTAACCAACAGGCAAATAATATTGCTGGAGATGTAGCTGTTGATTATTCGTTATCAAAAGATGGAAGATATTTATTAAGGGCATATCGTAAAAACCAATATCAAGTTGCTTTGCAGGGGCAAGTGATAGAAACCGGATTAGGCTTTATCATTACAATGGATTACAATAAGTTTAAAGAGCTTTTCGAGAAATCGAAACAAAAAAAACAAGATAAAAAAGAACAAAATACCGAGAGCAAATAATATGAAATTGAAGCATCTTATATATCTACTAACTATATCTTTAATTATTGCATCTTGTAGCAACACTAAGTTTTTGCCTAAAGGCGAGTTGCTTTATATGGGTGCAAAGATTAAGATTGAGGGTGATAGTGTAACTAAAAGAGAAAAATCCATTTTAGATGCAGAGTTAGAAAGCATTTTAAGACCTAGACCAAATTCATCTATATTAGGATTAAAACCAAAATTATACATCTATAATATTACTAAAACCGATAAGACTAAAGGTTTAAAACATTATTTAAATACTAAAATTGGAGAGCCTCCAGTGTATTTTTCTAAGGTAGATTTAGATTATAACGTAAAACTGATTGAAAATAGATTGGATAATCGTGGTTATTTTAAAGGTAGGGCTTCCGCCGATTCAATATCCAAAAATAAAAGAGCAACCGCTATTTATACAGTTAAACCCAATTTTCAATATAAAATTAGGGAAGTAAAATTTCCTACAGATTCTGGTAATTTAAGTAAGGCAATTGCTGCTTTAAAAGAAAGCACTTATTTTAAACCTGGCGAACCTTATGATTTAGATAAAATAAAAGCAGAGCGAACTAGAATTGATGCTAAATTGAAAGAAGAAGGTTTCTTCTATTTTGGGCCAGATTTTCTGATTGCACAAGTAGATAGCACAGTAGGAAATCATCAGGTAGATATCATTGTCAAAATTAAAAATGAAACTCCAAACCAAGCTAAAAATATTTACAGTATAGGCAATATTTATGTTTATCCAGATTATAGTTTAGGCAACGATAGCATCCAAAAAAGTTTAGATTCTGCTAGAGTTTATAAAGATTTAATAGTAATTGATCCAAAAAGAAAATTTAAGCCTTCAATTTTTGATAGGGCTTTGCAATTTAATAAAGGAGATATTTATAACAGAACAGATCATAACCTCTCTCTAAATAGATTGGTAAATGTCGGCACATTTAAATTTGTAAAAAACGAGTTTAAACCTTCGGATTCTTTAAATAGTGCTTTGGATGCTTATTATTATTTAACGCCATTGCCAAAAAAATCTATTAGAGTAGAGTTATTAGGTAAAACTAATTCGGCGAATTATACCGGATCAGAAGTAAACGTAAACTGGACCAATAGAAATGCTTTTAGAGGGGCAGAACAATTAACTTTAACAGCTTTCGCTGGAATAGAGACACAGGTTTCAGGTCAAAATGGTGGGTTTAACGTACTGCGTTTTGGTGGTGATGCAAGTTTAACCTGGCCTAAATTTGTAGTTCCTTTCATAAATTTGAAGTCTGTTGGCGCTTATACTCCAAAAACAGTAGCAACTTTAGGTTTCGAATACCAGGATAGGTCTCAATTATATTCTTTAAATACATTTAGAGGGTCATTTGGATATTTGTGGAAAGAGAATATAAGAAAAGAGCATCAACTTAAATTAACCGAGATTACCTATACCAATTCATCTAATGTTTCACAACTTTACATGGATCAAATAAGTCAGAACCAGAGCTTACAACGTGTAATTGATAAACAATTAATTTTTGGACCTTCTTACAGTTTTACCTATACAACAACTGCAGAAACACAAAAGAAAAACACCATTTATTATAAAGGTCAGGTAGATTTAGCAGGAACGGTTTTCGGTTTATTTAAAAAAGGAGATGTTTTAAATGGTGATACTGCAAGAGTATTTCAAGTCCCTTTTAGCCAATATGTAAAAGTTGAAAACGATTTTAGGGATTATTTCAAAATTGGTTATAAATCTACCATTGCGAGTAGAATAATTGCAGGAGTAGGTTTTCCTTACGCTAATTCCGGACAATTACCATTTATCAAACAATTTTTTATTGGTGGTACAAATAGTTTAAGAGGTTTTAGGGCTAGATCAATTGGACCAGGTAACTTTAAAAAAGAAGTTGATGAAAATTCATTTTTGCCAGATCAATCAGGTGATCTAAAATTAGAGCTAAATGCCGAGTATCGTTATGATTTCACATCTATATTTAAAGGTGCATTATTTACGGATGCTGGTAATATATGGTTATTGAACAGAGACCCGCTAAAACCAGGAGCTAAATTCAGTAATGAATTTTTAAGTGAACTAGCTATTGATGCCGGTGCTGGTGTAAGATTAGATTTATCATTTTTAATATTACGTTTAGATCTGGCATTCCCTATTAGAAAGCCTTATTTACCAAGAGGAGAAAGATGGGTTATCAACGATATTAACTTTGGGGATAAAGCTTGGAGAAAAGAAAATTTGGTATTTAACCTAGCAATTGGTTATCCTTTTTAGGTTTATTCTTATTTTTGGTTTTTATTTTTTTTAATGAGCCATATATTAGATAATCCTATTTATAATTCTTTAAACTCAAACCATACTCAATTTTCTGAAGGTACATCTCAAGTTAAATATTATCAACGCGATATAGCCGCATTTGCAGGGATGGAAACTTATGATGAGGAAAGTTTTAAAAAACTTCATCAGCAAGACCCTGAATTATTTATACTTTTTTCTCCAAATAATTTATCTATACCATTTAATTTCAATTTAGTTAAGAAAATTGAAATGCTTCAATTGGTTTACAATGAAAATTATATTCCTATTGGTGATGATGATATTGAAATTATAGATTTAAAGGAAGAAAATATTTCAGAAATGATAGACTTGGTAAATCTTACCCAACTAGGTCCTTTTTTATTAAATACCATAACTTTAGGTAATTATGTAGGAATCTTCAAAGACCAAAAATTGGTTGCAATGGCAGGGCATCGTTTTCGTCCACTTAATTATATAGAGGTTTCCGCTGTGTGTTGCCATCCAAATTATTTGGGTAAAGGTTTTGCTTACGCGATAATTAGAGAGCAGATCAAAAGGATTTTAGACAAACAACAAGTTCCTTTTTTACATGTAAGGGAAGATAATTTTGGAGCAATTAAACTTTATGAAAAGTTGGGTTTTAAAACTAGGTGTAATATGAAAGCCTATGTGATTAATAAATTTAAACTTAAACCTCATTAATAACCTAGCTATCAATCTTTATATAATGATAAACAAACAAAAAACAACTTCAATCTATTGTTTTTCAATTTAATAATCAATACTTTTGCAGTCCCGCAAAAAAGCGGAATTTAAAAACAATATTGTAAGAAATGAATCAATACGAAACCACTATCATTCTTACCCCGTTGTTATCAGAAGAAGTTGCTAAAGAGGTAATTGCAAAATTCTCTAAGTTACTAACTGATAACGCAGCCGAAATTGTTATGGAAGACAATTGGGGTTTGAAAAAACTGGCGTATCCTATCCAAAAGAAATCGACAGGATACTATCACTTAACTGAATATAAATGCTCAGGAGAGGTTATCGGCAAATTAGAAGTTGAATTAAAACGTGATGAGCGTGTAATGAGATTTTTAACAATTAGTTTAAATAAGCATGCTGTAGCGTACAATAACAAAAAACGTGGCGGAGCTTTTAACAAGAAAAAAGACACAGCGGAGGTAGCAAACTAATGGCACAAGACAAAATCCAATACGTTACTGCTCCCAAGGTGGAGGATAACAGAAAGAAATACTGCCGTTTTAAAAAGAACGGAATAAAGTATATCGATTATAAGGACGCTAACTTTTTATTGAAGTTTATTAACGATCAAGGTAAAATTTTACCAAGAAGATTAACAGGTACTTCTTTAAAATACCAACGTAAAGTAGCTCAAGCAGTAAAAAGAGCTCGTCATATTGGCGTATTGCCGTTTGTAACTGATGGTTTAAAATAAGGAGGCAAACATAATGGAAATAATATTAATACAAGATGTTAAGAAATTAGGCGAAAAGGATGATATCATCAATGTAAAGCCTGGTTTTGGTCGTAATTTTTTGATCCCACAAGGTCATGCTATTTTAGCTACAAGTTCGGCAAAGAAAGTTTTAGCTGAGAACATTAAACAAGCTCAGTTTAAACAAGATAAAATTAAAATGGATGCTGATGCTATTGCAGGTAAATTAGAAGGTGTTACACTTTCAATTGGTGCAAAAGCTGGAGAAAGCGGAAAAATATTTGGTGCAGTAAATACCATTCAGGTTGCTGATGCATTAAAGAAATTAGGCTTTGAAGTTGATAGAAGAAGAATTACTTTTGAAACTGATGTGAAGTTTGTTGGTGATTATATCGCTAATCTTAACTTACACAAAGAAGTTAAAGTACAAGTTCCTTTTACAGTTGTAGCAGAATAAGTTTTTTTTACAAATTATTTAAATGCTTCTTGAATTTTTTCAAGGAGCATTTTTTATTTTAGCAAATGTCTTCACAATCCAAAAGAAAAAATCATCGTTTTACGCTAAAAAAAATACTTAGGGGGTTTGGCAAAGCTTTACTTTGGTTTTTTGCTGTCACTATTTTTTGGGTTTTGCTATATAAGTTTATTAATCCATCAATCACATTTTTAATGGTAGAACGTGGTTTTGAACGAAAGGCAGATCATAAAAGTTGGAAAATTGATAAAGAGTGGAAAAATTTTGACGAGCTATCCATGAATTTAAAAAAAGCCGCTATAGCAGGCGAAGACGCTACATTTATGTCCCATCACGGTTTTGATTTTAAAGCCATTGAAAAGGCTTATTCTAAGAATCAAAAAGGCAATAAAGTTAGGGGTGGGAGTACGATTAGCCAACAAACGGCAAAAAATGTTTTTCTGTGGCCAGGCAGATCTTACATCAGAAAATGTTTTGAAGCTTATTTTACTTTCTTGATGGAAACTTTATGGAGTAAAAAAAGAATATTAGAAGTTTATCTTAATGTTATTGAAATGGGTGATGGGATTTACGGTGCAGAAACAGCTTCTCAAACTTACTTTAATAAATCTGCCAATAAATTAACCAAATCTCAAGCAGCTTTAATAGTTGCGGTATTGCCAAATCCCTTAAAATGGTCTCCATCACAACCAACAGACTATATTTATCATAAGCAATACCTTATTCTTAGAAACATAAAGAATTTAGAAAGATTGGGAGTTTTAAATAACGGATTCTAATTTGAAAACTTTAGAATGCCAACTATTTTTAAAAGGGATTTCCCAAGTAGTATATAACTGATCATAATTAGAAACCAAATTGTTAAATACGATTGTTTCCTGATTGATATTTCCAATTTTGATTTGATGCTCAAATTCATCTCTTGAACCTGATTTTACATCATCGTTTTCTTTCCAGGCGATGTGAAATCTATCAAATAGATTTACATTAAATTGCTTCTCAATCTCTTGCATTAAATGTACAGATTTATCAATAGAACAACCGCTTGCGCCAGCTTGTTGCTCATCTACAATTAAAATTATAAAACGATTGTATTTTATCTCAAAATCTGCTTTCAATTGTTGATTGTGTGCTGTCCAAGTGATAGTGAAATCTTTTAAAATTTGATTTAAAGAGACTATTTCCTCTGTATTAAAAACACGATCAGATTGGTAAATCCAAACTCTTGCTGCATCATTTGTCATGATACAAATTTATAAAAATTAAGGGCTATCATCAATAAACTAAATGTCATTGTTTTGAGCTTAAAAGTGAATAAGTTGAAAACTATTTTCTTCTATGCTATTATCACTCGATAAATTTATATATGAATTTGATTTTATGCATTTTAACAATTTTTAATTTTTTAATCACTGTTCATCTCAATGATATTGATAAAGTGAAATTTGAAAGTTGCAAAAAAGAATTGATTGAACAGTATCAATTGCACCAAGCAGAAAATTTATTTGATGCGAAGAAGACAGATTTAGAATTTAGCGATTTGGGTTTTTTAAGATACAAAAAAACAAATACAAATGGGAAAGTTGAATATTACAGTGTAAAGATCGAAAATTTGCAAAATATAGATTATCTCGGGAATGAAAATGCGGGATGGTTAATTATCAATTGTAAACAAGAAAGCATTATTTTTCAAACTTATAATGATAAAAACGGGAATGAGGATGAAATGGTTGACCAAATTAAAATACCATTAAAAAATACGGGTATTGAAAGTTTAAACATCATCAGCCTAAACTTTCAAGAAATCAAGAATTTATTTTTGACGAAATAAAAAACCGTTATTAGACAAGGATTAGGATTAAAGTTCTTTCCTTAATCTGGCTACCGGAATACTCAATTGTTCTCTATATTTAGCAACCGTTCTTCTGGCAATATTATAACCTTTATCCTTTAAAATCTCAGTTAGTTTCTCATCGGCTAAAGGCTTTAACTTATCTTCTTTGCCAATACATTCTTCTAAAATTTTCTTAACTTCTTTATTTGATACTTCTTCGCCACTTTCTGTTTGTATAGCTTCAGAGAAAAAAGATTTCAATAAAAAAGTACCAAATTCAGTTTGTACATATTTAGAATTCGCAACCCTTGATACGGTAGAAATATCCATACCAATACGATCTGCAATATCTTTTAAAATCATTGGTTTTAAGTTCCTTTCATCGCCATCAGATAAAAAGAAATCATATTGATAGTTCATAATCGCATTCATGGTTTTTAAAAGCGTTTGTTGCCTTTGCTTTATCGCATCTATAAACCATTTTGCAGAATCTAATTTCTGCTTTACAAAATGAACTGCTTCTTTTAATTTTTTATCCTTATCAGAGGTTTTTTCATAATGTTGAAACATTTCTTGATAAGATTTGCTTACCCTCAATTCTGGTGCATTTTTAGAATTAAGTGTTAATGTTAAAACGGTATCATTCTTAGAAATATGAAAATCTGGGATAACTTGCATCTGCTTCACATTAGAAGCTCCAGAATCACCTGGTTTAGGATTTAGTTTTAAAATCTCACCAACAATATCCTTTAAATCCTCTGGACTAACGTTTAAAGATTTTTCAAGTTTATCATAATGTTTCTTTGTAAATTCATCTAAATAATCCTCTACAACTTCAATAGCTTTTATAATTATTGGATTAGATTGATCTCTTTTTCTTAATTGAATTAAAAGACATTCTTGCAAGTCTCTAGCACCAATTCCAGCGGGATCAAATGTTTGGATAATTTTTAACAAATCCTCAACCTCTTCTTCTTCTGCCATAACATTTTGAGAAAAAGCTAAGTCATCAATTAAAGAAGGAATAGGTCGACGTAAATATCCATCATCGTCTAAACTTCCTATAATTTGTTGTGCAATTAAATAATCGTTATCACCTAAATGAACTAAATCCAGTTGTGCTTGTAAATTTTCAAAAAATGTGTTAGTTACCGCGAATGGAAGTTCTTTTTTATCATCATCATCATCGTTGTTATCATATTTACTTCCGTAATCGTTTATATTATCATCTTGTAAATAATCATCAACGTTAAATTCGTCGTAGTTTTCTTCGGTTTCTTTTTCAGAATAATCATCAGGATCCTTATCTGGATATTCTTCAACAGGTTCGTTCATATCCGCTAGACTAATATCTTCTAAAGCGGGATTTTCTTCTAACTCTTCCTTAATACGAGTGTCTAACGAAACCGTTGGCACTTGCAATAATTTAATAAATTGGATTTGTTGTGGAGAAAGTTTTTGTAGAAGCTTTTGTTGAAGGTTTTGTCTTAGCATGATTTTTGATTGTGAATCAAAGTTAAAAAAATCTATTTAAACCTCCTTAACAAATATCAAACCACTTCGTTTATTAAAGGTTACAATTATTTTCTGATATTATTTCTATTTTAACTTCAATTAATATATTTGTATTTAAAATAAATATTATGGCTTTTGTTAGAGATTTTAAAGATTTTGCAGTTAAAGGAAATGTAGTTGATTTAGCTGTTGCAGTAATAATAGGTGCTGCATTTGGAAAAATTATTACTTCGTTTGTTGCGGATATCATCACACCATTAATTTTACAACCGGCATTAGATGCTGCAAATCTCAAAAATATAGAAGATTTAACGATGATGGGTAATGTAAAATATGGTAGCTTTTTATCTGCTGTTATTAGTTTTATAATTATAGCATTGGTTTTATTTTTAGTTATCAAAGGAATTACAGCTTTAAAAAAGAAAGAGATAGCAACACCAGCCGCACCTGCAGCTATTTCTAAAGAGGAAGTGTTATTAACTGAAATTAGAGATCTTCTTAAAAATAACAGTATAAAAAACTAAAATTGGGCTATATTATTTTTTTAAAATAAGATTGCTATTTTAAAAAAACAAGCCTATATTTGCATTCTTGTTTTAAAAGACAGATTTACAATATAGCATCATGAAAAGAACATTCCAGCCTTCTCAAAGAAAAAGAAGAAATAAACATGGTTTTAGAGAAAGAATGTCTACTGCAAATGGTAGAAGAGTTTTGGCTTCTAGAAGAGCAAAAGGCAGAAAAAGACTAACAGTTTCTGACGAGCGTCGTCATAAAGCATAATTTTATATGCTGTTAATTACCATTATTTGGTAAATAATTCCGGCGTTTATATTAAGACATCGGTTTAATGGCATATAAGATAAACAGTTTCAAGAAAGAAGAACGATTATGTAATAAAAAGTTGCTTGCAACTCTTTTTAATAATGGTTCTTCTTTTTTATTATATCCTTACCGTGTTACCTGGCAATTCTCAAAGTCTGCTTTAGGTCTATTTCCTGTACAAATTGTAATTGGTGTTCCTAAAAAAAGGTTTAACCACAGCGTTGACAGAAATCTTTTGAAAAGGAGGATGAAAGAAGCATATCGTTTAAATAAAAATCTGAAACTTTATCCATATTTAATTGATAGTAATTTTAATCTGATACTAGGTTTAAATTACGTAGGTAAAGAAATTTTGGATTATGCTTTTATCCAAAAAAAATGGTGTCTATGATTGATCAACTTATAGAGATTTTAAAAACTAATGCAGATTCTAAATAAGATTTTTGGTTTTATTTTTTTGCTTATCATAAAAATATATCAATTTTTGATATCCCCTTTATTAGGCTCTTCTTGTAGATTTACTCCTACATGTTCGCAATATGGAGTAGAAGCCATAAAAAAGCATGGTGCATTTAAAGGAGGATGGTTAACTTTAAAACGAATTGGAAGATGCCATCCCTGGGGTAAACACGGTCATGATCCAGTTCCTTAATTATTTACAATGCCTTTAATACTCCAAATAGAAACTGCTACACAAACCTGCTCTGTTGCCTTGGCGAAAGATGGAAATGTTTTGGGAACCATTCAAAAAACAGAGAAAAACATTCATGCAAGTCATATCACTTTATTTATTGATGATATTTTAAAGCAGAGCGGTAAAGCATACAAAGATTTAGATGCCATTGCAGTAAGTATGGGACCTGGCTCTTATACTGGTTTGCGAATTGGCGTTTCTACAGCAAAAGGATTATGTTATGCATTAGATAAACCATTAATAGCAATTAATTCTTTAGAAGCGATGGCTGCAGGTTTTAAGCAAAAGTGCTTTTCGGTTAATGCCAACACTTTATTTTGTCCAATGATTGATGCTAGAAGGATGGAAGTTTATTATTCTATTTTTGATAATCATTTAAATATTATAGAAGAAACGGCAGCTAAAATAATTGATCAGGAAAGTTTTAATGATTTATTGCATGATAATAAAATCTACTTTTTTGGTGATGGTGCCGCTAAATGCGAAGATGTGTTAGGCTTAAATTTAAATGCGAGAGTTATTGATGATTATTTATGCAATGCTGATGATTTAACATTTTTAGCATTAGAAAAATTTAAGAATAAAGATTTTGTTGATGTTGCTTATTTCGAGCCTTTTTATTTAAAAGACTTTGTTGCAGGTAAAAAATCTAATTAATTCTTTCTATTTCTCTTATCTGATTTTCTTGCTCTCTTTTCTATAGCTCTATTCTGTTTTTGAGCTCGTCTTAATTCCCTAGGACTTAATCTGCTTACAAATCCTGTTTCTTTATCGTTTAAACCTGGTATTTCATCTGCATTACCAATGTCTTGCATCTTTTTCCCAAATTTCATGTTTAAACCAATAAAAAAGGAAAGTCTTGGGTTTCCATTCCCAATATTTTCGTTTTTTGTGATAAAACCTTTTGAGAAATAATAGGTAGGGAAAACTTGATCAGAACCAATATAAAATTCTGCATTAGGTGATTTAATCATAAACTGAGAACCTAAATTCCAGTCTGAAACTAAATCGTAAACAGGATTAATACTAATGTTAAAGGCATTTTTCTTAAAATTATTAACCAAAGCAATTTGTCCGGCTTTATTAAAAGTACTTTTATTAAATACAAAAGTAGATTGGTAAAAATCAAAATCCTTTGATGCAGTAAAAGTTGTTTTGGTATCAATTAAACTATAAAAATTTTCATTGCTCTGAGAGACATTTAAAATCTTTTCAAAGCTTGAGAAAAATCTATTATTTGCACCTAACCTATTAGCTCCATTAACAGTAAAATTGTCATCAAAATTATAAACCGAACTTTTTTTGCTCCAGTGTATAAATCCTAAATCTCTGATATTTAAACTTAAATAAATACCATTTTTAGAGGTGTAAGATGCGCCAGCGCTAATTGCAGTACCAAAGTTCTTAAGATTAGGAAGAAGTTTAGAATATGAGAGATTATCTGTACCGAAACTAGATTTGTATTGTCCTTGTAACCCAGCGGTATAACTTGTGTCACTATCAATAGTTAGTTTTGAGGAATTGATGTCTAATTTGTTATATAATGAACCATTTAACAAAGAGATTTTTGCACCAAAACCCCAGCGTTCATTGTAATTTTCACGATAATTTAATGCTAGCTGCCAGTAAGATTGATTTATGCCTTCTGAGTTTAAAATATTAGAATAATTAGTTTGTTTAAAATTTGAAAAATCATCTAATAAGGCGAAAGTTCCGTTACTGATATTAATATTTCCTTCATCCTTAAATTTTAAGGATATACCTATTTCCCTATTATAATTGGTTGTTTTAAAAATTTTAAAACTGAAAAGGTATAAACTTGCATCATAAATTAAATTGTTTTTTTTGCTGAAATCGCTAAAACTCGATGCTCCAAAAACTCTTGTAAATGCATATTTTTTAAATGCAGTTTGGGCTTCTCCTTCAAAATTCCCAAACATAAATAAAGAGGGCAAAATGGTTATTGCATATTTTCTGCTGAAATCTTTTTGAAAACTTTGTTCTACAGGGTTTTCAAAAGAATCATATAAAGTGCCGGAATGATTTAAAGAGAAATTTTGTGCTGAGATTTTAAAAACAGAAAATATGATGAAAATTAATAATAAACATTTTTTCATATCTTAAATTTAGTAAACCTTGAACGTAAGTTAACCGAATAAATTCTTAAAACTAATTGTTATCTAATAATAGGCTATCTACGCTTGGTAATTTAATATTTGATAAGGGCATTTTATTCATATACATATTTGTAAAAAATTTATCCTTATCTGCACTAAACTGTATTGCAAAGCCATAAATATCTTTCCAATTAAAATTATCACTTTTAAAATCATTGTAAGATGTTCCGCTTAAAAAAGATCTAATTAATGCTTTTGAATTACTGTTATGTACAAAGAAAAAAATGTTTCCCTGGTTGGATAAATATTGTTGAAAATCTAGGTGTTTATCAGTTCTGCTTAAAAATTTTTGATTTTTATAATTTTCTAAAAACCTGTTTAACGCAGTGGTATTATTTGCAAAAACTAAATGATTTTCTATAAATGCAAAATAAGGCCTTCTAAAATTTTCAAACGGTTGTCCAAAGTAGGCTTCTAAAAGATAAGAATCATCAAAATGACGTATATTTTCATTTATTTCTGAACTGATTGTTGATAATAAAAATCTTAATCTATTGGTATTGCTGGTTTTTACAATACCAATTTTATCTCCGGAAGCCAGTTGAAAAACCCCAAATTCTTTACCAATAACAGGGATTAATTCTTTATCAAGATTAACTGCATGATTCTTTGAAACGATGTCTAATTGATTTTTAAGTTTATCCCATTTTTTCTGTTCAATCTGCAATTGCTGCAATTTTGTTTTAAAGCTTCTATAATTAGATGTAAAATAAAAACTATAAGAAGCAACATCAAAAGGAATAATATTTATTAAAGTATTTGCGCCAGGTTGTTGAGATAAAAAGAGATTGAAATAATTATTATTGCCCAACTGTGGGTTTGTAATGCCACTAAACATAAAGGCATTGCTCTGATAATTGATATTTAATGAAGCTGTGGCTTTTATATTTTTTAAATTAAATGTTTCTTCTGGATTTTTTCTGTTTGAAAAGTTATTGAAAAAATCAGGTAATTTATCAAAATTGAGATATAGATTAGCAATTGAATTTTTATTACGAACACTGTTATTATCAATTTTAAATTGATTCTCAATATTTTTGCCAGTCAATAAATTGATGCTTTTATTCAATAATAAGGAGTCAAAACTTCCTACAAAAATGGATTTATGTACAAAAAACCTAAATTTTGATTGGTTACTAAAAGCAATCTTATAAATCTTTTCATCCTTATAATTGCTAACGTTAATTTTATATTTACTTTTTAATATGCTTAAAACATCATTTTCGGCATCTATATTTTTAGCTAGATTTGCCAATAATAAAAGCTGAGCATTATTTTTTTCAGTCTGGTCTAATGCAAAATAAACATCGCTTCCAATAAACGCCGGCGACAGATTTTGATTATCAACAAAAATTTGTTTTACTGCATTTAGATGAGAAATGGTTTCTTTTCCCAGGATATCACTAAAAAGGTTAAAATCTTTAAAGATGTCATAAAAAGTCGTTTCATTTTTATATTCAAATACAATTGAAGCATCATTTGGGACAAGACTAAAAATTTTCTCATTAGAATACTCTGATGAGGATAAGTTCTTAAAGTAGAGCCATGTAACGCCAATTATCCCTAAAAAAAGTAAGCTAACAATTATTATAATCTTCTTCATTTCACAAAATCCTGAGTTACAAAAATAGATTTTTGCATTGAAGGCTCGAAATTGGATTCATCTTTCTTAAATTAGCGCAACCATCAAACACAAAAACATGAATAAAAGGATAATTATGGCGGCTGCAATATTTGGAGCTTTAGCAGTAATTTTAGGAGCATTTGGAGCCCATAGTTTAAAGAAAATTATTACTGAAAGTCAATTAGAAACATGGCATACAGCGGTTCAGTATCATTTTTATCATGTTTTTGCCCTATTATTTTTATCTACTTTTGGGAGGTTTAAGAATAATATCATTAATTTTTCTGCATGGTGTTTTGTTGTAGGTATCATTTTTTTTAGTGGATCATTGTATTTATTATCAATAAATTCTATTTTAAATTTAAATTCAAGTTTGCTCGGTCCAATAACTCCTATAGGCGGTTTATTCTTTATTTTAGGATGGTTAAGTTTACTTTTAGCTGCTGTTAAAGATAAATAAATGATAGATTTTGATGGAGGTGATAACAGAAAAACTTTTTTTGTAGAGGTTATTTTACCCTTAGCAATTCCGCAAACTTATACTTATAGAGTTCCTCAAGATTTAAACGATAATTTATCAATTGGTAAAAGGGCGGTTGTACAGTTTGGAAAAAGCAAGCTTTATACTGCAATTATCTGTTCCATTTCTAATCTTGCACCATCTAAATATGAAGCAAAATATTTGTTGGATATTTTAGATGATGAAGCAATAGTTACTGCAACGCAATTAAATTTTTGGCAATGGATTGCCGATTATTATTTGTGTACCATTGGCGAAGTGATGGCGGCAGCATTGCCAACAGCCTTAAAATTAGCAAGTGAGACTAGGATAGTTTTAAGTAACACCTCAGAATTTGATAGGAGCTTATTAACCGAAAAGGAGTTTTTAATTTTAGATGCCTTAGAAATTAGGAACGAACTTAGTATTACAGAGATTACTAAAATACTAAATCAAAAAGCGGTTTTTCCAATTCTAAAAGATCTACTCCAAAAAAAAATCATTTTTATTTTAGAAGATATTGCCGAAAAGTTTGTCCCTAAAAAGGTAGCAACTATCAAACTAAATTCTTTTTATGATGATAAGGAAAATTTAAAACATCTTTTTGAAATATTAGAGAAAGCGCCCAAACAGGCTGATGCTTTATTAGCATATCTTAAACTTCAAAAAGAAAAAGGTGAAGTTAAAAAGAATGCAATTATTGAGGATGCAGGAGTGAGTTCGGCTATAATAAAGGCTTTAATTGATAAAGATATTTTTGTTCAGTCTAATAAAGTTGTGAGTAGGTTCTCCTCATCAGAAGATGTTTTAGAAACCGATTTTATTTTAAATGCAGAGCAAGATAGTGCTCTAAAAGAAATCCAATCTGATTTTGAAGAAAAGCAAGTTGTTTTATTACATGGCGTAACCTCATCGGGTAAAACCCAACTTTACATCCGGTTAATTGAGGAATATCTTGCTTTAGATAAACAAGTTTTATATCTATTGCCAGAAATTGCACTCACCGGTCAAATGATTGATCGCCTTAAGGTTTATTTTGGCGATAAAATTATTGTTTATCACAGTAAATTTAATGACAATGAAAGGGCAGAGGTTTGGCAGAAAGTTTTAAAAAAGGAAGTCAACATAGTTTTAGGTGCCAGATCAGCAATATTTTTACCGTTTAATAATTTAGGTTTCATCATTGTTGATGAAGAGCATGAAGCAAGTTTTAAACAATTTGAGCCCGCACCAAGATATAATGCAAGAGATTTAGCCATCGTTTTAGGCGGAATGATGCAATCAAAAGTGTTATTAGGTTCTGCAACACCTTCATTAGAAACTTATTTTAACGCCCTAAGTGGTAAATATGGATTAGTGAAGTTGACCACAAGATTTGGTGGTGTTAAACTTCCTGAAATTGAGGTCGTGAGTATTTCTGAAGAGCGAAACAGGAAATTGATAAAAGAAAATTTTACCAGTATTTTATTAGATAAATTAAACCAAACATTAGAAAATAAGGAACAGGCTATTCTTTTTCAAAATAGAAGAGGTTATGTCCCCGTTTTAATTTGCCAGACTTGTGGTAACACTCCAAAATGTATCAATTGCGATGTGAGCCTTACTTACCACAAGGCATCGGGTAAATTGCATTGTCATTATTGCGGTTATAAAGAGGATAACATTACAGAATGCCCCGCTTGCGGTTCTAAACATATTTCTTACAAAGGCTTAGGGACAGAGAAAATAGAAGATGATTTAAAGGTGATCCTTCCAGATGTGAAAATTGCCAGAATGGATTATGATACTACTCGCAATAAAAATGCACACCAAATTATTTTAAATGATTTTGAGGAACGTAAAATAGATGTTTTAGTAGGCACACAAATGGTAGCAAAAGGGTTGGATTTTGATAATATTACTTTAATAGGAATTATTAACGCAGATAGTATCATTCAATTTCCTGATTTTAGGGCTTATGAGAGAAGTTTCCAAATGTTATCTCAGGTTGCAGGTAGGGCAGGGAGAAGAACTAAGCAAGGAAAAGTTATCATACAAACTTATGATGTTAAACATAGGGTAATCCAACAGGTTGTAAATAACGATTATGAGGGAATGTATCGTGAAGAATTAATCGAAAGAAAGCAATTTAAATATCCTCCGTTTTATAAAATCATTCAAATTAATATCAAGCATAAAGATTTAGGGAAGCTTTTAGCTATTTCAGAAGATTTTGCTAAGCATATTAAATCACATTTAGGAGAAATGGTTTTAGGACCACATTCTCCTTTAGTGGGTAGGGTTCGTAATTATTATATACAAACCGTAACCTTAAAAATTGATTATAAACATCAATCTATTACTAAAATAAAAAACCTGCTTAAACAGCAGGTTAGTGATTTTTTAGCTAATAAAACAAATAAAGGAACTTTTGTTATAGTTGATGTAGATCCTTATTAATCTCGTCCAAAATTAAATTGTAAACTTAATAAGCCTAATGGTTTGGTATTAAATTGCCACCTACTAAAGTTATTTACAGAAGTGGGAGCATTTGTATTGTCAGATTTTATTTCCTTATCATGGGTATAAATAAAATCAATACCTGTTTCTGCACTGATGGTAATAGCAGGGATCACATTATATTTAACGCCTAAGAAAGGATAAATTAAACCTCCGTTCTTTTCTATATTAGCATTATATAAAAACGTGTTATTATTAGCATTATTAGATTTACCATCAAAATTTGCTCTTTTATAGCCAAGATCAATACCGTAAAAAGGTTGTATTTTACTATAGATTAAACTACGTTCAAACCCCATTTTCAAATCAAAGGATTTATAATCTCCTATAACAACCTCACAATTTTCACATTCATTTTTAAAAGAGTAGTTATCTTCTTTTACATTTGAAACCTGGAAACGGTAACTAATTTGGTTATCATTTACTTTAGCAGTAATTCCGTTAAAGCCAGAAGTGTAGAAAATATTTCCATTACGCACTTCATTTAAAAGCTTTGGATATTCTTGTATGGTTAAAGCGCTTATCCCAATAGAATAATTGAAATCACTTTGAGATTGACAAAAAGTGATTTTAGAAATTGCTAAAAGCGTTATTAATAGTAAGGTTTTTTTCATTGTGTGTACTGCAAAAGTATGCTTTATTTTCCTCTTCCTTCAAAAATAATAATAAATGTATAAAACATAATCTTGAAATCTAAAGCTAAGGATCTATGCTCTATGTATATGATGTCAAATGTCAAACGTTTAATCATTTGTTCTATATTCTCTGCATATCCATATTTAACTTGGCCCCAAGATGTTATGCCAGGCAAAACTTTTTGTAAATATGAATAATGAGGCGCAATTTTCTTTATCTGATTTATATAAAATGCCCTTTCTGGTCTTGGCCCAACTACAGACATTTCTCCTTTTAAAACATTAAGAAATTGGGGTAATTCATCCAATCTTAACTTTCTTAAAAAACTACCAATTCTTATCAATCTATTATCATTATTATATGATAACTGTGGGCCGTCCTTCTCTGCATCAACAACCATCGTTCTAAATTTTAAAATATGGAAAGGCACCCCTTTTTTACCAATTCTTTCTTGAATATAAAATATGGGGCCTTTGGATGTTGTCTTTATTAAGATGGCTATCAAAATAAATAAAGGACTTAATATAATCAATACAAAAAGGCTGAAAACATAATCAAAAATTTTCTTGATGGTTCTTTGCCAAAAAGGCATATAATCACGATTTAAACTTATTAATGGTAATGCAAAAAGATAATTCACTTTAACAAAACCCGATACCACATCAAACATATCTGGGATGATATTTATAAACACATCAGTATTTTCTAAATCATCTAAAATTGATTTAAGTTGATGATGTTGTGAAGTTTCTATAGCGATGATCACTTCTTCAATTTGGTGGTTTTGAATAATTATGTCAAGCTGGTTTAGTTCACCAAGATATAATTGGTTATCAATTTTTGAAGGAAGTTTCTCTTTGTCTAAAACAATGAAGCCCAAGATTTGAAAACCTAAAGATTTTTTTTGACTTTGTATTTCTTGATAGAGCTGGAAAGCTTTTGTGTTGTTACCAATTATTATAGTTTTAAAGCCTAGAACATTGTTTTGCAATAGTCTCTTTAAAATGGTTAGGGTAATTAATCTAACAGAATAGATTATCATAAAATGATAAAATGCAATTTTAATAGCGGCTGTTATAAGCTCTTGATTTGATTGACCTTGATAGTATAAACTTTCTAAGATTATATAAGCTATTGATAAAACTACCGATAAATTTAAAACAGCTATAAACTCTTTATATCTGGATTTTCTTAAAGGTTTTTCATAATGTCCAAGAAATTCGTAGAGTAATAAAAAGAATAATATTAAACCTATAAAGTTTATGATAGAAAACTGATTTACAATATTGGCCGCTTTTAAAGTAAATGAGAAAAATATTAAGCCAGTAAAATTACAGGTAATAAATAATAAGGTAATCTTCTTAGGCATAAATAAAGTAGCTGTTTATCAGTACTAAGTTGTTTAATTTTGTGCAAAGCTAAGAAATAAGCTAATAATTAATTCTTAGATTATATTTTTGAGCAATGGCTTATAAGTTTGTAGATAATTATAGAGAAAAGGGTGCAAGAAAAAAACTTGTAAAGGAATTACAACTTAAAGGTATTACCGATGAAAATGTTTTAGCTGCGGTAGGCAGGGTAAAAAGGCATTATTTTTTTGATGAGACTTTTTGGGCGCAAGCCTATTTAGACAAAGCTTTTCCTATTGGTGAGGGACAAACCATCTCTAATCCTTACACAGTTGCTTATCAAAGCGAACTTTTACACATTAAAAATGGCGATAAGGTTTTAGAGATTGGTACGGGCTGCGGTTACCAAACTTGTGTTTTGTTAGAGCTGGGCGCTAAAGTTTTTACTATAGAAAGGCAACAGAAATTATACGAACGTACTTTAAAGGTATTACCCCATATCGGTTATAAAGCAAAGTTTTTTTTAGGAGATGGGTCTAAAGGAATTGCAGAACATGCACCTTACGATAAAATAATAGTTACTGCAGGAGCGCCATTGGTGCCGCAAATTCTTTTAAAACAGCTTAAGATTGGAGGCATTTTGGTGATCCCCGTGGGGGATGAAAAAGAACAAAAAATGGTAACGGTAATTAGGGTGAGCGAGAATGATTTTGATAAAATAGTATTGGATACTTTTAGATTTGTACCCTTACTTGGAGACCAGGCCTGGTAAAATTATTGATCTTCTTTTTTATTATCAACCACCACAAAAATATCTTCGTTTTCTTTTTTCATCAGATAACGCTCACGGGCAAATTTTTCTAAACTTTGCACATTGGTGGTCAATTCTTTTAGTTCCTTATCGGCTTTTGCGATCTCTTTGTTATAAAAATCTTTTTCCTCTTCTAGTTTATTTACTTTATTTCTATACTCATATTGGGAAGCAGCATCATTTCTATCGAAAAAAAACATCCACACTAAAAAAGCTATCCCCGAAAGGAAAAATTTATTTCTAAGTAGATTGAGCAAATTTTTCATATTGATTTAAAAATAAAAATACAAATTTTCAATCATTCCTTTTTTTATACACTTATAAACAATTAATCCTGTTTTATCTTGATTTACTTATAATAAATGAGGTTGACCAGTTTTTTTTGCTGTACCTGCTGCAAAATATGCAGTTATAAAAACCAATACTACAATCGTAATTAATATCCAAAACCAAGTGGTATCTAATAATTGTTGTCCGGATAAATGGCTAACAGCTGACCTAGATACGTAAACATCGGGTACTTTATCAGCCGCAAAGCTTAATGTTTGCATCAAAACTAAAGCAAATGCAGTTAAACTAAATTTAGAAGCGATTGATTTTGAAGAGATTTTCATTTTTCTTAATTTATGTTGGTATTGATATTTCAAAAACTACTCCAAAAATAGAAAGACGAAAGCGTAGTTTCAGTTTTTTTTTGAAATAAATAAAGTACCGCTTTTGGATTTTTTGCATCAAAGTTTGAATCTCTCCATTAACCGCATTTAATAACGTGATTTGGTTTGTGTTTGCATCACTAAATAATAACATCTCATATTTATTTTCCTTTATCTCTACACCGGCAGATATATCATTATCTTTTTTACACGAAGAAAATATGCTGATAACGTGATCAGCGCTAAAATTTTAGGGTATTCTTTTTCATTTTTAAAATTGCAACTATGTTGCATTAATTTTATTGATATTTAAGAATCGCTTTATATCAAGTAAAAAACTCGCCACCCTATAAAAAGAGCGACGAGCCCTAACCAGCACTAAATTTTTATTGAATGGTAGTAGGGAAAATTGCTTCTAAATCTGTACTTCCTGGTGCAAAGCTTCCATTTTTTGTACCAGCTGGTGCCTTAAAGTAATTTTTAAAGTTCCAGAACTTGCAGCAGCAGTTGTACCGGTAGCGGTTAAGCCAACGGCAAGGTTGTTCTTGTCTTTATCGAAATTGCTAAAAGTTAGATTAAGCCCTGTAGAAGGAGCATAAACGAAAAGATGGTCAAAATTTTCTGCTAAAACATCTGCTCTTACGTCTAATATCGGTGTTTTAGATTCGTCTAATAAGGCATCTACACTTACAGAGTAAACAGAACTTGGCTTTAACGCTAACACATCAATAACTGGGGCTTTACCACCATCTCCGTCTAAATCTTTCCAAGTAACCAATTTGATGTCGTTAGAATTTGCATTGTTAACAAATTTTAGTCTGATAGTGGTAATTAATTCATTGTCGTCCACATCAGGTAAATCGTCTTTTTTACATCCTTGAAAGGTCATTGTTCCTACAGCTACTGCAAGAATCAAAAATTTTAATTTGTTTTTGTACATCATTTTTAATTTAATTGTTATTATTTATGTTAATTGTTTTAAATGGGTATTTGTATTCTTAAAATAAAATTTCTACCTACATCATCAGCGTAATACCTAAATCTGTTTAGGTAATCTCTGTAAACTTTATTGGTAATATTTAAGGCGGTTAGGCTAAGGCCGATGGGTTTTTTATTGATATAAAAATTAGTTCTAGCATCAAAAGAAAATAAAGTATACGCTGCTGGAGTCGGCGAATAATCTTGGGTTTGTGATACCCTGTTTTGCCTTGCCGTATGTGAAACGCCAAAATCTAAACTGGTTTCTCTAATTTTTCCCTTACCGGGGATATTCCAAATGGCATCTAAGCTGTATTTATCCGAAGGGATAAATTCTAAATGTTTGCCGGTATTTCTATCATAAGCCCTAACAGTAGAGTATTTTGCTAACAACCTTGTATTTTTAACCAATGGTGCTGCGGCAGATAAATCAATACCAGAGAAACGGGCATCAACCTGTACATAATTAAATGATGGGTACGCCCCGCGGATGGTAAGCACCAATTCTTTTCCTGGCTTTAGATAGATGTAATTGTTCATCAAATTATAGTAAGCGCTTACATCAAAAGTGAAAAGACCTTGTTCTTTTTTAATTCCAGTCGCAAAGTTATAGGCACTTTCTTGGGTTAGGTTTTTGTCTCCAATCTCAAATGTGCCGCTACCTTGATGGGTACCAAAACTAAATAGTTCATTAATTGATGGAGGTCTCCAACCTTTGCTGATGGTTGCGTTTGCCAATAAATCACTTGATAGTTGATAGTTTGTACCTAAGGTTGCAGAAAACTGACTAAAATTAAATTCTGGTCTAATTTCTGGAGAAGTTTGCACCCTTGGGTTTTCTCTCAAACGGGCTTTCATATATTTATAATCGTATCTTAATCCAGCTTCAATCTGAAATTTGTTGTTGGTATATTTTTCAATTGCATAAACTCCTGGAGCTATGCTGTTAAAGAATGGAACCAAAAACCTACCATCGTAAAAGTTTTGCTGATAAATAGTGTTCGTTCCTATTTTACCAGAAATATATTTACCAATTTTATGCTCTAGATGTAAATCGAGATTATGGGTAGATAACTCAAAACGAAGTTGATAGCTTTTATCTGCAGCACCTCTAACTTGATCAAACTCTTCCCTGTTATTTTGCTGAAAACTATATTGAAAGGCAAGTTTATTATTCAGATTTAAACTATAGAAACTCTTTAGTTTAATAATATTATGGCTAACAGATTGGTACGGCCTTTCAATATTATAACTAAAATCTGCTTTTGGAACCATACGAATACCGTCGATAGAATTTTGTAAATCTTCCGTACTTCCAATCTGAGAACCTGTAAAAATCCCTAATTTTGTATTAAAGCTACTAGCATAGAGTTCTGTATTAAACTTGCCTTTTTTGTATCCTAAAATAAATGCACCATTTATTTGATTGTAACCAGTATTTTTAAGATAATAATTTGGGGTTTTAGAATTGCCAGCAATTTGAGAAGTAAAATAAGCTCTGTAACTCCAATTATCAGATTTTAACCCTGCATTTTCTATATTAAAATTTAATAAACCTTGTCCGTTATTGGTGCCACCAATTAAATTTATATCCCCTTTAATGCCAGTTCCATAATTTAATTCGCTCGGTTCTACCAAAATAACTCCAGCAATGGCATCAGAACCATAAACTACCGCAGATGCTCCTTTTAAAACAATAATTTGGTTGGCGATTAATGGGTCAATTTCTGGTGCATGTTCTGCTCCCCATTGTTGCCCTTCTTGCCTTACGCCAGCATTGTAAATAAGTACACGGTTAGAGTGCATCCCGTGAATTGCCGGTTTAGAAATAGATGGACCAGTTTGTAAGGAACTTAATCCAGGAATCTTTTTTAAAGCTTCCCCTAAACTCAAACCTTTTGTTTGCTCTAAATCTACGCCACTTAAAACAGAACGGGTTTGAATGGAAGTTTCTTTGACTTTTTCTGTTTTAACTACAACTTCGTTAAGTGCTTTTTCATCTGCTAAAAGGTTAACGTTAAGTTCTGTTTTCCCTCGCACACTAACTTTAACAATTTTTGAGTTATAGCCAATAAAAGAAACTTCGACACTGTAAATTTGATTACAAAGATTATCCAAATGGAAATGCCCATCTACCTCAGTAATGGTTTGTTTTTTTGCATCAAATAATTTGATGCTGGCACCTGGCAATACTTCTTTTGTATTGGCATCTTTGATGGAGCCAAAAATAATAGAATTACATTCTTGTGAATATAAATTACTGATATTTAGCAATATAAAAATTGCCAAACACCAATAGTGTTTAAAAAAAAGCATAATAGAAATTTTAATGAAACTTAATAGTTAAAGAAATTTATACTATCTGGTTTAAAGGGGGAGCTTTATTATTAAAGCTGATGGAATTCTTGAAAGAATAATTGTAGAAAGTAAAGCTGTAGGTATCAACAAAAGATAACTTTATTTTAATTTCTTGAGGGAATAAAATACCGTTAAAATGGCTTTGTATTTTAATTGGATTACAACAATTAGATTCGTAATCTTTAATATGAGCAACTTTGGTGGTATCGTTAGAATAAGCGTGATTATGGAAAATTTGAAAAAACGGAACAGATGCGAAAACTAGACCTAGCAATATAAATGCTAACCCTCCATTTCTTAATTTCTTATTCTTTAAAATCCTCACTCTGTAAAATTATCAATTAAATATCATTAATTAAATAATGCTGTAACAAAAATAACGAGTTAATGTAAAAACTTCAATAAATGAAGTAAATCAACAATTAATCATCCTCAGCTTTTATTTATAAATGTAATCGAGCAATTAATAAATAGAAAAAAATTGTTTTAGATTAATTGTTTTTTCTATGATAAATGTGCCAACTGATAGGTTTTTTTACGCAAAAAATCCAAAAATTGAGGGTCTTTAAATGTTATTGGCAAATCATCAGTCCCCTGTAATTTACCAATACTGATTTTAAGGGTCTTGTTTTTTTTATTAAAAAGTTCGGAAGGTAGCATTGCCGTTTGTAGCGAAGGATGAACGTAACGCAATAAGCTAAAAACAAATCTGTTATGTCCATGAAAATACACTGGTAATACAGGTACTCCAGCTTTTGCAATCAATTTACCCACCACTTGATGCCATTTTCTATCGATAACCTTTAATGTACGGAAGTCAAAAGCAGAAACTTCACCGGCAGGAAAAATAGCTACTGGAGTACCGGATTTTAATTTGCTCAAAGTTGTTTTTAAACCGGTGATGCTAGAACTATCTTTTATTTTTTCAAAAGGATTAACAGCAATAATTTGATCTGCCAAATGAGGTATCTTTTTTAGAAGGAAATTACCCATAAATAACGTATCGGGCCTTTGAGTTACCAAAAGCTCTAACAAAGCCAAAGATTCTACAGCTCCATACGGGTGATTAGCAACTATGATAAAAGCACCAGTTTTGGGGATATTTTTTAATTCTGTTGAATCTACTTCAGTTTTGATATTCAAATAGCGGAAAACAAATTTTACAAATTCTAGTCCTTTTAATTCTTTTGCATCGCTCAACATATTATTTAGGGCGTTAATTTTCATCGCCTTCATTAAAAAACTTGCCAAACTTGGGAATCTTTTTGTACCCGTTGCCGCTTTAAAATCTTCTTTACAAATAATTGCCATTTGGTAAATGTATTTCGCTAATATACTCTGCGACTGTTATAATCTTGTTAATCCTTAAATTATTTTTGTTAGCTGAGAAATATTTTATATGGTGAGTTTTAAAGGGTTTTTTATCAGACACAAAAAAACCGTAAACTTAAAAAAAATAAATTTACGGTTAACAAATCTAGTGATCCCTCTGGGATTCGAACCCAGGACCACTACATTAAAAGTGTAATGCTCTACCAGCTGAGCTAAGGAATCGTTTTTGTATAAAGAGGGGCAAATATAGAAATTAAAATCTTTTGCCCAATTCTTTTAAATAATTTAATTAAAGCATTGTAAACCCTCACAATTCCGTTTTTTTTTAAACCTAGTTATTTATCCAATTTTTGAATTTATATGTTCAATTTTCTTTCCTAACAAACATATTGTTTTTAAAATTTTGTGTTGGCATTAATCCAAAATCAGCTTTAATTCTTTTGCGTTCTTTAACAATAATTGTGTGCTATTGGCGCTTAATTTCTGCATCAGGTTTTTGCGGTGAGTTTCTACGGTATGAGTACTCAAAAATAGTTTTTCTGCAATATGCGGGCCATTTAATCCATTATGCAAAAGCTGTAGAATTTCCTTTTCTCTCCTTGTTAAAACGGGGGTGTTTTTTAAAGCTTGATTTACAGAGTTAAATTGCTCCAAAATTTTTTGGTTTGCATCTTTGCTCAAAAAAAGTTTATTGTCCATCACCTCGTTAATTGCACAAAGTAATTCATCTCGTTCCATGTTTTTGAGTAAATAACCGTTTCCGCCTCGGGCTAAAAACTGGCTAATAATTCCCGCTTCATTGGTAGAAGTAAGGGCGATAATTTTTGAAAAACTATTTTCAGCTCTAATAATTGTACAAAGTTCTAATCCATTAATATCGGGCAAACTAATATCTAATAAAATAACGGATGGTTCAACATTTTTTAAAGTTTCTAGAGCCGCATTTGCTGTTCTGCAAATACCAATAACTTTAAGGTTAGCTTCGCCACTAATCATATTGGCAATCCCATCACCAACTAAAGGATGATCATCTATAATAAGCAGGGTAATCATATAATATATGTTAAATAGATTTTGTTAACGAAAGCAAATTACTGTTTATTTAACAAAAAATCCATTAGTACGGTAGTGCCAATTTCTTGTTCAGAATCTATAGCTAATTTACCTTTTAAATAATTTACCCTGCTTCTTACCGATTCCAATCCGGCGGTATTTAGATTATTGTCGCTCATATCAAAGCCACGGCCATTGTCTTCTACGGTTATACTCAAACGTTCATCTTCTCTGTTAAATTGGATAATTGCTTTGCTGGCATAGGCATGTTTGATAATGTTGTTTAATAGTTCCTGAATAATGCGAAACAACATCATTTCTGTCGATGGATTTAATCTCTCTTCCATTCCATAATGTTGCATAGAAACATCAATTAATTTCCCCGCATTTATACTATTACATAATTCTTGAACGGCTGGGATCAATCCAATTTTAATTAAAACCTCAGGCATCATATTATGTGCAATTCTACGGACTTCCACAGCGGCAGAATCAACTAACACATAACTTTTTTGGAAAAGTTCATTATTCTCCAAAGTTTTTTCTTCGTGTTTAAGGGTACTTAATTGCATTTTAATGGTCGAAAATAATCCGCCCAAACCATCATGTAGGTCTTTGGCAATCCTTGTTCGTTCTGTTTCTTGTCCGTTAAGCATAGATTGTAGCGAAACTACTTGCTGTTGTCTCTCTAAAAACTTTACTTGCTCGCTTTGTAACGCTTTATCTTTTTCGGCAATTATCCTTTTTTGGTGGTTATTTCTATATGCAAAACCAAAAACCAAAATTAAAGCTGCTGCCGAAATGCCAACAGCCAATAATAAGCGATTTTTTTTGGTCGCAGTAAGTTGTGCCTCTGCCTCACTAAGTTTAAGCTGTGCTATTGTTTTTTCTTTCTTTTCATTTTGATAACCCGCTTCTAAAAAATTAAGCTGTTCCATGTTTTGTTGCGATGTAATATTCTCATTCAAATCGGCAGCAGCCTGAGTGTAATAGTAAGCACTGTCATAGCTGCTTTGACTTTGATAAATTTGACCTAGTAGTTTAGCGGCACTGTAAGCAACCTGGTTAATCGAATCTTTTTTAGCTCCTTGATAAGCATTTTGAAGATATTTTGTAGCAATAGCATTCTGTTTATTTTTACTATAAACTTCGCCAAGTTGACACATGGTTTGATAAATTTCCGCATTATTATTGAGATCTAAAGCTAATTTCAGCTTTTGCTGATAAGCATTTAATGCAGCAGGGATGTTTTTTAAGTATGTTTGTTCATATTGGGCTTTCATATCATAAAGCACCAATTTGTAATCATCTTTTTGATAGTCACTCAATGAAGTATCTGAAAGGTTGTTTTCTAATGAATCTATTGTAGCTTTTACTAAGCTTGCATTTCCTTTTTCATGTGCTAAATCCATCCGCTGCGACCAATACAAATAGGTTAGGTATGGTTTAGATGATTTAAGTAATGGATAGCATAAATCCAGATATTCCGCAGCTTTTTTAGGCTGTTTAAGCATACTGTAATGACTGGCTATGTTAACATAAATAATGCATTTGGCGTTATCATCTGGTTTCATTTTTTCTAACAAAGCCCTGCTTTTAAAGTAATAATCTAAGGCAGTAGTATAATCAGCGTTTTTACTATATATACCCGCTAAATTATTTAATGCTTTCATTTTAACCAATTTTTTTAAGGTTTCATCAGGAATAGAAGGGGCTTGGTTTTCTAATTCTCTAAAATACTTTATGGAATTTGCCCAATCATTTTTTCTGAAATAGTAATTGCCCTTTGTTAACAGTACCTCACAAATTCCTTTCTGAAAATTTATTTTTCTGGCTATTGCTTCAGCTTTGTTTAATAATGCCAATCCCTCCTCATCCTCACCCTGATGAAGAATTTGATAAGATGCCAATTTGCGCATAGCCAGCATTTTTGTGCTATCAACCTTGGAGGTTCGGATGACTGTTTTTAAACTATCAACATTTACTTGTTGCGCATTAGTTTGAAATGATAAAAGCAAAAAGCTGGAAAAAATAGATATGCAAATTTTGAAATGAAATATTTTTAACATGGATAATAATTTTTTGTATGAAAATAGTAATTCATTTTTAGAATTTAACTAACTGGATTCAGGTATTTTACCTGTTAAATAAATACCTATTTCTGGGAATATAAAACCTGAATATTAAAGTGGAATTTTATACTCATTAAAATCAATGTATTATGAAAAAAATCTTACTTCTAATTTTGCCATTAATTATTGCCTTAAATAGCTATTCGCAATCAAATTACAGCTTTACAAATGTTCGTAAAATAAATAGTATTTATACGGACATTAGCGCAACAGGTACTGTAATTACCATGTCAGATTTCAATTCCGGCAATTCAGTTACTCCAATTGAAATTGGTTTTCCTTTCAATTTTAGCGGCACAACATTTACTCAATGTATGATTAATGTTGATGGTGTATTAAGGTTTGGAACTGATGCCCCGGGTAGTCATTCAAGTTTATTTAGTGATAATGTTACAGAAAGTGGTTCAGCATTTACTACCACAGATTTAAATTATCAAAATGTAGTATATGCTTTGTTTATGGATTTGGTTCAGGGTAATGCCATGCCAACTTTTCATGTATTAACAGAGGGATTAACTCCAAACAGAATAACCACTATCCAATGGAAAAACTTGAAAGACAATATAGCTAATAGCTCATTAAACCAATTCGAAAACCTAGAATTTCAAGTCAAACTTTTCGAGACAAATAATGATATTCAAATTGTATATGGTAATTTTTTACCTTCTACAAATGGGATTGCTGGTAAATTTGCACAAGTAGGTTTAAAAGCTTCAAGCACATCATTTATTGGGGCAAAAAGAAGCAGTAGTATTAACCCATTTAATCTTACCGAATTTTTTAATCCTGCAACCCACACCATATTTAATTCATCAATGGCAATACGTAATACCATGCCTCCACCCACTGGTTTTGGTTTTATTTTTTATGGAATAAAAACTTTAGATGTTGGCATTGCAAAAGCTTATGTTGATTATAGTGTTGCCAAAACTGCAAATGCATCAAATTTTAATAGTGTGAGGGTAAAGAATGAAGGTACAACCACAGCGACATCAATTGATGTAACCATGACTATTACGGGTTCAAATACTTTTAGCCAAACTATCAATATTCCTACTTTAGCAGCAGGTGCAGATCAAGTTGTTGCCTTTTCAAATTATAATATTTCAAATATAGGCAGTCAGAATGTGCAATTTGTAGTTTCTACTGCTGGTGATGAAAGGATAGATAATAATAGTGTTACTAAAAATCAACTAGTTACTAATAGTTTTGCTCAAATATTTCCTGACTCACAAAGTCAAATAGCCATTGGGTTTAATAGTGTAGCTAATAATGAGGTAGCTATTAAACAATACGGTACAGGTACTAGAAGGATTTCACAAATCAGAATCCCTTTCAGCACCTATTTGGTAAGCGTAGCTTTAAAAATTTTGGATGATGATGGAGTTGGCAATATCCCAGGAACTGTATTGCATACCAGTGCTGCTCGCTTTACAAACGCAGATGGTGAAACAATTTTTAATTTGACCACACCCATTACTGTAACAGGAGATTATTATATTTCAATCAGACAGAACACAGCGGTAAATATGGGCTGGAATGCTGCATTACAAAGTCCAAATGTGTTAAATCGTATATATAATGGATTTTCAGGCAATTTTATTGTGCAAACTATAGGGAGTCCTTTTCATCCTATTTTAAAAGTAGTGGAGGAAAATAATTTAGCTGATGTAGGTATTATTGCGGTAACCAACCCAGCTTGTAGCTACAGCAGTACCAATCCGGTTACGGTTTCATTGCGAAATTATTCTACTTCTGTTCATGATTTTGTTGCCAACCCAGTAACTGTAAACGGAAGTATTAAAAATGAAACTACAAATACAAGTACACCATTTTCTGTTGTTAAAAATACAGGAACATTAGCGGCAGGTTTAAGTGTTGCTGTTGATGTATTGCCAAATTACGATTTTACACAAAGAGCAAGTCATAGGTTTCAGGTACAAAGCAACCTATTAAATGATGCAGAAGTAAGCAACGATAGTTTAACCTATGTAATTATAAATAGTATTAAAACCACAAAATCTATTGAAGGTCCAATTTGTCCGTTTACGCCAATTACAATAACTGCAGTAAGTGGAATTTTTAATAATTTACTTTGGGAAGTTAATGGAAGTACAACAAATGTAACTTCTTTAGCACTAAATCCTAGTGTAACAACAGTTGTAAAAATTAGGGGTACTGATTATCGGGGATGTGCAATTTCTGACAGCTTAATAGTAGAAGTAAAATCAATAGGATTGCCACCAACGCCAGTAATTTTAGGAGATGTTGTATTAAGCCATACTAATGGATTTAAAACAACACTAACCATTGATGCCCTTTCAGACCATACCGTTAATTGGATAGGAGATGGAACTGTGATTAACGGAGGTTTAGGTTACGTTGTACAAGGTTTTAGAGGGATAAATCCTGAAAATCATACGGCCTATTATAGAAATAATTTAACAGCTTGTGGCAGTAGCCCGGCAAATATTACCACATCTTTTGGGACTGGTATTTTAATGAACAACAATACGCCAGAAACCGTTTGTGCTACTAATTTTTATGATAGTGGAAATGCTTTTGGGCCGAATAATGGAAATGATAATTTTACGAAAACGTTTTTTCCTGCAACAGCTGGCGCTAAATTAAAATTAAGTATTTATGCGATTATATTGGGGCAGTTTTCGAGCATGAGAATTTATGACGGCACTGATGTTAATGCACCATTAATTGGTAACTTGGATAGGCTTTCTGCTAACAGCTTAAGCGAGTATATGGCTTCTAATGCTGATGGAGCTATTACCATCACTTTTAGAGCAAATAGTTCAACTAGTTCGGGTTGGTTAGCAGGCATTACCTGCGAACAGCCATTGCAATTTAAATCTGTAGCAAATGGTTCTTTTACCGACCCTATTATTTGGGAAAGTAAACTTCCGGCTTCCGCAAATTATGTTCCTGCAACCCGTAGGCCATTTAAAGGCGATGATTTGGTTAGTATTTCTCATGCTGTAGTAATGCCAACAAATACCACTATTCCTTTAGGACAAACAATAGTTGAAACTGCGGGTGTTTTAACAGTACCTGCTACTGCAAGTGTTTTAATATATACTGGCGGAACAACTTACGATCTTTCTGTAAATGGAGGTTTAGATGTGGGAGGACAGATTAGATCAGATCAATCCCAAAATGGTAAAATAGCTCTTATGGGAACATTAAATCTTACGGGAGGTATCGATGTTGATACTGTTGTCGTCAATCCTAATGTATTGGTAGCTAACATTATTGCATTAGGGAGTGCAAATATCAGTAGGTTAAAAGTCAATAATCCTAATGGAGTTAATTTAACAGGTAATTTATCAATTACTAAGATGTTAGATTTGCAAAACGGACTCTTAAATGTATCAAATGGAAATTACATCATATTGGTATCGGGTTTTGGATCATCTTTAAAAGGTGGCTCAGCAAATAGCTATGTTAATGGAAAATTAAGACGACAATCATTTCCTACTTCAGATACGTTACAATTTCCGGTTGGAAAGAATGGCATTTACAGAAAGATTGGATTATTAGCCAACCAATCAGATTTTGACAATTCTGTAGAATATGAAGCTGAGCTTTTTCCAACTGTACCAACTTCCAGAACATTGCCAATTGGCGTCAACTCAATTAATCAGCAATGGTATCATAAATTAAATATCATTAGTGGTGCTTCAAGATTTTCTGACGGGACAGTTACTATAGATTATCAAACTGCTGATGGAGTTACAGATTTAGCAAACCTGCGTATTGTTAAAGATGAGGGTGTAAATTGGATTGATATTGGTGCTAATGCAACCTTGGAAACGGTGAGTAGCGATGCAGTTACTACTTTAGGTGACTTTGTGTTGGGAAATGTAGATCCAGGTACACTGCCTGTTAATTTAATTCGCTTTAATGCCGAAATTATTGATAGATATGCGCAACTTAATTGGCAGGTAGCTCACGAAATTAGTTTTTCGGGTTATGAAATAGAAAGAAGCGTGGATGGTAAAATTTTTGAAAAAATAGGTAAGGTTGATGGGATTGGAGCAAATGGACTAATTAATTATGATTACAAGGATTTCAATTTAACGAATAACACTATTTATTATTACCGTTTAAAAATGATAGATGCTGACGGGAAATTCAAATATAGCAACTTGGTAAGTGTAGCTACTAAGGGTTTAATGGCTAAAGCTGATGTAAGAATAGCTCCGAATCCTTTTATAGATAGGTTTACGGTAAATTATCAAAGCTCAGAATCGGAAAATATTAAAATTCAATTGATTGATTTAACTGGGCGAATGATTAAAGAGCATAATTACCAAGTTGTTAAAGGGTTAAACGAAATAGCTATTTTAACAGGAGAGTTACCAAAAGCAACCTATTTGGTTAAGTTGATTTCAAAAAATGGAATGGTGGTTGAAAAAGTAATGAAGAAATAGTTATTTCAGTATTCAACTAAAATTAAAAACCCTGCTTATCTATTAAATAAGCAGGGTTTTCTTTGTTTTTGATGTTTATTTTTTGAATCTTAAATAAATTTTTTCGGACTCTTCAGTATCCGATCTTAATACGGAATCTCAGTTTATTATTAATTTATTTGATGCATTGGATAATGAGAAATATTAAAATACAATAGCAGACACGCTAACTAAATCAAAATCTAATAAACAATTTAATTTCGAAAGGGTTATTTTTTTCATATCCGTAAGTTCAGACTCTAAGCTTTCTATCATATAAAAATCAAGCTCAATAAGGAGGGATTGCAAATTTTATTTTTTATACATTGTACAATAATGAAGGCTATTTCAGAAATCGTTTTTGCAACTTGGTATCATGCTTTTATAGCCATGTTCCTATTCTTTAACCTTATTTATTGGGGATTCTCGCTTACTGCTAAGCTTGTTTTTCGGTATTTCGAACGCAAAAAACAATTGGTACAAGTAGATAATCACTTTCTATATCCATGGCAACAAAAAAAAGAAATTCTGCAATCTATGAGGTCGATATTTATCTTTAGTTTACAGGGTATCTTGATTCAACAAGGAATTGTAAATGGCTGGTTTCATATTGGCACAACGTTAAGTTGGTGGCTTTTACCCCAAATCATTATTCTTTTTTTATGGAATGAAATTCATTTTTACCTGGTTCATTTTCTTTTACATACTAAATTCATGATGAAGAATATCCATCATGTACATCATCAATCAAAAGAACCTACTGTGTTTTCTACGTTTAGTTTTCACTGGTTAGAAGCATTTTTATTGGGTACGGTCATATTTTTTCCATTGTTGATTTTTCCTTTTCAGCTTTGGGCAATACTTTCTTTACCGATAATGAGTTTGATTATCAATCTAATGGGACATTCCAACTATGATTTGTTTCGCAATAACAAGCCAGAACATATTCTTAAGTTTTCATATCGCCACAGCATGCACCATAAGCGAGGAAAAGGTAATTTAGGATTTTTATTACCGTGGCTAGATCAACTTTTTAAAACAACAGCAAAGTAGAACAAATGACTAAAGTTTATATTACGGCAACAGGTAGTTATTTGCCAAATAAACCGGTTGACAATGACGAGATGGAAAATTTTTTAGGGTTAATTAACGAAACTCCATCCCGTACAAGAGCAATTTTTCTAAGAAAAAACGGAATAAAAACTAGATTTTATGCTTTAGACCGTCAACAAAACACCACGCATAAAGCTTATGAAATGGCAGCTTTGGCTGTAAGAAACTGTATCAATGTTAGTTCGTTAGATTTTAGTGAAGTAGAAATGTTAAGTGCAGCAACTACCCAAAGCGATTTGCCTGTACCTGGTTTTGCAAGTATGGTGCATGCAGAAAGTGGAATTGGACGCTGTGGGTTGGCCTCTCATCAAAGTGTTTGTGCGGCAAGTTTAATGGCTATACAAAATGCCTATTTACAGGTAAAATCTAACACGGTTAACAATGCGGTTTGCTGTGCAGCAGAATTACCCAGCAGAATGTTTAAAGGAAAACGTTTTGAAGGTCAGCAAGCTTTTGCAAATGGAGAAACAGCGCTTCCTTTAGAAACGGATTTTCTCCGTTGGATGCTGAGCGATGGGGCAGGAGCTATGCTATTACAAAATGAGCCGAGTAGACAAAAACTTTCGTTAGCGATAGAATGGGTAGATTTAAAATCCTATGCACATGCGCATGAATTGTGTATGTACACCGGAACGCAAAAAGAAGCTGGCGAAATTGGGAAAACATGGTTGGATTATGATAACATCAGCCAAGCTAATGCTGCAGGGGCGCTAAACCTGAAACAGGATATGAGCCAAGTTGATAATATCGTGAAACTGGGTATTCAGCGTTTTTTCGAATTGGTGGATGAAAATCAGTTCAATCCTGATGAAATTGATTGGTTGGTTTGTCATTATTCTTCCCATCATTTTAGGCCTCAGATTGTAGAATTGCTTAAAAAAGGTGGTGTAGAAATACCAGCAGAAAAATGGTTTACCAATCTTTATACTACCGGCAATATTGGTTCAGCCTCTATTTTTGTGATGTTGGATGATTTAATTAAAAGTGGTAATCTAAAGGCTGGACAAAAAGTATTGTGCATGGTGCCCGAAAGTGGCAGATTCATTACTGGTTATATGCTACTTACGGTAACAGGACCAGAAAACGGAAGTGCATTCACAGAGAATATCGCAGAAATTAAACCTCCAGAAATCAGAGTTCAGGATAAACCAATCCAAGAATGGTTGGTGCGCCAGCTTTCTGTGGTTTGGTTCGATTTCGAACGCGGTCTGCAACAAGTGCCAATTGTGAAGAAAATCTTTAACGGGAGTTTGACATTGGAAGAATACAAACGCTTGTTGGTCAACCTACGTCAGCAAGTAATTGATGGTTCTCAATGGATAGCCAGAGCGGCTTCTAACGTAAGTATGGAATATTTCCCGGTTCGTTCAGCTTTTATAAAACACTCTTCTGATGAACACAGAGATTACCAGATTTTAGAGAAAAACTATATTAATTGTGGCGGATTGTCAGAGGAAATTCTGACAGGTAATAAAAATATTGGAAGCGAAGCACTCAGCGCCTACATGTTTCATCGGGCAAGTCAGCCCAACCCCTTCGATTTATTGGGTGGCATGTTTATCATTGAAGGATTAGGCAACAGAGTTTCTGGGAAGTGGGGCAGAGCAATCCAGCAACAGCTTAATTTAGATAAAGATCAGGTTTCATTTTTTATCTACCATGAATCCAGTGATAGCAACGATAATCATTTTGAACGTTTTGAGCAAGCCATCCAATCAGAATTGCTGACCAAAGAAATGGCAGAAAAAATAGTAAAGACAGCGAAGGTGGTGGCCAAGCTTTACACGCTGCAATTACAGGAATTAGACAATTTTTAAGGACAATATCGCATGTTGCATAAAAAAGAATATTTCGAAAATATGGTGAACGAGCCGAGAAACCCAAGCCATTGGCATGCGATGTTTCTTGATAAAAGTGTTCCATTTAATGCAGATGCTAAGGCTGCATTTTTATACGATTCTTCTACAAAAAGCAGGCAGTTTCTATATCCAGTGGCTAAAGTTTTTGCAAGACTTTCAATTGTGCTGATGCAATTTTTTAAGATTTTTATTCCGAACCTAATCAATGCGCCAAAGATGCTGCATAAAAGTCTGTTTTGGGGAATGAAATATTTTATTACACCAGAAGCAAACTTTATCATCCTTCGGCATTTTTACCTCGGTTCAGAAGTGCTTCGTTTTATCAAAGACAACGTAGACGGATCAACCGATATTCCAATGAATCCGTTAAAGCCTTTGGGAGTGAGCGACGTGAAAGACAATCTTTTTTTAGAACACGACCTTAACCTTTATAATTTCATTATCAACCTAAACAAGGCAATAGAAGAGAAGGGTTTAAAAATAACAAAGAAAGAAAAACCTGATTTTAGCGCTATTACTGCAGGAGAAATTCCTTTCAGAGAGTTTAGAGACGGATGGACAAATTTTATCGACTTAGGTACTGCTATAGAAATTTTCACACCAGTATATCAGTTTTATCTTACAGACAATGATTTTTGGAGAGCGACCAATTCTTTACAGCTTGATGAAGTAATAGGGATTTATGCAGCAACCATTATGGATTGCCCCGAGAAACTTACTGCGCTGAATAACAAACATCCTATGATTCCACTACCGACTGCGGGGGCTGCTTTCAGGCTATTGCTACACGGATTTTCTACGGAAGTATTACATGCATTATTGGTGCAGGGTAAGCTTGCAAAGATTGAAAGTACTTAGGGTAGGATGATTTCGCTTGATTTTGTTAATTCAATATTCTTCTAAAATTAAAAACCCTGTTCATTTATTATATGAACAGGGTTTTCTTTGTTTTTGATGTTTATCTGGTGATCCCTCTGGGATTCGAACCCAGGACCACTACATTAAAAGTGTAATGCTCTACCAGCTGAGCTAAGGAATCATTAAAAAAACGAATTTTTTTAAGTTGTGCAAAGATAGAGTTTCTCTTTAACCTTGCAAATAGTTTCTGTCTTTTTTTAAATTCAGTTTGTTAAGCGTCTTAACATCAACTAAAAAAAAATTAATTATTTCTTAACAACCTAAAAATGGGGCGTTTGTTTTTAATATTTATGAATAACTAATTGCCATTCTGTTTTCATGATGTTGATAGAAAGGCTCAAAATCATTATCTAATAATCCACAGGTTACTACACTAGAGATAAAGGAAACATCACCAAAGATATTGGCCACAGCGGCGTCGGCAGCATCACGTCCGATAGCTATTTTAACCATTCCGTTTAATGGGATTAATCTGGTTGCATCAAACAATAACCACTGACCATTAATATAGGCTTCAAAACAAGCATGAAAATCTTGAGGAACAAGTTGGTAGGCATATCCAGTAAAGTATCTGGCCGGTATGGTTAAAGCCCTACATAAAGCAATTCCTAAATGGGCAAAATCCCTGCAAACACCAGCTTGTTCTGTAACCGTGTCATAAGCAGAGGTTTCAGAATTAGTAGAGCCGCTTAAATATTCTACATTTAGATAAATCCAATAGGTTAATGCCTGAACTTTTTCAAAATCATCTTTTTTATAGCCAAACATATTATTTGCTAAACGATATAATTTATCCGATTGGCAATACCTGCTGGGATTTAAATAAGTTAAAACATCACCTGGCAATTTTGCAATATTAACATCACTAAAGGCTTCTATTTCTTTAATTATAAAGGCATTCTCTACAGTTGCCTCATAACTTATTGATAAGTTTTCTGTGGGTTTTAAAGCCAGGCTTACTAATCTATTTGCTTCTGCAGTGGATAATAGTTCTTTGAAATCTGTTTCTGGTGAAATAAGTAATTGTTCGGAAATTATTTTTTGTTCCGTTTTTAAGGCATGGATACTTAAGATGATGGAACTTTCCGAATTGATTTTATATTTTAAATCAGCATTTACTTTAAATTTCATAGATTAAGACAAGTAGATTATACAAAAACTAAATTATTAGCCTCTTACTTTAACGGATAAAGGTATGTATTGAAGTGCTTGATTTTTGTATGATTAATAACATTTTAAAAGAATTTTGAACGCAATAACAGCGTTTTACTTTATGATGGCAACAAATGCCATTACTGGCAAAATCATTTTTTTTACTAGCTAATTTGATGCCGATAATTATAATTTTATCAGAATAATTAAAGCCTTAATGATAAATTATAACCAAGGTTTAAAAATTCATTTTGCAGCCCGCATTAAAATATTGATTTTGCGATAAATATTTAAACATGATAGATTTTAGAAGCGATACGGTAACGAAACCAACCGAAGCCATGTTGGCAGCTATGATTACCGCAAAAGTGGGTGATGATGTTTTTGGGGAAGATGAGACCGTAAATGCATTAGAAGAAAAAACTGCTGCACTTTTTGGGATGGAAGCTGGTTTATTTTGCCCTTCTGGCACCATGACCAATCAAATCGCTATAAAATGTTTTACGCAGCCTTTAGATGAAGTAATTACCGATCAAACTGCCCATGTTTATAGGTATGAAGGTGGTGGAATCATGTTTAATTCTGGAGCTTCGGTAAGATTACTCAATGGAAATAGAGGCATAATCACTGATGAAATGATTGAAGAGGAAATTAATCCGATAGGAAATGTACATCATCCGCATACCAGTTTAGTTGTTTTAGAAAATACAGTGAACCGTGGTGGCGGTAGTTGTTATTTTTTAAAGGATATTGAACCAATATATCATTTGTGTAAACTAAAAAATTTGAAGCTCCATTTAGACGGTGCAAGAATTTTTAATGCCCTGGCTTATACTAAAGATGAGGCAAAATTATACGGTAATTATTTTGATGGTATTTCTGTTTGCCTATCCAAGGGTTTAGGTGCACCAGTAGGTTCTGTTTTGTTGGGTAGTAAGCAAACCATCCAATATGCAAAAAGGATAAGAAAGGTTTTAGGAGGAGGAATGCGACAGGCAGGTTTTTTGGCTGCTGCTGGAATATATGCATTGGACTATCATATCGATAGATTACAGACTGATCATTTGCATGCAAAACAATTAGAAAGCTGTTTATTAAAATTGCCTTTTGTAAAGCGGGTTTTGCCGGTGCAAACTAATATTGTAATTTTTGAGATTGATGATTCCAGAGATGCAGAAAAATTAGTAAATCAGCTTAAAGAAAAAGGCATTTTATCCGGAACTTTTGGTAAGCAAACGATAAGATTTGTTACTCATCTAGATATTAGTAAGCAGCAGATAGAACAAACTATTGAAATATTAAGTCTTATCGATTAGACTTTTAGGTAATGTGATTATAAAAGTTGTTCCTAAATCTACAACACTTTCTACGTCAATTTGACCTTTAAGATTTTTTAATAGCTCTTTAACAATAAATAAACCCAAGCCTGAAGAGCTTTCATTGTTGGTTGGTTTATTTCTGAGTTTATTAAATTTATCGAATAGTTTTTTCTGATCTTCTTCAGATATTCCAGGTCCCTCATCCTTGATTTTGATGAGAAAATTATTTTTCACAAATTCTAAATCAACATTTATATTTTTTTGAAACGGCGAGAATTTTACTGCGTTGGAAATAACATTATATAAAACCCTTTTCAAAAAATTAAGGTCTGTCTTTATAATTTCTTCTTTAGATTTAGCCGTGTAAAAAATCTTAATAGATTTTGCTTCTGCGATAGAACTGAAAGATTTAACCGTTTCTTTGATAAAACCATCAAGATTAAATTCTTCTATATAAACGTTTAAAGGGAAATTCTCTACGCTATTTAGTGTCTCCATTTGCTCTATCAAATGGAAAACATATTCTAAACTTTTATTAAAAATACCTATTAATTCCTCGCTCTCCTCATTGGTAGCAAATTCCTGAAAAAGATAGGAAAGCATTTTAATATTGCTTAACGGAGATTTAAGATCATGAACCAATATTTGTAATAATTGGTTTTTTTCTTCCATGATGTTCTCTAAATCATCATTCTTTTTTTCAAGTTCTATGTTTAATTTTTCTAATTCTAAATTTTTATTGTAGAGAGAGTCTTTATAATATTGCCTATCTAAATAATGACTTACCCATTGCCCTAAATAATGCACTAAATCTATATCGGCAACAGAAAATTCTTTTTCTTTCGGCTTTGTTGATGAGAAATTTAGTGTTCCTACTTCCCCATCATTATATTTGATGGGTGTACCTATGTAACAATTTACATTGTTTTTTTGATGACTAAAATTTTTGCTATAATCAGAATTTGCAATGTTATTTATCGCTAATAAGGCATCCTTTTTTAAGGTCTCGTCACATAAAGTGTTCTTAACATCAATGGATTCATTTTTATCAAATATTTGATTAGATAGGCTGTAGTATTCATTAAAGGTATATTTATTGTCTTTAATAAGACAAATGACCCCTAATTCTAAATTCAATAAAGTACAGGCAGCTTTTAAAATGTCATTTAATGAATTTTGTTTTTCTACATTATCGTTGATTAAAATAGAACTGAGTTTATAAATTTCGTTCAAACGACTTTTATATTCTTGTGGAGTATGATTCATAAAAAATAACAGTTGCTTTGTGGTGCGCTATTTTTAAATATCATGCAATATATAAATATTATTAAAAATTAATAAGCCACCATCAACTGCCTTACGTAATAAATATGATGGAAATTTTTTAATAAGGATGTTTCTATAATTATTTTAAATTTGTTTTGATGGATAAAATATTGATAGCTAATAGAGGAGAAATTGCGTTGAGGGTAATGCGCAGCGCCAAAGAAATGGGAATTAAAACAGTTGCTGTTTTTTCTGAAGCAGATAGAAATGCCCTTCATGTTCGTTATGCAGATGAAGCTGTCTTTATTGGTCCTGCTGCATCGAATCAATCTTATTTAGTTATTGATAAAATAATTGATGCCTGCAAATTAACAGGTGCTCAAGGGATACATCCTGGATACGGATTTTTATCCGAAAATGCAGAATTTGCCAGAAGGGTAAAAGATGCGGGTTTAATATTAATCGGGCCATCTCCTGAGGCAATGGAAATAATGGGTAACAAACTATCGGCGAAAGCTGCTGCCTTAAAATACAATATTCCTATGGTTCCTGGTACAGAAGAAGCCATTACTGATGTTGCTGATGCTAAAAGAAGAGCGATAGAAGTAGGTTTCCCGATTTTGATAAAGGCTGCTGCAGGCGGCGGCGGAAAAGGGATGAGAATAGTAGAAAAATCCGAAGATTTTGTTGAACAAATGGATTTAGCGGTTTCAGAAGCTGTTTCTGCTTTTGGGGATGGTGCGGTTTTTATTGAAAGATATGTTACCTCTCCCCGTCACATAGAAATCCAAATATTAGGAGATACACACGGTAATATCGTTCATCTTTTTGAAAGAGAATGTTCAGTTCAGCGTCGCCATCAAAAGGTGATTGAGGAAGCGCCATCATCAGTTTTAACCGAAGAAATTAGAACTAAGATGGGGAAATGTGCTGTAGATGTTGCCCGGTCTGTTAATTATACGGGAGCAGGGACAGTAGAATTTATTTTAGATGAAAATCTGGATTTTTTCTTTTTAGAGATGAATACCCGTTTGCAAGTAGAACATCCTGTTAGCGAATTGATTACCGGAATAGATTTGGTAAAAGAACAGATTAAAATTGCCAGGGGAGAAGCCATCAGCTTTAAGCAAGAAGATTTAAAAATTAATGGGCATGCCATGGAACTTAGGGTTTATGCAGAAGACCCAAAAAATAATTTTTTACCTGATATTGGCACTTTGCAAACTTATATTACTCCGAAAGGAAACGGTGTAAGGGTTGATGATGGTTTTGAACAAGGAATGGAAATCCCTATTTATTACGACCCTATGATTGCTAAATTGATCACCTACGGAAAAGATAGGGAAGAAGCAATAGAAAGAATGGTAAGGGCGATTGACGAATATGAGATTACAGGGATTGAAACCACCTTGCCTTTTGGTAAATTTGTGATGCAACATCAGGCTTTTACGTCTGGTAATTTTGATACGCATTTTGTGGGTAAATATTTTGAGCCACAAATGTTGGATCATCAGAATGAAGATGAAGCAATGATTGCTGCGATATTAGCTACCAAATTATTATCAGAAAAAGAAAACAAAAATGTTATCAATAAAGTTGCTCAAACATCTTCTGCTTGGCAAAAGAACAGGAAGATTTATTCATAAAACTATACAATTTTGTTTACAGGAATTATAGAAACATTGGGCACAGTTACCCAATTGGTAAAGGAACAAAGCAATTTACACATCACCATTAAATCGGCTTTTTCTAGAGATTTAAAAGTTGATCAATCGGTGGCGCACAACGGGGTTTGTTTAACGGTTGTGGCTTTCGCCGATGATGAGCATACGGTTACTGCCATTGATGAAACCTTGCAAAAATCTAATATTGGATTCTTTAAAGTTGGCGATTTAGTAAACCTGGAACGTTGTATGCAAATGAACGGACGTTTGGACGGGCATATTGTTCAAGGTCATGTAGATCAAACCGCTGTTTGTAAAAACGTGGAAGAGACCAATGGAAGTTGGGTTTTTACATTTGAATATGATGCTGCAAAAGGAAACGTAACTGTAGAAAAAGGTTCTGTTTGTGTAAATGGGATTAGTTTAACCGTTGTTAATTCTGGTGTAAATACATTTTCTGTCGCCATTATTCCCTACACTTATGAGCATACCAATCTTCAAAATATTAAATCTGGCGACACAGTAAACCTAGAATTCGATATTATTGGGAAATATGTAGCCAAGATGATGGGAGTCAAAACCTTATAAAATCCTAATCCAATTCTTCTTTAACGATTTAAAAAATCAATTTCCTCATTTTCCTAAAATAATTATATCCGTTCTAATGTTAATTTAATATTAATTTTATGTAAATTTAAAATTAATAAAACCTAATTAGCATTGATAATCAAAAACTTAATAAAATTTTTTTTCTTGATTGTGAGCTTTATCTGCTTTTCTAATAGACCTGTTTATGCCCAAAATATTGCATTTCAATTTTATGATGAAACATTCAATATCAAGATCGATAGTGCCTTAAATATACCTTTCAATGATTCTTTAACCCAAGAATCTGTGATCAAATTCTATCAGGCTGCCAGCAAACAAGATTTTGAACCCATAATAAATAAGTTAATCAGTTATAAAAATAAAGAGAAATTAAACGATTGGTTTTATTATCAATTGGTTAGAAAAACCGTTCAGCAAATTAGCCCTAAGGAAGTTAATTATGAAAGATATACCCTTTACAAATGGTTTTTCTTATTAAAATCTGGTTATGATACAAGGCTGGCGGTTGGTAAAAATCAGTTATTATTTTATGTTTGGAGTGATGATGATATCAGTGATATCCCATTTTACAAAGACGGTAAAAAGCAATTGGTTTGTTTAAACTTTCATGATTATCCAAATGCAGATTATCAAAAGGATAAATTATATCCGGTAGCTATCGAATTGCTAGAAAATAATGTGATGTTTTCTTACAAAGTAACCCAAATCCCAGATTTTAAAACTGAAGATTACCAGGATAAAACGCTTCAGTTTGATTATAAACAGAGGAACTATCATTTTAATATAAAGCTGAATAACGAGGTTCAAACTTTGTTTAAGAATTATCCTGTTGTAGATTTTGAATCTTATTTTAATATCCCTTTAAGCAGGGAAACCTATCAGTCGATTATTCCATACCTAAAAAGAAACCTAAAGGGATTAAGCCAAAGAAAAGGTGTTGATTATCTGATGCGTTTTACCAGAAATGCTTTTTTGTATGAAAGTGATCAGGAAAACTTTGGCAAAGAGAAACGTTTATCTCCAGAGCAAACTTTGTTCAATAATTATAGCGATTGCGATGATCGGGCTGCTTTATTTTTTTATTTGGTAAAAGAGATTTATAATTTACCAATGATTGCTTTGTTGTATCCAACTCATATTACCATGGCTGTTAATTTTGATAAAGCTATAGGCAACCCCATTTTTTACAAGGGACAAAATTATTACGTTTGCGAGCCTACCCCGCAAAAAAAGGATTTGAAATTAGGGCAGCAAAATCCTTTATTATCAAAAGTTGAATATCAAGTTGTTTATCAGTATTTGCCTATTGGCAACAAGAATTAATTTTTAAGTCCTTTAGCATAATTATTCTCAATTACATATCTTTCACTCCCTTCATTATCCCTATAATTTTCTTCGGTAGTAGTAACTAAACTGGTATTGTTAAGCACTTTAATTTCTAAAAAATTAATAGAATCTTTTATACTTTTTAATGTGATCACGTTATCAGCAAAAAGGTAGATTCCTGTTTCGGAAACTTTTTTGTTTTTTCGTATTACATAGGAGCCATCAATAAAAGTGACAGAAGTTTCTTCAATTGAATCTACTAAATTTTCATCAGTTAAATTCCCATTAATAAATGAGCTATATTTTGTTGAAACTAAACTCCAGGAACCTTGTAATTTGGAGGAATCAGAAACAGAATTTTCATCTTTTTTACAAGAAGAAGTTATAGTGAAAATAAACGTAAAAATTAATAATAGTGGATTCTTAATTATTTTAAAGTAATTACTTTTTTGCATAAATTAAATTACGTGATACAATTAAAAACAGATTTTTTAATTGTAAAACCCTTTTCAAGACATCAATTTAGAATGATAAAATGCTTTAAAATAGTGGATAAAAAATTCTCTTTTGAAGCATCCAATTAGCCTTAATTTATTAACTTCGCATACAATTTTTCAAGGGTAAATCCCTTTATTTTTGAATAAACTAAATTATGGCAGAAGAAACCGATTCAGGCGAAGCACAGTTTGATAAAATCATAAAAATAAATATTGAGGAAGAAATGAAATCGGCGTACATCGATTATTCGATGTCGGTTATTGTTTCGAGGGCTTTGCCCGATGTGAGAGATGGATTAAAGCCCGTACACCGCAGGGTTTTGTACGGAATGCTGGATTTAGGTTTAGCGAGTAATAAGCCTTATAAAAAATCTGCCCGTATTGTTGGGGAGGTTTTAGGTAAATATCACCCACATGGTGATAGTTCTGTTTATGATACCATGGTGCGTATGGCACAACCCTGGAGCTTACGTTATCCATTAGTAGACGGTCAAGGTAACTTTGGGTCAATTGATGGAGATTCGCCGGCTGCAATGCGTTATACGGAGGCTCGTTTCAAAAAAATGGCCGAAGAGATGTTGGCTGACATCAATAAAGATACGATTGATTATCGTTTAAACTTTGATGATTCCTTACAGGAGCCTACAGTTTTACCTTGTAAATTCCCTAATTTATTGGTGAATGGTGGTAGTGGTATTGCAGTAGGTATGGCTACCAATATGGCTCCACATAATTTAACGGAGTGTATTGATGGGATCATGGCTTACATTGATAACAGAGATATTGAGATTCCGGAGTTGATGCAATATGTAAAAGCACCAGATTTCCCTACCGGAGGTATCATTTACGGTTATGAAGGTGTAAAAGATGCTTTTGAAACTGGTCGTGGACGTATCATGATGCGAGCCGTTGCCGAGATTGAAACTTTACCAAACGATAGGGAAAGAATTATAGTGAGCGAAATACCTTATCAGGTAAATAAAGCCATGATGATTGAGCGTACTGCTGATTTGGTTAACGATAAAAAAATTGAAGGTATTTCTGAAATCAGGGATGAATCTGACAGAGATGGAATGCGTGTTGTTTATGAGATTAAGCGTGATGCCAATGCTGCTATCGTTTTAAATAACCTTTACAAACACACTGCTTTACAAACTTCTTTTAGTGTTAACAATATCGCTTTAGTGCATGGTCGCCCGATGATGTTAAATCTTAAAGATTTGATTCGTCATTTTGTAGAGCACCGCCATGAAGTTGTGGTAAGAAGAACCAAATTTGAATTAGCAGAAGCAGAGAAAAGAGCTCATATTTTAGAAGGTTTATTAATTGCTCTAGATCATATTGAAGAAGTAATTAAATTGATAAGAGCTTCTCAAACTCCAGAAGAAGCTAGACTAGGTTTAATCTCTGAATTTGGATTATCTGATATCCAAGCTAGGGCAATTTTAGATATGACGCTTCGTCGTTTAACTGGTCTTGAAAGAGATAAGATTAAAGACGAATATGCAGAATTGATGAAAACCATCGAATACTTAAACTCTATCTTAAACGATGAAGGTTTAAGGATGCAGATCATTAAGGATGAATTGCTAGAGATGAAAGAAAAGTATGGTGATGAACGTAGAACCCAAATAGTTCACTCGGCAGCAGAAATGATGACAGAAGATTTCATCGAAGATGAAGATGTTGTGATTACCATTTCTAGGGAAGGTTATATGAAACGAACAGCCTTAACAGAATATCGTACTCAAGGCAGGGGAGGGAAAGGTAGTTTAGGTTCTAATTCTAGAGATGAAGATTTTATTGAGCGTATTTTCATTGCATCAAACCATAATTATTTATTGTTTTTTACCGATAAAGGAAAATGTTATTGGTTAAGGGTATTTGAAATTCCGGAAGGAACAAGAACCAGTAAAGGAAGAGCACTTCAGAATATTATCAATATCGATAAAGAAGAAAAAGTTAGGGCTTATGTAAAAGTTGTAAATCTAAAAGATAAAGAATACCTAGAGAACAATTGTATTATTATGTGTACCAAAAAAGGTACCATCAAGAAGACAACTTTAGCAGCTTACAGTCGCCCACGTAGTAATGGTATCAATGCCATTAATATTAACGATGGTGATGAATTATTAGAAGCAAACTTAACTTCTGGTACTTCTGAAATTGTAATGGCTTTACGTAGCGGAAGGGCTATTAGGTTTAACGAATCTAAAGTTAGGCCAATGGGACGAACTGCCACTGGTGTAAGAGGAATTACCTTATCAGCCCCAGACGATGAGGTTGTTGGTATGATAAGTGTTGAGTCGAATGAGAGTACTATTTTGGTAGTTTCAGAAAACGGTTACGGAAAGCGTACGGACGTTGATGACTATAGAGTAACCAACAGAGGTGGAAAAGGAGTTAAAACCATAAACGTAACAGAAAAAACCGGTAAGTTAGTTTCTATTAAAGATGTAACTGATAAAGACGATTTAATGATAATTAATCGTTCTGGTATTGTAATAAGAATTGCGATGAGCAGTTTAAGGATAATGGGAAGAGCTACCCAAGGTGTTAGATTGATAACATTGAAAGGAAAAGATTCTATAGCCTCAGTTGCAAAAGTAGAACATGATGACGAAGAAGTTTTAGACGAAAGCGTTATTGTAACTGATGGAGAAGTTTTAGATGTGGTTGAAGAAGAAGAGTCTCCAGAAGATTTAGATGAGGAGACTGAAGCAGAAGATGATGCATCTGAAGATACAGAAGAAGATAATAACGAAGAAGAAAACTAAATTAGAAACAACAATTTAAAAGAATGAAAAAGACCATTTTAAGTTTAATGATGCTTTCTTACTTTTCTGTTGCTTTTGCGCAAAAAAGTGAAATTGCCAGTGCCAAGCAAAATTATGCCTTGTACGAGGTAGGATTACAGACTAAATCTCCGATGAAAAAACAATTGGAGCTCTTAAACTTGGCTAAAGAATCAACAGATAAAGCTATAATAAATGCAAAAACAAAAGATGATGCAGAATTATGGGCATATCGTTCTATCATTTTTTCTTCAATTGCAGTTACAGATACAGTTAATAAAGCAAATTCAGAATCTGCATTTAAATCTGCACAGGATGCTTTAGCTAAAGCAAAGGAATTGGATACCAAAAAAGAAAATGTAAGGTATATTGATAGTTCTGAGCAAAATTTGGCTATTATGATGCAAAACAAAGGTGTTGCAGCTTTCAACAAGAAAGATTACCAAGAAGCTTATAGCTCTTTTAAATTTATTGCTGACGTTAAGCCTCAGGATTCTTTATTCAATATGTATACTGCAATTGCCGCAAATAGTGCACAAATGTATGATGAAGCAGCAAAATATTACAGGAAAACAATTGATGTAAATCCTACAAATCCTGCTTTATATGATGAGTTAGCTAAAGTTTATTTAGCGAAAACTGATACTACCAACGCATTAAAAGTAATAGAAGAAGGAAGGATCAAACACCCAGAATTTATGACTTTGATTTATGATGAGTTAAATATTTATTTAAATCGTGGTCAGGCTGCTAAGCAAATTTCTAAAATTGAAAATGCAATTGCTAAAGATCCAAAAAACAAAACTTTATATTTTGTTGCTGGTGTTGCTTACTCTGCTAATAAACAATTAGATAAAGCAGAAGAATCTTATAATAAAGCTTTAGAAATTGACCCAAGTTATGCTGATGCGATTTATAATTTAGCGGTAATTTACATTAATAGAGGTAATGAATATATTACTCAAGCAAATAAATTACCAAATAACAAAGCTTCTGATGTTAAATATAACGAGCTTAAGAAAAAATTTGAAACTGAATTGGGTAAATCTGTCCCATTATTAGAGAAAGCTCAAGAACTTAATCCTAAGGATGTAAACACCCTAAATACTTTAAGAGAGGTTTACATTAAATTAAATAAATTAGATAAAGCTGCGGAAGTTAAAAAGACATTAGATCAAATGTAATTTCTTATTAGAATAATGAATTGAAAGTCCTGAAGAAATTCAGGACTTTTTTTTATCCTAGTTTTTCTGAGTTGGTAGATTTAAAAGTGTTAAATCTTGGTCTGTGGATTTTAACAGTTCTTTTAGACAAATCTAAACTGGCATTTAATTCAAACCCTATCAATAAAATTAAAGAATTAAGATAAAGCCAAAGCATAACTACCAACAGTGTACCGATAGAACCGTAAAGCTTGTTATAGGTGCCAAAATTATTGATATAATAGGTAAATCCTAAAGAAGTTAAAATCGCAAGTATTGTTGCAAACCAAGAACCAGCACTAAAAAACTTCCACTTTTTGGAATTGGCAGGACCGTATCGATATAATAATGATGTTGTAACAAAATATACAATTATGATGATTAACCATCTGCTTACCATAATTAAATATATCCAAAATGCGCCATCTTTTAAATGCAATTCGTTTCTTATAAAAGTGATTATAAATTCACCAATTATCATTACGGCCACTCCAAGAATCAATGAAAAAGAAGTGAGTATAGTAAGTACTAATGCAACGATTCTTTGTTTTATCCAAGATCTTGTCTCTACTATCAAAGATGATTTATTAAAAGCTTGCATTAAAGTATCAATTCCATTAGTAGCAAATATTAAAGCCAAGATAAACCCTAAAGACAATAATTTAGAATTTTGATTTTTCACAATATCTTCTAAAGTAGATTCAAAAGCTAAATAGGCATTCTCAGGTAATAATATAGAGATGAGTGCCATTAACTGATTTTGAAAGTTATCTATAGGAATATAAGGAATCAGTGTAAATAGAAAGATGATAGACGGGAATAAAGCCATCATAAAATTATAGGCCAAAGAAGAAGCTTTGTTAACCAAAGAATCTTTTTGTATTTCCTGAAAGAAAAATGAAGCAACGGTATAAAGTGGTAGTGGACTAAAACCAGGTAATACAATTACCTTTGTCCATTCTATAAATGTTTGGTAAAATTTAAATCTTAGAAGAAATTGATGAAACCAAAGCATTAATCTAAGTTAGGAAAATAAGTCTCAATCTTTTCCATAAAGTTTTTTGGGGCGAGGCAAGGCTTGTTCTTCTCCATATTCACAAAAACCAAAGTTGTTTCCCCAATATGGATAAGTTCATCTTTTTCATTAAATAATTCATAGATGAAAATAATCCTTACACTTGGCTTTTGATTGATAGTTACCCTAATTTTCAATACCTCATCATACAAAGCTGGTTTAATGTATTTCGATTTCATCTCTAAAACAGGCATCATCACACCATCTTGCTCCATACCTCTGTAGGTTAAGCCTAAACTGCGAAGCATTTCTGTACGGGCAACTTCAAAATAAGAAGCATAATTACCGTAATATACATAACCCATTTGGTCTGTATCGGCATATCTTACTCTTAAACTGGTTTCAAACTCAAACATTATTTTTTAATATTTCTTTCATTTAAAGCTTGTTGAAACCTTTTGGCATTGGCCAAATGATCTTTTAAATTATCAGCAAAATTATGATAACCAGAAAAATCTTCTTTAGCACACATGTAAATGTAATTGTGATTTTCATGATTCAAAACAGCATCTATGGCTGCTATAGAAGGCATCATGATTGGTCCTGGTGGCAATCCTTTGTATAAATAAGTGTTATAAGGAGAATCTTTTCTAAGTTGTTTATTTAATACTCGCCTTATGCTAAAATCATTATTTGCAAATATAACAGTAGGATCTGCTTCTAATTTTATCCCTCTTTTTAAACGATTTAAATATAAGCCGGCAATGGTTGGCATTTCTTTATCCATTAAAGCTTCCGAATCTACAATTGAAGCTAAAACGGTGACCTCTTGAGGAGACAAATCAATTTCTTTGGCTTTGTTTCTTCTTTCATCTGTCCAAAATTTTTCATATTCCTTGTTCATTCTCTCAAAGAAATCTTTGGCAGAAATATTCCAATACATCTCATAAGAGTTTGGGATAAACAGGGTATAGATGTTATCTTTTGTAAAGCCGTAATTTTTAATAAAATCTACAGAATCAATTAAATTAATTAAGGATGTAGAATCAAATTCTAGTTTTTTTGCTGCAGTGGCGGCGAAGTTTTCTTTTAATCTGATGTTTCTAAAACCTACCTGTACAGGTTCCTGATTTCCTGCAATAAGCATATTTAATATTTGCCTATTATTCATTCCTTTTTTAAAAGGATATTTACCTGATTTTATTTTAGAACTATACTCACGGTCTTGTGCTAAATTTAAAAATGTTTTTTTATCCTTTAATAATTGGTGCTTATCAATAGAATCTAAAACTTGTTGGTAAGTGGCATTTGTAGGGATATATAGATAAGTCTTGCTATCGATGTTTGTATTGGCTTTTAAGTATTTCCTATAAATACCTGGCAAAATTAAAACGCAAGCTAGAACTATTAATACTATTAAAATTAAGGCAACTGAGCCTCCTTTTTTTTGATGATTATCCATTAAATTTAATAAATGTTTAAAACGATCTTGATTGAAAAATTATACAATTAAGAAGAAATACTTTGTAGCTTAAGTAAGCCACCGATTAAATTTTGGGTTTTTTTAAAGCCAGCATTTTGTAAAATAATTTTAGCTGTTTTACTTCTCAACCCTCTTTGGCAGATTACTATAATTGGTTTGTTTTGGTCGATATCTAATTCATCTTCTTTAATGGCATTTGGTAATTCTCCTAATGGGATATTTATACCGCCAATGTTAAATGTATAAAACTCTAATTTTTCCCTAACATCAATAATCTGAAGATTAGGTTGTAATTTTCTCAATTTTATAAAATCTTCTGCAAATATATCTTCCATTGTTATTGGTTAGATATAACAACATTAATATTGGTACCAATGTTTACCTTAATTAAGGAATCAGGATTGTAAAGCGGAGTTTGATATTTAATTACTGCACTTAAAGAATCTTTAACAGCTCCTTCATAAGTTATACTACCTAATGTTAACGATGCACCTTTTAAAGAAAACATTGCTTCGCTTAAAGTTAAGCCTACTAAATTTGGAAGCTCTACTTCACTTGCACCAAAACCATCACCTAAAACTAAATTTATCTTAGATCCTTTTGGTACTTTTTGTCCTATTCTAAGAGGCTGCCCAGCAAAAGTAAATTCTAAAACTGCATCTCTCGCAATATCAGATCTATAAATGGTATCACCCACTTTTAAACCATAATTGCTTAACATGGCTTGTGCTTCAATAAATGTTTTATTTTCTATATCAGGGAAATTAACATCTGGAGTTTGTGAACTTACAATGGTCAAATAAATCATCCTGTTATCTTTCACATTTGTATTCGCATCCGGATCTTGTTCCGTAACTAATCCGGGTGCTTTATCCAAAATAAAAACAGAATCTACCTGATATCTAAATCCTTCGTTTTCTAAAATTTCTACAGCTTTTTCAATTGATAAACCTTTAAGATCTGGAACTGGTTTCCCTTCACCATGTCTTGTATAAAATCGCAAACTTATAAACAGCGTAAAAATCAATATACTGATTACAGCAAAGGCAATAATTAAATTTTTACGAAAAACTGGTGTTGCTAAATATTTAAAGAATTTACTCATTTACAATAGGTACATCATTTTATGCAAACTTAACCAATTTAAAGAAATTGCATCAATTAAATTATCTACAAAAATGTATGCTTGAAAGATTAAATTTATATTTGGTTAAATTTTAAAATGATCCTTTAGGATTAAATCAATCATAAAATAGATGAGGAAAAAGGTCGCATTGCTTGCTGGCGGTTATACTGGAGAATACGTAGTATCATTAAACAGTGCTCAACAAATTGAACATCAATTAGATGAAAACTTATATGAAGTTTATAAAATCATCATCAATAAAACAGAATGGTATTACGAGAGTAAAAGCGGTCAAAAAATCCAAATTGATAAAAACGATTTTAGTTTATTAGTGGACGGAGATAAGATAAATTTCGATGTGGTTTTTATTATTGTTCATGGTTCGCCGGGAGAAGACGGTAAAATGCAAAGCTATTTTGATTTGTTGCAAATTCCATATACCACTTGTGATGCTACAACATCTGCGATAACTATGAATAAGGCCTACACAAAGGCCGTTGTGAAAGATATTAATGGTTTAAATACCGCAAATTCTATTCAATTATTTACACAAGAAAATTCAAATACAAAAGAGATAGAAAGCCAGTTAAAGCTTCCTTTATTTATTAAACCCAATAACGGTGGTAGCAGTATTGGAATGTCTAAAGTCAATAGTTGGGATGAACTACAAGAGGCTTTAAATAAGGCTTTCGCCGAGGACAATCAAATTTTAATAGAAGAGTTTATCAAAGGAAGAGAATTTACGGTTGGTGCTTATTTAGAGAAAGGGGAAATTAAGGTTTTACCCATTACAGAGATAAAATCATCTAAAGAGTTTTTTGATTATGAAGCAAAATATACTGCGGGAGTTACCCAAGAAATTACGCCAGCAGAAATCGCTGAGGAACAAACTTTAAAAGTAGGGGAAATTGTAAAGTCTATTTATTCAAAACTAAACTGTAAAGGAATGGTTAGGGTAGATTTTATTCTTCAGGATTTTACAGAAGAATTCTTTTTTATAGAAATCAATACTGTTCCTGGTCAATCAGAAAACAGTATTATACCACAACAAGTAAGGGCCGCCGGTATGAAAGTGAAAGATTTTTATTCTTTATTGATTGAAGAAGCTTTGACATGAAATAGCCCATGATTTTAATCATGGGCTATAAAAATTATCCTTTTGTAAAATGTTTCAATTGGATAATTTCTTGTTCTGTTAAATATCTCCAGCGTCCGCGAGTTAAATCTTTTTTGGTAAGATTTGCATAGATTACACGGTCTAATTTTATTACATCGTAACCCAAACTTTCAAAAATTCTTCTTACAATTCGGTTTTTACCGCTATGAATTTGAATTCCAACTTCACTTTTGCTACCACCAGTTACATATCTTACATCATCCGGTTTAATAAAACCATCTTCTAGTTCTAAACCAAATGCAATTTTGTTAAAATCTCCTTGTGATAGCGCTTTATCAAGTTCTACATTGTAGATTTTAGAAATGCTGTTTTTTGGATGGGAAAGCTTGTCGGCTAAATCGCCATCATTGGTTAATAGAAGAAGACCAGTTGTGTTTCTATCTAATCTTCCGACAGGATAAATGCGATCGCTCGTAGCTTTATCTACCAGATCCATCACAGTTTTACGTTCTTGTGGATCATCAGTAGTGGTGATATAATCTTTGGGCTTATTTAGCAAAACATAAACCATTTTACCTCTTTTTAATAGCTCTCCATTGTACCTAACTTGATCAATTGCTGGATTTACTTTTGTGCCTAATTCCGTTACCGCTTCTCCGTTAACGGAAACCACACCTGCAGCAATTAATTCGTCTGCTTTTCTTCTGCTACAAATGCCAGCATTAGAAATAAATCTATTCAATCTTATAGTATCATCTTCATTCCTAAAGCTTTTATTATTACTTCTGCTTTTAAGCTTTACCTGATCATCATTGAATTGATTCGAATCTCTTCTAAGATCATCAGATCTTCTTTTAAATGAATTTTCGTCGCTATTATTATAATTTTCTCTGTTTGCATAAGGAGTTTTTTCTCCTCCAAAACTTTTATCGCTACTTACAAAAGGCTTTCTTTCGCTATCAGTCTTGTTAAAGTTTCTTTTCTCGCCATAAGCTTTTCTTCCTTCAAAAGAAGTATCCTTTTTTTGGTAAGGTTTTCTATCTCCACCTTCTCTTTCACCGAAAGGTTTTCTATCTCCGAAAGAGCCTTCTCTTTTATCACCGAAAGGTTTTCTATCACCGAAAGAACTTTCTCTTTTATCCCCAAAAGGTTTTCTATCTCCAAAAGAGCTTTCTTTTCTATCCCCAAAAGGTTTTCTATCTCCAAAAGAGCTTTCTTTTCTATCCCCAAAAGGTTTTCTATCGTTACTTCCTTCTCTCTTTTCGCCGAAAGGTTTTCTATCTCCAAAAGAGCTTTCTTTTCTATCTCCGTAAGGTTTTCTATCGTTACTTCCTTCTCTCTTTTCGCCGAAAGGTTTTCTATCTCCATAAGAACCTTCTCTGCTTCCAAATGGCTTTTTATCGCCAAAATTTTCTTTTCTATCTCCGTAAGGTTTTCTATCGTTACTTCCTTCACTACGGGTGCCATAAGGTTTTTTATCTCCGTAACTGCCTTCGCTACGAGTGCCGTAAGGTTTTTTGTCTCTATAAGAACCTCCGCTGCTTCCTTCTCTTGAACCGTAAGGAGCTTTTCTTTCTCCAGAAGCGCTTTTTTCTCCATAAGGCTTTCTTTCTGTATTAAAGCTAGAATCGTCTTTCTTTTTATAATCTGAAGAAGAATTGAAAGGGCGATTTTCGGATTTAGATCTATTGGTAGATTCAGATCTATCAGACTTTTTGAAGTCTTTTCCGGATTTGTCATCACGACTGTTCCTATTTTTATTGAATGGCATGGTTTGTATTTTTATATACCTCTTTTAAGGGGTGCAAAGATACAAAAAACTTTATAAATCAGAAGCTTAAGCAGATTTATGATAGGTGAATTTAATGCTATTTAAAGCCAGTTTTAACTATCCTATTTTTGGTATTAATCATAACTATTTGAAAATGTGATATATAAATATTACCTTTGCCAAGCTTTTTGTTAAAATGAATAATTAAACAAGAAATTATGAAGAAAAAAATCATGATTGCTTGTAGCCTAGTATTGGTATTATGTGTACTCACAAAAATATTTGGTTACCGCAATTCATCCATAAATCAACCCGTTGTTAAGACGGATTTACCAGATGTAAAACAAGAGTTAAAGAATGAGGATTTTACATCACTAAATTTTGCTAATGAACTTGTACCGACAGGAAATAAGCGGATTGATGGTAAAATGAAGTTAGCTATTAATGCTAATTCTTTCAAAAATTTACAAACCCATCAATTGCACCAAAGAGCAGAAGTTTGGTTTCCAATTATTGAACCGATATTAAAAAAATACGGAATTCCTGAAGATTTTAAATACGTTCCATTGATTGAAAGCGGAATGAAAAGAGGTCAATATTCGCCAAAAGGAGCTGCAGGATTATGGCAATTTATGCCGCAAACAGGTAGAGATTATGGCTTAACGGTTAACAGTAATGTTGATGAACGTATGAACGTTAGATTATCAACAATTGCAGCTGCTAAATATATTAAAGATTTATACAAGCAATTTAATAGTTGGACATTGGCTGCTGCTGCTTATAATGGAGGTGAGGGTAGACTTTGGCGCCAAATTAAATCTCAAAAACAAGATGATTATTTTAAAATGAAATTAAATAGAGAAACGGGTAAATACGTTTATAGTTTAATTTCAATGAAAGAAGTAATAGAACATCCGGAAGATTACGGTTATAAAATTAAAAATGCCAGAAGGTTATTGGCATTAAAGGATTAAAAATAAATATTTCAAAAAGCAATATTGAAGCCTTCTAATCTTTTTAGAAGGCTTTTTTTATTAAAACAATGTTGGATTTTCATCAGCCATTACTGGCACATGTAAATTTAAATCCAATGCTTTGTTAAGTTTTTTGATAAAGTATGCTGATAATAAGGGAGATGCTTTTTCAATATTTTGATGGACAAAAAAATTGAGTTCTTGTAAGCCCTCTTTTTTCCATTTTGCAATTCTCACAACCCAATCATCTAATCTTTTATAATCACTTTCATCATTTGCGCCAACGTAACGTATAAATGCCTGGGGAGTAGTCAATTTCATGTGTAACATGTCTCTTCTGCCTGCGGTATCAACTATTATATTTGAGATTTGATGCTGATGAAACAGTTCAAAAATTTCATCAGAGATATTCTCATCCGTAAACCATTCTTCATTTCTTAGCTCAATAGCTAATGGAATAGCCTTGGGAAATTCTGTTACTAAAGTCTTTAACCTATCAAAATCTTTTGGTTTAAAGTTATCATGCAATTGCAAAAACACCATTCCCAGTTTTTCCTCAAAGTTACTTATGGCATCGCAATATTGAGTTAATGGTTCTTTAACATTACTTAATCGTCTAAAATGACTTATCGTATTTGATATTTTTGGATAAAATTTAAAGTCTGCTGGAGTTTTCTCTTTCCAGGTAATCACTTGTTCTCTATCAGGGATTTTATAGAAAGTAGCGTTCAATTCAATAGAATTAAATTGGGTAGAGTAATATTCTAACTCATCTTTTGTTTTTTTTGGATAAAAACTTTTCAAATCAGTTTTATTCCATTTTGCACAACCAACATAAGCTTCAAATTTTTTATTCGATTTGTTCTCGTTTAAAACTTTTAAAGTTTGTTTATCATCAGCCGGAAGGCTAAAATCTATTTCTGAGGGATTATCTACTTTTCCAAATTGCATTTTTAAAAATACAGATGTAAAGTGAAAATGCGATACTTAAAATGAAGAATTTGAAATAAAAGACTAAAATTTATTTTATAAGGTACTTTTCTGCAAATCCTTTACAATCTAAAACTTCTAAATCTGCAAAATAAAAGTCTTTTAAATTTTCTGTAAGGATGCAATTACATCCAGCTTCTTCTGCAGCATAGTATTCCAGCCCATCTTCAAAATCATGAACTTTTTTATTATTTAAAGTTTTAAGAATGGCACTGTTTAAATTTTCTGCAATTTGAATATGCTCTAAAAGGATTTTAATTTTATTTTTAGCTATCGAGGATGATGTTTTCTTTTCGGCAAAATAAAAAGAGATAGCTAAGCAAACAGGGGAAGTGTAAAAAGTATATTTAGGTTGGTCGGCCAAACTTAAAATTCTAGCAGCGAGAGAAAAAATAGGATATTTCTTATTTAAAATGGCAACTAAGATGTTGGCATCTAAAAAAACTTTCATTTTTTAGATTCAAAAAAATCTGATTTATCTATTTTTTTTGATTTTTTGGTTTTGTACTCTGCAGGTCCTTCGGCAACCATGCCCACCCAATCAGAAATCGGAAAATCTTCTAAAGATTGATAAGGTTTTTCTACAACCTTAGTTAACAAATGTTCAATCATCCTGGAAAGGCTGATGTTATTTCTATCGGCATACCGCTTTGCCTTTTGGATAATCTCCTCATCAAAGCTTAATGTTAATTTGGTATCCATATCTATTAATATCTTTTATTACCCAAAGATACTTATTTACACGTAAATAAAAAATAACTTATACGTGTTAATTATAAAATTCCTTTTTAGCTGCAGATAAAGTGTTTTTTAGTAAACTCACAATGGTCATTAAACCAACGCCTCCGGGTACGGGAGTAATGTAAGAACATTTAGGAGCAACATTTTCGAAATCTACGTCTCCAAAAAGTTTGTAACCAGATTTTGTTTTCTCAGAAGTTTCTCTGTTCATACCCACGTCAATTATTACAGCACCATCTTTAACCATATCTGCGGTGAGGTAATTTTTTTTACCAATAGCTACAATAATAATATCCGCTTTAAGCGTAATTTCTGTTAAATTTTTAGTTTTACTATGAGTTAAGGTAACAGTGGCATTTCCAGGGTTTGAGTTGCGAGCCATTAAAATACTCATCGGACTACCCACAATATTACTTCTACCAATAACTACACAATTTTTACCTGCGGTTTCAATTCCGTAAAACTCTAGCATCAACATAATTCCAAAAGGAGTTGCGGGTAAAAAACAGGGAAGATTGCGTTGCATTCTACCTAAGTTAATAGGATGAAAACCATCAACATCCTTTTTATAATCTATGGCTTCTGTTACTTTATCAGGATTGATATGGTTTGGTAAAGGCAATTGAACAATAAATCCATCAATAGATTTATCCTGATTTAACTCTTCAATTTTATTCAGCAATTCGACTTCGGTAACGGTTTCATCATATCTGATTAAAGAAGATTTAAAACCTACCTTTTCGCAGTTTCGCATTTTACTGGCAACATAGGTTTCACTACCGCCATCATTGCCCACTAAAACAGCAACCAAATGTGGTTTTCGTCCTGTTTTTTCCAGCATTTCTGCTGCTTCAATTGCTATTTGTTTCTTTAATTCTTCTGAAACGTGTTTTCCGTCGAGTAGATTCATAACCCCAAGCCCCTAAAGGTGATAAATTTAATATTTATATAATAAACCCAGTTTCCCCTTAAGGGGATTAAGGGGTCTTAATCCAATTTTAAAACTGCCATAAACGCTGTTTGTGGAATCTCTACATTTCCAACCTGGCGCATACGTTTTTTACCTTTTTTCTGTTTCTCTAATAATTTACGTTTACGAGATATATCACCACCATAACATTTAGCCGTAACATCTTTACGCAATGCTTTTACGTTTTCACGAGCAATAATTTTTGCTCCGATAGAAGCTTGTATGGCGATATCAAACTGTTGTCTTGGAATTAATTCCCTTAATTTTTCGCAAATGCGTTTACCAAAATCGTAAGAATTACTTCTGTGGATTAAAGATGATAAAGCATCTACATGTTCACCGTTTAGCATGATATCTAATTTTACCAAATCAGATTGTTTAAAACCTATTTGATGATAATCAAAAGAAGCATAACCTTTAGATATGGTTTTTAATTTATCGTAAAAATCAAAGACAATTTCGCCCATGGGCATCTCAAAAACCAATTCCACTCTATCAGCTGTCAAATAGTGCTGATTGATAATCATTCCTCTTTTTTGAATACAAAGCGACATTACAGGTCCAACAAATTCTGCTTTGGTAATGATATTTGCTTTTATAAAAGGCTCCTCAACAAATTCTAGTTTTGAAGGATCTGGTAATTCGGAAGGATTATTTACTGTAAAAGGATCGCCTTTGGTGGTATGGGCAATGTAAGAAACGTTAGGAACGGTTGTAATTACCGTCATATCAAATTCACGCTCTAATCGCTCTTGGATAATTTCCATATGTAGCATCCCTAAGAAACCACAACGGAAACCGAAACCCAACGCCGCAGAAGATTCTGGCTCAAAAACCAAAGAAGCATCATTTAATTGCAACTTGTGCATAGCTTCACGTAATTCTTCAAACTCATCGGTATCAACAGGATAAATTCCTGCAAAAACCATCGGTTTAACTTCTTCAAAACCTTGTATACTTGGTGCAGGTCTGTCTCTTAAAACTATAGTATCTCCAACTTTTACTTCTCTTGCTTCTTTAATTCCAGAAATAATATAACCAACATCGCCAGTTTTGACAACATCTTTTGGGGTAGGATTCAATTTCAAAATCCCAACTTCATCAGCAATATATTCTTTACCTGTTGCAACAAATTTTACCCTGTCGTTTTTCTTGATTTGTCCATTTACAACTTTAAAATAAGCAATAATTCCCCTAAAAGAATTAAAAACAGAGTCAAAAATCAAAGCTTGTAATGGAGCGTCAGGATCTCCAACGGGAGGTGGCACTCTATCAATGACCGCGGTTAAAATATCTTGAATTCCTAAACCTGTTTTACCGGATGCTGGAATAATATCAGACCTTTCTCCGCCAATTAAATCTACAATTTGATCTTTAACTTCTTCGGGCATCGCCCCTGGCAAATCCATTTTATTTAAAACAGGAATAATGATTAAATCTTGCTCTAAAGCCAGGTATAAATTAGAAATAGTTTGGGCTTGGATACCTTGAGAAGCATCTACAATTAATAATGCACCTTCACAAGCTGCAATGGAACGAGAAACTTCATAAGAAAAATCTACGTGTCCCGGAGTATCAATCAAGTTCAAAATATATTCCTGACCTTCATGGATATAATTCATTTGGATGGCATGACTTTTTATAGTGATTCCACGTTCACGCTCCAAATCCATATTATCCAACAGTTGAGCCTGCGACTCACGTTTGGTAACGGTAGAAGTAAATTCTAATAATCGATCGGCAAGAGTACTCTTACCATGATCTATATGTGCAATAATGCAAAAATTACGTATATGCTTCATTTGAAACGCAAAGATAGATTTTTAACGAGAAATTATTGAGATTTTAAAGATTTTAGATAGCCAATTCTACATTTATCGATATTGGCGCTTTAACACTCCGCCAGCTGGAGGATATATATTTTTTTTGCAAATGAAAAAAGCTTGTCCGACTACTGGCGGAGATGTCGTTTCAATCGTTAGCGCAAAAAAAAATCTTTATTTCTATGTTAAAACCTTTGTATTTTCTGTGGTTATATTCAATTTTCCAGTATTCTCAATTTTGCATATTTCAATAACAACTGTTTCTGTCCAATTTCTTTGAAAAACACCGTTGCTTTTATATCGCCCTTGCTACCTTCTAAGTTTATTACTTTTCCAAACCCAAAACGTTCATGCTCTACTTCTTGTCCAGTTTGTAATTTTGAAGTATCACTTGGTGCAAAACCTGGTGTTGGTACATGAGCTTTTGCCAATAATGAAGTGGTAGATATTGGTTTAGTTGTTGGAGGTTTTGGTTTCGAGAAAAAATCTCCCTGAACAGTTTTTTCTGATGTTTTACTTTGCCATTTATTACGTTCATCACCAAAACTTGTATTTTCCCTTGGTGCTTTTTGAGTAAACTCCAGCTCTAAATATTTAGCATCAATTTCATCTAAAAAGCGAGAAGGCTCGCAATTAATTAAAGTTCCAAACCTAAACCTTGATGTTGCATAACTTAAATGTAGACGTTTTTCTGCTCTAGTTATCGCCACATAAAATAAGCGACGTTCTTCTTCTAAATCTGCCCTAGAGTTTAAAGCCATCTGAGATGGGAATAGATTTTCTTCTAAACCCACAATATAAACTTGAGGATATTCTAATCCTTTAGAAGAGTGAATCGTCATTAAAGATACGGTGTCTTTATTTGGGTCTTTATCGTTATCGTCGTTAGTCAATAATGCAATATCCTGCATAAAAATATCCAGACTACGTTCTTCAATATCCTCACGTTCAGAAAACTCTTTAATACCATTTAAAAGCTCCTGAATATTTTCATAGCGATTTAAACCTTCAACTGATTTATCAGAATATAAATCTTTTAAAAGACCGGATTGTTGAGCAATGTGTAAAGCAGTATCATAAGCATTGCTATTTTTTGCTACTACCGCAAAACTTTGAATTGCAGTCGCAAAACTCTCTACCGCCATTGCAGAGCGATTTTCTAAATATTTTGGAGCATCACAAATAATCTCAAACAAGGTTTTTTGGTTTTGATCAGCTGCTAAAATAATTCTGTCTAACGTGGTTTTTCCAATTCCTCTTGCTGGATAATTTATCACTCTTTTAAAAGCTTCTTCATCACTAGGATTAAATGTTAAACGGAAATAAGCAATTAAATCTTTAATTTCTTTTCTTTGATAAAATGATAAACCACCATAGATTTTATAAGGAACATTCAATTTCCTCAAACCTTCCTCCATGGATCTTGATTGCGCATTGGTACGATATAAAATGGCAAAACTTTTCCATTCTAAATTATTGTTTCCACGTTCTTGGATAATGGATTCTGCAACAGATTTACCTTCTTCATTATCAGAAAAGGAACGAGTTATTTTTATTTTTTCGCCAATCTCATTATCAGAAAAAACATTTTTTTCTAATTGATTTTTATTATTGGCAATTATGCTATTTGCAACATTTACAATGTTTTGTGTAGAACGATAATTCTGCTCTAACTTGTAAACCTTAACATCTGGATAGTCTTTTTGAAAGTTGAGGATATTTTGAATATTGGCACCTCTAAAGGCATAAATACTTTGTGCATCATCACCAACCACACATAAATTTTCTCTAATAGCAGCCAGCTTTTTAACAATAAGATATTGAGAAAAGTTAGTATCCTGATACTCATCAACCATTAAATATTTAAATTTATTTTGGTATTTATATAAAACATCGGGATGCTCCTTTAAAAGTACATTTGTTTTAAACAATAAATCGTCAAAATCCATTGCACCCGCCTTAAAACAACGGTTTACATAGGTTTCATATATTTTACCTAAAAATCCTCTTCCACTGGTAAAATCTTCAGCCTGTATGGTTTCGTTTTGTTGATATTCTTGAACAGAAATTAAATTGTTTTTAGCATTTGAAATTCGCCCATAAACAAAATTATGATGATACAGTTTATCATCAAGACTCATTTCTTTTAAGATAGTTTTTATCAGACTTTTACTATCATCGGTATCGTAAATGGTAAAATTGTTTGGGTAACCGATTTTATTAGCTTCTACTCTCAGAATTTTGGCAAATACAGAGTGAAATGTTCCCATCCAAATATTTTTAGCTTCAGAACCTACAACTGAAGAAATACGATTACGCATTTCTTTTGCGGCTTTATTGGTAAAAGTTAATACCAATACATTAAATGGGTCAACTCCTTTTCTAATTAAATGTGCTACCCGATAAGTAATTACTCTTGTTTTCCCCGAACCTGCGCCAGCAATAATCATTACTGGTCCTTCTGTTTGTTCTACCGCTTGTTTTTGTGAAGTGTTTAATCCTGCTAAAAAATCCAAATGTTTAATTTTTATAAGAAAGCAAAATTAAAAAAAATGGGGCAGAGATTTTCACCTTGCCCCATTTAAAGATTTCCACTTTAATTATTTTTATTTAAATGATATCTGGTTGGGTCGTTTAAGGCTTCGTTGATGTCCATTATCTGTTCATCAATCTTATTTACACATTTAACTATTTGAGGGGTTATTTCGTTGCTGTCCACCATATCGTCTTCAATTAAAAGCATTAAACCCTTAAGTGTAGCAACAGGACCTCTTATTTGATGAGAGAGGTGACTAGAATATTCTGAAAGTTTTTGGTTTTTGATAATTAGATCTTTGGTGCGCTCAGCAATTAATTCTTCTAATCGATGGTTTATCTTATCAACATTATCTTTTTGTCTGGAAACCTCTTCATTTAAAACCTTTAGTTTATCATTAGAATTTTTAGATTTCTTATTTGTTTTAACTAATAAAAATATAACAAAAAAAGCAAGAATGGCAACAATTGCTGTAGCTATAGATAATTTTTTTGCGTTTTTCTGTTGCTCAATCGTAAGTTCACTTTCTTTTTGTAGTTGTTGTTGTTTAAGGGTTTGTTGGATAAGATTGATGTTTGAAGTTATGTTCCTTTTATAGAAAATGCTATCCTGATCATGAACTTCTTTTAAATAAATTAAAGCTTTTTCATAATTTTTCTTTTTAAATTCCAATTCATAATTAGTATAAGTATAATCATAAATTCTTTTATCATCACTAACTAATTTAGCAAATGCTTTACCCTCTTGTAAATATTGCTCTGCTTTTAAAAAGTTATTTTTTGCTATATATATAGAGGTTAGATTTAAATTTATAGAAGCAACACTACTATTTAACTCATGAATTTTTGCTTTTTCATTAGCTTCTAATAAAAGTTTTTCTGCTTTATCATATTGATTAGTACTAAAATAAATTACACCTCTATTTTGTAAACTTTGAGTTATTCCAATTGGATTGTTTATTTCATTAAAAAGTTGGCTGCTCTTTTCATAATTATTTAAGGCAACGCTATAGTTTTTTTTTCTATAATAAGCATTTCCAATATTTAGATAAGATCCGGCAATTAATTCCTTAATATTTCTTTTTCTAGCTATAACAAGCGTTTTCTCATAATATTCTAATGCTTTATCATAATCAATCTCAGCCCATAAGTTCCCAATATTGTTAGAAACTTTCGTTTCTCCAATTTCATTCTTTTTGGATTTAAATAATTCTAGTGCCTTTTGATAGTAGTTTAAAGCAGAATCTCTTTGATTGAGGTAATAAAAACCAATTCCAATTACTCGATATGATTCGGCAAGACCTTCATAGTAATTAATTAGATTAGCTATTTTTGCGGATTTTTTTGCAGTAAGAATAGTTTGTTCTGGATCAGTTAATCTATTTTGATAACCTTTTATATTAAGAGCATTTACAGTAGATGTGTCTTTTTTTAGACTCTTGTCTAAAATGTCATTTTGATAGCCTTGACAGATATTATAAATGAATAAAAATAAAAGAGTACAAAAAAATTTCATTTTTGAGCGTTACAGTAAAGATGTTCAATCGAGTTAAATTATTAATTTAAAAAGAAATTAAACTATCTTTTTATTAAATTTTATGATACAATTATAATTTAAAAGATATAATTTTTAATTATAAAGAATTATTTCTAATAATACATCAAACCTAGCAATTTTGTACGGTACAATTGATAAATAGTTACAAATTATTAAAAATATGAAAAAATTAATGATAATGTTATTTGTAGTTTCAGCAATAGCTGCAACCTCATGTAAAAAAGAATCTGAAGTTGCTCCATCAAAAAATGATAAGACAATAAAGATGACTGAAGGTGATGAAGATAATATTGATAAATCTAATGTAGGTACTTGGGATTAAGCTATAAAATATGAAAAAGTTAATGATAATGTTCTTTTTAGTTTCAGCGATAGCTGCAACCTCATGTAAAAAAGAATCTGAAGTTGCGCCATCAAAAAATGATAAGACAATAAAGATGACCGACGGCGATGAAGATAATATCGATAAATCTAATGTAGGTACTTGGGATTAAATTATTAATCATGAAAAAGTTAATCATAATTACTTTAATAGCTGTTTCAGGAATTGCTGGTGCAGCAACTTTAGGTATGCAAAATAAAGAAGAAGTTAAAGAAGCAAAGCTTCCTATTAATAATTCTGTTAATCAAAAAAGTGCAAGTGTAGCCACTTGGGATTAAAAATAATCTTTAAAAGCCTTTAACAAAAGGCTAAACTATAATTTGATATATTTGTATAAATCCTATTTTATGCAAATTATTAAAAATTACGTAGAAGAAAATCGTCAGCGTTTTCTTGACGAATTATTTGAACTGTTAAGATTTCCTTCTGTAAGTGCAGATCCAAAATATAAGGATGACATGCAAAAAACAGCGGATTTTGTTGCAGATAAATTAATAATAGCCGGAGCAGATAAAGTTGAGATTTGCTCTACCGATGGCTATCCTATTGTTTATGGGGAGAAGATTATTGATTCTTCATTACCCACTGTATTAGTGTATGGACATTACGATGTTCAGCCACCAGACCCTATTGAGCTTTGGAAAACACCGCCATTTGAACCCACACTGCGAGATGGAAAAATCTACGCAAGAGGTGCATGTGATGATAAAGGTCAGTTTTATATGCATGTTAAAGCATTTGAGCTGATGATGAAAACTAATACCTTGCCATGCAATATCAAATTTATGATAGAAGGGGAGGAAGAAGTTGGATCTGATAATTTAGGGAAATTTGTTTCTCAAAACAAAAGTCGCTTAAAAGCAGATGTAGTTTTAATTTCAGATACATCTATGATTAGCATGGAAAACCCTAGTATCGAAACTGGGCTCCGTGGACTTGCATACATGGAAGTAGAAGTTAGCGGACCAGGCAAAGATTTACACTCTGGCGTTTACGGAGGGGCAGTTGCTAATCCCGCAACCATTCTATGCCAAATGATAGCTTCATTACATGATGATCAAAATCATATTACTATTCCAGGTTTTTATGATGGCGTAATTAATCTTTCTGAAGAAGAAAGAAAAGCTTTAAACGATGCACCTTTTGATTTAGAAGAATATAAAAAAGAACTTTCTATTGATGATGTTTGGGGCGAAGTGGGATATTCTACAATTGAAAGGACAGGCATAAGACCAACCTTAGAAGTAAACGGAATTTGGGGTGGCTATACTGGTCCTGGTGCTAAAACAGTACTTCCTGCAAAGGCAAATGCCAAAATCTCAATGAGGCTTGTTCCGGGCCAGGATTGGAAAAAAATATCAGAACTATTTAAAAATCATTTTGAAAGCCTAGCACCAAAATCTGTTAAAATAAAAGTTACTGCACATCATGGAGGTACTCCTTATGTAACTCCTACAGATTCAATTGCTTTTAAAGCTGCTTATAGAGCAATAGAAGAGTCCTTCGGTAAAGAACCTGTGCCAACTAGAGGAGGAGGAAGCATCCCTATTGTTGCATTATTTGAAGAAGAATTAGGAATTAAAACCGTATTAATGGGTTTTGGATTGGATAGCGATAGTTTGCATTCTCCAAATGAGAAGTATGACGTTTTTAATTATTATAAAGGAATAGAAACCATCCCATTATTTCATAAATATTTTGCTGAAATGAGCAAATAAGATTTTTTTAAATTGAAGAATTTCTAATTCTATTAGAAATTCTTCAATTTTTATTAAAATATGGTTTTAAATCTTGAATAAAAATCTTAGTCCTCTTTTCTCTTCCTTCCCTGTTTAAATGATAAACAGTATCGTAGAATAAATTATCATTAAAAATATAATCTTCTGGTTTGTTTATAAAAGGAACTTTATCAATCTTCTGATGTAAAAGATCATTTAAATCATTAATCCCTATTTTGTTTTTCTGATATTCTGATTTTGGATAGGATACAAATGATATCAAAAGTTTAGCTCCCTTTTGTTTACATTCTATTTCAAACTGATTAATAAGTTTAGCACTTTTATCGATTTCCAACTCCCCTATACGCTCTTTATCTCTCAATTCTTTTAATCCTGGTAAACCGAGGTGACCAATATTATCTCCATAGATATTAAATTTTTGACGATTAAAAACGGGATCAATTTTTAAGGTTTGTTCTTCAAAATGCTTTTTGAATTTAGCATAGTTTTCTAAAAACTTTTCTTCGATATTTAAATGATAATAATCTTTTGAAGGAGGATATAAATGTTGTGTAAAACTAATTAAATCAATATCCTTTTTAAAATCATCTAAATAAATAGGATACTCTAAACAAAGAACAATGATATCTCCCTTTTTTATAGAAGGTTTAACTTCATTCAGCATAAATTCTAAACCTAAAGCAGCGTGTAAACCCATATTAATTACGTTTACATTTAACTTTTCAACTATCAATTGACTATTTAATCCAAATGCCAAATTTGATCCACCTATTAAAATCAATCTATTGCTATCTATTTCATTTAAACGACGATGTTTATCTATCATCGCCCCCAGGTAGTCAGTTTTTGGGCTGTATTTTCTTTTAAAAGTTAAGGATAGGGAAAAGAAAACCAAACTTAAGATGGCTAAAAAAACAACAGATTTAATGATAAATTTTTTCAAATCTTTAAAATTGGAAATAAATAAATTGTCTGTTATCAAAAACTCCGCAAACCATTATGGTTAGTGCAACTATAAAATATGTAGTCCATCTAAATATCAAAGGTTTTGATGTAAACCAAAGGGAGATATCATATTTGTCTTTAAAATAATTAATTGTTTCTAAAAAGATGATTAAGCCCAAAGCGAAAAACTTTGAAATCCCTAAATATTCAAATACAGGTAAGCTATGGATAAGATTAAAATAGATTTCTTGAAAGCCACTCCAAAAGTGAGTGATTACGTATAAAGCAATGGGGAAATTATCTGCTCTAAAAAATATCCATGCAAATGCTACGAAAATGAAAGTAATAACTGTAGGTAAAAAAGTAATCTTATCTAGGTACATTTTTTTGCTCCATTTGCTACGAAACTTTGAAGTGATAGTACCGAAAATAATATAAATGCCATGTAAAGCGCCCCAAATTACAAATGTCCAGCTTGCGCCATGCCATAATCCGCTCACCAAAAAGACAATAAAAATATTTAAGTACCACCTTGGGATAGCTACTCTATTACCACCTAGAGGAATATATAAATAATCTTTAAACCAAGTAGACAGAGAAATATGCCATCTTGTCCAAAACTCCTGCACACTTTTAGATTGATAAGGACTTCTAAAATTGGTCATTAATTTAAAACCCATAACTCTTGCAGCCCCTATGGCCATATCAGAATATCCGGAAAAATCACAAAATATTTGAAAGGCAAAAAATACAGTTGCTATAATTAAGCTTGAATCTTTATGGCTTTGTGGGTTATTATAGACTGTATCTACTAAAATAGCTAGCCTATCGGCGATGACCACTTTCTTAAAAAGGCCCCAAATCATTAATCTTAAACCGCTTGATACCCTATCATAATCAAAATCAAATTTTTCTCTAAATTGGTGTAGCAAATTTTGTGGTCTCTCAATTGGTCCTGCAACTAATTGCGGGTAAAACATTACATAAAGGGAATAAATTCCAAAATGCCTTTCTGCTTTTTGATTTCCACGATAAACTTCTATCGTATAACTCATAGCTTGAAAAGTGTGAAACGATAATCCAACAGGTAATAGAATTGATAAATAGGGTATTGGATCTTGCAAACCAAATCCTTTCATTAAGAAAGAAAAATTATCATTTAAGAAATTGAAATATTTAAATATTGCCAAGACTCCAATATTTGCAATTAAACTAATCACCAAAAAAAGCTTTCTCCTTTTTCCCTTAGAATTTTCTATATAAATACCAGCTATATAATCTATGACAATGGTAAAACCTAAGATTAAAATATAGATAGGCACAAATGCCATATAAAAATAACAGCTACTTGCAAGTAATAATATCCATCTTTTACTGTATGGAATTGCAAAATAAAGTGAGGTAACAATAATAAAAAAGAATAGAAAATGAAATGAATTAAAAAGCATATCCTTTTTTAAATGTCTTTGAACGAGATTTGATTCAAATATATTAAATAAAGATTTAAAGCAAATTTTTTATCTGCTTATTAAAATAAACAAAAAAATCTCGCCGTAGCAAGATTTTTAACTATTTATGATTGCTATAATTATTTTAAAATTTCCTTCACTTTTTTAATGATATGCTTTGCATCAATCTCTGCGGCATTTAATAATTGAGTTTTTTCTCCTGAAGATGATATTTTTGTCACTGCCATTTTAATTATTTCAATTTTTTCATTTGCTAATGCAGAAGCAACGAAATCTCCAAAACCACCATGTGCATAATGATCTTCTACAGTAATGATAATAGATTTATCAGTTTCTGAAGCACATTTTATTAGGGTTTCGGCATCAATAGGATTAATAGAATAACAATCAACAATTCTAACTTTTATATCATCTTTTTTTAATTCTTCTGCAGCTTTTAATGCTTCAATAACCGTAATTCCTGTTGCTGCAATGGTTAGATTATCATTCTTAGATTGTTGAACAATTTTAGAACCACCAATTTTAAAGGTTTCGTCTTCTCCATATAATATAGGAGTTTTAGGACGTAATGTTCTCATATAACTAATCCCTTGATGGTTAACCATTAAAGGAACAAGCTTATCTGTAGATACTGCATCACTTGGTTGCAGGATAATTACATCGGGTTCTGCACCAAAAAAAGCAATATCCTCTAAACCCATTTGTGAAGGTCCATCCTCGCCAATAGAAACACCCACATGTGAACCTATAAATTTTATGTTTGCTTCAGATACTCTTGCCATTCTAATTTGGTCAGCTGCTCTTGTAAAGAAAGCGGCAAAGGTTGCTACAAAAGGTATTTTGCCTAACCTTGATAAACCTACGGCTACAGAAACCATATTTTGCTCTGCTATAAAGCATTCAACAAATCTTTCTGGATAAGCTTTTAAAAAATCTAAGGTATATGTAGAATTTTTAACATCGGCATCTAAACCGTACAAGTTAAAATTTGATTTACCTAATTCTGTAAAAACCTGTCCGAAAATTTCTCTTGTGGCATATTCTTTATTTTTATCAAATTTTAATTTAGAAAAAGATTGTTGCTGAGGGTTGTCTGTTAACTCAGTTTTTTCAGTCATTTGCAATTCAAAACGTAAGCTGTCATCAATATCACCTAATTCTTGTAAAGCAGATTTCAGTTCTTCAGAGTTTAAAGGCTTTCCATGCCAACCTGCTTTATCCTCTAAAAAAGAAATACCCTTACCCTTTATAGTCTCTGCAATTATGGCAACTGGCTTACCATTTGTATTTCTATGCGCTTTTTCTAATGCCTTATCTATTTCTTCTAAATTATGACCATCTATTTCAATAACTTCAAACCCAAAGGCTTTAAATCTATCAGAGTATTCATTTAAATGATGACCGAACATTGTCTCTCCGCTTTGCGCTAAACGATTAATATCTAAAATTGCAATCAAATTATCTAATTTATGATAAGATGCAAAATTTGCCGCCTCCCAAACCTGACCTTCTGCTAACTCTCCATCACCTAGAACCACATAAGTTTTAAAAGGAAGTTTTTCTCGTTTTCCTACTAAAGCCAACCCAGCTCCAACAGATAAACCTTGGCCTAAAGATCCAGTGGCAGCTTCAGTATATTTAAATTTCGGAACGGGATGCCCTTCAAATTGACTTCCAAATTTTCTTAATGTTTTTAAATTTTCTAGAGGATAAGCACCTGCGATTCCAAACAAGGTATAAAGTAAAGGTGCAGCGTGACCTTTTGATAAAACAAATCTATCGTTGTATTTCTTTAATGGGGCTGCTAAATCGAATGTAAAATACTTATCAAATAAAACTGTAGTAATATCTGCTATTGATAGACATGAGGTTGGGTGACCTGAGTTAGCTTCAGTGGTAGAAACCATGCACCATTTGCGTACTAATTTTGCTTTTTCTTTTAATAATTCTATGTTTTTCATATCTAATTAAATCAACAAATATGCCATTAGATTTTATTAACAGATATATAATAAAGGTTTAAAAATTGAATGATTAGTTGGTTAGCTAAAAAATAAACCATTTGCATGATACAGTTTTATATCTATTTTTGCAGTCCGAAATAAATACAATTATGGCAAAGGCAGGAGATTTAAAAACAGGTAATATTATTCGTTTTAACGGAGAGTTGGTAACTATTGATGAATTGATACATCGTACACCTGGAAAAGGTGGAGCTTTTTATACAGGTAAAATGCGTAGCATCAAATCTGGAAGAATTATAGAATTGCGTATGCGTACTGATGAAGAGGTTGATATAGCAAGGGTAGAAACAAAAGACTACCAATATTTATATGATGATGGAGACTTTTTTGTTGTGATGGATAATATTTCTTTTGAGCAGTTTAATGTGCCTAAAGAGTTATTTGGCAACTCTGCGAGATTTTTAAAAGAAGGGATGAATGTTTTGATTGCTATGGAAAGCGATGAGCCTATTATAGCAAAAGCTCCAAATAATGTTGAATTAGAAATTGTTTATACCGAACCTGCTGTTAAAGGTGACACTTCTACTAATGCTTTCAAGAATGCAACTGTAGAAACAGGAATTGAAATTAAAGTGCCTTTATTTGTTAACCAAGGTGATAAAGTAAAAGTTGATACTGCTACTGGTGCGTATATTGAAAGAGTAAAATAAATACAAAATGAATCTAATAAAAACGGCTTTCGAGATATTCTTGAAAGCGTTTTTATTAAAACAAAATTATTAAAAATTTATTTTGATGGGATAAATTTTAAAGCTGCAGAATTAATACAATATCTTAAGCCTGTTGGTGCTGGCCCATCATTAAAAACATGACCTAAATGTAATCCTGTTTTGGCATCAACAACTTCATCTCTAGTCATACCGAATGATGTATCTTTAGCCCAAATAACTGCTTTATCATTTAGCGGTTTTGTAAAACTAGGCCAACCAGTACCAGAATCAAATTTATCTTCAGAACTAAAAAGAGGTTCGCCGGTAGCGGCACTTACATAAATTCCTTTTTTATGATTGTTGTAAAACTCATTCTTAAAAGGTGGTTCGGTACCTTCTTTAACCATGATTTCATAAGCTGCAGGAGAAAGTGAAGATCTCCATTCTGCATCTGTTTTTGTAATAGGGAATTTCCCTTTTTTTGCATCTACATTTTCTGTTCCTGAAGTTTCTTTAGCTTTGTTTTGTCCACAAGCGGTTAAAGAGGTAGCTGCAATTATTATAGCGAATAAAATATTCTTTTTCATGATGATTTTTCTTGTTTAATATAACATACGATGTCTTATAAATTCACGATGTTTTTTATCTGTTAAATTATGTTAAGAAATTACCAACCTGGCGCAAAGGCTAAACCGAAGACTGGTTTGCTTATATCCTTTCTGTTAAATGGAAAAGCCAAATAAGGTTCTAATACAAAATAGCCAAATACATTAACCCTTGCAGATATACCTGCACTTAAGGCAGGAACTTTTACATTAGAAGCGTAAACTGGCAGATTAGTTGGGCCAGAAGTACCAATTTGATCTGGACCTTTCTGGTCTACTTTTACAACGTCTCCTTTACTCCAGGCTAAACCAGCGTCAAAAAACAAGTTTAGTTCTGAAAACAAGAATTTAGAAGTAACTACAGATAATTTTTCTGGACCTGTAAATGGTAATCTTACTTCAAAATTTGCAACTGCAATTCTATCACCCACTAATTGGTTAATATCAAAACCATTTGATGAATTTCCTGAAGTTCCATTTTTATAAAAACTGTTAGCTTCATAACCTCTAATTAAATATGGATATCCTATAAAAAGTGGATATAATTGTTGGTTATTAGTATCACCTATTCGGCCATAACCATATAATCTCCCTGCAAATGTTACTGGTTTTGTCCTAACATATTTACGTAAATCTATTGTTGGTGCTGTATAAGTAAATGTTCCGAAGTTTTGCTCTATCCCAATTCTATATCTAAAACCATCTAAGGGTGATGCCACACCTTGAAAAGAATTATCGCCAACCAAAGCTGTATTTAACTGAAAAATAGTGTAAGGAGTAAGCTGATACCCAAAGCCATTGTTTTGGTTATATTCTGCTAAGCTTATTTTATTTCTATCCTGATAAATTGGATTTCCAACAAAACCGCCGCCTAAATCTTGATAATAGGTACTATATCTATCTACTCTATAAGAATAGCTAGAAACACCTGCTCCAAACTCTGCTCTGGTAATTCTAGAAAAAGGATAAGATGTAAAACCTTGTGCAGACTCTTCAAATACCCTGATTATATCATAAAACTGATTAAATGTTGGGGTGGTTCCACCTCCGGAAATTGGTAAGTTCTCTTGTTGAATACCATAAGTACCAAATTGATAAGGAACATGGGATAATGCGCCACCCCAATTCCATCTGCTTTGTTGATTGACATAAGCTACCTGAGCACCAAAATCGTAAATTTCTCCATTTACATTAGCAGCAGCAAAAATTTGATCTCTACTTAAAATATCACTAAAAATAGCCTGTACACCTCCGGCAAGGCCGGTTCCAAAACGACTAGTAGATACTCCAGCCCCAGTATTTGCTATATAATCTAATTTAAATTTAGATTTAAACGGAATTGACTTTACAGAATCTGCTGGCAAATCATTATAAACTTGAAAATTCTCTAAGTTTTTATTAATGATATTTACACCAACAGAATTTGGAGGTGGCAATGTTGCGGCAGCTAAATTTACGTATCCTGGGTCAATAACTTTTCCCTTAAAATCAGTGCTTTTAGCATTATACAAAGTATATTTTTGAGCTCTGTAATAAGAATAAACTATATCGTTTTTATTTGAGATACTTAATGCTGGTGAATTTTCTGTGATACCACTAATACCAGTAAAGTAATCTGTTAACTGTTCTACTTTACCACCTGCGATAGTGTATTTGTAAAGATTTCTAAAACCGTCTCTGTTAGATAAAAAATAAATTTTAGAATCGTTTTCTGCAAAAAGTGGATTAAAATTATTTGCCCCATTAAATACATTTATTTGTTTAACAGATTTATTTTTTAAATCCATAATTGCCATTCCCATTGGAATTTGAGCGGCAATGTTATCACTTTCCACACTAAATCTATCTGTAGAGAAAACTAGTTTGGTACCGTCTGCAGAATACGAAGGTTGATATTCAGAATATTTGTCATTCGTAAGTTGAGTTACTTCTTCTGAAGTCATGTTATAAGAAAACACATCGCTTTGCCCATTTTTTAACCCTGAAAAAGCAATATTTTCTCCGTCAGGCGACCAGCTTAAGTTCCCAAACTGTTCAACATCGCCCATGCCTTTTTCTAAAACGGTGCGTCCGTTATCTATATTTACAACAATCAATTTGTTTCTACCTTCAGAAAAAACACTGGTTGCAAATCTTTTACTATCTGGAGACCAAGCTCCGGCAGACTCAATAAAATTAAATTCTTCTATATGTCCGTTTTTTATCTTTGAGGTAAGTTTTCTGATGGTTTTGCCTGTACCGGCATCTGCTAAGTATAAATCTATTGAAAATAAATCCCGTTCAGATAGATAAACCAAATAATTGCCATCTGGGCTTATTGCGGGAGCTACATTCATGTTACCTCCATTGGTCTCGTCCACTATCTTAATGCCGATAGGTGTTTGAGTGGTGTCTTTTAAATAAGGATTATAAGCATTCTCAATTGAGCTTTTCCATAATCCAGAAAGTGTTTTCTCATCATAACCAAAAGTTCGTCTTATTGCTGCTTGGTAACCATATTTAGCGGTCGATTTAAAAAATGGAAAAATAGTTGTATCGCCATAAGTTGATCCTATGAAAGACCAAAAAGCCTGTCCATAACGATAAGGAAAATACTTGCTATTTGTAGTTAAGTCTTCTAAAGTTGGTATATCCTTATTTAGAACTGCGTCCCTCATCCACATTGCAGTATTTGCATCAACTTTTCCCAAAGAAAGGTATTCTGCCATACCTTCAATCATCCAAAGCGGCAGATTACCTAAATTTTCTAATTGGGTAGAATCTCCTTCAATTAAAGAATGATATTGAAATGCATGAACCAATTCATGACCTAAAACGTGACGAGTTTGTGCGTTTATTTCTTGAAAAGGCATTACAACCCTGTTTTTTAAGCCTTCTGTAACACCACCAGTTCCTACTCCAATCTCGCCACCAATGGCTGTAGTCTGTTGAAACTCTGGTGAGTTTCCGTAAAGAATAATTGGATTTGGTTTTTTAAAAGTATCCCTAAATATTTGTTGATGCAATGCATACCAAGCCTCACTTTCTTTAGCGAAATTTTTAATTAAACTATCATTCTCTGTATAATAATAAAGATTAAAGTGAGGGGTTTCATAAACCTTAAACTTCAAATTCTTATACCTTACCTTATTTTGTCCAAAATATTGGGCTTGGGCGCCTAAGGAACATAAAATAATTAACGCCGTTAAAAATCCAATAGATTTGTTAGCATTAAAAAAGCGGATAATATCTTTCATATTTTAAATTTTGAAATACAATTTATAAACGAGAAAAGTAAGCGTTAAAATTTGTACCAAAAAAACGTTTACATTAAAAAGATAATCAGTTACTTATCATTTGTATTTTTTCTTTGCTCTCGTTTTAGTTTTCTTTCTTCTTGTTTGGTTAATGGTTCTTTTAACGGTTGTGTTTGTTTTCTCTCTTCTTTATTAGGAGTTGAGTTATTTGGTTTGATTTGCTCTTTTTTTAGATTTCCATTTTCTTTAATAACCCTGTTTTCATCATTTTGGTTTTCTTGTAGGTCTACTTCTGGATTTTCTATATTTAAGGAATCAGAAAAAACACTATCAACGGAAAAAGTATCAACTACAATACGTGGAGATACACAATTATAAGTACGTGTTATTTCAACCTCAGGTTTTGGGAAAGGACCTTGCGTAATGCCAGTAGATGGATCTTTATAAACTTTTTCCATAAATTTCGCAAAGATTGGCAAAGCTGTTCTAGAGCCTTCCCCTGTTTGAGAAGTTTTAAAATGTACACTTCTATCATCGGCACCTACCCAAACTCCTGTTACTAAATCTTTTGTAATTCCCATATACCAGCCATCAACATAATCCGATGAAGTACCGGTTTTACCCCCAATTTGATTATTCTTTTTCCATAAATCCCATTCCCATAAAGCTTGTGAAGTTCCCCCAGGTTCTTCCATACCTCCTCTAAACATATAAAGCATTAACCAAGCAATTTCTTTACTTAATACTGGCGTTTGTTTAGCTTTAAAATCTTCGATCAAATTATTATCCTGATCTGTAATTCGCTCCACCAAAATAGGATCAACTTTGTTCCCCTTATTTAAAAAAGTTCCGTAAGCTCTCACCATTTCATAAACTGAAACATCATTAGGACCTAAACTTACAGACGGTACGGATTGTAACTTACTTTCGATACCACATTTATGCGCAAATTCTACTACTTTATCCCAACCAACTTTTTCTGTTACTTGTGCAGTAATAGAATTTACTGATTTTGCCATTGCCCATCTTAAAGACATTTCTCTATAACTAAAATTCCAGTCAGAATTTTTTGGCTCCCATGTTTCTGTTTTGTTTCCTACTTTATAACTGATGCTGACTGGTTTATCTGTAAACTTATCACAAGGACTCATCCCGCTTTCTAAAGCAGCTAAATAGGCAAAAGGTTTAAATGTAGAACCAGCTTGTCTTTTAGATTGTATCACATGATCATATTTAAAATAAGTATGATCAACACCACCAACCCAAACTTTTATTTTTCCAGAAAATGGGTCTAATGTCATCATACCTGTGTTCAATATTTTAGCATAATATTCAATTGAATCTATGGTAGAAAACTGAACCTCTTTGTCTCCATCCCAGGAAAAAACAGTCATTGGCTTTTTCTTATTTAAAATGATATCAATAGAATCTGGATTGTTGGCATATTTTCTCTTAAAATCATAAAACCAGGGTAAGCGTTCTATACTGTTTTCAATAAAATTCGGAATGATGTTATCTTCAGAATCTCGCCAAGGTTCCTCATTTCCCCAAACATTATCAAAACGTTTTTGAAGTGTCCTCATCTGTTCATGAACTGCTTCTTCTGCATATTTTTGCAATTTTGAATCTATGGTTGTATAAATTTTTAATCCATCCTCATAAAGATTATAGTCATTGTCTTTACACCATTTTTCTAACCATTTTGCAACAGCAGATCTTAGGTAAGAATCGCCTTCGTTTTTACCTGTATCTTTTCCTAAATCTAATTTTAAAGGTTTTTTAACTGCAGTTTGATATTGATTGTCTGACAGAAATTTATATTTATTCATCTGCGCAAGCACAACATTTCTTCTTTTTACAGCATTTTCAGGATTTTTTATCGGGTTGTAAGTAGAAGTTGCTTTCAACATTCCCACTAACATTGCCGCTTCATCAACATCAATATTTGAGACAGGTTTATTAAAATAATGTTTTGCTGCTGTATTAATACCGTATGAGTTATTTCCAAAAGGTACCGTGTTTAGATACATCGTGATAATATCATTTTTTTTATAGTTAGACTCTAATTTGAAGGCAGTTAACCACTCTTTAAATTTAGAAACTAAGGTTCTTACCAAAGGTACTTTTCTTAATAAGCCTTGAGATTTTTTTAACCGAGTACTGTATAAATTTTTTGCTAATTGCTGTGTAATAGTACTTCCACCTCTTTTATCGCCAGTTGCTGTAGAAATAATTCCGGATACTAATGAGAAAAAATCTACCCCACTATGTTTGTAAAATCTAACATCCTCGGTGGCAACCAAAGCATTAATTACATTACTATCTATTTCATTAAAATTGACTGGAGTACGATTTTCGGTGTAATATTTACCAATTAAGACACTATCTGCTGTGTAAACTTCTGAAGATACATTTAAGGTTGGTAATTTAATGTCTTTTTTTGATGGTGAGTAACCAAATAATCCCAAAAAATTTAGTTCTACAGCACAAATAAAGACGATTATCAAGTAAACAAAAATGGTGAAATATCTTAAAAACTTATTGGGTATTTCTCTAAACATATATTTTTGAATGATTATGATACGCTATAATCGGTTAATTAGTATTGATAACTATAAGAGGTAAACAAATGTAATCTTAGTTTTTTAAAAGTGTTTAATATAAATTGGATAATGATGGTTGAGCAGATGATTTTGAGCTTTTATTTTGTTGTATAAGGGTTTGGAAATAAAATTTTAACAAATTTTAACAATGTGTTATACAGTTATTTTATCACATAATTTTAAATCTATCGGCGTCTTTTAAAAATGGCATTTCATTTCTGGTTTTTTCAACCTCATCGTGTTGTATTGTAAATGTATAAAGGTCTTCATCATCCTTTTTATAATAGATAACTTTTCCTTGAGGACTTAAGCAAGTGGTATCGCCACTATAATAAATTTCGTTTCCATCATGTCCCACTCTATTTAAAGCTATAATATAAGATTGATTTTCGATAGCTCTGGCTGGTATTAAAGTTTGCCAATGATGGCTGCGTTTTTCTGGCCAATTTGCAATAACTAATAAAAGATCATAATAATCTTCAGTGTTTCTTAACCAAACCGGAAAACGTAAATCATAACATATTACAGGCATAATTTTCCATCCATTTAAATCTACAATTAACCTTTCATTGCCAGCTGTAAAGACTTCATTCTCTTTTGCCATTCCAAAAAGGTGCTTTTTATCGTATTTCTCAAAAGTGCCATCAGGTCTCATCCAAATTAATCTATTGAAATATTTTTCATTTTCTTTTATGATTAATGAACCAACAACAACCGCCTCATATCTGTAAGCCTTTTCTTGCATCCATTTTATAGTTTTGCCATCCATTTCTTCCGCTAAATTTTCAGCATTCATGCTAAAACCGGTGTTGAACATTTCAGGCAAAATAATTAAATCTGTTTTCTCTCTAATACTGCCTAGTTTTAATCCTAAATTTTGAAGGTTTTTATCAATATTTTCCCAAAATAAATAAGCCTGAACTAGAGTGATTTTTAATGGATTCATAAATTAATTTTGATGTAGATTTAAACATTTATTAAATTATCAACAGCCTTTTCTAAGGTTTCATCTTTCTTGGCAAAACAAAACCTTAGGGTTTTATAATCGTTATTTTTGGTATAAAAACTAGAATTTGGGATACAAGCAACCTTAAAATCCTTGACCAATCTTGTAGCTAATTCAACGTCTTTTTCATCGCTTATATTTTGATAGCTCACATTTTGAAAATAAGAGCCTTTACATGGCAGCAAAGTAAACTTTGTTTGCTTTAATAAGGTTCTGAAAAGATCTCTTTTATTTTGATAAAATTCTGAAAGCCTTAAATCAAGATTATTCTTATTTAAATAACTATCAATTGCATGTTGAATTGGAGTGTTTACACTAAAAACTAAGAACTGATGGATTTTTCTAAACTCTTTCATCAGGTATTGTGGCGCTAAACAATATCCAATTTTCCATCCGGTGCAATGCAACATCTTTCCAAAACTTGCAGTGATAAATGTGCGTTCTTTAAGTTCAGGAAATTTTGATAAACTTAAATGTTCCTGATTATCAAATACAATTTGTCCATAAACTTCATCGCTGATTATAAATATATCTGTATTTTTTGTAATAATTTTTAATTGATCTATATCTTCTTGCTTTAATAATCTGCCTGTTGGATTTTGTGGAGAATTGATGATTATCAATTTAGTATTTACAGTAACTAACTTTTTAACCATATCCCAATCAATATCAAAAAGGGGAGGTTGCATTTCAAAAGCCTTAACCAAACCACCAAAAGCTTTTACAGTTGGGGCGTAACAATCGTAAGCAGGTTCAAAAATAATAGCTTCATCATTAGGTTTAATAATAGTGGCAATAGCGGTATAAATTGCTTGTGTTCCTCCTGCAGTAATGGTTATCTCGTCTTCTGGTGAGTAATAAGACTGATAATTATTTTCTATAAATTTTGAAATGGTATGTCTTAAGCCCAAAATTCCAGGCATAGGAGCATATTGATTATGCCCATCTTTCATTTCCTTATTTACCATTTTGATAAGTTCTGAATCGATATCAAAATCAGGGAAACCTTGCGAAAGATTAATGGCATTATGCTTAACTGCAAGAGCCGTCATTTCTGAAAAAATAGAATTAGTAACTTGTGGGAGCTTTGAAGATAAATGGATCACTTTAATTTTTGATTGTTTTATTTTTTCAAAATAACTTTAATTTTTAAGTATTGTGAAACTATTTATTAAAACAATTGTAATTTTATTTTAACGTAATAGAAATTTGTCAAATCATTTTTCATGAACCATCAATCCAAAGAAAGTAAGCTTTTTTTAATACTGGGTACCTTTTTAATTGCCAATGCTATTTTAGCTGAATTTATAGGCGTAAAAATTTTTTCTGTCGAGAAATCTTTGGGTTTTGCAAAATTTAACCTTGACCTATTTGGAGTAAAAGGACTTTCTTTTAATATGTCTGCAGGGGTTGTTACTTGGCCAATTGTATTTATCATGACAGATATCATCAATGAATATTATGGAGCTAAAGGTGTTAAATTTTTATCCTATTTAGCTGCCATTTTAATTGCTTTTGCATTTATCGTTGTTTTTGCATCCATGAATTTGGTTGGTGCAGATTTTTGGGTTAACCAAACTATCAATGGCTCAAACATAAATATGAATAATGCTTTTAGTGGGATTTTTGGTCAGGGAATGTGGATTATTGCAGGTTCAATAACTGCTTTTTTAATTGGGCAAATAGCCGATGTTAGCATTTTTCATAACATAAAAAAAATAACTGGTGAGAATAAATTGTGGTTACGAGCGACAGGTTCTACGCTTGTATCTCAATTGATAGATAGCTTTGTGGTGATTTTTATAGCTTTTTATTTAAACCCACAATACCATTGGAGTTGGCAAATGGTTGCCGCTATTGGTTTGGTAAATTACACCTATAAATTTATTGTTGCGCTGTTAATGACACCTATACTTTATCTGGTTCACGGGGTAATTGATAGGTATTTGGGTAAAGATTTATCACATCAGTTGATGGAAAATGCTGCTAATGAAAAATAGATTTTTTCTAATTAAAATCAGTTATTTTCTCTTCTATTCTTTAATTGTTTAATCAATTCTTCCCTAAAATCTCTTTCTGCAACATAAAGGCTTTTTATCTTTTCTGGCGATAAAACTTTTTTAAACTCATTGCGATATTTTTTCTTGAGGTCAAGAATTTTATCTTCATATCTAAAATCATCATCTACCAATTTATTTGCATCATCACCATTTTGAGCTCTAGCTGCTTTTCTTTGGCGATTTATATCTTGCATTTCTTGCTGATATTGATTGTAAACTGGCCAAAATTTTTGCGATTCTTCCGTTGATAAATCTAATCTACGTGTTAAATATCCTATTTTAATAGCATCAATTTGTTTAGCTTTATTTTGGTTACTGCCATTTTGTGCATTAGTGGGTAAGCTAAAAAACATCCCGAGGGCAATAAAAAGAATATAAATCTTGTTTTTCATCTGTTATGGGGTAGTATCTAAAAGTTTGATCAATTCTTCTTCAGTTAATTTAGATTTATCAGTAGAAAAAACTGCCTTATCAGATAAATTTTCAATGATTACTGGAACATCTCCATTATCAACATTTTGCTGTAAATAGCTTTCAATTTCTTCATCAGGAATCTCTGATAATTGATGACTTAAATTTTTGGATTGATGGATGTTAAAATAAATCCCGAAAGAAGTCATCATTAAAATACAAGCTGCAGCGGCATATCTAATTAAATTCAAATTAATAATTCTTGTAATCCCTTCTTTCTTTGGTTCTACAGATTTAAGAATTTGTTGCTTTGTGTTTTCAAAATATTTTTCAGGAGTAGCAAATCCTAAACCTTCTGAAATAATTTCATTCAATTTTATCTGATTGATTATTTGTTGACTCAAATTTTCAAAATAACCCTTTGGAGTTTTAAAATTATCAATATTTGATTTTAAATTTTCTAAAAATAATTCATTTTGAATCCTTTCATCAAGATCCTCAAAATAATTTGTTGGCACTTTAAAAGGATTATCCTTTTTAATAGATGCAAGAAGAGGTGCGTCTTTTTCCCAGTTCATGTTTGTATCCTCTGTTTTCATTGTTTTATTGATAGATTATTTAACAAAAGGTTTAATCATGAGATAATAAATGATGTTCTATTTTTTTAACTGCCAAATGATACGATGCTTTTAATGCGCCAACGCTTGTTCCCAAAATATCAGAAATTTCTTGAAACTTTAAATCATCAAAATACTTCATGTTAAAAACTAATTTTTGTTTTTCCGGCAAAGTGAGTAACGCTTCTTGTAGTTTTTTTTGAATGGCATCACCACTAAAATAATTTTCTTCATTTAAATTCTGGCTTAGCTGTTCTGTTAAATCCTCTATAGGAACATTGTTTTTTTGTCGCTTTTTCTTTAAGAATGTGATGCACTCATTAGTTGCAATACGATAAATCCAAGTGTATAACTGAGAATCTTGCCTAAAATTGATTAAGTTTTTCCAAACTTTTATAAAGACATCTTGAACCAAATCATCGGCATCATCGTGATTTAAAACCATTCTTCTGATATGCCAATAAACCTTTTGCTGGTATTTTTCTAAAAGCAATGAAAATGACTCATTACGGGTCTTTTCATCTTCAAACTTTTGGAGGATTAACGAGTCTTCTACAATCATCTTAAATAAATAAGCCGAAGTTTAAATGCTCCGGCTTATGAAATGCTTATTTTTAGTCTTACTTTTTTCTTTTCATCACTTTTTTAACAGCTTCAACAATGTTGCTGCTATCTAAGCCGTATTTTTTCATTAATTCTTCTGGCTTACCACTTTCCCCAAAAGTATCGTTAACTGCAACAAATTCCATTGGGGTAGGAGTGTTAGTAGACAATAATTGCGCAATACTTCACCCAAACCACCATATCTATTGTGCTCTTCACAAGTTACCACGCAACCAGTTTTTCTAGCAGATTTTAAGACCGCTTCTTCATCTAAAGGTTTAATAGTATGAATGTTTATGATCTCTACATCTATTCCTTCTTCTGCTAGTTTTTCTCCAGCTAAGATAGCTTCCCAAACTAAATGCCCTGTTGCAAAAATACTTACATCCGCACCCTCATTAACCATCCAGGCCTTTCCAATTTCAAATTTTTGGTCAGGAGCTGTGAAAATAGGTACAACCGGACGCCCAAATCGTAAATAAACAGGACCATGAAATTCTGCGATGGCTTCTGTAGCTGCTTTAGTCTGATTATAATCACAAGGATTTATAACCGTCATGCCAGGCAACATTTTCATTAAACCAATATCTTCTAAAATTTGATGTGTTGCACCGTCTTCCCCTAAAGTTAAACCAGCATGTGAGGCACAAATTTTAACGTTTTTATCAGAATAGGCAACAGATTGACGGATTTGATCATAAACCCGACCAGTAGAGAAATTTGCAAAAGTTCCTGTAAAAGGAATTTTACCACCAATTGTTAATCCAGCAGCTACACCTATCATATTAGCTTCCGCTATTCCCATTTGTATAAAACGATCTGGAAACTCATTGATAAAATCTTGCATTTTTAAAGAACCAACAAGATCAGCACATAAAGCTACAACTTCTGGGTTCTTTTTTCCCGCTGCCAATAGTCCGGCACCAAATCCAGAACGGGTATCTTTTTTTTCTGTATATGTATATTTTTTCATCTTTTAGTATTTTGAATTGAAGCATTTAAGATTGCTACGCAGTTTTCATTAGTTTTTATATTGACTTTGGCTTTCAAAATTGCTTCGTAGTTTTTGTTTCTTTAATTGAGATTAAAAATCGCCATAAGTTTCTTCTAACTGACCTAATGCTTCTGCTAATTGTTGTTCATTTGGAGCAACACCATGCCATTTATGAGATCCTTCCATAAAATCAACACCTTTACCCATTTCTGTTTTCATTAAAATCATAACAGGTTTTCCTTTTCCACTTCTGTCTTTAGCTTCTTCTAAGGCTTTAACAATTCCTTCCATATCATTTCCATCGGCATGCATGACATCCCAACCAAAAGCAGAGAACTTTTCATGTAAATCTAATAAACCTAAAACTTTATCAGTTGGCCCATCAATTTGTTGTCCGTTAACATCAACTGCAGAAATTAAATTATCTACTTTATTGAAAGGTGCAAACATTGCAGCTTCCCAATTTTGTCCTTCTTGCAACTCGCCATCTCCGTGTAAAGAGAAAACTAAAGAATGATCTTTATTCATTTTCTTTGCTAATGCAGCGCCAATTGCTACTGACATTCCTTGGCCTAAAGAACCAGATGCAATTCTAATTCCTGGTAAACCTTCATGTGTGGTTGGATGACCTTGAACTCTTGAATTTATTTTTCTAAAGGTTTTTAACTCTGCAATGTCAAAATATCCCGATCTAGCTAAAATACTATAAAAAACAGGAGAAATATGCCCATTTGATAAAAAGAAAATATCTTCTCCTTTTCCATCCATATTAAAAGATGGGTCATGCTTCATGATTTTAAAATATAAGGCTGTTAAATAATCTGTGCAGCCTAAAGATCCTCCGGGATGTCCGGATTGACATTCATAAACCATACGCAAAATGTCTCTTCTAACCTGAGAGGCCATGCGTTTTAAATCAGTATTGTTAAGTGTCATAATTGATAATTGTTAATCGAACACTAAAGTAACTAAATAAGTGTAAATGACTAATGGCTTTTTAGATTCATGATGTTAACAACACATTGTGGAAAACTTTTAGAATTGTTTATAATTTTATAAATAATCTTTGTTTAAACAATAATCCAATCATTTAATTATTGTAAAGAATGTTTATAACTCTACGTTGATAACTTTTAAAATCGATGGAAAAAAAAATACAAAAAAATAAGTTACCTAATGTTTTACAAAACTTAAAAAAGTTGGGATGGGCGGCTGGTTTTTTAATGTTATCTCATTTTACTCAAGCCCAAACAAATGGCTCAGTTGGCATTGGTACTTTAACACCGTATTCAAATGCTGCATTAGACGTGTCATCAACTACTAAGGGTGTACTCTTTCCTCGTTTAACTGCCGCACAAAGGACCACTTTAACTCCCCTTTTAAATAATGCTACTGCTTCTGCAGGATTATTGATTTATAATACAACAACCACAAGGTTTAATTATTGGGACGGAACACAATGGAATGATGTTGGTGCCGGAGCAACTGGTGCAGACGGTACAATTTGGTATGCCGGACAAGGTGTGCCTTCAAATACTTTGGGTAAGACAAGCGATTTTTATTTAGATGGAGTAACTGGAGATGTTTTTTCTAAAGATTTTTCTAATACCTGGGTAAGATTTGGAGGAGCAAATTCTGTTAATCTAAAAAATATTAATAGACAGGAAATAAGCCAAGCGGCTTTTAGTGTACCTAATGGTTTTAGTATGCAAACATTTGCATATGCGGGTGCGGCAGTAACTAATGCGGTAGCTTTTTCTCCAAAAAATGGGTTTCCAGACGGCGTTATTGTGGCTTATGCAAGAGTAAGTGCCGCAGGAGTTATAGAAGTGAAATTTTATAATCCTACTGCTACTGCAATTGCTATACCTGCTGCTGCTTATGAAATTGCATTCTTTTAAAATTACCGGATGAAAATAAAGTTTACTTATCCTTTTTTCTCATTCTTAGTTCTGATTTTAATCGGGAAATCTAGTAATGCCCAATTTGTTAATAATGGTAGTCCGCTAATTATCCAAAACGGGGCTACTTTATTTGTTTCTGGAGATTTTGTGAATCAAAATAATGCTAGCATTACCAATTTGGGAGATATTACCTTAACTGGTAATTGGACGAATAATGATCCTCAAGGTGCTTTTAACTTTGTTGCAAATCTAAACTTAGGTAATGTTAATTTTTTCGGTGCTGATCAAAGCATCGGCGGAAGCCAAAAAACAAATTTCCCAAATGTATTTTTAGGAGGTACAGGTATTAAAAAACTTTTATTCACTACCGATATAACTGGAACATTAGATTTAAAAGACAGAGAATTGGCTGTTGATGCTCAAATTCTTTCAGTGTTAAAAACTGATATTACAACTATAACATTTACCACAGGTTTTATTAGTACAGATGGAAAAGGGTTTTTATACCGGAATACTAATATTTCTGATGATTATGTATTTCCTTTAGGATCAAATTTAAAACCAACATTTCTTTATAGACCTGTAAATATTAAACCATTGGATAATGCTATTAACAGCTTTGGTGTTAGTTTTATTAATAATGATCCAACTGCAGAAGGATTTGATAGACAATCTAAAAGATTTGACGTAAACGCAGTTAATCCTAATTACTTTCATATTTTAAATCAAAGGCAAGGTGCGAGTTTGGCTAATTTTGATTTTTTCTACAATATCCCATTAGATGGAAACGCTAACCAATTGGTAAACTGGATTCCTTTTAATTTATGGGAAAAAGCAGGAATTTCTAATCCAAGACCTTTTATAGGTGGAAATGCTCAACTTAATCAGGTAATGACGTTTTCTTCATTAAGAAGGGTAAGCAATTTGCCTATGGCATTATCAAATATTTTAGCCAATAACGATCCAATTACGTTTTTTAATAGTTTTTCTCCAGATGGGGATGGAAGGAATGATAGATGGGAAATCAAGAATATTGATCTTTTCCCGGATAATGATTTAACAATCCTAAATAGATGGGGTAGTGAAGTTTTTAAAGCTAAAAATTACACCAATGGAAATGCATGGGATGGTTTAGGGTTAAATACCGGAACTTATTTTTACCTGTTGAAAGTCAACGTAAATAGCGAACCTAAAGTTTATAAAGGCTTTATAACCCTGTTAAGACATGATTAGGATAAAGAAAAGTTTGATTTTGGGCTTTGCTTTATTGGCAAGTACTTTTTATGCAGAGGCACAACAAGATCCTCAGTATAGCCAGTATATGTTTAATAGTTTGGTTATCAATCCCGCTTATGCCGGCTATAAAGAAACTTTGAACGCAAGTGGTTTATATAGAAACCAATGGTTAGATGTGCCAGGCGGACCTATAACACAATCTTTAGTTTTAGATGGTAGCTTTTTTAATGATCAAATAGGTTTAGGTTTATCGGTTGTAAAGGATAAAATTGGTTTACAAGAACAGTCAACAGCTTATTTGAATTTTGCCTATAAATTAACTGTAGGTGATGGCGCAACTTTGGCTTTTGGAATGGGTGCTGGTGTTGGGCAATATAAATATAACGGGGGGCAAGCAGAATATGATGATCCTAACGACCCAACCTTAGCAATTGGAAGTGCTTCTTTCATCAGCCCGGATTTAAGGGCAGGCGTACATTATAGTACCGATAAATTTTATGCAGGTTTCTCTTCAACTAATTTAATTTCTTCAGTTATTAATAGTGGGCAAACCGCAAAGGATGCTATCGTTAGACAAGGAAGACATTTCTTTTTAACAGCTGGTTACTTAATAGATTTTGGGAGTTTTGTAAAATTTAAACCTTCTTTTTTAATTAAGGAAGACACTAAAGGACCTACAAATTTAGATATTAATAATTTTTTCTTGTTGGGAGAAAAAGTTTGGCTGGGTGCATCTTATCGTACTTCCGTAAATCTATTGAACAAAAAAGGAGTTGTAGGAAATGTAAAATCACCAGATGCTTTAGTAGGAATGATAGAAATTTTTGCAGCTGACGGCGTAAGAATTGGATATGCTTATGATTATAGCTTATCAGCTTTAAAGGGTTTTGATAATGGGTCGCATGAAATTTCTTTAGGGATAACGTTTGGTCCAAAAAGAAGGGTACCTATACTTTCACCACGATATTTTTAAGCCATGAAAATAAAAAAGATACTTTACATCGTTTTATCATTAGGCATAATCATTTATTTTTTACCGTTTAAATTATTTTCTGATGATTTGGGCAAAGCGAATAAATATTATGAGCGTTACGATTATAAATACGCCATAGAAATTTATGAGAGGCTTTTAAGTGATAAGCCAACATTAGAAGTAGCTCAAAAATTAGCAAATAGTTATCGTTTTATAAACAATACGGTAGAAGCTGAAAAAGCATATGCAACGGTTTTAACTTTTCCAGGTTTTGATCCTATCAATTATATTTATTATGCCGAAGTTTTAAAGCAGAATGGAAAATTTGATCAGGCAAAACGCAATTATTTAATTTACGCCGAGAGGGTTCCTGCTAAAGCAGATGAATCAGTAAAATTGGCTAATGGTTGTGATGCTGCTAGATTATGGTTAGATAATCCAGATTTAAATGTAAAATTGGTAAACGAAAGTGGAATGAATACTGAATATTCTGATTTCTCCCCAATTCCTTACGACAAGGGTTTCATCTTTGTATCCGATAGAGAATTTTTAAGACCAATAAAAAATAAGGATAATAAATCGAAGAAAATTTATGGATGGACAGGAAATCCATATTTAAAATTATATCAGGCAGAAAACCAAAACGATACTTTAGATGGAAATCTAAAATTGACAGTGATGCCAGAGCAAATAAACGATCTATATCATTCTGGACCGGCTACTTTAACTTCTGATGGTAGGGTAATGTACTTTACCAAAGCTGGTATTGTAAATGATCCTAATATTAATGAGAGGAAGATAAAAGGATTGGTAATGAAAAAAGCCATTTATTATTCTGTTAAACAAGGTGGGGTTTGGACTCAGGCAGTTTCATTTCCTTACAACAAACCTTATGATTATTCTTTAGAACATCCAGCCTTAAGTCCAGATGGCAAAACCTTATATTTTGCTTCAGATATGCCTGGAACATTAGGCGGAATGGATTTATTCTATTCTGAAAATACAGGTTCAGGATGGTCTAAACCTAAAAATTGCGGTCCGGAAATTAATACGGCACAAGATGAAGTATTTCCTTACGTGAGAAAAGATGGAAAGTTGTTTTTCTCTTCAAGAGGACATATTACTATTGGTGGTTTAGATATTTTTTCCTCAACGGGAGATAAATCTAACTGGACCGAACCTGAAAATTTAAAAGCACCTTTCAACTCACCTAAAGATGATTTTGGAATCTATTATTTTGATGATAATTTAACCGGTTTCATATCTTCAAACCGTTTTGGAGGTAAAGGTTCTGATGATATTTATCAGTTTGATACCAAACCAAAACCTGTGTTTTTTGCGGTACAGGGTGAAGTTGTTGAAAAAGGAACAGGTAATCCGATTGCTGGTGTTAAAATTTTCTTAGTTGATAAAAAGACAGGAAAAGAAACTAGTTTATTTTCTGATGAAGAAGGTTCTTTCAAATTTGATTTGAACAAAGAAACTGATTATGTTGTTCGTGGCGATTTGGATAAATACTTTAGCCGCCAACAAGGTGAAATCACGACAAAGGGAGCAAAAGAATCTACCGTTTATAATGTAAAATTTGAGGTGGAAAAAGGAGAAGATGCTTATTTAGTAAGATTGAATAATATTTATTATGATTTTAATAAAGCTAACATCCGTAAAGATGCCGAACCAGAATTAAATAAGGTTTTAAGCTTTATGAGCACAACTCCAAATGTAAATGTGGAGTTAAGATCACATACAGATTCTAGAGGTAATGCAGCTTACAATATGGATTTATCTCAAAGAAGAGCAAAATCTGCAGAACAATATTTATTAAAGAATGGTGCTAATAAAGAGAAACTAACTGCCCAAGGTTTTGGAGAAACGCAATTGCTAAATAAATGTAGTGATGGTGTTAAATGTTCTAAAGAAGAACATCAATTAAACCGTAGAACAGAGTTTAAAGTAGTAAAAGTAACTCCTACAATATCTTATGTTCCTGCTTTTAAATTAGAGTCAATGTTTCCATCAATTAGTGGAACCAAATAAAAAAACACAACAATAAAACATAGATTAACCCAAGGGCAGCAATTAATTGCTGCCCTTTTTTTTATGCCTAACTCAAAACCTCTTCTAAGATTAAATTAGATTTTACCTGTCCAAAATCTTCAATGTGTAAAGTATAATAATCTATAATTTTTTGAAGGAGATATTTTCTGGTTTCTGTACCTAGTTGCAAAGTGTAAAAATTATCTATAGAACTGCTGAGCAATTGCAGCCAGAATTTGATATATTTTTCTTCTATAAAATGGATGTGAGGAGGTTGATTTGCTACGAAATTTCCTGCAATTAAATCGAAAAATTTAAATTGCGAATCGCTTAAATCTGGATAAAAGCCTAAAAATCGCGTTAGCTTAATTAAAAAAATCAAATGAAAATTTACAAAACCTTTTTCGCTCTCGTCTAATAATTCAATACTTTTTTCTATAAAATGAAACATTACTTCGTCTTCATGCTGTTGCTTTAACGATTTATAAATCATCTCATTCATAAACATCACAATTGCACTTTTAGAAATATGATATGGAATACTTTGTAAAACAGGTTCGGTACGGGCATCAGAAATTCGCTGAATATTTCCATTTGGTTTATGATAAACCACCAAATCTAATAAGTGCAAAGGCTGCAACATATTCATTCTAATTTTTGCCTTAGGCTTTTTAACTCCGTTAATCAGATAGGATTGTAAACCAAACTTAGCTGTGTAAATTTTGGCAACTACACTGTTTTCAGAATAATCTGTCACTTTTAAAACTATTCCACGGGTTTTGTGCAGCATTTATCTAATAATTAATATTTTAGAAACTGCCGTATCGCTACCGTCATTATTAACCACTAAAATCAAATAAACACCAGAGGACGCCACTTCTCCACTAAAATTTTTTCCATTCCAAGTTGCTGTACCTCCGTTTGCGGTGGTTTCATAAACTAAATTTCCATTGATGTCGGTAATTTTAACTGATGCATTATCTGCTAAACCTTTTATCCCAATTGTTCCGTTGTAACCCGGTCTTACTGGATTTGGATAGGCTATTACTTTGCTCATTTTAACAGTTGGCTCGGTTGCATCTCCTCGATAAGAAATAATTCCGCTGGCTGTTCCCATAAAAACTTCTCCAGTTTCATCGTTAATTGCAATACTTAAAACTGCATTATTTAGCAATGGAGAGTTATTGATATTAAAATTTAAAATCTGCTTTGAGCCATCTTTATTAAAAAGCCAAACTCCATTATTAGTTCCAATCCATTTCCGATTTGCGCCATCTACAGTAATACAATTGATATTTTCATTTGCTAGTAAAGGCCTTAAAAACTGACCTTCAATTAGGTTTGGGATTTCCACTTTTTGTCCACTAAAAGCATCTTGGGGATTATACACTACGGCCACACCTTGGTCAGTTCCTAACCAAACTGCGCCCTCTTTATCTAGCGTAAGCGAATTTACATTTGAACCTGGAATAGCACCGTTATTAATAGAAAAACCTAATTTTTTAGAAATACTTCCATTAAAAATTACTAATCCATCATTTCTAATGCTTAACCATTTATTATCTTCCTGATCAATCAATAAATTGGTAATTGCTGCAAAAGGATTAGGAATTTCATTTGGGAAGCCGTAAGAAGTCCATTGGTTACTTTCTGTTTTAACCGATAAAGGTTTTGCCACACCGTATTGTGAAACCCAAAGTTTACCATCACTATCATAAGCTAAACCGCTAATGCGGATGTTGGTCGGGTCGCCAATAGTGGTTTGTAAACTGCTATTGGTTTGGTTATAAATTTTTAAAGAAAGATTATCAGGATTAAAATCTAAAACCCCATTTAAAAACGACCCTAAAAAAATGTTTTTTGATGTTGAGGAAGACGCTGATATTACAATATCTCTAATTGGCGAAAAGGCAGGTGTGTTTAAGGAACTGAAACTTTTCCATGTTTCATTTTCAAAAATAGAGAAGCCATCGTTATTAAAACCTGGAGAAAAATTTTGTGAAATTGTACCAGGCGACAAAATAATCTGACCATTTTTGTAAGCTAAATTCTGAACGCTTGAAGTATTTGGTCCGTTTGGTAAAATGAAATTAAAAGAATTTCCGTTGCTGGTTTTTACTAAACCTTTATTACCATCGGCAATCAAAAACTCATTTTGTTGATTAATAATTGCATCGTTAGCATTAGAAAAATTGCTTGTATTCTGAATATTTTTTATGATATTTTCATTGATATCATAACTGATGATTCGGAATGGAGCAATGGTTAACAATTGATTATTGCTTGTCTTAACCTTTTTTACATCTGGTGCAAAAATACCAGTAAGTTGCCAATTGTTATTTTTGAATTTATAAATGCCATTGTCAAAAACTCCATAAATAAATCCGTTAAATAAGGTAATAGATTTAGATATTCCTCCCGGATAATTTTGCAAAACACCTTGTTTTGTCCATGAATTTGCATCAGCAATTGCAGGATTGTTTAATGTGTTACTGTAAATTCCATCTGCGGTAGCGGCGTAAATATTTTGATTTTCTATTACGATTTCATAAATCTCTAAATTGCTAGAATTTGTTCCAATAAAGTAGGTGTCCTTAACTTCTTTTCGTTCTAAATCATAAACTACAATTCCAAACCCGCAGCTTAAATAAGCAAACTGATTATTAAAAGTTACAGCATTTATTGTTTTATTACCCAAACCTTTTTTGTCAAAAATCTCATTCAAATGGATAATTTCATTGTTTTTTAAAATATCGATTTTACTATTTTGATAAGTGATAAGCGTTTGTTGAGTAGTAGAATTATAGGCCACCAAAGTAGAACGAACATCGGCTAAACCATCAATAGTTGAAAGTTTATTGAGCTCTCCAGTATTTTTATCGATAGTGAAAACTCCACCATTTGTGGCGCAATAAGTTTGATTTGTACTTTCAGCGATGCTTAATACTTGGTTATAGGGTAAATGTGTTCTCCATTGCCCCAACGGAACTTGTTGCGCTTTAGAAATTAAGGCAAATAGCAACAAAAAGAAGATTAAATTTTTTTTCATCTATCGCCAACTAAAATACGTAATTCATTTACAAAGCACATCAAGCAAATTAGTAGTTTTGGTTTTATCTAGAAAATAATTTATGTGGACCAATTTGGCCAAGTTTATACTCTCAAAAAAGAAATTTATTTTAACAATTTTTATACTCATCACCTTATTTTTTGGATATAAAGCAAGTCAAGTAAAATTAGCATTTAACCCAGGTAAAATTTTACCAACAACGGATACCACTTATTTAGATTATCAAAAATTTAAAGAAAAATTTGGCGAAGATGGAAATGCCATGATTTTAGGAGTGCAAAGTCCAAACCTATTTAAGAAAGATTTTTTTAATAATTGGGATAAACTCACCAATCAACTACAAAAAGTAAAAGGAATTAAAAAAGTATTATCAATTAGCAATTTGCCGCTTTTAGAAAAAGATACTGTTAATAAAAAGTTTGTTTTTAATCCGATAATTTCTAAACCATTACAAACTCAACTACAGTTAGATAGCATTAAAAATCTCTTGAAGAATCAGCCTTTTTACGAGGGACTGATTTTCAATATCAGTAAAAATGCCACCATTATGGCGATTACTTTTGATGATGGCGTTATGCTAACTGCTGCAAGAAATCCACTAATAAAAAAAATCCAACAGTTAGCTCAAGATTTTGAAAAGAAGGAAAATGTAAAAGTACATTTGTCTGGTTTGCCTTATATTAAAACAGTTTTAAGCGCTTTAGTAGCCAAAGAATTTGTTTTGTTTTTAGGATTAACTGTTTTGATTTCTGCTATTATATTGTTTTTATTTTATCGCTTTGTATTATTAGTATTATTTCCGATTCTATTAGTGCTAATTGGCGTAATATGGAGCGTTGGCTTAATGGCAACTTTAGGTTTTGAAATCACCTTACTTACCGGAATTATTGCTCCTTTGATGGTGATAATTGGAGTTCCAAATAGTATTTTAATAATTAATAAATACAAAATCGAGCTTCAAAATGGGAATGATAAACTGAAATCTTTACAAATAACTATAGAGAAAATTTCATTAACAACGTTCATTGCAAACTTGACGACTGCAATTGGATTTGGAGTGCTTTATTTTACAAATAGTAATGTGCTTAAGGAATTTGGAATAACAGCAGCGATAGGAGTAATGCTTACTTGGTTAATATTTTTGATGATGTTGCCCATTATTTTATCTTTTATAAAACCAATCAAAATTGATGAATCAAATTTAGATAAATCAAATATTTTTGATGGCTTTTTAAATAAGATTATTGATTTAGTTCAGAGTAAACGTAAGTTAATCTACAGCTCTGTTTTACTATTAATAGTATTTGGCGCTTTTGGGGTTTCTAAATTAAGCACCAATGGTTTTGTAGTTGACGATTTGCCAAAAAATGATCCTGTTTATCGAGATTTAAAGTTTTTTGAGAACACCTTTAATGGAGTTTTGCCTTTAGAATTTAGCATTGATTCAAAAAAGAAAAATGGAATTCTCAAGCTAAACAATCTAAAGAAAATCGAAAAACTGGATGAATTAATTCATCAATATCCAGCATTTGGTAAATCATTTTCTATCAATAATGTTCTAAAATACACCTCTCAAACTTTTTATAATGGTAATTCTCAATTTTATAGGTTACCAAATGAAATGGAGAAAAATTTCATTTTACTATACGCCGCAAATACTGGGAAGCAAGGGAATTTGATGAATAACTTTTTAGATGAAGATAAGCAAACTACAAGGTTAACTTTCCAAATGAAGGATATTGGCTCAGAAAAAGTGAATCAATTATTAGAAGATTTAAAACCTAAGGTCGATGCTATTTTTAATCCTGATAGATATGATGTAAAAATTACTGGACCTGTGATCATGTATGTTAAAGGGACAAATTATCTGATTAAAAATTTAAGGGAAAGTCTGCTTTTGGCTATATTCTTAATTGCAGTGATTATGTTTTTGTTATTTAGGAGCTTTAAAATGATTGTTATTTCTTTAATCCCGAATTTAATTCCATTGTTTATAACAGCGGGTTTAATGGGATATTTTGGCTTAGCTTTAAAACCATCAACAGTTTTAATATTTAGTATTGCTTTAGGAATCGCATCAGACCAGACCATTTATTTTTTAACACGTTATCAACAAGAATTTTTAAAAGGAGATGTTTCTAAAATGGAAATCATATCAAAAACTATTAAAGAAACAGGTTTAAGCATGATTTACACTGCGATAATATTATTTTTTGGTTTTGGAGTTTTTGCTTTCTCAACCTTTGGAGGAACTGTAGCTTTGGGCGTTTTATTGGCTATTACACTTGTATTTTCTATGTTATTTAATCTGATATTTTTACCAGCTTTATTATATAGCTTCAAAAAAGAATAAATTTATTTAAGTAGATTTTTTCTTTTCTCCATATCTTCTAAACATAAAGAACATATAAAGTATCATGGCAATTGCGATTGTAAACATGCCGATTCCCATTATAAACTTACCATAATCATCATTAAAGAAATAGAGCGCTAAGCCAATTGCAGTAATAATTAATCCAATTTTAAATGTGGGAATAGATTTACGTAACATAATTTATTTATATAACTGATAGCAAAATCTTTACCAAAAAATTTTTAAGTTTTTTGTTTCTTTTTCTTAGCAGCAGGAAATAAAATATTATTCAAGATTAAACGGTAGCCAGGTGAATTTGGATAAAGATTTAAATCTGTAGGAGGATCGCCAACCATGTGCTGATAATCTTCAGGGTCATGTCCGCCATAAAAAGTCCAGGAACCTTTACCAATATCACCATGAATATATCTTGCCTCACCCGCAGATTTTAATTCTCCTAAAACCAACACATCTGGCTTAATAAACGACTTTTTAAATGCAGTTGTTTGTCCCATAAAACCTTTAATTACTTTTTCATGATCTTGCGTAAGCATAGTTGGTACCACGTCCCATTTGGCAGAAAAATCGAATAACGTAAAATAATCCCTTGTTCTATCAATTTGCCTGTTGTTTGTAACATCAATATCAGAGAACTCATAGTTCATTGGGTTCATGTCTAACTTAAAATCTTGGAAAGCAAATGTTTGGCTAAAATCAAGTTTAGAGGGTGCATTTGGCGTAACCCCATCCCCATCAAACATACGTTCGCAAATATCAATTCCTGATGCAGAAAGCGCAATATCAAAACTATCGGTTCCAGAACACATGGCAAATAAAAATCCGCCGCCGCTACAAAAAGCTTTTATTTTCTCGGCAACAGCCAACTTCATTTGCGAAACTTTAGTGAATCCCAATTTCTTAGCCATTGCTTCCTGGTTTCTGACATCGTCCTGATACCAACTTACACCACGATAGTTTGCCCAAAATCGCCCATATTGCCCTGTAAAATCCTCGTGATGTAAATGCAACCAATCATATTCTGGTAACTTCCCACCTACAACTTCCTCATCATAAATTACATCATAAGGTATTTCTGCATATTTTAAAACCATGGTCACAGCGTCATCCCAAGGCAACTTACTTTTTGGAGAATAAACCGCAATTTTTGGGACTTTCTCCAGTTTTACGATATCCATATTCACTTCCGGATTACCTATTTCCGTTAAAATTGCTGTAACTTTGCATCAGCAATCACATTATAGCTTACACCCCTAATCTTCAGTTCGTTTTCTATATTTTGATTATATTCAATTAGGAAGCTGCCTCCTTTATAATTCAAAAGCCAATCAACCGTTATACCTTTTTGTAAAGCATAAAATGCAATTCCATAAGCCTTTAAATGGTTTCGTTGCTCTTCATCCATATTAATTAAAATAGATGCTGCAAAGCTTTTAAAGCATAAAAAAAGAATGATAACGAGTAAAGATGTTTTTTTCATTTCCTCTAATTTAAGGATAAAGCATTAAAACGTTTAGCATCACTAAAAATTTTGTTAATTTTGCACCTTCAAAAAGATAAAGACATGAGTAAAGCGATAATAAAAACTGCCAAAGGCGATATGACCGTAGAATTTTACGATAATGACGCTCCTAAAACAGTAGAGAATTTTAAAAAATTAGCAAAAGAAGGATTTTATAACGGATTAACTTTCCATAGAGTGCTTCCAGATTTTGTAATACAAGGTGGTTGCCCATTTTCTAAAGATGATGCAACAGCACACAAAGCAGGTTCTGGTGGACCAGGTTACCATATTGATTGCGAATTAAGCGGAGAAAACCAATACCATGATAGAGGAGTTTTATCTATGGCACATGCTGGTAGAAACACTGGAGGTTCTCAGTTTTTTGTTTGCCATAGTCGTAACAATACTGCACATTTAGACCGCAACCATACTTGTTTTGGTAAAGTGATTGAAAATGTTGATGTTGTCGATGCTATTAAACAAGGTGATAGAATTGTTTCGATCGACCTTATAGAAGATTAATAAAAAATATATGAATTTAGCAGGTTTAGTTGCCGTTTCTGGCAAGCCAGGATTGTACAAATTAGTTGGTCAGAACAAATCTGGCTATATTTTAGAAAGTTTAGACGATGTAAAATCTAAAACTATCGTCAACATATCTACGGCTAAATTAGCTTCGCTAGATGATATTACCGTTTATGGCAATGACGAGGATTTAAGATTGAAAGATGTTTTCGAGAAAATGAAAGCATCAACCAATGTTCCTGATGCAAAAGCCGATGGTAAAGTTTTAAGGACTTTCTTTTTTGAAGTGGCCGCAGAGCATGATGAAGAAAGAGTTTACTCTTCTGATATTAAAAAGATTGTTTCCTGGTTTCACATATTAAAGGATATGCCTTTGTTTTCTGAAGAAGAAGCAAAACCATCAGAAGGAGCGGAAGATTCTGATAATAAAGAAGCTAAAAAAGAAATTAAATTAGAAAAACCAAAAGCAGGAACAACAGCTAAGCCAAAAAATCAAAAGGTAGCTAATACAAAAAGTGCTGCTGTTAAGAAAACTGGAGGAAGTAAAAACCCATAGTTTATAATTATAACATTTTAAAGAAACGCTTTCAATTTATTGGGAGCGTTTTTATTTTACAGACTTTTTGATTTTATCCAAAACTGTAAATATCTGCACTAATCTATTCCCTTCATCATCAACTAAAGTTAAAGTGTGTTTTCCAGCCTTTGGCGAAACTGCTATTTGATGAAAATCTTGTGTGGTGGTTATGTACTCATTATCTATCGACCAATATATTTTACTTTTTTGGTTGCGATGCGCTGCGTTAAAAATTACTTTTCCTCTTTGTCCATCTATTTCTAATGGGATATAAACTAATGCATTATTTTTTGGATAAATGAGTTCCATGGTTCTTAAATTATCACTTTCGTTAATACAATTTGGGCTTATTGGCGGCAAAGTTTGATAATCTCTATTACGGACTTTGTAATAATATTCCATGGAGGGCGGCAATACAAACCAACTTTTATGCACCATTAATTCTGGAGATTCACAAGCGGAAGTTACCTGATATTTTTGAGAATGGTCCAGATGGATGAGTTGATGGTAGGGGCAAATTTCTGTTTTTAAAGCAGTCAAAGGCATATAAGTTGTCTTCTTTTTACAATATTCACCAGCTCTAAATCCGCTGATTTTGCAAACATCAGTTTTTACCAAATTTTTATAGGGGATAGTAAATTCTCGTTTTTCAGGCAATAAATCAAAAATGTCAAAGAGGATAGGAGCGGCAGTTTGGATGCCCGTTAAATTTGGTCTTCCTTCACCATCGGCATTGCCTACCCAAACACAAACTACAAAATCTGGTGTTAAACCAATTGCCCAACCATCTCTAAATCCAAAACTAGTCCCAGTTTTCCAAGCTATTTTTTTGGAAGATGAAAATTGTTCCCACAGCAATTCCTCTCCTGGTCGCATTACTTCTTGCATTGCTATAAAAGTGTAATACAAAGAGCCATAATCTGCCACTGATGATTTTTCTAAATTCTCCTTTTTTTGAATCTTTTGTTTGATGTAATTTGGTTCGTGATAATCGGCTGGGTCATATTGATTTGGATGCTGCGAATAATGATTTAAAGAACGAGCAATACTCGCGTACGCACCTGCTAATTCCCATATAGAAACTTCACAACCTCCTAAAATTATGGATAATCCATAAAAATCTGGTGGGTTAGTTAAACTATGGATGCCTACTTTTTTTAGTTGAGAATAAAACCTTTCGTACTTATATTTCTGCAACATTTTTACTGCTGGTATATTTAGAGAACGGCTTAAAGCTTTTGATGCAGGAACAGCACCATCATAACCTAAATCATAATTTTGAGGAGTGTAACCTCCAATTTGTGTAGGAACATCTGCAATTAAAGTATTTGGCAAAAGAAAGCCATCGGTCATCATGCTGGCATAAAGCAATGGTTTTAAAGTACTTCCCGGACTTCTTAATGCACCAATCATATCTACGTGACTTTCCATTTCTGGGTCGGAAGGTTCATAAACATTCCCTACATAAGCCAGAGTATTTCCAGTTTTAACATCTAAAACCAAAGCGGCCGCATTGTTAATTCCGTTTGCTTTAAATTGTTGATGATACCTTTTTAAAATAGAAGAAACATTGAGTTGTAAGTTGGCTTTTAAGGTTGTTTTTATTCTGGTACTTTTAAAATCCTTGTCGTTAAAATCTGCTTTAAAGCGATTTAAAAGATGCGGAGCGTTGGTTGGTAAACTAACGGGTTCTAAGGGAATAGGTTCTAATTCCGCTAAATCTTTGGTGTTTTTATCAATGATTTTTTCTTGAAATAACTTCTCCAATAATGAATTCCTTTTACTAAGAAGTATTTCTCTGTTTTTTCCGGGATGTACTAAAGAAGGAGCATTTGGCAAAACGGCAAGAGTTGCCGTTTCTGCCCATGATAATTGTTTGGCATTTCTACCAAAATATCGCCAAGCTGCTGCATCTAAACCTACAACGTTACTCCCGAAAGGTGCATTAGCAGCATAAAGAGAAAGGATTTCTTTCTTAGAAAAAGTAAGTTCTAAGCGAAAAGCCAAAATTATTTCTATTACCTTTTGATAAAATGTTCTTTTCTTATTTCTGCTTAACCTGATGACTTGCATCGTAAGCGTACTTCCACCACTTACTACTTTCTTGTTTTTGATATTTTGAATTACTGCTCTTGTAAAAGAAAAAGGATCTACACCGGGATGATAGAAGAACCTTTTATCCTCAAATGTGGTGATGCATTTTATAAATTTATCCGGAACGGTATCGTTTAAAGGAAATCTCCATTGTCCGTCTTTTGCAATGGAGGCGCTTAATAACTCACCATTATCAGCTTCGATAACGTAAGATGTTGGAGATTTAAAAAGTGGTTTAGGTAAAGAAAACCAAAACCACATCAGCAAGAATGAAAAAATAGCAAGGAAGATAATTTTTCTTTTTTTACTGATTTTATTGAATTGCATTTTGAGTTTCTACGGCAAATGTTTTTGGATTCTCAAATGTAAAATTAAGAAAACTAAATTTTGGACTTTGTTCGGTAAATTTTAATCGTGAAGGGCGCCAAGTCCACAGAGTTGGGTGTGTTTTTGCCACTAATTTCACTAATGAAAACTAATCTGAATATGTATAAATTTCATAATTTGAGATAGGTGGCATAATCCTCTGTTAAGTGAATGAAATTCTTATTAAGAATAATCTATAATTAAAGACAAGTTAGCTTTAGGATTTTTAATTTTTCTATTTGATAACGAATTAATATTTTTTAAAATATCCAAATCCAAAACTTAAGCTTAAACCAGCATAAGAGTTTCTGGATATATTACCAAATGCTTTTAAACCAAAACCATTACCTAATGCAGTTGGTTTTCCGATGGGTATAAAGCCGTATAAACGAATTCGTCTTTTTCTTTTATTAAAAAATTGAATATTTGCTTCAAATGGAAATCCTATATAAAAATCTCTTTTGTATGGATTATTTCCACCGTCTCCATAAAATGTATATTTATTTCTAGATAAACCGCCGCTTAAACTAAATGAATGACCATCTTTGATTTTTCTATAGCCATATAAAAGAGAAAATTCTTCAGCTGTTGATCGGGCTTCCAAATCTGGAATTGGAATAAATGGACTAATAAAACCATTATTATCAATTTTAGAATTTCCAATATATCTGGCAGATAAGAGATTATTTTTGAATTGATAACTCGTTTCTAAGCCAATGCCTATTCCACCGGCTCTTCCTCCCGAATACCCAAAAGATAAATCTGCGAAAACTATAGGATTACTTTTTATAATACTGTCTTGTGTAGAAGCCAATATGTTTTTGACACTAATAGAAAAAAAAAGAATCAACAAAATATATTTTGGTAATTTATTTTGATTTATCAAAAGCATAGCTATTTAATCATTTGTAGATGCTTAAAACTATGAAATAAAATTTATTTAATGTGTTTTCGAAAAGTTTAATTCGGATAATCCTAAAATCTTGTAAATCAAGATTCAGACAATTTAATTATTAAAATTTTTATTCCACTTTACAGGTGCGTTAACGATGGAAGTGGCATCCTTTTTTGCCTCTCGCCATTACGCAAGTGGCAAAAAAGATATAACGGACAGCGTGTTAAAACGCCCAAAAGTTTATTCTAAATATTTTTCCCTTTCATCGCTTGCGAAACCGCTGCATCCATTAATCTTTCTGCAAAAGGTCTGGTATAATCGTTTAAGGCATCGATAGCATTTAAAATAGCATCTTTATTTGCTTCAAAAACTTTGGTTTTTAGATTGGTAATGAGTTCTATTGTTTGGATTTTTTCTTCTTCGTTTAAGAAATCACCATTTTTGTTGATGAACCTTTCTGTGGTATAAATCATTTGTTCGCCTTCAGTTTTGGCTTCTACAATCATACGTTGGGCCACATCATCTTTTGCGTGAGTAACGGCATCCAATAACATTTGCTCCACTTCATCGTCTTTTAAACCGTAAGTTGGCTTCACTTCTATGTGTTGTTTTACTCCAGAACGCAACTCAATCGCTTGGATGGTGAGGATTCCATCAGCATTAAGCAAAAAATTTATATCCACTTTTGGTAAGCCAGCAGGCATGGAAGGAATGCCTTTTAAATCAAATTCCGCTAGTTTTCTATTCTCTTTTACCAAATCTCGTTCGCCTTGGTAAACCGCAATCTTCATATTTACCTGACCATCAATAGAAGTAGAATACTGTCGGCCGGCTTTTGTGGGCACTTTAGAATTTCTTGGGATAATAATATCCATTAAACCGCCCATAGTTTCTATGCCTAATGAAAGCGGCGTAACATCCAACAATAAAATATCTTTTCTATTTCCAGATAAAACATCGGCTTGTAAAGCTGCGCCTAAAGCAACAACTTCATCAGGATTGATGGTGTCATTCACTGGTTTCCCAAAAAATTCAGAAACCTTTTTCTTCACTAAATCGGTGCGAGTAGAACCACCAACCATAATTACTTCATCAATTTCTGAAATATTAATAGCAGCATCGGTTAAAGCATTTTGACAGGCATTTATGGTTTCTTGTACTTTTTCTGATATCAGATTTTCAAAAGTTTGTTTATCAATAGTGCAGAAAATTTCTCCAATTTTTTCATTGAATAAATTCTGATGACTCAATGCAATTTTAGCTTCTTCGGCTTTTAAACGCAATTCTTGCATTGGAATATTGGTTTCCAATTTGTTTTGCGCAATCCAATAATCAACAATTGCTCTGTCAAAATCATCGCCACCTAAAAAGGTATTTCCGTTGGTTGCTAAAACCTCAAAAATCCCATTCTGGATTTTTAAAATGGAAACATCAAAAGTTCCTCCACCTAAATCGTAAACAGCAATAGTTTTTTCTTCTTCAGGGTTTAACCCGATACCGTAAGCTAAGGAAGCGGCAGTTGGTTCGTTAACAATACGTAAAACATCTAAGCCGGCTAACTTTCCTGCATCACGTGTTGCTTGTCGCTGAGAATCATTAAAATAAGCAGGAACGGTTATGACTGCTTTTGAAACTGTAGTTTTTAAAGCGTGTTCTACCCTGGTTTTTAATTCTTTTAAAATGAGTGCTGATAAATCTATTGGTGTATAAAAACTTTCTCCAACTTTAATCTTGACCAAACTTTCATCGTTTTCATCATCGATAATTTTGTAAGAAAAATAATCTTGGTGTTTTTGAACATCTTGATAGGAGCGACCTAATAATCTTTTTACCGAAAAAATTGTGTTTTGAGGATCTGTTACTAGAAAATCTTTGGCTTCGTTACCAACAAGAACACTTCCAGATTTATCAAAATGGATGACAGAAGGTACTAAAACACCTTTACCAGTATCGTTTATCACTTTTGCGTTTCCATCCGGATTGATGAAAGCAACCAAAGAATTTGTTGTTCCTAAATCTATCCCAACAATGATATCTTCCTTTTGTATTGAGCCTGTAGCTATGTTTATTGAAACTTTTGCCATAATTTTTTAAAAAGCCAAAGTTAATATGTTTTAAAGGATTGCTTGTTAATAAAATGTAATAGGTTTGATTTTGATTTTACCTATCAAACTTCAAACGCTCTCCCAAAATACTTTCGTCAAACTCACTATCGGCATAAGCCAAATGCCCGCTAACAAACGTATGCGTGATTTTAGAATTAAATGTTTGCCCTTCAAATGGCGACCAGCCGCATTTTGCTAAAATGTTGGCTTTATTTACTTCGTATGATGCATTTAAATCTATTAAAACTAAATCTGCATAATAGCCTTCGCGAATAAAACCCCGGTCTTTAATTTGAAAACAGATGGCCAGATTATGTGCGGTTTTTTCGGCAATTTTCTCTAAACTGATTTTTCCTTGATGATACATTTCAAATAAGGCATTAAATGCATGTTGAACTAAAGGTCCGCCGGATGGCGCATTTGAATAATTTTGAGCTTTTTCTTCGATGGTATGTGGAGCGTGATCTGTCGCAATAACATCTATGTGATCATCCAAAACAGCTTTCAAAATTTGATTTTTATCTGATGAGGTTTTTACGGCTGGGTTCCATTTTATTAAATTGCCTTTTGTTTTATAATCTACATCAGAAAACCAAAGATGGTGAATACAAGCTTCAGCAGTGATTCTTTTATCCTTTAATGGAGTTTTATTATCAAATAAAAAAGTCTCTTTACCTGTCGAAATATGAAGAATATGCAATCTAGTATTGTGCTTTTTAGCTAAATCAACAGCAAATGAGGATGATAAATAACAAGCTTCTTCACTTCTAATTAAAGGATGCATTTCAATGGTTAAATCTTCACCATATTTTTCTTTAAAAATTTCTAGATTTCTTCTGATTGTGGTTTCATCTTCGCAATGCGTGGACACCAAAGTTGGAGCATTTTTAAAAATGCCTTCTAAAGTTTTTTCATTATCAACTAACATATTACCTGTTGATGAACCCATAAAAACCTTAATTCCACAAACATTCTTAACGTCGGTTTTTAAAACTTCTTCTAAATTATCATTAGAGGCACCCATGAAAAAAGAATAATTGGCTAATGATTTTTTAGCACCAATAGCATATTTATCGGCTAATAATTCTTGGGTTAATGTATTGGGCACAGTATTTGGCATTTCCATAAAAGAGGTAATTCCTCCGGCAACAGCAGCTCTTGATTCGGTATAAATTTCTGCTTTATGTGTTAATCCTGGCTCACGAAAATGTACTTGGTCATCAATAAAACCAGGAAAAATATATTTGCCTTCCGCATTAATTTCTTTTACGCCATTAACAGAAAGTCCAGTTCCAATTTTTTCTATTCTTTGATTTTTGATATATATATCACCAACAAATTGTTTGCCTTCGTTAACTATCGTTGCGTTTTTTATAAGATATTGTGCCATAAAGCAAAGTAAAGATATAAAGTAGAAATACTGATAATTTTTAGCCACTAATTACACTAATAATCACTAATCTGGGTTTAATAAATATATTGCAAATCTGCATTTAAAAGGCTAATCCTGACAATCCTAAAATCCTGAAAATCAAGATTCAGACAAATATGCTTTACTTCAAAACTCATTCCTTCTATCCTTCCCTCATTAATTAATTTTACAATCGTATCTTTGCGCCATGTCCAAAAATTTCGAGGATTTCGGTTTTAATAAACAGGTTTTAAATGCCATTGCAGATGCTGGTTATGAAGAAGCGACTCCTATTCAGCAAAAAGCAATTCCCCCTATTTTAAATGGACAAGATGTTTTAGGCATTGCACAAACAGGTACGGGTAAAACCGCAGCTTTTGTTTTACCGATGATTATGAAGCTGAAATATGCTCAGGGAAATGATATCCGAGGATTAATTGTTGCGCCAACTCGTGAATTGGCTATGCAAATTGCTGAAAATGTAAAAACATATTCAAAATATACCGATTTACGCTCTACTGTAATTTATGGGGGCTTAGGTCCAAAAACTCAAATAGAAATCTTAAAAAAAGGATTAGATATCTTAATTACCACTCCCGGTAGATTTATGGATTTATATCTGGAAGGCCATATCGTAACTAAAAAATTAGAGGTTTTAGTTCTAGACGAAGCTGATAAGATGATGGATATGGGCTTTATGCCACAGATAAATAAAATCTTAGAAGTTGTTCCTCGCAAAAGGCAAAATATGTTGTTTTCTGCCACCATGAATCAAAGGGTAGAAACTCTTGCAGAAAACTTTTTACTTTGGCCAACTAAAATTGAAGTGACTCCGCAAGCAACGCCTGCAACAACGGTTACTCAAGTTTTATATCACGTTCCAAATTTTAAGACAAAAATAAATTTGCTTAAAATATTTGTTGAGGATGATCCCGAGGTAAAAAAAGCCATCATTTTTTGCAGAAGTAGGGCAAATGCAGAAAACGTTTACAAATTTATTTTAAGACGTTTTAACGCTAAACATGTAAAAGTTTTACATGCCAATAAAGGACAAAATACCCGTATAAATTCTATTAACGCATTTAAAAATGATGAGGTTAGGATTTTGGTTGCCACCGATGTAGCTGCCCGTGGTATTGATGTTTCTGAAGTTACACATGTAATAAATTTTGATGTCCCTATTATTTACGAAGATTACGTTCACCGTATAGGTAGAACTGGGAGGGCAAATAAGTTAGGAAACGCCATTACTTTTTGTAACCCAGCAGAGCAACATTACATCAACAAAATAGAAAGTTTAATTAGGCAACAAATACCAGTTTTAAATATCCCTGAAAAGGTTTTTATTGAAGAAACGGATTATGAAGAAAAACAATTGCTAGCCAAACAGATTGATGAGCAAAAGAGGAAAGACGATCCGGATTTTAAGGGTGCTTTTCATGAGAAAAAAACGCTTAACCAAAAACTGAAATTTAAAGCAAAAAGAGCTAAAGCAGGTGGAGTAAAAATGAGTGCCGCCCAAAAGAAAAAGTATAAATAGAAGAATGCCTAAAATCAAATTTACTCCTTTAAATATTGTCGTTGCGCTATGTTTGGCGTATGCATTTTATTGTTTGCTAGGTTTTGATAGAGGTAATTCTGCAATTAGTACAACCGCAAAAGTGGGTTATTCTTTAGCGCTTACGTTGATACTTTTTTTAACCGATATTTTATTTAGAAGATTTATAAAAGACACTAAATGGCTTTGGTTAATACAAGGCTCGTTTGTGTTGTTGATTATAGTGATGATGATAATTGCACAAAAATTATGAAGACCATCATGATTGCTTCATAACAAAAAACATATTAAAATAAATGAAAAAAGCAGAAATTAAATTGACCATTGAATTAGATGACAATAATGTTCCTGAAAATATTACTTGGGAATCAACAGATAATGAGAACAAAGAAGCAATTGCCGTAAAATCTATGATGTTGGCACTTTGGGACCATAACTTTAAAAATAGTTTGCGCATTGATTTATGGACTAAAGATATGCCAGTAGATGAAATGAAGCGCTTTTTTTACGAAACATTGCAAACCATGGCCGATAGCTTTTTAAGAGCTACCGGAGAGACTAATATTGTAGAAGATTTAAGAGATTATTGCGCCCATTTTGCCGAGAAAATGGAAATTGAACAGAAATAAATGGTTAAAGTTAAAAAACAAACTTTGTTAAGACTTACGAAGTTTTAAAAACTTCGTAAGTCTGTTGTAAGGCAAAGATTAAATTTCAATGAAATATTTTAACGATTGTTATTATCATATTTATAATAGAGGAAATAATAAAGAGAATGTTTTTTTTGAGGAAGAGAATTATATTTATTTTTTAAATCAATTTAAAAAATATGTAACCCCATCTTTAGATGTTTTGGCTTATTGCTTAATGCCGAATCACTTTCATTTTTTTGTTAAAATTACTAATGAGCAATCGTTCGATAAGAACATCAAAAATTTTTTCATTTCATATTCTAAATCAATAAATAAGAAATACAATCGAGTAGGAAGCTTATTTCAAGGTAGGTTTAAAAGTAAAGAAATTGAAAAGGAATCTTATTATACACGGATTATAACTTACATTCATCAAAATCCAATTGAAGCTTTTGGTATCGATAATTTACAGGATTATCGTTTTTCATCTTACACTGCATATTTATCAAACAACATTACATTATTTAAAAAAGAGGAAATGCTAAAATGGTTTGGTGGAATTGAAGGATTTAAAAATTCTCATAAAATAATAGAAGATAAGACTTACGAAGTTTTTAAAACTTCGTAAGTCTGAAATTGGTTTTAAAAACTTTGTAAGTGCAAATATGAACCTCATCACTCAAATAAAATATCTCTTAAAAAAGGAAATCCTTTTAGAATGGCGCTCTAAATATGCGCTGAATGGTATTTTATTGTATGTGGTTTCCACAGTTTTTGTTTGCTATTTATCCTTTAGAGTTGTACCTCCGTTAGTTTGGAACGCTCTTTTTTGGATAATTTTACTTTTTGCAGCAATTAACGCCATTGCAAAAAGTTTCATGCAAGAAAGTAAAGGGAGGTTATTATATTACTATCAAATTGCAAGTCCGCAAGCAATTATCATTGCAAAAATCATTTACAATATTTTATTGATGATTTTAATGGCAACCATTGCCTTAGTGTTTTATAGCGTAGTTTTTAAAAATAATATTGGCGATGTTTGGTTATATTATTTAGCAGTATTAATAGGCGCAATCAGCTTTTCTACAGTCTTTACAATGATATCTGCAATTGCTTCTAAAGCAAATAATAACGGTACATTAATGGCTATATTAAGCTTTCCTGTTATTATCCCATTGTTGATGCTGATTATTAAATTATCAAAAAACGCAATGGACGGTTTAGACAGGTCGGTTTCTTTGAATGAAATTGGAGTATTATGTGCAATTAACGCTATTGTAATCGTTATTTCTTTATTACTATTTCCTTACCTTTGGCGAGATTAAATTTTAGACCATGATGTATAAAAGCTGGTGGAAAATACTAGCATCCGTATTAGTTCTTTACACCGTTGTTGGTGGCTTATTGATTAAAGTACCAGCACTTCCGATATTACACGAAAGTATAAGAACAGTTTATTTTCATGTACCGATGTGGATCGGTATGTTCATAGCCTATTTGGTCTCCGTAATTTATAGTGTAAAATATCTTAAGAGCAACAATATCAACCATGACCTTATGGCTATAGAGGCTGTTAATACAGGTTTAGTCTTTGCATTAGTTGGATTTGCATCTGGCATGACTTGGGCAAATTTTACTTGGGGAGATTATTGGCCAAATGACCCAAAATTAAATAGCTCCGCAATTGCTACTTTAATTTATCTAGCTTATGTGGTTTTGAGAGGTTCTTTAGAAGAAGAACAAAAGCGGGCTAAAATTTCAGCAGTATACAATATTTTTGCATTTCCAATAATGGTTGTGCTCATATTTATTCTACCTCGATTGACAGATTCATTACATCCAGGAAATGGCGGTAATCCAGCTTTTGGGACTTATGACTTAGATAGCAATATGAAACTTGTATTATATCCAGCAATGATTGGATGGGCTTTAATATCTACTTGGTTAATGACTATTAGATATAGGATTAGAATTTTAGAGAATAAAAATAATCAAATCAATTAATGAAAAAGTTTATTTCGTTTTTAAGTATGATGTTTATTTCTGCAATACTTTTTGCACAAGATAGCAAAATTGAAATGGCAGATGAGTTAAGAAACTCTGGTAAGATTTATGTAGTGGTGACCGTAATGTTATTGCTTTTTTTAGCATTTATTATCTATCTTTTCACTATCGATAAAAGATTAAAAAAAATCGAAAAAGGAAAATAGTCTAAAAACAATGTTTAAATTATTTAGAGCTGTTTTTTTAACAATATAATGGTGGTGTATACAACACACTATCATTTTTTGATTTGTTTTATTGATTTTTTTTATGTCAAATTTGCAATAAAATGAAATCCGTATAATTAAAATATTAAGCGTTATGGCCAATAATAATCAGATTGCTTTTAGTGAAGAACCCCATTTTTACGATGATGTATGCCAATATGTAGATCAGGCAGCAAAATATACAAACCACGATAAAGGTTTATTAAACCAGATAAAAGCTTGTAATAGTGTTTATCGTTTTCAATTTCCTATCAGAAGAGGTAATAGTTTCGAAATTATTCATGCTTGGAGAGTTGAACATTCTCATCATATGTCTCCAACAAAAGGTGGTATCCGCTATAGCGAAATGGTTAATGAGGATGAAGTGATGGCTTTGGCAGCTTTAATGACTTATAAATGTGCTATCGTAAACGTTCCTTTTGGAGGCGCAAAAGGTGGTATCAAAATTAATCCTAAAGATTATACATTAGCCGAGTTGGAGACTATTACTCGTAGATATACTGTAGAATTAATCAAGAAAAATTTTATTGGCCCTGGTATAGATGTTCCTGCTCCAGATTATGGATCTGGCGAAAGAGAAATGTCATGGATTGCAGATACTTATTTAACTATGAATCCAGGTTCTTTAGATGCATTGGCTTGCGTAACCGGTAAACCAATCGCATTACATGGTATTGCAGGTAGAAAAGAAGCAACCGGACGAGGTGTTGCCTATGCAATAAGAGAGTGCGTTTCAGTAGCTGATGATATGAAGGCGCTTGGACTTTCATCAGGTTTAGATGGAAAAAGAGTAATTGTACAAGGTTTAGGAAATGTTGGTTATCATTCAGCAAAATATTTAATAGAATTTGGAGCAATCATTGTTGGTTTCTGCGAGTTTGAAGGTGCTATATACAGTAAGAATGGATTTGATTTAGATGAAGTTTTTAATCATAGAAAACAGACAGGATCTATTTTAGGCTTTAGCAAATCGCAAATGGATTTTAATAATTCTGCAGAAGGTTTAGAGCAAGAATGCGATATTTTGGTACCCGCTGCATTAGAGAATCAAATTACAGAAAAAAATATTGGTAGAATTAAAGCAAAAATTATAGCTGAAGGAGCAAATGGTCCTACTACTCCAGCTGCCGCTTCTGCATTTATTGAAAATGGTGGAATTATTATTCCAGATATGTATGCCAATGCTGGCGGTGTTACAGTTTCTTATTTTGAGTGGTTAAAGAATCTTTCTCATGTAGCTTTTGGACGTATTGGACGCAGATATGACGAAAATGAGAATATCAATATCATGAACCTTATTGAAAAAACAACCGGAACCACACTCACTAACGAACAACGATTAATGGTTTCTAAAGGGGCATCAGAATTAGAATTGGTAAATTCTGGATTAGAAGATACCATGATTCGTTCTTATCATGAAATTAGGGAAATAAAATTAAAGAAGAATACGGGTAGCTTAAGAACGGCTGCATTTGTTGGCGCAGTAGATAAAATTGCTGTTTCTTATATGAATATGGGGATTTGGCCATAGTTTTCAGCCTGATCAATATTAATTTAAAAGAGAGAATACAATTTGTATTCTCTCTTTTTGTTAAACGATGTATTTCCAAATTTAAATTATGGCGTTTTAACACGCTTTCCGCTATATCTTTTTTTCGGAAAAAGAAAAAAAGGATGTCGCTTCAATCGTTAATGCACTCAAATGGTGGAAACTGATTTTTAGAAGCAAAAATCAGCATTATAAAAAACCAAATTCAATTCTACTAATCTCAAGCTTTTAGCTATTTTTAGCCAATTTTTAAAAACAGTATAAAAAGACTTAATATTAATCAAAAATGAAGGTTTTAAAATTTGGCGGTACATCAGTTGGTAGTCCGGAGCGGATGAAAAAACTGTTGGACATTGTGAACGCCAACGAGAGGCAGATTGTAGTTTTATCAGCGGTTTCTGGTACTACTAATAATTTAGTGGAAATTGGACATGCCTATTTAGCGTCTGATAAACCAAAGGCTACCCTTTTAATAAAAGCTTTGAAGGATAAATATGAAGTTTTTATTAGCGAACTTTTTGCCAAAGCAGAATATTTAGACCAGGCAAAAGAAGTGATTAATTATCATTTCGATTTACTTTATGCTTTCGCCAACGATTTATTTACCCAAATTGAAGATAAAGTAATTGTTGCTCAAGGCGAGTTACTTTCCACTACTTTATATCATGTTTATTTGAAAGAAATTGGTGTTCCATCAGTACTATTGCCAGCATTAGATTTCATGAAAATTGATGCTGATAATGAGCCAATTGTAGATTATATTACCGAACAATTAACTCCATTATTAGAAGCTTCGCCAAAAAATAATTTGTTTATTACCCAAGGTTATATTTGTAGAAATTCTTTCGGCGAGATTGATAATTTACGTCGTGGAGGTAGTGATTATACTGCTTCATTAATTGGTGCGGGGATAAAAGCAGAAGAAGTTCAAATCTGGACGGATATTGATGGAATGCACAATAACGACCCTCGTATAGTTAAAGGAACAAAACCTATTTCTCACCTTTCATTTGATGAGGCTGCGGAGTTAGCCTATTTTGGAGCTAAAATTTTGCATCCACAATCGGTTTTCCCTGCTCAAAAATATAAAATCCCAGTAAGGTTGCTAAATACAATGGAACCTTCTGCATTCGGTACTTTAATATCGAGCGAAAGCGAAACAGGAAAAATTAAATCTATTGCAGCAAAAGATGGTATCACAGCAATTAAAATTCAAAGTAGCCGAATGTTATTGGCTTATGGGTTTTTACGTCGGGTTTTTGAAGTTTTTGAAAGGTATAAAACACCAATTGATATGATTACCACATCAGAAGTTGCTGTTTCCGTGACCATTGATGACACCAAATATTTAGGTGAAATCACTAAAGATTTAAGCGATTTTGGAATTGTAGAAGTTGATGTTAACCAAACCATTGTTTGCGTGGTTGGCGATTTGTCTGCAAGTTCACACGGTTTTGGTTCACGTATTTTAGAGTCTATAAAGCATATTCCTTTAAGGATGATTTCTTACGGAGGCAGTGAGCATAATCTTTCTTTTTTGATTAAAGGTGATGACAAAACGGAGACGTTGAGAAGTTTACATAACCGTTTATTTGATTAGGAGATGGGAAAAATGTTTAATGAGCGTGTTGTTTCCACTTTTGATAATAAAGAAACGCCATTTTATTATTACGATTTAAAGCTTTTAAATCAAACTTTAAGTGAATGTAAATTAGCTGCGGATGAGCATCATTTTTATGTTCATTTTGCTTTAAAATCTAATTTTAATGACAAAGTTTTATCAGCTGTTAAAGCCAAGGGTTTTGGTGCTGATTGTGTAAGTGGGGGAGAAGTGAAAAAAGCGATTGAGGTTGGTTTTGATAAAAATCAAATTGTTTTTGCTGGAGTTGGAAAATCTGATGCGGAAATAAACTTTGCTTTGGATAACGATATTTTCGCCTTTAATGTAGAATCCGTTCAAGAATTGGAAGTTATTGATGAGTTGGCTGGTGCAAAAAGTAAAAAAGCCTCGGTTGCCATTCGGATTAATCCAAATGTTGATGCGCATACGCACCATTACATTACCACCGGTTTAGATGAAAATAAATTTGGAATCAATTCTTGGGATTTACCTCTAGTTTCTGAAACCTTAAAAAAATGTAAGAATTTAGAATTTTTGGGTATTCATTTTCATGTGGGTTCTCAAATTATGGATATGAACGTTTTTAAAAGTCTTTGCATTAAAGTAAACGAAATGCAACAATGGTTTGAAGAGCGTGGAATGCCGGTTAAGATTTTGAATGTTGGTGGTGGTTTAGGTGTTGATTATCAGAACCCAGATGAAAATGCCATTCCAGATTTTAAAAGTTACTTTAAGATTTTTGCCGATTTCTTAAACATCAAAACTCATCAAGAAGTTCATTTTGAGTTGGGAAGAGCGTTGGTTGCGCAATGCAGTAGTTTAATTTCTAAAGTTTTATACATCAAAAACGGAATTAAAAAGAATTTTGTGATTATTGATGCCGGTATGACTGAGTTGATGAGACCTGCTTTATATCAAGCTTATCATCAGATTGAAAATATTTCTAAGTTAAAAGTAGAAAGTCAAAAGTCAAAAGATGCAGAGTCTCACATCTCACATCTCAATTCTCCCATATCTTATGACGTAGTTGGCCCAATTTGTGAATCTTCTGATTGTTTTGGGAAAGAAATTGAAATGCCAGAAACAAAACGTGGAGATTTAATAGCTTTGCGTACAGCAGGTGCCTATGGCGAAGTTATGGCATCGGCTTATAATTTAAGGCCAGCAATCCGACATGTTTATTCAGAAGACTAAAAAGCTTCATATATTAATCGTTTTACCAGCAAAAATTCCAGCTTTACTTTACGGTGGAACTGAGCGGGTAATTTGGGATTTAGGCAAGTGCTTATATGATTTAGGTCATCAAATAACTTATTTAGTCTCAGAAGGTTCTGTTTGCCCGTTTGCCAATGTTCTTTTTTATGATTCCCAAAAAAGTTTAAATACTCAAATTCCAGAAGATGTAGATTTAGTTCATCTTCAATTTTCTCCAAATGAGGAAATAAAAAAGCCTTATCTAGTAACTATTCATGGCAATATTCCTTTTGGGATGAAATTGGATAAGCAATGCGTTTTTGTAAGTAAAAATCACGCTGAAAGACATGGTTCTCAGGTGTTTGTTTACAACGGATTAGATTGGAGCAATTATCCAACTATTGATTTAAAATCTAAAAGAAATAGTTTTCATTTTTTGGCTAATGCAGCGTGGAAAGTTAAAAATTTAAAGGGTGCTTTAGAATTAACAAAGGAAGCAAATCAAAAATTAGTCGTTTTAGGCGGACATCGTTTTAATTTTAGAATGGGTTGGCGTTTTACTTTTGATACCCATGTGCGCTTTGAAGGAATGGTAAACAATCAAAAAAAAGCTAAATTTTTGAATGAGTCCAAAGGTTTAATTTTTCCTGTTTTATGGGACGAGCCTTTTGGATTAGCTGTAATTGAAAGTTTATATTTTGGTTGTCCTGTGTTTGCAACTCCTTATGGTGCGCTTCCAGAATTGGTAAATAATAATGTTGGTGTTTTATCTAACCAAAAATCTGTTTTGATTGAGGCTTTAAAAACCTCAGATTCTTTTGATAAAAAAGCTTGTCATGAATATGCTCAGGAGCAATTCTCAGCCATAAAAATGACAAAAGAATATCTAAAAATTTATGAGAAAGTGATGAATGGAGAAGTTTTAAATGATCATCAACCTACTTTATTGAATAAACAAGAAGAGAAGTATTTGCCTTTTAAATGATAAAACTAATAAGGTTTAATTATAATAGGATCTTGACTAGAATCGAAGATTCTTAACACAATTAATTGTTCAGATTCAATTTTGTAAAAAATCGAATAATTACTTATAAACTTTATATGAATATTTTTATAATCTGTTTCTAATCCGATTTTAGGAAAACTAGCCAATAAATTTATTTTTTGTTCAAATAATAGCGCTAATTTTTTACTGAAGGTTTTACTTTTATTACGTTTAGTCCAAAACTTATAAATCTTATAATTATCCTTCAAAGCAGTTTCGGTCCAAACTACTCTTTTAACCATTTTTTCATTATATCTTTTGCTTCACTATCAGAATACATTTTTCCATCTTTAACATCTTGCAAAGCAAGATCAAGATTTAATTTTTCTGCAGTTGATAATTTGTAGGTAGGTTTAATTTCTTCTCCCATCTTAATTAAATTTAGTACATCAGATAAAAGTGAATCGTCTTCAATTCTGTTAAGATTAGATATAATTTGTTCTTTTAACTCTGCTACCGACATAATTATGTTTTATTAAAAGTAACTAAATAATTTGTTTTATAAAATAGATAAGAATCATTTCAAAAGGGTAATTAAGATGTTATTACTCCCCATCAAAAAATTCATACAATTCTCCAAAATAACTAGTATTCCATCCATCCACAAATTCTTCATAAACATCATCAGGGATATTTGTATGTTGTAATTCTACGGAAGAAGAAGTTTTACTTTTGCCTTCATGAATTTTTATAGTTACTATAGATGGCTCATCCTGACCTTCAAAATACCATTGTTGAACTATTTTTTTCCCTTCTACAAACTCTAAATTTTTACCAACCACATCACCATCAAATAAAGAAAATTCTGATTCTGCCTCAGTACTCATTTCTGCCTCTGCACCACTCCATAATTTAATACTTAAAGGATTTGTCAATGCCAGATAAACCTCCTCTGTAGGAGCTAGAATGGTATAGTATTTTTTAAAGTCTTTCATTTTGTTATGTAAAAAGTAAAAAGTAAAAATTTTGGAAGTATTAAAATAAAAAAAGCATCCAAAAATTAATTTGAATGCTCAAAATTACATTTATTTAAGCTGAAGGCAAAAAGCAAAAAGCTGAGTGCTACATTTTAAATCAGAATTATGTGCGTTAGCATTTAGCTTTCCGCATTAAGCTTTTTTTAGCTTTTCTTAGCAGTTACTAATACAACTACACCAGCTACTAAAATTATTCCGCCAACATAAGGGGGCCAATTAACAGACTCTTTCTTATCTGCGGAGATTTGTATTGGACCAGCATCTACTACTTTTTCTTTCTTAGTGTAGGAGAAACCTCCCCATACCAACATTGCTATTCCCACAACGATTAAAATAATTCCTACTGTCTTGTTCATGATATATTTTTTTAGTTTAACTATTTTGAAGAGGCAAACTTTGTACCATTTAAATAGCCTGATAATCAAACTTTTTAAAATTTTAAAAAGAATAACCCAAACCTGCTTTTAAACTTGTATTGATTTCAGAGCCCAATTGCACATTTGCAAATATCCTTTTAACCTTAAAATAAGTACTCACATTAATAGCAAATTTATTATCTGTTTCTTCCATTGCTCCATTATTAATTCTCTTAAAAGTGTTTTTTAAGTTTGGTGTAAACCCAACAAATAACCTTAAACCAAACTGGGAGTTATTTTCATTAAAAGCATTATTACATATTATTTCTGTTGATAAACCAGTTGTATATAAAACTTTTTCCTTAGAAACAGCAATGTTTTGATTACCTCTCATGTTTGGTCCATCAAAAAGTATTTTACGATAATTTGCATATTCTCCCTTTTCCGTTGAAAAAGCGTTTTCCCAATTTATATATCTAAATGTGAAATCTTTTCTAACATAATGAAGACCAATTGTACTTCTTAATCCAAAACCGTAAAATGATTTATTAAAATTTTCAATCGTTCGGGATTCACCTCTTTCAAGAGTAGTTGTGTCTTGATAATTTGCATCTCCAAAAAAACCAAAGACTCCATAGGCAAAGTTTAGATTTTTTAAAGAATGTCCTCTACTCAAACTAATTAAACCTGATTTCATTTCTAAATCCCCTTTTGGTGCACTATAATTATATTCCCCAGAAACGTATATTTTTGATTTTTTCTCTTCTGCATTTACTGGTCTGGGTAAATAACCAATATTATTATCACCAGTCATGTTTGGAGTAAGGTAGCTAGAACAAGATGATGTATAAATTGCAAGGATAATTAAAAATAATGAATTTGAATTTTTCATAAGTTAAATTCTATGGTATGTTTAATTAAAAGCATTTTCCCCAGTAATATCCATTCCTGTTATTAGCAAATGAATATCATGTGTGCCTTCATACGTAATGACAGATTCTAAATTCATCATGTGGCGCATAATTGGATATTCTCCTGTAATGCCCATTCCACCAAGCATTTGCCTTGCTTCTCTGGCAATTTTTATTGCGGTTTCTACCGAGTTTCTTTTTGCCATAGATATTTGTGCAGGAGTTGCTCTATCTTCATTTTTTAAGATTCCTAATCGCCAAGCCAATAATTGTCCTTTGGTGATTTCGGTAATCATTTCTGCCAATTTTTTTTGTTGCAATTGAAAGGCTGCAATGGGTTTTCCAAATTGTTCCCGCTCTTTGGTGTAACGCAATGCCGTATCATAACAATCCATCGCTGCACCCAAAGCGCCCCAAGCAATCCCAAATCTTGCTTGGTTTAAACAACTCAGAGGACCTTTTAATCCTTTAACATTGGGTAAAATATTTTCTTTAGGGATTTTAACGTTATCAAAAACCAATTCGCCGGTTGCTGATGCTCTTAGCGACCATTTATTGTGAGTTTCTGGCGTGGTAAAACCTTCCATCCCTCTTTCAACAATAACACCTCTCACAATTCCTTCTTCATCTTTTGCCCAAGCTACTGCAATATCTGCAAGAGGAGAATTTGAAATCCACATTTTTGCTCCGTTTAAAATAAAATCATCTCCATCTTTTTTGATATTGGTGGTCATGCCAGCAGGATCAGAACCATGATTAGGTTCTGTTAAACCAAAACAACCCATCAATTCTCCGGTTGCTAATTTTGGCAGATATTTTATTCTTTGCTCTTCAGAACCAAAAGCATAAATTGGATACATCACTAAAGAACCTTGTACAGAAGCCGTAGAACGAATCCCAGAATCGCCACGTTCTATTTCTTGCATAATGATGCCGTAAGAAATATAGTCTAAACCGGCACCCCCATATTTTGTAGGAATAGTTGGACCGAAAGCACCAACTTCTCCTAATCCTTTTATCAAGTGTTTTGGGAATTCGGCATTTTGAGCGTAACTTTCAATAACAGGTGAAATTTCTGCCTTAACCCAATCCCTAACAGATTTTCTAATCAGTTTTTGTTCTTCAGATAATAATTCATCCATTAAATAATAATCCGGATGTTGATATAAATCTTTTTTATTGGATTTCTGAATTGGTTTTTGCTCCATAGAAGTTATAAGTAATTTCTGTTCTAACTAAATATAGGCTAAATAATCATAATCAAATGAAAATAATTTGAACGTTTCCTTTCGTTAAGCAATACTTACGATTTTTTTAAAACTTCGTAAGTCTGATTAAAAAACTTATTTGTGATCTAAATTAAAATATCAAGAATTTAAAGTTTCAATCACAAATAAGCCTTCAAATTATAATGCAATTATTCTTCAAATAATTCAACAAAAACAAAATCCTTTATTTTGATTTACATTCAATTACCATCATATTTGGATAATGGGTAAAACGATTAGGAAAATTGGTTTAGAAGGTGTAAAATTTAACGCTGCAATTGGCTATTTTAAAGAAGAACGTATTTTTAAAAACAATTTTTTAGTAGATGTTTTTGTTTCTTTTGAGGATAAAGCTAGTATTGATGATGATTTGAAAAACACCATCAATTATGTGTCGCTTTATGAAATTTGTGCTTTATCATTTGAAAAAGAAACTAATTTAATTGAAACTGTTGCTCAAGAAATTTTAGAGAACATCAAAAACAAATTTCCTGTTTTGGAGCAAATCAACATCAAAATAAAAAAATTAAACCCGCCAATAAAAGCCCAAATACAAAACTCTTTTGTAGAGTTAAATTATTTTAAATAAAATATCTATCAAGGTTTTAAAGTGAATTGTGTCAAAATATCTTCTTGCTTTTAATAACCCAATTTTTTAAATTCTCATGATAATAAGCGCATTTCTGTAAAAAATTTATCAACAAATACTTGTTTTTTATTCGATTTTTTGCATCTTTAAAATCTAACTATTAAGATATGAAATTGATAATCAGTTGTTTGTTTTTAATAAGTTCATTATTTACATCAGAAATTGTCACTAAAACTGGTAGGGCAACCTATTATGCAAGTAAATTTAATGGCAGGAAAACTACTAGTGGCGAAGTTTACAGGCATACAAAATTTACTTGTGCCCATAAAACTTTACCTTTTGGCACCCAAGTAAAAGTTACCAATTTGGATAATGATAAATCTGTTATTGTAATTGTTAATGACCGTGGTCCGTATGGAAAAAATATGCTGATAGATTTATCACAATCTGCTGCTAAAGAAATAGGATTATATAAAAAAGGTGTTGTTGATTGTAAAATTGAATACGAGTTACAATAAAATTTGTCCCTACATAAACTTTCTACGAAATAATTCGTTTTTAATATATGAAATTGAATGAATTAACCCCCGAAGAAGCATACGTTATCAAAAATAAAGGTACTGAAAGACCTTTTACAGGCGAATATACCAGTTTAAAAGAAGCCGGAACTTATGTTTGCCGCCAATGCGATACCCCACTTTATAAATCTGATGATAAATTTGAATCACATTGTGGATGGCCAAGTTTTGATGATGAAATCCCAGGAGCGGTTAAAAGAGTTGCCGATGCAGATGGAAGACGGGTTGAAATAGTTTGCGCTAATTGCGGCGGACATTTAGGTCATGTTTTTGAAGGCGAAAGATTAACAGAAAAAAACACCAGACATTGTGTAAATTCTTTAAGCATGAAGTTTATCCCGAAAGAAGGCTAGAAGATTTTTAATCTTCTAGTTCCATCAATAAATCTTCTAAATCAAGAGCTTTGGTAAACATGGTTAAAGAGCCATCAATATCTGTTGACCAAAGTTCTTTTGCTTTATCCCAATAAAGTTCTACTCCATTTCCATCAGGATCATCTAAATATAATGCTTCTGAAACTCCATGGTCGCTTGCGCCAGTCAATGGGTATTTTGCATTGTGAATACGCCAAAAAATTGCTGCTAAATCTTTTCTTGTGGGATATAAAATTGCCGTGTGATATAAGCCAACACTGTTAACAGGTGCAGGTGGTAAACCTTTACTATGCCAGGTATTTAAACCAATATGATGATGATAACCACCAGCAGAAATAAAAGCCGCTTGATTTCCATATAACATCGTCACCTCAAAACCCAATAAATCTCTATAAAACTCCAGAGATTTTTCCAAATCGCCAACTTTCAAATGAACATGACCTATTCTTGTTTGGGAGGGAATTTTATAAATGTTATCCATTTGGAGTTCTGTTATGGTATAGAAAGTTAATAATATTGGATGTAGTTGACGTGTTTTAAATAAAGACTAATTTCTTAAATTTTTTGTTAGATACGAAACACAAAGCTTCAAACTGCCATTTAGGTGCTATTAGCGCCAATTAAAATCTTCGCTTAAAGCTGAATGCCACTTTTGTATTGTTATCCTGTGTCGGAAACCCGTAAATGTTCCATGTTGTTAATTTGTCTTTTGGTTTACGGTTAGTAATTAAATTCCAAGCACTCAAAATCATGGTTGTTGTCCCAAGTCCAATGTTTACCATTGAAAGTGTTTTCTGACTTTCGTTTGTGTAGTTTGTCCCCCAATTATTCATATCTTTTGGAAACGATGCAGAGCCAAGTGCAATTTGTCCAGCACCAGTAATAAGGCCAATAATCGGAACTGTTTTGTTGGTTGTGCCTTTTCCAATTTGTATTCCGTTTACTGTATTAAGCGAAAGATTTAGTCCGCCAATTATGGAAGATGAAATACCATAAGCTGGTGAAATATAATTGTATGAATTAACTGGTGTTGGTCCGTAAGTCGGCTGAATCATTGCACACTCTTCTTTCGTTAATCCGCTTGTCAAAACCCAATTGTCAACCGTTTGATTATTAATAGCTAATAATTCATCATATTTATGTTTGCTATTGATGTCGTTTGCAGCTTGTCTGCTTGTAGTTTGCTCGACCAAATAGCCAACGGCGCAAATAGTTCCATCCTTGTCAATGAAACATGGTTTTCTTTGGTTAGTATAGTCATAATTTTTAGGAAATAATCCTTTCGTCCAATAGTCGTGAAGTAAGCCTAAAAGTTGTTTACGTTTTGTTTGAAGGTCAGTCGAAAGTTCAGAAACATCTTTATTTCGTAGTAAATTTTCTACATACTCAAGATGCGTTTTAATTCTAAGTTCGTTGTTAGTTTTTGCGTCTGGCTTGTGTCCAAATTTGCTTTCATAACTGATGTCGCCAAGTATTGGATTGACCAATTGGCTTTTGTCAACGGATGATTTATTACAGCCAAAAAATACTGTCGCAACCGTGAGTGTGAAGATGATTGTTAGATTTTTCATTATGTCAAATTTATTTTAATGTATCTGTCATTGTAGTCAGGCGCATTAATAGCCGCTAACTTAATATATTATAAAGTTATCCTACAAACTCAACCACTTCTCCATAACAGCTTTTTGTGCTTCAGTAGCATTTTCAATTTCTTGTATCACCATGCTTTTGCTGGTAGAAGGTTTAAATTTCACCATTAACTTTATCACATTTCCATCTCGGCCTACCAAAAATTCGGCTACTTTATTTGGGTCTAAATTGGCAACATCTTTTAAAACATCTGTTGTGCTTACACCATTAATGCTTATAACTAAATCTTTAACATTTAAACCGCTATCCCAGGCGCTGCTATTTCTAGAAACTGTTGCAATTTCTGTTTTATTAGTTCTGCTTATGGTTGCTCCCAAATAAGGTTGTTTTGCAATTGCAGTTCTATCAACCAATTTTAAACCAGCGTAATTTAAATATTTATTGATGTCTAAACTTTTTGTGCCATTAATATAATCTGCATAAAATTGATTTAAGTTTTCTCCAACATAATTTTCAAAAACCAATTTCATCTCTGCATCAGTATAGCCTCTGCCTTTCTTTTTATAAAAATCGTTATAAGCAAATCTCATGGCATCATCTAAAGATTGCTTTCCTCCAGATTTATGAATAATCGCTAAATCTAACATTAAGGCAATAAGAGATCCTTTGTTATAATAAGAAACCGTTGTATTCCCACTATTCTCATTCGGACGGTAATATTTTATCCAGGCATCAAAACTAGCATCGCTTAAAGATTGCACTTTTCCACCTTGAGAATTATCAATGGCATTAATATCAGCTTGTATTATATTTAGATACTCATCAACACTAATTATTTTTGTACGCTGAGTAATTAAATTATCGTAATAAGCTGTAAAACCTTCCGCAATCCATAAGTTGGTGGTATAATTTTCTTGATCATAATTAAACGGACCCAAAGCAATTGGTCTTAATCTTTTCACATTCCAAAGGTGAAAATGTTCATGTGCAACTAATCCTAAGAAAGATTTATAGATTTTTTCATTTTGATAACCATCTCTGGTTGCTCCTAAAACTGTAGAATTTAAATGCTCTAAACCACCTCCGCCAGAAAAGTAATTATGGACAATAAAAAGATAGTGCTTATTAGGATTTTCACCAAAAACAGCAGTTTCTTTTTCTATAACATTCGTCATATCAGTTTTTAAACGCTCTTTATCATAATTCCCGCCGCCAACCATGGCAACTTCGTATTTAACGCCAACAGCATCAAAACCAAATACATCCTGGTTGCCAACTTCTATCGGAGAATCAAATAACCAATCAAAATTTTTGGCGTAATAAGTGAATTTCTTATCTGCAACAGGTTCTAAACCTGTTGATACTTTTGTCCATCCATTATATGGAATAATGCTGACAGTTGAAGGTTGGTCTAGCTTTCCATCAACATATAAGAATATGCCTGTTGGCGATAAAAAGGCATGTGTATTATCAACAAGGCTTGTTCTTACAGAAACCTCAAAACAGTAAACCCTATAATTTACGGTAACTGATTTTTTTCCTTTTGTATTCAGTTTCCAGGTGTTTTTAGTAATCTTTTCAAATGAAGTATTAGCGGTAAACGATTCTACGTTTTTAGAAAACTCCCTTACTAAATAAGATCCTGGTGCCCAAACTGGCATTTTAACCAATAAATCGTTTTTATTGATATTGTTGATAGTCATTTTTACATCTGCGTAATGTGCTTGTGGTTCTGTAAAAGACACTTCGAAATTAATATCGGCCGTTGTTTGTGCTTTTAATGCGATACTCATAAATAAGAAAGAGAATAGTATAAAAAATTTAGTCATAATATGGATTTGGAAAACAAAGTTAAAATATTAACCATATTTTAATACAGCAACTTTTCTTTAAAATGTAATATAGTTGATACTATCAACTATATTTAAAACTATCTGATATTTTTGTGTTAATGATTATAGTTAATAAATATGAAGAGCCTTTAGCTCATCAGCTCATACAAGTAACTAAAAAATATTTAGGCGAATTTGCACAGCAATCAAAACATATTTCATTAGAAAGGTATCATTATACACTTTTATTGATCCATGAAAATAATGAATTGCTCACACAAAAAGATTTAGCCGATTTATTACAGGTTGATAAATCATTCATGGTAAACATGATTGATTATTTAGAAAAAAACGGATTTGTAAATAGATTGACAAATAATAAAGACAGAAGACAACATTTAATTAGACTTACTGATAAAGCGAAAAATATTTTGTTACCTATTAATAATATTTTTAGTGCTATTAATAAAGAAGCTTTAAATGGTTTACCTCAGGATAAAATTGACTGTTTTTATGAAGTTCTAAACACTTTACAACAAAACCTAAGTGGTGCAAATATCAACGACATTACATTAAATTATAAAAATTTGAAATCTGATATATGAAACTGAAACATATAATTTACATAATTATAGCTTTATTACTTTGTTATTTGGTCTATAATAGAATCACAAAAAGTAGTTCGTCTAAAGGCGCTGAGGGTAAAGGAGTCAAGTCTGGTGCAGACCAAGCTATTTCTGTAAAAGGAATGATTGTTAAAACCCAAACATTTACTAATGATATTGCCGTTTCGGGAAGTATAGATGCTAATGAGCAAGTGCAAATAAGAAGTGAAGTTTCTGGCTTGGTAAGAAAAATAAACTTCAGCGAAGGAAGCAATGTAAGTAAAGGCAGTTTATTGATTAAGATTGATGATAGTGAGTTGCAGGCACAATTGGTGCAAGCCTTAACTAAAGAGAAATTAGCAAGCGAAACAGAAAATAGGGCTCAAAAATTATTAAAAGCAGAAGCTATTAGTCAGGAAGAGTATGACGCTACTTTAGCAGAGTTTAAATCTTTAAAAGCACAAAGTCAGTTAATAAGGGCTCAACTTGCAAGAACAGAAATTAGAGCGCCTTTTTCTGGAAAAATAGGATTAAGAAATATATCTGATGGTGCTTACATAACGCCAACAACAGAAATCACAAATTTAGTATCTATCAACCCTATTAAAATTACTTTTTCTGTTCCTGAAAAATATGCGCAAAGAGTACAAGTAGGTGCCGCTATAACTTTTACGGTAGCAGGTAACAGTAAAAAATACACCGCCAAGGTTTATGCAAAAGAACCCGGAATTTCAGTAGATACAAGATCTTTAGTGATTAGGGCTAAAGCCGATAATAATGGAGATTTATTACCTGGCACTTTCGCTAACATAAATCTTCCTCTAGAAGAAATAAAGGATGCAATATTAATTCCTTCAGAGGCTGTTATCCCAATATTAAAGGGTAAGCAAATTTATCTTAGTAAAGACGGAAAGGCAAAAACAATTGTAGTAAATTCTGATATAAGAACCGACCAGGACATCCTTGTTACAGACGGACTTTCAGTTGGCGATACTGTTATCATATCTGGAATTATGGCCCTTAAAGAAGGTGCAAAAGTTAAAGTAAATATTTTAAAATCTAAAAATTAGGATTGATGAGTATATCTACCATTAGCATCAAAAGACCTGTTTTAGCCATAGTTATCAATTTAATTTTATTATTATTTGGAATTATTGGCTACACTTTCTTAGGTATTCGAGAATATCCATCAATTGACCCTACTGTTGTTTCAGTACGTACAAGTTATCCTGGAGCAAACTCTGATATTGTTGAATCTCAAATTACAGAACCTTTAGAAAAGTATATCAATCAAATAGATGGTATAAAAAATATTTCATCTTCTAGTAACCAAGGCTCTAGCTCTATTAACATCGAGTTTGAATTGGGTAAAAATTTAGAAGAAGCAGCAAATGATGTGAGGGATAAAGTTTCTCAAGCATCAAGGACATTGCCAAAAGATATTGATGGATTGCCAGTTGTTTCTAAAGCCGATGCAAACTCCGAGTCTATAATTTCTATGACTATCCAAAGCGATAAAAGAAGCATTTTGGAAGTAAGTGATTATGCCGAAAATGTTATCTCACAAAGATTGCAAACCATTCCTGGAGTTTCTGCAGTGCAAATTTGGGGAGAAAAAAGATTTGCCATGCGTTTGTGGTTAGATCCAGATAAACTTGCATCATATAAATTAACTCCATTAGATATTAGAGATGCTCTTGTTGAGCAAAATGTAGAATTACCATCAGGAAAAATATCAGGAACTAAAACAGAATTAACAGTTAATACTGCGGGAAATTTATCCACTGTTGATCAGTTTAATAATTTGATCATAAAAAATGATGGTACAAATATTATAAGATTAAAAGATATTGGTTATGCCGATTTAGGCCCGGAAAATGAAGAAACTGCCTTAAGATCAGAAGGTAATCCGATGGTGGCTACTGCAATTGTACCACAACCAGGCGCAAATTATTTAGAGATTGCTAAAGAGTTTTACAAAAGATATGAAGCCTTAAAAAAGGAACTCCCAGCAGATTATAAATTGAATATCGTATTAGATAATACGGTATTTATCAAAAAATCAGTTACAGAGGTTGCTGAAACATTAGGAATCTCTATCTTATTGGTAATCATAATTATATATCTCTTTTTCAGAGATTGGAGCATCGCTTTTAGACCTTTAATTGACATTCCTGTTTCTTTGGTGGCTACGTTTTTCATCATGTATTTATTAGGTTTTTCAGTCAATGTGTTAACCTTATTGGCCATAGTTTTAGCAACAGGTTTAGTGGTTGATGATGGAATTGTAGTTACGGAAAACATCTATAAAAAAGTGGAAGAAGGGATGTCCCCTTTTGAAGCAGCCATTAAGGGTGCAAATGAAATATTCTTTGCGGTGATATCTATATCCATTACGTTAGCAGCAGTTTTTTTACCAGTTATTTTCTTAGAAGGCTTTGTGGGAAGGTTATTTAGGGAATTTGGGATCGTAATTGGTGCAGCGGTTTTAATTTCGGCATTTGTTTCTTTAACGCTTACGCCGATGTTGAATGCTTACTTGATGAAGAACACTAAAAAATCTAAGTTTTATGATAAAACTGAACCATTTTTTGTAAAAATGAATCAAAGCTATCACGAGTCTTTAGAATCGTTTCTTAAAAGAAGGTGGTTGGCATTTCCAATTGTAGTGATATGTGTTGGTTTAATATTTCTTTTCTGGAATTTGTTGCCTAAAGAAACGGCACCTTTAGATGACAGAAGTGTACTGTCCTTAAATGTAACTGCACCAGAAGGTGCATCGTTCCAATACACCGATGATTACATTTCTAACGTTGGAGATTTAATCAGAGATTCTGTTCCTGAAGTGATTGCAAGTCTTTCTTTAACTGCTCCAGGTTATTCTGGTTCCGGCGCTGCAAACACAGGTTTTTATCGATTAAGATTATCAGACGCAGGTGATAGAGTAAGATCTCAAGATGAAATAGCAAATAGCTTAACACGTGAATTGAAAAAAATGAATGAGGCAAAAGGCTTCGTATTGCAACAACCCACAATTGCAGTGGGGCGTACTAGAGGATTACCCGTTCAATTTATTATACAAGCACCAAATTTTGAAAAATTAAGAGAGAAGGTTCCTCTCTTTATGGATGAAATTTCGAAAGATCCTACTTTTGCAAATACAGATGTTAACCTAAAATTTAACAAACCAGAGCTCAATGTCACCATTGATAGAAATAAATCTCAGGATTTAGGAGTATCTATTTTGGATGTTGCTCAAACTTTGCAGCTTTCTTTAGCCGCTCAAAGGTTTGCTTATTTCACCATGAATGGTAACCAATATCAAGTAATTGGACAGTTTAATAAAGAAAAAAGAAATGATCCTTATGATTTAAGCTCCATTTTTGTAAGAAATGATGCAGGCTCTCTTATTCAATTAGACAATTTAGTAAAAGTAGAAGAGAGAAGTAGTCCGCCGCAATTATATAGAAATAATCGTTTTTCTTCCGCAACAATTTCTGCCTCATTAACTGAGGGAAAAACCATTGGTGATGGTATTGAAGCTATGGAAAGAGCAAAAGCCAAAATTTTAGATGATAGTTTTACAACGGATTTAGCAGGAGAATCTCGAGATTTTAGCGAGAGTAACTCTAATACTATTTTTGCTTTTGGTTTGGCTTTATTATTAGTCTATTTAATATTAGCAGCACAATTTGAAAGTTTTATAGATCCGGTTATCATCATTATTACTGTACCCATGGCTGTTGCAGGAGCATTTTTATCTTTATGGCTACTAGGGCAAAGCTGGAATATTTTTAGTCAGATAGGAACGATTATGTTAATTGGATTGGTAACAAAAAATGGAATTCTTATAGTAGAGTTTGCTAATCAATTAAAGGAAAAGGGTATGCCCGTTGCGGAAGCAATCAGAGAAGCATCAGTATCTAGATTAAGACCCATTTTAATGACAAGTTTAGCCATAGCATTAGGCGCACTACCAATTGCAATGGCATTTGGTGCAGCATCTAAAAGTAGGATGAGTATGGGAACCGTTATTATTGGTGGTACATTATTTTCTTTACTACTTACTTTATTTGTAATACCATCGGTTTATTCTTATTGGTCTAAAGAATATAAAGAAAGTGAAGCTGCTAAGGCAGAAAAAGAATTAATAAAAGAAGGGGTGGAGGTTTAATCATGAATAATTATCTTAAATACTTTTTAATCCTATTCTTAATTTCATCGTTGGGTGTGGATGCTCAGGAGAAATTGAGTCTGCAACAGGCCATAACAATTGCTCTTGAAAATAACTACAGTATAAAAATTAGTAAAACTCAAAAAGAGATCAGTACTAATGATGTAAGCTTTGGTAACGCAGGAATTTTACCTTCTGTAACTGGAGATTTAATTCAAAATAATAATATTCAAACCAGTACGGTTGATTTAGCATCTGGAGATACAAGAAATGCAAATAATGCAAAGTCAAATAATCTTAGTTACGGAGTAGGTTTAAATTGGAGGGTTTTTGATGGTTTTACGATGTTTGCAAATTATGATCGTTTAAAAGAACTTGAAAAACTTGGTGAACTTAACGCACAACTTGTAGTGCAAACTACGATAGCTAATGTGATTGATACTTATTATAATCTAATTAGTCAATATAAACAATTAGAATCTACCAAAACTGCTTTAGAAGTATCTCAGGTAAGATTGAAAAATGCAAATAGCAGATATACTTTAGGCAGAGGTTCAAAATTAGAACTATTAGCAGCAAAAGTTGATTTGAATACTGATACTACCCTGCTTTTGCGTCAACAAGATTTAATCAAAAATATTAAAGTAGAATTAAATCAGCTTTTAGCTAGAGATTTGAATATAGATTTTGATATTGAAAAGCAAATTGAGATTGATAAATCTCTAGTGTATGAAAATTTGAAACCAATGGTTGATACCAATAGCCCGGATGTTCAAACTGCAAATGTTAATCAAAAAATTGTAGAATTATACATCAGACAAATAAAAGGAGCTCGATATCCTACATTAGCATTAACCTCTGGATATAATTTCTCAAAAAATACTTCTCCTCCAACTAGTTTCTCATTAAGATCAAATACCAGGGGATTTAATTATGGTTTAACAGCATCAATAAATATTTTTAATGGTTTTCAGCAAGGGAGATTAGAAAAAAACGCAAAACTAGAATTGCAAAATGCCAATTATGATTTAGAAAGAATTAAGCAAGATGTAAATGCAAGTTTGTTAACAGCTTATCAAAACTATCAAACAAATCTAAAATTATTGATGTTAGAAGAGTCTAATATTGATGTTGCAAAAGAAAATTTAGACATCACACTAGAGAAGTATAGACTAGGCAGTATTGTTCCCTTAGAATTAAGAGAGGCGCAAAGAAATTATATTGACGCCAATGCCAGATATGCCAATGCACTTTATAAAACTAAAATCTCTGAAGTTAGTATAAAAGAATTAACAGGTACTTTAAGCTTTTAGCTATGTAAAATTATTTTTACAATCTTTTTATATATTTGTTTAAAGTATAGATAATCAGGATGCAATCATTCAAATACAAAAAGGCACTTTTAATTGATGATAATTTCATTGATAATATGATTAATGAAAAAATTTTAAAAGCTAATAATTTTGCTGAGGAAATTGTTATTAAGTTATCTTGTGAAACTGCTATAAGTTATCTTCAACAACTGGAAAAAAATAACGAGGAGTTACCTGAGGTTATTTTTTTAGATATTAGAATGCCTGTTAAAACAGGATTTGATTTTCTTGTAGAATTTCAAGACCTTCAATCTTTTAATAAGGAGGCCATAAAAATTGTTATGCTTTCATCTTCCTTAGATCCTACAGACCATAAAAAAGTAATAGAATTTAATAACGTTACTGATTTTTTGGGTAAACCCTTAACTACCGCTTTGATAAAATCAATTTAATGTTACTTGTAGCGGATGGCGGATCTTCAAAAACCGATTGGATTTTATTACACGAAGATCAATCAATAGAAAAATTTCATACAGGTGGATTAAATCCTTTTTTCACTTCAGAAAAAGAAATCGTTAAAAGTTTGCATCATTTTGCTCCTTTTAAAATTATCGCGGATAAAATATCAGAATTACACTTTTTTGGTGCAGGTTGCAATAGTCCAGATAGGAGAGAAGTAATCTCTAATGCGCTTACAGTTTTATTTAAAAATGCATTTATAAGTGTAGAAAGCGATACGCTAGGCTCTGCAATTGCCTCTTGTAAAAATAAGCCGGGTTTCAGCTGTGTTTTAGGAACAGAATCTAATATCTCCTTTTATGATGGTGAAAATGTGTTTCCAAGTAATTTAGGATTAGGATATATTTTAGGAGAGGAAGGTTCTGGAACTTATTTCGGCAAAATATTAATTACAGATTTTTTATATGAAAATGCCCCACAAGAAATTTTAGTGTCATTTGAAGAGACTTATAAACTAAATAAAGAAGTTGTAATTAAAAATTTATATCAAAAACCTTTTCCAAATTATTTTATTGCTTCTTTTACTAATTTCATGAGTAATCACCTAGATCATCCTTATATCCAAAATTTACTAAAAAAAGGATTTGATGATTTTATAATCACTCATATAAAATCATACCCAAATTATAAAGATTATTATGCTCATTTTGTGGGATCTATAGCTTATCATTTTAAAGATGCTTTAAAACAACGTTGCCAAATTCATCAAGTAAATGTTGGCAATATCTTAGAAAAACCAATTGATGAACTTTTTGCCTGGATTAAAAACAGAGAAGAATTATAAATTTTAAGATTTATGTATTGTTTTCTGAATAAAAATTCTCATTTTTAATCTTGCTAAAAACCTAAATACTTAATTTTTAGTAAATTGATTAAGGTTAATTCTTAAAAATGACTAAAAAGTATCTACTCGCCTATTTATTAGTATTCAGTTTTTCTTTTTCTTTTGCTCAAGAAGGGAATAAATTAGTTAGCGAGATACAATTTCAAAAATTACAAATTCTTTCCTCTCAATTTAGAGAAACATCAGATGAAAATCGAAACAGGGCTTTTGCATTAGCAGCTAAAAATAATTGGGTAACTTTTAGGGTTCAAAAAGACGGTACAATTATTTCGTTACAAGGTGTTGACGATTTAGGTTTACCCTTGTATCTTAAGACTGAAAATAATATTATAGCATCAGGCACAACAAGGACGAATAGTTTTTATGATGGAGGAAGCTTGGGATTAACATTAAATGGTTCTAGTGATAATTTAGTGGGAAAAATTGGAATTTGGGATGGAGGAATAATTTTACCAGAACATCAGGAATTTCAAGGTGCTGACGGAAGTAGGATAGTTCAAATAGATAATCCAAATAATGGAAGTCAACATGCTACACATGTTGCCGGTACCATGATTGCTACAGGTATTAATCCAATTGCCAGAGGGATGGCATGGGGATTAAAAAAATTATATGCTTATGATTTTAATTCGGATGTTTCAGAGATGACCACTGCAGCTTCTCAGAATATGATAATATCCAATCATTCTTATGGATATATTTCTGGATGGAATTATAATACTAGCACAAATCCGGCAAGGTGGGAATGGTATGGTGCACCTAATACAACAGAAGATTATAAATTTGGGTTTTACGATGACAGTGCAAGAGACTGGGATAAAATTTGCTATAATGCACCCTACTATTTACCAATAAAATCTGCAGGTAATAATAGAAGCGAGAATGGCCCATCAGTTGGAACAGAATATTATGGATTTAATACTGGCTCTAGCAATTTAGTAAATAAAGGTCCTAGGCCATCAAGTATCAGTAGTAATGATAGCTATGATATAGTTTCAACAACGGGTACTGCAAAAAATATTTTAACGGTTGGGGCCATTAATGGTCTCCCTTTTGGTTCAAATTCTACCAACGATATTAACATATCTTCATTTAGTAGTTGGGGTCCAACTGATGATGGAAGAATAAAACCGGATTTGGTTGCAGACGGAGTTCAGCTTACATCAACAAGTAACGAAAGTTCAAAAGCGTATGCAACACTTTCTGGTACGTCTATGTCATCGCCAAATATTAGTGGATCACTGATCTTATTGCAAGAATATTATTCTAAATTAAACAATGGGGCTTTTATGCGTTCTGCAAGTTTAAAAGGTTTAGCAATTGAAACTTCAGATGAGGCTGGAGTAACATTGGGTCCAGATTATATTTATGGATGGGGATTATTAAACGTTGAAAGAGCAGGTGAATTAATAAAGCTAAATGGAACCAAAAGTTTAATTGCAGAAAGGACTTTAACTCAAGGGGAGATTTATAATTTACAAGTCACTACCTCTGGCTATGGGCCTTTAAAAGTTACCATCTGTTGGACAGATCCTGAAGGAGCACCAGGAGTTACTGGTACATTAAATAGTCGTACGCCAAAATTGGTGAATGATTTAGATTTAAGAATTATTAAGGATGCCAACACATTTTTCCCTTGGAAATTAGACCCAAATAATCCCGCAAATGCAGCAGTTCAGACAGATAATATTGTTGACAATGTTGAACAGATTACAGTTCCAAATTCAGTGCCTGGTCAAATTTATACTATTAGAATTTCTCATAAAGGTACACTAACCAAAGGTCCACAAGCTTATTCAATCATTGCATCGGGTATTGGCGGAAATGTTTATTGCATTTCTGCTCCAACAAATTCTACAGATTCAAGAATAGATAAGGTTGTGTTGAACACAATTAATAATACTTTGCCCAACACCTGCAGGACATATTCTGATTTTAAATCAATTACAACCAGTTTAGAAGCAGGTAAAACTAATCCCTTTACAGTGAGTTTAGGTTCATGTGGAACAACTCAAAATAAATTTGCTAAGATATTTATAGATTGGAATGGAGATGGGGATTTTGATGATTTAGGAGAAATTGCTGCAACATCAGGCTTAATTACTAGTAATTCAGATTTTTTAGGAACTATCACTGTTCCGACTAATGTAGTTATAAATAATACTACAGTAATAAGAATTGTAACCAGTGAAGTCAATAGCTCAGATTTAATTTTAGCTTGTGGCTCTTATACAAAAGGAGAAACTCAAGACTATACTATTAATTTTATAAAGCCGTCTAATGATGTTGGAATTATAGCTTTTAATAATTTCGAGGACAACATTTGCGAAACGAATGGATTAAATTTTTCAGTGAAGATTAAGAATTTTGGCAATAATGTGATATCTAACATTCCAATAACCATTACATTGAGTAATAATACTACTATTATAAAAACAATTACTCAAAATTATACGGGTATCATAAACCCCAATTTTGAGGCTGATTTGAAAATTAATGCTGATTTTGTAGTTGTAAAAGGTCAAACTTATTCAGCAAATGCAAAAACAGAATTAATTGGTGATGCAATTTCAAATAACAATGCTATTAGTAAGAGTTTTAGTGTAATTGTTCCTCAGGGAATTAAAAATGCAATAATTGCAGAGTGCGACAATGCTAAAGGAAATTATCAACTTAGTGGAGAAGCAGATGGAAACATATTTTGGTATACAAATGCTAATGATGCACTTCCAATAACAACAGGGAATATTTTAGTGAGTTCGCTTCCAGCTAATAATACACTATTTGCAGGTTTAAATGATTTCAAATCCTATTTTGGTGCTGCAAATAAAAAAGTTTATAGTGGTGGAAATTATTCAGGTAATTTTGGGCCAAAACCAATTTTTACTGTAAAATCTCCAATGGTTTTAGATAGTGCTTTACTTTACGTAAGTCAAACAGGGCAACTTATTTTTACTGTTGAAACATCTAGTGGAGAAGTTTTAAGTTCGTCTACAGTAAATGTAACAAGAACTAAAACTACTACAGATGTAATTACTAATAATTTAATTGACGATGATTTAAATGATCCTGGGAAAGTTTATAAAATTGGTTTAATTTTTCCTTCGGCTGGAACATATTATGTTGGCATACAGTTTAACGGTGCTACAATTTTTAGGAGTAATGCAGGGGTTAATAACATACCTATAAAACTCGGAACCGATTTAATATCATTAAATGGAGCTTATTCATCTACGACTGGTATCATTACTACTTCTTATTACTATTTTTATAACATGCTTTTTAAGTCGTTAGGCTGTACAAATGGTGTAAGAATACCAGTTATTTTAAGCAAACCAACAATTACACAAAGTGGTACTTCTTTAGTTTCTAGTTACGGGTTAAAATATCAATGGTTTGTAAATGGAGTTATTGATCCTAGTAATACAACAAATACTTACAATCCTACGACGTCTGGAGTTTATAGAGTAGAAATTGTTAGCCCTTCTGGATGTGTAACCACATCTACAGATTTTAACTACGTATTGTCTGCTATTAAACCATCAGATGCCGCAGAAATTGGTTTAAACATTTATCCAATACCTACAAAAGGAGTTTTAAATCTTTCTTTTGATGTACTTAAAAAGGAAAATTTAGAAATAAAAGTGAATAACATTGTTGGTCAAGAAATGTTTAATAGAACATTTAATAATTTTTCGGGTAAATTTAATCAAGCTTTAGATTTAAAAACCTTAAATGATGGAACTTATGTTTTATCATTAAAAATTGGATCTAAATATTATACTCAAAAATTTATATTGGAAAAATAGAAAATTAGATTTTGATGTATTGCGAGTAGATTTTAATTAATCTATTCGCATTTTTTTTATTAAAACAATTTACTTTTGAGAAAGATTCAGTTTTTTCTAAAATAAGAATAGTTAATTTTAGCATTGAAATTTTCGTACAATTATGACGGCAAAAAAAGTATTAATATTAGACCACCAGCAAATACAGCAAAAAATCAACCGTATTGCTCATCAAATTTTAGAAGATAATTTTGACGAAAAAGAAATAATTTTAGCTGGTGTTGTTATTAGAGGATATAAACTAGCTTTAAGATTAGAGAAAGTGTTGAAAGAGATTGCCGATTTTAAAATAACAATTGTAAAGTTAGAATTAGAAAAAGACAGTTCTAAATTAGAATCTAAGATTGATATCCCTTTAAAAGAATGTGAGAATAAGGTTATAATTTTAGTTGATGATGTTTTAAATAGTGGCAGGACTTTAGCCTACGGTTTAGGTGTTTTTTTAAACATCCCTCTTAAAAAATTAAGGTCAGTAGTTCTAATTGATAGAAGTCATAAAAATTTTCCGGTATCTCCAGATTTTGTTGGACTAGAACTTTCAACAATATTAAAAGAACATGTTTCTGTTATCTTAGATGAGGAACGAGAAGATGATGAGGTTTATTTAAAATAGCTTTCAAAAGCTATTTGAATAGTATAAATATTGTTTAAAATCCTTTAAATATTCTCTAATGCTTCAACAATCGTTTCCACATTTAAATCAACACCTTTTAAAATAATTTGAGCTTTATTATAGAAGGGCTTTCTTTCAGATAGTTTCATTTCAATAAATGTTGTTAATTCTTCATAGCTTTTACCTTTCACTAAGGGTCTTTCTACTCGGGCATTAATTAATCTATCTGCTAAAACTTTAACAGGTGTATCAATAAAAATAGTCAGTCCATTGTTGTTCATCCAATCCATATTTTCAAAAAAACAAGGTGCTCCACCGCCTGTTGCAATAACAACATCTTCCGCAAAAGCAGACTGCTGCAATACTCCTTTTTCTTTTTCTCTAAATCCGTTTTCTCCAAAATTTGCAAACATCTCTGGAATACTCATTTGGTTTTTTAGAACTATTAAATCATCTAAATCAATAAATGTTTTGTTTAATTTGGATGCTAAGGCTTTGCCCATTTTGCTTTTTCCACAACCCATAAAACCTACTAAAAATATCTTTTTATTGATGTTTATCTCGTTCATTATTAATGATGTTCTCGTTTCAACGAATATTAGAATTTTTAATAATTAATCCAATATTTTCTTGATAAGATTGATGGCTCTATTCCACTTTGGATAAACTTCAATAGGTTTTGGATAATCAGAAACTTCATATTCCCACGGAATTAAAACTTCAATATCATTCTTGTCGTTTAATTCAGGAATCCATTTCCTTATATAATCTTGAGCTTTATATTTATTAGATTGATGTACTGGGTTTGTATAATAAATTTCAAAAGCCTGCATGTGCCAGTTCATCCAATTACTACTTACATCATAATCTATTAATTGACTTTCAAAATATGCAGCACCCCAAGTCCAATCAATATTCAAATCAAAAACAAAATAACTAGCACAATTTACTCGACCTCTATTGCTAATGTAACCAGTTTCATTCAATTGCCGCATGTGCGCATCAATGAAAGGAATTCCTGTAGTTCCTTTACACCATCTTTTAAATTTATCAATGTCATTTTCGAAAACAATTTTTTTATTTTTATAACCTTCAGTTTTAAAGATTTTATCTCCAAACCTCATTCCTTTAAATGTGAAATAATCTCTCCAAACCAATTCAAAAACTAACCACCAAGTACTTTGGTTTTTTTTGATTTGTTGTTCATATTCTTTTACGGTTTCGTAAATAGTTCTCGGAGAAATGCAACCCAAAGCCAAATATGGGGAAAATTTAGAGCTGTAATCCAACCCATCAGATTTATTTCTGCTCCATCTATAACCTGTCAAAAGCTCAGATTTAAAAGTATAATATTGCAGCCTCTCTAATGCTAAAGATTCGCCACCCATTAATAATGGATTTGTATTTTTATATTCTTCCTCTGTAAAACCATATTTTTTATAAGAAGGAAACGGAGTACTTTTCGCCTCTTTAAAACCTGCCAATTTTTTAGGTAATCCTAATGTTTTTCTGGGTTCTGATTCTTTTGATGCTGGAATTCTGTAAGCTTTGCTAGTTAAAGGAATACTGGATATTTCAAATGGGATATCATCTTTATGATAAAGCGTCTTACCCCAATAAAAATGAAAGTTAATTTTTGTTAAAACTTTTTGTACATCGCCGACTAATTTTATTTCTTCGCTTGCATATTCTTCTTCTGCATAAATATCGGTAATTTTAAAATCTTCAACTATTTTGGATAGTGTTTCAATTGCAGATTTATCGCTAATAATCAAATGCCCACCAATATTTTCTAAGTTTTTTTTTAAATCTAAAACAGATTGTTCTAAAAATTTAAATCTATTTATATCTGCTTTTTTAAACCCTAAATCCAGCTCTCTAAAATGATTTCTTTCTAAACAATAGCAAAATATTAATTCATCACATTGTTCAATTGCCCTTACTAAGGATTCATTATCATTTAATCTTAAATCGTTTTTGAACCAAACTAATCCTCGCTTCATAAATTAGGTTTTAAAGAATTTGTGAAGACTTATTTACAAAAACAATTCCACTAAATTAATTCTACAGTTTAACTCTTGGGTCTAAAACAACGTAAAGTAAATCAGCTAAAATATTAATGATTACAAACATAAAAGCAATAAACAGAATTGCGCCCATCACTACAGGTAAGTCTGCCATTTCTAAAGCATCAACGGTTGCTTTACCCAAACCGTTATAACCGAAAATATATTCTACAAAGAAAGAACCTGCTAATAAAGAAGCAAACCATCCCGAAACTGCTGTTACAACAGGATTTAAAGCATTTCTTAAAGCATGTTTTATAATGATTTGATAATTATTTAAACCTTTTGCTTTTGCAGTTCGGATAAAATCTTGCCCCAAAACATCTAACATAGAACTTCTTGTTAATTGCATAATAATTGCCAAAGGTCTCAATCCTAAAGTGAACATGGGTAAAATCAAGTTTTTCCAAACAATAACTTGTCCGTTAAATGGATCATAATCATATAAACTACCCGACATTTTTAAATCTGTATAATCGCTTAAAAGAAAGCCGAATAGCCAAGCTATAATTATCCCGGCAAAAAAAGATGGAGCAGAAATTCCTAAAATTGAAACTGCAATTGCACTCTGATCAACCCAAGTATCTTTATAAACAGCAGCCAAAACGCCTAATCCAATTCCTAAAATTGTGGCAAAAATCATTGCTGAAATTGCTAAAACCAATGTGTTTGGAACGGTTTCGTATAAAATTGAAGTAACTTCTCTTTTTGTTTGATAAGAGCGCCTCAGGTATGGAAATTTTATAACCAAAGCTTTTTGGTTGCCAATGGTAAAAAGTTTTTGATAATGATATTTATTTTGGGAAAGAGAATCAGCATCATGAATTGCCAAAGGCGATAAATCATTAATATAATATAGAAATTGGATATGAATAGGTTTATCCAAACCAAACTCTTTTCTTACGGCTTCTAAGGATTGTACATCAGAACGTTGACCCTGTGTCATCCTTGCTGGATCAGCGGGTAAAATGTTAAATAGAAAAAAAATGACAATCACTACTCCAAGCAAAACGGCTAATCCGTAACCAATTTTTTGAAGTAGGTATTTTAACATTATTGTTTGCTGAAGTATTTATCTGCTAATTCGTTATAGGTTGGTAAAGATGAAGATGGCCATTTATTAATAATAACACCATCTTTTAACAAAATCAAACCAGGATTAGAGCGAACCATACTTTTTAAAGGAACAGCATCAGCATAAAATATCTCTGTTAATAAATTAAGTTTTTTTGATAAACGGCTGGCATCTTGTGCAGAATTTGATGTTAAAAATACTGTTCTAATATTAAAATTATCGACAGCATTGATGGCAATTGCATTAATATCACCTAAAGATTTTTCGTTTATATCTGACAGTTTCCAGCCAACGGCAACTAAATTATAATACGGATTTTCAAAAATTTCTTTGGTATAACCAACGCCTTGAGAGTCGAAAACATTTAAGTCTTTAATTTTAGGTTGATAACCAGCTTTAATCAATTTAGGATCAGATGATGAAACCAATTCCCAATCTTTATTTTCGTAAATCTTAGTGGATAGGTATTCTTTGTCACTCATCTTTTTGTCTTCACCAGTTTTTTTATTTTTCAGAGTATAAGTTATTTCAAATTCATCCTGCGGCGCACCTTCTGGAATCTTCATCGATTCATTAATATTTGAACCTATTTTGTAAGGCAAAAAATCTATTATCGGTAAAAATGTATAAGTGTATAAACCAAAAATTAAAGGAAAACCCACAATAAATAAACTGGCAATTCTTCTATTGCTTTGATTATTTGTAATTGGTTTTAAATTCTGTTTTTTTATAAATAGAAATACAATTAGAATTAATAAAACTAAATCTTTAGAAAATGATTGCCATGGAGTTAATGGAATAGCATCACCAAAGCAACCACAAGTTTTAACGACATCAAAAAAAGCGGAATAAAATGTTAAAAAAGTGAAAAATACAATGAGGAGGAGTAAGCCCCAAATTACTTTTTTAGCGTAGAATCCTGTTAAAAGAAAAAAACCTAAAATTACTTCTAGGGCACATAAAAATATTGAAGCAAAAACAGAAATAGGATTTAAAAAAGTGATATGAAAAACTTCAAAATATTCTTCTAGTTTATAAGAAAACCCTAAAGGATCATTCAGTTTTATTAAACCCGAAAATATAAATAACAAGCCAACTAAAACTTTTGCAATAGTTATTACGATGTTTTTCTTATTCATGCTATGCAACTCCTAATTTTATCAAAGCAAAAATGGCATAATTAACCATGTCTTGATAATTTGCTTTTACACCTTCAGATGCTAAGGTTTTACCATCATTATCCTCAATTTGTTTAACTCTTAAAATCTTCATCAAAATTAAATCAGTTAAAGAACTTACCCTCATATCTCGCCAAACTTCTCCATAATCGTGATTTTTATCTAACATCAAATCTTTAGTTTCTCTAACTTTTTGACTAAAAGTAATTTCTACATCATCTGGATTTAACTCCTGAGGAGCATCAGCAGTTAGTTCTAATTGCATAATCGCAATGATGCAATAATTGATGATGCCAACGTATTCTCCAATAATATCATCGCCAACTTTATTGATTTTTTTATCCTCTATGGTGCGGATACGTTGTGCTTTAATAAAAATTTGGTCTGTAATAGAAGATGGTCTTAATATTCGCCATGCAGTACCATAATCCCTGGTTTTTTTAATAAAAAGTTCTTTACAAATCTTAACGATAGCGTCGTACTCTGAGGAAGTGTTATGTGCCAAATCTTTTTTTATTGTTTTGTAATACTGATAAATTAATCCCTAATTTGTCGGTTAAATGACGGCTAAAGATACATTTTTTAAAATAAACACCACCTTGAATGCAGGCGGAAAACTGCTTGATTTAACTTCACCAATTGTAATGGGTGTGTTAAATATAACTCCGGATTCTTTTTTTGAAGGAAGTAGGACTCAAACTGAAAAAGCTATTATTCTCCAAGCCGAAAAGATGCTTTCAGAAGGAGCAGATATTTTAGATTTAGGTGCATATTCTTCTCGTCCGGATGCGGATGACATTTCTGAAGAAGAAGAGGAAGGAAGATTATTACTGGCCTTGAACGCAATAGTTAGAAAATTTCCTGATGCTATAATTTCTGTAGATACGTTTAGGGCAAGCATCGCCGAAAAGGCAATTGAAAACGGAGCTCATATCATCAATGATATTTCTGGCGGTAATTTAGATAATAAAATGTTTGAAACTGTTGGTAAGTTAAAAGTACCATACATTTTGATGCACATGAAAGGTACACCACAAACCATGAAAAATTTAAATCAATATGATGATATGCTTCAAGAAATCTGTTATTATTTTTCAGAAAAGATTGCAGCCTTAAAGAAAGCTGGAGTAAAAGATATTATTCTTGATCCAGGATTCGGTTTTGCAAAAAACATAGAACAAAACTTTGAATTGCTTAATAAATTATCAGACTTTAAAATTTTTGAATTGCCAATTTTAGCGGGTTTATCGAGAAAATCAATGGTTTGGAAAACCTTAAAAATTAAACCCGAAGAAGCCTTGAATGGTAGCTCTATTTTAAATACGATTGCGATACTTAATGGTGCCAACATTTTAAGAGTTCATGATGTAAAGGAAGCAAGGGAAGTTATAAGCTTATTAAATCATTTAAAACAATAATCCGTTTGTTAACAACATTTTCATTATTTTGCTAGATGGATTTTTTAGATTTTAGTTTCCTTAAGTTAACAGTATTAGATGTTATTGATATTGTTTTGGTTGCCTTCATCGTCTATTATATCTATAATTTAATTAGAGGTACTATTGCAGTCAATATTTTTATAGGTTTTTTATTGATTTATGTGCTCTATTTTTTGACTGACGCTTTAAATATGAAGCTTCTGTCAGGAATACTAGGAAGCTTTGTGAGTGTAGGATTTATTGCTTTGATTGTAGTTTTTCAGCAGGAAATTAGACGTTTTTTATTAACTATCGGTAAAAACATCTCTCTTAAAAATAGAACCTGGCTAAAGTTTATCTTTAAAAAAGAAGAATTAGAAAAAGATAATATGGCGAAGATTAAACCTATTGTTGATGCCTGTAAAACTATGAAAAAAACAAGAACTGGGGCGCTCATTGTATTTGCAAAATACTTTGATCAGGATGCTTTTGTTAACAGCGGTGAAATGATGGATGCAAAAATATCTAAAAGACTATTAGAGAGTATATTTCAAAAACACAGTCCGTTGCATGATGGGGCTGTTATTATCTCAGAAAATAAAATTAAATCTGCCAGTTGTATTTTACCTTTAACAGAAAATGACAAACTGCCTCCACAGTTTGGTTTAAGGCATAGGGCAGGGATTGGAGTTACAGAATCTAGTGATGCAACTGCACTAATTGTATCTGAAGAGACTGGGGAAATTTCATATGCACAACAAGGTAGAGTTAAAATGAACATCAGTTTTACCGATTTAGAAAGGTTACTGAATAAAGATTTTAACTAAATCTAAAAACTGGAATATTTTTTGGTTGCCCTAAAGAAAACATTTTAAATTTCTATGAAGGATTATTTTGTTATTGGTGATGTGCATGGCTGCTTTTACACTTTAAAGGCTTTATTAAAAAATTGGAATCAAGAAGAGCAACAATTGATTTTTGTTGGTGATATTATTGACCATGGAAATCACAGTCCACAAGTTGCAACATTAATTAATGATATTCAGAATGAAAATCCAGATACTATAATCCTTCGTGGAAATCACGAACAATTATTAATAAATCATTGCTTAAATGAATATAACGATGATTGGTTTCAAAAATCTGGAGAGAAAACATTTAGCCAATATTTAGCAGAAGGCAGAAACATCTCTGATGATGCAAAATGGTTTGCCACATTTCCTGTTCATTTTAGCGATGAGACTATTTTTGTATCACATGCAGGAATGCCAAAGGCAGAAAACCCATTTGATGCTAATAATATTGATGGCATAGTTTGGCATAGAAATGAAATTCAAAATTTACCTCAAATTCAAGTTTATGGACATACGCCAAAATCAGAGGCACTATTTGATGCAACCTATAATGCAATTAATATTGATACAGGAGCATATAAATGCAATAAATTAACAGGAGTACTAATAAATAAATTAGGGGAAATTAAAGACTTGATCAGTATTGAAACTCAAGAGAAAGATTTGCCTAAATCACAAGAAGAATGCTTAATCTAGCCCTTTAAAACACTTTTCATCATGTTTTCTAGCTCATCTAAATCAAAAGGTTTTGCCAAATGAGCATCGGCACCAGCCAATTCTGCTAAAGATTTAATATCATTATTAGCTGAAAAATAAATAACTGGAATATGTCTAAAATCAAGATTGTTTTTTAATAATCGGGTAGCTTCTATACCACCAATATCCGGAATCCAATTATCCATCAAAATAGCATCAGGCTTTATCAATTCAACTTTTTCGATGATATCATGAGAAGTTTCTGAGGTTTCAACTTCATACCCACATTCTATTAAAATTAAAGAACATAATTCTAAAATATTTATGTCATCATCAAAAATGAGTACCTTTTTTTTCAATTTAGAGCGTGTTTACAAACTGTTAATTAATTTTATAATTTCTTTGAACCCTAAAATATAATTTGGTTCAAAAATTTTCAGAGCTTCATTAGGCATAGTACTAATCTCAGCTTCATTAGGGTCTTGAACAATAGTTGTTCCATAATTTTGGGAAATATATTTTAAACCATTAGCACCATCTCTATTAGCACCTGATAGTAACACAGCTAGAGTTTTTTCTTTAAAAACATCTGATGCGGATTTAAAAGTAATATCAATTGCTGGTCTGGAATAGTTCTCTTTTTCAGAATAATCTAAACTCACTGTCCTATCTTTTTCAATTAGTAAATGATAATCTGCTGGAGCAAAATAGATGTTACCAGGTACAAGACTATCCTTATCCTCGCACTCATAAACAGGTATACTTGTTTTATTTCCAAATAAATCTGCAATAGATGTATTAGAGTTATGTTTTCTATGTAAAACAACTAATACAACAAAATCAATATCGAATTTTATCTTAGGTAAAATTTGCAATAACACTTCAAAAGAACCTGCAGAACCTCCAATAACTAAAATTTCTATTTTAGGATTTATCTTGTTTTTTTCCAAATCTTCTCCTTATTTATTTGTTTATAGGTTAGATTTAAATCAGAAAACCTTATGGTTTCTTTTGAACCCAAAGCTAAATAACCTAGTGACTCTAAACTCCCATCAAATAGATTAAAAACTTTATCCTGTAAAATCTTATCAAAATAAATTAAAACATTTCTGCAAATCACTAATTGAAACTCATTAAATGATCTATCTGAAACTAAATTATGGGTAGAAAAAATAACATTTTTTCTTAGATACTCTTTAAACTTAACATGATCGTAATTGGCAGAATAATAAGTGCTAAAATCTTCTGTTCCATTACTATTTTGATAGTTTTCTGTGTAAAGTTTCATCTGACTTATAGGATAAATCCCCTTTTTTGCTGTTTCTAAAACAGTTGGGTTAATATCTGTGGCGTAGATAATGGCTTTATGTGCCAATTTAGCTTCATGAAGTAAAATAGAAATTGAATACACCTCTTCACCTGTAGAGCAACCTGCTATCCAAACTTTTATAAATGAATTAACACCCAACTGTGGGATAATTTTTTCTTTTAAAGTTTTGTAAAATGTAGGATCCCTAAACATCTCTGTTACGTTTACCGTAACCTCTTCTATAAATCTACTTAGGTAAGATTGGTCGTTTAAAATTTTGTAGCGTAATTCTGTAAAACTTTTGTGCTTATCTATTAAGCAAATTCTATTAATTCTTCGTTTTATAGAGGCTTTACTATAATCGGTAAAATCATATCCATAAACACTAGCAACCTCTTCTAATAAAAGCTCCAAATCCTCATCACCTACAATATCTATCGCTATCATTTCAATAAAAACTTATCGGTAAATACCAATAAATGATCAATATTTATCGGTTTAGATACATATCCATCTGCACCGGCTTCTAAACATTTCTCTTTATCACAATCATTGCTTGTGCTGTTACGGCAATAATTGGTAAATTTTTAAATTCTTCTGATGATTTTAATTTTGAGATAGATTCGTACCCGTCTATATCTGGCATCATCATATCCATCAAAACCAATTTAACATTGTGGTTTGATATCAATATTTTATGCGCATCCTCAAAGTTAGTAGCAGTTTCACAATCAAATCCTCTAGCTTTTAAAACCATTTTTAAGGCAAAAATATTTCGAGGATCGTCATCGACAATTAATATGGCGTTTTTTTGATTCATAATTATCCTTGATAAAGCCAAACTCTTAGTAAAGATAATAATTGATCAATATCAACTGGTTTTGAGATGTAATCTGACGCACCAACCTGCATACATTTCTCTCTATCACCAGTCATCGCTTTTGCGGTAACTGCAATAATTGGCAAATTTTTATATTTAGCTTGTTTTCTAATTTCTTTGATGGTATCGTAACCATCCATTTCAGGCATCATGATATCCATTAAAACTACATCTATGTTTGGATTTTCATTTAATTTATGTAATGCCTCTTTTCCATCAATAGCACTAACTACTTTCATTTGATGATTTTCTAAGGCTTTTGATAAGGAGAAAATATTCCTTACATCATCATCAGCAATCAAAACTGTTTTATTTTTGATTACTTCTGTAAGTTGTCCTAGTTTTTTGAACGAACTGATTGGCTTCTCAATTTTATCATCATTAACCAAATGCAAAAATAACCCAACTTCGTCTAAAACTCTTTGATATGAATGGGCCGTTTTTACGATAATAGAATCTGCATATTTTTTAATCTTTAGCTCTTCTACTTTAGAAATGTTTTTACCAGTAAAAATGATGATGGGTAAATCTTCTAAACCTGGGGTTTGTCTAATGGCTTCTAATGTTTCATAACCATTTTCATAAGGTACACCCATGTCTAAAATAACACAATCAACATCATTATTTTGAAGTGTAGCGGTACTATCTTCTACGCTGTTTTTTATTTCAGTAGAAATTTTAAAATTACTTAAGAAGTAAGACAAAGCATTGGCGTGTTTTGCATTTTCTTCTACAATTAAAACTTTTTTTGGATATTTATTTAGTGCACTTTCTATCTTTTGGAATATTCCATTCATATTCTCAATAGCAAAAGGTTTATTGATAAAATCTACTGCTCCTTTTAACATGCTTTCCTTTTTAGCTTGTAAAGAAGACATGATGTGTACAGGAATATGCTTTGTCTGCGAATTTGTTTTTAAAGCATCCATAATCATCCAACCATTTATAACAGGGAGCTGAATGTCTAATAAAATAGCCCAAGGCTTAAATTCTATCGCTGCAGGTACTGCTAAATCACCACGCACAACAACAATAGTTTTAAAATTCTGCTTTTGTGCATAATTTCTTAATGTTTTCGCAAATATGGTATCATCCTCAACAATTAAAATAACCTTATCACCTTTTTGGATATTATTTCTATCATCCTCAATAGGTTCTGGAATTTTTTCGCTTAAAAAACTGGATGAGTTTTCTTCTAATTTTTCATCAATAATTTCTTCTTTATCTAAGCTTTCTTGCTTTTCAAAACTTTCGGCAAGAGGGTTTTGAGGTAATATTAGGGTAAATTTACTTCCTTTTCCGGTTTCGCTTTCTAGCTCAATTTTTCCGCCTAATAATTTTGCTAACTCTCTACTAATTGATAAACCTAAACCGGTGCCCCCAAATTTTCGTTTTGTGGATCCATCTTCTTGTTGAAAAGCTTCAAAAATTAATTTTTGTTTGTCTTTTGAAATGCCTATTCCTGTATCCTTAACTTCAAAAATAAAATGATCAGCTCTTTTGAAAATGCTTAAAGTTACATTTCCGTTAGAAGTAAACTTAATCGCATTAGAGAGAAGATTTTTTAGAATTTGACCAATACGCAGGTAATCGGTTTCAATTTCATTAGCATCATTATCTATATTAAATTTAAGTTCAATTCCTTTTTGGGTAACTACCGGCTTAAATAAATTTTGAAGCTCAGTTTTTAATACTTTAACAGCTACTTTTTCATTATCAATTTCCATTTTACCAGCCTCAATTTTAGAAAGATCTAAAATTTCATCTATTAAGGAAAGCAAACCATTACCAGAGCTTTGAATTACTTTTGCAGATTCTACCTGTTCTTCGGTTAAATTTCCTTCAAGATTTTCTGCAGATAGTCTTGATAGTAAGAGGATGGAATTTAAAGGTGTACGCAATTCATGAGACATGTTTGCTAAAAACTCCGATTTGTATTTTGTGCTTAATGCAAGTTCTTCTGCCTTTTGTTGGATCTCTAAATTTCTATCGGTTATTAAATGATTCTTTTCCTCCAGTAACTTAGAGCGTTCTTCTAATTCTTGGTTAGATTGTAATAATTCTTCTTGTTGCACCTTTAACTCTTCTTCTGAAGCTTGCAGCTTATGTGTTTGTGCTTCTAATTCTGCATTTAGGTTTTCTAACTCGTTATGTTGTGCTTGTAATTCTTCTGTTTGTGTTTGCGTTTCTTCTAACAAGTTTTGGATGCTCCTTCTAAACTGTGAACTTGCTAAGGCAGAACCAATGCTTAATCCACTAGATTGATGATATAAAATATCTATATCTGTAAATTTTACAGTACATCCTAATTCGATAATACCTATGGTTAAGTTGTCATTTTTAATAGGAATCAATAACAAATGGTTTAATTTGATTTTTCCACTAGCAGTTGTGATAAAATAATCCGGACCTAAATCATCAATATATTTTAAATTCCCGTCTTTAAATACCTGTCCAATTAAACCTTCGCCCTCATTAAAAGATGTTTTTATAAACGCTTCTTTATTGTAGGTACTTTTTAATGAAATTATACCATCTTCTAAAATATAAAGACTACCTAATTGGCATTGTCCATAATTTATTAATTCTTTTAAAGACTCCTCACAAATCTGATTCACCGTTTTATTCCCTAATAAATTCTCATTAAGCGATGCAATCCCTTTTTGCAACCATTCTTCATCATTTAGTTTACCAAAAGATATTTCTAAAGATTCTGCCATGGAATTTAAAGAATTACTAATCTTGCTTAATAAACCAAAATCATCGGCATCTACTCTTGTACTAAAATCTCCTAAAGAAATTTGATGTGCAATTTCTGCTATTTTAATGATGCTTTCTATAGTGTCTTTATCTTTTTGTATCAGCTGATTTTTAAGTTCTTCTCGCTGTTTAAAATCAGATCTAATCCTAAAATAAAATACTAAAGTTATCAATAGAGAAAGTAAAGATGTAATTACCAAAAGAACAGGAGTTGTACCCGCAGATTGGGTGCTGATATCGTTTCTTTTTTTCAAAAGCAAACGCTCTAAGTTTTTCATCCTATTAATGATGGATTGAATAACTTCAGTTTGCAATCTGCCGTTTTCCATTGTAGAGAATGAAACTGGGTTTCCATTATCTATTATGGACATTATATTTTGCGTAATTGCAAAATATTGTTTAGTTGCCCGTTTTAATTCTTCAGCATTTTTAACTTGATACGGATTATCGGTTACTAAAACCTCAAGATTGGAAATTAAAGAATCACCAGGTAAAAGACTGCTATAATAAGATTTAGAATATCTATTGTCTTTAGATAATAATTTACCTCTAACCCCAATGATTTTATCTTTTACATTAATATTGATATTATCTAATGTGTTTAAGACTTTTAAGGTATGCTCTACCCATTTTTGGTTATCCCTAAACTTCTTTATCGACAAAAATGAAGCTGTGGAACTGATAATCAATAAAACAAAAGAAATTGAGAAACCAATTTGAAGATTTCTTAAAAAGTTAGATTTCATTTATTTAGTTATTGTCTTAATTATGATAAGGTAAGCTGAAATAAAATGCTGATCCTTTATTTGGTTCGCTTTTAACCCCATACCTACCATGATGTTTTTTGATGATATCCGCACAAATATATAATCCAATGCCCAATCCTTGAAATTTCAAAGATGTTTCTTCTACCCTGTAAAACTTACTAAAAACTTTTTGTTGTTTCTCTTCCGGGATCCCAATTCCGTTATCCTTAACTTTTATCAACAGTTCGTTTTCTAAATCTTCCCTAATAATAGTTATTGTTTGATTGTTGGGGGAATATTTTAAGGCATTAGTAAGATAATTAAGTAAAACTTGTTCAATTCTGTGCTCATCAATATTTAATAATCTTGAATTTAAATTACCCAAAACTTTAATATTTGCAGAAGAATGAGTCTGATGAATAGTATCTACACAACTCTTTATGATGTCTTTTATATCAGTATCTTTTTTGTTGAGTTTTAATTCTCCACTCTCAATTTTAGAAATATCTAAAAGGTCTGCTATCAATTCGCTTAACTTTCCGACTTGTAAATAGGCTTTTTCTATATAGGTTTTAATTTGAACAGATTCATGATTTTTCAAACTCCTTGATAAAAGCTGAATGTATGCTTTAATGCTAGTTAAAGGGGTTTTAAGCTCATGGCTAGCTATGCTTAAAAAATCATCTTTCTTTTTCTCGATTTGTTTATGCGCATCAATATCTGTAAATGTCCCAATCCACTTATTTTGAATACCGTTTTCTTTTATAGGTATAGCTTTAAATAAATGATAGCAATATTCTTGAGAATCTAATTTTTGCAGTCTTATTTCCATTTCAAGCTTTTTGTTTTGGATAACTGTATTTATAAATTCTACTTCAATATTTTTATCATCAGGATGAGATTTCGGAAAAACATGCTCACTATCAGAAAACAGCATCCATTTTTGATTAACAAAATCAATTTTTCCGTTCTCATCTGCTGTAAAAGCAACTAAAGGGAGGGCTTCTAAAGTATAATGTAATTGTTCTACTTTTTCCTTTAACTCTATTTGTACCCTTTTACGAATGTCAATTTCTGCCCTTAAGGCATTTTGTATTTCCTTTAACTCTGTATTCTGTTTATAAAGCTTTAAAAATGTATTAACTTTTAAGAGTAAAATATCCGGATCTACGGGTTTAGTTACGTAATCAATACCACCAGAGGCATATCCTTTAGCTATAAATTGTTTGTCGGTATTTACTGCAGATAAAAAAATAATTGGAATGTCTTTTGTTTTATTGAAGCCTGCAAGTGTTTCTGCAACTTCAAAACCATCCATGATAGGCATTTGCACATCCAGGATAATCAGGGCGTAATCATTATTTAAAACTTTTTTTAATGCTTCTTCACCAGATAATGCACTATCCACTAAAAAGTCTTTTGATTCTAGCAATTTCTTGAGAGAATAAATGTTCTCTTCTTTATCGTCTACAACTAAAATCATTAATAAAGTTTATTCATTCTTATAAGTTTCGGTGGTTTTTTTTGCCTTTTTTTATTAGCAAAAATTAATCCAAAAAATTTACAAATAAATTAATTTTATTAAAATTTATTATGCTTGCATAATAAATTTGAGTTACTTACATTTGAAACACCTAATTAAACTTTTATAAATGAAACATCAAGAAACCATTGATTATTTCTTAAAAATCACGTGGCAAAATATTGCAAATAGATACAATCAGCTTGCATCGGAGTTTGGCATAACTCAATCTGTTGGTTATTTATTGATAAATATTGATGAAATTAATGGAACTACTGTTTCTGAAGTTGCTGCATTATTAGGTTTAAAATCAACTAGTTTAAGCAGAATGTTAAATAATTTAGAACATGATGGTTTAATTTATAGAGAAAGTCATTTAACTGATAAACGATCTGTAAAGCTTTATTTAACAGATTTAGGAAAAGAAAAACGTCATTTGGCTAGGGTAGTTGTAAGAAAATTTAATGACCATTTAGATGCTCACTTATCAACTGAGCAAAGAGAACAGCTTATCCAGTCTTTAAAAAATATTAATGAATTAACTACCAACTACAAACCATAGTTAAATACAATTTTATGAAAAGAACAATCAGAAAAGTGACAGTTTTAGGTTCAGGAATTATGGGTTCTCGTATTGCCTGCCACTTTGCAAATATTGGTTTAGAGGTATTGCTTTTGGATATCGTTCCAAAAGAATTGAATGATAAAGAACAGGCGAAAGGTTTAACATTATCAAGCCCTTTAGTTAGAAATAGAATCGTAAATGATGCTTTGGCTTTTGCAGCAAAATCTAATCCTTCTCCTGTTTACAATAAAGCGGTTTTAAACAAAATTAAAACTGGTAATTTTGAAGATAACATGGCAGAAATTGCCACTTGCGATTGGACAATTGAAGTAGTAGTTGAAAACCTCAAAATCAAAAAAATAGTATATGATCAAGTAGAGCAGTTTAGAAAACCCGGCACATTAATTACTTCTAATACATCTGGAATTCCAATTCACATGATGGCGGAAGGACGTTCAGAAGATTTTAAAAAACATTTCTGTGGAACACACTTCTTTAATCCACCAAGATATTTACGATTATTAGAGATTATCCCCACTCCAGAAACTGATAAAGAAGTTATAGGTTTCTTGATGCATTATGGAGATAAATTTTTAGGTAAAACCACTGTTTTATGTAAAGATACACCAGCATTCATCGCAAATCGAGTTGGAGTTTATTCTATCATGGCACTGTTGCACTTGGTAGAGAAAATGGATTTAACGGTAGAAGAAGTTGATAAATTTACTGGTCCGGCTTTAGGGCGACCAAAATCTGCAACTTTCCGTACTACTGATGTGGTAGGTTTAGACACCATGATTAACGTAGCTAACGGTTTAGCAGAAAACGTACCTAACGATGAGCAAAAAGAAGCGTTTGTTTTGCCTGATTACGTTAAAAAAATGCAAGAGAATAAGTGGCTAGGCGATAAAACTGCACAGGGTTTCTATAAAAAAACAAAGGATAAAGATGGTAAAACGGAGATTTTAGCTTTAGACCTTAAAACGCTAGAATATCGTACTCAAAATAAAGTAAAATCGGCAACGTTGGATGCCACAAAACCTATCGAAAACTTAAAAGATAGAATGAAAGTTTATGCTGCCGGAAAAGATAAAGCAGCCGAGTTTTTCAGAATTTCATTTTCAGGATTATTTGAATATGTGTCGAATCGAATACCAGAGATCTCAGATGAGCTTTATAGAATTGATGATGCCATGAGGGCTGGTTTTGGTTGGGAGCTTGGACCATTTGAAGTTTGGGATGCTTTGGATGTGAAAGAAGGCGTGGAGATGATGAAAGCAAGCGGAAAAACTCCTGCAAAATGGGTAACTGAAATGCTAGAAGCCGAAAATCAATCTTTTTATAAAATTGAAAACGGTAATAAAACTTATTACGATATTCCATCAAAATCTTACAAAGCAATTCCAGGTCAGGATGCGTTTATTGTTTTAGATAACATTAGAGCTAATAAAACCATTTGGAAAAATGCAGGAACTACATTAACAGATTTAGGTGATGGCATTTTGAATTTAGAATTCCACACCAAAATGAACACCATTGGTGGCGAAGTTTTAGCTGGAATTAACAAAGCCATTGATATTGCCGAAAAAGATTATAGAGGTTTAGTAATTGGAAATGATGGTGCAAATTTCTCTGCCGGCGCAAACGTTGGGATGATTTTTATGATGGCGGTTGAGCAAGAATGGGATGAAGTGAACTTGGCGATTAAAATGTTCCAAAATACATCCATGCGTTTACGTTATTCATCTATTCCGGTAGTTGTTGCTCCACATAACCTTACTTTGGGTGGCGGTTGCGAGTTTGCTTTACATGCCGATCACGTACAACTAAGTGCCGAAACTTATATGGGTTTAGTTGAGTTTGGAGTCGGTTTAATTCCCGGTGGTGGTGGGACAAAGGAAATGACTTTAAGAGCATCTGATGAATTTGGTAATGAGCAAATTGAACAAAATGTATTAAAGGAGAAATTTCTGACCATCGGAATGGCAAAAGTTTCCACTTCCGGTTTAGAAGCTTATGATTTAGGTTATTTATTGAAAGATAAATTCTCCATTTCGATGAATAAAAGCAGGCTTATCGCTGATGCTAAAGAAAAAGCTTTAGAATTAGCCGACGCCGGATATACCCAGCCTGTAAGAAGAACAGATATCAAAGTATTGGGAAAATATGGTTTAGGAATGGTTTACGCCGGAGCTAATACCATGCGTTCTGGAAATTACATTTCAGACCATGATCAAAAAATATCTCAAAAATTAGGTTATGTAATGTGTGGTGGCGATTTATCTGCTCCAACTTTGGTAACCGAACAATATTTATTGGATTTAGAAAGAGAGGCTTTTTTGAGTTTGTGTGGTGAGAAGAAGACGTTAGAGAGAATTCAGAGCATCATTACTAAAGGGAAACCGTTGCGTAATTAGTATTGCGATATGAGTATTGGGTATTGAGAGCTTTTCAAACTTGATAAAAACAAGAATAAAAATATGCATAACGTCAAAGAACTAAAAATTTGGAATAAAGCAATGGATTTAGCAGTTCAAGTTTATCAACTATCTTCAAAATTTCCACCAGATGAAAGGTTTAACTTAATTTCTCAGGTAAGAAGATGTGCTGTTTCTATTCCTTCTAATATTTCAGAAGGAGCAGGGAGAAATACAAAAGGAGAATTTAAACAATTCCTTGGAATAGCCAATGGTTCATCTTATGAATTGCAAACTCAAATTATTATTGCAAATAAATTAAATTTTATTGATGAGAAATCTACAAATGAGATTTTAGAGGTCATCGATGAAATTCAAAAAATGAATTATAAACTTCAATTATCATTAAGTAAATAAATTGATAGTATTTAGATGTGAGTATTGCGTATTGAGAACTTATAAAACGTTTGAAAATAATTTCAAATGCAATAAATCATCTCATTACTCAATACGCCCTACTCAATACTAAAATAAAACCCTACTCAATACTAAAATAAAATTAAATAAGGACGTAAGCAAGTCATCTCAATACTCAATACGCCCTACTCAATACTAATAAGAATATGGAAGCATACATCATAGCAGGATACAGAACAGCAGTTGGAAAAGCTCCACGCGGAGTATTTCGTTTTACCAGAGCAGATGATTTGGCTGCAGAAGTAATTCGTGAATTGGTTGCGTCAGTTCCAAATTTGGATAAAGAGCAAATAGACGATGTGATTGTCGGAAACGCTACACCAGAAGCGGAACAAGGTTTAAACATTGCCCGAATGGTTTCTTTAATGGGATTGGATACTGATAAAGTCCCAGGTGTTACGGTAAATCGTTATTGTGCTTCAGGATTAGAAACCATCGCTACAGCAGTAGCAAAAATCAAAGCCGGTATGGCAGATTGCATTATTGCCGGTGGGGTAGAAGTAATGAGCGGAATGCCTTTTGGAGGATGGAAAATTGTTCCCAACCCAGAGGTGGCGATTAAAAATCCAGATTGGTATTGGGGCATGGGTTTAACTGCCGAAGCTGTTTCAAAAGAATATAATGTTAATCGAGAGGATCAAGATGAGTTTGCATTAAAATCTCATAAAAAAGCGATTGAAGCCATTAAAAATGGTCATCTAAAAGATGGTGTTTTACCAATCACCGTTAAGGAAAATTACCTTGACGAGAACATGAAAAAGAAAACTCGCGAATATGTAGTTGATACAGATGAAGGTCCTAGAGCAGATACTTCAATATCGGCATTAGCCAAATTAAAACCTGTGTTTGCTGCTGACGGCTCTGTTACGGCAGGAAATTCTTCTCAAACATCAGACGGTGCAGCATTCGTTTTAGTAGTTTCAGAAAAAATGCTGAAGCAATTAAATGTGGAGCCAATTGCAAGATTAGTAAGCTATTCAGTTGCTGGCGTTCCACCAAGAATTATGGGAATTGGTCCAATCGAAGCAATTCCAAAAGCTTTAAAACAAGCCGATTTGAAATTGGAACAAATCGATTTGATTGAGCTAAATGAAGCTTTTGCATCACAATCTTTAGCAGTGATCAGAAAATTAGGTCTAGATACCGATAAAGTGAATGTAAACGGAGGTGCAATTGCACTTGGACATCCATTGGGTTGTACAGGAGCAAAACTTTCTGTTCAAATATTCAATGAATTAAAACGAAGAGATAAAAAATATGGCATGGTAACCATGTGCGTAGGCAGCGGACAAGGTGCAGCTGGGATTTTTGAAATGTTATAAGTATTAATGAGTATTGCGATTTGAGTATTGCGATACCTAACCAATTGATATATAGAGAAATGATAATAACTAGAGCAAGGTCTCAATACCCAATACGCTCTACTCAATACTGATAAAAAATGGAAACAACAGAGAAAACAACAACAAAAGGTGGAGAATTTATCATCTCCGACACGGATTTTAATGATGTATTTATCCCAGAAGAATTTGATGAAGAACAGTTAATGATTCAAAAAACATGTGAGGATTTCTTAACTGCTGAAGTTTTTCCAAATCTAGACAGAATAGATAAACAAGAAGAAGGTTTGATGGAATCCTTAATGGATAAAGCCGGAGAACTGGGTTTATTAGCTGTTTCTATTCCAGAAGAATATGGAGGTTTTGGTAAAAACTTTAACACTTCCATGTTAGTTACTGATGCCATTGGTGCCGGGCATTCATTTGCGGTGGCACTTTCTGCACATACAGGGATTGGTACTTTGCCGATTCTATATTATGGTACTAAAGAACAAAAGGATAAATATATTCCAAAACTGGCTTCAGGTGAATGGAAAGCTTCCTATTGTTTAACTGAACCAAATTCTGGCTCTGATGCAAATTCTGGAAAAACTAAAGCAATTTTAAATCCTGAGGGAACACATTATATCATTACTGGACAAAAAATGTGGATCACCAATGGTGGTTTTGCCGATATTTTCATCGTGTTCGCAAAGATTGATGATGATAAAAACCTCTCTGCATTTATAGTAGAGAAAGATTTTGGAGGCATCACCATGAATCCCGAAGAGCATAAAATGGGAATTAAAGGCTCATCAACACGTCAGGTTTTCTTTAACGATTGCCCGGTTCCTAAGGAAAATTTGTTGTCAGAAAGAGAAAATGGATTTAAAATCGCAGTAAATATTTTAAATATTGGTCGTATTAAATTGGGTGCTGCTGCAATTGGTTCATCACGTAAAGTACTAGACCAAGCGATTAATTATTCTAATGAAAGGGTTCAGTTTGGATTGAACATCTCAAAATTTGGAGCAATAAGATATAAACTTGCCGAAATGGCAACCCGTAATTTCGCTGTTGAAAGTGCAGCTTACAGGGCTGGTCAAAATATTGATGATGCTTACGATGCTTTGATAGAAGGTGGAATGGATAGCGGAAAAGCAAAGCTCAAATCGACAGAACAATTTGCTGTAGAATGCGCAATTATTAAGGTTTGGGGTTCTGAGGTTTTAGATTATATCGTTGATGAAGGCGTTCAGGTTTATGGCGGAATGGGTTACAGTGCCGATGCGCCAATGGACAGAGCTTATCGCGATAGCCGTATCAACCGTATTTTTGAAGGAACAAATGAGATAAATCGTTTATTGATTGTTGATATGCTTTTGAAAAGAGCATTAAAAGGCGAGTTAGATTTAATGACTCCAGCCACTGCTGTTGCTGGTGAGTTAATGTCGATTCCTGAATTTGGCGACGAAGATGATTCTTTATTTGCAGCAGAATTGAAAACCCTAAAGAACTTGAAGAAAGCAGGTTTAATGATTGCCGGAGCAACTGTTCAAAAACTGATGATGACGCTTTCTAAAGAGCAGGAAATTCTGATGAACATTGCTGATATTATAGGTTATGCTTATGTTGCAGAATCCACAATTTTAAGAGTGCAGAAATTGGTTTCGATGCGTGGCGAAGAAGCTTGTGCCGGTCAGTTGGATATGATGCGCATTTACTTACAAAAAGCAGTTGACCAAACAGCCTTGGCCGGTAAAGAAGCTTTAAACTCTTTCGCCGAAGGCGATGAATTAAATATGATGTTGATGGGCTTACGCCGATTTACAAAGGCGAAACCTTTTAATATTAAAGATGCTCGTCAGCGTGTTGCAAAGCAATTGATTGAAGCGAATAAATATTGTTATTAATTTTAATCAGACTTACGAAGGTTCAAAAACTTCATAAGTCTTAAAAAAGTGAAAGCCATTCAAAGTTATTTTGAACGGCTTTTTTGTGTTTAACGAGTTTGATAACTCTTTTTTATCTTGTTAATCCGTAATCACGCTACGTTTAATGATACGAAACAGTTGGGGCTGTTGGATTCTTAGTCATGCAGCATATGACTGTATGTTTTTAGCGAAATTGAAAACTATTATTTATTAATCTCTAGTTAAACCTCGTTTAAAGTTCGTGAATTGTTTAGTTTAAATTATTTGAAAAAATATTATTCTTAATAAATATATTTTCAGTTATTTTTATCTTTAAGAAAATTAATTTCAAATAGTATGAAAAAGTCGATTTTAGCAATTGCCATTGCTATGGCTTTAAATGTAGTTACATTGGCCCAAACCGCTCCTGAAAAGGTTTCGGAGTGGAAGATTGTAACCGTTGTAGAATCCATAGTTCCTATGGGTGTAGGTAGATCTAGAATGATTGAAAACACCACAGAGGTTAACACCGATCAATTTCGTACTAACCGCACAGATGGTAAAAAATCTGACCAAAGAAGTGTAAGTAGAAGCGAATTAAAAATAGAGAAATTTGATGAAGCTAAATTATTAAACTTTTTTAGTGCTGTAGGTATTAATTTTCAAAACATAGCATCTAATGATGCTATGATTGGTGCAAGAATTATGGAATTAGAAGGGCTTGGATATAAGTTAATTTATGTTACCAGTGGAGTAGAAAGTCATGCGGGAGGAGACGATCCAGGAGGTATTTTTATTACCAGAATGTTTTTTAAGAAATAAGTTTCAAGTCCGACTTGGGCGTATTTTTAAAGGCGTGATGATTACTGATTAACTGAAAGTTAGATTTTATGTGATTAATAGCTTGCAAGTGGTTTTTCCTCGGTCTGTGTCCTCACAGACCGAAAACCTTACTATCCGTAGTCTTTAGCTTAGCATAAAATGTTTTTAATGATAAAAAAGAGTTTTTAAACTCACTAATAAAACTTAACCCAAAAACACCTCAGCCAGAATCCCAAGTTTTTGATGCAAATTTTAGTAATTTTTAGTGTAAAGGGCTTTTACCATTAACAGAGTATAAACATAGCTTTTACTACCAATCCATTTTATTAAATCTTTGTTTTTTAGACCCCCATATTCCATCATTTATTATACAGCTAAAGGGTTGGGTTTTAACCAACATTTCAAATTCCTTATAAACATTTCATATAATACAATTATTATAGTTTGTTAAACAAAAGTTTTAGCCAGTATAAGTTTGATAATTTATTTTTGTGAGATAAGAAATTAGTCAATAATTATCTTCAATAGATAAAATTAAACCATTATAAACAAACACCGTCCTAGTAATAAAACCAATTTAAATGAAAAAAATACTTTATATTTTATTATTACTGCCATTTTTAAGTTTCGCACAAACCAAGAAACCCAACATCATCATCATACTAGCTGATGATCTTGGCTGGGGAGATGTTGGTTACCACGGTAGTACAATCAAGACTCCAAATATTGATAAACTTTCTAAAGATGGAGTTATTCTTAACCGTTTTTATGCAGCGCCAATTTGCTCACCAACTCGGGCGGGACTTTTAATAGGCAGGTATCCAAATAGAGTAGGAATTCGTGAAACTACAATACCACCATGGAGTGATTTTGGTTTGGATACCGAAGAAGTGACCTTGCCAGACGTTTTAACTCAAGCGGGTTATACAAATAGAGCTATAATTGGTAAATGGCATTTAGGTCATAATACGCTTCAATATCATCCGATGAGGAGAGGTTTTACACACTTTTATGGACATTTAAATGGTGCAATTGATTATTTCACACATAAACGTGAAGGAGAAGTTGATTGGCATAATGATTACGAACCATCAAAAGACAAGGGATATTCTACAAATTTATTGTCAGATGAAGCTGTGAAATGTATTAAACAATATTCTAAAGAATCTGCACCTTTCTTTATGTATTTAGCTTATAATGCACCTCATGGTCCGCTTCAAGCACCAGATGAGGATTTAATTCAGAATGGGTTTGATCCTGCTAAAGGGAGATTTTCTGGAACTGAAGGTGGTGATGAAAGCGCAGAGAGTGGAAATTTAGGTCATGGAAATACGCCAAAGCAAACCTATGCTGCCATGGTTACAAACCTAGATAAAGGAATTGGAAGAGTATTAAAAACTTTAAAAGATCAAAAAATTGATGATAATACTTTAATTCTTTTTATGAGTGATAACGGTGCTGCGGGTAATGGTGCTGTTAATTCTCACGGGGAGTTGCGTGGTTATAAATTTGAAGAGTGGGAGGGTGGAGTTCGTGTTCCTGCAATCGTGAAATGGCCATCTGCTGGTTTAGTTGGGGGAAAACAAATAGAACAGGTAATGGGATATATAGATGTGTTACCAACATTTAAAGCAATCGCTGGTGTTACGGCTCCATCAAAATTACCACTTGATGGTATAAATATGTGGCCTGTATTAAGTGGAAAGACTAGTCATATTGATAGACAGTTTTATCTTGGACATGGAGCCATTATAGATGGAGATTGGAAGCTGATTAAAGATTTGGGAATTAAAAAGATGCGCATGACTGATGGTGATGTATTAAGTCATATACCTCCAGATTATTCAGAAAAAGAAAATCTTCGAACTAGCAATCCCGAGATGTATAAAAAGCTTTTGAAAGAGGTTGCTCCGTATGAGGCAATAGAAGCAAAAGAAGAAATTCTTTCTAAAGGTCCTAAAAAAGGATTTAAAGCTCCTAAAGATTGGAAGATTACAAAAGAGAAATAATAATCTATTAAAAATTGAAAGCCGTTCAAAGTTATTTTGAACGGCTTTTTTGTTAATTAGTGTTAAAAACATTCTCAAAATTCTTCTTAAGGTTCTTTTGCCTCTATATTTAATAAAATACATTACTATGAAATTCAAAATCTTACTTTCGATTTTTCTTTTCTTATTTTTTTTTAAAAGTTCTTTTTCTCAAGATAAAGTTGATTTCCTGAAACAAAATGCAGTTCCTATTTCTATCGATCCAAACAATGAAGATTTTTCTGACTTAGAGAAATTGAAAGATTATATAGGTGATACTCGTTTAGTTATGTTGGGCGAATCATCTCATGGAGATGGTACTGCATTTGAAACTAAAACTAGAATAATTAAATTTCTTCATGAAAAAATGGGATTTAATGTTATAGCTTTTGAAAGCAGTTTTTACAACGCTGAAATAGGTTGGCAGGAGGCTCTTAAATCTAAAAATCCCTTAATTCCATTAAGAGAGTCGGTTTTTCAATTATGGGGACATTCCAATGAAGCGCAACCTTTATTTCAGTATATAGCTTCTGAAATGCCGAGTGAAAATCCATTAGTATTAACAGGGTTTGATTGTCAATTTAATTATGATGGAGTTTATATCAAGGAGTCAGGTAAAGAAGTTTCAAAATTCTTTGATGATAATAAAATTGTTTTTACTAATGAAAATGAAAAGCAAAATTTTTATGGTGTCTATAATAGATTAGTTTTCAAAACTAAGGATAGTTTAAATAAGTTTGATTTACCATTGTTCAAGAAATCAATTGATAGAGTAATTAGTCAAATTGAAAAATTAAATACAATAGACAAACAATTTTGGCTACAACATTTTGTATCTTCTAAAAACGATATTAAAGGTCTTTTAGAACAGTTAGATGTCGCAGGTGTAAATAAACTTAGAGATTCTGTAATGGCTCAAAATGTTTTATGGTTGATAAACAAACAGCATCCAAACGATAAAATTATTATTTGGGCTCATAATTTTCACATTAGTAAATCTCAAATAGTTAATAACTTTAAAACAATGGGGCAATATATTACAGATAGTATTAGTTCGAAAAATATGTATAGTATAAGTCTTGTCGCTTTTGAAGGGGAATCCGCTTGGATTGATGGATCTGATTTGATAAAAATACGAAGACCTGCACAAACATCGTTTGAAAACCTTTTTTATAAAACTAAAATTGATAATTTGTTTTTCGACTTAAGAAGTTTAAGTCAGAAGTCGGACGGATTATGGTTAAATGAGATAAGATCTTTACGCTGTAGAGATTATGTACCATATAGTAACAGTTGGCCCAAATTTTTTGATGCTATAATTTATAATAAGGATATGAAAAGGTCAACAGCGATTAATAAGAATTAGTCTGAAACTATTCTAAAATAGAAAATAGTTTTCAAACTCTCTTAAATCCTACTTTCCGAAGAGTTAAGCGAAGCGTCTCATCGGATTAGCAAAAAATGAGTCTTCAAATTCTCTAACTTAAATCAATCCAAAAACACCTCATCCGTAATCCCCAATTTTGATACAAATTTTAGTAATCTTTCTCTATGGTCTACATCTTCACACATTCAAACTAGAATTATTATTGTTCTTTTAAATAAAACTAAACAGTAGTTTGATTTTAGTCAATTAGTCCATATTTCAAAGTTAAATGGTTAGATTTATCGTAACCAATTATAACAATCCTTAAAAAATGAGAAAAAAAATTAACCATTTAATTCTGGCTTTTGTAATGATTTTTTGTGCTAGCCGATTAATGGCTCAAACAAAATTAGCTTCTTTGTTTGACGATCACATGGTTTTACAGCGCAATGCTCAAATTGCAATTTTCGGTTTTGATAAGCCAAACGCTAAGGTGACCATTACAACCACATGGGGAGCGAAAGCAATGGCTACTACCAATGCGGACGGAAAATGGAAAACAACTTTAGTGACCAACAAAGAAGGAGGCCCTTATCAAATAAAAGTAACAGGAAGTTCTACTGTAAATATTAACGATGTTTTATTAGGGGAAGTTTGGCTTTGTTCTGGTCAATCTAATATGGAAATGCCTGTTAAAGGCTTCAGAGGTCAACCTATAGAATATAGCAATCAATTAATTTTAAAAAGTAAAAATAATCAAATCAGGTTATTTGATGTGGCAAATAAAATATCTAAAACCCCATTAGATAGCTGCAAAGGTAAATGGTTAAATGCTTCGCCAGAAACTACACCAAATTTTAGTGCTGTGGCTTATATTTTTGGTAAAATATTGCATGAGAACTTAAACGTACCAATTGGGCTAGTAACCAGCGAATGGGGAGGTACTGTTGCACAAGCCTGGACAGATAATCAAACCTTAAAAGATGGGTTTAGTGAAATTAAATTACCTGTAGATACTACTAAAAATGTAAATCAAAATACACCAACAGTACTATTTAATGGCATGATTAATCCATTAATTCCTTTTACTTTTAAAGGTGTTATTTGGTATCAGGGAGAAGGTAATCGTAACAACGCTTTACAATATTCAAAGCTTTTTCCTGCTTTAATTAACAGTTGGCGAGCTAAATTTATACAAGAAAATATGCCTTTCTATTTTGTACAAATTGCACCTTATAGCTATAATAATATCGGAAACTCAGCTTTTTTAAGAGAAGCGCAGCTAAAAACGATGCAAATTGTTAAAAACACAGGTATGGTTTCTCTTTTAGATATTGGCGCTAATAATTTTATACACCCACCAAAGAAAATTGAAGTAAGCGAACGCTTAGCTTTATGGGCTTTAGCCAAAGATTATGGTTTTAAAGGGATTACTTACAGAGGACCAGTTTATAAATCTATGCAGGTGGTAAAGAATAAAGCCATTATCACGTTTGATTATGCTGAAATGGGTTTAAGTTCTTTTAGTCAAGAGTTAACGGATTTTGAAATTGCCGGTGTTGATAAGAAATTTTATCCAGCAAAAGCAGTTTTACCAAATGGTGTTTTAGAACTTACTGCTGATGAAGTGCCAAACCCAGTCGCAGTGCGTTATGGTTGGAAAAACTATGTTAAAGGATCTTTATTTAATACTGCAGGTTTACCAGCTTCATCATTTAGAACAGATGATTGGGATTAATTATAATAAGTTAAATTTTTCGGTATATGTATTCAAACAACTAATACATAATTAACAGTACTTTTTGTGATTACACTTAATATGGAAATTAATTTGTTTGACTATATATTTATATTAAAAACGCAGTTAAAATCATAATAGAGCACCCTTCTATCCCTTCTCAAAAATAATCGCAAATTTATTTAGGGTAAGCTAAGCATTAAACGGATATAATTTAAAGCAATAAAATAAACTTAAATTTAAAAGTTTAAGTTTTAAATTGCTTCACTAAATATTTTTATCCTAAACTAAATGATAGCATGAGAAAATTATTAATTGTAACAGCAATAATCTGTACTGTTTGTTTATTTCAGTTTTGCGCAAAAGATAATACTGCTATTAATACCGATAAATTAACGCCTACTTTGCCAACTTCATCATATAATTATATCGTTTCTTATCCAAACCATGTTGCTTCAGCTTTAGCGAGTACCGATAATACTCCTTTCAACAATCGCTTAACAAATGATGGTGCTACCTTGGGCAGGGTTTTATTTTATGACAAGCATCTGAGCCAGAACAATACGATAAGTTGCGCCAGTTGTCATAAACCTGAACTTTCTTTTGATGATAGTGAAATTTTAAGTATCGGATTTAATGGGGGTAAAACAAGTAGAAATTCTATGTCACTTTTAAATTTACGCTTTTACCAAAATGGTAAAATGTTTTGGGATGAAAGAGCGAATTCTTTAGAGGCACAAGTTTTACAACCTATCCAAAATCACGTAGAAATGGGTTTAACATTAAATGAATTAGAAGCTAAAGTAAAATCGATGGATTATTATCCAGATTTGTTTTTGAAAGCCTACGGTTCTACCAATATCGACTCTGTTAAAATATCGAAAGCTATTTCTCAGTATATCAGAAGTTTGGTTACTTATCAATCAAAGTACGATTTGATTAAAGACGGTAGATCGAATTTTACTGCTTCCGAGGCAAGAGGGGAACAATTATTCTTAAATGCAGGAGGTCCAGGTGTTCAAACTTGTGCCAGTTGCCATACTCCACCTATGTTTATTACCAGTAATCCAGGACAAGGATTTGGCTTAGCCGATAATAATGATTCAGGAATTAATGGAACTAACCGTTTTAAATCAAGTAGTTTAAGGAATATTGTAAACCGTACAAATTTATTCCATAATGGAAGTATTTTAAATGTTCAAACTATGTTAATGGCCGGTGCTCCAGGAACAAATTTAAGACCTATTCCTCAACACTCAATTGCACCTCAGGATATACAAGATATGATGAGTTTTCTAAATACCTTAACAGATGAAACCATTAATACAGATCCTAAATTCTCGAATCCTTTTAAGTAGAGCTTTACTATTTTTTGATATTTTGTAGATAAAACCAGTTTTGGGTTAGGTAAGACGAAATACTATTCTTGTTTCTCTAATTCTTTCTGCTTCTTTTTCTCTTCCCTTTTTAATTGTCTTTTCTCTTTTCTTTCTTTTAAAGCTTCTTTCACAGAAGAAAAAGCTTCTTTAGTTCCTGAAACAATTCCTCCAATTCTTTCAGCAGTATTTCTTAACTTTTCTTCTTTTTCTCGGCTTACGCCAACACTTTCTTTAATTCCGGTAAATAAAGATTGCCATAGGTAATTAAAAAATGAAGCATAAGTTGGTCTTTGGTAATAAATACGACCAGTTGTAAATACTCCTTTTTTTGATGGGTTTTGAGTATTGATAATAAATCTATTCGCTAATGAAGATGCAAATCCCATGCTCTTTAGATTTCCATTATCCTCTCTGGTTAAAATGTTAACACTCAAATCATCATAATAAAACTTTACTGTTCCATTTGCTTTATTCTGATTGGCAGTGGCATTAAAAATCATCTTTTTAATATTGGCAGATTTTATTTCTGCCATTCCTAAAGGTTTTACAATTTCATTCACTGCCTTTCCATTAAAAGCACCAATCACTCCGCCAAAATCAAAAGCACCAACTTTGCTCAACATATAAAATTTAAAGTTTAAATCTGCAGGGATAACACCAAAAACTTGGGTTTTTAAATTTGCTTTCATCACACTGTTTTTTGATAAAGAGGCACTATCATTAGTCACATTATAGATGGTTCCATTTACATTTTTAAAATCTATACGGCCCGTTTTTTTACTTTTAGCATCAAATTCAGAATAGCTAATTGCCACATTATTTAGATTTAATTTCGCAATTCGCATATCTAGCGCTAATTTTAAAAGTTGCTGATGAGGAAATTTACCTGTTTTATCTGATCTGTGTTTTGGATATGCGTTGTTGTTGTAAACATCAACCCTAGCTTTATCAATAGATAAGGTTTGTGCAAAAAGCCTTTGCTGTTTTAAGAATAAATCAAAATCTATATCTTGAATGGTAATATTTTTGAAATCTAAATCAAACCTATCTTTTGCATAGCCAACTTTTTTATAAAATGGCACTTTATCTAAACGAGGTTCTAATTTTACATCCTTTAGTTGTAATTCATTCTTTAATGTAGAGAAGCTAAGGTTGTTCATCTTTACAAAATAAAGGCTATCAGGGGTGGCAATTTTATAATCCTTAATATCTATTAAAACGTTTTTTGTATAATAAACCCTGCTGCTATCTTGGGAAGATAGTGAGTCGATTAGTAAGTCTGTAATTTCTATATTTAAGTTTTTAAGGGATGTTTTTTTTTCGGTTTTGTAGCTTTTATTTACAAAAGTAAAATCTATTTCTTGAAGTTTTATTGTATTGATTTTTAACTCTTTAAAAATATCTTTAATTAATTCGTAAGGATTTTTTCGTTCTTTATTACTAGTTTTTACCGTATCATTATAAGATTGCCTATCGTTAATAATTTTAAGCTGGGGATGGTTAATAATAATATTTGCTATGTTTAGTTTTTTAGTTTTAACGGCTTCTTTTGCGTTCGCATTTCTTATAACCAGGGCATCAACAGATAATTCGTATAAATTGTCAGGAGCTTTTTTTGCATCTTTTAACTTTTGGTAAATACTCATAACAGGAATTAGCTTAAAATCCACTAATTTTAAATTCCCATTTAAAGGATTCACATCTATATTTTTGTATTCTATTTTATACAAACTATCTGTAGAATTAATAACCGCTTTTTTAAGCTGTTCTTCTAATAAAGGCTTCCAATTTTTTTGTAAATATTTGCTCCCTATGTATAAAGCTATTGCGAGAACTAATACTATGCTGGTAAACCAGAGAAGAAATTTTTTCATATTTTTAATTTCTATTTTTATTCTATAATGATGCCCAATTTTTTAAAAACGAGAATAATATTATGAATTAAATTTGTAATAAATATTATGATTTCTTTTTTATTAGTTTCATTCAAATTATGGTTTCTATTTAGAGTCATACAACAATGCTAACTTAATATTAGCTGATGTCAAAAAATCACCATTTCTTATCATTAAAAGGCTATAAAATCGGTTTAAGGTTATAAACCAAATTTGTTGTTATCAAATTCTAAGTAGAATTTAAGAACATAAAAAAACAATTTCTGTAGTAATACCTTTAAGCTTAAATATCCAAAATCTTCAAATCGATAACAAAAATATATCTTTGCGATAATCATGTCAGAAAACGTTACTCCATATAAAAACGAAGAGCTTACCAAGAAAGAACAGGTAGCTAATATGTTTAATAATATCTCTAAAACTTACGACTTTTTAAATCACTTCTTATCTTTAGGTATTGATATTATTTGGAGAAAACAAGCAATTAATGAATTGGTAAAAGACCAACCCCAAACAATATTAGATGTTGCTACAGGTACCGGAGATTTTGCTTTTGAAGCGCTGGAAAAATTAAAGCCTAAAAAAATTATAGGAGTTGATATTTCGCAAGGCATGTTAAATATAGCGGATGAAAAAATTATTAAAAGAGGCAAAAGCGATGTTTTTGAGGTTAAATTAGGAGATTCTGAAAAACTTTTATTCGATAATGATTCTTTTGATGCAGTCACTGTAGCTTATGGAGTTAGAAATTTTGAAAATATAGAAAAGGGTATTGCAGATATGTTAAGAGTGTTAAAACCTAATGGAAAGGCAGTAATTTTGGAGTTTTCAAAACCTAAAGCATTTCCTGTTAAACAGCTTTATAATTTCTATTTTAATTATGTCACGCCAACAGTTGGTAAGGTTTTTTCTAAAGATGCAAGTGCATATTCTTATTTGCCAGAGTCTGTGGCAGCTTTTCCTGATGGCGAAAAGTTTACAGCTTTAATGGATAAAGTAGGCTATAAAAATACCAAATGTAAACCTTTGGCGTTTGGAATTTGTTCTATTTACACAGGTACTAAATGATTAAAACCAAAACGCTTTTAAGTTTTGTATTGTTTATTTTTTCTGTAAAAGCCTTTTCTCAAGGTAATTATGGAGGCGGCGTAGATGAGAAAAATATACATTTTGGTTTTAGTTTTCAATACATCAGTTCAGAATATAAAATTCAAAAGTTTGAAGATTGGGAACTTCCTTATTATGAAAATGGAGTTCAGGTTACCCAAGGTTTAAAAAGCATACGTTCTATACAAAATCCTGGCTTCGGGATTGGGTTTGTATTACCAGATATTTTTATTACTCCAAATTTAAATTTTAGGATAACCCCAACTTTTATATTTACAGATCGCATTATTGATTATCAATTTAATGATGGTGCGTCTTATGATCGAGCGGATTCTGAATCGCCAGATGGTTTTACCAGAAGAACAGTTACTTCCACTTCTTTAGAATTCCCAATCTCTTTAAAACTGAAATCTGACAGGCGTAAAGATTTTAGGGCTTATTTAATTGGCGGGGCAAAATACAGTTTGGGTATTAGTGGTAAAAAAGCTGATGACGTTGGTGATATCGCGATAGCCAAATTATTAAAAAATAAACGCAATTTCCTTTCTTATGAAGCGGGCATTGGCTTCGATTTATACTTCGAGTATTTTAAACTCTCCCCAGAAATAAAATTAAGCAACAGCGTAAAAAGTATTTTAAACAGAGAAGACCATCCATATTCTGCTCCAATAGACAAACTTTTTTTAAGAAATTTTGTCTTTAGTTTGTACTTTGAATAGTAATCTTGTGTAAGAACTAAAGATATTATATTAGATAAACCTATCATTAAAATAAAATTTCGTCTCTTATTTGCAGGTGAGATTTCCTTTTAATCACTCCCTAAAATGGCGATTTGAAAGGTTGCGTTAGGGATTGGAACGGCATCCTTTTTATTTTTTATCCGGAACGAAGTGGAAGGAAGAAAAATAAAAAGATACAGTGTAAAGCCCGTTAAAACGCCCTAATATTTTTTAATTTTACAATTATTATTCTCTAAAATATTTAAAACAACAAACATCATGTCAATTACAAATAAGATAGTTTTAATTACTGGAGCAACATCTGGCATTGGCCAAGCCTGTGCTGAATTATATGCAGCAAAGAATTTCGATTTGATTATCACCGGTAGGAGAGAAGAGAAATTGGCTAATTTAAAACTTAAGTTAGAAAATGACTTTAATATAAACGTAACAACATTATGTTTTGATGTTAGCAAAAAAAATGAGGTAGAAAAGCACCTTAATAATTTACCTATAGCATTAAAAAAAGTCGCTATTTTAATTAATAATGCTGGTTTAAGTCAGGGTTTAGATCCAATTCAAGAAGGAAAAATTTCTGATTGGGATATCATGATAGATACCAATGTTAAGGGCTTACTTTATGTTTCTAAAATTGTCTCAAATTGGATGATTGCTGAAGAATCCGGACATATTGTTAATATAGGATCAATTGCTGGAAAACAAGTTTACGCCAATGGAAATGTCTATTGCGCTACAAAACATGCAGTAGATGCTTTAAATCAGTCAATGAGAATTGATTTGTTAAAATATGGGATAAAAGTTACAGGTATAAATCCAGGAGCAGTAGAAACAGAGTTTTCTGAAGTTCGTTTTCACGGAGATAAAGAAAAAGCTAAAAAAGTTTATGATGGTTTTGAACCTTTAAAAGCTTTAGATATTGCGGAAACTATTTATTTTGCAACAAGTCGCCCTTTTCATGTAAACATTAATGATTTAATTATTATGCCAACTGCTCAAGCTTCTCCGTATTATATGGTTAAAAATTAGTTTAGTAGTTTTGTAGCTAAATGAGTTTTTAAAGATATAGGTTCATTAATCAAAATTCCTTAACTCATTCTTTATTTTTACTCATTCAAAATTCAATCATTCTCTCATTCAAAATTAAAAATATGTTAGAAAATACCATAAATCAAGATATTAAAACGGCTATGTTAGCAAAAGATGAAACCTCATTAAGAAGTTTAAGGGCTATAAAATCCGCAATCCTTTTAGCAAAAACAGAGAAAGGAGCATCACAAGATATTACTGAAGAGGCAGAAATAAAAGTTTTACAACGTTTAGTAAAACAAAGAAAAGAGTCTGCAGATATTTACAAAGCACAAAACAGAGATGACCTTTATCAAATAGAAGCCGATGAGATTGGGGTTATTGAGAGATATTTACCTCAGCAGCTCTCTCAGCAAGAATTAAACGACTATATAAAAGGGTTAATTGAAAAATTAAATGTTACTTCTGTAAAAGAAATGGGTAAAATTATGGGTGTAGCTAATAAAGAACTTTCTGGCAAAGCTGATGGTAAAGCAATCTCAGAAACCATTAAAAGTTTATTAGGATAATTTTTGTTCTTTAACCAAGCTGTAAATCGTACTTTTACTGCAATTAATTTAGTTTTTATACTCAAATTAGAAATAGACTATTAATTTAGCATTACAACCACACAATCATTTTGTGAACATTTTATGGAGTATATAATTAAGGAAGAAAAAGGTTTTAAATATATTGAAGAGGGCAAAGGAGACGTATTACTTTTACTTCATGGTTTAATGGGAGCTTTAAGTAATTGGGAAAAAGTAATTGAGGAGTTTAAAGATAGATATACCATCGTAATACCTATGTTGCCAATTTACGATTTACCGTTACTTACAACAGGTGTTAAAACTTTATCTAAATATGTTCATAAATTCATTAAGTTTAAAGACTATCAACAAGTAACTTTATTAGGTAATTCTTTGGGAGGTCATGTAGGTTTAATCTATACTTTATCCCATCAAGAGTATGTTAAGGCATTAGTTTTAACAGGAAGTTCTGGTTTATATGAAAATGCCTTTGGAGGTTCTTTTCCTAAAAGAGAGAGCTATGATTTTATTAAAGAAAAGGTACAATTCACATTTTATGATCCTGAAACGGCAACAAAAGAGTTAATTGATGATGTTTATGCAACAGTTAACGATAGACATAAAGTAATTAGGATTTTGGCTATGGCTAAATCTGCCATAAGGCACAATATGGGTAAAGATTTAAATAATATTAAAATTCCAGTATCTTTAATATGGGGAAAAAATGATAAAATCACTCCGCCAGAAGTTGCTGTAGAATTTAATGAACTTTTGCCCAATTGCGAATTAAATTGGGTTGATAAATGTGGGCATGCACCAATGATGGAGCAACCAAAAGAATTTAATATCTTTCTAAATAAATTTTTGCAGAAAAACAATATTTAATGATTGCCAGCCAATTAATCTCATATGCAATACCAGAATTAAAAATTTCTGATCCTGTGCAGAAAGTTTTTGAGCGAATGGCTGAATTTAAAATAAGTCATTTGCCAATTGTAAATCAGCAGCAACTGTTAGGCTTAATTGCCGAAGACGACTTAATTGAGGTTGAAGATCAGAATACTGCAGTTGGGGATCTAAGCTTATCGCTCATCAACTCTTTTATTTTACAAAACCAGCATATTTATGATGCCATCAGAATTTTTGCAGAGCAAAAGCTAACAGTTTTACCCGTATTGGATGATAAGCTTAACTATATAGGCTTAATATCTATAAATACAATGGTAGAATATATGGCAAATATTACTTCTGTTTCTCAACCTGGAGGGATAATCCTTTTAGAAATAGGGACTAGAGATAATTCTTTAGCTCATATCTCTCAAATTATAGAATCTGAAAATGCACAAGTACTTAGCTCTTATACAGACATACTCCCAGATTCTACAAAGATGGTGGTTACATTGAAGATTAATAAAACAGACATCAGTCAAATTGTTGCCTCTTTTTTAAGATATAACTATACAATTTTGGCTACCTATAACTCTTCTATACAAAATGATGGAAATTCTGACAGGTTTGACGCTTTGATGAATTATCTAAGTTTTTAAGATACTAAAATGAAATTAGGCGTTTACGGCAGAAAGTTCAATAATTCAGTATTACCTTACGTTCAGCAAGTGTTTGATTGTTTGGTAGAATGGGAAGTAGAAGTGCTCATTTATAGTGATTTCTACGATTTTCTAAAAGATAAACTCTTTTTACCAAAAGCTTTCAAATCCTTTAATAGCCATAAAGATTTAGTTGGAAATGTAGATGTAATGATAAGCCTTGGCGGCGATGGAACGATGCTGGATACCGTCACTTTAGTTCGTGATTCTGGAATTCCGATGATAGGTATCAACTTTGGCAGATTAGGTTTTTTAGCTAGTATCAATAAAGAAGGAATTAAAACAGCTATTGATAGTCTTATACATAAAAAGTTCACTCTAGATACAAGAAGTTTATTAAAAGTAGAATCACAACCGGGTTTATTTGGCGATTTAAATTTTGCCCTTAATGATTTTACCATATTAAAAAGAGACACATCTGCCATGATTTTAATCCATTGTTTTTTAAATGGAGAATTTTTAAATTCCTACTGGGCAGATGGGTTAATTGTTGCAACGCCAACAGGATCAACCGCATATTCTTTAAGCTGTGGTGGTCCTATTATTTTTCCCAGATCAGGTAATTTTGTAATTACGCCAATTTCTCCCCATAACTTAAACGTAAGGCCAGTAATTTTATCTGATGAAAATGAGCTAACTTTTGAGATTGAAGGAAGAAGTTCTAAATATCTGGTAAGCTGCGATTCTAGGACAGAGGTAATAGATGCGAATTTTAGACTTCATTTAAAACGAGCAAATTTTGATATAAATTTGGTAAGGTTAAACAATGAAACTTACCTCTCTACGTTAAGAAATAAATTGCTTTGGGGTATAGATACCAGAAATTACTAAGCCTTCTTAATGAATAAAATTTATAAAGTATTTATACTTTTTATACTTTCTATATCTTTTGCACAAGCACAAACTTGGGAGATTGGTGTAACAGGTGGTGGCATGGGCTATATTGGCGACTTAAATCAAAACAATTATCTTAAAATCACCGAGCCAGCATTAGGCTTTCAAATCAAAAGAAATTTTGATAGCTATTGGTCTTTAAAACTTGCGGCGTTAAAAGGTAAAGTAAGCTACAACGATTCTAAATCAAAATATGCGCAAGAAGTAAACAGAAATCTAAGCTTTTACTCTCCAATATCAGAAGGTAATTTAACGGTAGAATTTAATTTTTTAGATTATGGATTTGAATTTATGCAAAAAAGAATCACTCCTTTCGTTTTTACTGGAGTAGCATTAACCTTATTTAATCCTAAAACAGATTATAATGGCAGTACTTACGAATTAAAATATTACGATACCGAAGGTTTTGATTATAAAACAACTACTTACTCTATTCCTTTTGGTGCTGGAGTTAAATATAATTTCGGGAAGTATTTTAATATTATTGGCGAGATTGGCTATAGAAACTTAAATACAGATTATTTAGATGATGTGAGTGGTTTATATGCAACAGCAGCCGAATTGCAAGAAAGTACTCCACAAAAAACAATCATAAGACAATCTTTATCAGACCGCTCCGTCAATCAAAATGCAGTTCCTGGAAGTCAAAGAGGTGATTTTAGAAAAAAGGATGGATATGTGTTTGTGGGTATAACCTTATCTTATACCTTTGTGAGCCAAAATTGTTACTTTTAAATTGGAATATCGATCAAATTAAATGAGTTTTAGAGAAAAATTAAGCCTTGATAAATTACCTAAACATGTTGCTATCATTATGGATGGAAACGGAAGATGGGCAAAAGAAAAAGGCAAGATGAGGGTTTTTGGTCATAAAAATGGGGTATTGGCAGTACGTGATACTGTAGAAGGTGCGGCTGAAATAGGGGTAGAAAATTTAACAATGTATGCTTTTTCTACAGAGAATTGGAACCGTCCAAAGTTAGAGGTTACTGCTTTAATGGAGCTTTTAGTAAGTACTATTAATAAAGAAACCAAAACATTGATGGATAACAATGTGCGCTTAAATGCCATTGGAGATTTGCAATCTTTACCATCAAGATGTTACAAAGAGTTGCAAGAAGCTATGGCGAAAACAGCTGGGAATACCCGTCTTACATTAACTTTAGCCCTTTCTTATAGTAGCAGATGGGAAATTTTAAATGCCACAAAACTATTGGCTGAGGACGCTGCAAGTGGTAAAATAAAACCAGATGATATTGATGAAAAATTATTCGAAAAATACCTCTCTACACATAATTTGCCAGACCCAGAGTTAATGATAAGAACCAGCGGCGAGCATCGCATTAGTAACTATCTGTTGTGGCAGTTGGCTTACGCCGAATTATACTTTACATCTAAGCTATGGCCAGATTTTAGAAGAGAAGACCTATTTGAAGCAATATATAATTATCAACAAAGAGAACGCCGTTTTGGCCTAACAAGCGAGCAGCTAACCTAAATTTACTTTTAACAAAATTTAACAAAGAATAGAAGTAATTTAGCCGCCATAATTAAATAAATGAAGAATTTTTTATTAATCATATTCCTTATTACGGTAAGCGTTAAAGGATTTGCACAATTTCCAGCATTAAGACCTAGTACTGAAAATAAATCTAAAGATTTAGATTATTTAAATCCTAAAGAATATACTATTGGTGGTATAGAGGTAAACGGCGTTAAATATCTGGATAAATCGGTTTTAATAACGATTACAAAATTAGCAATTGGCGATCGTATTTTGGTTCCTGGGGATGCAACTTCCGGAGCAGTAAAAAATCTTTGGGCTCAAGGTTTATTTGATGATGTTTCTTTAGACGTTAATCATATTAGCGGAGATTCGATATTTTTTGATATTAATTTAATAGAACGTCCAAGGGTATCTAGATTAGTTTTAAAAGGGTTAACAAAAAGTGAAACCACAGATATTCAAGAAAAGCTGAATAAACAAAAAGGTAAGATTGTTAATGAAAATTTAAAAAATAACATTACAAGTATCATTACAAAGCATTTTTATGAAAAAGGATATTTATATACTACGGTTAAAATCGACCCTGTAAATGATACTTCAGATGTAAATAGCAGAATTGTAAATGTTACCGTAGATAAGAAAAGCAAGGTAAAAGTTAATGCGATTAATATAGATGGCAATAAAGATTTTTCTGATGCCAAGCTGAAAAAGTTTCTTAAAAAGACACATGAAATGGCCTTCTACAAGGTTTTTGGTTCTGGGAAATTTTTAAGAGATAAATACGAAGAAGATAAAGAATCTATGATTGCCAAGATGAGAGAAAAAGGCTATCGTGATGCGGAGATTATTTCAGATTCTGTTTATAAATTTAATGACAAATCAGTAAATATTGATATAAAATTACATGAAGGACCTAAATATTATTTTGGTAATATAACGTTTGCCGGTAATGCAAAATATCCTTCCACTTTATTAAAACAAATTCTTAAAATAGAAAAAGGAGAGGTTTTTAGCGAAGCTAAACTCGATAAAACCTTAAGAAGTAGTCCATCAAGTGATGACGTTTCTTCTGTTTATTTAAATGATGGTTATTTAACATTTAATGCAGATCCTGTTCAAACTCGTATTTATAATGATACTGTTGATTTAGAAATCAGGATTTATGAAGGCCCACAATACACCATCAATAAAATTATCTTAAAAGGTAATGATGTAACTAATGATAAAGTTGTTTTAAGAGAAATCAGAACTAAGCCAGGTCAAAAATTCTCTAAAGATTTATTGGTACGTTCACAAAGGCAAATCTCTCAATTAGGTAATTTTGATGAGCAAAAGATTGATATTAAACCAATTCCTAATCCCGCAGATGGAACAGTTGATATCCAATATACTGTTGTAGAAAAACCTTCCGATCAGATAGAACTTTCTGGTGGTTTTGGTGGTGGAAGAGTTGTAGGTACTTTAGGACTTACCTTTAATAATTTCTCTGCAAAAAATCTTTTCAATCTAAAAGAGTATAAGCCTTTGCCTAGGGGCGATGGACAGAAATTGAGTATTAGGGGTCAAACAAATGGTAAATTCTATCAGTCTTATAGTTTCTCTTTCTCTGAACCTTGGTTTGGAGGTAAAAAACCAATTTATTTTGGAATTAGTGCATTTACATCTTTGCAAAGTAATGGATTATCAAAAGGAGACCCAAACTTGAATAAGATTAGATTAAATGGTTTAACATTTAGTTTAGGTAAGCAACTAAAATGGCCTGATGATTATTTTAGAGTAGATTATGCTGCTAACTTACAACAGTTTAAGTTAAATAATTACCAAGGATATTTGTTTGAAAATGGAGATTCTTACGATTTAAGTTTAAGCCAGGTATTTAGCAGAGCTTCTACAGATCAACAAATTTTCCCAACAACAGGTTCAAATATTAAATTTACTGTTCAAGCAACTTTACCATATTCGGCTTTTAACGGTAAGAATTACAATAATATATCAACTTCAGATAAGTATAAGTTTGCAGAATATCATAAATGGAAATTTGAGTCTCAGTTTTTCCAAAGAGTATATGGTAAACTGATATTAAAAGCCCAAGCACAATTTGGATTTATTGGATACTATAACAAAGAAGTTGGACAAGCTCCCTTTGGTAGATTTAAATTAGGTGGTGATGGTTTACAAGGATTCGATTTTTTACAGGGATCTGAAGTGATAGGTTTAAGAGGCTATTCTAATAATTCAATTATACCAGAAGGTTCGATTACCACTGCAGGTAGTCCAATTTTTAACAAATATGTTTTAGAATTAAGGCATCCAATTACATTAAATCAATCAGCAACTGTATTTGTTTTGGCTTTCGCCGAGGGTGGTAATACCTGGAATAAGTTTAGTGAATTTAATCCGTTTAATGTTAAAAGATCTGTGGGTGTTGGTGCTAGAATCTTCTTACCAATATTTGGTTTGCTAGGTATTGATTATGGGTATGGTTTTGATGCTATCCCTGGAAATGCGGCTGCAAATAAAGGTCAGTTTCACTTTAGTATTGCACAACAGCTAGGCGGGTTTAATTAAATACATCCACATCAAAATGTAAAAAAGATGAAAAAGTGTATCAGTATTTGTATTTTTCTCGTTATTGCTAGCGTTACTGCAAAAGCACAACGTTTAGCCTTTGTAGATGCAGAATACGTTTTACAACATATTCCAGAGTATTCCTCAGCACAGAAACAGTTAAATGCAATGTCAGAAAAATGGCAAAGTGAGATTAACGATAAGTTTGCTGAAGTAGATAAAATGCAAAAAGAATATCAAGCCGATCAGGTTTTATTAACTCAAGATATGAGGAAAAAAAGAGAAGCAGATATCCTACAAAAAGAAAATGAGGCAAAGAACCTACAGCAAGTTAAGTTTGGGTTTGAAGGAGAACTTTATAAGCAAAAGCTAAGATTAATAAAGCCGATTCAGGAAAGAGTTGGCAAAACAATTGAGGAATATGCAAATAAAGAGAATATTGATATGATATTAGATAAAAGCTCTGTAAATTTGCTTTTTGGTAGAGCTAACTTTAACGCTACCAATGATATCATTACAAAATTGGGTTATAAGCCAGGAACATTTGCTAATTAGCAAAAAATATTTTAAAATAGTAAATCAAATTAAATACACACAATTAACGAAAATGAAAAAATTATTTAAGATTGCATTAGTAGCTGGAGGATTATTATTTGCTGGTAATATAGTAAGTGCACAACAAAAAATTGCTCATATTAATTCTGCAGAATTAATTAAAGCTATGCCAGAAGTGGTAAATGCTGATAAACAATTAGAAACTTTTAAAGCTTCTCTAGATGCAGATGGTAAAACGATGTATACAGAGTATCAAACAAAAGTACAGGCTTTTCAAGGTGCAGAAAAAACTTTGAGTGATGCCTTAAAAGATGCTAAAGTAAAAGAAATACAAGATTTACAAAAGCGTATTGAAGAGTTTCAACAAAAAGCTGGTGAAGATTTTGAAAAGAAAAGAGGTGAGCTTTATGATCCAATTTTAAAGAAAGCAGAAGATGCGGTTAAAGTTGTAGCTAAAGAAAAAGGTTACGCTTATGTTTTTGATACAACTCAACCAGGTATTGTTTATTTTGACGGTGGTATCAACATTATGCCAGATGTTAAAATTAAATTAGGACTTAAATAAGCTATCAAAAAAGCATAAAGCTAAAAGCTAAAAAAAAGCTAATGCGAAGCAGATGAATAATCTATTTCGCATTTTTCATTTTTAGGCATGTTCGAATTCTCAGACTTACGAAGTTTTTAAAACTTCTTAAGTCTGGAGGATAAGTTCAAAAAAATATTGATAAATCAACTTCGATTTTAATCATTACTTTCGTTCAACAGCTTTAAGCTTTCCGCTTTTACCAAATAAATAATGCAAAGTCCAATAGGTATTTTCGATTCAGGAATTGGTGGTTTAACCGTAGCTAATGCAATACGCCAAGTTTTACCACATGAAAATTTGGTGTATTTCGGAGATACAGCTCATATGCCTTATGGTGATAAAAGTGCTGAAGCCATAAAATATTATAGCTTAAAAATTGGTAAGTTTTTACAAGCGCAAGGATGTAAGGCAATTGTTATTGCATGTAATACAGCCTCATCTTTAGGATACAATGATTTAAAAGAATTTTTAGGCGCTGAGTTACCAATTTTAAATGTGATTGATCCTGTTGTTTCTTTCTGTAAATCTCAACCTAATTTTAAGAGAATTGGGGTAATTGCTACAAAAGCTACCATTAAGTCGGACATTTATGCCAAAAAGTTAAAGGAAAGTATTCCTGGCATACAAGTGCAATCTTTAGCTACACCTTTATTAGCACCAATGATTGAGGAAGGTTTTTTCGAAAATAATATTAGTAAAACTATTATTAACGCTTATTTATCATCTCCAAAACTTAAAAAAATTGATTCACTTATTTTGGCTTGTACCCATTATCCACTTGTTAAAAATGAAATAAATGAATTTTTTAAAGGGAAAGTCGAAATTTTAAATACCGCAGAAATAGTTGCAGAAGATGTGAAACTTAAACTTTCTAATTTAAATCTTTTAAATACTAATACTTCACCACCAAAGTATCAATTTTTCGTATCAGATAAAACAAGTGCTTTTGAAAATAGCACACAACTTTTTTTTGAAGATAAAATCAATTTAATACAAAAGAATATTTGGGATAGATAAATTTATTTTGAAAATTTAATCAAAAACCTCATCTTAAATAGGATTCTACCAACAACTTATTTATTTAGATCAAAAAAATTTATTTTTAATAATTTTAAGGGAAATAATTTATTATTTAGAAGTTTTCTTAATAGATAACATTTTTGTTATAATTTATTGTTACCATTAGGGTTTCGTATTTTTGTATAATTAAGTATCCAAGATAAACCATTATGAAAAAAAGTTCAATTATTGGGATGATCATTATAGCTATAGCTATTGGAGTAATTGTGAGTACCTACGCTGATAGTAGTACTTATGGTTCTTTTTCTGAGGCCAAGGAAACCCAAAAAGAGCTACACATTGTAGGTAAGTTAAATAAGTCTAAAGAAATGGTTTATAATCCACAACAGGATGCCAACTATTTTTCTTTTTACATGATTGATAATAAAGGCAAAGAATGTAAAGTGGAATTTACAGGAACTAAACCTCAGGATTTTGAAAAATCTGAACAAATAGTTTTAACCGGGCAAATGAGCGGTGGCTCTTTTCAGGCAAATAAAATTTTAATGAAATGCCCTTCTAAATACACTCAAGATAAAATTGAGGTCACAGAATTTAAAGCCAATAAACAGGCTAATATTTAATTTATTTAATGGATATACAATTCGCAGGCGAACACCTGTTGCCGGGTAGAATCGGTCAGTTCTTCATTGTTCTTTCTTTTGGCACTTCTTTAATCGCTTTAATTAGTTACTATTTTGCAACGGTTACTAAAGATAAACTAGATTTATCTTGGCATAATTTGGCTCGTTTTGCTTATCGTTTAAACTTGTTTGCGGTAATAGGTATTGGCGTTTGTTTGTTCTATATTATATACAGCCATTATTTCGAGTATCATTATGCTTATGCACATTCCTCCAAAACTCTGCCTGTCTATTACATTATTTCTTGTTTTTGGGAAGGTCAGGAGGGAAGTTTTTGGTTATGGACATTTTGGCAAGGCGTTTTAGGTTGTATTCTAATTGTTAAAGCCAAATCTTGGGAAAATAGTGTAATGACAGTCATCTCATTATCTCAATTTTTTCTCACGACCATGTTACTTGGCGTCGAGATTTTGGGAGTCAAGATAGGATCCTCACCTTTCATATTGTTAAGACAAGCAATAGACATACCTATTTTCTCTAGAGCAGATTACTTGAGCTTAATACAAGATGGTAATGGTTTAAATCCGTTATTGCAAAATTATTGGATGGTGATACACCCACCAACTTTATTTTTGGGTTTTGCATCTATGGTTGTTCCGTTTTCTTATGGAATTGCTGCTTTATGGCAAAAAAGATATTCTGATTGGGTTAAACCAGCTTTACCATGGGCATTGTTTGCGGTAATGGTTTTAGGGACTGGAATTATTATGGGTTCTTTTTGGGCTTATGAAGCTTTAAACTTTGGCGGTTTTTGGGCTTGGGATCCAGTAGAGAATGCTTCTATTATTCCTTGGCTTACACTGATTGCGGGCGTACATGTAATGATCGCCTATAAAAACTCTGGCCATTCTTATTTTACAGCTATTTTCTTGATCATCATTAGTTTTATTTTAGTGTTGTACGCTTCTTTTTTAACAAGAAGTGGAATTTTAGGTGATACTTCTGTACACGCTTTTACAGATTTAGGAATGAGTGGACAGTTATTAATATACATGTTTGCTTTTATCATTTTAGCAACCGTACTCATCATCATCAACTGGAAAAAACTTCCCATTACAAAGAAAGATGAGGATACTTACTCCAGGGAGTTTTGGTTATTTATAGGTGCTATTGTTTTAGTAGTTTCTTGTATCCAAATAATCGCAACTACTTCCATACCTGTTTATAACAAGATATTTGGTGCTTCAATTGCACCTCCAATCAATGTTATTCAGCACTACAATAAATGGCAAATTGCTTTTGCATTCGCGATAGCAACTATATCTGCTTTTTCACAATTTTTAAAATATAAGAAAACTGATGTTCGTAAGTTTTTAATCAGCTTGGGAGTATCTTTCGTAATGGCTATTTTACTAACTGCAATTGTGGTTTACATTACTCAAATTTATCAAAATGTAATGTATGTTTTGATGACTTGGGCCGCTATCTTTTCAATTTTATGTAATGCAAGATTATTAGGAGATGCTTTTAAAGGGAAATGGAAACTATCAGGCTCTGCAGTAGCACATATTGGCTTTGCATTTATATTGATAGGAGCTTTAATTGCTGCGGCAAATAATAAAGTGATTTCTACAAACAATACAGGAATAGGATTTGGAGATGAGTTTGCAAAGAATAATAATCCCCGTGAAAATATTATTTTATATAAAAACGAGCCGACTAAAATGGCTGAATATACGGTTACTTATTTAGGAGATTCAACATCAGGAGTTAATACTTATTATAGAGTAAATTATAAGGTAATTAATCCCGAAGGAAAGGTAAAAGAGAATTTTAATCTTTATCCAAATGCACAACAAAATGCCAAGATGAAGCAGATTATTGCCTCACCAGATACCAAGCATTATTTATTGCATGATGTTTATACTCACGTTAGTAGTGTTCCTTTAAAAGAAGATGAACATGATGATCATGAAGGACATTCTGATGATGAGAATTATCAAAAGCCAATTATTCATGAAGTTTCTGTTGGGGACACAGTAAGGTTTAGACAGGGATTTTTAGTAGTTAAATCAATTAATAAAGATGCAACTATTAAGGATATTCCTTTAACAAAGGGAGATGTTGCAATAGGAATGAATTTAGAAATAGAAGCTAATAATGCTAAATTCAAAGCGGAACCTATCTTTTTAATTAAAGGCAATACCAAAGTTGATTTTGGTAAAAAAGTAGATGAAGCTGGATTAAAGTTGCGATTTACAAATATTTTGCCCGAAAAAGATAAATTGGAACTTACAGTTTATGAAAAACCAAAAGAAGATAAAAGAGATTGGATTGTATTAAAAGCAATTACTTTTCCATATATCAATTTATTTTGGGGAGGAACTATTATTATGATTATTGGATTTTTGCTATCTATTTTTAGAAGGGCAAAAGATGTTAAAACTGCATGAAAGTAGCAATTCTTGGTTCAGGGAATGTAGCTACGCATTTATCTAAGTCAATAATAAAAGCTGGTTATCCAATAAAGCAAGTTTGGAGTCGTAATCATAATAATGCAATTGATTTCGCTTTAGAGATTGGGGCAAATTCTATCCCTCAAATTGCTGACTTAAGCAATCAAATTGACGTAATTATTCTTGCAGTTAGCGATGATGCGATTGAAAGTGTGGTAGCTCAGATTCCAATTTCCAATCAACAGCAATTAATATTACATACTTCAGGTTCTACGAGTATATCTATTTTAGAGAAATACGCTCAAAACTGCGGGGTTTTATATCCACTACAGACATTTTCTAAACATCATAATCTTGATTTTTCTTCCATTCCTCTTTTGATCGAAGCCAATCATTTGCAATCAGAGGAGCAACTGTTAATGATTGCTAAAAAGCTTTCCCAAAAAGTAGAAAAAGTAGATTCAGAAAATAGGATGCTAATCCATATCTCAGCAGTTTTTGCTTGTAATTTTACCAATCATTTTTATGCCATTGCAGAAAAATTGGTTCAAGATTCTAATCTAAATTTTGATTTATTAAGACCGTTGATTTTAGAAACAGCTCAAAAAGCGATGCTTAATTCACCAATTAAGATACAAACGGGTCCTGCTAAAAGAAACGATGCAATCACTATCAATAAACATTTACAATTACTTAGCACTTATCCCCAGCTCCAGAATATATATACTGTTGTAAGTCAAGACATAGTAAAAATGTATCAAGCTTCTAATTTGAGCCATAAATAAATTGCTATTTTTGCAATCGCATGAATATTTATAAAGTAAAAATAAACTTTGAGGAAAAAGGTCATGAAACTATAGAACTTCCTGTTGCAGAAGGAGAGTCGGTTTTAGATGTTTGCCTTGATAATGGAATAGAATTACAGCATAATTGTGGAGGAGTTTGTGGATGCAGCACATGCCATGTTTATGTAAATAAAGGTGAAGAACACATTCAAGAGATTTCTGATAAGGAAGAGGATTTTATTGATAGAGCTATAAACCCACATATTACCTCAAGATTGGGTTGTCAATGTGTATTTATAGATGGAGATTTAGAAATTACCATCCCAGATCAATCTCAATTCCTCGGACATTAAATAAAAAATTATGAATCAAGATAAATTTGCACTTCCCATCCATTGGAATGATTATGAAGATATTGCCATGGGTTTGTATGAAAAGATGGGTGATGAGTTTGGTGAATCTAAAATATATAGGGTTCGTTTTACAGAAATGATGGATTGGGTTTTAACCTTGCCTCATTTTAAAGGAACAAAAGAAGAATGTAATGAAGGTCATCTGGAACAGATACAATCTGCTTGGGTTTACGAGTGGAGAGACAATCAATAAAACATGAAGGGTTCAATAAAAATGAGCCCTTTTTTGTTATAATCATTTCCACAATTCATATCATCACGAAACGAAATATTTGAAAATTTTAGAATTGAATAAGTGTTTAGTACCAATTCAAACCATTGATTAAAATGTAGGTTATTTAAGGATATGGAACAATACGATATTTTAATTATTGGAGCAGGACCCATTGGTTTAGTATGTGGAATAAAGGCAAATGCTGCTGGGCTTTCTTATATCATCATAGAAAAAGGTTGTTTAGTTAATTCACTTTACAATTACCCGCAAAATATGACTTTCTTTTCTACCTCTGAAAAGCTGGAGATTGGTGAAGTTCCTTTTGTTTCTAATAGCCCTAAACCTACCAGAGAAGAAGCTTTAGAATATTATCGTAGAGTTGCCTTAAAATTTGAGTTAAATATCAATTTATTTGAAAGTGTAAATGGATTAGAAAATAAGAATGGTGAATATCTTGTAAAAACATCTAAAAAATCTTACCTCGTAAAAAATATCATTATCTCTACTGGTTTTTATGATTTACCTTCTCTAATGAATATTCCTGGAGAGGAATTGACGAAAGTAAAGCACTATTATAAAAATCCACATTTCTATGCTATGCAGAAAGTTTTAGTAGTTGGGGCCAGTAATTCTTCAGTTGATGCTGCCTTAGAATGTTATAGGAAAGGGGCAGAGGTAACGATGGTGATACGAGGAGAAAAGATAAACGATCGGGTAAAATATTGGGTTCGCCCAGATATTATCAACAGAATTGAAGAGGGAAGTATTAAAGCATATTTTAATTCTTCATTATCGAAAGTGAGCGAACAAGAAGTGGAGATTGAAACCCCAGAGAATAAAATTATTTTAGATAATGATTTTGTGTTGGCACTTACAGGCTATGAACCTAATTTTGATTTTCTTAAAAAAATGGGAGTGGCTTTAAGCGATGATGAATATAAATATCCAGAGCATAATCTCTTGACGATGGAAACCAATAGAAAAGGTATTTATTTAGCTGGTGTAGTTTGCGGCGGAATGGATACTCATTTATGGTTTATAGAAAACTCAAGAATCCATGCAGATTTGATTATAGAAGATATTTTGAAAAAAGTTAAGAATTAAATTCATTCTTTAATATTAATTGGATTTGAGTTTTAAGTTTTTCTAAATCTTTTGATGCGTAATAAATCCTTTCCATTTTTACGCCGTGATATTCGTGAATAATAAAATTTCTGAAAGATTTTGGAATGTGCCAAGGATAATTGTATTTTTTTAAAATAGCATCATCTATATATTTCGTGGCTTCGCCTATAACTAAGAATTGATATTGTATAGCACTCTGCAATTTTATATCTTCTATAAATTCAGGTTCGTCAATATTTAATACAAAATCCTCAATTAAATGAATAGCTTTTAGAATATGGAGAATTCTTTGTTTATCTGATGGTTTATCCATAAATTTTTATCATATCTTTTTGTGCAGATTTTACAGAGAAATCTTTTAAAAAACCTTTTTCTACTAAATCAACTTTTCTATAAATGGATGTTGTTAAAAGGTATTCTAGGTCTAGAATATCGAACATAGAATATTTTTTATCTTGATTAAGCTCAATTAATAAATCAATATCGCTTTCAAAATTTTCTTCCCCTCTTGCTAATGAACCAAACAGATACGCATTATTAACTCTTCCATCCGCTTTTAAAACAGACTTAATTGTTTCTATAAGATTTATTTTCCTCTTTGAACGAGTTATATAGTTCACTTTTTCTTCAGCTACTTTTAAAGCTTTTATTGCGTTATCTTCATCCTCCAACTCTAATGCAAGTTTATCAGACAACCAGGCAATAAGCAAATCATCTCTATTTATTCTAAAATAATCAGAAATTTTTATCACTAGTTCTCTATTTGCCTTCCTAATGTTTCTTTCAATTTTACTAAGAATTGCTTGGTCAATATTTAAATCGGTAGAAACTATCCTAAGCGGCAAATTTTTATTTTCTCTTAAGTTTTTAATTTTAGTTCCGAAACTTTCCATGGTGAAAAATTATTTTTGACAAAAATAGTCAAAAATAATTTTTAAATCTTAGAGAAGATTGTTTAATTGGATTAACCTAAAAATCCTATCAAATAGAAGGTAAGATGCCTCTAATTAATAGGATTTTTAATTTAATAAAAAGAAATACTATAAATGTATCACTTCGCCGTAAGCATCAGCGGCAGCTTCCATAATTGCTTCACTCATAGTTGGGTGTGGATGAACAGATTTAATGATCTCCATTCCTGTAGTTTCTAATTTACGGGCAACTACTAATTCTGCAATCATTTCAGTTACATTATTTCCAATCATGTGTGCACCTAGTAATTCACCATATTTTGCATCAAAAATAAGTTTTACAAAACCATCTTTAGCTCCAGAAGCGCTCGCTTTACCTGATGCTGAAAAAGGGAATTTACCAATCTTTAATTCATAGCCAGCTTCTTTGGCTTTCTTTTCCGTCATACCAACAGAAGCAATTTCTGGGGAGCAATAAGTACAACCAGGAATGTTTCCATAGTTTAAAGGTTCTGGATGATGACCTGCAATTTTTTCCACACAAATTATTCCTTCTGCCGATGCAACGTGAGCTAAAGCTTGTCCACCTACAATATCGCCTATGGCATAAACACCATCCACATTAGTTTTATAATAAGCATCGGTAACTACTCTTCCTTTATCTACTTTTATTCCTAATTCTTCTAAGCCTAAATTTTCCAAGTTTGGAGTATATCCAACTGCAGATAAAACTATTTCTGCCTCTAAAACTTTTTCTCCCGCATCTGTTTTAACAGTTACTTTGCAAGTATCTCCAGTGCTATCAATTTTTTCAACAGATGATTTAGTCATGATGTCGATACCCACTTTTTTGAAAGAACGATTCAGTTGTTTCGAACGTCTTCATCTTCCACAGGGACAATATTATCTAAAAATTCTACAATAGTTACTTTAGTTCCCATGGTTGCGTAGAAATAAGCAAACTCGACACCAATGGCGCCAGAACCCATTACAATCATTGATTTTGGAAGATTTGGTAAAGTCATTGCTTCTCTATAACCAATTACTTTTTTACCATCTTGTTTAATATGAGGTAATTCTCTAGATCGCCCACCAGTAGCTAAAATAATATTTTTAGCCTCATATTCTTTGGTGGTACCATCTTCTAATTTAACTTCTACCTGCCCACCTTTTTTGATTTTTCCAATACCCATGATCACATCGATCTTGTTTTTCTTCATCAAAAATTGAATTCCTTTACTCATTCCATCAGCTACACCTCTACTTCTCTTCACTACAGCACCAAAATCTGCAGAAGATTCACCAACATTGATACCATATTCGGTAGCATGATGTATATACTCAAAAACCTGTGCGCTTTTTAATAATGCCTTAGTTGGGATACAACCCCAATTTAAACAAACACCACCTAAAGATTCTTTTTCTACAATAGCAGTTTTTAAACCTAATTGAGCCGCCCTAATTGCAGCAACGTAACCTCCTGGGCCGCTGCCAATAACTATTAAATCGTAATTCATGTGATTATATTTGAATTGCGAATTTAATAAAATAATAGCTAACAAATATTAATTAACAAACATGTAATTAATGTCCACATTATTTTCTAAAAATGTTAATAATAACATGCAATTGTTAACATTAATTTAACATAGAATCTGATAATATATAACATTTGCTATTTACATTTGTCCAAAATTCATTTTTCACTTAACACACATGAAAAGAAAATTACAAATTAATTTTATGTTATTGATAATGATGTTAATTGCAGGATTAACATCATTTGCTCAAGTAACAACGGGTAGTATGTCAGGTACAGTAAAAGATTCGAAAGAAACAATTATTGGCGCTACAGTAAAAGCAACCCACCTTCCTACTGGTACTGTATATGCAGCAAACACAAATTCAGAAGGAAGGTATAATTTATTAAATATGAGACCTGGTGGTCCATACAAAGTAGAAATTACCTTTATTGGTTTACAACCAAAAACAGCAGAAGGCATCTATTTAACTTTAGGTGAACCCTTCGTTTTAAATGTAACGCTTTCTCAAACAAGTACACAATTAAATGAAGTTGTAGTTACTGCCGGTGGTAATTCTATACTAAGTTCTGATAGATCTGGTGCAGTGACTAATGTTGGTACTAGAGAAATTAACACTATACCAACAATTGGTAGAAGTATTAATGACATCACACGTGTTACTCCACAAGCACAAGGCCAATCAATTGGTGGTGGTAATTATCGCCAAAATAATATTACCGTTGATGGTGCAAACTTTAATAATAGTTTTGGTATTGGCGCTAATTTACCGGGAAATGGAGCTAATCCTATTGTTTTAGACGCTCTTGCAGAGATTTCAATAAATGTTTCTCCTGTTGACGTAAGACAATCTGGTTTTATAGGTGGAGCAGTTAATGCAACTACTAGATCAGGAACTAACGAATTTTCTGGTTCTGCTTATACTTATTTTAGAAATCAAAATAATGTTGGAACTAAGGTAAAAGGATACGATGAATTAATTCCTAATCCTAATGATGTTAAAATTTACGGGGCAAGAATTGGTGGACCTATAATTAAAGATAAATTATTTTTCTTTGGTAGTGTGGAGTCTGATAAACAGGCTAGACCCGGACAAAGCAGAATAGCATCAATAGTTCCAACAGATTTTCCTTCAAATCCAAGGGCTAACAGGCCAACCAGAGCTGAACTTGATGAGATTAGCCAATATCTAAGAGACACTTATGGATATGAAACTGGTGCTTATGATGGTTATGGTTTTGAAAGTGAGCGATTAAACATTTTAGGTCGTTTAGATTGGAATATCAACAAAAACAATAAATTTTCTGTAAGGTATAGCCAATTAGAAAGTAAAACTCCATCTTTCTTAAGTAATTCTACAAATCCATTACAAGGTAACGTATATCCAGTAACTGGAAATAGAACTGATAATAATGCTTTAGCTTTCCAGAATTCAAATTATTTTACTGATAATAATTATTATTCCTTAGTAACAGAATTAAACACATCTTTTGGTGGTGGAAAATATTCTAATACATTTAGGGGTTCTTACTCAAATCAAAATGAACCTCGTACATCAGAAAGTTCTGAATTTCCATTAGTAGATATTTTAAAGGATGGTCGTCCATTTACTTCTTTTGGTTACGAACCATTCACATTTGGTAACCTTAGGGACGTAGAAGCTTACAATTTTATTGATTATATACAAACTACTATTGGAAATCACAATTTGTTAGGTGGTGTAGAATTTGAAAGTACGGTTACTAAAAACGGTTTTCAACGTTTTGGTACTTCATATTATATTTATAATTCTTTTGAAGATTTTAAGTCGCTAGCAAATCCTCTTGCTTATGCAAAAACGTTTTCTTTAACACCTGGTTATGCACAAGCTTTCCCTACATTTAAAGATGCTAAATATTCAGTTTATGCACAGGATGATTTTACAGTAAATGATAAATTACGTTTATCTTTTGGTGTAAGGGGAGATTTATATACCTATACACAAGATTTGCTTTCTCATCCTTTAGTAACACCATTAACTTTTGCAAATGGAGAAAAGCTAGATACAGGAGTTTTACCATCATCCGCTCTTTTAGTTTCTCCAAGATTTGGATTTAACTATGATATTAATGGTGATAGAACTTTACAATTTAGAGGTTCAACAGGAATTTATTCTGGCGGTATACCTAGAGTTTGGATCGTATCTCAAGCAGGAGATTCTGGATTATTACAATTTTCTCAAATAGAGCAAGGAACAAATTTTGGTGGTGTGCCCTTTCCATTTAATCCAGACCCTAATTTCTATTTACCAGCAACTCAACCATTAGCTGGAACTGCAGTACCTTCTGCAATTTCATTACTGAGTCCAAATGTTAAGTCACCACAAGTATTTAAAACAAGTTTAGCTATCGATGCTAAATTACCATTAGGGCTTGTTGGAACTATTGAAGGTATTTACAATTATGATATCAATCAGGTTTTCTTTAGAAATCCTAATTTAGATCCAAATAAAGCAGCACCTTTAAATGTGGCAGGTTATCCTGATAATAGAATAATCTATCCAAATGCAAATGCTGATAAATTTATTAATAAGCTTTCTGGAACTGGAATACCTAGTACTACAGCAACAGGTGCTTTTAATACTTACGTTTTAGATAATGCAAGTGGTGGTTACAATTATTCAATCACTGCTAGTTTAAATAAACAGTTTAATAATGGTTTATCTGCATTTTTAGCTTACACAAAACAAGAGGGTAAAAATTATTTTGATGGTGGTGGTGACCAACCATCAGGCTCTTGGTTAGGTAATGCAACGGTAAATGGTTCTAATGCAAAAGAGTTAAGCAATAATGGTTTTTTACCTGATAGAGTTATTGCTGGTTTAACTTATAAAAAGGAATATTTAAAAAACCTTGGTACTACACTTTCATTTATTTACGAAGGTAGTTCTCAAGGAAGAGTTTCTTATACCTATTCTTTAGACATGAACAGAGATGGTGCTAATGCAGATTTGATTTATGTGCCAAGAGATCCAAGTGAAATTACATTTACTCCGTTTACAGCAGGTACTGCGCCAAATGCAGTTACTTACACTGCACAGCAACAAAGTGATTTGTTTTTTAACTTGATCCAACAAGATGATTATTTAAACTCTAGAAGAGGAAAATATGCAGAACGTAATGGTGGACTTTTACCTTGGTTAGGTACAGTAGATTTCAACTTATTGCAAGATTTATTTGTTAATGTTGGTAAAAAAAGAAATACTGTTCAATTCAATTTGACTGTTCAGAATTTAGGTAACTTAATTAGTAAAGAGTGGGGAGTTCGCCAATCATTAGTTAGAAGTCAGTTATTAGTTCCAACTAATCAAGCTTTATTAACTCCAGGCGGCGCAACAAAGCCAACGTATAGATTACAATTTGATGGTAGTATACCAGCACCAACAATTTTAAGAGATAATGTTGGATTTGGTTCTACATACAGTATGCAATTTGGATTAAGATATATTTTTAATTAATGTATCTACTTATTAATCAAAATAAAAAAATGAAAATGAGATTTTTAAATTCAAACATAAAAATGATGGGGCTCATAGCTCTAATCATTGGTTCTATCACATCTTGTAAGCAAGATGATGACCTTTCAATTAATGCAACTGGTGTAAAACCTAACATTGCATTTGTTGGACTAACAAATACAAACACTGTAAGTACAGGTGGTCAACTAATTAGATATAATGCAAATAATACTAACCAATTAGTTGGCGCTGCAGTTTCTATTACAGGGTTAATAACTGGCGAAAGCATTTTAGCTATTGATTATCGTCCTGCAACTGGTATTTTATACGGAGTAAGTAGCCAAAGTAGGTTGTATATTTTAAATCCAATTACAGGAGTTGCAAAAGCAGTAAACGCAACAGCTTTTACACCAGCTATTTCTGGTGGTATTGCAGGCTTTGATTTTAACCCTACGGTAGATAGAATTAGATTAGTTACAAAATCTGGTCAAAATTTAAGGTTAAATCCTGAGGATGGAACTGTAGTTGCAACAGACGGTAACATTAATGGTGGCACCAATGCAGTGTTAGGAGAAGTAGCTTACACTAACAATACCAGTGGAGTAACTACCACAGAGTTGTTTGATGTAGATTTCAATTCTGGAAATTTATATAAGCAAGATGCTAATGTAGGTACTTTAACTTTAATAGGTTCTTTAGGTGTGCCAACTATTCCAGTAGCATTATCTACTTATTCTGCTGCTTATAATGCAAATATTACAAATAATCGTCCTGGTGGTTTTGATATTGCTCCAACTGGTGAAGCTTTGGTTGTTTTTAATAATGCTTCTGTTCCTGCTATTCCTGTGGGAGGGATTGTAACTGGTCCTCCAGCAAATCCATCTTCGGCTGTGAATGCTGTAGCTGGCACTCCAACTTTATTTCAAATTGATTTAACAACTGGTAAAGCGACAGATTTAGGTTTAATTCCATTCCCAACACCAAACAATGGGGTTGCAGCTACATCATTAATTGGAATAGCTATTGCACCAGCACCGGTTGCTTATGCAGTAAACGAAACTAATGGTTTAATGATATTTAACTTAACTAAACCAGAGCCAATTACTAAACCAATTACTGGTTTACAAACGGGTGAGAACATTGTAGGTTTAGATTTTAGACCATTAAATGGTCAATTATATGCTTTAGGTAGTACAAGTAGAATTTATACAATTAATCCATCAAGTGGAGTAGCTACAGCAGTAACTCCTTTACCATTAATTCCTTTATTATCGGGAACTAATTTTGGATTTGATTTTAATCCTACAGCTGACGCTATAAGAATTACTAGTAATACGGGTCAAAACTTAAGGTATGCAGTAGCTACTGGAGTTAACACTGCTGATGTTGCAATAAGTGGTGGTGATGTAGAACAAACAGCAGCAGCCTATAGTTATAATTCTTATCCAACAACTACAAGTACAACTTTATATACAATTAATGTTAAAACTGATAGTTTGTATAGATTAGCAACACCAAATGACGGAAAATTAACTAGAATTGGTAAATTAAGAGTAAATGCTGATGCATCTAATGGGTTTGATATTGGCGCAGTAAGTGGTGTTGGTTATGCTATATTAACAACAGGTATTACCACTAAAATATATACAATTAATTTATCTCTAGGTTCCGCAACTGAAGTTGGAGTTTTTCCTGTAAAAGTTAGAGCATTTACAGTTGGTTTAGGTTTCTAGAATTTAGATTATAAAAAATTAATATTTTAAAAACCCTCTTAGCCATTTGCTAAGAGGGTTTTATTTTTAATAACTATTTCAACTTTTTGTCTTCCTTCTCTTGTAAATCATCATCAACTTGCTTATAAATTGATTTGGGATGATTTGCTTCTTCTAAAGTCTCATCATTTAGTTCTTCTCTTTTTTTTTTAACCTTTTCCCAATTTTTTCCTTTGTCTTTTCTGTCTTGAAATGTCATAATAGTAAATTTAAAATTTATCAATAAATCAGTTATTTAAGAACTTTGCCTGCGGTAAATGCTAAAGCATCTTCTGCCATGCCTAAAATTTTATCATTATGTGTTTTTTTTGCTAATGATTTTCTTAAATGAAAAAATATAAAAGTTGAAGCAACTGCAGATATTGCACCTATAACTGCACCATTTACCGGATTGCGAAATGAGGCTTTATAAATTGTTGCACCGACAAATGCGCCTGACAAGGCTCTACCAATAACACCCATTGCTTCGGTTCTATCAGGAATATTTGGGTTTTTATCTCCTGCTAATTCACCTAAAGCAGCCATATCCAATAAAGTAGAAACAACCCCTGTTTGGATAAAATTAAATTTAGAATTTTTGAGATTAATCTGCTTATTCTTATGGAAATTTGTGCTCATAATAGAGAGTGGAACCATAGTTCGCATTCCAGCACTCATTCCTAATACTAATGTTTTTATAAGTGGACTTTTCATATCATCATGATGTTTTAACATCAAAATCAAAAACCTTACCCTTTTAATTGAAAATAGATTTTAAATTTGTTTCATGTACAAACTCATCAAAAAAATACTTTTTAAATTTAATCCAGAAGGCATACACTATACGGTAACTGATGCTTTAAAATTGATGCAGAAAGTATGGGGATTCCCTAAGTTGATGAAATCTGTATATGATCTTAAACATCCGTCATTAAAAAAAACTGTTTTTGGATTAGAGTTTAAAAATCCTGTCGGTTTAGCTGCTGGCTTTGATAAAAATGGGGAATTTATAGAAGAGTTTTCAAATTTTGGTTTTGGATTTATTGAGGTTGGTACAGTCACCCCTTTACCGCAACCGGGAAATGAAAAGCCAAGAATGTTTAGGCTTAAAGCCGATGATGCACTGATTAACAGAATGGGTTTTAACAATAAAGGTGTAGAAGTTTTAGCTAGAAAATTAAAAACCGTTAAACGTGATGGATTAATAATTGGTGGAAACATAGGGAAGAATAAAAACACTCCAAACCAAGATGCGGTAAATGACTATATTAAATGTTTTGATGTTTTATTTGATGTGGTAGATTATTTTGTAGTAAATGTAAGCTCGCCAAATACGCCTGGATTAAGGGATTTGCAAGAAAAAGAACCTTTAATGAACATTTTGAATACTTTGCAAAAGCGAAATCTAAAAAATAATATTTCTCGGCCAATATTATTGAAAATTGCTCCAGATTTAACGGATTCTCAATTGGATGATATCGTTGAAATTGTACAGGAAACAAAAATAGCCGGAGTTATAGCAACAAATACTACTATTTCTCGTGATAATTTAATAGCGACAGATAAAGAAAAAAGTGAAATGGGAGGTTTAAGTGGTAAACCGTTGACTAAACGTTCTACAGAAGTAATTAAATACTTATCACAAAAATCAAATCATTCTTTTTCAATTATAGGGGTAGGAGGAATTCACTCTGCAAAAGACGCTCAGGAAAAATTGGATGCAGGAGCAAGTTTGATTCAAATATATACAGGCTTTGTATACGAAGGTCCTGGTTTGGTAAAAAAGATTTTAAAAAGCTTAATTCGATAATCATTTAAATAACTATTGTCTAAAAAAGCGGTATGATTTAAACCACACAAAAAGCAAAATAAAACACAAAATTTGATAATGTTAATGGATTTATTGAATCAATAAGAAATCCTTTTATCTTAAAAGGGAGCTAATAAAGATTCAAACATTTTTGCGTTAGGGATTGAAATGGCATCCTTATTTTGCTTTTCTTACCATTATGAATATGCAAAAAAAAGATATAGTGTAAAGCCCGTATAAACGCCCAAAATATTATCAATTTAATTAAAATAGAATTCATCCTAAATTGAAAAAGCAACATTTCGCAATTCTAATGGGCATTGTATATTTAATAGCAGGCATTAATCATTTTGTGATGCCGCAATTTTATATGAAAATAATGCCGCCATATTTGCCCTTTCCTTTAACTTTAATTTACTTAAGTGGGGTTTTAGAAATTATTTCAGGTATTTTATTAATAATTAATAAAACAAGAAAGGTTGGTGCTTGGTTAATAATTGGTTTACTAATTGCAGTGTTTCCTGCAAACATCCAGATGAGTATAGACCAATATCAGTTTTTAAGATTGATGTTTTACTTATCTATTTTAAGATTGCCATTTCAATTTTTATTAATTTATTGGGCATACTTATTTACTAAACAAACAATCTAATTATTAAATAAAGCGTTTAGTATTTGTAATGAAAATTGAGGAATAAAACCATAATATGAGTCTATTTATCGTTATTGTTTAGGTATATGCTTATATTTGTACTTTAAAATTTTTTATGATAGAAATACCTGTAGGATCGCGAAAAGAAGTAATGAGTTATTTAGAACCGTTTATGGTTAATGAAATGGCTGATTATTTAAAGCCAGTTGAAGAGATGTGGCAGCCAGCAGATTTTTTGCCAGATGCTAGTAAAGAAACTTTTTTTGATGAGGTTAGAGATTTACAAGGAAGTACTAAAGAACTTTCTTACGATTTAATGGCTGTTTTGATTGGTGATACAATTACAGAAGAAGCTTTACCAACTTATGAATCTTGGTTGATGATGGTGAATGATGTTTCTAGAAATGAGCAAGGCGGTTGGATGAAGTGGGTAAGAGCTTGGACAGCAGAAGAAAATCGTCATGGAGATTTGTTAAACAAGTACCTATATCTTTCTGGTAGAGTAAATATGAGGGAAATGGAAGCATCTACCCAATATTTAATTCAAGATGGTTTTGACATTGGTACCGGACATGATCCTTATAGAAACTTTATTTATACTTCTTTTCAAGAAATTGCAACCAATATTTCACATAGAAGAGTTGCCCAATTGGCTAAACAAAGCGGAGATAAATTATTATCAAAAATTTGTGGTTTAATTGCAGCGGACGAGGCGAGACACGCCAAAGCTTATAAAGCTTTTATAAGCAAAGCTTATGAAGTTGATGCTAATGAGGTGATGCTTGCTTTTGAAGATATGATGCGTAAAAAGATTGTAATGCCTGCTCATTTTTTACGTGAAATGGGGACTAAAATTGGTAGTGCTTTTGGACATTTTACAGATGCAGCACAACGTTTAGGCGTTTATACGGCTGTTGATTATGTAGATATCCTTAGAAATTTAATTGAGGATTGGAATATAGAAAGTATGAAAGACTTGAACGAGTCTGGCGAGAAAGCAAGAGATTACATTGTTGCGCTTCCAGATCGTTTGATAAGAATAGCAGATAGAATTAAAGTTCCACAAATGGAATATAAGTTTAGTTGGATTTACGGTTAAATCCATAATTAAAAATATATAGAAAAGCCCGAAAATAAATTTTCGGGCTTTTCTTGTTTTACGATTAATTGAAAATTGTCCCGCCAACATTAACCACAATTCCTAAAGTAAAAACAGAGTTTCCGGCCGTCATAAAATCTCTATTTTTTAAACCAAAATTACTTCCAGAAGTATACTGTAACTGAATGTTTTGGTTCAGTTTTAAACGTGTAAAAAATACAGGTTCTATAAAAATATTATCTTCAAATGGCTGATTGACATTATTCCTTTTAAAATCTGTCATGGTAAGATGACTAATTCTAAAAATTGTTCCATAGTTTAAGGGATACTTTTTAGAGAATAACGTTAAAGATTTTTGTTCTTTAGAGCTATAATTAACCTGAAAAAAAAGTTTATTAAAATTCAAATTTTGGATATCAGAAGTTGTAACTCCGTTTTTATCTGTACTGCGATAAATCCGTTCTGTACTTCCTCGGCCCAAGCCGCCATAAAATTCTAAAATTCTGCTGTTTTCCGGACCAAATGTGGTAAAATAACCTGCTCCTGCTTCCACTAAATCTTGCCTAAAATCTTTTCTATTTTTTTGTTGATTGATAAACGAACCATTAAATAAAACACCAACATGATCTGAAACAGCATAAGCCGTATTTATATTTACATTACCTTTTAATGAAATATGTCCCGAAGCATGAACCTCATTTTTTTTAGTAAGCATTGGGCTGTTTGGCACATTTGGCATATAAACTGAAGAGCAAGAGCTTATAGAAAAGGGAATGAGCAATAAAAGAAGCTTATAGATGTTAAATTGCATATTGGCTAAAACGTATAATTTATAGGATATTGTTTTGAGGATTTTAAATGATTAAATTAGTTAAAATTTTAACGCTATGAATATTCAATTAGAAAAATTAGAGTTGTTGGAAACGATTGTAAATACAAAAGATCAATCTTTAATTTTAGAACTTCAATCTTTTTTAAATAGTAGGTCATTAGATTGGTTTGATGAATTAAATGAAGAGCAAAAAAAGGAAATAGCAGAAGGCATAAACGATGCAGATAACAATCAAACTATTTCCCACAAAGAAGCTATAAGATTATTTGAAAAATGGAATTTGAAATAATTTGGACTAAAAAAGCTTTAACTACTTTTAATGATCGAATAGAATATTTACAAATTCATTTTAATGAAAAAGAAATTTTCCATTTCACTCAAAGAGTGTCAAAAACTCTTAATACCATAAAATATAATCCTCTTATTTTTAGGAAATCTCAAATATTGAATAATGTTTATAATGGCTTAATAATTAAACAAGTATCTGTTATTTATAGAGTTAAGGATGATTCAAACTTGATTGAACTGCTTGCATTTATAGATAATAGGCAAAAACCTAATAAACGGCTTTCCTAACCCATCAACTCTTTCATCAATTGATCAAAATCAGCTTTAAGCTGTGTATAGTTCTCTTCTAAAATAGCTATTCTATTTTCTAATTCAGAGACTGATTTTCTAGCGGGCTCTTGTGGTTCCTCATCATCTTCTATAGAAGGTTCACCAGCTAAAAGATGTGTAAATCTAGCTTCCTTTTGACCTGATTTTCTAGGTAACTGAACAATATAAGGCAGCTCAGGATTTAATAGTTGCTCTATAACTTCATTTACTTCATCTAAAGATTCAAACTCATATAACCGACCAGAATTTGTATTAATTTCGCCTGGAGTTTGGGCACCTCTCAATAAAAGCAAACAGATGATTGACAATTGCGAGGGAACCAATGGAAATACGATTGCAAAATTGTGTTTATATTTTACTACTCGGCTTCCACCACCTGTTGCAGTAGAAATCAATCCTTTTCTTCTTTAGAACATCTAAAGTTAATACCACAGTTTGCTCATCATATTCAACTACTGGTTTCCTTGAACTTTTTTGATTACAAGCTGCGGTTAAAGCATTTAATGTCATTGGATAATAATCTGGAGTGGTTTTGCTTTTCTCTATCAAACAACCTAAAACCCTTACTTCCTCTGCATTTAAAATTGGTAATTTTTTATTTTCTTCCATGATGTTAAACTAGGATTTAATTTTAAACAAACTATTTGATACTGGTATAAACATTAATCCCGATAGGGCAAACAGTATAAATGCAATACGTAAATTAAAAAGATGAGAAATATAACCTATTAATGGCGGACCCAAAAGCATCCCAACAATAGAATATGTTGCAACAATTGAGATTCCCATTCCTGCAGAATATTTAGTTGACTTGCCTGCTAAGCCTAAAGTCATAGGGAAAATTGAGGCTGTTCCCATTCCTGTTAATGCAAAACCTATCAATGCAATCCAGAAGTAAGGGAAAATTATTGATAATAAAACACCACTAATAATTAAGCAAGTACTTAAAATATAGGTGTTAGGAATTCCTATTTTGCTTATTACTTTGTCAGAAACGAAACGAAAAGAGGCCATAAAAACCAAGAAAGTAAAATATCCATAAGTAAATATGGGGGTATGTAGTACTTCTTTAAAATAAATCCCACTCCAATCAAACATACCTCCCTCGCAAATTGCAGCGAAAAAACCTAAGAACCCTAATCGCATTATATATGGGTCTGGCTTGCCAAAAATTAGTTTGTTCCCTTTATCAGCTCTATCTTTTCCCAATAATTTACGATAAGAAATTGCAGCTCCGATAAATACAAATGCGGTAATAGCAAGGAAGTGATAAGAAATATCAATATTTAATGATAATAGCAAAGAGGTAATTCCGGCTCCTGCAATACCTCCCATACTCCAAATGCCATGAAAGCTTCCAATTATAGGTTTAGCATAAAATTTTTGCAGATTAACAGATTGGGTATTTACCGCAATATTTATTAGCCTCATTGCAAACGCAAACAAAAAGAGAAAAATGCCCAAAATAAAAATGTTTTGTGCAAAGCCGATTCCTGTTAGAGCAATAGCTTGTAAAATACAAGATCCTAAAATTAATTCCTTGCTGTTAAATTTCGCAATAAGATAACCAGAAATTGGTAAACCAACTAAAGAACCTATTGGTAAAATAAACAAGAGACTTCCTAATTCAGCATCATTTAAAGATAAAAGCCCTTTAATTGTAGGAATTCTTGAAGCCCAGGAAGCGAATAAAATCCCCGAAAGGAAGAAAAATATTTTAAGGTAAAATCTTTTTGATTGTAATGAGCCCAAATCCATCTTGGCTGCAAATATCTTGTTTAAGATTTTATAAAAGAAGATAAATTTAAAAGAGATTTATTATTCAAATAATAATTTGGGCGTTTTAACACGCTTTTCACTGTATCTTTTTTTATAAAAATAAAAAAAGGATGCCGTTTCAATCGTTAACGCATTCTTATTAAATTGAGAGATTCTTGATTTTGAGCAAATATAGTTAGTAAGCAGTTTTGATAAATACTAATCAGCCTCAACGGCGCCCATATACATTTCTTCTATTTCTAAAACGTATTTCTTTTCAATAACTTTTCTTTTGGGTTTCATTGTCGGGGTCATTTCTCCGTCTTCGATAGTAAAAGGATTTCGTTTTATTTTGAAGGATTTAATGCGTTCAAACTTTGCCAATTCGTGAGAGAATTTTTTAATATCTTCAGATATCCAAGCTAGAATTTGTTCGTCTTCTATAAACAAATCTGGTAAATCAAAAAACACATCTTTTAATTCAAAAGTTTCTTGTAATGTTTCTCTATTTGGAGTTACGATTGCTGTTACATACTCTTTTTTATCTCCAATTAAAAAAACGGCTTCTATTTTTTGACTTTTTAAATAGGTGTTTTCTACAGGTGTTGGATAAATATTTTTGCCGTAAGCATTTACCAACATGTTTTTAATCCTATCAGTAATTTGTAAGTTTCCTTTAAAAAACCGACCCACATCGCCAGTATGAAACCAACCTTCACTATCTATTACTTCTGCAGTTTCTTCTGGTTTGTTCCAATATCCTTTCATTACACAATGTCCACGAACGCAAATTTCACCTTCATCACAAGTAAAATTAGGATTAAATGTTTCATGAGTTTGTATGGAAACAAACTTTTTAGTCTCCACATCTTGTATCCCAATTTCAATTCCTGGTATAACCCTTCCAACGGTTCCATAAACTTGTCGATGGTATTCTGTTACAGCCATTACCGGAGAAGTTTCTGTTAAACCAAAACCTTCTAAAATTTTGATTCCTAAGTTGCCGAAGAATTCACCCACATTTTTTGGTAAAGCTGCACCGCCAGAAATCATGAATTTTAGTCTGCCACCAGTTTTTTCTTTTATTTTACTAAAAACTAATTTCTCTGCAATTGCATGTTGGGCATTTAATATAAATGAAGGATTTTTGCCGGCTTCTTTTATTTCTCGATGCTTTTGTCCAATCTCTAATGCCCATAAAAATATTTTGGCTTTAGTTCCTCCAGCCGCAGTTCCGCCTTTAATAGCTTTGTCATGAATTTTTTCTAATAATCTGGGTACACAAGACATTACAGTTGGTCTCACTTCTCCCATATTTTTCGCCAACAATTCTAAACTTTGTGCAAAAGCTATTTTACAGCCTTTAGTACAACAAACATGATAAGTTGCGGTGCGTTCAAAAACATGAGATAATGGCAAAAATGAAAGAAAAGTATCGTTTTGGTCAATTACTGGTATTTGCTCAAGACAAACTTTAACATTCTCTACAAAGTTAGAATGAGTTAACATTACACCTTTTGGAACGCCTGTAGTTCCTGAAGTATAAATGAGTGCAGATATATCGGAAGGTAGAACTTGACTTCTTATTTGATTAATCTCATTGATAAAGCTTGGTAATTTCAAATTCCCTTCTTTAATAACGCTGTTCAAACTAACGATACCAGCATTTAATGCGGTTTTTTCAGTAATTTTTTCAAAATCTTCAAATACTGGAATGATGCGAATTAATTCTTCACAGCAATTAGCAATTTTTATGATCTTTTTTAATAAAAAAGGACTACCAACTAAAATAGTTTTCGCACCAGAATCATTTAAAATATATTCTATTTCAGCTTCAGAAAGGGTAGGGTAGATGGAAGTATTAATTCCTCCAATTTGTTGTAATGCTTGATCGTAATAAACATATTCAACAGAATTTTCTATTATAAAAGCTAACCTATCACCTTTTTTAATTCCAATTTCTAAAAAATAGGATGAAATAGCATCGGCTTTAGCTAAAGTATCTTTATAAGAAATTTCTTCCCATTGTTCTTTTACCTTTCTAATCAAAAAAGTATCCGTTTCGGGATGTACATGTTTAATAACGTTTCGTAATAATTGCGGAACGGTAGTATGTTCGTTTATTAAACTCATTCTATAATAACGTAAGAATTTATATTGGTCTTAGCTCACAATTATAAACTATTTAAGCCTAAAACGCAAAAAAGGGTATCTAATTAAAGATACCCTTTCTGATATATTTTTGTTTTTATTAAACAGAGAAACTTTCTCCGCAACCACAAGTACGTGATGCATTAGGATTGATAAAATTAAAACCTTTACCATTTAATCCGTCAGAAAAATCTAATTCTGTTCCTGCTAAATAAAGGAATGATTTCATGTCTAAAACAATTTTTAATCCTTTATCTTCAAAATCTTGATCACCTTTTTGGGTTTCATTATCAAAATCCATATTGTAAGACAATCCAGAACATCCACCTCCCTTAACAGAAACACGAAGGAAATAAGATTCATCTAACCCCGAACCTGTCATTAACTCTTCTATTTTGCTTTTTGCTTTATCTGTTATTGTAACCATAGTTTTAAAGTATTGAGATTTGCGTATAGTGTATTGAGTAATTTCCAAAGTCGCAATACTCAATACTTACATCGCAATACAATTAATGATGCGATTTCTCTAACTCAATAGCTTCCATTCCGTTTTTAACACGGTAATCGTTAATTGCAGATTTTATAGCATCTTCTGCTAACACTGAACAGTGAATTTTAACTGGTGGTAAAGCCAATTCTTCTACAATATCCATGTTATCGATAGTTAATGCATCATCAATAGATTTGCCTTTTAACCATTCTGTAGCTAAAGATGAAGAAGCAATTGCAGAACCACAACCAAAGGTTTTAAACTTTGCATCTGTTATCATGTGATTTTCATCAACTTCAATTTGTAAACGCATTACGTCTCCACATTCTGGTGCACCTACTAAACCAGTACCTACACTTTTTTTAGATTTATCTAGCGTTCCAACGTTTCTTGGATTACTATAATGATCAATTACTTTATCTGAATATGCCATAATTTTGTCCTTTTGTCTCCCTAAAGGGAGAACTATTTTAGTTTTAATTTTATTTTAACCTCCATTATGGAGAATTTATTTACGTTGTAAAAAACAACTTGTAAGTTGGTTTCCCCTTCAGGGGATTATGGGGCTAATGTTCTGCCCACTCAATAGAATCAAGATCTATGCCTTCCTTAAACATCTCCCAAAGTGGAGAAAGTTCTCTTAAATGATTTACAGCTTTCATAGTATTCTCAATTGCAAAATCTACTTCTTCTTCTGTGCTAAATCTTCCTAATCCAAAACGGATAGATGAATGAGCTAAATCATCAGACAAACCTAGGCTTTTTAATACATAAGAAGGTTCTAATGAAGCAGAAGTACAAGCAGAGCCAGAAGAAACTGCCATATCTTTCATAGCCATCATTAAGCCTTCACCCTCAACATATTTGAAAGAAATATTTGCAGTATGTGGTAAACGATGGTTTGCATTACCATTAACGTAAGATTCCTCTAAAACGGTTAAGCTACTTTCTAATTTATCGCGTAAAGCAGATAATCTTACCGCTTCTTCTGCCATTTCATTATAACAAAGCTCACAAGCTTTACCTAAACCAACAATACCTGGAACATTTAGCGTTCCTGAACGCATTCCACGCTCATGACCACCGCCATCCATTTGAGAAGTAACTTTAACCCTTGGATTTTTTCTTCTTACATATAATGCGCCTACACCTTTTGGTCCATACATTTTATGCGCAGAAAGTGCTAATAAATCAATTCCATCTGCAATAACATCTACTGGGATTTTTCCAACAGCTTGTACGGCATCGGTAAAGTATAAAGCACCATATTTATGTGCAATTGCAGAAATTTCTTTAACTGGCTGTATAACACCAATTTCATTATTTGCATACATAATGGCAACCAAAATGGTTTGATCCGTCATGGCTGCCTCTAATTTATTTAAATCAACTAAACCATCAGACTCAACATCCAAATAAGTAATGTTTGCACCTAACTTCTCTAAATGTTTACAAGCATCTAAAACAGCTTTATGCTCTGTAGTTAAGGTAATGATGTGATTACCTTTGTCTTTATACATTTCATAAACACCCTTTATAGCTAGATTATCAGATTCTGTTGCTCCAGAAGTGAAAATAATCTCTTTTTCAGTAGCACCTATTAATTTAGCAACTTGTTCACGAGCGTAATCCACACCTTCTTCTGCAACCCAACCAAAAGGATGATTTCGGCTAGCTGCATTTCCAAATTTTTCAGTAAAATAAGGTAACATAGCTTCTAATACCCGTGGATCCATTGGTGTAGTTGCATTGTTATCTAAGTATATTGGTGTTTTCAACATCTTATTTAGAATTGTTTTAATTAATACAACAAAGATACTAAAAAAGTTTTGGAGCAGTAATAGATTATGTCTACATAAGTATAGGTTTAACCGTCATTAAAATGCAATTTTGGGTATGGTAAATAAGATTGAGCATATAGGTATTGCAGTAAAAAATCTGAATGAATCTTCAATAATTTATGAAAAAATTCTGGGTGTTAGGAGTTATAAAAAAGAAGAAGTTAGTTCAGAAAATGTTATTACAGAGTTTTTTAAGATAGGCAATTCTAAAATAGAGCTACTACAAGCAACTAATGAAGATAGTGCAATTGCTAAGTTTTTAGATAAAAAAGGAGAAGGGTTGCATCATATTGCATTTGAAGTTGATGATATTTATAAAGAAATAGAACGTTTGAAATCTGAGGGTTTTAAAATGATAAATGAAACTCCTAAATTAGGTGCCGATAATAAGCTAATTTGCTTTGTTCATCCTAAATCAACAAACGGAGTTTTAATAGAAATCTGTCAAGAAATTATTTAATTAAAATGAGTGATAACAAAGAGTTAGAGCGGCTGAAAGCTGTAAGCAAATATTTGATGTTTGATGTTAAAAAGGAAGTTGGGCAAATAGCTAAACTAGCTGCTGTGATAACAAAAAAGCCAATCGCATTAGTTACTTTGATGGATAAAGACGAGCAGATTATTTTAGCAGGAGAAGGAATCAATTTAGAAAGGATGCAAAGGGCTACTTCCTTTTGTACTCATGCTTTAGAAATTGATGACATTATTGTAGTAGAAGATGCCACAAAAGATATTCGCTTTAAAAATTTGCCTTCTGTAACCGGAGATTTTAATATTAGATTTTATGCCAGCGCAAATTTAAACTCTAACGATGGCTATAAAATTGGAACCTTATGTGTTTATGATATTAAGCCTAACCAATTTTCTGCAGAGGATAAAGGTTATTTAAAAATTTTAGCTGCTCAAGTAGATCATATTTTAGAGTTAAACAGACAATTAAGCTTATCCGTAAAGAAAAACAAAACATTAGCACAAGTTGCGTGGGTACACTCGCACCATCTTAGAGGACCTTTAACATCAGTTTTGGGAATGATAGATTTGATAAAATTGGATAATTATAAATTTAATAAAGAATATTTGAGTCTATTAGAAAAATCAGCAAATCAACTAGATGAAGTTATAAATCAGATAATAACTGACACTAGTAACTAATTACTTAAAACTTTTGTAATCAATATTTTTTTATATACATTTGCACCTCTAAAAATTAGGGAAGAAAGATCATAATAATGAAAAAAGAATTGCACCCATCAAATTATAGATTAGTTGTTTTTAAAGATATGTCTAACGATTATGCTTTCATGACTAAATCTTGCATCAATACTAATGAAACTGTTAAATGGGAAGATGGTAACGAGTATCCACTTGTTAAATTAGAGATTTCTCATACTTCTCATCCATTTTACACTGGTAAAATGAAATTGGTTGATACTGCAGGACGTATTGATAAATTCAAAACTCGTTACGCTAAGAAATAATCTTAACAGAATTGAAAATATTTTGAAGTCCCGTCTTAATAGTCGGGACTTTTTTTGTTTTTTTGCACTATGATAATCATTTTTTTTGATGATAAAAGCAGGGAAACTTTATATCCCTTAACATTTACCCGCCCAACTGCCGATTTACGCATCGGAATTTTAAAAATATCAGAGAAATGGCAGCATCATTTTAATGCAGAACCTGCCTATCAAACGGAAAAATACCTACAAAAAAAATTCCCTTTGAAAAATAGTGAGCAGCAATTATTTGTTAATGGTAGCATTTGCCCAAATCTGGATTTATTGAATGCTATTACACAACTTAAGGATAATGAGATATTAGTTAAAGAGGATCTTTTTATAGCTGCAAAAACCAATCAAAAGACTTTCGATTTTGAAAATCCTGTAAGTTATCATCAAGTTAAATTTAATGGAGATTTTACTAAAATTAACTTTCCAGAAGATATTTTTAAATTAAATGATTTTGAATTAAGAGCTGATTTTGATTTAATAACCAAGGGCAGAGTCTCTCAAAAATTAAGTGCAACAAATACTGTAATAGGTAATGATATTTTTGTTGAGGAAGGCGTAGAAGCAGAGTGCTGTACTTTCAATACAAAATATGGACCTATTTATTTAGGCAAAAATGCTCAAGTATGGGAAGGTTCACATATTAGAGGAGCTTTTGCTCTTTGTAATGATGCCCAAGTGAAAATGGGAGCAAAAATATATGGAGCAACTACTATAGGTCCAAACTGTAGAGTTGGCGGTGAAATTAATAACGCTGTGATGTGGGGCAACTCTGCAAAAGGGCATGATGGTTATTTAGGTAATGCAGTTGTGGGAGAATGGTGCAATTTTGGCGCTGATTCTAACAATTCTAATTTAAAGAATAACTATGCCGAGGTTAAACTTTGGGATTATAAATCAGAAAGATTCAGGAAGACAGGATTACAATTTTGTGGATTAATTATGGGAGATCATGCTAAATGTGCAATTAATACCATGTTTAATACAGGAACTGTAGTTGGAGTTGGCGCTAATGTTTTTGGAGCTGGTTTTCCTAGAAATTTTATTCCTGATTTTTCTTGGGGAGGCACACAAGGTTTAGAAGTTTATGCTTTAAATAAAATGTTTGACACTACACAAAAAGTTTTTGAAAGAAGAAATAAAGTTTTTGATGACATAGAAAAAGATATATTGTCAGAAATATTTGACCAAACTAATAAACATAGAAGATTTTAAGAATAAGATTATGAGAAAGAAAATTGTTGCAGGAAACTGGAAAATGAATAAGGATTTTAACGAAGGCGTATCTTTGTTTTCTGAAGTGATTAATATGGTAAATGATGAAATAATTGGAAATCAACAAGTGGTTGTTTGTGCTCCATTTATACATTTAAATAGTTTATTTGGCTTAAAGAAAGGATATGATAAAGTAAGTGTTGGTGCACAAAATTCGCATCAAGAGGAATCTGGAGCTTATACAGGTGAGATTTCTGCTGTAATGTTAAAATCTATTAATGTAGAATATGTGATTTTGGGCCATTCTGAAAGAAGACAATATTTTGGAGAGGATAATGCATTATTAGCTAAAAAAACTGACATAGCTTTAAAGCATGGATTAAAGCCAATTTTCTGTATAGGAGAAACTTTATCTGAAAGAGAAAGCGGTGAATATTTTAATATTGTAAAATCACAGTTAGCAGAAGGAACTTTTCATTTATCTCCTGATGAGTTTTCGAAATTAGTGATTGCATATGAGCCAGTTTGGGCAATAGGTACAGGAGTAACAGCCTCATCAGCTCAAGCACAAGAAATACATGCTTTTATAAGAAAGGAAATTGCCGCAAAATACGGTCAAAGTGTAGCAGATGAAACAACAATTTTATATGGCGGTAGTTGCAATCCTAAAAATGCTGATGAATTATTTTCTCAAGCAGATATTGATGGTGGTTTAATAGGAGGTGCATCATTAAAATCAAGAGATTTTGTAGATATAGCAAAAGCCTTCAACAGTAAATAAATTTTCGGATTGTCAAAATTCGTTTTCGATTTATAGATAATTATACTTCTTAAATTTCACCCATTACAGGTGCATTAACGATTGAAGTGGCATCCTTTTTTTATTTAAAAAAAAGATATAACGGAATCCGCCAGCTGGCGGATAAAATGCCCAAAATAATAAAAACAAGGCCTACCTATTATTTTAATATACTAAGTAATCTTAGCTATGAATTATAAAGAATTAGTTTTCACAATCATTTCTGATCAGGATTATCATCAAGATTTATTAATTGCTGCTTTAGGAGAAATTGGGTTTGATACTTTTGAGGAGACAGATTTCGGTTTTAAGGCTTACATAGGTTCTGATAAATTAGATGAAGGACAGATTACCAAAGTATTAAAACCATTTCACGAACAATTTTCTTTTTCTTATGAGATTAATCTGATACCTCAAAAAAACTGGAATGAGGTTTGGGAAAGCAATTTTGAGCCTATACAAATTAAAGATCAAGTTTATGTGAGGGCAAATTTTCATCAGCCAAAACCTGATTTTAAGTATGAAATTATAATTGATCCTAAGATGGCTTTTGGTACAGGGCATCATCAAACAACCGCAATGATTATGGAATATCTTCTGGAAACAGATTTAAAAGACAAAACTGTGTTAGATATGGGTTGTGGAACTGGGATTTTGGGAATTTTATCTAGTAAATTAGGCGCAAAAAAATTGGTTGCAATTGATAATGATGATGTTTGTTACGATAGCACCTTAGAAAATTCTGCTATTAATAATATCAAAAACATAAAAGCTTTATGCGGGTCTAAAGAAGCAATTCCTGATGAAATTTATGACGTGATTTTGGCAAATATCAATAGAAATATTTTGGTTGACCAAATGGAAAGCTATGCGGAAGTTTTGAAAACTGATGGAGAGATTTTTTTTAGCGGTTTTTATGAAGAACCTGATTTAGATATTATTGAAACAGAAGCAGCAAAGTTTGATTTAAAATACATTAGCCATAAAAAAACAGATTTATGGGTGGCGGCAAAATTTATTAAATAAAAAATATTGAGGGTACATTTTATAGCTATTGGCGGTGCAGCTATGCACAACTTAGCAATTGCATTGCATTTAAAAGGTTTTGAGATCACTGGGTCTGATGATGTGGTTTACGAGCCATCAAAAACTCGTTTAAAAAATCAAGGAATATTACCAAAACAAGAGGGTTGGCATCCAGAGAATATCACCCAAGAAATTGATGCTATTATTTTAGGTATGCATGCTAAGATTGACAATCCTGAATTGTTGAGGGCGCAAGAATTAGGGTTAAAGGTATATTCTTACCCAGAATATATTTACGAACAATCAAAGGATAAGATTAGAATTGTTATAGGAGGCAGTCATGGGAAAACCACTATAACTTCTATGATACTTCACGTTTTAAATTATTATAAAAAGGATTTCGATTATTTGGTTGGTGCACAGATTGCTGGTTTTGACACTATGGTTAAACTATCGGACGCACCTATAATTGTAATTGAAGGAGATGAATATTTGGCTTCGCCGATTGATAGACGCCCTAAATTTCATTTATATAAAGCAAATATTGGTGTGATAAGCGGTGTTGCCTGGGATCATATTAATGTTTTCCCAACTTTTGAAAATTATAAAGAGCAATTTAGTTTGTTTATAGATACTATTGAACCCAACGGAACTTTGATTTATTGTGAAGAAGATGAAAGTTTGAAAAATCTGGTTGAAGATCATGATATAAAAAATCAATTGGAAATAATTCCTTATCAAACTCCTGATTATAGAATTGAAGATGGAAAGACTTATTTAAAAAATGTTCCTAAAGAATATAAAATTAACGTTTTTGGAAAACACAACTTAATGAATTTGAATGCTGCAAGATTAGTTTGTAATAAAATTGATGTAAGTAGTGAAGATTTTTATCAAGCAATAGCATCTTTCAAAGGGGCAGCAAAACGTTTAGAATTACTAGTAGAAACCAATAATTCGGCAGTTTTTAAGGATTTTGCGCACTCTCCCTCAAAATTACAAGCCACAATAAACGCAGTTAAAGAGCAATACCCAAATAGAAATTTAATTGCCTGTATAGAATTACATACGTTTAGTAGTTTAAATGAAGACTTTTTAAGTGAATATAAAAATACAATGAATGGCGCAGATATTGCTATTGTATTTATTGATGAGAAAACTTTATTACAAAAAAGTTTAAAATCCTTCTCTAAGGAAAAAATTATTGAAGGATTTTGTACCGATAAATTAATGTTTTTTAATCAATCAGAAAAAATAAAAACTTACTTAGAATCATTGTCTATGAAAAATACAAATTTATTGATGATGAGTTCAGGTACTTTTGGAGGCATTGATTTAATTTCATTAGCTAAATCAATACTAAAAATTTAATTTATTTTTTGATTTTTAACACATTAACTTGTGAATATTTAAACTATTAAAAAGTTAAGAGATGAAATTTTTAGGAAAAAAAATTAGGCTATTAAGACATCAAAAAGGATGGAGCCAAGAAGATGTAGCAAAGCAACTAGATATTTCTATACCAGCATTCTCAAAAATTGAAACTGGTATTACAGATATTAATATATCAAGATTAGAGCAAATTTCTGCTTTATTTAATCTGAGTGTTGTTCAATTATTAACTTATAATGATCCTGAACAAGAGATTAAAAATGCTTCTGATTTAGAAATGTTGACAATTAAACTCCATGAAAAAGATGTGGAAGTTATAGAATTACAGAAAAAAGTTATTGAACTTTACGAAGAGATAAGAAGCGTTAAAAGTTTTGTTTAATAAGAAAGTCTTGAATTCTCAAGACTTTCTTTATTCTTTTTAAATTTATAATGCCTCAGAAACTACTTCTTTAACTTCGGGAACCATTCTTTGTAATAAGCTTTGAATTCCTGATTTTAAAGTGATGGTAGAAGAAGGACAACCACTACAAGAACCTCTCAATTCTACTGTAACAATCCCATCTGCAAAAGATCGGTAACTAATTGCTCCACCATCTTGCTCTACAGCTGGCCTAACATAGTCATTTAATATTTGCTGAATTTTAATTTCAGTTTCTGTACCTGTGAAATTCAAATTTTCTTCTTCCACATTTTCTTGAACAGCATATTCTGACTCAAGTGCTCCCTTAACAAATTCTTTTAATATAGGTTCTATATCTGCCCAAGTTGCATCTTCTGTTTTGGTAACAGTAACAAAGTTACTAGCAAAAAAAACTCCATTAACAAAATTGAATTTATATAATTCTGTTGCAAATTTAGAATGCTCTGCACTAGCTTTAGTAGGAAAATCCACACTTCCGTTTATCAACAATTTGTTTACAATAAACTTCATTGTTGACGGGTTTGGGGTAGATTCTGTATATACTGTAATGTTCATATCCTTAATTATTTTTTGTAAAAGTAATCATCAATAAACTAAGGTAGGCTTAGTGGTTTTGTTTTTACCTCAACATGACTTTTAAATTCCTGTATAATTAGAAGGATTAATCGCTTTTAATTCTGTCTTTAGAATGTCGCTTATTTTTAAACCATCAATAAATTGCGCCATAGTGTTGCCATTAATTTCTGTATTAGTACGCGTTAAATCTTTTAAAGCTTCATAAGGGTTAGGATAATTTTCTCTTCTTAAAATTGTTTGGATTGCCTCCGCAACTACCGCCCAATTGTTTTCTAAGTCTTTTTGAATCTCTTTTTGATTAAGCAATAATTTGTTTAGCCCTTTAACAGTAGATTTCATTGCAATTAAAGTATGAGCTAGTGGAACACCAATATTCCTCAAAACTGTAGAATCAGTTAAATCTCTTTGTAATCTACTTACAGGTAATTTTGCCGATAAATGTTCTAAAAGAGCATTTGCAATTCCTATATTACCTTCAGAATTTTCAAAATCAATAGGATTAACTTTATGAGGCATTGCAGATGAACCAACCTCACCTTCCTTAATTTTTTGTTTAAAATAATTCATGGAAATATATGTCCAAAAATCTCTATTTAAATCAAGAATGATAGTATTGATACGTTTAATACCGTCAAACTGAGCGGCTAAATAATCATAATGCTCTATCTGAGTTGTATTTTGTAAGCGTTTTAATTTCAACTTATTATTTACAAAATCATTACCAAATTTTTTCCAATTGATTAGAGGAAATGCAACATGATGCGCATTAAAATTACCAGTCGCACCACCAAATTTAGCGCCGTAAGGGATAACTTTTAACAATTCTAGTTGATTTTCTATCCGCTCTACAAAAACCATAATTTCTTTTCCTAACCTGGTAGGAGACGCTGGTTGACCATGAGTATGAGCTAACATAGAAATATGTTCCCATTCTTTGGCTAAATCTTTTAATATATTAATCAATTCCTGTAATTGAGGATAATAAACAACCATCATCCCTGCCTTAAAAGAATAAGGAATGGCGGTATTATTAATGTCTTGAGAGGTTAATCCAAAATGTATATATTCTTTGTATTGAGAAAGTTTTAATTGGTCAAATTTATCTTTAATAAAATATTCAACAGCTTTCACATCATGATTGGTGGTTTTTTCAATCTCTTTAACTTTCATTACGTCATCATCGTTCATATTGATGATTTGAGATTTTATCGCATCTAGATTATAGGTGTTTAAACTTTTTAAAGCCGGAATGGGCAATTCACATAATGCTAAAAAATATTCCATTTCTACAAAAACCCTAAATTTTATTAGGGCCGCTTCAGAAAAATAAGGACGTAAATTTTCGGTTTGTTTATGATATCTACCATCAATTGGAGAGATGGCATTTAAACTAGAATAATCCATTTTTTTTGTTTTGCTGCAAAAATACAAAAATGAGTGGGTTAGCGTAATCAAATTTCTTTTTCCATCATTGTTTACAAAATGTCAGAAAAATGTATTAACCTAAAATTAACATAAAATTATTTTGGAAACTTTGGAAATGACTAAAGTTTCCTTAGTTTTGCAATCGATTTTAGATATGGACAACGTGGAAGAATATATTTTAGAAGAAGCAGAGAAGCTTTTTATGAAATATGGTACAAGAAGTATTACAATGGATGATATTGCCAAGCAATTGGGCATGTCTAAAAAAACTATTTATGCTAATTTTAAAGATAAGGATGAATTAGTTACCAAATTGATTATTAAAATGATGCAACATGATGAATGTAGTATGGAAGAAAGAACCATTCAATCAGAAAATGCAGTACAGGAAATTTTTTTAATGATGGATTTCTTAAAGGAAATGCTATCAAATATCAATCCTGTTATATTTTACGATTTAGAGAAATATCATAATAAAGCCTATAAAATTATGATGGATTTTCATCAAACCCACATTTATGAGCATGTAAAAATTTGCTTGGATAGAGGAATAAAGGAAAATGTTTTTAGGGAAGATATTAATACTGAAATTTTATCACAAGCTAGAGTAGCGCAGATTAACTGGATTTTTGAATCTGATTTAATTAGAAGTGGCAAGCATAGCCTATATGAAGTTATACAAGAGCTATCTATTCATTTCCTATTCGGGATTTGTACTTTAAGCGGCCACATTTTAATAAATAATTATACAAACAAAGTCAAACAAACCATATAATGAAAACTAAAACAATGCTGATAACAGCTTTTTTAAGTTTAACAATTGGAAGTTTATGGGCACAAACAGATAGTGCAAAAACTTATAATTTTAACTTAGAACAGTCTATAGAATATGCTTACGGGCATCAAACAGCCTTATTAAATGCTGCTTTAGATCAAAAAATTGCAGATGCCAAGGTAAAAGAAACAATAGGAATTGGCTTACCACAAATAAATGGAACTGCAGATTTTAGGGACTTTTTAAAAGTGCCTACTTCTCTTTTACCAGGTGAGTTTTTTAACCAACCAGGTACATTTATACCTGTTAAGTTTGGTGTAAAGTACAATTCTAGTGTAGGAGCATCCATTAATCAATTATTATTTGATGGTAGCTATATAGTAGGATTGCAAGCATCTAAAACATTTAAAGAACTATCTCAAAGGGCTTTTACCAGATCAAAAATTGAAACCAACGTTGCTGTTACAAAGGCATTTTACATGGTATTAGTAAGTAATAAACAAGTAGAATTATTAGACGCAAACATTGCCCAATTGAAAGGGCAATTAGATCAAACACAAGCTTTATTTGATAACGGCTTTGCCGAAAAGATTGACGCAGATAGATTGAGGGTTTTGTATAATAATTTAACAACAGAAAAAGAGAATGTATTGCGCTCTTTAGAGTTAGGGATAACCATGTTAAAGTTTCAGATGGGAATGCCAATTGAAAAAACTTTAACCTTAAATGGATCTATAGAAGAAGTCAAATTAGATAAAACAAATATTGCTACAGATAGCACAGCTTATGCAAATAGAGTTGAGTATGCGTTATCAGAAACTCAGCTTAAGCTAAATCAATTAGATTTAAAAAGATATAAAGCCCAGTTTTTGCCAAGTTTATCTGCTTTTGGTAATGGCTCTTATCAATATCAAAATGATAAATTTTCTAATTTATATGATCAAAGTTTCCCTACTGTAGTTGTTGGTTTACAATTGAACGTACCAATTTTTAGTGGATTTCAAAAAATACAGAGGGTAAGACAAGCAGAATACACTGTTTTAAAATCAAAAAATGATTTGTTCAATACCAAAAACTCTTTGAATTTGGATATTAAAAACAGCATTACAACTTATACCAATAGCATTAACTCTTTAGATAACCAACAAAGAAACTTAGACTTAGCAAACGAGGTTTTGCGTGTTTCTAAAATTAAATATGAGCAAGGTGTAGGTTCGTCTATAGAAGTTACACAAGCGCAAACATCATTAAAAGAAGCAGAAAACAATTATATAAATGCTTTATATAATGCTTTAATAAGTAAAGTAGATACTGAAAGAGCAACAGGAAAAATTAATTAAAAGCAAACCTTATCAAATATAAAATCATGAAAAAATTATTAATCGCTTCGCTTGTTTTGTTTTTAGCAGCTTGTAGCAATAATCCGGAAAATAAACAAGAACAGTTAGCTCAATTAAAAAAAGAACAAGCTGAATTAAGTTCTAAAATATCAAAATTAGAAAGCGAAATAGGTGCTAAAGAAGAATTCATCACCAAAGATGTTTCTATTTATGAAGTAAAAGCTTCAACTTTTAAAAACTATGTAGAAATACAGGGTAAGGTTGATGCGGAAGAAAATGTACAAGTAAATGCCGAAGCTGCTGGGGTTATAACCAGAGTTTACGTTTCTATAGGTCAAAGTGTATCAAAAGGACAAGTATTAGCACAAATTGATGATGCCGTATTGCGCCAAAATGTAGCCCAAATACAAACTCAATTAGACCTTGCAACTAATCTTTTTAAAAGACAGAAAAACTTGTGGGATCAAAAAATTGGTACAGAGGTTCAATATCTAAACGCAAAATCTCAGAAAGAAGGACTAGAAAAGCAAATGGCTGTTGTTAAGCAACAAGCAGATATGTATAAAATTAAATCGCCAATTTCTGGAACTATAGATCAAATGGATTATAAGGTTGGGCAAGCGGTACAGCCAGGTATACCTGGAATTAGAGTAATAAATGCTAGCAATTTGAAAGCGAAAGCTATGGTTTCTGAAACTTATGCAGGGAGAATTGATAAAGGCGATGAAGTATTGGTTCTATTTCCAAATACTAACGACTCTTTAAAAACTAAACTTTCTTTTGCTTCTAAAACTATTGATCCTGCTTCTAGAAGTTTTAACATTGAAGTTAATTTACCAAGTAAGAAATCTTTCCAACCTAATATGTTGGCCATTTTAAAAATTGTTGATTATAAAAAAGAAAATGCTTTAACAGTTCCAATTAAAGCTATCCAAAAATCAGAAAAAGGCGATTACGTTTATATTTCTGAAGGTGGGAAAGCTAAAAGAGCAGTGATTAAAGTAGGGAATGTTTATGATGGTAATGCAGAAATTTTAAGCGGAATAAAAGCTGGCGACCAAGTGGTTACAATGGGCTTTGGTGGTTTAAATGAAGGCGATTCGTTAAAAAAGATTTAATAAGAAATATAGTCATAAATATCATCAAAAAAATATAAGATGAAAGACATAGAAAAAGAATTTAAACCATCTAGTTGGGCCATAGATAATAAAACAGCTATTTATGTGCTTACTGTAATGCTTTTGCTCATAGGATATTTTTCTTATGTAAGCTTACCAAAAGAAAATTTTCCGGAGATTAAAATATCTAAAATATTTGTTTCTACCATATATCCTGGTACATCACCATCAAATATGGAAAATTTGGTAACCAAGCAATTAGAGAAAGAAATTAAAGGGGTACAGGGTTTAAAAAAAATAACGTCAAACTCTTATCAGGATTTCTCTTTCATCACTGCAGAGTTTAATTCGGGTATTGATTTAACAGATGCTAAGCAAAGAATTAAAGATGCGGTAGATAAAGCCAAACAAGATTTACCAAATGATTTACCCGATGACCCGAATGTGATGGATATTAATTTGGCCGATTTGCCAATTATGTATTTAAACCTTTCAGGTGATTATGATTTAAAAACTTTAAAAGGTTACGCGGATGATTTGCAAGAGAGAATAGAATCATTAACAGAAATATCTGGAGTTGATATTGTTGGTGCTTTAGATCCAGAAGTACAAATCAATGTTGATTTAAATAAAATGGCCGCTACGCAAATATCATTTGATGATATTGAAAGAGCTATTGGTTATGAAAACATATCGGCTTCTGGTGGTACTGTGCCAATTGATGGTGTTAGACGTACGCTAAACATTAAAAAAGATTTTAAATCTGCAGAAGAGATTTCAAACGTGGTAATTAATAATCCAGTTGGAGCAGCAGTTTATTTAAGAGACATTGCAAACGTTGTAGATGGTTTTAAAGAGCAAGAATCATTTTCTACACTTTACGGTAAAAACGTAATTACTTTAAATGTTAAAAAACGTTCTGGAGAAAACTTAATTGAGGCATCTGATAAAATCAGAGAAATTATTGCCGAAATGAAAGCTAAAGAATTTCCAAAAGGATTAGAGATAGTTACAACTGGAGATCAATCTGATCAAACCCGTACCACTTTACATGATTTAATCAATACCATCGTCATTGGTTTCGTTTTAGTAACCATTATTTTGATGTTTTTTATGGGCGTAACCAACGCATTTTTTGTGGCGCTATCCGTTCCACTTTCTATGTGTATTGCGTTTATGATTATGCCAAGCATTGGTTTTACCATGAATATGATTGTGCTGTTTTCTTTCCTATTAGCATTAGGTATAGTAGTGGATGATGCCATTGTGGTAATTGAAAACACACACCGTATTTTTGATAATGGAAAGGTACCTATAAAAAAGGCAGCTAAAATGGCAGCAGGAGAGGTGTTTCTTCCCGTATTATCAGGAACATTAACCACATTAGCGCCATTTGTACCATTAGCGTTTTGGCCAGGTATTATTGGTGATTTTATGTTCTTTTTACCGATTACCTTAATCATTACCTTATTAGCTTCTTTACTAGTTGCATATATTATCAACCCGGTTTTTGCCGTCGATTTTATGGAATCTCATGATGCTGATGAAGTATATGATCCGAAATTTGATAGAAAGGTGAAGAAGGTTTTGATGTACATGGGAGTTATTGCTGTTATTGCATATTTCATCAATTTCGGTTTAGGCAATTTTGTAGTTTTAGCAGCTCTATTGTATTTATTACAGCATTTCTTCTTAGAAAAAGTAATTAGAAAATTCCAAAAAAGTAGCTGGCCTAAATTTCAAGATAAGTATGGTAGATTTTTAGAGTGGGCTTTACATCGTCCTTACACAATGTTATTAAGTACTTTGGGTTTATTAGTTTTTTCTGTCATTTTCACAATGATCAGGCAGCCAAAGTTTGTGTTTTTCCCAACAGCAGATCCTAATTTCGCTTATGTTTATATCAATTTACCTGTAGGTACAGATCAGGCTTACACTTATGAGATAACCAAAAAGGTAGAAAAAACGGTTACTTCAGTAGTTAATAAAATTGGAGAGCAAAACGTATCATCTATTATTTCTAACGTAACAAAGGGTGTAACAGACCCACAAGATGAAGATCAAGGAGATTACCCAAATAGAGGGAAAGTAACCGTTGCTTTCGTTGAATTTGGTAAACGTAAAGACAAACCCTCAACCGTTTATTTAGAAGAGATAAGAAAAGCAGTTAAAGGTATTCCCGGAGCAGAAATTTCTGTAACTCAAGAACAAGGTGGCCCACCTACATCAAAACCAATTAGTATAGAAATTACAGGCGATGATTTAGATTCTTTAGTTTCTACATCAGAAAGGTTAAAAAGTTATCTGGTATCTAAAAAAATTGATGGTGTTGAAGAGTTAAAATCAGATTTTCAAAACAATAAGCCAGAGATTATTTTTGATATTGATAGAGAAAGAGCTAATAGAGAAGGAATTTCTAGTGGTCAGATTGCAATGTCTTTAAGGACGGCTTTATATGGTAAAGAAATTTCTAAGTTTAGAGATTTAGATGAAGATTATGAGATCAATATTAGAGCTATTGAAAGTCAAAGAAACAGTTTAGAAGCTTTAAGAAACTTAAAAATCACCTATCGCGATATGGGAATGGGTGGTATGATTCGTCAAGTTCCAATATCTGCTTTTGCAAAAATTGATTATGTAAATACCTACGGTGGTATTAAGCGTAAACAACAAAAAAGGATTATTATTTTATCTTCTAATGTTTTAGGCGATTATAATCCAAATGAAGTTGTAGGCAATATTCAAAATGAAATTAATCAGTTTAGTGCTCCGGATGGTGTGCAAATTAAAATGGCTGGCGAGCAAGAAGAGCAAAAGGAAACGGGGATTTTCTTGGTTACGGCTTTAATGATAGCTGGATTTTTAATGTTAATTATTTTGGTAATGCAGTTTAACTCTATTGGAAAACCATTAATTATCTTGGTAGAAGTTATATTCAGTATTATAGGGGTACTATTGGGTATCAGTATTTTTAAAATGGAAATGTCTATTGTAATGATGGGTGTTGGTATTTTAGCTTTAGCTGGTATTATAGTAAGAAATGGGATATTATTGGTAGAGTTTGCCGATTTATTAATTGAGCAAGGTATGGAGCCATTTGCAGCTGCATTAGAAGCAGGAAAAACCCGGATGACTCCAGTTCTGTTAACCGCTACTGCAACAATGTTGGGTTTAATTCCGTTAGCAATTGGTTTAAATTTAGATTTCGCAACTTTGTTTACAGAAGGTAATCCTCATATTTATTTTGGAGGAGATAACGTAGCTTTCTGGGGTCCTTTATCATGGACCATGATATTCGGATTAATTTTTGGTACTTTCTTAACATTGGTTTTAGTACCTTCTATGTATTTAATTAGAGCAAAAATTAAAAATAGATTGGCAAACAGAAAAAAGAAAGAAATGCCGTTGATAGAAAACGAGTAATTTTTTAGTAATAAATTTTTAAAACCCCTGTTTTGTTTAAAATCAGGGGTTTTTTATTTAGCCTAATTTTTTTAAATTAGGGAGTGTAAAAACAAATCAACCTTTCATTTTGAATAAAAATATCTATTATTTCTTTTTAATTATCTGTTCTTTATTGATTTTTACTTCTTGTAAATCTAAGAAGAGGGCAGTTAGACATTCAAATTATCAATTAGAAAAACCTTCTAATAAAATCGCCTCTAAATATGCGGATGAAATGGGGGTTTCTAAAGGAGCTATTAAAAACGGAAAGCTCTATGAATTTATCGACGATTGGGAAGGCACAAAATATCAATTTGGAGGATTAAGCAAGAGCGGAATAGATTGCTCTGGATTGGTTTTTCTGATTTATCAAGATGTGTATCACAAACAAATACCCAGGATAACCAGCCAGCAAGTAGAAATTATCAAAAGAAAATACGAAAACCAGTTTAAAGAAGGAGATTTAATCTTCTTTGATTATGATGGAAAAAAGTTTAGTCATGTTGGTTTGTATCTCCAAAATGGTTATTACGTACATGCCAGCACTAAAAAAGGAGTAATGATTGAGAAGTTACAAAATCCATATACCTACAAATATTTTTCTCGAGGTGGAACTGTAGAATGAATCTGATTAATAAAATGTATCTTCAATTTATTCGTTAACAATCAATGAAAATTAAATACATTATTTTATTTCTGTTCACTTTTACTATTTCAAAATCATTGTCTGCTCAGGTAAAATTACTTTCTATTGATCAGTTAGAAGAAAGAATAGGCCAGGGAAAAGACACTATTTATGTGATTAATTTTTGGGCAACTTGGTGTGCGCCTTGTGTAAAAGAAATACCAAATTTTGAAAAACTTGGAGTTACCTATCGAAATCAACCTTTAAAAGTTATTTTAATAAGTGTTGATTTTAAATCAAAATTAGATAAAGCAGTTATACCTTTTGTAAAGCGAAATAATTTAAAATCTGAAGTTTATGTAATCAATGAAGAATCTGAGCAACTATATATCGATAAAATAAGTAAGGATTGGACAGGTTCTTTACCAGCAACTTTAATCGTAAATAAGCAAAAAGGTACAAGAAAATTTTACGAACAAGAATTTACTTATCTGCAATTAGAAAAAGTATATTTAGAAAATAAATAAACATGAAAATCATCGGTATAAAAATCAAAATTTTAACCATTTTGTTGGTTGGCTTTACAAGTTTAGCAAAGGCACAAAGTGGTTATCAAATAGGAGAAATCGTAACTGATTTTTCTCTAAATAATGTTGATGGAAAAATGGTATCGTTAGCAAATTATCCAAATGCGAAAGGCTTTTTTGTTGTTTTTACTTGTAACCATTGTCCTTATGCAAAACTATATGAACAAAGGATTATGGATTTAGATAAAAAATATGCTGCAAAAGGTTATCCAGTAATTGCCATTAACCCAAACGACCCAAAAGCTTACTCAGAAGATTCTTTTGATAATATGATAAAGCGTTCTGAAGAAAAAAAATATACTTTCCCATATTTATTTGATGAAACTCAAAACGTTGCCAAAGTATATGGAGCAAAAGCAACACCTCACGTTTATTTACTTCAGAAAACCAAGAAAGGTTTGGAGGTAGCTTATATTGGTGCAATTGATAATGATACTGAAGACGTAAATCCTGATGGAAAAATACGTTATGCGGAAAATGCCGTCGATGCTATAACGAATAACAAAACACCTAAAATTACCCAAACCAAAGCGATTGGCTGCTCAATTAAATGGAAAAATGAAAAATAATTTTATAAGATTCCAAATATTAGTAATCTGTTTTTTAGCGATTAGTTTTTCATCTAAAGCGGGTATTTTTAATACTGATACCTTGCATTTAGGTAGTAAAGTTACAGGTTTCAATTTACCTAATACAGTTCCTAATCAAGCTAAAATGGTTAGCCTTGATGATTATAAAAGCCAAAAAGGCGTGGTAATTATCTTCATGACTAATGGTTGCTACCATTGCATAAAATATCGTCAACGAATTAAAGATTTACATACCCAAAACTCAAAAAATGGTTTTCCGGTAATTACCTTAAATCCAAGTAACCCAAGTTATGCTTTTGAAGAAACTACTCAAGAAATGGTTAAAAATGCGATAAAGGAAAATTACGAATTCCCTTATTTACAAGATTCCACTCAAGAAGTTACTAAGAATTATGGTTTGCGTAGCACACCAACTGCCTATATACTGCAATTAAAGGGTAATGATTGGATTTTAAAATACAAAGGTCCAATTGATAATGACATGGAGAACAAAAAGAAAGAAAAAATCAATTTTGTGCAAAATGTTTTAGATGCATTAGTTCATCATAAAAAGGATGTTATTTATCCCATGAGAAGTTAATAGGACTGCGTTTGATTATTTATGAAAAAGAGAATAATGATGTCACATTTATCATTAGCACAAAATCCTACGCTGTTTGTAATCAATATTTCTTCAACTAAATACAATTTAGTTTTAATCCCCCTAAAAAATCCCGACCTTCATTTTCGAAGAAAACAATGCATAATGAATCAAAATAAAGATGATTATTCATTTTGGAGCAAATACAAACAATTTGCAAGTAACGAAATACTGCTTTATGTTATAATGGTGGTAGGTATTTTGCTAGGGATTCTAATTTTTAGTTAAATTGACAAAATAATATACATCTACAATCAAAATCTTATATCAAATTTAAATGAAATTAAACCTTAAACGTCCATTGGCATTTTTTGATCTAGAAGCCACCGGAATTAACGTAGCTTCTGACAGAATTGTTGAAATTTCTATCCTTAAAGCCATGCCAAATGGAACAGAAGAAATAAAAACAATGAAAATTAAACCAAACATCCCTATTCCGTTAGAGACCTCTTTGATACACAGTATTTACGATGAAGATGTTAAAGATGCACCCACCTTTAAAGATGTAGCACAAGAAATTATTGCTTTTTTAGGAGACGCTGATTTGGCCGGATACAACTCTAATAAATTTGATATTCCGATGTTGGTAGAAGAATTTTTAAGAGCTGGAGTTAAATTTGATATTGATAATAGAAAGTTTGTAGATGTACAAAACATCTTCCATCAAATGGAGCAACGTACTTTAAAAGCTGCTTATAAATTTTACTGTGGTAAAGAAATTGTAAACGCACATTCTGCCGAAGCAGATATTAGAGCTACTTATGAAGTTTTACTTTCTCAATTAGATAAATATAAAGGAGTAGATTTTGAGGATAAAAAAGGTAATATCTCACAACCAGTTGTTAATGATGTTGAGGCTTTGCATCAGTTTACAAACTTAAATAAGCCTGTAGATTTTGCCGGCAGAATGGTTTTTAATGATAATGACGATCCTTGCTTCAATTTTGGAAAGCATAAAGGTAAAACGCTTTTTGATGTGTTTGATACCGAACCAAGTTATTATTCTTGGATTATGAATGGCGATTTCCCTTTGTATACCAAAAACAGGTTAGACAAATTTTGGAAGCAACATCGTGATAAAAAAAATGAGGAAAGACAAAAACATAAGCCGGTTGAAAAGGAAATTAAAGAGGAGCAACCAATACAAAATGTGCCAACAAAACCAGCTTTTAAAAAGCCTATAAATCAAGAACAAAAGCCACATCAACAACAAAAACCAAAAAAGGATAATGGGCCGGCAAATGAAGATATGTTAAAAATGTTGGCTGATAAATTTAAAAAAATATAAATAGTATGATTGTTTTAGAGAACGAAGAATTAAAAGTCACCATTAATCCAAAAGGTGCAGAAATTATCTCTTTAATTGATAAAAACGATCATACCGAATATATTTGGAGTGGTAGTAAAGATATCTGGGGATTTAACGCTCCACATCTTTTTCCAATTGTTGGGGCTTTAAAAGACAATACTTTATTAGTTGATGGGGAAAAATATCATTTAAATCGTCATGGTTTTGCCCGCACTTCTACGTTTCGGAAAATTGAAGCTGCACCACAACAAGCCATTTTTGAGATTAGATACGATGAAGAATTTTTAAAGGTTTATCCTTATAAATTTGAATTTCAAGTAGTTTACCATTTAAAAGGTCGCACTTTAGAAACGCTGTATAAAGTCATTAATATGGATGATAAAACAGTTTATTTCTCTGTTGGTGCTCATCCAGCATTTAATGTACCCTTAGTAAAAGGAGAAAATTTTGAAGATTACAGCATAAAATTTCAATACGATGAAAAACTTATTGCTCATCAAATTAATCCCGAAGGTTTATTTAATGGAGTAACAACAGAAATTCCTACAAATAATCAAGAATTAAGTTTAACTAAATCATTGTTTGAAAACGATGCTTTAGTTTTTAAGAATATCAGATCAAGAGCTATTACTTTGAAAAGTAAATTCAGCACAAAAACAGTTAAAGTAGAATTCCCTCATTTTAACTATTTAGGTTTATGGACTAAGGCAGATGCACCATTTATTTGCTTAGAACCCTGGTTAGGATGTTCTGATCATGATGGAGAATTAAAAGAGTTTAAGCTAAAAGAAGGAATACAAAGTGTAGAAAAAGGACATGTTTTTGAAAGTATGTTTTGTATATCAGTTTAGTAAAAATTAATTCAATCCTTTATATTTGAAATATGGTTTACGATACTCAAAAAATAATTCATCAACTATCGCAACTAAAACCATTGTTGCAACAAAAATATCCAATTTCTGAATTAGGATTATTTGGATCATTTGCGAATGGTACTTATACTAATAAAAGTGATATTGATATTTTTGTTGATTTTAATAAACACATAGATGGGTTTGACTATATCAAATTAGCTCATGATTTGGAAGATTCATTTAAACACAAAATTGATTTAGTATCAAGAGGTGGAGTAAAAGAGAAATATCTTCCATTTATAGAAAAAAATCTGATACATGTCTAGTCGAGATACTCGCCTTCTTCTACAAGACATTAACTTTTCAATTGAAAAAATTTTAGATTATACAAAAAACTTAAGTTTCGAAGATTATGAATCTGATTCTAAGACAAAGGACGCTGTAGAAAGAAATTTTGAGATTATTGGAGAAGCATCTTCTCGTATTCCTGAAGATTTCAAAAATCTTAATCAAAATATAGAATGGAGGATTCTAAAAGATTTTAGAAATTTCATTATACACGAATATTTTGGGGTCAATAATCAAATTTTATGGGATACTATTAAATTTAGATTACCAGATTTATACCAGAATATATTAGAACTAATTAAAACGATTAAATAGAAACTTCTCATAAACTAAACACTAGCTTAACATTAGCTCCTTATCTTTATAAAAAGGATAAGAAAATGAAAGCATTACAATTCATCAGAAAATCTATAAATCAAATCAAAGAATTTTTATTTTTAAACAGAATGAGGGCTTTATTCTCTCATTAAGATTTGATAAAAATTAAATTCCATGTACTTTGCAAGCTATTTAATTGCTTGCTTTAAATGACTGACGCCAAACTTTCCTCATCTGTATATTTTTCAAAAGAAGAATTTGGTCCCAATTTTAAATGGGGAGTTTCTGTAGCGGCTTATCAAATTGAAGGGGCTCATGACGCAGATGGCAAAGGATTATCGATCTGGGATACTTTCACCAACAAAAAAGGAAAAATCAGGGATAATCATAATGGCAATACCGCAACTGATTTTTACAGCCGATATCAAGAAGATATTGATTTAATCAAAAAATTAAATATCCCAAATTTTAGATTTTCTATTGCTTGGTCTAGGATTTTACCTGATGGAACCGGAGAAATTAATCTTGCCGGGATTAACTTTTACAGAAACGTTATTGATTATTGTTTATCACAGGGTATTGAACCCTGGATAACGCTTTATCATTGGGATTTACCACATGAATTAGAGAAAAAAGGTGGTTGGACAAATAGAAATGTGATTGCCTGGTTTGAAGAATTTGTATCTGTTTGTGCCAAAAATTTTGGTGATAAAGTAAAAAATTGGATGGTAATGAATGAGCCTGTTGTTTTTACTGGAGCGGGCTATTTTTTAGGATTACATGCACCAGGTAGGAGAGGGATGAAAAATTTTCTTCCTGCTATCCATTATACAACACTTGCAATTGCAACTGGCGCAAGAAAACTGCGAGAAATTATTCCAGAAGCAAATATAGGAACTACATTTTCTTGTTCTTATTTAGAGCCTTATCGAAATTTAGAAAGAGATAAAAAAGCCGTAAAAAGAGTAGATGCACTTTTAAACCGTTTATATATAGAACCTTTGTTGGGTTTGGGTTATCCCGATGAGGAATTGCCAATTTTAAAAGGTATTAAGAAAATAAGCTTTCCAGAAGATGAAAAAAATATGGTTTTTGATTTCGATTTTATTGGGATTCAAAATTATACCCGTGAAATCATTAAAAACTCATGGCTCATTCCTTATGTAAAAGCATCATTGGTAAAAGCAGAAAAAAGGAATGTTACGCTTACTGAAATGAAATGGGAGGTTTATCCAGAGGCGATGTATCAAATGATCAAAAAATTTAATCAATATCCACAGATTAAAAAATTAATGATAACTGAAAATGGCGCTGCCTTTCCGGATGAATTAATAAATGACGAGATAATTGATTTACAGAGAACAAAATATATTCAGGATAATTTAGGTCAACTTTTAAAAGCCAAAAAAGAAGGTTATAAAATTGATGGTTACTTTGTTTGGACTTTAACTGATAATTTTGAATGGGCAGAAGGCTATCATCCTCGTTTCGGCATAATTCATATTGATTTTGAAACGCTAAAAAGAACGGTTAAAAACTCAGGAAAATGGTATGGTGATTTTTTAAAATAATACTTTAAATTAAAGTCAGCTTTCCTAAATAAGCATTATCATCATCTCTAAACATAATTTGCAATTGATAACCGCATTCTTTTGCCAAATCTGCCATTAAGCTTTCATCGGCATAAAGCCAAGAAAACCATTCACCACTTTCTCCTTTATACTCGTACTGATAATCTATTTCACCATAATAGCTATCAGTTTCTGGTTGCTCGTCTTCATATAAATAGGAAACATCTGAAGAATCAAATACAATTTGACCGTTTGGTTTAAGGAGATTTTTTGCATGAAATAAAAAGTTTTTAAGCTCATCAACATATCCACAAAAACCAATTCCGTTCATCATCATTAAAAGTGTATCGTATTTTTTTTCTTCATAATCCATCACATTAATATGGATTATTTTTTTCAATCCCCTCTGTTTCATTACTTCACATGCTCCGGCAGAAATCTCTAAAGCGGTTACATCAAAATTATTTCTTTGTAAAATTAAACTGTGAACCCCAGCTCCTGCACCAATATCCAAAATTTCTCCTTCGCAGAGGTTTAACGCAAACACTTCAATATCGTTAAGGTCTTCATCTTCCCTAAAAAATGCATCAACAGGAAAATCTTCGGCAATGGTATAATTATTATTTAATAGCACTTCTACATCATGATTTCCGGCTTGATAATCTCTTAAAAAATCGCCATAGATATCGTGTTTCATTATAATTCTTTTGTTTTAAGTTTGATGAGATTATCAATTACTAAATCTATTACTTGTGTTTGCTGGCTAATCATCCTATCTGCTAATGCAATTAGTTTATTAATGTTTTTAGGAGATGCGGCATCCAATCTTTCATCAACACTTTGCAAATTTCTGGGTTCTAGCCTTAAGTAATGATCAGAAATACCCAAAAAACTAAAGATTTGTTTCATATAAAAATGGCTGGTTTCGGTAGCTCCGCTCATCATCATATCTAATAAAGCTGGAACAACAAAAAGAGCTTTTGTATCTTTTAATTCATCACTATCATAAGATTTTTTTGATGCTCCAGTACCTAAGGACAAAATATAGACATCAGTAGGAATTAATTCTTCCGGATTTTTTTTGATTTCTACAAAGGCACTTAATGAGGGATTAGTTGCAAAAATACCACCATCTAATAAAGGATATCTTACACCCGCTAAAGAACGAATTTCTGCCACACTAAAATATGTTGGAGCTGCCGAAGTGGCCCTGCAAACATCTTTTACATAAAAATCACGGCTATCGCCACGTGTAGCTGCTACTTTTTGTCTAAAGAAATGGGCTTTCCTTAACTCGATGTTGTAGGCAGTAATGATACAAGGCTTTATAAGTTGACTTAATTTAACATCGCCAAAATAATCTAACAATAGTTTCTCAAATACTTTAGCGTCGTATTTTTCTGTTGTCCAGCCAATATCTGCAAAAAACCTTTTAACACCTTTACTATAAAATATTTTTGGCCCGTTTGCTACGTATAAGTTTAAAGCTTCCTGGGCAGAAAATCTAGGTTTTTTAGGATCGTCTTTTGAAGGGCAAAGTAATAAACAAGTTAAAATACCACCGGTGCTGGTGCCAGCAAAAAAATCAAAATACTCTGCAATGTAAGCTTCGGGATTTCCGGTTTTTTCTTTTAAACGCTTCTCCATCTCCACCAAAACCATTCCGGGGATTATTCCTTTTATTCCACCACCGTCAATAGATAAAATGGTATTCATTTTTCTAAAGTAATGATAAAATATAAGTTTGTTAAACTGCGAATCTTTTAATTAGTAAAATTTTGAGTTACCATTACTCCATTTATGCCACCATCCAAAATTCCTATTCCAATTTTTCTAAATTTTGGGTTAAGGATATTTTTTTTATGTCCTGGAGAATTCATTAAACCAGTATGGGCAATGTCTACGGTTTGTGCCAAAGCCAGATTTTCTCCAGCAGTTAAATATTTGATCTGATGTTGTTTAATACGATCAAAAGGTGTTTCATTTTCTAGGTTGATGTGAGAGAAATAGCCTTTTTTAAACATATCATCAGAATGTTCTCTAGCCACATTTCGTAAAGCGGTGTCTCTTTCTAAAAGAGGAACTCCAGCTTTTTTTCTTTCCTGATTAACCAATACGTATAGATGATTTTCAAAATTCTCATTTGCTTTTGCGTTTTTTACTGTGAAATGAAGAAATATAGTATCATCTGATTCGGGTTCTATGGTAAGTTTACTGATAGATTTTTTTACCTGGTTACTAATATCAGGAGAGATATGATTGTCTAGATTTTCTATTTCCTGACTTAAGAAGTTTGCAATTTTACTATTTCTGGTTGTTGATATCAGGCTTGGCCATAGTGGCAAAAACAAAAATATTAGGGCTATTAATGCCGAATAAAAAAGACCTCTAATCATACCAGGAAAAATGCCCATTACTTTGTTTAACGGACTTTGATGTGTTTTATTGGAAATATTTTTTACGAGTTTATAGATGATAGCACCTATAATTAGCCGAGCTATAATAATTGCTATAAAAAAAGAAAGTGGAAATAGCCACCTTTCTTCAATTTGATAATGATCATCTAAGAAAGTGGCAATGTATAAATAGGTTAAAAAAGCAGCAAATATACTCGCTACCAAAGCCAATAACTCTAATGCTCCTAAAATAAAGCCTCTTCTATAACTTTGGTAAACAGCCAATAGCAGAATTGCTATTAGAATAAAATCAACATAATTTAACATGCTGGATGCTTTACAAAAAACAATCCAAATAATGGTTTAACTTAAGGATTATAGATTTTTGGAGGGATTTATTTTATACAGATTACGATAATATAACTTCTCTTTTTGCCTTTGAATAACTAATCTTGCTAAAGTTTCACCTGCTGTTTCTTTTTCTGAGTTCTTTGATAGTTCAGAAACTGCTTTTTCTTGAGAAATATCAATGCGATATAATATAGAAAAAAGTAGATTCAAATCTTGCACCACAAGATTATCGAGATAATCTGCCAGAACTTTTTCTAAATTAATAGCATCACCTTCTTCCTCTGGATTGATACCAATAATCTGATAACTCCAAATTATAGCTTCTCTATCTGCTACCTTATTATGGTCTATCATTTATTCACAATCTTTATTGGCCAATTATAAATTAAAGGAACCCCGGTTGCAATTTCTCTTTCCATAATTTCTTCTTTAGAGATATTTTCTAAATACATTATTAAAGCCCTTAAACTATTGCCATGTGCTACAATCAATATATTTAAGCCTTTATCTAAATCTTTTTTTATATGAGAATTAAAATAAGGAACAACTCTATCATAAGTATCTTTTAAACTTTCTCCATTAGGCGGCCGAACATCAAAAGAGCGACGCCAAATTTGAACTTGCTCAATTCCAAACTCTTTTATAGTATCAAATTTGTTTAAACCTTCTAAATCACCGTATTTTCTTTCGTTTAGAGCCTTGTTTTCTACAACAGGGATTTTTTCTAAACCACTAATCTTTTTAATAATTTCATATGTATGCTTTGCTCTAATTAATGTTGATGTATATACCTTATCAATACAAGTAGATTTTAATAGTTCTCCTGCGTCTTTTGCCTCTTCTTCTCCTTTAGGACTTAACTCCACATCTTTTTGACCTGTAAATTTATTTTCGAGGTTCCAAACAGACTGTCCATGGCGAACTAAAATCAATTTATTATCCATTAAATTTTTTTGAAAACTATGAAATTAAAAATTATAATAAATGAATCTAGACATTGTATTTAAGTGATCAATTTTGCAATTCCAAAAGCAGCGCCAGCTGCCAAAGCACCAATTAAAACAGTTTTTAAAGCTCCCTCTAATGGTTTTTGTCCGGTTAGTTTTGTTTTTATATAACCAAATATAAATAATGCAATAATGGTTATTACTGCAGAAATCATTAAGCCTTCTTCTGGCGTATCAGTAAAAAAATAAGCTAAAAGCGGAATAAATCCACCTAATACATAAGAGATCCCTATGTTTAAAGCACTTTGTTTAGCTCGTTTAGGATTTGGTTTTTCCATACCTAATTCAAAACGCATCATAAACTCTACCCAAAGTTTTTTATTTAAGCTTAGTTGTTCTGCAATTTCAGTTTGTAAAGATTCACTTAATCCATAAGTTGCAAAAACTTCTTTAACCTCTTCTTTTTCCTGGTCTGGAATTCTTTCTACCTCCGCATATTCCCTATCTAATTCTGTTTGATAATGTTCCAATTCAGTTTTTGCAGATAAAAAACCACCTAATCCCATAGCTATAGAACCTGCAACAATTTCTGCAATACCTGCAGTGATAATAAAACTATTTGAATGTAAAACTCCGCTTAAGCCAGCAGTAAGCGCAAACGGGACTGTTAAGCCATCAGACATTCCGATAATTACATCACGAACTATTTCTGAAGCTGTAAAATGTTTTTCTGGGTGTAACATTGTTTAAAACTGAACATTAAAAACTATAAATCAAATAGTATAATGAAATTCATATTTAGTATGATTAAAAGCTTATAAAGTTTGCATAAAATTTTAAAATTGAAGTTTTTTCTAATTCAAAACAATTGTATCATTGCAATTAAATATTATGAAATCTCATGAAAAAATTAATTAAAGGAGTTATAATTTTTGTTTGTTTACTTAACATCAAAATTGTTTCAAAAGCCCAGACTATAGATTTTGCCCCTTTAGATGCCTATTGGAAATTAATTGAGCCTCTTAAAAGCGGTGATTCTCTTTCTTTAATAACCTGGAAAAATTTTTTAGATATAGAACCAAATAAAATTTATGTACAAAACCAAGGTTTTGATAATGATTATCTAGAACGATTAAGAAAAACCATACAGTTGGTTTATATGTCTAAAAATGAAAATATTTTGGCTAAAAGAGTGGTAGCAATTGATAAAGATCCATCTTCATATTGGCTCACCTACAAGGTTTATGTTTATAAAAAATATGAGAAAGAATTAAAAGCTTTTCAAAATCAACTAATTAACCCTTCTTATATTCCTTTAATTTATAAAAATTCTTTTGAGTGGCTACCCAAAAAATTGCAAAATAAGGATGGCAAAATAGATATTCACTTTTTAGGGATAGAAAATGATGCCATTGCAGGCGATGGAATTGTTATAACAACGTTATGGACTTTATATAATCAAGATAAATTAAAAATGGGAGGGCTTTTAGGGCATGAGATGCATCATGTATTAAGAAAGCCTATCACATTCCCTAAAATAGATGAGCAAGATTTAGGCATTATATATTTTATAAATGCAACTTTAAACGAGGGAACTGCTGATATGATTGATAAGGTAGTAAATATTGAATACCAGGGTGAATTGCCAATGGGAATGAGTTATAAAGATTTTGAGCTTTTTCAGGCAGATAGTATAGTTGCACAAGTGGATATCAACTTGATAGAGATGCAAAAATCAGAAGGCAAAATATTTAAAACCGAAAAGGATTATAGAAATTTAGTGAGGTGGACTAGCGGGCATTGCCCCGGTTATTATATGACTGATATTGTAGTTAGGCAAGGTTATAAAAAGAGATTAATGCAAAATATCCAAAATCCATTTGAGTTTATTTACCTATACAATAAAGCCGCTAAAAAAGATAAGGAAAAGCCACATGTTTTTAGCGATGAAGCGATTGCTTACATAAAATTGATGGAAAATAAATATTGGAAATATAAATAGATCAAAAATATTAATTAACCATTTCTGTAACTGCTATTTCTAGCTTGTTATACTTATTTCTATACTCAATTGGTGTTAAGCCTGTTATCTTCTTAAAAAGTGATCTAAAAGTTTTTGTATCGGTATAGCCAACATCAAACATTACTTCACTTATATTTTTTCTGCTGTTCTCAAAACTTTGTTTAGCGGCTTCAATTTTAACTCTCTGTATATATTCTAAAACAGAATTATTTGTAGCCAATTTAAACCTTCTTTCTAAACTTCTTCTGCCCAAAGCAGCTCCATTTGCTAAATCCTCAACATTTAGTTTGTCTTCAATATTTTGTTCAATATACTGTTGCACTTTTTTTATTTCTTCATCTTTATGATTTTTTTGTCCTTTAAACATCGCGAAAGCATTTTGACTTTCTCTGTCAATATCTATCGCAAAATATTTTGAAGCCAGAATTGCAGTTTCACGGTTTGTATATTTCTCTACCAAATGCAGTAATAATTGCCAGTAAGAGTTTGCCCCTCCACTAGAGTAAATGCGATTTTCTTCGGTGATGATACTTCCATCTACTAGCTTAACATCAGGAAACATTGTTCTAAATTCGTTTGCAGAATTCCAATGGGTAGAGCATTTTTTACCTTTTAGCAAACCTGTGGAAGCTAAAATAAAAGCTCCCACGCACAATGAAGCTACTTCTGCACCTTGCTCATGTTGCTTCACAATCCACGGTAATAATTCTTTGTTTAATTCAATTGCAGATGAAATATCGCCACTTATTGCAGGGATAATTATTAAATCTGTTGACATTACATCTTTTAATAATTGATTAATATGGACAGTAAAAAGGCTACCATTCAATTTAACCTCTTTTTCTAATGCAACTAAATTAATCTCAAATAAAGGTTCCTTTCCAGAAATCTTTAAAAACTGATTAACAGCATTAAACATATAATGTGGGTCGGCAACAGCTTCTATTATTGCTGTTTGAGGAACAAGTATACTGACTCTTTTCATAAATTAAAGATACAAAAACTTGTCGCAATACGCCCTTCTATTGTCGTTTTTTCACAGAGATAAAATTAATTTATCCTTATACATTTGAATGCTATATAGAATAAAATGGAAACAACAAAAATAACTATAGGAAATATTATTGATTTACCAATAGAAAAGGTTTGGGAATTATGGACAAATCCTAAGCACATAATTAATTGGAATTTCGCTTCTGAGGATTGGCATACTCCATCTGCAGAAAATGATTTGATTGTTGGGGGAAAATTTTCTTCAAGGATGGAGGCAAAAGACGGTAGTTTCGGGTTTGACTTTTGCGGAATTTATGATGAAGTTGAAGAGTTTAAGAAAATTGCATACACACTTGGTGATGAAAGAAAAGTAGAAATACTTTTTGAAGGTAATGGAAATAGCACTCAAATTACTGAAATTTTTGATGCTGAGAATGAAAATTCTATTGAGATGCAACAGATCGGCTGGCAAACTATTTTAAATAATTTTAAAAGTTACGCAGAAAAATCATTTATTTAAATAAATGAAAATCAACAATTTGTATTTGATTTTGCGAAACACAAAGTTTTAATGTTAAATCATAAATTTAATCAGAATGAAAAAGTTAGAATTTAAAATCAGCATAAATGCTGATAGAGAAAAAGTTTGGGATGCGTTGTGGGCAGATGCAAACTACCGCAGGTGGACAAGTATTTTTTCTGAAACTTCACACGCAAAAAGTGATTGGAAAGAAGGAAGTGAGATTTTGTTTTTAGATAAAGATGAAAACGGCATGTATAGTTTAATTGAAAAATTGGACAAGCCTTCTGAAATGAAGTTTAAACATTTGGGAGAGCTTAAAAAAGGGGAAAAGTTAAAAGGTGATTGGAGTGAAGCAATTGAGCAATATCAACTTTTTGATGAAGATGGTAAAACAGATTTATTAATTTCAGTAGATTCTAATGAGGAATTTGCCGATTTTTTTGAAAAAACGTTCCCTAACTCATTACAAATAGTAAAAGAAATATCAGAATCTTAATATGGAAATAAATACCTATCTCACATTTAATGGAAACTGTAAAGAAGCAATGTGTTTTTATCAGGAATGTTTGGGTGGTAATTTAGAGTTCCAAACCATTGGAGAATCGCCGTTAGCTGAGCAAATGCCTAAAGAGATGAAAAATGCTATTTTACATAGTAGTCTGATTGCAGGAAATCTTAAAATAATGGCGTCTGATATGGTGAATGAAAACGGATTAAATAATGGTAACAATGTTTCCCTACTATTAAATTGTGAATTTGAGTATCAGGTACATGAAATGTATCATAAACTTTCGGAAAAAGGTTTAAAAGATCACCCATTAGAGAAAACTTTTTGGGGCGCCACTTTTGGAGATTTAACGGATCAATATGGCAATAGGTGGCTTTTGCACTATCAGGGATAATTTAAATAGTGAGTTTAAATATCAGCTAAAAATCAGAACTAAGTTTTAAAATTATGAAAAAAGAAAAAATTATTTATTGGGTTACCACAACCATCATCTTTTTATTTGAGGGCGTAATGCCGGCTTTAACAGCAAATACAGAATTGGCAAAAGAAGGAATTAAACATTTGGGATATCCAGCTTATTTTGGCATAGCACTTATAGTTTTTAAGGTTTGTGGAACATTGATTTTAATAATTCCAGCGTTTAAAGCGAGAATTAAAGAGTGGGCTTATGCCGGTTTTACCTTTGATTTTATTTTCGCATCTATCTCTCATGCTGCTGTTGATGGAATTACTAACACTCAAACATTTTTCCCTTTAATTTTCGTGGTTATTTTAGCAATCTCTTATATTTATTATCACAAGTTAAACCCATATCCTGTATCAATATAATTGAGGAAATAAGAATATGAAGGTTGAGGTTTTTAAAACAAATATTGTGGATTCATTAATAGCAAACAGTTTCGTATTTGAGTTGATGCTATTATTTCCTTCAGCTCAAATCAACTTTGATCTGGATGATTGTGATAAAATTCTTAGGATTAAAACAGAATCAATTTGTGTGAAAACCATTCAAAGATTATTTTCAGAAAAAGGGAAGTGGTGTGAGTTATTGGATGATTAGGGATTTAAGTTGTTTGAGTTTGTCATACGATTTTAGCTTAAATGTTGGTCAATATTTGAGGTAAAAATTAATTGTTGATTTTTTTTATATCATAGTTAAAAAAGCTTGACCTTAAATAATTTTTAATTTAAATACAGCAGCATCATTTTTAAAAAGAATAGTTAGGATATTAAAAATCTAGCTTAGGTTTTTAATTAAAATAGTAAAGGCAAATGACTTATTGAGTTTTAAAATCTTCTATTTCATAGAATATTAATGCTGATTTTTTTAAAAAAATATATTTAAGTTTAAAAAAATATAATAACCAATTTTGTTTTTACCAAAATCAAATACAATCTTTATCTTATTGATATTACTTTCAGCAAAAATTCTATTTGCTGGTGATATAAAATTTAAGCACCTCACTATTGATAATGGTCTTTCGCAAAATACAGTAACTACTATTTTTCAAGATCATAAAGGTTTAATATGGATAGGCACTTGGGATGGATTGAATAAATATGATGGCTATAATTTTGAGATTTATAGAAATGATGGAAGAAATCCAAAAAGTTTAAGCGATAATAAAGTAAACGCAATTTTTGAGGATAAAAAACAAAAACTTTGGGTTGGGACTACTTCGGGCTTAAATTTATTTGATAGAGATTTAGAAGAATTTAAGTCGTTCCCAAATGAAAGAAATAAATCTTATGCTGTCTCAAGTATTGTAGAAGATACAAACGGAATTATCTGGTTAGGGACTGATGAAGGTGTTAAATATTTAGATCCTTCAATTGGTAAAATTAAAGATTTAGCTTTTAAAAATTCCCAAAACGGAGATTCGCGAGTACAATCTCTTTACATAGATAAAGGCAATCTATTATGGATTGGCAAATTTGCTGGTTTATTATTTTATGATATCAGTAAAAGAAAGTTAGTTTCTCCATATCCAAATTTACAACAAGCTGTTAAAAATTCTTGGATAAGAACTGTAAAATATCAAAAAGATGGTTCTTTTTGGTTAGCTACTGAAGCAGATGGGGTTTTACATTATAAGAGTAACAAAGAAATTGATTATTATTCAGTAAAAAATGGATTACTGTCTAATACAATAAGAGACATTTTAATTGTTAATGAACGAGAAATATGGATTGGGACTAAATTTGGATTAAGCATCCTTAATCCTTTTAGTAATGGCATAAAAAATTATACTTATAAAAAAGATGAAGATTCACAAATCTCATTAAGTCAAGCTTCCATCCGATCTTTGTTTAAAGATAAAAAAGGAAATATATGGCTAGGTACCTATTCAGGTGGTATTAATCTGGTTTATAATTTCCAGGAGAATTTTTCTTACAAAGGACATGCAAAAGAAGACGTTTCAAAATTATCAAATAAGGAGGTAAATAGCATATTTGAAGAACCAGATAAGAATGTTTGGTTGGCAACTGATGGCGGAGGTTTAAATTATTGGAATAGAAAATTAAACACCATTGCAGTCTATAAATACGGAAAAGATCATAGTATTTTTAATACTGTAAAAACTATTCATCAAGATGCAGAAGATAGGAATATACTGTGGTTAAGTACAGGGGGTGGAGTATTAAAATTTAATAAAAATAGCCACTTATTTGAGCCGTTTAATTTTATCAATAATTTTAACCTACCCGCTTTTATACATCAATATGTATTTGAAGATAGTAATTATGGGTTATGGATAGGTACAAATTTTGGAGGGTTATACTTATTTAAGAATGGGCAAAAAATAAAATTTTATAATAATCAAACTAATAAGAAAGATTATTTAAACTCAAATATAATAACTGCTTTAAAGAGTGATAAAAATGGTTTATGGATAGGAAATAGGGGAGCAGGATTGAATTATCTTGACTACAAAACAGGTAAAATAACTAGTTATGTTTATAACAAGAAAAACCCAAGTAGCTTAAGTAGTAATAATATTCTTTGTTTATACAAAGATAGTAAAGGGAGATTATGGATAGGTACTGATGGTGGAGGGCTTAATTATTACGACTCAGTATCGAAACAATTTTTAACCTTAAATAAAAGTAATGGATTGTTTAACAATACCATTAACGCAATAATAGAAGATCAATCAGGAGCTTTATGGTTAAGTACAAATGGTGGGCTTTTTAAAGTAAAAACTAAAATAACCCCTAATCCTTTAAAATTTGAGGACTTAAAAATTGTTAATTATACTGTAGAAGATGGTTTACAAAGTAACCAGTTTTTGTCTAATTCTGTATTTCGTGGATTAGGGAACGAACTTTTTTTTGGAGGTATTAATGGTTTAAGTACGTTTTTCCCAAATCAACTTTCTGTTAACAATAATAAGCCAAACATTATATTTACTGAGCTTTCAATATTAGGGAGGTCTGTAACCATTGGAGAAAATAATATTCTAGAAAAATCTATTGATGAGACTGAAGAAATAGTTTTACCATACGACAAAGCCTCTTTTACTATTAAATTTTCTTTATTAAATTATGTACATCCCGATAAGAATAAATATGCTTTTATACTTGAAGGTTTTGCTAATGATACCTGGCATTATGTAAATGACCAACGCCAGGCAACCTATACCAACCTAAATCCCGGAACTTATACATTTAAAGTAAAAGCAGCCAACAATAGTGGTGTCTGGACAGAAAAATCAAGGACATTAATTATTAAGGTTCTTCCGCCATGGTATAAAACTTGGTGGGCTTACACCATTTATGCAGTCATTTTCTTACTTCTCTTATACTTATTTTATTCTTACACAAAATATAAAGAACGCCTAAAAAGTAAAATAACTTATGAACAATACGTTGCCAAGCAAGAGCGAGAGTTAGCCGAGCAAAAATTAAGCTTCTTTATAAAAATCTCTCATGAGATTAAAACACCTATTACCATGATATTAGCTCCCTTACAAAAGCTTTTATCAGCACATGAAAATAACCCAGTTTGGTATGATCACTTAAATATTATGAATAAAAGTGGACAGAGATTACTCAATCTGATTGATCAATTATTAGATGTTAGAGGCTTTGATGCAGCCCAAACTAATCTTAAAGCAGCAAAAGGTAACATGGTAAGATTTCTGAAAGAAATTGTAGTAATTTCTTCTAATCTTTCAAAAGAAAAAAATATCGATTTATCTTTTTCCTCTTCTGAAGAAAGTGTAGAAACATGGTTTGATAGGGATAAAATGGAGAAGGTAATTTATAATATACTTTCTAATGCTATAAAATATACTCCAGAGTATGGTGAAATAAACGTAAAAGTTGAGAAATTACATTTAGAGCAAACAGTATTAATAAGTATTACTGATAATGGTAGCGGTATTTCTTCAGAAAGGATACCAACCATCTTTACAGCTTTAAAACATGAAGATAGTATGCTTAATAATATATCTGGTACTGGTATAGGATTAGCTTTTGCTAAAGAGTTAGTAGATCTTCATCATGGCGAAATTAGTGTAGAAAGTACTCCATCTTCTAACGGTGTTAATGGCTTCACTTGTTTTAAGGTTAAACTTCCATTAGGGAATAGCCACCTACAAAAATCTGAAATTGCCGATAATTATCTTCAAACAGAAAATATTAATAATTATAAAGACTATAAATTAAATAGGCAAAGAAATTTTGAAGATTTACAAAATAAGATAAAATCAAATCATGGCGTAGAGAAGTTGTCAATGTTGATAGTAGAAGATAATATTGACGTTCGCAATTTTTTGGTAAATCATTTTAAATCTGAGTTTGAAGTTTACATTGCAGAAAATGGTAGAATTGGATATGAAGAAGCTTTAAAAAATATTCCAGAAGTTATTATTAGCGATGTAATGATGCCTGAAATGGATGGAGTTGAGTTATGTAAACTTTTAAAAGAAAATATAAATACCAGTCATATCCCTATTGTTTTATTAACTGCAAGAAGTCCGCTTTTATTTAAACTTCAAGGTTTAGAAAACGGAGCCGATGAATACATATCAAAGCCTTTTAATTTAGACCTATTAGAGGTTAAGGTATGGAGCCTGATATTGAATCGGCAAAAAATGCAATCAAGGTTTCAAAAACAAGTTTTGTTAGAACCTACAAATACTCTTATTTCTAGTTTTGATGATGTTTTTATAGAGCGTATAATTAAATACATAGAAGAATATAGCCTTAGAAACTCTTAGTGTGGAGGATATAAGTACCTATGTTGGGATGACTAGGGGGAATCTTTATAAAAAACTAAAAGCTTTAACAGCAAAAAGTCCGGTAGAGTTTATCAGATACATTCGTTTACAAAGAGCTTCGCAATTGTTACAACAGAAAAAAATGTATATTAATGAAGTAGCATATATGGTAGGTTTTCAAGATGTAAATTATTTTAGAAAATGTTTTAAGGAAGAGTTTGGCTTTAACCCAACAGAGTTTGCGAAACAATTTAATAACTAGTAAGCTGGTTATAATTCTTTAATACAAATGACACCATAAAATGATACAATTAACAAGACTGTAAACTCAAAGTCTGGTTAAATTTGATAGATTTTAAATCTCCTAATTTTTAATTTACCAATTATTAAACATATGCGTAATTTACAGAGTTCACTGTTTTTATTTTTTTTTACTTTCCTATTTTTTAAAGTTACAGCACAAGAAATTACCAAAAATACTTATGTGCCACCTGTTCAAAAACAAAAAAATATTGATAAAATAACCTTAATTCAAGATATTAGGTACGGTACCATTCCTGCAATTGCTCTTGATTCTACCAGTGATAGAATTCTTGATTTATATTTACCACAAAATGATGCAAGCAAAACATCACTACCTGTTTTTATTTTTATACATGGTGGCGGATTTACCGGAGGTGATAAAGGATTAACAGATTTTTGTTCTAAAATTACTAAACAAGGCTTTGCAGTAGTTTCTATTAATTATCGTTTAACTTTAAAATATAAAAAAGTAAGTGGTGCATCCTGTTCGGGCAATATGTCTAAGGGTTTACCCGCTAACGGATCATTTCACCCAGTATTAAACGAAGCCATTAATAACGCATCCGAAGATGCCATTTTTGCCTTACAATGGATAAAAGATAATGCCAAAATGTTTGGTTTTAATACAGATAAAATAGCAATTAGTGGTGGTTCAGCTGGCGCAATGACAGCCTTGCATGTAGCTTATGTTTCTAAACAAAAAGTATTACCTATAAAGGCAGTTGTAAGCTTATGGGGCGGTTTAGAAGATGCAAAGGTAATTTCAAAAAATGCACCTCCAATTTTAATTTATCATGGCGATATTGATAATACTATAAATGTAGCTTATGCTTATGCATTAAAAGAAAGAATGGCTGCGATTGGATCTAAAGACACTCAATTACAGATTTTAAAAGACAAAGGGCATGCACAGTATAATTTAATTGCCAAAGAAAAAATTAGTGAGATTGTTTTGTTTTTGAACAATGTTTTATAATAATACTATGATATTTTTTAAGACTTGCGGCTCTATAGCTCATTGTAAAAGAAATACATTTATTAAAGGTGTTTTAATTTCTTTCTTACTGTTCAATTCTCAAATTATTTTAGCTAAAGATTATTATGTAGCTAACCTGCCTCAGTTTAATAAAGCAGTAACAAGTGTAAAAGCTGGCGATCAGATAATTATGGCAGAAGGCCGCTGGGAAAATGTAAAATTGATATTTAAAGCAAACGGAGATAAAAACCAGTTAATACAATTGAGGGCAGCAATACCAAGTAAAACTATTATTTGTGGCAAATCTTCTCTACAATTATCAGGTAGCTACTTAAAAGTTTCAGACTTGCTTTTTACTTCTGGTGAGCCAATTGGTAAAAATGCCATAGAGTTTAAAGATGATGGTGGAAATTATGCCTCATATTCGGTTTTAAGCAACTGTGCTATTGTTGATTTTAATAATCCAGATAAAAAAATAAGGAAACAATGGGTTGATTTATATGGTAGATATAATACGGTTGAATATTGTTATTTTGAAGGGAAAACAGATTTAGGAGTAGTTTTAAGCGTGGAAATTGATGCCGATAAAGGAGATAAAAATTTCCATAGTATAAACCACAATTACTTCGCAAAAAGACTGCCTTATAATGATAACGGCGGTGAAATTATTCGAATTGCCCGTGGAGAAGTGCAAATGTTGAGTTCTAATACTCTAGTTGAAGACAATTATTTTGAGCATTGCGACGGAGAAAATGAAATTATTTCAGTTAAGTCGAGTGATAATATTATAAGAGGTAATAATTTTTATGAATGTGCTGGTGGTGTTTCTTTAAGGCATGGGGAAAGAAATATAGTTTATGGAAATTATTTTCTTGCAAACAATAAAGAAGAATCAAGTGGAGTAAAAATTCATTTTATTGGACATAAAGTTTACAACAATCTTTTTTATAAAGTAGCTGGTAATACAGCTTATACAGCTTCAATTGCTTTAATTGCAGGGCATTTAAACCCAACACTTTTACAAAATGAGCCAGTAAAAGATGTGGAAATTGCTAATAATACATTTGTAAATTGTGCTCTACCCTTCAATTTTGGGACTATTCAAGCTGATAAAGCGCTTGTTGTATTACCAAAACAAATCAATGTATGTAATAATTTAATCTATTCTCCAAAGAGTGAAGAATGGAGTACACCGCCTCAGGATATAAGTAAGTTATTTATAATTAATAATCTTGTTGTACTAGAAAGTAAAATATTATTCAATGATAAAATAATTTTAAATCCAGTTTTTAATAAGTCTAATGGTTTGTTTAATTTGCCTTATAGCAGGCTTATTGGAAAACTTCCTACATATGTAGAAAAAGATATTCTTCAAATACCAAGAAAGCAAGGTTTAATAGGTGCCTTTGAATATCCTGAAAAAATAGAGGAGGTGAAATTGCCAAATGCTGATAATTGCGGTCCTCAATGGTATAAGCCAAAAACCACTAACTAGCCTAAAATAAATTTGAATCCTAATAAGATAAGTTTCTTATAAATTAAAAATGAAATGAAGAATTATATATTTAAACTCTTTGCTCTATTAGCTTTCACATGGCCTGCCTTTGCACAAGCACAAAAAAGTATTTTATTTATAGATAACAAAACAGATAAACTGGTTTATCAGCCCTATACAAAAAAAGGAGATATTATTCCTGATTTTTCATACAGCGGTTATATGGGTGGAGGTGTTAAAATCAACTTCCCTAAAGTTGTTAAAATCTTAAGCCCTTTACCTGGTGATAATACCATTAACATACAAACTGCATTAGACAGTATAGGGAAACTTAAAGCTGATGAAAATGGAATAAGGGGTGCTCTCTTGTTAAGGGCAGGTAAATATAATTTATCTGAAAGTCTCGTGATTAAGAACTCTGGTGTGGCTTTAATAGGCGAAAAAGGAGAAGCTAGAAATACCATTTTAATTGCTACCACCGCTAAACAATATACCCTTATAAAAATAGGAGAACAAGAAAGCGCCAAAATGGATAATAAAACCAAGAGGCAAGTTGTTGCAGATTATGTGCCATCTGGTACAAATAAATTATTGCTTAATGATGCATCCTGCTTTAAAGTGGGTGACGCTATAATAGTTGAAAGACCAAGTACAGCTGAGTGGATATCTTTTATTGGTATGGATAAACTAGAAGACAACTGGCGACCAATAAGTGAATTAAGTGCAGATCAAGTAGCAGATTATCAAAAAAATGGTAAAGTAAGTGACGATAAAAAAAGATATAACACAACAGTTCAATGGGAGCCGGGATCAAAGAATCTGAAATTTGAACGTAAAATTACAGGCATTGATAAAAATGTAATAACTGTTGATATTCCACTTACTAACGCTTTGCAAAAAGAATTTGGAGGGGGTTTAGTTTATAAATACAAATACAATAAAAGATTAGCTCAGGTTGGCATTGCAAATTTATCTTTAACCTCTGTATTTAATGTAAATGTTGTAGAAAAAGACAAGGATTTAAATACCTATTTTGCTGATGAAGAACATGGCTGGACTGGTTTAGAATTTATAAACGCAGAAAATAGCTGGGTTGATAATGTAAAAACGAAGGTATTCTCTTTTGGATTTGTATGCGGTGCTAAAAGTAGGCTTATTACTATACAAAATTGTAGTTTTTTAGATCCGGTAAGTATAATAACTGGAGGAAGGCGTTATGCCTATACAATCAGCGGACAACAATGTTTAGTTTATAATTGTTACGCCAGAAACGGAAGACATGATTTTGTGATGGGTGCTCAAGTTGCTGGTCCAAATGCTTTTGTAAATAACAAAGCAGAATTATGCCATGCTAATTCAGAACCCCACCAAAGATGGGCTACAGGAACCCTTTTTGATAATTGCTCACTTTCTGGACCAGATGCAGGTTTTAGCTTATCTAACAGAGGGGCTTTTGGATCAGGACATGGTTGGGCTGGTGCACAAATGGTTTTATGGAATTGCATTACACCACTTGCTGTTGTAATGAAACCACCTACAGCACAAAATTTTTCTTTTGGTACAGTTGCGTTAAAAGATAAATGGAGTACTAATTCATCTATTGAAGAACGAGTGATGAAACTGAATAAAATATCTAATAGCAATTTTAAATATAACAGTTTACCAACTGTTGGAGATGGATTTATTTTTAGTGATGAGAAACATATGGTTCCTAAATCTTTGTATTTACAACAATTAAATGAAAGACTAAAAAGTAATGAGCTGGTAAAAGACTAATTATTTAAAGATTTGTTGTAAAATTATTAATTAACACATTAGACCCTTTTTTGTGATACAATCATCATGATGTTTTGATTTTATGTTTTAGTAAAATTGGATAATGATTTAAGCTTTTCCCAAAGCTTAAATCATTTAAAAAACCAATTAAACCAAAATTAAATTAAAATGAAGAAAGCATTACTTTTTCTAATGTTACTTTGTAGTACGCGGTATTTAAAAGCTCAAATCACTTTTGATGGCATAACTGTAGTACCAAGTAATTGGACAACTACATCGGGTACAGGGAATTTGGCGCTAAGTACTACACGCTTTAAGAGCGGTACAAATGCTTTAAAATGGACACCTACAAGCAATCAAACATTAACTGCTAGTAATTTAGGTATAACTACATCACAAACTGGTAATGCTAGTACTAGTGGTACTCATTTTTATATTTACACAAACACCAATAGTGCTTCAGATACATTAATAGTGCAATTTTTAGACGGCTCTGGTGCTGTAAAAAGGACTGGAAATATCGTGTTAAATTTTGTGGGTTGGCGAGAATACCATCGAAACCTGGTTACCGATTATGGCGGTGGAAATGCTTTACCTGGCTTTGACCTATCTACAGTTAAATTTATATTTAAGAAAAAGTCTGGCACTACAGGAAGCAGGCAAATTTGGTTAGATCAAATTGATTGGGTGGGCGATACGGACAGCCGTTATCCCGGTACTCACATGTTATTAGATAATTCACAATTTCAAATAACATCTTCTTTGGCAGGGGGGCAACCTTTAAGTAGCTGGTTAAATACACCTGATATTGCACTAATAACCCCAAATTCTACTGAATTATCAGGTATCAATACAATTAAAGGAAGATACAATACTACGTTAACAAATGTTACGGCAATAGAATTATCGGAAGCAAGAGCCTATTACAAATATTGTGGACCTAGTTTAAGTAGTGGTACACTATATTACACAAGAGGATTATTAAGTGATAGCGATCAGGACAGCTTGGTTAAATTTTCTAAATATTGCAACATTTTTGCAAGAAAATACTTTTACAGCAATGCTCAAAGCGATTTAGACACACTAACCTTGTTTACAAAATACTTAATTGATCAGGGAGTTGCTGAAGGAGGTAGAAACGTAATGGTTACTAATAGCTACACTAATGTAAGGTCATTTAATGATAATTTCCTGGGAGTAGTGCCTTTGATTACAGATGCTACTGTAAAAGGAGATTTAATTAAAATGTTAAAGTGGTCTAACGAATATAACAAGATATATCGCAATCAGTATCTAGTTAGAAATAACATGGATTTTATACATCTTAAGTTGGAATATATTATTAAACTGACTTTATTAAGTAATGATAATACAGAAATTGCAAGAGATTTAAAATGTATAGACCGATTTATGACACAGGTGATTGAACCTGGAGATGGTGGAAGAGATGGTTTAAAGCCTGATGGTTTAGGTTTTCATCATCAATCTAAGTATTTCCACTATATGTATTCTTATGCAACATGGATTGAACATGCGTACAACTTAAGAGCTACACCTTTTAAAATTTCTTTAGAAGCCTACAATTACATGTTAAAAGCAGTTAAAGTAATGTTTTTGGAACTGAACAAAGGGTTAGTTAGAGCAAATTCTACCTCTGGGAGATTTCCTTTCAACCAATCGTCTGTGGTAAAAGTTTCTGATTTTAGAAATTTAGTTATAGTTGGTGGGGATATCATAAATCAATCTATTGAACCAGAGGCAGCGTCTCTTTACAACTATTTTTACAAAACAACATAGTATACCGGGGTGCCAGTGGTTAATTTAGATGGTTTTCATCAGTTTAATTATGGGCAGTTGGGCATAAAGCGAAGTAAAAACTGGGTTGCCATAGCCAAAGGTTTAACAAACAAAATGTTTGGGACAGAAATTTATGCAAATGCCAATCGTTACGGAAGATACCAGGGCTATGGAGCACTAGATATACTTTATGAAACTTCGGACGCAACAGGCTATATATCTGGTGGAGATGGTTGGGATTGGAATGTAATGCCAGGAACTACTTCTGTGCATCTTTCAGATTATGCCAACTTACGTCCACCTTCAAATAGTACAAAAGAGGAATATCAAGGTTTAAGTTTTGCAGGAGCATTATCAGCAGGTAAAGATGGTATTTTTGCTATGGATTTTGTTCAGGATGCTGGTGGTAGATATACCTCTAATAACTTAACATTTAGAAAATCTATTTTTGCTTTCGATTCTATTTTTGTTTGTTTAGGAAGTAAAATAAATGGTAGTGGTGGTAATGTGGCTACAAATCTCTTCCAATCTATCCATTCATCAACAAACCCAAGTTTATATAAATAATTCAAATCCGGTTACTTCAAATGGTAACACCAATTTACCTACATCAGGTTCTAATTGGATTGTTAACGGACAAACAACAGGCTTTTTTATCCCAACAGGGAATAATCAAGTTCAATTATTTAGAGGTTTACAAGCTACGCCAATTAATACCAGTAATACACCAACAAATACCGCATCTGCAAATGCCAGTAAAGCATGGATAAACCATGGCTCAAATCCTAATAATGCAACTTATCAATACGTAGTTGTACCAGCTACAACACCCGCTAAAATGCAAGCTTTAGCAGATTCTGTTAATCAAGGTAAAGTTTATGAGGTATTAGCTAATAACCTTAAATATCATGCAGTAATATATAAACCTAGTAATACTTCAGCTTATTCTTTTTTTGAAGGCGATTCTGTAATTAAGATTGGATACATAGAAAAAGTAACAAAGCCATGCTTAATAATTACCAAAGAGGTAAAAGACACCTTAATTGTTAGAATTACAAATCCTGATTTGAATACTGTTAATGTCTCTGAACCATCGGTAGATTGGAACGCTGCGCCATCAAATGTGAGTGTAACATTAACCAAAGGATTACGCTTTTTAGAAAGCTCGTCTCCGTTTAGTGGAAATACGGTAAGCTATAATAATACTGTAGAAGGTTATAAATTAGACTTTGTTTTAAACCAAGGAAATTATACCCAAGTTAAATTGATTAAAGATATTGTACTATCTGATTTAAATCCAAAAGCTTTACCAAATCTTGAAATTTATCCAAACCCAGCATCAGAACAAGTTATTGTGAATTATTATTCGCCAAAATCTAAAACTGTAGATATTACTTTGGTTAATTCAATTGGTCAAATTTCTTTAAAATTAAGTCAATTGGCTAAGGTAGGGACCAATCAAATGGTGATAGATACAAAATCATTAAAACCTGGTTTCTACATTTTAAATGTTGATAATCAAAAAGCAAAACTGATTATTGAATAATGTTGATAATCATTAAAATGGGGGCTAAATATAAGGGAGAGACATATTTTAATACATTAAGCATGTAAATATAATACATTTCTCCCTTACATCCCATATGTAATTCCTCTAATTTTATTGCAACCAATTATATTAATAAGTGTGTAAGTTGGGCGTTATGCCTCCCCTCAAGTTTAATATAATAATGTAGTAGCCATTCTATAAAAGCGATTGTTGCCACATAAATCTTGTAACCAATTATTTAATTTAAAAATCATATTATGAAACAGATTTTACTAAGCACCCTTTTATTTTTTTGTGTTTTTGCCGTATCTGGGCAACAAGCTACCTGGACTATCACAACCGGTAGTAATTATAATTGGGTCTATAATTTTGGTACTGAAACAGGAAATGCTGGTAATACTTTTTCTGGTTCTTCTGTATCTTCAATTTCTTCAACATCTACCGCAGGCTTTTTACCTAAACCCATATCAGGAAATGCAAGGGTTAGTACTGGTTCTACAGGAACTCCAAGTTTTACATTATTAAACAACAGCAAATCAGATAGTCTCCAATTTAAAGCCTCCAGTGCAGGTACAGTAGGGAAATTTTCTTTGTATAATGCAACAGGAGCTACTGCATTAACAACTATTTTCACAACTGTAAATTTTGAAAATAATGTAGCAACAAGGGCAGATTGGACTTTAGCATCTGGTTATTCTACTACAACTACTTCTCTTTTTAATAACGGTACTGGAATTGGTGCTTCGGGTACTACCTCATCACCAGAACTTTTTGCTGTTCTTAAGTTTACCATTAATGCTACCGATGCAACAAAAATGGACCTATCATATAGGATAAAGCCAGATGCAGGATCTACAATAGCTTATAGTAGTGCTCTTTCTACTCAGTTTAATAGAAGTGCTAATTACGCATTAGAATTAATGTGTAATAATACTTCAACTAGCCAAACTTATAAAAGAGGAGGCGTAGATTATACAGTACCTACTCGTAACTATCATTTGTGGGCTAATGGAGTACGTGTAGAAAAAGCCACAGGCGATTTTAATTTCCCAGCAAATGAACTAGCTATAAGCACTGCAATTAATTCTATGGTAGTTACAGGTAATAATAGTCAAACTAGTTCTGTTGCAAGTAACGATGGCACTCTAACATTAAGTAAAATTAGTATGCAATTAGCGATGTCTACTTTACCTGTATCATTAACTGCTTTTAATGCTACAACAGAAAATGGTAATGCACTTATAAAATGGCAAACCTTATCAGAACAAAATAATTCTCATTTTGATATTTTAAGATTTACAGATGATCAGCCTCTGGCTGTTAAGATAGGTGAAGTAAAAGGAAATGGGAATTCTAATGGTGTAATAAACTATAATTTTATAGATAAAAACCCACAAACCGGAGTTAATTATTACCAATTACGCCAAGTAGATTTTGATGGTAAGTCTTCATTGTCAGAAATTAAAACAGTGAAAATGAGTCTAAAAGATGATGAGTTTGTCCTTTATCAAAATAACGATAAATTTTTAATGGCTAATGTTAATATCACTAACTCATCTAATGTTTCATTTACTTTAACTGATATATTGGGGAGAACGATTGATCAATTTAATAAAAAGTTAGAAAGCGGTAATAACACTTTTCAAATTGCTAACAATGCTTTAAATAAGGGAGTTTACATTGGTAAATTAGTTGTAAATGGAACCCAACTTGTTAAAAAAATCACAATAAACTAAAAATTTTAAAACATGAAATTAGTTGTAATCTTATCAGCTGTCCTGGCTATTGGCTATTTATCTCCTCAAAAAAGAGAAATTAATAACACGCATAATTCTGGAAAAATTAAAATTTACCAACAAGACGGTAAACATGAACTCTCTTTTTCATCGAGTGTAAAATATGGAAAGCAAAAAAATCAGATGAGCGTATTAATCTCAAGTGATTTTGATGGCAACTATAACGAAGAAAACGTTAGGAAGGCAACTTGGGAAAATGTAGCACCAAAAGTTAAACTATCATCTAATGATATATTTGAAAATTCAGGGCCTATAGATGTTTCTGGTTTAGTTAAAAAAGGAAAGCCATTTTATATTGCTTTTAAATATGATGGTGCGGCTCATGAAGATAATCCACAAAGAACCTGGTTTATTAAGGATGTAAAAATAGGGGACATGGATATTCAGAAATTAAATTGGTTAACAGTTCCACAAATAATAGTGGAACAGGTTGGTTTGCATCTGCAGTTGGAGGAGTGGTATTTAGACCCAATGCCAGTAAAATTAAATCTGAAGGATGGGCAATTACCCAAGCCTTAAATTTCTAACAATAACAAATTTTAAATAAAAGTTATAATCTAATATAAATGATCTCTGGATATAAATATTTTATTATCAGTTTTTTAGTTGTGATTTTACTTTCATTCTCAAATAATGAAAAGGAAATTAATCCACCCATTGATCATGTTTTTGATACTGCAGCCATTCAATATAAAGGGATGCTGGAATCATCCAAAAATTTAGCTTTTTATCCCCGAACAACAGATATAGATGGCAAACTTAAGTTTGTTCCTATAAGTGATTGGACAGGGGGCTTTTGGCCAGGGAGCTTATGGTATATGTATGAATATACACAAGATAGTTTTTGGAAAAAAAGCGCAATGAAATGGACAAAGTCTTTAGAAAAAAACCAATTTAATAATACACATCATGATTTAGGTTTTATGATGTATAACAGTTATGGTAATGCCTTTAAACTTACTAATGACTCTACGCTTATCCCTGTTTTAATTCAGTCTGCAAAATCATTAATTAGCAGATACTCTCCTAAAGTTGAATCTATTAAATCATGGAAGGAAAGAACCTCTCCAGATGGCAAACAGACTTGGAAATTTCCTGTCATTATTGATAATATGATGAATTTGGAATTATTATTTTTTGCTTCTAAACAAACAAAAAATCCTATTTACAGAAACATTGCAATTAAGCATTCCGAAACCGCCATGCGCAATCATGTTAGGCCAGATTATAGTTCGTACCACATGGTAAATTATGATGAAAATACGGGTCGGGTTTTAGATCGAAAAACGGTACAAGGGTTTTCTGATAACTCGCTTTGGGCCAGAGGACAGGCTTGGGCAGTTTATGGTTTTACTACTGTTTATCGCGAAACTAAGGACCAAAGGTTTTTAGTTACCGCACAAAAAATGGCAAACTTTTATCTTAATAGCCCTAATTTACCAGAAGATAAAATTCCATATTGGGATTTTAATGTTGGCCAAGCAGGTTATAAACCCGAATGGAATTTTGACGTTTTAAAATACCAGCCAGTACCCCGTGACGCTTCTGCAGCTGCAATTATGGCGTCTGCCTTATTAGAATTGAGCACCTATAGTGATGCTAAACTTAAAACTAAATATGTAACCGAAGCAGCAGGCATGTTAGTTAGCTTATCTAGTGACAATTATTTAGCTAATCCTGGCACAAATAATCATTTTTTATTAAAGCATAGTGTTGGGAATATGCAAAAGGATTCTGAAGTAAATGTTCCACTCATTTATGCAGATTATTATTTTTTAGAAGCAATGTTAAGGTACAATAAAATCACAAAGTTTTAAACCAAAATATAAACCAAAATTATAAATCATGATAAAACAAAAATTTAGAAATTTAGATTTTAAAATAAGACAATCCATTTTTACTTTATTAATGATGATGGTCTTTTCTATCCCCAACTTTAAAGCTTTTGCAATAGACGTTTTAAATATTGAGAGAACATCTAAAATGGCTGATAGAGTAATTACAGGGAAAGTTGTTGATAGTGAAGGGGAGACTTTGCCAGGAGTAAGTATTGTTTTGCTTGGAACAAAAATTAGCACAACAACTAACGTAAACGGAGAGTACGGGTTAACCATACCCTCAGGCGAAAAAGCAAATATTTTGGAATTTAGCTTTTTGGGTTTTCAAAAAAAGCAGGTTACCCTAACTAAAAGTATTGTTGTTAATGTGACCTTACAGAGTGAATCAAAATCCTTAAATGAGGTAGTAGTAATTGGTTACGGTACTGTACAGAGAAAAGACTTAACAGGTTCGGTGGGGTCTGTAGATGTTAGTGAACTTAACAAAGCACCTGTTAAATCTTTTGATGATGCTTTAGCAGGTAGGATTGCTGGTGTAGAAGTAACTTCTCCAAGTGGGCAACCAGGCGAAGCACCAAACATCGTTATTAGAGGAGGTAACTCCGTTACTCAAGATAATTCGCCATTATATGTAATTGATGGTTTCCCTATAGAAAATTATAATAATAACTCTTTAAACCCTGCAGATATAGAGTCTATTGAAGTTTTAAAAGATGCTTCGTCAACTGCAATTTATGGTTCTAGAGGTGCAAATGGGGTAATTATTGTAACTACAAAAAAAGGTAAAGTTGGTGCGCCTGTGGTAGCTTATGATGGTTATTATGGTATTCAAAATAATACCTCTAACATTAAGGTAATGGATGGTTATGAATACGTAAAGTATCAGTTCGAGATTAATCCTACATTAGCAACTACTGCCTTTTTATCTAATGGTAAAACAATAGAAGACTATCGTAATGAACCAAGTATTGATTGGCAAAAAGAACTTTTTCGTGGGGCTCCTATGCAAAACCACAACCTATCTGTACGTGGTGGAAATAACGAAACTAAATATTCTATATCAGGTAATATTTTAAATCAACAAGGTACTATCATTAATTCAGATTTTAAGCGCTATCAAGGTAGAATTGTACTCGATCAAAACTTAGGGAAACAATTTAAAGTTGGTATAAATACTAATTATAGCAATCTTTCTACAAATGGAACTCAAGTTAGTGGGGGTGGTAATACAGCATTTAATTTATTAGTAAGAGCCTGGACTTACAGACCATTGGCAAGTGGGTCCCAATCTTTAGATGATTTACTTACTGATGCTCAAGATCTTGATGTTGTAAGCAATACTAACTACCAATGGAATCCAATATTATCTGCAAATAATGAACTTAACACTAGAAAAAATAGTCAACTAACTGCTAATACTTATTTACAATATAGTTTCCTTAAAGGTTTTACTCTTAAAATTACAGGTGGTTTAAATAGCAGTAGGAATGAAAGTGCAAGATTTAACAATTCTCAAACAGTTACAGGTAACATTAAAAGTCCATTAGGTTCTAGAGGGGTAAATGGTAGTTTAACTAATACCAGTTTAGATAATTATGTAAACGAAAATACACTAACCTTTAAGAAAAAGCTAAAATCTGGTCATAATTTTGATGCCTTATTAGGTTTTACTGCTCAAAGTAATACTTCTTTTGTTTATGGCGCATCTGCTAACTTTATTCCTAATGAATCACTAGGTATAAGTGGCTTAGATGAAGGAACGCCTAATCTTATTACTTCTGCGGACTCTCGTAATAATTTATTGTCTTATTTAAGCAGATTCAATTATAACTATAAATCAAAATATTTATTTACAGCAAATTTTAGAGCGGATGGATCTTCTAAATTCTCTTCCAATAACAGATGGGGATATTTCCCTTCTGGAGCTTTTGCTTGGCATATCAGCGAAGAAAAATTAATAAAAAATATTAAACCTTTATCTGATGCTAAAATTAGAATTAGTTACGGAAATATTGGAAATAATAGAGTTTCTGATTTTGCTTATTTTTCTGCTTTGCAACAAACAATAGAGGATTATTACAGTCCTGGTGGGGTGGTTACAGGTGGTGCTTATCCATCGGATTTAGGTAATGCTAATCTAAAGTGGGAAACAACTACCGAAACAGATTTAGGTTTAGATGTGGGTTTTCTTAATCAACGCATAACTTTAACTGCAGATTTGTATATTAAGAAAACAAGAGATCTTTTATTGAATGCACTTTTACCAGCTACAACAGGTTATTCAAAAGCATTTAAAAACATAGGAAGTATAGAAAATAAAGGTTTAGAGCTTACTTTAGGTACTATTAACATTGATAAAGATAACTTCAAATGGAACACAAATTTCAACATCAGCTTTAATCGCAATAAGATTTTGGGATTAACTAATGGTCAAAACGAGTTACAAAGTACAACCAGATTTAATACCGGATTCGCTACTGCAAGTACACCTTCATTTATAGCTATTGTTGGCCAACCGGTTGCCCAATTCTATGGATTTATTCATGATGGAAATTATCAATATAGCGATTTTGACGAAACTTCTCCCGGCGTATATGTTCTAAAAGCAGAGGTTCCAAATAATGGGGCTACACGTTCAACTATAAAACCAGGAGATATAAAGTATAAAGATATAACAGGAAATGGTATAGTTGATAATGACGATAGAACAATTCTAGGTACACCTTTGCCTAAGTTTAGTGGTGGATTTTCTAATAGCGTAAGTTTTAAAAATTTCGATATTAATGTTTTTCTACAATATTCTTATGGGGGTAAACTATTAAATGTAAATCGTTTATTATTGGAAGGTGGATCAACTGGCAGTTCAAATCAATATGCTAGTTACGAAAATCGGTGGACACCTACCAATCCGAATAATGAATATTTTAGAGCTGGAGGACAAGGTCCATCTGTTTACTCAGACAGAATTATTGAAGATGGTTCATTTATTCGGTTTAAAACACTAAATATGGGATATACATTACCAAGTAAATTTGTTAAATATGCTCAACTAAAGAGCTTAAGGGTTTATTTTTCTGCGCAAAACTTATTTACAATTACTAATTATTCAGGTAATGATCCAGAAGTTTCTGTTTATAATTCAGCATTAACTCCTGGAGTTGATTATTCGGCTTACCCACGGGCCAAGGTTTATACTTTTGGACTAAATCTTTCCTTATAACTAAAAAATACAATTATGAAAAGATATATTTTTATTGCCATATTTGCTATCGTCACATTAGCAACATCTTGTGAAAAATTTTTAGATACAGCCCCAACTGATTTTTTAGCTCCAGAAACTTATTATACCAACGAAACTCAGCTTACTACTGCACTTATGGCAGTATATTCTGAAATGGGTAATATTAATGAGCATACTTATTCCCGATTTTTATCAATAGAAGCTCCTGGATCAAACGATGAAGAGTGGTACAGGTCTTCAACCGCAATAACGACACCTTTATATAATACTGATGCGGCTTATAGTAGATATATAGGTTGTTGGCAAACCATATATAGTGGCATTGGCAGAGCAAATGCTTTATTAGAGAATATAGATAAAGCCGAAGGTTCAGTAGTAGTGAAAAATGCAATAAAAGGTGAAGCAATGTTTATGAGAGCCTATTATTACTTTGTTTTAGTGAGTTATTGGGGTGATGTCCCACTTGTATTAAATACAACAAAATCACCTGAAAATACAGATGTAGAACGTACTCCACAGGCTGATATTTATAAATTTATAATTAAAGATATGACTACTGCGGAAGGTTTAGTGTATGATGTTACTACTTTAGGTAATCCAGGTAGAGTATCAAAAACTACTGCTGAAGGTATATTAGCTAGGGTTTGTTTATATGCCGCTGGAAGATTAAATGACGCCACTTATTATCCTCAAGCTAGAGATTGGGCATTAAAATGTATGAAGTCAAATAAGCACTCATTAAATCCAGATTATCGTCAGATTTTTATTAACCACAGTGCTGATAGATACGATTTAAACGAAAGCATGTGGGAAGTTGAATTTTTTGGAACTAATACTGGTACATCAAGAGAGTATGAGAGATTTGGATCTACAATTGGAGTTATAAATAATGCAACTGATGCTACAGATAATGTAGGTTTTATGCAAGGTACTTACGCATCAACAGGTACTTTGTTTAATTCTTTTAATAGTAGCGATTTGAGAAGAGATTGGGCGATTGGACCATTTTCTTATACAGCGTCACAAGGGGCAAGGCCAATTATTCCGTATGCTAATACCTTTGTTTGGGGTAGGCCTATTGCTAAATGGCGTAGAGATTATCAACCTAAACCTCAGGTTAAAAATTTCGGTAATACAAATTGGCCATTATTACGCTATGCAGATGTACTCTTAATGTTTGCCGAAGCAGAAAACCAAGTGAACGGTAGTCCAACAACTGATGCCTATGATGCTATAAATATGGTGAGACGAAGAGCTTTAGGTACCGGAAATAAGGTAGCCACTATAGCTATTACCAACGGAGGTTCTGGATATACTACAGTACCATTAGTGAAAATTTCTTCAGGTTCACTACCTGGGGGAATAAATAATTCTGCTACTGCATACGCTACTGTATCAGGTGGTAAAGTTACTACCATAACTATTTCTTCTCCAGGTGCATTTTATGGAGCTGTTCCTACAATCACTTTTGAAGGAACAACAGGAACCGGTGCTACAGCAACAGCTACAATTATTGCAATTAATCCTTCAGATGCAAACCTTACACCTAGTTTAGATAAATTTGCTTTTTTTAATGCATTAAAAGACGAAAGATCTAGAGAGTTATGTTTTGAAGGTTTCAGAAAATTGGACTTAGTACGTTGGGGCATTTTCCTTGAAACAATGAAAAATATGGAAATTACTGTTAATACATTAGCGCCCGTTGCCGCTATTGGAACCTATCAAGGGCGTGTAGCTACTTCTTTGGCCTATAAAAATGCAACCAGTCGTGATGTGCTCTTCCCAATTCCAGCATTAGAATTTACGTTAAATTCTAAACTAACTCAAAATACTGATTGGTAATATTAGAGGTATCACAAATCAAATAATATTTTAAACATTTTAAATAATAGGAAGCATAATTAATACTTCCTATTATTTTTTAAATCAATCTATAATCCAAACTAATAAAATCAGGCATTAATAATAAAAAATTAAAATTATGAAACAATCAAAAAAAGCGATTCGGTTAATAATCACCGTACTATTGCCAGCTCTTTGTGTAATTGGTTGCATAAAAAGCAGTGATAAATCAATTAATAACGCTAATCCACAAAACGCTGATAAAAGTTTATCAATAGCATCTTCTGGCGCATTTGTTCATCCCGGAATATTAAATACAAAGGAGTCATTAGATTTTATCCGAACAGAAGCAAATAATCCTAATAGTGACAGATTTAGTTGGTATAGTAGCACTTTAGTCGCTTACGTAGATAATAGTAGTATGCCGACTAGCTTTCCTAGTATAGTTTATGCTAAGGCGGCTGGTACAACCCCTACAGAAATTCAAATAAGAGAAAATGCAATTTTAGCTTATGCTTATGCCTTACGTTGGGCAAAAACAGGTAGCAGTCAATATGCTACCAATGCGAAGTTTATATTAGATGGCTGGGCAAGTAATTTCCAAAAATATCTTCCAGCATCCGGAACTAGTGTTAGCCAAGCGTATTTAGAAGCTTCATGGGTGGCGCCAAGCTTTGCCGCAGCTGCCGAAATTATAAAGCATTATACAGTTAATGGAAATACGGCGAACTGGCCAACAGCCAATCAAGCTCAATTTGTATCATTTTTAAACATTTTGAAAAATAATTATATAAATAAGGTGGTTGGTTCTGGTCATCAACAAAATTGGGCAATTTCTGCTGGATACGCAAAAATGGCAATTGGAGTGTATTTCGATAACAGAAGTGTTTATGACAGCGGAGTACAAATCATTCAAGACAGTATAGTATCTGTGATTGATTCTAACGGAAATATGCCTGAACTCTGTTCAAGAGGTGATTGTGGCCATTTTCAATTCTCGCTTACAGGTTTAACTTATGCCGCAGAAATTGATAGGATACAGGGAAATAATGAAGTTTTTACCAATAGGACAGAAAGATTAATGAAAGGTTTTACTTTTATGCAACAGGCATTCAAAGATCAAAATCCTTGTGATAGTTGTAGCAAAGAAAGGGTTTATCCCAGCGTTGAATTAGCTCATCGTTATTATGCCAATGCTACTACTGGGTATTTAAGAGGCTTACAGGATCCTTATGGCGCAACTATTGACAATACGTTCCTTGGTTTTACAACTTATACACATCGTCTCGTTCCTCTTCAGTAAATCCTAGTTTCAGAGTGAAACATTAATCTTGTAAATGATTTCTGTTTCACTTTTTAATGTTTTTTTGAAAATAATAATTGAATAGTAGCACCTTTCTTAAACTTTTTCCGCTAATAATTTTTGCGACCATAAAACAGCATAATTATTCATCCTATCCTTAATTTTTTTTATGCAGTGTTCCGATTCATTTCTAGAAATAACCATCGCTTTTTTCCAATATTGAACAACTGGCATTTCCGCAAAACTGTTTAATTTTTTAATTGCCTGATTGAAATTATGACTTTATAAGATTGAGTTCTTAGCGAAGTAAAATCAGTTTTTCCATTAACTTGTCCAGCGACTGGTTTCTGTAAATAATTTAAGTGGTTTACCTAATAACCTGAGTTAGAATATTTGCATATTTTACACAAGCTTCCAAAACAAAAAGCCTGCAATCATTTGATTTGCAGGCTTTTGTTGTGTTTTGATAATCATATCAGCGGAGAGAGAGGGATTCGAACCCTCGGTACCGTTGCCAGTACGACAGTTTAGCAAACTGTTCCTTTCGGCCACTCAGGCATCTCTCCAATATCTTAAAAATATGCTGTTTTATAAAAGCTATGTCTTTAAGAGGTTGCAAATATAGCATTCCGCTTATATCTACAAAAAGAAATTTTAATTCTGTTTCAAGTAATCTATCCTTACATGATAAATACCCATCAGCATTGTCTTAAATATCAGCTTGATAGTCTCAATTTCTTTCAGTGTAATATTGCTATCATTTAATTGGTTTTGCTCTAATTTATATTCAATAATACGTTCTACCAAAGTATTTATGCTTTCTGCATCCGGTTCTTTTAAACTTCTAGATGCTGCTTCAACAGAATCTGCCAGCATCAATACCGCTGTTTCTTTGGTAAAAGGAATAGGACCGGGATATCGAAAAGTATTTTCATCTACTATCTTCTCAGGGAAATTTTTCAAAAACGATTGATAAAAATAATCAACCCGTGTATTACCATGATGTGTTCTGATAAAATCTACTATTACTTCTGGCAAATTATGTCTTCTTGCCATTTCAATCCCATTTAAAACATGTTTAATAATAATTTGGGCACTTTCTTCATAAGGTAATTTATCATGCGGATTTAACCCTTTATTCTGATTTTCTATAAAAAACTGAGGATTATCCATTTTACCAATATCGTGATATAAAGCTCCGGCTCTAACCAATAAGCCGTTACCACCAATTTTAAAAATTGCTGCTTCTGCTAAATTGGCAACTTGTAAAGAATGCTGAAATGTGCCTGGAGCTTTAAAAGCCAATTCTCTTAATATGCTAGAATTGGTATTTGTTAATTCTATCAGTGTAATATCAGATGTAATTCCAAAAAGCTTCTCAAACAAATAAATTAGAGGATAGGCTAAAAGCGATAATAGCACACTAAATAAAAAAGGCAAAAACTTTATCCATTCTATAGCATCAATTGTTCCTTCTCTAATCAAAGAAATCCCCAGATAGGTAACAAAATAATTGAGCAAAATCATCAAGGCAGAAAGAAGGAATTGCTCTCTTCTCACCAGGTTTTTAATACTGTAAATGGCAACCATCCCAGCTGTAATCTGTAAAAAAGCAAACTCAAAACTATTAGGTAAAAAGAAACTCGCAATGAGCACCACCAACAAATGGATGTTCATGGCTAATCTGGTATCAAATAAAATTCTAATAATTATAGGAACAATACAATACGGAATGTAATAAAGACTAGGGAGTTTAAATTTTATACATAAAGATAAAAAAACCAACATTCCTGTAAAAACAATCAGGATTAAAGAAATTTGTCGGTTATCCGCAAAAATATCCTTTCTAAATAAAAACAAGAACGACATTAACAATGATAGTATAGTTGATACCAATAAAAACTGGCCAACTAATGTTAATTTTCTATCGTTTGGTCTTGTGGCACTATCTTCATAAGAGAGTCTTAACGACTCTAATTTCTGGTAAGTATCTTCGTCAATACTTGCATCTTTAGCAACAATTAGTTCGCCTTTTTGCACCATTCCCCTTGTAGAGGATAGATTTTCTATAGCTTGTTGTTCAATTTTGTCTGTTAAACGTTCGTTATAAATAACATTAGGAGATATCCTGTCTTTAATAATTCCTAAAATAATATCGGCTTCAATATTTCTTTTATTGATTAATTCCTGTCCAGCCTCTAAAGTTGCAGATGCTTGTGTATATAAACTTGCAGTACTAACTTGAGTTTCATAATTATTCTTTAAAAGCGAAATAACATATTGGGCGCCATCTCTCTGATATTTTTTGTTTAAACCGATGACTCCTTTTTGATAAATATTTTGGAGGATTTGAAAACCAGTATCAAAATTTAATACTTTGTTTGCATCATCTTTTAATCCTGCATTTTTCCATTTTGCCTCAAAATCAGCCCTGTATTGATCTGCCTGATTTTGTAAAACTTGGTTATCAATTTCATAAACAGGTAAAATAGATTTTAAAATACTTTCTTTATCATCCTTAATCTCTTCAATAGTTTTTCTAATTGGATAATTGTAAGGAGAAACTAAATCATCATGTAACCAAACATTTCCTTTTTCAAATTCATATTTAAATTTGGTTTGTTTTGGTAAAACAGCAGTGATGATGATGATACTCAAAGCCATCAAAACATACTTTATTACAGATGTATATTTTCTGTAGATAATCTTATGGGAATTTTTATTGATGTTGGCCAAGCTGTTTTATTTTGTTCAAATTTAAAACAATTTATTTAATGATATACAGGTGGTTTCATTCAGATATTATTTTACGATTATCAATTATTAGTTCATAGCATTATGCTATTTAGCAAAATTTTCAATGATAAAAACATTCTATTGACCAATCACTTGTCAAAAATGATTATTTTGCAAATCCAGTTAATAAACATTTTTACAAAAACTTTATGAAAGAAGTATATATAGTAGCAGCAGTAAGAACTCCTATTGGCAGTTTCGGTGGAAGTTTAGCCTCATTTACAGCAACACAATTAGGCGGATTTGCTATAAAAGCTGCGGTTGAAAAAGCAGGAATTAAACCTGCTGATGTGCAAGAAGTTTTAATGGGAAACGTACTGTCTGCTAATTTAGGTCAAGCTCCGGCAACACAAGCGGCTAAATTTGCAGGTTTGCCTGATGTTCCAAATACAACAATTAATAAGGTTTGTGCAAGCGGAATGAAAGCCGTGATGTTGGCTGCTCAAAGTATTGCCATAGGCGATAAAGATATTATTGTTGCTGGTGGGATGGAAAGTATGAGCAATGTCCCTTATTATTTAGATAAAGCCAGAAACGGATATAAACTAGGTCACGGACAATTGACCGATGGTTTAATTAAAGATGGTTTATGGGATGTTTATAACGATTATCACATGGGTTCTGCTGCAGAACTTTGTGCTACTGATTGCCACATATCTCGTGAAGAACAGGATGCCTACGCTATTGAATCTTATAAACGTTCTCAAAAAGCAATAACAGAAGGAAAATTTAAAGAAGAGATTGTTGCTTTAGAATTGAAAGATAAAAAAGGTAACATCACACAAATTACTGAAGATGAAGAGCCAGCTAATGTTAAATTTGATAAGATAGTGAGTTTACGTCCTGTTTTTAAAAAGGATGGAACAGTTACCGCCGCCAATGCATCCAGTTTAAATGATGGTGCAGCGGCTTTGGTTTTAATGAGTAAAGAAAAAGCAGAAGAATTAGGAATAAAACCTTTAGCTAAAATTTTGGCTTTCGCCGATGCTCAGCAAGCGCCTGAATGGTTTACCACAGCACCATCAAAAGCAATTCCATTAGCTTTAAATAAAGCACAATTGAAATCAGACCAAATAGATTTTTATGAAATAAACGAAGCTTTTTCGGTGGTTTCTTTAGCAAATAATAAAGAACTAAATTTAAGTGTTGATAGGGTAAACGTAAATGGTGGTGCGGTTTCTTTGGGACATCCTCTTGGTGCTTCTGGCGCAAGAATCATCGTAACTTTAATAAACGTTTTAAACCAAAATAATGCTAAATTAGGCGTTGCTGGCATCTGTAATGGAGGCGGTGGTGCAAGTGCAATTGTAATAGAAAATATGCGTTAATACATTTTATGAAGCAATTTTTATTGTTGGTTTTTCTTACAGCTCAATCTTTTTTCTGCTTTTCGCAGAATAAAATTTCTTTGGCAGAAGATTCATTAAAAATATTAGGAACCCAATTTACAAGTGATTCTATAGAAACAAACAGAATCAGGGCGAACTATGATTTCATAAGAATGTTTGTGAATTCCTTAAAAGAAAAGAACTCATTTTCAAATCCATATAATCAGCTTTCTAGTTTCATATCAATCAAAAAATCTGACGATAATAAGTTTAGGATTTTCTCGTGGTTTACTCAATTAGATAATGGCGATTATCGTTATTATGGTGCAATACAAGTTAATAATCCTCAAAAATTAGAGCTTTATCCTTTGGTAGACAACACTCAAAATTTAAAATTAACCACAAACATTGCCGATACTACTTTACAAACAAACCAGTGGTACGGTTCTGTGTATTATCAAATTTTGCCGGTTTTAGGAATCAAAAATCCGTATTATATTTTATTTGGATGGAAAGGGAAAACGCTGCAATCTAATGCAAAAGTTTTAGAAACTTTATCATTTAATAGTGGAACTCCTTTATTCGGAAATCATGTATTAGAAGACACTAAAAAACCAAACGATTTTCATGCTAGGGTAATTTTCGATTATACAAAAGATGCAGATATGATGCTTAAATATGTTAAAAATGATAAACTGATTGTTTTTGATCATTTAGTAGCACCATCAGACCAATTAAAAGGGATGACAGATTTATATGCTCCAGATGCTTCATATGATGGCTATAAATTTAAATCTGGCAAATGGGTTTATCAAGAAAATTTAAAGCTTAAAAATCAACCTGAAATAAGCGATGAACTTTTTATTGATCCTGCAAAGGATAGTCAGAATACAATGCCAGTTATAAAAGAAAAACAGTAATTAATCTTTTACTGCACTGGTAAAATTATTTACAGCGCTTTTAGATGCTGATATCAACTTAGAGATATCCTCTGTTTTACCACTGATTTTGTAATTGAATTTAATCACTTTCGAGCTAGATTTTGAGACGTTATCTTTATTAGCATAAGAAACAGAAAGCGTAATGCTATCTGTTTTGTAATTTGTCTTAAACATTTCAGGAATCATTTCCCAATTAAAATTTTTAAGTTCATCCATATTTTTAGCTTCTATTCTAAATTCTTTAACTAAAATTTCTGAAGTCTTAGCAGGTTTTTCAACTTGTGCAAAAGATAGAAACGGAATAAAAAATAAGATAGAAAGTAATGTTTTTTTGAAACTCATGGTAAAGGCTTAGATGATAACTTTTAACTATCTTTTTTTACAAATGTTGCATATCAAATTTTTTATGTTAAAAACATCCCTCAAACGTTATCTTTTAAAAAATTTAATTATACTTGAATTTAATCCCAAATAAAAATCATATACATTAAATAATCATATGGAAAATCGAAAAGAGCTTTTTGGCCATCCCGTAGGTCTTTACATCCTGTTTTTTACAGAGTTATGGGAAAGATTTAGTTATTATGGCATGAGAGCCTTGTTAGTCTTGTTTTTAGTAGCCTCTACAACAGATATAAATCCAGGTTTTGGGTGGACAAAAGTAGAAGCTTTAAGTCTATATGGAATTTATACTGCATTGGTTTACATAGCTTCTATTCCGGGTGGTATTTTAGCAGATAAACTATTAGGACAAAAGAAAACAGTGATGCTAGGAGGTTGGCTTTTAGTAGCTGGCCATGGTATTTTAGCAGTACAAGCAGAATGGGCATTTTATTTAGGTATTGCATTAATTATTGCCGGTGTTGGATGTTTAAAGCCAAATATCTCTACAATGGTAGGTGGTTTATATGCAGCTGGCGATGATAGACGAGATAAGGGATTTACGATTTTTTACATTGGAATTAATGTTGGGGCTTTAATAGCAGGGGTTTTAGTAGGCTCGGTAGGTGTTAATTACGGATGGCATTTTGGTTTTGGTTTAGCCGGAATTGGAATGGCAATTGGTCAACTGGTGTTTTTATACGGACAAAAATATTTAGTTGGGATAGGAGAAGCAACAAAGCAATTACCAGAAGCAGAACGTTTAGCAGTAAATAAACCGTTAACCAAAATAGAAAAAGACAGGATGATTGTGATGTTTTTATCTTTTGTAATGATAATCGTTTTTTGGGGAGCGTTTGAACAAGCCGGCGGTTTAATGAATTTATATGCGAGTGAAAAAACCGATCGAGTTTTAGATTTTATTCATTTCGAGGTTCCTGCTCCTTGGTTTCAATCGGTTAACTCATTTTTCATTATTACATTAGGCACAACCATAGCTGCTTTTTGGTACAACAGAAAGAAAAAAGGAAAAGAAGCTTCATCAATTCTAAAAATGTCTATTGGTATCATCATAATGGGATGGGGATTTTTATTCATGACCGCTGCATCCATGCAATATCAAGAAAATGGTTCTTCTGCAATGTATTGGTTAATTCTAGCTTATTTATTTCATACCGTTGGCGAGCTTTGTGCTTCTCCAGTTGCGCTTTCTTATGTTACCAAACTAGCACCTTTAAAATATGCTTCCTTAATGATGGGAGCTTATTTTGCAGCAACCGGAATGGGTAATTATGTAGCAGGTTGGGTTGGCGAATGGTCTCAAACAGCAGGCGAATTGGAGATATTTACAGGCATCGCTATTTTTTGTACCATCTTCGGGATTTTGGTTTTATTATTTTTAAAACCACTAAAAAGACTCGCTCATGGGGCGGAGGATTTTAGTGAAGAAACTATGAAAAATCCATTAAAAAATACAGAACAAATAGAAGTTCAATAAAATTTATTATCTATGGATATAGCAATGTACACCCTAATTATAGGGTGGATTTTTGTATTAATTTGGGTTCCTATAGTTATTCTTACAAATAAAAAAACGCATCCTAAAGCGTTATTTGTGCTTTTCTTTGCAGAAATGTGGGAGCGCTTCAGCTATTATGGCATGAGAGCTTTGCTTACCCTTTATATGGTAAATGTGCTTTTTAAAGGAATGCAAGGTGCTGATGTAAAAGCTTTAAGCATTTATGGTTCTTATACTGCTATGGTTTATCTTTTTCCTGTAATTGGAGGGCTTATTGCCGATAAGATTTTCGGATTTAAAAAAGCAATTGTTTTTGGTGGGATATTGATGATGCTAGGACATTTTATGCTAGCATTTGAAGGGAGCAACCTTTTGTTTTTTGCATCATTAGCTTTAATTATAGTTGGTAACGCTTATTTTAAACCTAATATTTCTAGCTATTTAGGTACTTTTTATGAAATGAATGATCCACGTAAGGATGGTGCTTTTACCATTTTTTATATGGGTGTAAACATTGGTTCTTTCTTAGCTACTTTAACTTGTGGATACGTTGGTCAGCAAATTAACTGGCACTATGGTTTTGGCTTAGCAGGTATTGGGATGGCTTTAGGTGTTGCAGTCTTTTTACTAAGCGGTAAAATTCTGGGGAAAGATACTGGCTTAAAGCCTGATGTTATTGAGTTTAAAACTAAAAAGCCATTGGGTTTAAGTTGGGATGCTGTGGTTTTCATCGGAACATTGATCATGATTCCTATCTGTGCATTTTTATTGGATCAAAACGAATTGATGAGTACTTTGATGTTGATAATCAGTATCATCATTATTGGATATCTACTTTATGAGGCATTAAGAAACCCAGATAAAGTTGCTGGCCACCGTTTGTTAGTGGTAATTGTATTGTTTTTTTTCCACGCCATATTTTGGGCTTTATTTGAACAAGCGGGTGGTTCTTTAACACTTTTTGCAGATAGAAATATTGATAGGATAATTAGCGGCAGTGAAATTCCTTCTTCGTTATTCACAAGTTTTAATCCTTTCTTTATCATGGTTTTAGCACCCTTATTTTCCTGGATTTGGATTACCTTAAATAAAAAAGGAAAAGAACCTCGTACGCCAATGAAGTTTTTCTTGGGCTTATTTTTCCTGGCAGCAGGATTCTTAGTGATAGTTTTAGGAGGAAAGTTTTTTGCAAATGCTCAAGGTTTGGTTCCAATGGCTTTTTTAGCAGTACTTTATTTCTTGGTAACCGTGGGCGAGTTGTGTTTATCTCCAGTCGGATTATCAATGATTACAAAACTTTCTCCTGCTAAAATAGTTGGTTTTGTAATGGGCGCCTGGTTTTTATCCATTTCTTTGGGAAATAAATTAGCTGGCGTTATAGGTACATTAACCGCATCAAAAGGAGGTTCGCAGACTTTATCACCACAACAAACTTTAGTTAATTATACCAACACTTATTTAATTTGGGGAGTGTTTGTAGTTGGCGGTTTTGCGATATTACTTTTATTACTTACTCCAAAATTAAACAAGTGGATGCATGGTATTCATTAATAATTGTAATTTTGGCTAATAAAAATCACCATTTTGCCCGATAGCTTAGTCATCATCCCCACTTACAACGAAAAAGAAAACATCGAAAAAATCATTCGTAAGGTTTTTTCTTTGCCCCATCTTTTCCATATTTTAATAATTGATGATGGTTCGCCCGATGGAACTGCGCAAATAGTGAAACAATTGCAGGGGGAATATAACGGCCATTTATTTATTGAAGAAAGAAAGGGAAAATTAGGTTTAGGTACTGCTTACATCCATGGTTTTAAATGGGCTTTAGCCCATGATTATGATTACATTTTTGAGATGGATGCCGATTTTTCTCATAATCCAGAAGATTTAATTCGTCTAAGAAGTGCATGTGTAGAAGGTGCAGATGTTTCCATAGGTTCTAGATATATTAAAGGAGTAAATGTTGTAAACTGGCCAATGGGCAGAGTTTTAATGTCGTATTTTGCTTCTGTTTATGTACGCTTTATTACAGGAATTGACATTCAAGATGCAACCGCAGGATTTAAATGCTACAAAAAAAGAGTGTTAGAAACCATAAATTTTGATAAAGTTAAATTTGTAGGTTACGCTTTTCAGATAGAAATGAAATTTACTGCTATTAAACATGGTTTTAAAGTAGTAGAAGTCCCCATTATTTTTACAGATCGTACCGAAGGAACCTCTAAAATGAGTTCCGGTATTTTTAAAGAAGCTTTTTTAGGGGTAATACAACTTAAAATAAATAGCTGGTTTAGAAATTATAAGTAGGGGAGGGAGTGATTTTTTAAATCTGATTTTGTGATTTTAGTGTTAATAATCAGTTATTAAACCCCCGATATATACAAGTTAGCTGTAATTTTTATGGAACTGCCAGAAGACACAATAATTTCCGAAAATGGAAAAATTCATATAAAAGGAATTGACCTCGAAGATAGTTGGCTTTTAGGAATTGAATATTTTGAAAATAAATCTCTATTAATAATCGACTTGGAATTTAGTATTTGGCCAGAAAGCAAATATTACAGTAAACCGAAAGAAAATGAATGGACTTGTTACAAAAAAGGACAAATAAAATTTAAAGAAGTCGAACAATTGAACGGAATTATTAGTTTGAAGGACTTTAAACCTTCAATTGACTCTGAAAGCGAAAAAGATTGGGGAAATATTTATGGTTTAAGAATTGAAGAAAACAAATTTAAGTTTGAAACTAACGACTCAAAAATTTCTTTATTTGCAAATCAATTAGAGTTAAGCATTAAATAAAACTACAGCTAACAGCAAATTTGCACAAAAATGGCTGACAGTGGTTTACGTTAATTCATCAGTTATTTACTTAATTTAGTGCAATGCGACAATGGTTTTGCAAGCAATGCCATTTCTGCGCAAATTAGCAAAACGTTAGCTGTAAGTTTAACCCAACTAAATCTCTTTACAATGAACGATAAAGATGTTGACGAATTATTAAAAAAAATTTCTTCTTCCAATGAATATATTATGCCTGAGGAAAAAAGGAGTTCAATAATATATTTAATGACTGAACTTAAGTTAATATACAAACCATACGACAACTCTTTAATTTTTGCTCCGACCAAATTTGGTAATGAAGTTATTAATGAAGGCGGATGGATTAAACATTTAGAAATCGAAAAAGAAAGTCTAAAATTAAAATCTGAAAGAGAAATCTTAGACTTTGAAAAATCAAAAACCGACCTTGAATTAGCAAAAAAACTATTAAAAGAATATCCATATACTAAATGGTTTGCAAGAATAAGTTTATTCATTGGAATTGGTTTAGGACTTTTAGAATTAATAAAATACATAAAACAATCATAGTTGCTACGTTGTAAAATTTAATTTCTTCTATATCACTTTTAAATTTCAACATATTTAATTTACTTTTTAATCGACTAATAAAAACCTACAGCTAACAACAGGTTTAAAAAATTGCGGGGCGACTGCTTTAAATTTCTTCACCTCTTTTTACTATCTTCATCTCAGGTTGACAAAGGTTCTGCAAGTAATTCCGCAAATTCTTAAACCTGCAAACCGTTAAACACAAATCCTTCAAAAAAAATCCAATGTCCCTCTTCCATTTCAAACAATTTGTAATAGATCAAGAAAACTGCCCGATGAAAATTAATACGGATGGCGTTTTATTGGGTGCATCTGCAAATTTAGAAAATGTGAAATCGGTTTTGGATATAGGCACTGGCACAGGTGTTATCGCTTTAATGTTGGCGCAACGTTCTCATGATATTCTAATTGATGCCATAGATATTGATCATTTAGCTTTTGAGAAAGCAAATCAGAATTTCGAAAATTCTTTATTTCATCAACAATTAAAAGCTCATCATCATAGTTTTTTAGAATATTTCGATCTAAATCCATCAAAAAAATATGATTTAATTGTTTCTAATCCGCCTTATTTTTTAAACGCATTAAAATCGCCGAAGGCAAATAATAATATTTCTAAACACACCAACGAGCAATTTTTTATCGATTTAATATCAAAAGCAAAAAACCATTTAAACCCTTCTGGGAATTTGACTTTAATTGTACCTATAGATATTTCTTTGATGCTTCAAAATTTAGCTCCTTCTTATCATCTATTTCCTATCAATTGCATCAAGATAAAATCATATCCAGATAAGGCCCACATTAGGCATATCATCAGCTTTAGTGATGAAAAACCTTTAGAATTAATTTTCGAGGATTTTTGTATCTACTCTTCTCAAAGCGTATATTCATTACAATATCAAGCGTTACTCAAAAACTTTTTTACCATATTTTAATGAAAAAAATAGGTTTAATATCTGATACTCATAGTTATTTAGACGATGCAGTTTTTAAATATTTTGATGATAGTGATGAGATTTGGCATGCTGGCGATTTCGGGACTTTAGAACTTGCCGATAAATTAGCTGCTTTTAAACCGCTTAAAGGCGTTTATGGAAATATTGATGGAGCTGATATCAGACAAGTTTACCCAGAAAATTTAAGATTTAATTGTGAAGATGTTGATGTTTGGATAACTCATATTGGTGGTTACCCAGATAAATACGCCCCAAAAGTTAAAGCAGAAATCTACACTAAGCCACCACAACTTTTTATATCCGGGCATTCGCATATTTTAAAAGTAATTTATGATAAGAAAATACAATGTTTGCATATAAACCCCGGTGCAGCGGGAAAACATGGCTGGCATAAAACAAGAACATTGATAAGATTTTGCATATCCGAAAAAAAAATACATACATTAGAGGCCATAGAATTAGCTGATAGATAGCGTATTAATTACACTAAGTAAAATCATTTGAAAACATTAGGACAATTTATTATTGAGAAACAAGCGGATTTTCCGTATGCCAAAGGCGAATTATCAAGACTTTTACGAGACATAGGTATCGCCGCCAAGGTGGTAAATAGAGAAATAAATAAAGCTGGCTTAACCGATAAATTAGGTGAGGTTGGGAGTATAAATGTACAAGGAGAAGCACAAAAGATTTTGGATGTTTATGCAAATGAGCAATTTATATCAGCACTAAGTTCTGGTGGCGAATGCTGTTTGGTAGCTTCCGAAGAAAATGAGGAAGTGGTTTTATTAAACCAAACGGTTTCTAAAAATGCTAAATATGCAGTTGCAATTGATCCTTTAGATGGTTCATCAAATATTGATGTTAACGTTGCCGTAGGAACAACTTTTTCTATTTATAGGAGAAAATCTAAAGAAGGTCCTGGTCAGTTAGAAGATATTTTACAGAAAGGAACAGAGCAAGTTGCGGCTGGATATATTGTTTATGGTTCATCAACTATGTTGGTTTATACAACGGGTAAAGGTGTAAACGGATTTACTTTAGACCCATCTATTGGCGAATTTTGTTTGTCGCATCCTGAAATAAAAGTTCCAAAAAGCGGAATTATTTACAGTATGAATGAAGGGAATTATGTTCATTTCCCTGAAGGAGTAAAAAAATATATTAAATATTGCCAGGTAGAAGATGATGCAACATTACGCCCTTACACTTCCAGATATATTGGTTCTATGGTAGCAGATTTGCACCGTAATTTAATAAAAGGTGGTATTTATATTTATCCAACTACGGCAAGCGCACCACATGGAAAGTTAAGATTGGTTTACGAGTGTAACCCTCTAGCTTTTATTATTGAACAAGCAGGAGGTAGGGCTACAAATGGTTATGATCGGATTTTAGATATAGAAGTCACAGAAATACACCAAAGAGAATCTATTTTTATAGGATCGGAAGATATGGTGTTAAAAGCCGAAGAATTTATGGCAGAATATTCGCCAAGAGAGATTTCTAAAACTGTTTAAAGCAATTTTTGAGATTTATTTTCCATTTCAAAAACACTATCGATATTTAAATTTTTCCCTTTAGATGCGATGACCGCAAGTTCATCGCATCTTTCGTTTTCTGGATGGCCAGCATGACCTTTAACCCAAACAAATTTTACTTGATGTATTTTATGGGATTGCAAATATCTTAACCAAAGGTCCTTATTTTTTTTGCCAGCAAAACCTTTTTTTACCCAACCAAAAACCCATTTTTTTTCAATAGAATCGATAACATATTTAGAATCAGAGAAAACGGTAATTTCTTGATTGATTTTTTTTATGCTTTCCAGTCCAACACAAACAGCCATCAATTCCATTCTATTATTGGTGGTATGCCTAAATCCTTCGGATATTTCTTTATAATGATCTCCCGATTTTAAAATCACACCATAACCTCCAGGTCCTGGGTTACCACTTGCTGCACCATCCGTAAAAATTGAAATCATTTACGAATATAAAAATTTAGGCAATTTTGGGAACTATTAATTTGTATTGCTCATGAAATCAAATAAATACGATTATGAGCAATAAAAAAGAAATTAAAAGTTTGCATAGTTTGATTAATAACTTATTTTTGCACTCCACTAAAACAAATGGCGGTCGTAGCTCAGTTGGTTAGAGCACTGGTTTGTGGTGCCGGGGGTCGTGGGTTCGAGCCCCATCGTCCGCCCTTTAAATTTTAAAAGCCTTTCTAAATTTTTAGAAAGGCTTTTTTTATGCTTAAATTTTAAATCCATCTAAAACTTACTATAATTTATAACTAAAAATTTTATAAACAAATTTGTTTATATTTGATAATGGAAACTCTGATAGAAAAATATAAAGGAATTCACCCAGGAATTATTTTAGAAAGAGAACTCAAAAAAAGAAAGTTAAGAAAAGCTCCATTTGCTCTTATTTTGGAAGAATATCCGCAAACTTTAAACGAAATAACTAAAGGAAGGCGTGGTATTACTTCGGGTCTATCCCTTAAAATTGATAAAGCATTGAATCTTTCAGAAGGGACAATGTTTGTTTTGCAAGCTTATTATGAGATACAAAAGGAAAAGCTAAAAATAGAAAACTTAAATTCTCCAAATCTTTCATTATTTAGAAAAGCTCTATTTTGGGATACTGATTTTGATAAAATAAATTGGGATAAACAGTTTAAAACAATAATAAAAAGAGTTTTTGAACGAGGAAACGAAATTGAAAAAGCCGAAATCATAAAATTTTATGGATTGAAAAAAGTTAAAGAAACTATTGGATTTGATACCATAGAAAAATCTTTAAAAGTCCTTCAACATCTTAATATAAGTTAAAATGTTTTATTGGAATACAGTAGAAACACTTTTGAGAGATACGCTGGTTTCTTTAATGAAAGCGGAGGAACTAAATGAATTTAGGTTAGTGGGTGGAACAGGGATGAGTTTACATCTTGGGCATAGAATGTCCGTTGACATAGATCTTTTTACAGATGCTAATTATGGCTCAATAAATTTTGATAAAATTGATGCAATGCTAAAAAAAAGATTTTCTTATGTATTTGGTGACTTTGGAGGAAATCCAGGACTTGGCAAATCTTATCTTGTTGGCAAATCTGCGAATGAGGTAGTAAAACTTGATATTTATTATTCAATGGATCCGTTTTTTCAAAATTCAATTGAAGATGACGGATTAAGAATAGCAAGTTTAGAGGAAATTATAGCTATGAAAGTAGATATCATACAAAGAGGGGGAAGGAAGAAAGATTTTTGGGATTTACATGAGGTTTTATCTAAATACGATATTGATAAAATGATTGAATTACATCGTCAAAGATTTGAATGGACTCATGATAAAGATTTGATTAGAAAAAATTTTACAAATTTTAATGAAGCCGAGAATGATTTAACTCCCATCTGTTTAAAAAATAAAGAATGGATATTTATTAAAGAAGATTTTGAAGAAGCAGTAAAACTTTCTATTTCTTAATTAACCTTGCTACAAAAAGTGTATCCGCTTTAATATGGTAACCTTTTATCAATTTCTCACTTTCTATTTCTAAGTCAAATTCTTTACAAAGTTTGGCAACTTTTTCCTCATTCTCTTCTTTAAAAACAGAGCAGGTAATGTAAATTAAAGGTTTACCAACTTTAAGATATGGTATCACATTGGCAGCAATTTTAAATTGTAATTCGCTATAAAATTTGATTTTATATTCTGCAAATTGAGCGATCATTTCTGGAGTACGCCCCCAAGTGCCAGAACCACTGCAAGGAGCGTCTAAAATGATTCCATCAAACGCATAATCATGTAGAACCTGATTATTGTTTTGTGTTAAATCCAAAACTTTTCGTTGATATCCTCTAATTCCTGCTAGCGCAAAACGATGTTGTAAATTTTCTAAAATGGATTCCCTGTTATCACTAACAAGCAATTTAATATCAGGTTGCTGATCATGAAGCATTAAAGATTTACCACCAGATGCTGCACAGCAATCCCACCATTTATCCCATTTATCGGGCATAAAATATTCGCCAACTTTTTGTGATGATAAATCCTGTATTTCGTAATTTCCCTTATCGGGGAGAATTTCCTCTAGTTTTGTACCGTTGAGGAAAGCTATCGTTTGTTGATCTATTAAAGTGTAATTAACATCGGCGGAAGCCAAAACCTTTTGAATTTGCTTTTCTTCTCCTTTTTTAATACGGATAAATAAATCTGGCTGGATAAAAGAAGATAGATAAAATTCTTCCTGATCAACTTCTGGTGATAAATGCTGATGGAATGGAAAAACATCAGCTAAGTTAAAACCTGGATATTCAGTTTTTATAATTTCAACTTTCTCTTTTAAAGGCAATTCAGTTTTTGCATTCCATTCAGAATTAAAATGTGCTAAAAAAGAATTGGGAATAGAATTGCATAAAAATTCTGCAATGGTTAAACGATCTTCTTTTGGCAAATCTGAAAGTATATTGCCCAATCTAAAATAATTGTAAACTAGTCGGCTTGCAATTTTTCTATCGCGAGAACCCATTTGTTTATTTTGTTTGTAATAAACAGCTAAAAAACGATTTAAAGGTTCTTCTTGAGGATATTGAGAAAGGATGTTTTGGAAAGTTGATAGTTGATGGATTGCCTTCATGTCTAATCTACTTTCTCTAGTTTTCCAAACTGATATTTCATCACCATTAAGCTTATATTAGAGTAGCCGTATTTTGCATTCTTAACAAAATGGAAATCATTATGAATACCATCGAAAGTGTTTTTAGTTAGATTTTCCATAAAATTTTTACCTTGTCTATCCATCAATTTTCCAAAATAATAACCAATATCAAAACCTTTATAAGCATATTCACTAGGGTTTAATTGAAATTTAGAACGGTAATATTTGATGAAATTTTCACTTCTGGATGAGTTTTTTTCTATTTGGTAAGAAGAGGTGATATAAGTATTTAGTCGCTCTAATAAATCTGCATCTAAAAATGTGGCTTTCTCCCATCCGGGATGTCCAACAATTGCTATTTGAAAGTTTGAAGTCAGTTTATCTAATTCATTTAGTAACGTAATTAGAAAAACCCGATCCGTTGACGGCAACACAATAACGTTTAATCCAACAGGGTTAAGCGATTTATATACATTAGGGTAGCCAACTGCTTTGATCCCAATTTCGGAAACTTGTATGCCTTTCCCTAAACTGTCCATTCCTTTTTTAAAAGGAACTACATATTTATATTCGTCTGCCTGTCCGCTTCTAATAATCAAAACTTTTTTAGGATTTAATTCTTTTTTGATGAAAGCAGCGGCTGTAAAAGCATGTTGATCTAAGGAATTATTAACGGAAATTAAATAAGGATTATTGAAAATTATCGGATCACTTGCTGCTAAAGGAGATACCATTGGCTTCTTCATGTTTTTACTATAAACAGAAAAAGCTTTAATCCCACTTGGAAATACAGGACCAATAATTAAATCTGAGTTTTTTATAGTTGCCCTTGAAGCTAAAGCTCCTAAAGAGGTGGGATCATCCTTAGAATCAAAAATCTGAAGTTTAAAATTGATATTCCCATTATTTTTTGCAACAGAATCAATCCCCATTTTAAATCCTTGAAAGATATCGATAGCAATCTCTGCTTTATCTAAATCATTTAAACTAGCTGTTTTATAATTGAAGTTATACAAATCGAAAGGTAAAATCATAGAAATAACCATTTCTGGTTTTTCTTCTTTAATGATTTTTGGTTTTTCTTCTATAGGTTTTTCTGTTTTAGGATTTTCTTGTCGAGGAATATCGGGAGTTTCTGAAGGTATTGGTTTTTTTTGAACAGGCGTTGTTTTTGGCGAACAAGCACCCAAAAACATTCCTATTGCTAATATAATTACGATTCTAAATTTCATTTTAACAAATAAATATATCGTAACCAAAAATTACGCCTTATTTTGAGGATTATGTTTTTTGTACTAACGATTATCTAAAAAGGAAACATCATTTGTCAGTTAGAATGAAACCTTAATGAGATTTCTCCTAACGTCGACATGACGGGATTAAAACTATTTTTATTCCCACTCAATAGTCGCTGGTGGTTTTGAGCTTATGTCATAAACTACTCTGTTGATTCCTTTTATATTATTAATGATTTCGTTAGAAATTTTGGCTAATAAATCGTATGGTAAATGGCTCCAATCTGCCGTCATGCCATCAACAGAGCTTACCGCCCTAAGCGCAACCACGTTTTCGTAAGTACGTTCATCGCCCATTACCCCAACTGATTGTATGGGTAAATAAATCGCTCCGGCTTGCCAAACTTTATCATACCAGCCAGAATCTTTTAAATTCTTCACATAAATATAATCGGCTTGTTGTAAGATATCTACTTTTTCTGGGGTAACATCTCCTAAAATCCTGATGGCCAAACCCGGACCAGGGAAAGGATGACGACCTAAAATATCATCGGGTAAACCTAAAGCTTTTCCAACCCTGCGTACCTCATCTTTAAACAAAGATTTTAATGGTTCTACAATTTTGAGCTTCATATAATCGGGCAAACCCCCAACATTATGGTGCGATTTTATAGTTGCCGAAGGTCCACCATTTACAGAAACAGACTCAATTACATCCGGATAAATAGTCCCTTGTGCCAACCACTTTACATCAGAAATCTGATGAGCCTCATCATCAAATACTTCTATAAAAACCCTTCCAATGGCTTTCCTTTTTAGTTCTGGGTCAGATAATCCTGCTAAAGCATCATAAAATCTTTGCTTGGCATCTACACCTTTAACATTTAAACCTAGATCTTTATAAGAACTTAAAACGGATGCAAACTCATCTTTTCGTAATAAACCATTATCCACAAAAATGCAATGCAAATTTTTCCCAACAGCCTGGTGTAAAAGTAAGGCTGCCACAGAAGAATCTACGCCTCCAGACAATCCTAAAACCACTTTATCATCCTTTAACTGCTCTTTTAAAGCATCTATAGATTCTTCGGCGAAAGCAAAAGGAGTCCAATCTTGTACACAACCGCAAATATCTATCAAAAAGTTTTGCAACAACTGCTTGCCATCTGTAGAATGGGTAACTTCTAGATGAAACTGGATGCCATAAGTCTGGCTATTTTTTATCTGGAATGCTGCAACTTTTACGCTATCCGTACTGGCAATAATCTCAAAATCTGCCGGAATATCTTTAATTGTATCTCCATGCGACATCCAAACCTGAGAGCGAGTTGGCAACTCTTTCATTAAAGGATTATTGGTGTGGATATATTCTAGATTTGCCCTTCCGTATTCTCTAATTTCTGAAGGGGCAACGTTGCCGCCAGAGTGTTGTGCTATATATTGTGCTCCGTAACAAACGCCCAATAAGGGTAGTTTGCCATGAAATTGTTTAAAATCTATTTGTGGTGCGCCTTCCATTCTTACAGATGAAGGACTTCCAGATAAAATTACTCCCTTGGTTAATTCATCAATTTCTGGAACTTTATTATAGGGATGGATTTCACAATAAACATTTAGCTCACGTACCCTTCTTGCAATCAATTGGGTATATTGCGAACCAAAATCTAGGATCAGGATTTTCTCTTGCATTTGCAAAGATAAAAATTTACCAAAGGGCTGGAGATAAATTTAGAAATAAGATAAAAATTGTTTTATAGCTTTAAATTAGTTGATAACAAAAGGTTTTTATATTATTTAGGCGTTTTAACACGCTATCCGCTGTATCTTTTTTTGCAATTTGCATGATATTTTAAAAAGCAAAAAAAGGATGCCGCTACTATCGTTAACGCAAAAAATAAAGTAATAATTATTATAACACTAATATAGATGTAACCCGATGGCGGGGGTTGGGGGTGGATTATCATCAAATAATTTATAACTATTTTAAAATATTAGATATATCATTTAATGAAATTTTACAAAACCAAATTCAATTTTATAATTGTTGTATGCGTTTCCATTTCAGCTTGCAATCCATCTAATCACAGAAAAAATAAAATTGCTGCAAAACAGAGTATTGTAGACACAGCAAAAAGATTTATCCTTATTAAAAAAGATACCACAGCAAAAACTATTGATAGTCTAAAACCAGATTCTACTTTAATTGCTGTCAAAAAAGACTCTTTAATTAGCAATACTGCAATAGTTAAAAAAGATTCTTTAGTTTCTAAACCTTTAATTAAACCTACAATCAATCAACAAAAAGTAGTTGATTTTGCCAAAAACTTAATTGGCAAACCTTATGTAACAGGTTCTAAAGATCCATCTAAAGGTTTCGATAATTCGGGATTTGTAAATTATGTTTTTGATAATTTTAAGATCATAACACCAAGATATAGCGCCGCTTACATTGCTGTTGGTACAAATGTGGCTTTCGCCGATGTTGCAGAAGGTGATATCATCTTGTTTTCTAAAACTGATTCCGTTAAAAAGGTAGTAAGTAATTTAGGAATTGTTATTTCTGGAAAAGGGCAACCTATTGAGTTTATCCATTGTACCTCAGGAAAAGTTAAAGGTGTTACAATCACAAAAATGAACAGCTACTATCAAAAAAGACTGATTGGATTTAGAAGAGTAATTAATTGATTATTAAATAAAAAAAACGAAATATGTTAGGATTAAGAACTGCCATTTATAAAGTTGGAGATATCAATAAAGCAAAAGATTGGTATTCAAAAGCATTTGAAACAACTCCATATTTTGATGAACCATATTATGTTGGATTTGATATCAGGGGTTACGAATTAGGATTACAGCCAGAAGAAAACCCAACGACTGATAAAGCGGAAAGTGTAGTTGCTTACTGGGGAGTTGATAAAATTCAAGAAACTTACGACCATTTGATTGAATTGGGAGCAACAGAAAATGAAAAACCTTACAATGTTGGCGGCGAATTAATGACTGCAACTGTGAAAGACCCTTTTGGAAATGTTATCGGACTAATTTATAATCCCCACTTCAAACTAAAAACATAATTAAAAATTACATTATCAATTAAATTATAACCTCAATAATATATCATGAAAAAAATCCTCGTCTATAGTTTATTGCTTTTCACAACTCCAATTTTTGCTCAAAAAAACCTAACTCCAGAAATGCTTTGGAAATTAGGTAGAGTAAGTGGCGAAACTATATCAGCTGATAAAAAATCTGTGATTTACGGCGTTTCAAACTTTGAATTAGCAAGCAATAAATCTGAAAGAAATCTTTATTCTATTCCGCTTTTAGGTGGTGCTTCTAAACAAATCACCAATTCTTTAGGTAGCGAATCTGTGGTAAAAGTGGATGAAAAAACCGGAAGAGCCACTTACTCTTATAAAGGTCAACTTTGGGAAATGAATGCCGATGGAACTGGTGCAAAACAGTTGACAAACTTTAAAGATGGTCTAGAAAATGTGCGAATATCGCCGGATGGCAAATATATTTTATACACTAAAGATGTTGCTATCGTAAAAAATATAGCGAGTGATAAATACAAAGATTTGCCAAAATCTGATGCTTACGTTTATGAAGATTTAAATTATCGCCATTGGGATACTTGGGAAGATGGAAAATTCTCTCATGTTTTTTTTGCAGCTTATGAAAATGGCAAAATAGGTACAGAAACTGATATTATGAAAGATGAACCTTATGATTGTCCGCAAAAGCCATCAGGTGGCTTGGAAGACGTGATTTGGTCGCCGGATAGTAAGAGCATTGTTTATGTAACCAAGAAAAAATACGGTAAGGATTATGCCCAAAGTACCAATACAGATATTTTTCGATATGAAATTGGGCATCAGATTACCGTAAATCTAACTGACGGAATGGTAGGTTATGATACACAACCTGCTTACAATTATGATGGTTCTCGTTTAGCTTGGACAAGTATGGCTGAAGATGGTTATGAAACCGATAAAAACGACATCAGGATTTATGATTATAAACTAAACCAATGCTATAATTTAACCAAAGATTGGGATGAAACTGTAAACAGTTTCGTTTGGAGTGCAGATAAATCTAAAATCTATTTTTTAGCAGTAAAAGACGGAACCGAACAGATTTTTGAGATTAGTTTAGGTAATGATTTAAGCCAAACTACTGGAAAAAATATAAAGATGTTAACTAGCGGAAGATGGGATATTAACGGTATCGTTGGTCAAGTTGGCAATACTATGGTAGTTTCTAGAACCGATATGAATCATTCGGCAGAGTTATTTAAAGTAGATTTAAAAACAGGAACTTTAACAGAACTCACAACAGTTAATAAAGCAGCTTACGCCGATATTGCAATGAGCGAAGTTGAAGCGAAAACCATTAAAACCACAGATGGCAAAGATATGTTGACTTGGGTAATTTATCCTCCGGGATTTGACCCGGCAAAAAAATATCCAACGCTCTTATATTGCCAGGGAGGTCCGCAATCTGCACTTTCCCAATTTTATTCGGTAAGATGGAATTTCCAATTGATGGCTGCACAAGGTTATATTGTTGTTGCACCAAATAGAAGAGGAATGCCGGGACATGGAGTAGAATGGAACAAGGAAATTAGCGGAGATTGGGGCGGACAAGCCATAAAAGATTACCTTTCTGCAATTGATGCATTGGCCAAAGAACCTTACGTAGATAAAGATAGATTGGGTTGTGTAGGTGCAAGTTATGGAGGTTATTCGGTTTATATGCTAGCCGGAATTCATGAAAATAGGTTTAAGACCTTTATAGCACATGATGGTTTGTTTGATTTAAGAAGTTGGTATGGCACAACCGAAGAATTATTTTTTGCCAATCATGATATTGGTGGTCCGTTTTGGGCTGCTAATGCACCTAAATCTTATCAAGATTTTAATCCTGTGAATTTTGTCAATAAATGGAATACGCCAATAATGATAGTGCAGGGTGGCAGAGATTATAGAGTTCCAGTAGAACAAGGTTTAGAAGCTTTCCAAGCAGCACAATTGCAGGGAATTAAAAGCAAATTGCTTTACCTTACAGAAGAAAATCATTGGGTTTTATCTGGACAAAACGGAATTGTTTGGCAAAGGGAATTTTTTAGCTGGTTAAAAGAGACTTTGTAGAAAAATTTCTAAATTGTTTATATTGAAGAAGGATGATATTTTTAGCGTATCATCCTTTTTTATTATGATAATTTCTATTCTTTAAGCTACACCAAAATTTTCCCAATTCGCTCAATTAAAACCTTAAAATTTCACTAAAATTTCCATTACAAATCCGTAAATTTGCAACCTTAAATTTGAGAGAGAACAGCTGATGTATAAAGAATATAAGCAATTAAATTTATCGCAAATAGGTAAAGACGTTTTAGCGGATTGGAAAAAAGATCAAATATTTGAGAAAAGTATCCAAAACCGTCCGTCTAATAAGCCATATACATTTTATGAAGGTCCGCCATCTGCTAACGGGATGCCGGGGATTCATCATGTGATGGCTCGTACCATTAAAGATATTTTTTGTCGCTATAAAACCTTAAAAGGCTTTCAGGTTAAACGTAAAGGCGGTTGGGATACTCACGGTTTACCTATCGAACTGGCTGTAGAAAAATCTTTGGGCATCACTAAAGAAGACATCGGTAAAAAGATTTCTGTACATGAATATAACGATGCTTGCCGTAAAGAGGTGATGCGTTATACAGATGTTTGGAACGATTTAACTGAAAAAATGGGTTATTGGGTAGATTTGGAAGACCCATACATTACCTATAAAAATGAATATATAGAATCGCTTTGGTGGATTTTAAAGCAACTTTACCAAAAAGGATTTTTATACAAAGGTTATACCGTTCAACCTTATTCTCCCGCAGCCGGTACAGGTTTAAGTTCTCATGAATTAAATCAACCTGGAACTTACCGCGATGTGAAGGATACTTCCATTGTAGCTCAATTTAAAATAAGTCCAGAGCAATTGCATCCGTTAATGCCTTTGCTTTTTGATGCTCCAGAAGAAAATACGAGTATCATCGCATGGACAACAACTCCCTGGACTTTACCTTCTAATTGTGCTTTGGCAGTTGGGGAAAACATCGACTACGTAAAAATCAAGACATTTAATCAATATACCTTTTTGCCAATTTCTGTGGTTTTAGCTAAAGATTTAGTAGGCAAATATTTTAAAAAGGAAGCTGAAAATGCTTCTTTCCAGAATTATGTTGGTGGTGATAAATTAATCCCCTGGGAATTAACTGCTGAATTCAAAGGTGTTGATTTATTAGGTTTGCGCTATCAGCAATTGATGCCTTATGTAACCAATGAAAATTTGCAAAAAAATGCTTTCAGGGTAATTCCAGCTGATTTTGTGACAACAGAAGATGGAACCGGAATTGTACATACGGCTTCTATTTTTGGTGCGGACGATTTTAGGGTTGCCAAAGAAGCTGGCGTTCCGTCTGTGATGGTGCGTGATGAAAATGGAAATGAGCATCCTTTGGTAAATAAGCAAGGAAAGTTTGTGGATGAAGTGACGGATTTTGCAGGTAAATATGTAAAAGAAGAATATTATAGCGATGAAATAAGGGCGGATAAAGATTTTAAACCGACTGATGTTTTAATTGCCATCATGTTGAAGGAAGAAAATAAAGCCTTTGATGTAAAAAAATACGAACACAGTTACCCACATTGTTGGCGTACCGATAAGCCAATTTTATATTATCCTTTAGATAGTTGGTTCATCAAAACTACAGCTGTTAAAGATAAATTAGTAGCACTCAATAAAACCATCAATTGGAAACCAGAAAGTACCGGAACGGGTCGTTTTGGAAATTGGTTGGAAAATTTAGTGGATTGGAATTTATCAAGATCAAGATATTGGGGAACTCCTTTGCCAATTTGGAGAACGGAAGATGGTGCAGAAGAACAATGCATAGGTTCAATCCAAGAACTGAATGATAAAATGATAGAAGGATTGAATAGCGGTAAACTATCTGAGGAAGAGGTTTCTAAAATGAATTCAATCATTCAATCATTCGGTACTTCAAAATTAGACTTACATCGCCCTTATGTGGATGATATTGTTTTAATATCGCCGAAAGGCAAAAAAATGCAAAGAGAATTAGACCTGATTGATGTTTGGTTTGATAGTGGTGCCATGCCTTATGCCCAATGGCATTATCCTTTCGAAAATAAAGAGGAATTTGAAAACTCTTATCCTGCAGATTTTATTGCAGAAGGAGTGGACCAAACTCGTGGTTGGTTTTTTACTTTACATGCCATTGCCACAATGTTGAGCGAAACTAGCGATGAAATTAAGGAAGTAAACGAGAAAAACCATAATAAAGGAGTTGCCTTCAAAAATGTAATTTCTAACGGATTGGTGTTAGATAAAAACGGCAATAAAATGTCTAAACGTTTAGGCAATGGTGTTGATCCTTTTGCTACGATAGAACAGTATGGTGCTGATGCAACACGTTGGTATTTAATAAGTAATGCTTCTCCTTGGGATAATTTAAAGTTTAACACCGATGGGTTGGATGAAGTGCGTAGGAAGTTTTTTGGTACGCTTTATAATACTTATGCATTCTTTACGCTTTATGCCAATATCGATAAGTTTACTTATCAAGAAGCGGATATTGATTTAGCCGAAAGACCAGAAATTGACCAATGGATAATTTCTTTGCTGAATACATTATCACAAGATGTTGATGCTTTTTATAACGATTTTGAACCTACAAAAGCGGCAAGGGCAATCCAAAATTTTGTAGATGAGCATTTAAGCAATTGGTATGTAAGATTATGTCGCCGCCGTTTTTGGAAAGGAGATTATACCGAGGATAAAATATCGGCATACCAAACTTTATATACTTGTTTAATCACGATAAGTAAGTTAATGTCGCCAATTGCACCTTTCTTTTCTGATAGGTTGTTTAACGATTTAAACTCGATAACAAATAAAGACAATTTTGAATCAGTGCATTTGGCAGATTTCCCTGTTTACCATTCCGATTTGGTGAATAAAGATTTAGAGGAAAGAATGCAATTGGCTCAGGATATATCTTCAATGGTACTCTCACTTCGCAAAAAAGTGAGTATCAATGTTCGTCAGCCTTTAAGTAAAATATTATTGCCGGTATTGGATAATGCTTTTCAAGATAAAGTTGATAAAGTTAAAGAGCTGATCTTATCAGAAACTAACATCAAGGAAATAGAATATATTAACGATACTGCGGGAATCATCAAAAAGAAAATAAAGCCAAATTTTAAATCTTTAGGTAAAAAACTAGGTAAGGATATGAAGTCTGTGGCTGATAAAATTGCTTCTATGAATGATAACCAAATTTCAGAATTAGAGCAAAACGAAAGTACACAAATTGATGGCTACGATATTTTATTAGAAGATGTTGAGATTATTGCTGAGGACGTACCAGGCTGGCAAGTGACCAATTTAGGGAAATTGACTGTTGCACTAGATGTTAATATTTCATTAAGTTTAAAAGAAGAAGGATTAGCCAGAGAGGTAGTAAATCGTATTCAAAACTTAAGGAAAGAGCTTGGTTTTGAAGTTACTGACAAAATTAAAGTCACATTAGAAAACAACCAATTAATTGCCAAAGCAGTGAATAATAATTTAACTTATATTTGCGCCGAAATACTGGCTAACTCTTTGTTATTACAGGAGAAAATCGATTCAGAAACTTCAATTGAAATAGAAGATACCAACATTAATATTACAATTTTAAAAGATTAAACATGGAAAATACTAATACTAAAACGCGTTACTCAGATCAAGAATTACAAGAGTTTAAAGAATTAATTACCGATAAATTAAATAGTGCAAAAGAGGAATTGAATAATTTAACAAGTTCTTTGAGCAGTCCAAATAAAAACGGGACTGATGATACTGCTGGTACCTACAAAACTTTAGAAGATGGTTCTGCTACTTTAGAGAAAGAGTCTATTAATCAATTAGCATCAAGACAGAAAAAATTTATTGATAATTTAGAGTCTGCATTGGTAAGAATAGAAAATAAAACCTACGGAATTTGTAGAGAGACTGGTAAATTAATCCAAAAAGAGCGCTTAAGAGCCGTTCCTCATGCTACTTTAAGCATGGAAGCAAAATTAAAGCAAAATTAATGAAGGGTTATAATAAACCAATAATTGCTATTCTGATCATCTTATTAGCCGACCAAGCTCTAAAAACCTGGGTTAAAACTAATATGTTTATCGGACAAGAATTTCACTTGATTAAAAACTTTGCCATCATCCATTTTACCGAAAATAACGGGATGGCTTTTGGGATGGAATTTGGCGGTGAAGCAGGAAAATTAGCCTTGTCTCTTTTTAGGATTTTAGCAGTTGCCGGGATTGGTTATGGCTTAATCTACCTGATAAAAAATAAATATCATAGAGGTTTAATTATGAATGTGGCATTTATTTTTGCTGGCGCATTGGGCAATATTATAGATTCTGTTTTTTATGGTAAAATTTATGACTACGCATCAATATTTCATGGTAGGGTAGTAGATATGTTCTATTTTCCGTTGTTACAAGGCCACTTTCCAACATGGTTTCCAATTTGGGGAGGTGAAGAATATATATTTTTTAGACCGGTTTTTAATATTGCTGATTCTGCAATTTCTATTGGTGTAGTTTGTATTTTACTTTATCAAAAAAGATATTTTAAAGAGGAAGTTAAAGAGCAACCCTCTATAAATAGCGAAGTTGTAGAAGAGTAAATAAACCTTACTGAAATAATTTAAAATGGCGCTCTAAGATATTTTGGAACGCCTTTTTTTATTTCATTAGTAAAGGTTTTTACAATGAAATTAAATGTTATAACTTTCGTTATCTCAAAGTAAAGTTTTAATTTACGTTACCAATTATTTACACAAACAAAAAATCATGAAAAAATTATTTTTGATTATGGCAATGTTATTTGCTACGACAATAATTTTTGCGCAATCTGCTGATGCAATTGTTGGCAAATGGTTAAATAAAGATGGTGATGCACATATTCAAATTTACAAGAAAGGCAGCACCTACGATGGGAAATTAGTTTGGTTAAAGAATCCAAAAGATGAAAATGGAAAAGCTAAAGTTGATACAAATAATCCAAGTGCTAACCTTAAAAATCGTCCTATTTTAGGTTTACAAATTTTAAATGATTTTTCTTTTGATGATGGAACTTGGGAGGATGGAACTATTTATGACCCAAAATCTGGTAAAATTTATAGTTGTAAAATCACTATGAATGGAAATGATAAATTAAACGTTAGGGGATATATGGGGATTTCTTTAATTGGAAGAACTGATGTTTGGACCCGAGTAAAATAAGACAATTTGAAATTATTTTTTAATATTTTTTTGATAGCCTTGGCATTTTCTCAAAAAACCGGGGCTCAATATTTTAAGACCTCTACATTAGATAGTGGTAAAAATTCTAGCATTAGAGGCTTATCAGTTGTAAATAATCATATAGCATGGTTATCTGGAAGTAATGGTTGGATAGCTAAAACTACTGATGGAAATCATTTCGATTGGAAACAATTAAAAGGATTTGAGAAAATTGATTTTAGGGATATTGAAGCGTTTTCTAAAGACGATGCTATAATTGTAAGTGCAGGTTCGCCAGGTTATATTTTAAAAACAATTGATGGCGGAAAATCATGGAAAACCGTTTATCAAAATAATGATGCTGAAATCTTTTTAGATGGATTGGATTTTTGGAACAAAAAAGAGGGAATTATTTTTGGTGATGCAATTGATGGCTTAATGCAAATTTTAATTACTAAAGACGCTGGTGAAACTTGGCAAAATATATCTTCAAAAGCAAACATTCAATTAGCCAAAGGCGAGGGAGGATTTGCTGCCAGCGGTACCAGCATTAGAACTTTTAAAAACAATGTATATATCGCCACAGGTGGGCTAAAATCAAAACTTTACGTTTCTAATGATAAAGGCAACAATTGGAAAAACCTAGATTTGCCAATTTTACAAGGCGAACCTTCACAAGGGTGCTTTTCATTAGCTATCAATAGAAATCAAATCTTTATTGCCGGTGGCGATTATTTAAAAGATAAATCATCAACAGCTAACTACTTTTATGCTAATCTTAAAGATATGAAATGGAAATCTCCAGCAATATCTCCTTTAGGATATAAATCTTGCTTAGAGTTTATTGGAGAAAATAAGTTAATTACCACCGGAACTTCTGGAACAGATTATTCTTTAGATAACGGTTTAACTTGGATTAATTTAAATAAAGAAAGTTTTAACGTTTGCAGAAAAGCTAAAAAAGAGAATTTGATTTTGATGGCTGGAAGTAAAGGGAAAATCGTTAAGGTGGAGAAGAAATGAGTTTTTTTGGATAAGTGAAAAATATCTGAATCTTGATTTTCATGATTATAAGATTAACAGGATTTAAACTGAATTTCCATCCCGTCATGCTGACGCAACAAAGCATCTCACAAGCAGAGCTTACATTTGATAATCAAAACTAGATTAGTGTAAATTGGTGCATTAGTGGCAGAAAAAACTATTTATAATCCTTCATCAACAAATAATAGAAATTAATTCCGTTTTTAAATTCCGAAATCTTAATTCTTTCATTAACTCCATGAAAACCCTCTGGGTCTGTAAATGGTGTAAATCTGAAAATTTGTGATGTATTTTCAGAAAAGTAACGACTATCAGTTGCTCCTAAAACTAAATATGGGGCAACAATTATATCCTGTTTTATTTTACCAATAGTTGTTTGGATATATTTAAAACTTTCATCATTAATATCAGCTATTTGTGTTGGAGAATTTCCTTTTCCAATAGGGATAATTTCTATTTCATTATTATCAATGGCTTTTCTAACATGGTTAATGACATCCTCTTGCGTTATTCCAGGTTGTGTTCTAAAATTTATAGTTGCTGTTGCTTCCCCAGGAATCAGATTTTCTTTAATCCCAGAATTGAATATTGTAGTTGCAGTTGTAGTTCTTATAGTAGCATTTCCTGCTCCGGATTTAGCATAAGAACTTTTAATAATCGATGAAAATAACCATTGATTTGCCATTGCCATCTTACTTATAAACGGCATTTCAGGACCAACAAAAGATAAGAAATTTTGAACTATTGGGGTCAATTTTGCCGGAAAAGGATTTTCTTTTAATTTCACAACCGCTTTAGCCATTTCATCAATTGCTGTTCTTTCTTCGGGCATAGAAGAGTGTCCGCCAGGGATTTTTATTTTTAGTTTTAAAGTTTGATAACCTTTTTCTGCAATGCCCACAACTGCAGCCGTTTTGTTTAATCCTGGTACTTTGTATTCGGTAATAATTCCGCCCTCATCTAAAATAAAAGCTGGTTTAATTTTTCTTTCCTTAAATAGATTAGCAATTGTTCTTGCTCCCCTCAATCCGCTTATTTCTTCATCATGGCCAATCACAAAATAAATATCTGATAATGGAATAAAACCTTGTTTTAACAATAATTCGGCACTTTCTAAAATAGCTATTAAACTTCCTTTATCATCTATTGTGCCCCTTCCATAAATAAATCCGCTTTTTACAGTCCCAGAAAATGGCAACGCATCCCAATCTTTTTCAGTTGCTTTTTCAATGGGTACAACATCTTGATGAGCCATTAAAACTATTGGTTTGACTTTCGCCGATTTTCCTTTCCAATGTAAAATCAAACTGAGATCATTTACTTTTTCTAATTTCATTTTAGAAAAAACCAACGGATAAGCCTCTATTAAATATTTTTGAAAACCTATAAACTGGCTACTATCAATTTTTGAGTCATCATAAGAAATTGTTCTAAAATTAATTGCTTTTTGAAGGTGATTAATGCAAGAATCGTTTAAACTAATTTTTGGGGCTAAATGAACTTTTACCTGTTTGCTCTTAAAAGTTAATGTTCTAAAAAGAATGATGATTATAAGTATGAGAAATAAAACTCCGATAATTTTTAAAAGCTTTTTCATCATTTATAATAATTAGTTTATTTAGAATGTAATTAAATGAAATCACAAACATTAATTTTTTGCTTTAAGCTTTATGCCATTTGCTTTAAGCTTGTTCAAATAAATTAAAGGTTATCTCCTTTTTGATTTTTCCCAGGCGGCAGATTGTTTCCCTTTAAAATAACGAATTGCCCCCGCCATTGCAGCATAATTCATTAAACTAAAATAAAACGGAATAAAAAATATTTTAATTTTCATCTTTTTACCTTCTAAAATATATCCCATTAAAGAAGCGATATAGAATAAAATCTGCCCTAATAAAATGATTTGGTATAAATGTAATTGTGGATTTTGATAACAAATAATAAAGTTTAAAATTAAAACCAACATCATTAACCAAGGTGTAATTGCCCATCTTAACACCCTGTGACTGATATATTGAAATGTTAATATTGGGTTTATAAATGGATTAGCAGATTTTTTTAATCTCATGATAGATTGAATGCCGCCTGCTGCAATTCTAATCTTTCTTTTTAATTCTTCATAACTATCAGCCGAAGCTGTTTCTAATGCATAAGCATTTGGTTCGTAAGCAATAATGTAACCTTTTTCAGCAATGCGCATAGCAATCATGTGATCGTCTATGATGGTATCACTTTCCACGGGTTGGTAAAGATTTGTCCTGATGCTAAATAACTCACCAGCGGCACCAACATTAGAATATAGTTCGTAATCCCATTTTTTTAATGACGATTCATATTTCCAATAGAAACCTTCCCCAGCGGCACTTGCATCTGCTGAATCAGCTACTAAAATTCTTTTTTCTCCTGCAACAGCACCTACTTTTGGATTTTCATAATGCTTTACCAATTCTTTAATGGCTTTAGGATTTAAAAAAGTATTAGCATCAGTAAAAACAATAATATCTTCTTGAATGAAAGGAATAACTCTTTTAATGGCTGCCATTTTGCCGTTTCTTTCCTCTATATGCAATAATTCAACAGCATTATTTTCTGCAACTATTTTTGGAGTTTTGTCAGAAGAGCCATCAGTTATAAAAATAATTCTTAATTTTTCTTTTGGATAATCTAACGCTAAACAGTCTTCAATTTTTTCTTTAATGATACTTTCTTCATTGTAAGCGGCAATAATTAAGGCAACGGATGGTAGCGTTGTGGTTTGATTAAATATAAATGGTTTTGAAAATAATCTTTTTATACGGATAATGATATAAAGCAAAATTCCGTATCCTAAAAATGTATAGAAAATGATAAACAGACAAATCCAAAAAAGAATAATCATATTAATTTATCTTAAAACCTAAGTCTTTACTATTTTTTTGATGAGTGAAATTCCACATCAAACCTTTTATTACCCATTTTACTAAATCTTTACGCCCTTTGTTTCTTAAACTAATAATTGCTTTAGGACATGCTATTAAAACGTAATAAATTGTAAATAAAAAAGTGTTAAATGTTGAGGTATTCTTACGGATAAATAACATCCGATTTCGCGTTATAAAATAAGTTTTAACAGCACTTTCTTTCCCAACTGTGATAGATTCTTTATGGAAAATATGAGTTTTACCAGTAAAGTTGATGGTTTTCCCAACTTTTTTAAACTTTTCGCACCAATCTAATTCTTCGTAATAAAGAAAATAATTTTCATCCATTAAGCCAGCTTCATTTAAATATTCTTTTCTACAAATTACAGCTGCACCATGGCAAAATCCTGTTTCTTTGGTAACTCCATTGTACTGGCCTTTATTTTTTTCTGATTGCCCAATTTGAGAATTTCTTGCTGTAATATAGTTTAAAGGCGTATATCCTGCATATTGTATGATACTTCTATCATCATCATAAAGAATTAATGGAGAAAGTAAACCAATTTTGTCATCACTCTTTAATTCCTCAACTAAGGTTTCTATAAAACCTTTTGGTATCTCGGTATCATTATTTAAAAGCAACAAATAATCGCCTTTGGCAAAAGAAATTCCAAAATTATTACCTCCAGCGAAACCTAAATTAACTTTTGAACGAATAAAGACTAAATCAGAAATTATGTTCTTGAATTCGCTTTCAAAATTTTCATCACTAGCGTTATCAACCAATATAACTTCCACATTATTACCGTAATGTTTTTTAATTGATAAAAGTAACTCACAAGTTGCTTTTGGCTGATTAAAATTTACGGTTATGATAGAAACTGATTTCATATATAATATTGAGTGACAAAATAGAATAATTTTAATAGGTAAAAAAACATTTTAAGATATGGAAAATAGCTCTGCGTTAAGAAAACAAGAAAAGTCTGTTGAGAGCAAATTGAACGAACTTATTTTTTTATTAAATAATGGGGAAATTAATTCTAATGGAATAAAATTCACCGATAAAACAAATATCGAAGTAGGAACACAATTAAGTGAGCCAGAATTAATTGCAGAGTTTAAAAAGGTAGATGATGATGAACTGACAAGATTAGAAAAATTAGATAAAATAGATTTGATTTTACAATCCAATTTTATTGATACTAAGGTTGTGAAATCTATCGCTATAAAAAGATATTCAGAATTCATTATTCAAGGTTTAATTGGGATAGTGATGCTAACTTTAGGTTTTGCTATGATTATTTTACCTTCTCCTGCATATTTCGAAATGTTTACTATCTTCCATTTTACAACTAATGATGGATTTACTTTAATGGATTTAATTTCTTTAATAGTCATATTAACAGGGGTTTTTCTTATTATTAAGGGATATTTCAAATTCGCAGAACAATACTAACAGTGGAAAAGAGAATTTTAGTTGTAGATGATGAGCTAATACAGCTAATGCTATTGCAAAAAATGCTTGAAAGTGCAGGTTTTTTAGTTACCAAAGCACAATCAGTTTTAGATGCAATGGATATTCTTAAAGACAATGTCCCAGATTTAATTATCTCTGATTTAGAAATGGATCAGTTAGATGGATTTGAGTTTAAAGAAATCCTGTTAAGTAGTGAAAAATATCAAAACATTCCTTTCTTATTCTTAACAGCGCATAACAAAGAAGTTTTTATAGAAAAGGGACTTTCATTAAAAGCGATTGATTATATCCCAAAAGGGATTCCGAAAGAGCAATTAATCGCAAAAATCAATAATATTTTAGATACCGTAAAAGACCAGAAAGACCAATCTGTTAATGAATTAAAAATGGTTGCCGATAGGTTAAACCTTAAAAATGTACCCACCAAAAATTTAAAACTTAAAAATTTTCAGATTGAAATTTTCCATCAAACTTTTCAAAATCATCCCGGTGGCGATTTTATTGATTTGATAAGAATTGATGATCGGTTTACATTTTTAGTTTTAGGAGATGTAATGGGAAAAAAATGGGGAGCCTGGTTTTTTTCATTCACATTTTTGTCATACATCAGATCTGCTATTCGGTTATGTGTTTTTGATGGAAATTTATCTGTTGCCAAAATTATGCAGCGCATAAATCAGGTAATCCATGTTGATGATTTTCTGGATGATATTTACTCTACCTTAAGTTTGGTTTTAATTGATGATGAGAAAGGTGAAATAACCTATTCTGGTGCAAGTGATTTGCCTTTATTGAAATATCAAACTGAGACAAACAAAATTGAGCAATATAAATCTAAAGGCTTGTTGTTAGGCTTTTTTGAAAATGGGAATTTTAACGAACAAAATATCAGCACTATAGCAAATGATCAGCTTTTTTTATTATCAGACGGAGTAATAGATTATGAAGCAAATGGTGTTAAAAAAACTGATATTAATTTGTTTATCAATCAATTAGAAACATTATTATCTGCAAACAAAACATTTGATGAAATCACTGCTGGTATATTTAATAAAGAAAAATACCAGGTAGATGATTGTAGTTTAATACAAATTAAAAGAATATAGAAATGAATTTTACAAAAGAAATTTCTGGAGACATTACCATTATAAAATTGTCTTTAGTTGAGGCAAGTTTAAATGAATCTGATGAGTTTAAAGCTTTTATATATGATAATTGTGCAGATGTATCACCTAAAATGGTGATTGATTTAAACAATGTTCTCTATATGGATAGTTCGTTTATTGGCGCTTTGGTCGCTGGACTTAAGAAAGTGCTTTCTAAAAAAGGAGAGATTGCTTTAGCAAATATCAGTAATGATGTTATGGCTTTATTTGAAATGACCCGTTTAGATAAGGTTTTTAAAATTTATGATAATACCGAAGAGGCAATAAAGAGTTTGAAATAATGGTGGTTAAAACTGGTAATCTTACTTTAGAAATTCCCGTTCAAATTACATCTTACAGATTATTTATAGATCAATGTTTAGAATTTGCTATCGAAAATTCTTCATTAGGTAATGATTTTAAAAGAACTGCCAAGTTTAAATTAGCCATTATGGAACTTCTTACAAATGCAATGAAGCATTGTAAAGTGGTTTCTTATATAGATATCCAATGTTATCCTGATAAAGTTGTTGTCAAAAAAATAGATAGCGGGCAACGTTTTACATTTAAAGATGTAGATACCGATCAGCATTACGATTTTCCTATTGATCCATTTACAGAACCTTCAAAAATTAATGCTCGTTTAGGAAATAATTATACGCTTTTTATCAATATCAAAACCAAAAACCAAATCGAATTTTTAGAACCTCCTGTAATAGATTACCTTTCTATAGACGAAGTTCCAGAAAATTTTGGTTTGATGATTATTAAACAATGTTGTGATACTTTTCATTACAACTATAATAAAGTACTTTCCCAAAACATTTTTGAGGTGATCTTCAAACTTTAAAAACAGCAATTCCGGCTTGCTATATATTCTTTATTTAATGATAAGGATTTTATATTTTCGCATAATCTATTTATAATGACTACTCAAAAAGATAAAATTCATATAGCCTTAGCCAGTAATAATGGTTATGTGGTTTTATTAGCAGCTTTAATAAAATCAATAGATGAAAATCATAAAAGCGACGAAGAAATTGTTTTTTATATTTTAAACGATAAAATATCCTCAAAAAATCAAAATAAAGTAAACGCATCAGTAAGCAATTCACCAAAAATTATATTAAAATGGATTGATGCTGAAAATGTTTTTCCTGAGAATGTGAAATTCCCGAAAGATAATTCCGCTTTTCCAAAAACTGCTTATTTAAGATTATTTGCGCCATATATTTTAGATATCGAGATCAAAAAACTCCTTTATTTTGATGTTGATATGATTGTAAAAGATGATGTTTCAGAACTTTGGAATATAGATTTAAAAGGATACACCATGGCTGCAGTTTTGGATGTTGGCAAAACAGTAGGTTGCGCTTGGGGCGGGATTCCAAATTATAAAGAATTAGGTTTGCCAGCAGATGCAAAATATTTTAACTCGGGTTTGATGATTATTGATTGCGAGAAATGGCGTTTAGAAAATATCCCACAAAAGGTATTTAAAGCAATGGATGATCATATAGAACATGTTAATTATGCAGATCAATATGGTTTAAATGTGGTTTTTGCACAAAATTGGTTAGAGATTGACCCCATGTGGAATTGGTTTGCAAATAATTACCATCCCAAACCAAAATGTATTCACTTCTTAGATATTAAACCCTTTTTTAAATCATACCAATCTGATGAGCAGTTTAGAAAAGAATTTTTTAAATATCTAGACAAAACACCCTGGAAAGGAATGCCTTTAAAAAGTGATTTTTATAGATTGCTTCATAAAGCGATGATCAAATTCAAGAAAAAATTAAAAGTTGTATTGCCTTAAAAGATTTTTATCTTACTTTGAGGTAAAGTTTTAATTGTAACTTCCTATAATTCATGACTATCTTTAATGATATTACTTTATTAATTACGCATTACAATAGAAGTAAATCTTTAGAGCAACTCTTAAAAACTTTTGCAGCATTAGAAATGCAATTTGGTAATATTATAGTTTCTGATGATGCAAGTAACCCACAACATCTAAATCACGTAAAAGAATTGCAACAACTGTTTAATTTTGAGCTGATTACAGCGCCTTTAAATAGAGGGTTGGGAAATAACATCAATAAAGGGCAAGACGCTGTTAAGACGCTTTATACATTGTACATACAAGAAGATTTTATACCGAAACCAAAATTTGTAGAGAAATTAAAATTGGCTCATCAGTTTATGCAACAAGAACCAGATTTAGATTTGGTAAGGTTTTACGCCTATTTTAAATATCCATTTTTAAAAGATATTAAGGGCGGTTTTGGAAAAGTTGTTTTTAAATCCTTAAATATTTGGGAAGGTTATAGAAAATTTTATGTTTATAGCGACCATCCACATTTACGTAGAAGCAACTTTTTTGAAAAATTTGGAAGGTATAAAGAAGGAATAAAATCTGATCGTACAGAATACAAAATGATGATGCAGGTTTTAAGTAAAAAACCAAAGGTTTATTTTTATGAAAATATAAACGAACTGATTGATCAGGAAAATACAAGCCAAGAGCCAAGTACTGTTAAACGTAACTTTTGGAGAAATAACAATAGTTTTTTAGTGGATAAATTAAGAGAGGTTTATCGTTATCTGAGATTTAATATCGATTTAGTAATTTATAAACTTAAAGGATAATGATGTATGTAGCGCCTTTCAGTTTGCCAGGTTGGTTAAAGCCACATCAATATATAAATAGGAGTTTTTCTGATTTAAATATAAATGAGGTTAATGCAATAAAAACAGGCTTAAGTAAATTGCAATCATCTGAACCAGAAATATCTATTATAATCCCTGCTTGGAACGAAGAAAACAACATTTTCAGGACACTATCGTCACTATCAGCAAGTGAGACTGACAAAAAAGTGGAGTTGATTGTTGTCAATAATAATTCAACCGATGAAACACAAAAAATTTTAGATGAATTAGGCATAAAAAGTTTATTTCAACCTCAACAGGGCATCACTTACGCAAGGCAAGTAGGTTTAGAAAACGCTAAAGGGAAATATCATCTTTGTGCAGATTCTGACACTTTTTATCCACCAAAATGGATTGATACGATGGTAAAACCATTGGAAGATTCAGAGAAAATTGTTGGTGTTTACGCTAGATATGCTTTTATCCCCGAAAGGGAAGGAGAACGTTTTTTCTTTTGGGTTTATGAAAGGTTGGCCGGAATTATCATTAGACTCAGGAAAAGAAAAAGAGAGCACATCAATTTTTTAGGTTTCAATATGGGTTTTAAAACTGCAGTGGGATTAGAAAATGGTGGTTTTAAGGTAAAAAATGTTCGTAAATTCGACAATATTTTAGGAAGCGATGATTACGTTGATGAATCTGAAGATGGAAGAATGGCCGTTAACTTGATGAAATCTGGAGATTTACATTTAATCATTGATACAAATGCAAGGGTATTTACATCATCAAGAAGATTATTGGCCGAAGGAGGTATTTTAAAAGCTTTTAATCATAGATTTAAGCTTCATACAAAAAGATTATCTGAATATTTAAACGGTAATAAAATTTGAATCGACAGCACATACCTAATAATATCATTACTAAATTAATCAGTTTGTATGTGAGATTGCGCTTTGGCAAACTCCATCATGATGTTAGGTATTATTATAGAGATACTTATTATTGCCAATTCATTCAATGGAAATATTTTTTTAGGGATTATATTTTCAAAAAGAAATATAAAACCATTTCCTTTAATGGTGAGTTTGCTCCCGAGTTAGAATTTGTAATTCCGTTTGCTTATTGGCATTTTAAAAATGGTACTTTGCTAAAAACAGAAGCAGCAAAATTTACTTCTGAAATGTATTTTTTCTCTCCCAACCATCAGGAAGTTTTTGATGTACGCACCAACGAAGGAAATTACAATTACGAAACACCTAGAATTCTTTACAGTCAAGATTACGACATGAAGAAATGGGAAAAAGTGCCTTATAAAGCCCATTTTAAAAATGATATTTATATTTTCGATAAACCTATTTTAATGGTCGCAAATCGTTACAATACAGAATGGGACGGACCGCCAATTAGTTTTTTTAGTATAGAAACTTTACAATATATTTTTGATTCATTGGGAGAAAAATATCAAATCGTTTATAATCGCCCTAAGGCAAAAAATATTACTTCAGATACCAGCGAAGTAAACGATTTAAATGAATATGATTGGATAAAAGAGAATTATCCGGCTATAGTTTTAATGGATGATTTATTTTTTGAGAACAAAATTAAAGCTAAAAATTACAATCATTTTCAAATGTGTGTTTATGCCAATGCCGATAAATTTATTTCTATACATGGAGGTACAGCCGCATTAGCAAGTTGTTTTGAGGGCTCAAATATTATTCTTTCTAAAAAAGGTCCAGAACATCATTTTGGATGTTACCAAAAGTTGTTTCCTAAACTTTCTAATGCAAAAATTTATCATGCTAAAAACGATGAAGAGTTAATGAATTTTGTGAAAATATACGCTGCAAATTCATGAGTAAATCAGAAAATAAGCGCTATTGGCTAAAATCTGGGGTAATTACCACCTTTCAAAATTTTGCAAGCGTTGCTTTTGGAACAGGAAGTTTCTTCTTTTTGGTCAGGATTCTCTCTACTTACGAGTTTGGCTTATGGGCTTTATACATGTCGGCCATAACTATTCTGAATATTTTAAGAGATGGTTTAATTAAATCGGCTTTAATCAAGTTTTTATCTGGAGCACAAGAAGTAGATAAGCCAAAAATCATGACTGCTGCGCTACACATCAATATTGCAATTTCGGCTTTTTGCGTGCTATTGATATTCTTATTTGGCAATTTTTTAGCAAATTATTTAAATGCTCCCGAGTTAAAAGTACTTTTCTATTTATTTAGTTTGGTATATATCCTCAACGGATTTTTAACCCAGTTTAATTGTATAGAACAAGCAAATTTTAAGTTTAAAGGTGTTTTTGTCTCAAACACCACATTTCAAGCTATTTATTTTGCCTTTGTATTTTATTGTTTTGTTTTTAAAATCCACATGGATTTATACCAATTGGTAATAGTACAAATTGTAGGTTCGGTTGCAAGTGCTATCATCGCTTACTTGTACACAAAAAAATATTTAAAGTTTGCAAAAGGTATTTTTGTAGAATGGATTAAAACCATGTTTGCTTATAGCAAATACGCATTTGGTACCTCACTAAGTTCTATTTTATCAGGTACTGTAGATCAATGGATGTTAGGTAAAATGATTGATCCTATAGCATCAGGTGTGTTTAACGTTGCCGTAAAAATTGTGAATTTAATAGACATTCCTACATCGGCTGTAGCCAACATTGTTTTTCCTCAAAGCGCCATGCGTATGCAAACCGAAGGAAGAGATGCTATTAAATATTTGTATGAAAAATCTGTAGGAACTATTTTGGCCATTTTAATTCCGGGTTTAATTTTTATTTACTGCTTCCCCGAGTTAATTTTATACATCTTAGCAGGCGATAAATACACCAATGCCGTAGAATTACTGAGAGTTACTTTGTTATATTGTTTGTTAATTCCATTTGGAAGGCAATTTGGAACTATTTTAGATTCTATTGGTAAAACAAAAACCACATTTTACATAGTTTTAATAACCGCTAGTACCAATTTAATTTTAAACTTTTTTTTAATCCAAAAAATAGGATTATTAGGAGCTGCATATGCCACTTTAATTTCTAATATAGTAGGTTTTATCATCGCTCAGGTTATTTTATGGCGAGAGTTAGGTGTAAAATTTTATCATGCTTTTGTTTACGCTTTTAGATTTTATCCCGAGTTTTACAAAGATTATTTTATTCCGGTTTTAAAGAAAATTAAATCTAGATTATAGTATGATAGCAATTAGGTTTGATGGACGATTAGGAAATCAATTGTTTCAATATGTATTTCTTAAATATGTTCAGCAAAGAGAGCTCGATAAAAATGTTTTCTTTTCAAATCCTCATCATGCTTACATACAAAAATATTTTGAATTAGAAGGAAATGATAATCTTTTGATGGGTTCAAAAGCATATTCTGCGGTTACACGGATTTTGCCATTCTTATTCAAATTAAAAACGGTCTTTATCCATAATTGGATAGTTCCAAAACCTTTTAAAATAAAAAATAATTCCCTTTACAGGGGATATTTTCAATCAGCTTATTATTATGAGCAATTATCTACTAAACCATCATTTAAATTAAAAAAAGTTTATATAGATGATTTCCAAAATCAATATGGCGAATTGTTTGCTAATCATAAAATTGTAGTGGTACATATCCGCAGAACGGATTATATGAATTACGGCGAAAGAAGAAAACGAGACATTTCTTTACCAATGGAATATTTTAAGGAGCGTTTAAATGCAATTGAAAATTTAGAAAAGTATAAAGTGATTTTTGTGAGCGATGACATGGATCATGTAAGAAGATATTTCCCTGCCCAAACCAATTTTATATTTTCATCAAATAATGAAATCATTGATTTTCAAATTATCCAAAATGCAGACATTAGCATTATTTCTAACAGCACTTTTGCTTGGTGGGCATGTTATTTAAGCCCTAAGGCTAATAAGGTTTATGCACCCAAAAACTGGTTCGGTTTTAAAATAGCAAAGGAGCATCCACGCGGAGTGATGACCGATAAATTTGAATGGTGTGATGTGAATTTTAGCTAAGCTACAACGTAATCCAAATCTAGGAAAGACACTTTAGGAAGGATATAATCAGAAGATAGATTTTTTAGAGTTTTATCTTCTATATCGCAACTAAAAAAAGAAATACTAGAATTCTCGTTTTTTAAAAAACTATTAGTTAGTATGTTAAATATTGGCAAAGCATTATTCGGAACTGTTTTATCATCATTATAAAATACACTGACCGCATGATTAACATAATAACCTACTGCAATAGCTTTAGATATATCCATAATTGACTCACAACCTAAAGCAATAACTAAATTAACTCGTTTATTTTTAGCCAATGCTATCGCATTTTCTGCATCACAAAAACGGGCTTCTTGTTTATCACATTGATAGGTAATATGTTCTATTCCACAAATATTTAATAATGATAAAACTCTGGCGTATAAACCTATAAAAGGAGTGATATTTTTTTCGGTAACGATAATTGCTGTACCTCCAATAAGAGCGCACTCGGTGCAAAGGTGATCAAGTACGTTGTTCCCTACCAAAAACTTATTTTGTTTCATACAATAACATAATACGCTTTTCTCTAAACCTCAAATTATTAAAAATGTTTTTGAGTTAAAGTTTTTAAAATAAAACTTATTTACTAAAAAACTGTTGCAATGATTATAACGTACTACTAATTAGTGAAACAAAAATTAAAACTAAAAAAATTCAAAAAATGAAAAAATCAATTTTAAACTTTGTGATGGCAGCAGCTGTTGTTGCAACATCAATTACTGCATGTAACAGCAACAAGCAAGCAGAAGAAAACAAAGATTCTATGGCAATGGACTCATCAGCAACTGAAATGGACACTATGGCAACTGAAGGTGTTATGGTTGGTGGTGCTATGATGGTTCCGTCTAAAAATATTGTTGAAAACGCAGTGATGTCAAGTGATCATACTACTTTAGTTGCTGCAGTTACAGCAGCAGGTTTAGCAGAAACTTTAAGCGGAACTGGACCATTTACTGTTTTTGCACCAACTAATGAAGCATTTGCTGCACTACCAGCAGGAACTGTTGATAATTTATTAAAGCCTGCTATGAAAGCAGATTTAACTAAAGTTTTAACTTACCACGTAGTTGCAGGTTCTTACAAAGCTGCTGATTTACAAGATGGTATGGAATTAACTACAGTTGAAGGACAAAAACTAAAAGTTTCTATTAAGGACGGTGTAGTTATGGTAGGAGATGCAAAAGTAACAACTGCTGATGTAATTTCTAGCAACGGAGTAACGCATGTAATTGATGCGGTTTTATTACCTCCAACAAAATAATTTCTTTTGATTAATTTTGAAAAGCGTTCCGAAATATTTCGGAACGCTTTTTTTGTTTAGAAGAAATCGTAATTTCATCCCACCTAAACAAACGATTTTATGAATAGTCCAACCATCAATAAAAATATAGTTTTACTGATTGTAGTAGCTTCTCTAGGCTATTTTGTAGATATATATGATTTGGTTTTATTCTCTGTAATTCGGGTACAAAGTTTAAAAGGAATTGGGGTTGCAGATAATGATCTATTATCTGTTGGTGTAAAACTGATTAACTCACAGATGATTGGAATGTTGATTGGTGGTATCCTTTGGGGAATATTAGGTGATAAAATGGGTCGATTAAAAGTATTATTCGGTTCTATTCTAATGTATTCTTTAGCAAATATTGCAAATGGATTTGTTACTGATATTAATACTTATGCAATTATAAGATTTATAGCAGGAGTGGGCTTAGCGGGGGAACTTGGTGCCGGAATCACCTTAGTTGCCGAAACAATGAGCAAAGAAAACAGAGGTTACGGTACCATGATTGTTGCAGCAGTTGGTTTAATGGGAGCTGTTGTTGCAGGATTGGTGGGTGGAGAATTTCAATGGCAAACTGCTTATTTTGTTGGAGGCGGAATGGGTCTTATCCTTTTAGTTTTAAGAATTGGAGTGATGGAATCCTCGCTCTACAAAAATATTGAAGATAAAAAAGTAAGTAAAGGTAATTTTTTAATGCTTTTTAATGATTGGTGTCGGTTTAAAAAATATATTAATTGTACCTTAATTGCCCTACCTACTTGGTTTGTAGTAGGAATTCTAATCACTTTTGCACCAGAATTTGGTAAAGCGATGGGTGCTACAGAACCATTAAGCGCTGGTAAAGGCATATTATTCACATATATAGGAATTTCCTTAGGAGATTTGTTAACAGGTTTCTTAAGCCAGATATTTAAAACTAGAAAAAAGATTGTTGTTATATTTTTATTTGCAACACTTTTTAGTGTTTTATTATTTTTATTTTCTAAAGGAATTTCTGCCAATACATACCATTGGTTATGCGTTCTTTTAGGAATTTCTACAGGTTTTTGGGTAATTTTTGTTACTATTGCAGCCGAGCAATTTGGAACAAATTTAAGATCTACAGTTACCACAACGGTTCCAAATTTTATAAGAGGATCAGTGGTTTTAGTAACATTAAGTTTTGAATGGCTTAAAACTCCTTTTGGTATTATAAATGCCGCTCTAATTGTTGGGGTTTCTACTTTAATTATTGCTTTCGTATCGGTTTATAACCTAGAAGAAACTTACGGAAAAGATTTAGATTACATTGAGGAATAACAAAATCATAAGTGTTTTAAAGCACCATACGCTTTTAATTAAATATCTCCATGATCATTTAAGCAGAAATCAATTTCTTATTTTATCAGGTATTTTAGTAGGAATAACAACTGGTTTCTTAGCTGTTATTTTAAAGTCTATCGTACATAAACTTCATATTATAATAGATGCCCAATTAGAAGTTTTCAACTATCCTTATTTAAATTTATTTCTTCCCTTATTAGGTATTTTATTAACTGTTTGGGTAGTTAAAGTTTTTCTAAACGGAAAAGATGGTAAAGGAATCTCAAATCTTTTGATTGACATTGCCCAACGTTCAGGGATAATGGCGAGGTACAAAATGTATTCTCAGGTTATTGCTAGTGCTTTAACTGTTGGTTTTGGAGGTTCTGCTGGTTTGGAAGGTCCGATAGCCGTGACAGGAGGCGCAGTTGGTTCTAATTTTGCCAGAGTTTATAAGTTAAGTTACAGAGAAAGGATTTTGTTAATAGGTTGCGGAACCGCATCTGGCATTGCAACAGCGTTTAATGCACCTATCACAGGAATGATGTTTGCCATTGAAGTTATTTTGGTTGGCGTAGTATTTTCGGATTTTATTCCTTTAATTATTTCTGCAGTTTGTGGCGCATTAATTTCCAAAATCATTTTAGATGATAGTATTTTATTGGAGTTTAAAAGCCTTGAGGAATTTGATTATCAAAACGTGTTCTACTATATACTCCTTGGAATTTTTACAGGTTTAGTCTCTGTTTATTACTCCAGATCTACTATGAAAATAGAAAATCTGTTTAAGCAACAATTTAAATGGAATGATTATTCTAAAGCAATCTTTGGAGGTTTATTGTTGGCATTTTTGTGTTTTATTTTCCCGCCTTTATTTGGTGAAGGTTACAGCAGTGTAAAAACATTAGCATCCGGAAATGCTCATGATATCATTACAAAAAGTTTTTTTGATATTCCTCAATTGGGTGATTGGGCATTGATCATATTTGTGGGATTAATATTTCTCTTTAAGAGTTTTGCCTATTCACTAACAGTATCTAGCGGTGGTAGCGGAGGTAATTTTGCTCCTTCTTTATTTGCTGGTGCTTTTAGTGGTTACTTTTTTGCAGCAGTTAACAACAAATTAAATATTCACATTTTACCAGTTAGCAATTTTACTTTGGTAGGAATGTGTGGGGTTATCAGTGGTGTGATGTATGCCCCTTTAACGGGGATTTTTTTAATTGCAGAAATTACAGGAGGTTATGATTTAATTTTGCCATTAATGCTGGTATCAACATCGGCTTATGCCATTGCTAAAATTTTTGAACCTTATTCTATGGAGAAAAAGCATTTGGTTGCACAAAAGCAGATTTTCACTGAAGATTATGATCAAAACTTATTAGGATTAATAAAATCTGAAGAAATAATTGATACTGATTTTGAAGTGATTAATTCCAATAGTTCATTAGGCGAGTTGCTAATTTTAATCAGACAATCCAATCGCAACATTATAGTTTGTAAGGATAATAATGATAAATACGTTGGGTTTATTTTGTTTGATAAGGTAAGGAAGGTTTTATTAGATCCAGAATTACAACAAACATTATCAGTTAAAGAGTTGATTTCAAAAACCAAGTTTCAGGTAGACACCGCAGACTCTGTGGTAGAAATTATTAATAAATTTGAAGAAGCAGATTTATGGTATTTGCCAGCTTTTAATAGAGGAGATTTTGTTGGTTTTATCTCTAAAACTAGGTTCTTATCGGCTTATAGAAATAAATTAAGATTAACATTAAGCTAATTTGCTAATGATCAATAAAGAAGAAATTTCTGATGCTTATCAAAATATACAATCTAGTATAGTACAAGGATTAACAGCCTTAGATGGTGGAGCTTTGTTTGAGGAAGAAAATTGGGAACGTCCAGGCGGTGGTGGCGGTAGAAGCAAAGTAATACAAAATGGAGCTTTGATAGAAAAGGGTGGAGTTAATTTTTCTGCCGTCTACGGAAAATTGCCAGAAACTATCAAAAAGGCTTTTAAAACAGATGAAGAAGATTTTTTTGCTACAGGTGTTTCAATAGTTTTACATCCTCACAATCCATGGGTACCCATAATTCATATGAATATCCGTTATTTTGAGATGCAAACCGGAGATGAAACTATGCAATGGTTTGGGGGTGGAATTGATGTAACCCCACATTATGTAATTGAAAAAGATGCCAGATTTTTTCATCAGCATTTAAGAAACACCTGTAATAATTACAGTTTAGATTTTTACCCAAAATTTAAAAAATGGGCCGATGATTATTTTTTCATCAAACATAGAAATGAAACCCGTGGAATTGGTGGTATTTTTTATGATAGGCTTACACCGATTAATACCGAAATATCATGGCAACAAATATTTGAGTTCTCTAAAGCAATAGGTAATTCTTTTCTACCAATCTATGCAGAATTGGTAAAAGAAAACAGAGAGAAACATTTCACTTTAGAAGAAAAGCAATGGCAATATCAACGTAGAAGCCGTTATGCTGAGTTTAATTTAGTTTATGACTCTGGTACAAAATTCGGTTTAGAAACCGATGGAAGAATAGAATCAATTTTAATGAGCATGCCACCTATGGCTTCTTGGGTCTATGATTATAAGGATAATCCACAAAGCTTAGAGGCTAAAACGAATTCTCTATTAAAAAAGGGAATTGATTGGGTAGGTGAATAAATCCACAATCAAAAAAAATGGAAAAACTCAGTATGAGTTTTTCCATTTAAACATATGATAATAAAATATTATCCGCTTACGCCTTTTTCAGTTTTTTCAGCCATATTTTTTATTCCCATTGGATTTCCATCAGGACGTTCATCTCCAAGTAATACCCCCCACTTCTCAAATCCTTCTGCTCTATCGAATATAATCTTGAGGACTGCAATAATGGGCAGTGCTAAAAACATCCCTGATATGCCTGCAAATGTACCCCCGAGCAATATCCCAATAATGGCGCTCAAACTATTAATCTTAACTTTAGAACCAACAATACGAGGCATTAAAATATTATTATCTAAAAACTGAACAACTGCTATTACGATCAAAACTGTAAATATTGGCCAGGTTTCTTGTGTTGAACTGATGGTTAGTAACACACCCATTATGTTTCCTATTAATGCACCTACGTAGGGTATTAAGTTTAATAATGCAAACAAAACTCCAATAAGTAACGCATGTTTAATTCCAATTATCCATAAAATGCCACCTAATAAAACTGTGATGTAAGTTATTTGGATTAATAACCCTAACAAATAACTTTTTATGATTTCTTCCATATCACTCAAACCGTCTTCTACCTTAGGGATTTGAGCCTTATCAAACCACATTATAATAAATTTTAAAATGAGGTTTTTATAGAATAATATCAAATAGATATAAATCGGAAGTAAACCAAAAAAAATAAGCACTCCAGAAATAGAGCCAGCTACACCAGATAATATAGTGCCTGTGTTGGTTAAAATCTTATTGCTTTGTTCCTTAATTATTTCTATCTGTTCTTTAGTGGAGTAATCTGTAAAACCGTTTATCCATTTACTGAGAGAATTTAAATGCACATTCATGTTTTCTTTAATCTGTGGAAAATCTCCGATTAAAATTTGAATTTGTGCAGTGAAAAACCACAATAGCAAAGCGATAAATACTAAGAATACAAGTATTGGAATGATGATAGCAATAGGTTCTGGAAATTTCCTATTTCTGAAAAACCTAAAAATAGGCAATAACATCATACTTAAAAAAAATGCCATTAGTATAGGCATTATAATACCACTTCCTATATAAAAAATGTATCCTATTAAAAATAAGCCTAATAATTCTAATGATCTTTTTGCGGTTCTGGGAAAGTATTTGTCTTGCTCCATATTTGGTTTTCTATTATTTTTTACTTGGAATTGCTAAACTCATGCCAATTAATATGTAAATCAAAATTTATAAAAACTGATTTTTAACTTATCCTCAATCCGTTTTTGACTAAACTATCAGAACTTAATAATATTACGTTTTTATCATCATCAACACTACCTAATACTAAACACTCGCTCATAAAATTAGCGATCTGTTTTATTGGGAAATTAACAACAGCAATTATTTGTTTACCTATTAAGCTTTCAGGTTTATAAAACTTTGTGATTTGAGCAGAAGATTTTTTAACGCCTAACGCTCCGAAATCAATCCAAAGCTTAATTGCAGGATTTTTTACTTCTTCAAATATTTCTGCTTTTATAATAGTTCCGGTTCTGATGTCAATTTTAGAAAAATCATCCCAATTGATTAATAATTTATCAGTTATGTTTTGCATCTATATTTAAATAAGAAAGCTCCAGCATTAAAAGTTTGAATTTAATAATGCTGGAGCTTTTGATTATCGAATTAAAGAATTTATTCGGTTCTTTTTAACCCAAACTTTTCTATTTTACTATAAAGATGACTGCGTTGTATGTCAATATCTTCAGCAGTTTTAGAAACGTTCCAATTATTTTTTTCTAGTTTAAATTTGATGAATTCCATTTCGGCATTGTCTTTAAAATCTTGAAATTTAGAAAAATTATCAAAATCAAAGCCTGAATTTGTATTCTCAATATGATTTGTGGGATTATAAATACTTCCAGTTGGATTAGAAAATGCCCTTACATCATCTTCAGTAATTATTTTCTCACTTAAAATTATCAAACGCTCTATCACGTTACGCAATTCTCTAATGTTTCCTGTCCAAGGCAAAGCTTTAAGTGCTTCATGGGCACCAGCGGTAATTTTCTTTATTGGCATTCCATAATCCGTACAGATTTCCTCACAAAAAGTTTCAGAAAGCATCGTAATATCATCTTTTCTTTCGATTAGAGGAGCAACATGGATATGTATAACATTTAAGCGATGGTATAAATCCATTCTAAAGTTCCCTGCATCAATTTCCTTTAATAAATCTTTATTAGTTGCAGCAATTACCCTCACATTTACTTCAATTTCTTTTTCGCCACCAACACGTGTAATTTTGTTTTCCTGTAATGCTCTTAAAACTTTGGCTTGCGCCGATAAACTCATATCTCCAATTTCATCTAAAAATATGGTTCCACCGCTAGCCTGTTCAAACTTTCCAATTCTTTGTTTGATAGCAGATGTGAATGATCCTTTTTCATGACCAAAAAGCTCAGATTCTATCAATTCTGATGGTATAGCAGCACAGTTAACTTCAATTAAGGTTCCACTTGCCCGGTTGGATTTTTCATGCAACCATCTTGCAACTAATTCTTTTCCACTTCCATTAGCTCCAGTAATTAATACCCTGGCATCTGTAGGTGCAACTCGGTCAATCGTTTCTTTAACTTTAAGTATTGCATTAGAATTACCTAAAATTTCACGAGTTTTAAATTTACTTACCTTTTGTTTAAGTTCTTTGGTCTCGGTTACTAAAACTTTTCGTTCTAAAGCGTTACGTACTGTAATTAAAAGTTTATTAAGATCAGGTGGTTTAGATATAAAATCGAATGCTCCTTTTTTAGAGGCTTCAATTGCAGTTTCTACCGTCCCATGACCAGATATCATGATAAAAGGTACATCCGGATGGCTTTGTTGAGCAGAAGTTAAAACTTCCATTCCATCCATTCTATTCATTTTAATATCGCACAATACTAAATCGTATCCGATATTTTTAATCATTTCTAAGCCATCAGTTCCATTATCAATGTCATCAACTTTATAGTCTTCATATTCTAAGATTTCACGTAATGTATTCCTAATTGCTCGTTCATCATCAATGATTAAAATTTTAGCCATAGTTTGTTTAAGGTTTGAAATTGTATACAAATATAGACGGTTTTTAAAACAAAAAAAGTCCTGTAATTAATTACAAGACTTTCAAATGCTTAAAAAATGCAAATTTGTAAGCCGGGTTCTGTCATCCTGAATTAATCAGTATGTCTCTATCATTTATCTTGCCATAACATTGCTATTATGATCTAACGACCTACCCATCTCGATATTGAATAAACAATTGGAACGGGACGCTCCAGAATCGAGACTTATTTGGTCTTTCAACCCCTGAGGTTTACCACGATGCATGTCGCCATACAAAGTCGTGAGCTCTTACCTCACATTTTCACCTTTTCCGATAATTGCTTATCGGTAGTTTATTTTCTGTAGCACTTTCTGTCGCCAATAAATAGCGCCTTCCCGTTAGGAAGCAAGGTACCCTGTGTTGCCCGGACTTTCCTCTCTCCGCATTAATGCGAACAGCGATAGAGCAATTTGCGTTGTAAAGGTAGGGATTTAATATTTCTGGATGTTGAGGTTACATGATATTTAAAATTAACAATCATTTAATATCTCTATCAAACTTTAATCAAAATAAAACCAAAAAAAATCTATCTTTGTGCGGCAAATAGAGTACCCTAATTTATTTGCTATGCAACTTGATCCCACAAAATTTTTAGCCGACGGTTTAACTTATGACGATGTACTTTTAGTACCCGCTTATTCTGAAGTTTTGCCCCGCGAAGTAGATACTTCCAGTTATTTAACCAAAAAAATAAAATTGAATGTTCCTATTGTTTCAGCAGCAATGGATACCGTTACCGATTCTAATTTAGCGATTGCAATTGCCCAAGCCGGTGGAATCGGCATGATTCATAAAAACATGAGCATTCAGGCTCAAGCCGATGAAATACGCAGAGTTAAACGTTCTGAAAGTGGAATGATTCAAGATCCCGTAGTTTTACATAAAGACGCTTTAGTTGGCGATGCTTTTAAAATTATGAGGGAATATAGAATTGGAGGTATTCCAGTGGTTTCTGAAGACAATGTTTTAGTTGGGATAATTACTAATCGTGATTTAAGATTCCAAAAAAATATGTCGCAAAAAATTTCTGAGGTTATGACTTCAGAAAATTTGATTACTGCACCAGAAGGAACAGATTTAGCACAAGCAGAATTAATTTTACAAGATTACAAAATCGAAAAACTACCGGTTGTAAATGCTCATGGAAAACTAAGTGGTTTAATCACTTTTAAGGATATTCAAAAATTCAAAAATTTTCCACAAGCTTGTAAAGATGAGCATGGTAGATTAAGAGTTGGAGGCGCCGTTGGTGTAACTCATGATACGATGGAAAGGGTAGATGCTTTGGTTAAGGCAGGAGTAGATGTTATTGCTATTGATACCGCTCACGGACATTCTAAAGGAGTGATTAATCAATTGATTGCAGTTAAAGCTAAATATCCAGATTTACAGGTAATTGCCGGAAACGTGGCAACCGCCGCTGGCGCAAAAGCATTAGCAGATGCAGGTGCTGACGGTGTAAAAGTTGGAATTGGACCTGGTTCTATTTGTACCACAAGAATTATTGCTGGAGTTGGAGTTCCACAATTATATGCTGTTTATGAAGCTGCAAAAGGTTTGCAGGGAACAGGCGTTCCGGTTATCGCAGATGGTGGCATAAAATATACTGGTGATATCGCAAAAGCAATTGCCGCAGGCGCAAGTTCTATTATGGCAGGTTCTTTATTTGCCGGTGTAGAAGAATCTCCGGGAGAGACTATCATTTACGAAGGAAGAAAATTTAAATCTTATCGTGGTATGGGTTCTGTTGAAGCGATGGAATCTGGTTCTAAAGACCGTTATTTCCAGGATGTAGAAGATGATATTAAAAAATTAGTTCCGGAAGGAATTGTTGGCCGAGTACCTTACAAAGGAACATTAGCTGAAGTGATGCACCAATTGTTAGGTGGGTTAAAAGCAAGCATGGGTTATTGCGGTGCTAAAGATATTGATGCTCTACAAAATGCTCAATTTGTTAGAATTACAGCTTCAGGAATAAGAGAATCTCACCCTCATGATATTACCATTACTAAAGAAGCTCCGAACTACAGTAGATAATAATTTTGATTTATGGAATGAGTGGATGATAGAATAATTAATCCTTCTAAAATTCATTCATTCTCTTATTCATTATTTTCATTTTCCATTTCCACTTCTTTTTTTAGCAAATCAGCAATACTGGTATTTCCTAAAATATCGATAGAAGCATCCCTCACTTTTTGCATCATCTTTCTGATACTACAGGTAAGTTCATCTTTACATTCTTCACACCGTTGATAAAAATTTATACTCACACAAGGATATAAAGCAATTGGGCCATCCAAAATTCTAATAATTTCTAAAACTTTTATTTCATCTGAATTTTGCATCAAAAAATAACCTCCGCCAGCACCCATTTTACTATTTAAAACCTTGGCTCGTTTTAAATCTAGTAAAATAGATTCAAGAAATCTTTTTGGTAAATTTTCTTGATTTGCAATTTCTGCAATTAACATAGGCTTATTATCCTTACTTCCCGCAAGGGCAATTAAAGCTTTGATGGCATATTTTGTTTTTTTGGTAATCAAATGATAATCCGTTTGATATCAAAAATAGCATCTTTTATCTAATAATTTTTTAATCAAATTAAAAATCTGTTTATGAGAACATTACCAAAATAAAACACACAAATTTCTTATTAATCTACTAAATCAGTAGATTTTATATTTTATTATAAAATAATGTTCGTATTATTGTCGACTAAATTAGTAGACTTTAAATATGATACTTAAAATTGCTCATCGTTTAACAGAAATATCTTACAGAAGCGGTCGATGTTGTTGATGTCAATTAATCTAAAAAAGCAAATCAATAGCATTAAAAATCTTAAAAAATCAAAAATGAAACACGCTTACTTTACACTTTTTATTATTCTAATAACCTTGGGTGCAAAAGCACAAGGAAACAATTTCATCATCATTTCCGGAACAATCATCAATCAAGAAGACCTGCTTCCGTTGCCGGGAGCAAGTGTTAGCATTAAAAATACAGTGAACGGAACTTCAACTGATGCAAATGGTAAATTCCAATTGCGTACAAAAGCAGTTTATCCTTTTAGTTTGATAGTAACAAGCTTAGGGTTCAAATCACAAGAATTTGAAATTAAAGGACCGGGTTCTGAATTAAAAATCGCATTGATAACTCAATCTCAATTGGGCCAAGAGGTTGTTGTAACTGCTTCTAGAGTAGAAGAAAGTATCTTAAAATCGCCAGTGGCAATAGAAAAATTAGACATTAGGGCAATAAGAGAATCCCCTGCTCCAAGTTTTTATGATGCTCTGGAAAATGTAAAAGGCGTACAGATGACAACATCAAGTTTAACTTTTAAAGTGCCTAATACACGTGGATTTAACATTCCAAATAATTTTAGGTTTGTACAATTAGTGGATGGGGTTGATATGCAAGCTGGAACTTTAGGCGTTCCACTGGGAAATGCAATTGGCCCTACAGAACTCGATATCGCTAGCGTAGAAATTACACCAGGAGCAGCTTCTGCTTTATATGGGATGAATGCCATAAACGGAATGGCGAATTTATTGACTAAAAGTCCGTTTTATTATCAAGGGCTTAGTGTTTATCAAAAAACAGGACTAAACCATGTTGGTGGTGGAACTGGTAGAGATTTAAGCGCTCTTACAGAAACCGCAGTTAGGTATGCTAAGGCATTTAACAATAAAATAGCATTTAAATTTAACGTAGATTATTTGAGGGGAACGGATTGGCTATCTAACACAACTACCAATCAAAACCCTAATAGCTTAAATACTGCAAACCCAAAATTTCCTGAATTAAATGCAGATGCCGATAATCCTGCTTATGATGCATGGAATAAATATGGGGATGATAATGGTAGCAATGCAGTTACGTTGAGTGGTTTAAACATTCCTGGGAGATCTGGAAATCAAAGTATTTTAGTGAGACGAACTGGATATTGGGAAAAAGATGTTACCAATCCTAAAGTAGATAATATAAAATTTGATGCTGCTTTACACTACCGTTTTAATGAAAATGCAGAATTATCCTATAGCTATCGCTATGGTAAATTAGATGGTCTTTTTCAACGAGGAAATAAAATCCAGATGGATAATGTAAACGTTCAAAACCATAAACTAGAATTAAAAGGGACTCATTATTTTGTAAAATCTTACGTGTCTATAGAAAATACTGGAGACTCTTATAACATAAAGCCTTTAGTAGATAATCTAGAAATTTCTAGTGGAGGTACAAATAGCGTTTGGGGGGCAAAATATAAAACAGCATTACAAAATGCGCTAAACTCAGGAACTTTGTTGGTAGAGGCCTTAAAAATAGGAAGAGCAGCTGCAGATGCAAGTAGAGTAGAACCTGGAACACCAGCTTTTAATAATTTAAAAAACACCATCATTGGTATTAATAATTGGGATAATGGAGCAGTGATTACAGGTGCGCCAGCAACAGGTGGTGCTGCATTAAGTCAAAGGAGTAGGACTTACCATACTGATGCACAGTGGGATTTATCTGATAAAGTAAAATATTTTGATTTATTAATTGGTGGAGATGCCAGGATTTATGAAGTTATCCCGGATGGGAATAACTTTGTTGATTTTTCTAGACCTGTAGCAGATAGAAATACACCTTTAGCCGATGGAACTTTTGGTAGTAATGTTTACTACAAAAAGTTTGGTGGATTTGCGCAGGTTACCAAAACCTTTTTTGAGGAAAAATTGAAACTTTTTGGCTCTTTAAGGTTAGATTATAATCCAGAATTCCAAGCTAAATTTAACCCAAGAATTGCAGCAGTTTATACAGTTGCAGAAAAACATAATTTTAGATTATCAGTACAAAATGGCTATAGATTCCCTGCATTATTTGAGGCCTTATCTTTTGTAAATAACGGAAATGTGAGAAGGGTTGGAGGGTTATCATATATTAACCAAGGTTTAAATTATTTAGACAATTCTTACACATTAGCATCAAGTGATGTTTTTAATGCAGCTTTAAACGCAGATGTGGCTTCTGGCCTAACACAACAACAAGCGGCGCTAAAAAACAGAAATTTATTAGAGATTACCAATCTTTCTGCAACCAGACCAGAGCGTATCAACTCTTTAGAAGCAGGTTACAAAAGCGTATTGCTTGATAATAAATTAGTGGTAGATCTTGATGCTTATTTAAACCAATACGATGGTTTTTTGGGTCAGGTAGAAGTTTCCGTTCCTTACACTACCAACTTTGGTCAACAAGTTTCTGTTGGTTCTGATGAAGCTGTTTATGCAATGATTAGGGCAAATCGAGATAGACAGCAAACAAGATATCGTGTTTACACAAATGCTAAAAACAAGTACAATAATTACGGTTCATCTTTAGGCTTAACCTTTAATTTCTATCAAAAATATACCGTTTCGGGAAGCATAAGCTATAACGCTATTTCTGAAAATAAACAAAAAGATGTTTTTGTAACTGGATTTAATACACCAAATTGGTCGACAAATTTTTCATTTGGTAATCGAGAAATTGCTAAAAACCTAGGATTTAACTTAGTTTGGAAATGGCAAAATGCTTTTTTATGGGAAAGCCCTTTGGTTAACGGCGAAGTGAACGCATTCAATACTTTTGATGCTCAATTCACCTATAAAATACCTCAAGCAAAAGCAAGTATTAAAGCAGGCGGAACGGATATTTTAAATACTAAATATGTTCAATATGCAGGTGGACCAACTTTAGGTGCATTATATTATGTGGCCGTAACCTTTGATGGATTGCTAAAGTAGAATTACATAAATTATTTACTGATTTAAATTTAAATTAACAGATTAATAAATAAAATACTAAATTCAGTATATAACTCATTACCCTTATAATTAATTAAATGGAAAAAATATATTTAAGTGATGCAGGTCCAAAAGTTTCACCAGCTGTTTACGGTTTTTACCGATGGAACGATTTAGGAACTGAGCTTCCTCAAAAAATGGAAGAGATTTTTAATTTTTGTTTTGATCTAGGCATAAATACTTTTGACCACGCAGATATTTATGGCAATTATTCTTGTGAAGAGGAGTTTGGAAAGCTAATCCAAAGAAGTTCTGTAAAAAGAGAAGACCTTGTTTTATTTACAAAATGCGGTTTATGCGAACCTCATTCCTCAAAGCCAAATATTAAAACCCGCTATTTGGATTCATCTGCAAAGCATATTAATGAGTGTTTACATCAGTCGTTAAAAAATTTAAAAACAGATTATGTGGATGTTTTCTTATTGAACAATTTAGATCCAATTGCAGATTTAGAAGAAACAGCAGCACAACTATTAAAGTTAAAACAAGAGGGTAAAATTAAAACTGTTGGGTTAAGTAATTTTAATGTTTTTCAGCATCAATTGCTTTCATCCTATCTAAAATTGCCTATAGTTACCAATCATGTCGAGCTGAATTTACTAAATACAAATGCTTTAGAAAACGGTCAGATAGATTATATGAAACAAAAATATATGCGTCCGTTTGCGTTGGCTCCATTAGCAGAAGGTAGGATTGCTACTGGTATGGATTTATCTGAAGTTGTGATTAGGGAGAAATTAAATATTTTAGCAGAAAAATATAATACTAATATAGAATCTGTTGCGGTTGCCTGGCTTTTAAAACTTGGTGCATTACCATTAATTGGTACCAGAAATAAGGACAGGATTAAAAATATAGTTGCCGCTTTTGATATAGAATTAGACCGTCAGGATTGGCATAACCTTTATAATAGTACCAGATTATCAAGATAATTTTGAATGTTTTAAACCTAATAATAAAATAAATGATTAAATCCCTTTGTGTTTATTGCGGTTCTAATTTTAACGGAGACCCTCATCTTAAACAAGCTGTAGAAATATTAGCTAAAGAAATGGCCGATAATAATATAAAATTGATTTTTGGAGGAGGAAGCGTTGGTGTAATGGGTTTAATTGCAGATGCAATATTAAAAAATGGGGGAGAAGCTATTGGTATTATCCCTCAATTTTTAATGGATAAAGAAGTTGGTCATAAAGGTTTAACCGAGATGATTGTTACTGAAAACATGCATCAGCGTAAGCAAAAAATGGCCGATTTATCTGATGGATTTTTAATTTTACCAGGAGGTTTTGGAACATTAGAAGAATTTTTTGAGGTACTTACCTGGCTTCAATTAGGTTTACACAAAAAAGCAATTGGAGTTTTAAATGTTGGTGGATTTTACGATTTCCTGTTTAAACAAATGGATGTAATGGTTGAGCAACGTTTCTTGAAACAAATAAATAGAGATTTGGTAATTGATGAAAGTGATCCAATAATCATCATTAAAAAAATGAATGAATTTGTAGCCAAACCTGATGAAGTGTGGTTTAAGGACAGGAATTTAATTTGAGGTTATAGCGAAAAATCATATTAATTATAAACAGATTATTTCGACGTTGATACTCCTGGCAATAACAAATTGCTAAACTTTTTTAAGACTATGCTTAAATGAGTAAAAGGTTAAAATCCCAAATCCTGAAAAAAGCATGAGGTGAAAGGGAAATAAAGCAAAATCCTTAAAATAAAACGCCGATATTAAGCCAAAAGCGAAATAAATAAATAAGGCAAACTCTAAAAAAAATGCTTTTGGTAAAATCCGTTTTACGTAAATATTCTCTTCAAAATTTTGCTTTAAATCTGTAATGTTAAATTTTGGTGTCCTTATAAAATCTGATTTAAAGCCAAATAATCCTTCTAAAACCGCCATAGAGTTATGGAAACTTAATGCCATAGAAACCGATAAAAACATAGGATATAGTTTAGCAAAAGTTTTTATATTTTCTTTTTTAGAGATGCTGGCAACAATGTAAAACACCGTTATGATTATAAATCCTAATAGAAAAAAAGTCATTAAATTAAAATAGGTTGGGCTTATTTCATTATAACTCTTAATCACTAAAACAGGAACACTTAAAATACTGGTAATAAAAACAAAGATGAACACATAAGAGTTCATGAGGTGTAACGTTCCAAAAATTTTCTTTTTTAAACCAACGTCCGCCCTCCAAATTTCCTTAATCATTTTTTTAGAGGTCTCAATAGCTCCTTTGGTCCAACGATGTTGCTGAGAACGCAAAGCATTAGATTCTACAGGTAACTCAGCTGGTGTTACTACGTTTTCTACATAAGTAAATTCCCATCCTTTTAATTGCGCTCTATAGCTCAAATCTAAATCTTCCGTTAGCGTGTCATGTTGCCAACCACCAGCTTCGGTAATGCACTGTTTACGCCAAATTCCTGCAGTGCCGTTAAAATTCATGAACAAATTGGCTTTATTTCTCCCTGTTTGCTCTACTGTAAAATGCCCATCTAAACCAAAAGCTTGAATTTTAGTTAATAAAGAATAATCATTATTGATATGTCCCCACCGGCTTTGAACCATGCCTATATTTGGTTGGTTAAAATAGGGAATCAATTTTTTTAGAAAATCTTTTTCAGGCAGAAAATCGGCATCAAAAATTGCAATAAACTCGCCTTTGGCAATATTTAAACCGAATTGTAAAGCCCCAGCTTTAAAACCAGTATTTTTTTCTCTTTTAATATGAACAATATCAAAACCTAAAACTTTCATTTTATTGATGATATTTTCGGTCTCAATTAAAGATAAATCTGTAGAGTCATCCAAAACTTGAATTTCTAATTTATCTTTTGGATAATTGAGGGTGCATACAGACTTTATTAATCGCTCTACAACATATAATTCATTAAAAAGTGGAAGTTGTACGGTTACAAATGGAATTATAGGAGGCATAACAGGGACGACATCCGTTTTTCTTTTTGATCTTAAATAAGAAAAAATAAGGTATGCTTGCCCTATACTAAATATAAATATAATACTTAGTGAAAGTGTATAAAGTGCTAATATGGTAATTTGCCAAATCATTTTAGAATTGCAAAATTACAAGTTTTTAAATATCATCCAGATTATTTTATATCCTGCCAAAACTACGCCTTTTAAAGTTCCTGATACCTTGCTTACACCAATTCTTTTTCTGTATTTAACAGGTACTTCTACACAACGTAAATTAAGTTTAGCGGCTTTTATTTGCATCTCTACTGTCCACCCGTAAGTTTTATCCTGCATATTTATAACAGATAAATTGCCCCAAGTTATTGCTCTAAACGGGCCTAAATCGGTAAATTTAACCTTATAAAATAAATCAATTAATCTTGTGGCTAACCAATTCCCAAATTCTTGAGGCAAAGTCATAGAACCTTTTTCTTTGATTCCTAAAGCTCTTGAACCAATTACTAAATCAGCCTTGTTTTTTTCGATAGGAGCGATAATTTCTTTTATTTCTTCTGGATAATCAGAATAATCGCCATCTATAAATACAATGATATCTTGTGGTTTTACTTTGTTTTTTAAATATTCTATCCCTTTTAAACAAGCATTTCCATAACCAGCATCACTTGCGTTAACTACTGTTGCACCAGCATTTTTAGCTTCTAAAGCAGTATTATCTTTAGAATTGTTGTTACTAACGATAATTTCCTTAACTAAATTTTTTGGGATATCATTAATGACTTTGGCTATAGATTTCTCTTCATTGTAAGCCGGAATAATTACATAAATATTCCTTTCAGATATATTATCTATCATTAAAATGCTTTTTCTTCTGGTCTAATGTAAGCATCAAACCTTCCTTCTTCGGCTAAATTCTCTAACTTTAAAACTCCTCTTGGGCAAACGGCTGCGCATATTCCACAACCAACACATGAAGAGCGAATAATATTTTCGCCATTTTGTGCGTAAGCTCTTACATCAATTCCCATTTCGCAATAGGTGGAGCAATTGCCGCAAGAAATACATTGAGCTCCATTAGTCGTAATTCTAAATCTCGATTTAAAGCGTTGAACAATTCCTAAATATGCAGCTAAAGGGCACCCAAATCTACACCAAACCCTACTTCCCATTACTGGATAAAAACCTGTTCCTATTGCCCCGGCAAACATAAATCCAATACCAAATGAGTAAGTCTGACGGATAGAATAAGTATCTATTCCTAATAGTTTCGGAGAACCAGTAAAAAAGGTATATAAGACAGCGATTGTCATTACAACTGCAAAAACTAAAACGCTATGCACAATAATCCTTTCAAATTTCCAGGCTTTTAAAGATTTATCTGATAGTTGGCGAAAAGGATCTCCTAAAGTTTCTGCTAATCCACCGCAACCACAAACCCAACTGCAATACCATCTTTTCCCGAAGAAATAAACCATTACTGGTACGCCAACAATAATTAAAAATATACCCCAGCCCAACATCCAATAACCTAACATTCCGTTTGATGTTAATTCTGTTAATCTATAATCAAAAAAGAAGGTATAATCTAAGGGCCAAATATTTTTAAAATCCATAGATGGTAACTGTAGATTTGTTAAAATATTCGGAATCATGAAGGCAAAAGCTATCTGGAAAAACAATACCGAAGTAGTTCTTAATAATTGATAATTATTGTTTCTGTATTTTATGTACATTCTAACACTCATAACAGACATCACCAGGCAATATAAAAATCCATATAAGAACCATTGCGACGAATTGCCTCCTGTTAAAGTATTACTTAATCCATCCATTAATAAAACCCAATTGCTTAAATAAGCTGGTTTTTGATAAAGAAAGATGTAAAAAATAATTAAAAACGCAGCAAAACAAAAAGCAATTATTCCACGACTTGTAATTCCTCTTTTAAAAATATAATCGTTTTTAATACCAGCTACTGGCTTAATAAAAAGTGCTGGAACCATATACATAATTCCTCCTAATGCACTAATTAAAAAGCAGATAATAAACAAAAGAGTGCTGTTATCTTTAACAAAACCAATGCTACTACTCTTGGTGATATCTAAAATTTTATTATCATTAATTACTTTATCCCATTCTTTTTTGTCTCTAAAATCCTTGTTTGCATCATCAAAAGCTTTGTTGTAATCATTAAAGAACGCTACGTTACTATTGTATTCTTTATCAAAAACATCTTTCAAAGCTGGTTTTAAAACTTTTTGTTGGTTTACGTCAGAAAAATTCTCTGTAAACGTTTTTTCGGTTAACTTATATTTCCCTAAAAATGGTAAAGAAAGAAAAACTGCAAAACAGATTAAGAATATGGTTAAACCGATATTACGGATAATTTTCATGTTTAATTATTATAAACTAATGAGATTAAAAAACTAAAAATTTCTTTTTTGCGATTTTTACTTGATATTGAGGTTGAACCTTATTAAAATGTTCTACTATATCTTTATGATAGCTTTTGTAGAATTCCGGATCAAAAAATCCTTTATTAAGATTAGAGATACAATAGCCTATATCTTTTTTATTTCTAATCCAATCATCGGCAACAGTTTGTTTAAACCTGATACCAAAAAAGTTGAAACCTCTTAAAGCACCATCAGCTTTGTCAAAATTTGCTCTCATAGAAATTTTTCCATCCTTATGCTCCCAATAAAAGGTATCCTCATCTGATAAAGGTTCTTTCAGCATTATACCATAAGTCTGATATTCTATATCCAAAAATTTAGCGGAGTTAAACCAAATCCCTCTATCATATTTGGTTTTAGTGCCACAAATGGTGTTGGCTAAAGCTCTTCCTTGCATTTTGCCTGTATACCAAAGTTGCTCTACCGGCGGATGGTTTTCTTTAGGATTTCTAAACTGTGCACAATCGCCTAAGGAATAAACATCTTTAATATTAGTTTCTAAATAATCATTCACTAAAATCCCTCTATCTGTTTCTAATTTAGAATCTTTTACTAAAGAAATATTAGGACTTACACCTGCAGTTAATGCAACAAAACCACATTTTATTTCTTTTCCATCTTTAGTTATAATGGATTTAACTTTTCCATTTTCATCACCAATAATCTCTTTTAATTCTGATTTTGTAATCAGATTCATTTTATGTTCTGCAATATGCCTTCCCACTAATTCTGCTTCCTGCTTGGGTAAAATGCCTCCCCAATAAACGTTATCTCTAACTAAAATATGAACATGAATATTTCTTGAATGTAGCATTTCTGCCATCTCTATCCCTATCAAACCTCCACCAACAACAACTGCATCAGTAACACCTATTGTATTTTCTTCCATCAACTCCACATCTTGCTTGGTTACCATTCCTTGCACACCTTTTAAATCTTGCCCAGGCCAATCAAATTTATTAGTTATCGATCCGGTAGAAATCACCAATTTATCGTAACTAATTTCTTCGCCTTTTACAGTAAAAAGTTTTTTAGAGTCAAAATCTATGTTTTGGATATAAGCATTTTTAAGTTCAATTCTATTTTTGCTCCAAAACCAATCCTCATAGGGCTTGGTGTGCTCATATTTCATGTGTCCCATATAAATATACATGAGCGCCGTACGGGAAAAAAAATGGTCAGATTCTGCAGAAATTACTAAGATTTCATGATCGCTTTGTTTGCGAATATATCTGGCTGTGGTAATTCCAGAAATCCCGTTGCCAATAATTACAATTTTCATATAAATTTTGAACTTTAAATATATGAAAATTATTATTTCGAATTTAAATCCCAGTTATAATCCATATAACTAATATTTGTGTTTTTATTGATTTTTGTGCTGGAGTATTTATTTACAAAGTTTTCTACACTGCCTTCAGCTTTAATAAAATCTGCTTTATACCAATCAAAAAGCTTAGATAAAGAAGCTTTATCAGCTGATATTTTATTAAAAGCAGGATTAGTTAATGCTGCTTTTGTATTTAATGTTAGTAAACTTTGAATATTTGATGCAGTATAAGCCTGGTTTTGAAGAGTTGGACAAGATACAGCTGCACAATTAACAGCGAAATGGATACGTCCATCAAATAAATCGCTGCCCATTAATTTTTTCTTTTCGATATCATTTAATGATAGAGATTCACCATTAAATTTGTAAGGTAATATTACATCAAAAGCCTTTCCTCCATCTATTTTTAAAATAGATTTAGTTGGATAATTTCTTACTATTTTATCTATAACAGATGCATTATAAGCATTTATCCAATATGCGGTTTGCTCATTTTTTGAAAGCTTTGCTGGATTGATTTTCGTTAATAAGGTAATGTAATCCTCTAAAGAAGCTTTATCTTTTACAAAGGCAGCATAATCAACTTTACCTTTATCTGAAACATTTTTCTTTAACAATTTATCAAAAGCAGAATGATTTATTGATGCTATATCTTCTTTTAAATTCTCTTTTACAGTTGTTGCTTGAGGACTTGCTGCGGATTTATCTTTATTTTTTGTAGTTCCATTGGTACAACTGGCAGAAATTGCTACTATACATAATCCTGCAACTATTATTTTAACTTTTTTCATTATGATCTTTTCCATTTTAAATTTGATGAGTTAAATCAATTACGTTTAAAACCTATGTTAGGTTTTAATTAAAAAGAGATTTTTATTATCGATAATTAAAAAGTTTTGTTCAAAATTTAAGCCAAAAAAGCTATAATTAAAAACTCTCCTTATGGAGAGTCTTTAATTATAATCTTCTAATATCGGCGCCTAGAGCTTTTAACCTTGTATCAATATCCTGATAACCTCTTTCAATCTGTTCTATATTATAAATGGTACTTCTACCAGATGCAGATAACGCTGCGATTAGCAAAGAAACTCCCGCTCTAATGTCTGGAGAAGTCATTTCTATACCTTTTAGTTGATATTTTTTATCTAATCCTATAACTGTTGCTCGGTGTGGGTCGCAAAGAATTATTTGTGCACCCATATCTATTAGCTTATCAACAAAGAACAAACGGCTCTCGAACATTTTTTGATGAATTAATACCGAACCTTTAGCCTGTGTAGCAACAACCAAAACAATTGATAATAAATCTGGAGTAAATCCAGGCCATGGCGCATCTGAAACTGTTAAGATAGAACCGTCTATAAAAGTATCAATCTCATAACTTTTTTGTGCCGGGATGTAAATATCATCTCCACGCAGTTCCATTTGAATTCCTAATCTTTTAAAAGTATCTGGGATAATTCCTAACTCGTTATAACAAACATTTTTAATGGTTATTTCAGATGCAGTCATAGCTGCAAGCCCAATAAAAGAACCAATCTCAATCATGTCAGGTAACAAACGATGTTCTGTTCCGCTCAACTCGCTAACACCTTCTATGGTTAATAAATTAGAACCAATACCTGTTATTTTTGCGCCCATTCTATTCAGCATTTTGCAAAGCTGTTGTAAATAAGGTTCGCAAGCGGCATTGTAAATTGAGGTAGTTCCTTGCGCTAAAACAGCCGCCATTACAATATTTGCTGTACCGGTAACAGATGCTTCATCCAAAAGAATAAAAGTTCCTTTTAATTGGGTAGCATCAATATTGAAAAAACCAGTTTCTGCATTGTAAATAAATTTTGCTCCTAATTTTTCGAAACCTAAAAAGTGAGTATCTAAACGTCTTCTTCCAATTTTATCTCCACCTGGTTTCGGTATCGCTGCTCTACCATATCTTGCTAACAAGGGTCCAACAATCATGATAGATCCTCTTAAACTTCCGCCTTTTTGTTTAAAAGTTTGAGAATGAAAAAAATCTAAATTTATATTTGCTGCCTGAAACTCGTAAGTATCTTTAGAAATCCTTTTTACATCTACGCCTAAATCTTGTAAAAGCTCAATTAATTTATTTACATCCTTAATATCTGGGATATTACTAACGGTAATTTTTTCTTTCGTAAGTAAAACTGCTGATAATATTTGTAAAGCTTCATTTTTTGCTCCTTGAGGGATAATTTCTCCTTTTAAAGGTTTCCCTCCACGAATCTCAAATGCATTCATATTGCTGTATTGGTTTTAAAATTGGTTTAAAAACAAAATGTTCAATCGATTAAAATTGAACATTTATATAAATTTATAGGCTAAATTAATTAGACCTTCTGCCACCGCCACCGTTATTTGAATAACTTTTTTGGCGACCTTTATTATTGTTGTTATTACTCGGACGACTTCCTCCACTACTTCCACCTCGGCCACCAGTTTTTTGTGTTCTGCTACCTGTATTAGTATGAATGGTTGGTGGTTTGATTTCTACTTTATTTAAAACCACATTGGTTAAATCCAACTCTCCGTTAGATAAATCTCTCAAATCAGAAATGATTTGCTCGTCAGCAACATGATCTTTATTCCATAAAGTATAAGCCATTTTCATAAAATTGGCAATGGAATTAACCATATGTTGTTTTTTATCAGGCTCTGGAATTTCCTTTGCCTTCTTAATCATCAACTCTACAGTATGTCCGTAATGCTTAAATTTTATGCGTTTTTGTGGATATGATAAAGCTTCTGGCTTAAAATTCATTTCCTCGTTGGTAGGCGAAGCATAAGGAGAATCTACATCTATCTTAAATTGAGATATGATTTGTAAATGGTCCCAAAGTTTGTGTTTAAAATCAGGAACATCTCTTAAATGCGGATTTAAAAAACCCATCATATCAATTACCACTTGGGCATATCTATTACGTTCTTCTTTGGTAGGCAAAGCCACAATATACTCCACCATATTTTGCACATTACGTCCGTATTCTGCTAAAATCAGCTTTTCTCTAGAAGTGTTGTAATCGAAATCGTCTATTATGTTATTAATCATTTTAGAAATTTAATAGCTTTTTAAAGGAAAGCGATAAACCTATTTGGCAATTAGCCTGTAAATTTAATAAACCTTGGAGGTTTTAACGATAATATTTATTTTATAATTTTCATAGTTTGTAGAAAAATGAAAACTACTATTAATTTTACGTCTTAAATTTAGCATTCTTTTTTTGCTATTAAAATTAATTCCGTTTTAATATATGTTTTTACTGAAAGATAAAAAGTTTGTAATAGGTTTTCTTTTTTTCTTTTTATTCTCCTTGATCTCAATCGTCAATCATTATAGTTTAAGAACATTTTTTGATTTAGGCATGGTCAATCAGGCACTTTATCAAATAGGTAATTTGCAAAGCCCATTATTTACTTTAGGAATTGATGGAATAAATATGCCATTTTTAGCAACCCATTTTAGCCCGATTATTTATTTGTATTATCCTATTTTCTTAATTTTTGGCAGTTATACCCCGTCAGTTATTCAAATATTAATAATTTCTTTGGCAGGTTATCCAATTTATAAATTTTCAAAAATTAAATTAAATGAGACTTTAGCAAAGTATTGCCTTTTACAGTTTTATCTTATTTGGGGAATTTATGCTGCCTTAGCCTTTGATTTCCATAATAATGTTATTGGATCAATGATCTTGCCTTGGATATTTTTATATGCTGATCAAAAAAAATATCCACAATTGATTATTTCTAGTTTTCTAATGCTGATTTGCATGGAAACTTTTGGGATCTGGTTATTTTTTATTTTCTGTGTTTTATTTTTATTAGATCTTAAGAAATATAAAAAATTTAATCCTCAATTCCCAATTCTAGCAATTTTATCGCTAATCTATAGCTTAGCAATAATCTTTTATGTAATGCCTAGTTTGCAAAATACAGATCAAAATTTACAGTTTTTAAGATTTTCACATTTGGGTAACTCTTTGGGTGATATCGTTCTCAATTTATTTAATCACCCAGTTAACATTTTAAAAGCTTTTTATATCAATTTCAATGGTGGAGGTATTGCTTATCAGAAATTGATATTTATGTGTTTTTTGATATTTTCAGGTGGATTTTTGTTATATAAAAATCCAATTTTATTTCTAATGTTTTTTGTTCCTGTAGCTTTAAAATTTCTATCTAGTGATGTTAGTCTTTATGGTATTTATCATCAATACAGCATTGAATTTGTTCCATTATTAAGTTTCACTTTTATATTAGGGCTTGGTAAAATTGAAATTACACAGCAAAAAAAAATAGCCTTTTTTTGCTGTGTAACAACCTTATTTTCAACTTTCTTAAGTATGAGTTTTAGTTTGGGAGAATATGATTACAAAGCAAATTCTAATATTCTGAGTTTAAAACATTATCAATCTGGTTTAAACCTCAATTCTATAAAAGAAGATTTAAAGTTAATTCCAAATGATGTTAGCGTAAGTACGAGTTCTTGTTTATCGCCGTATTTATATAAACGGAGTAACTTGTATCATTTTCCTATCATAAAAGATTCAAAATATATTGCAGTAATTAAACAAAATAGAAGTACTTGGCCTATTACTGAAGAAGAGCATAAACAGAAGATTATGGAATTAAAAAATCTTGGTACATATACTGTATTAATAGAAAATAACGACTTGATAATTTTAAAAAAGAATTAGATTAAAACCCTAATTTCATTTTCAAATCTTTAGAAATCTCATCAGTAATATCTAAAATATGTTTTAACTCATTGGTAGAATTTTCAATGATATTATCACACCTTGTTCTATGTGGTAATAAGTATTCATTATAAGCAGGAATCACGTGATTTTGCCACTTGTACATCACGTCATCTTCAGAGTAACCTCTTTCTAATAAATCTCTTTTTAACCTACGCTCTAAAGCAATCTCTGCGGCAGCATCAATAAAAATACGACCATCAAAAATGGCATCTATTTTTTCATAATGATAAATGAATAAACCTTCTAAAATTAAAATAGGGGCGGGCTTAATCTCTAAAATTTTAGGGATTGCATGCGGATTGTTAAAGGTGTACTCTTTTTTATAAACGGTTTTATTATTCAATAGATCAAAAACATCGTTTTCAAACTGATTAACTTCTATACAGGTAGGTAAATCAAAATTATGAAGACGGTTTTCTTCGGGCGTCATTTCTCCCATTTGGATATAATAATCATCCTGAGAAACTAGGCAAACTTCTTCAGAAGAAAAATGATTTAAAAAACAATTGAGAAAGAATGTCTTTCCAGAACCACTTCCTCCGGCAACTCCTAATACGTAAGGTTTTTTAATTTTCATTCGGTACGCCGAAGGTTATATTGACTAAAAATCTTTTATCTAAAGCACCAATGGCATCTGCGGTAGCTTTTGTAACTACAATAATTACATCTTTTGTGGTCTCATTTTCTGTAAACCTGCCCACAACTTTAGCAAATACGCTACGGCTTGTCATGGGATTTGTGATTTTTATTACAGTTCCAACTGGCGCTGTACGATGTAACGCATAGCTTTTAGTAGCGTCTAAATTATTATCATCAATCCAAACTGCCAAACCCTTATCATTCATGGCGGTAATACCGTATCGGTTTTTTGGAATTTCAACACTGCTCTGAGAATCAGTAGAATCTAAATATTTAATTTTATTAGGATTTACAGGCTTATATTCAGGTTTTTTCTCGATAACAACTTGTGGTTTTCCTTTATCATTAACTTCTACTTCTTGTGTTAAGCTAACTTTTTCGTTAGAAATTACTTTTAATTTTTGCCCGATAGTTAAGCTGCTAGATTTTAAATCATTTAAAAGTTTAAGATCATCCACACGCATATTATATTTACTAGCAATGCTGTAAAGCGTTTCGCCTGCTGTCACTTTGTGTGTTATTTCTTTAGTTTTATCTGTCTCTTTATCTTTTTTAGGAGGAGTTGAAGTAAAAACTGTAGGAGGGCTATTGAAAGGAATTTGTGTAGGTATTTTTATTATTTCCGATGGTTGTAAACTCGCATTTTTATTATATTCCATAATAACCTGAGGGCTAACACCATATCTTCTGCCAATTGCGTAATAAGTTTGTTTAGGTTCTACTTTGTGTAATATCAGTTTTTTACCATTTAGATTTTCCACACCAATAGAATCCCTAAAAGAACTCGCTTTTACAGAAATTATGGACAAGAAAAATATAAAAAATAGGAGGTTTTTATAATTCATGAAATGATTTTTATTCATTTTAAAAATTTTGCAATTATACTAAATAACTCACAATTTCTGATTTGTTTTTAATAAAAATCAGTTTGCTTTGCCAGATAAAGAACGTATCAAAACTCTTCTTTGTTATGGCTTGGTTAATGATGTCTTCAAATAAAACAGCATCGTTTTTTTTAACGATGAGGTATTGGTCAAAATGATTTCCTTGTGGTTTATAACCTGATAAAATCTCTAAATCTTTATAAAACAGTTGGTGTTTAGTTTCCAAATCTAAATTTTCATCAATAATTTTCGGTAAAATAATCTCATTATTTAAAGATTTTAAAAAAATTAAATCTTCCAAAACAACAGTTTCTACTAACTCGCCATTATCAGAATTTAACAATTTATATTTTCTAGGATTAACCCTTGGGTCAAAAACAACCAATCCTTGCTGGGTAAATTGTTGCAGAGTTACGCTAAAATTTTGCCATAAAACTTTTTTCGATTTTAAATCTAATGCGATTATTCCCTTTTGCACAGGCGAAAATTCACTTTCAAAACCTGAAAGATAAAGTATCTGATTTTTAACAGTTTGAATATTTAAAAGCCAATCATCCTCCAAATAAAAATCTTGTAAGAGATATTTATGCCCTATAAAATCATAAGAATTAAAAAATACTTTTTTATCATTCGTTCTGCTTTCCCATACTATTGTTTCATTGTCATCATCTAAAATTATTTTCCAAATAATTTGATTTGATTTGGGTGAGTGTAAATGCTTTGCAGTATATTTAGAGGAAATCATCTTTTTGATGCAAAAATTATGAAAAGAATAATTAATGGAATTTTATTTTTAATAATATGCTTTAGCAGCACTAATATTTTGGCGCAAACTAAGGTTTATCAGTTAAATTTAAAAGAAGAAATAAATCCTGCAGCTTGGCGAGCTACTAAGAAAGCATTTGAAGCTGCAAAACAAAATGGCGCCACCGTAATGATTATTGATATGAATACTTACGGCGGTTTGTTAGATTATGCCGATTCTATCCGCACAAAAATTTTGAATAGTAATTTGAAAACGATAGTATATATTGATAATAATGCAGCATCTGCTGGGGCGTTAATTTCTATCGCTTGTGATAAAATCTATATGGTTCGTGGTGCTAGTATTGGTGCCGCAAGCGTGGTAAATGGAAATGGTGAAGTTTTACCTGAAAAATATCAATCTTATATGCGTGGCTTAATGCGTACAACTGCAGAAGCAAAAGGAAGAAATCCAAAAATTGCAGAGGCTTTTGTTGATCCTAATGTGGAAATAAAAGATATCAACGAGAAAGGTAAAGTATTAACATTTACCACTAATGAAGCCATAGCAAATGGTTTTTGTAATGGTGAAGCAAGCTCGATAAGTGATGTTTTAGCAAAAGAAGGGATTTCTAATTTTCAAAAAACAGAATATCAGCCTACCACAGTAGATTTTATTATTGGATTTTTAACAAACCCAGCCGTAAGCAGTATTTTAATACTTTTAATTATTGGAGGAATTTATTTCGAGTTGCAAGCACCGGGAATTGGTTTTGCGCTTTTGGTAACAATTGTTGCGTCATTACTGTTTTTTGCGCCACTTTATGTTGAAGGACTAGCCGCTAATTGGGAAATTTTATTATTTGTTGGGGGAGTGGTTTTGTTGATATTAGAAATATTCTTAATTCCAGGATTTGGGGTTTTAGGCATTTTGGGAATTATATTTATTATTATTGGATTAGCTATGAGCTTGATTTTAAACGACTTTTTTGACCTCAGCATCAGCGGAAGCGAACGAATAACACAATCTTTTTTAATTGTTTTGGCTTCGATGATCGCAGCAATCGCTTTATCTGTGATTTTTGGAGGAAATATTTTAAAGTCTGGCGCTTTCCAAAGATTGGTTTTAAATGATGAGCAGCAATCAAATGAAGGTTATCAAGTTAAAAAACCAAGGATAGAATTGTTAGGAAAGCGAGGTTTTGCAAAAACAGATTTGCGTCCTTCTGGAAGGATAGATATCGATGGCGAATGGTTTGATGCCGTTTCTGATGATGGTTATATTGATCATGGAACCGATATTATTATCTCTAAAATCGAGAATTATAATTTGGTGGTGAGGAAGGTTTCTTAATTGTAGAATAAAAAAAGGTCATTCTCCTTATTATAGAGAATGACCTTTTGATTTTAATATTGTTAAATATACTTTATACCAAATTTATGTTTAACATCCGCAACAACTTGTTTAACATGTTGTTCTTCGCTTCTTGGACAAATCATCAACATATTATTAGATTCTACCACAATAAAATCATGCAATCCGTTTAAGATAACTACTTTATCTTGAGGTACATTTACCATACAATTGGATGAATTGTACATGACCACCTTTTCTGCATTAATGACAGCGTTGCCTACGTAATCTTTATCAGCCAAATCATAAACAGAAGACCAGGTTCCTAAATCACTCCATCCAAATTCTGATGGCATTACATATACATTATCCGCTTTTTCCATGATCCCATAATCGATAGAAATATTGGTGCATTTTTGAAAAGCAGACTGAATAAATTCTTTTTCTGATTTAGAGTTATAATGAGATTTCCCATCTCTAAAAATCTCGCTCATGTCAGGTAAATAAGTATCAAAAGCTTTAATAATTTCTCCTACGCTCCAAATAAAAATTCCAGAATTCCATAAAAAATCTCCGCTATCTAAAAAAGTTTGAGCTATTTCTAAAGACGGTTTTTCTGTAAAGGTTTTAACTTTATGCAAATTATCAGTAATCGTTTCTTCAGAATATTGTATATATCCATAACCTGTATCTGGACGAGAAGGTTTTATTCCTAAAGTAATTAAACACTTATGTTCTTTACTGGCAACCAGGGCTTTATTAATGATATTAACAAAATTTTCAGTCTCTAAAATTAAATGATCAGAAGGTGCGACAACAATTTGGGCATCTTTATCTAACTGTTTAATTTTATAACAACCATAAGCAATACAAGGAGCTGTATTTCTCATAATTGGTTCCCCAATTATCTGATTGTCTATTAATTCTGGCAATTGCTCTTTAACCAAATCAAAGTAATTTTCGTTGGTTAAAATATAGATGTTCTCTACAGGTACAATTTTTTTAAATCTTTCAAAAGTATTTTGAATCAAGCTTTTTCCGGTTCCTAAAACATCTAAAAATTGTTTAGGATACGTAGTACGACTAACAGGCCAAAACCTGCTTCCCACACCACCGGCCATAATTAAAGCATAATTATTTTTATTCATTATAATTGGTTTAAATAATTCCTTCTTTTAGTAAATCATGCAAATGTACAACTCCATTATATATATTATCTTTTTTTACAATAAGTTGAGTAATGTTAAATTGCTTCATCATTGCTAAAGCATTAACAGCCATTTCATTGGCATCTATAGTTTTTGGGTTTTTACTCATAATATCTACTGCTTTTAAGTTTTCAAATGAATTATAAGTTTCCATCATCCTTCTTAAATCGCCATCTGTAATTACACCAGCCAATTCTTTACCATTAATAACTGCTACTACACCTAGTCTTTTTTTAGTAATTTCTAAAATAGCCTCTTTCACATTAGCAGTAATTTCTATCTCGGGTTTTTCGTTTTGTGCGCATAAATCGCTAACCTTTAAATAAAGTTTTTTACCTAAAGCTCCTCCAGGGTGATATTTAGCAAAATCGTCTTTTGTAAATGATCTACATTCTAACAAACAGATTGCCAAAGCATCGCCTAAAACCATCTGAGCTGTAGTACTTGTGGTTGGTGCCAAATTATGTGGACAAGCTTCTGTTTCTATAGTTGCATCAATTACGAAGTCAGATTGTTGGGCTAAAAACGATTGGGTATCACCAACAAAGCAAGCTAATTTGTTATTTCCTTGTTTCAATAGCGGAATCAAAACTTTTATCTCAGAAGTATTGCCGCTTTTAGATAAACACAAAACAAGATCGTCTTTTTGTATAATTCCAAGATCACCATGAATCGCATCTGCAGCATGCATAAAAATAGCGGGTGTGCCTGTAGAATTAAATGTAGCAACTATTTTTTGAGCAATAATAGCACTTTTTCCAACACCTGTAATAATTACCCTACCTTTTAAGTTTAATATGGCAAGAGTTAGATGTGCAAAATCGGGTTTTAATTGCTTAAGAAGTTGTTCTATAGCATTTGCCTCAGTTAAAATTGTTTTTTTTGCAACCTCTAATATTTCTTGTACTGATTTCAAATTGTAAAAGTTTATAATTAAAATATTATTATTTCACAAAAATATGTTATTTTGATGTCTAAAATCAGTATGGACTGTTTTTTTTGACTTTAATAATGCAGATTAAAAAATCTTTAATAGACAACCTACAAACTTTTTTCGGGTTTGACAATTTCAAAGGCGATCAGGAAGCTATCATAAACAGCATCTTAGAGAAAAACGACACATTTGTAATTATGCCAACTGGCGGAGGTAAATCTATATGTTATCAATTACCAGCATTAATGAGTGAAGGAACTGCCTTGGTTATTTCCCCACTTATTGCTTTAATGAAAAATCAAGTAGATCAGTTAAGAGCTTTTGGTGGTCGTGATAATATTGCACATTTTTTAAACTCATCACTTAACAAATCTGAAATATTAAAAGTTAAGGAAGATGTTTTAGCCGGTGAAACAAAATTGCTTTATGTTGCGCCTGAATCATTAACAAAACAAGATAATATAGACTTTTTAAAATTATTAACGATTTCTTTTGTAGCCATTGACGAGGCACATTGTATATCTGAATGGGGTCATGATTTTAGACCAGAATATCGTAAAATAAGGCAAGTAATAAATAATATTGGAGAAAATATTTCTTTAATCGCTTTAACTGCTACAGCTACTCCTAAAGTTCAATATGATATTCAGAAGAATTTAGGGATGACGGATGCTAACTTATTCAAATCTTCTTTTAACAGGCCAAATTTATTTTATGATGTACGCCCAAAAAGAGATGTAATTAAAGAAATTGTAAAATATATTAAAAGTCATTCTGGTAAATCTGGCATTATCTATTGCTTAAGCCGTAAAAAGGTAGAAGAAGTAAGCAACGCCTTATCAATTAATGGTATAAAATCTTTACCATATCACGCTGGTTTAGAGCCAAAAGTTAGAGCAGATACTCAAGATAAATTCCTGATGGAAGATGTTGATGTAATTGTAGCAACCATTGCTTTTGGAATGGGGATAGATAAACCAGATGTTCGTTATGTAATTCATCATGATATCCCGAAAAGTATGGAAGGCTACTATCAGGAAACGGGTAGGGCAGGCAGAGATGGTGGAGAAGGAATTTGTGTGGCTTTCTACTCAGAGAAAGATGTAGATAAGCTAGCAAAATTTATGAAAGATAAACCGGTTTCTGAACGTGAAATTGGTACACAAATATTAAAAGAGGTAATTGATTACTCAGAATCTGCTGTTTGCAGAAGAAAGCAGATTTTACATTATTTTGGAGAGAACTTTAATGAAGTTGGCTGCAATAATATGTGCGATAATTGTAGGGCAAAGAAAGAGCATTTTAGTGCAGAAGATTATTTAAAAACAGTCTTAACTTTTATTCAAGAAAATGGAGATAAGTTTGATGATCAATATATTATAAACGTTCTTTTAGGTTTAGAAACAGCTCAGATTCAATCTTATAAACATCATCAAAGCGAGTTTTTTGGAATTGGAAAAGAACAAGGTTTACTACTTTGGAAATCTGTTTTAAGACAAGCTTTATTAGATAATTTTATTATTAAAGATGTTGATAATTTTGGATTAGTGCGCATATCTAAATCTGGTGAGAAATTTCTAGAAAGTCCATATCCATTGCGTTTCATCATGAATAGGGAAATGGAAAGTGCACAAAGCGATGAGGATAATGCTGCACAACAAGGAAGTGGAGCAGTTGATGTGCAACTTTTGCAATTGCTTAAAGATTTGCGTAAAAAAATTGCCAAACAAAAAAACTTACCTCCATTTGTTATATTTCAAGACCCATCCTTAGACGAAATGTGTACACATTATCCAATTAATATGGATGAGCTAAAACATATTTCTGGAGTTGGAAACGGGAAAGCCGCAAAATTTGGTACTACTTTTATAGAGTTAATAAAAAAATATGTTGAAGATAATGACATTGATCGTCCGATAGATTTTGTTGTAAAAACTACTGCAAATAAGTCTGCGCTAAAGGTTTCCATTATTCAAAATATCGATAGGCATATATCTTTAGAAGACATTGCAGCTTCAAAGGGTATCAGTTATGAGGATATTTTAAAAGAAGTAGAGTCTATTGTGGGCTCAGGCACAAAGCTTAATCTTAATTATTTCATCGATGAAGTTATTGATGAAGACAGGCAAGACGAAGTTTTTGACTATTTTAAAACAGCCGAAGTAGACTCAATAGATGATGCATTATCAGAATTGGGTTCTGATGATTACAACAGAGAAGAAATACAGTTGATGCGCATTAAATTTATGTCGGAATTAGGAAATTAATTTATTAATTAGGGATATTATTGGGCTATCCTGGAAATGTTTAAAATAATAATTTGGGCGTTTTTAACGGGCTATCCACTTTATTTTTTTGTAAGAACAAAAAAAGCCAGTCCGACTGCTGGCGAAGATGCCGTTCCTATCCCTAACGCAAATCCTACAAAATTCAAAACTATAATTAGATTCAAAATTCATTATTATCTTCATTCATTCAAAATTCATTCCTCAATCATTAAAAAGATGTTAAACATCCCCAAATTAAAATATACCAATACTCAAAATTTCTTTTTAATGGCAGGCCCTTGCGCAATTGAGGGAGAAGATATTGCTTTAAGGATAGCGGAAAAAATAATAACCATTACGGATAAACTAGAAATTCCTTACATATTTAAAGGTTCTTTTAAAAAAGCAAATAGATCTAGAAAAGATTCCTTTACAGGGATTGGAGATGAAAAGGCGCTTAAAATTCTTGAAAGAATCGGCAAAGAATTTAATGTCCCAACCGTAACAGATATTCATGAAAGTACGGATGCAGCAATGGCAGCCGCTTATGTTGACGTTTTGCAAATCCCAGCTTTCCTTTGCAGACAAACAGATTTATTAGTTGCAGCAGCAGAAACAGGAAAATTTGTAAATGTGAAAAAAGGTCAATTTTTATCCGCCGGTTCTATGAAATTTGCAGTTGATAAAATTATAGAAAGTGGCAATAACAATGTTATTTTAACCGATAGAGGTAATACTTTTGGCTACCAAGATTTGATTGTGGATTATAGAGGAATACCAGAAATGAGATCTTTCAACGTACCTGTAGTGATGGATTGCACACATTCTTTACAACAACCAAATCAGGCTTCAGGAGTTACGGGCGGCAAACCTGCTTTAATTGAAACCATCGCAAAGGCAGCAATAGCAGTTGGTGCAGATGGTCTGTTTATTGAAACCCACGACGATATCAAAAATGCAAAATCTGACGCCGCAAACATGTTAGATTTAACTTTATTGGAAGATTTACTGAAAAAATTAATAAGAGTAAGGCAATCAATTTTATAGAGAATAAAAAAAGATTAAGCTTATTAAAAATTCAACTTAATAAGTTTAATCTTTCTTGATTACATCACCTTTAAAACTTTGCATTGAATCTGTGTAATCTTTAAAATCTGTGGTATCACGACTATAAAAAATCTCCCAAATCATAAACAATCCTAAAATAATATACTCAACCAAAACCAACCACAAACTCTCATCATAAGGCTCAACACGATAAGTGTAATAACTCAAGCAAATTAAAACAGACCATATCAAAGCAAACCTCCATTTTACAAATGGAGTTAGAGCAACTAAAATTAAAATGTACCAAGGGTGTACAATTGCTCCAAATATACAATAGGTAAACATCACCCAAAAAATGCCTTCTAAAATGTTCTTGCTTTTTAAATAAGAAATCAAGAAACCTATTAATGAAAGTCCAATCAAAATTTTACTGGTAAAAGCAATCGGATTATATCCTAAAAATTTCCATCCAACTGCTTTTAAAATTTGATAAATACTTCCATTAAATTCAAATTTTCCATAATAAAGTTGAATGCTTGAGATTAAATTTTCTAACAATTTTAGGTTATGAATAAAAGGTAAAAACAAAATCAAGACTACAAATCCACAAATAATACCTGCATAAATTGTTTTTTTCCATCCAATGTATCTAATAAAAAGAGGCAGAAAAATAATTGGTAATAATTTGGTACAAACCGCCAAGCCTAATATCACTGAGCTCAGAATCCATTTATTATTTAATAAAAGCCAAATACTCCACAACGTAAAAAATATCATCACCACTTCAAAGTGTAGATTACCAATAAACTCTATAATCACTAATGGATTTAAAGCATAAAGAAAAACCAACCTTTCATCCTTTTTAAAATAAGTTAACAGCTTCCGGATAAAATAAATATTTCCAAAATCAAAAAGTATGAGAAAAACTCTCATAATTACAACCGAGCCTAATAAGTTTCCTTTTCCGGGAATGGCACTCAGCATAAAAATAACTTGATTAATTGGAGGATAAACAGAAAAATAATTTGGGGAGTTCATCTTTTGGAATAACAAAGTATCCACCCAATCATATTTAAAAGACATCAACTCTTTTGGTGTGTAACTAAAAGGATTAATTCCATGTAATATTTGGCTGCCATCCCAAATAAACCGGTAAAAATCATCACTCAAAATAGGGACAGAGAATAGTAAGATTACTCTACTGATTATGGCTAAATAATTATTTTGCCATCTCATAGATGGGTTATTAAACTTATATAAAATAATGAAGTAGGATATGAAAAGAAAGGAGAATCCTACCCAAATAGAAAGAATATCTTTTCTATCTGAATTAAAATATCCTAAATTTAGAATTCCAGTGGTTATTAATCCTGATAAGAAAACCCAACCAAAAGAAAATTTATTATTAATCTTATCCATTAATTGCTGATCCCATCATTATTAAATGAATACAAAAACGTTTAAAGATCAATTAAATCGAACCGTCAAAATCAATTTTCCTCCAAAAAGGATAATCTCACTTGTTCCTTCGCAAACAGAATTACTGTTTGATTTAGGTTTAAATGAATATATTGTTGGTATTACTAAGTTTTGTATTCATCCCAAAGATAAATTTAAAAACACAACCAAAATAGGCGGAACAAAAAATCTCGACTTAAATAAAATAAGAGAATTAAAACCTGATTTAATCATTGGTAATAAAGAAGAAAACCAAAAAGAAGAAATCGAAATTTTAACCAAAGAATTTCCTGTTTGGATGAGTGATATTTTCAATATTGATGATGCAATAAATATGATTGAGACAATAGGGGAGATGGTTGATAAAAAACAAGAATCAATAAATCTTTCTAAAAATATTCTACAATTTTTTAATAATATAAGTATAAATGAAAACGAACTTAAATCAACAATATATTTCATCTGGCAAAATCCAAATATGTTAGCCGGACAACAAACATTTATTAATGAGATGCTTAAATATTGCGGATTAAAAAACTTAATTAAAGAAAATAGATATCCTACATTTTCAGATTTAGAGTTAAAAGGCTTAAATCCAGAAGTGGTTTTCCTTTCGTCCGAACCTTATCCATTTAAAGAAAAACACATTAAAAATTTCCAGCAAATATGGCCATATGCAAAAATAAAATTGGTGGATGGAGAAATGTTTAGTTGGTATGGCAGCAGATTATTAAAAGCCGTATCATATTTTCAAAATCTACCGAAATCTTTTTAATTATATCTGTGAGATACTTTAAATCTGTGAAATCAAGAAACTAATCTGTGAAATCCGTTAAATTTGTGTAATCAAGAACATAATCTGTGAAATCTTTTAAATTGGTGCAATCACGAAAAAAAATCCATCTAATCTCTTGCAATAATCTTAACAAATCCTATCTTTGCAATCCAAATTAGAAACACCTAATATTGGAAAAATCCTAAATGCGGAAGTGGCGTAATTGGTAGCCGCACCAGACTTAGGATCTGGCGCTTCACGGCGTGGGGGTTCGAGTCCCTTCTTCCGCACATAAATCCAATCCCTCCCACAAAATGGGAGGGATTTTTGTATCACACAAACCGAAAAAGAAAATATCACATAATGAATATTACACAGGAAAAAACTGACGACTTAAACTCAATTGTTACCGTTAAAATTACTCCAGATGATTATCAAGAGGCAGTAAATAAAAAAATTAAGGATCAGGCAAAAAAAATGAAACTTCCAGGTTTTCGCCCGGGTATGGTTCCTCCAGCGCATGTAAAAAAAATGTACGGTAAAAGCATTTTGGTAGAGGAGATAAATACCATGCTCTCAGAAGCTGTAAATAATTATATTCAACAAAACGAAATTGAAATATTAGGTCAGCCCTTACCTAAGCAGGATGATGCCTCATTTAACTGGGATTTTAATGATGAGTTTGTTTTTAATTACGATTTAGGTTTAGCTCCAGAGGTTAATGTAGAATTTTCTGCTAAAGATAAATTAACTCAATATAATATTAAAGTTGATGATGAAACATTAGCGGCTCGTACAAAAAGCATTAGAAGAAGCTATGGTAAAATGACCAATCCAGAAATTGTTGCCGATGGAGATGTGATTTTTGGAGAATTTATTCAGCTTAACGCCGATGGTTCTGTGTTTGAAAATGGAATCAACGTAACTACTTCTCTAAGGTTAGATGCCGTTAAAGATGCTACCATATTAAAATCTCTTATCGGATTAAAAAAAGGAGATGTTATTGAGTCTTTTGATTTAGTAACTGCTGTTGATGATCAAAAATTATTAATAAAAATATTAAAACTAGAAGAAGAAAATCCAATTATTCCAGAATCTAAATTTAAACTGACTGTAAAAAATATCAACAGATTAGAAGAATCAGATTTAAATCAAGAATTTTTCGACAAACTTTTTGGAGAAAACTCAGTAACAACTGAGGAAGAATTTAAAGCAAAAATAACTGAAGAGCTAGAATCAATGATGGCTCAGGATGCTGATAAAAAATTAGCTGCAGATTTATATAAATATGGTTCAGAAAAAGCAACAATGCCTTTACCAGATGAATTTTTAAAACGCTGGTTAAAGGTTGCAAATAAAGAAGTTAATAATGAGGAATTAGAAAGCGGTTACAATGATTTTGCTAAAAACTTACGTTGGACATTGGTTGAGAACAAAATCATGAAAGACCAAAAGATTGAAATCAAATATGAAGATGTATATCAATTAGCAAAAATAAGATTAGATGCTCAATTCAGAATGTATAGTCCTCAGGCACTTTCAGAAGAACAGTTAGGTCAATATACTGCTCAATTTTTACAGGATAAAGAGAATGCAAATCGTATTTTTGATGAAGTAAAAGCCCAAAAAGTTTTTGATTACTTAAAGACAGTAATCACTTTAGATAAGCAAGATATTGACTATAATAAATTTCAAGAATTGAAGTAAACCAAACAAGGTGTAAATTTTTAAAGGCAACCTATTTAGGTTGCCTTTTACATATATATTAAAATCAAAAATTTTACCTATAATTGATAAGCATTTTAGCATTTATCAAAACATTTATTCAATTTGGCGTTATAATATTAAACAAATTCTAATACAACAATAAGACATGAATATAGATAAAGATGAATTTCGTAAATATGCTGTAAAACACCACAGAATTGGAGGTTTACATGTAGATAAATACATCAATAATACTCAAGGAATATTCAGACCTCAAGGAATGACTCCTTATATTATAGAAGAGCGTCAGTTAAACGTTGCTCAAATGGATGTTTTTTCTCGATTAATGATGGATCGTATCATCTTTTTAGGTGATGCAATCTATGATCAAAATGCAAATATCATCCAAGCACAATTGTTATTCTTACAGTCTGCAGATGCTAAAAGAGATATACAAATTTACATCAACTCTCCAGGTGGTTCTGTTTATGCAGGTTTAGGTATTTATGATACCATGCAGTTCATCTCTCCAGATGTTGCAACAATATGTACAGGAATGGCAGCTTCTATGGGTGCAGTTTTAATGTGTGCTGGTACAAAAGGTAAAAGAGCTGCATTGCCTCATGCTCGCATCATGATTCACCAACCATCTGGTGGCGCACAAGGAGTAGCATCTGATATGGAAATCAATTTGCGTGAGATGCTAAAACTGAAGAAAGAACTTTACGATATTATTTCAAAACACTCTGGTCAAACTTACGAATGGGTAGAGAAAGCTTCAGATAGAGATTATTGGATGAAAGCGGAAGAAGCTAAAGATTTTGGTATGGTTGATGAGATATTAGTGGCAAATTCAGAAAAAAATAATGACTAAAAATCAAAAAGATATAAAATGTTCGTTTTGTGGTGCTGGCAAGCAAGATAGCTTAATGCTTATTGCTGGGTTAGATGCGCATATTTGTGATAAATGTGTCGGACAAGCAAATGATATCTTGGCAGAGGAGCTAACCTTGAAAAAGGGTAAAAATATGAGCCCTGTGCTTACCTTGCTAAAACCATTAGAAATAAAAGAACACCTTGATCAATATATTATTGGTCAAAACGATGCTAAAAAAGTACTGGCTGTTGCCGTTTACAATCACTACAAAAGATTAAATCAAAAAATTGGTAAGGATGAAGTAGAGATTGAAAAATCTAACATCATGATGGTAGGAGAGACTGGCACTGGTAAAACATTACTAGCTAAGACTATCGCAAAAATTTTAAATGTTCCTTTTTGCATATGCGATGCTACAGTATTAACTGAAGCGGGTTATGTTGGTGAGGATGTAGAAAGCATACTTACTAGATTATTGCAAGCTGCAGATTATGATGTTAATGCAGCAGAAAGAGGTATTGTTTATATTGATGAGGTTGATAAAGTAGCTCGTAAAAGCGATAACCCTTCTATTACAAGAGATGTTTCTGGTGAAGGTGTTCAACAGGCATTATTAAAAATCTTAGAAGGAACAATTGTAAATGTTCCGCCTCAAGGCGGTAGAAAACATCCTGATCAAAAAATGATCCCAGTAAATACCAATAATATTTTATTTATATGTGGTGGAGCATTTGATGGCATCGAGAAAAAAATTGCTAATAGACTAAGAACCCAAACGGTTGGTTATAAATTTAAAGCTGATAATGATGATGTTGATTTAAAAAACCTATATAAATACATTACACCATTAGATTTAAAAGCTTTTGGGATGATTCCCGAATTGATTGGCAGGGTTCCAGTAATAACTCACCTTAATCCACTTGATAGGGAAACCTTATTATGTATTCTAACAGAGCCAAAAAATTCATTGGTTAAACAATACACTAAATTATTCAGTTACGAAAATATTCAACTAGAATTTAAAAAAGACGTTTTCGAGTTTATTGTTGATAAAGCAATGGAGTTCAAATTAGGGGCAAGAGGATTGCGCTCAATCTGCGAAGCAATTATGATAGATGCCATGTTTGAAATGCCCTCGCAAAAGCATGATGATAAAAAACTAATAATAGATCTGAATTATGCCAGGGAGCAATTTGAAAAATCAGACATTAAAAAATTAAAAGCAGCATAACACAAAAATCCCGATAGAATCGGGATTTTTTTTAAAACATAATTTTATGAACGAAGAAAAAGATATTAAGAAGAATCCAACTGAAAGTCAATCTCATAAAGAGGTTTCGTCACCAATAAAAAAAGGATTAAAATCTAAAGAAGACATTGTCGCTAATTGGCTTCCAAGATATACTGGTCGACCGTTGAATGAATTTGGGCAGTATATATTACTAACCAATTTTTCAAAATATGTTCAATTATTTTCCGAATGGCATGATAATGCTCCTATATATGGATTAGATAAGCCAATGCAAAGCGTAACTGCAAACGGAATAACAATCATAAACTTCGGCATGGGAAGCCCATTAGCGGCTACTATGATGGATTTGTTAACAGCAATTACAACTAAAGCAGTATTATTTTTGGGTAAATGTGGAGGTTTAAAAAAGAAAAATCAAATAGGTGATCTTATCTTACCAATTGCAGCAATTCGTGGTGAAGGTACATCAAACGATTATTTGCCTGCCGAAGTGCCTGCACTTCCTGCATTTGCACTTCAAAAAGCAATTTCAACTACTATTAGAGAACATTCTCGTGATTATTGGACGGGTACGGTATATACAACCAATCGCCGAGTTTGGGAACATGATCGCGAGTTTAAAAAATATCTTAAAGAATTAAGGGCAATGGCTGTAGATATGGAAACTGCAACTGTATTTGTTACTGGCTTTGCCAATAAAATACCTACTGGTGCAATATTGTTAGTTTCAGATCAGCCAATGATTCCAGAAGGAGTTAAAACTGCAGAAAACGACTCTTCAAAAACTTCAGCAGAACATATCGAATCTCATTTAAGAATAGGAATAGATTCTCTATTACAACTCATTAATAAAGGACAAACAGTTAAACATCTTAAATTTTAGATTTTGTGAAGGTGCTGATACCATTCTTCGGTAATTGTAGCCCTCAACTTGATCCAATGCCCCTCTCAAAAGGGGCATTTCAATTACCATCCGATTTATTTGGTTGAAGACTGTTCAAGAATAATAAATTTAACTTGGTTGTAATCATACAGTACCATAAAATAAGAATTTCCAAATATTTTAAATTATCTCACTATTTATAAAAGTTACTTATTAAATAGCAATCAAATGATTCGCTCAAAATTTAACCATGCTTAGAATGCAGTATTTGAATAATATCATTATTTAAATTATTACATCACATTATCATCTTGTTAATAAATATTTTAAATAAAAGATAATATAGACTTGTGTTTTAAAGTTAAAAACCACATCTTTGCACTCCGCAAACGCAAGGATTGCAGTATATTGAAATAAGCAGCAAACAGTTAAATAATTAGAGATATTTATATGTAACATGACATAAAAATATATTTAAATTAATTTGTTTAATACAATAAATTAATACACTTTTGCAACCCGTTAAAAGCGGAAATTTTTAATCCGAAAGGCTTTAAAAAATAAAAAAAAAGATTTGGAAGTTAAATAAAATAACCACATCTTTGCACCCCGAACAAAAGGGAAACACAATCGGAGCGATTCCGA
>NZ_LWHJ01000023.1 GCF_001652725.1 Pedobacter psychrophilus
AGCCTAAAGGATGACAGCTGGAAAGAGTCCACAGAAAAAAAATTGTCAGGAAGATATTTAGTCGAGTCTTTAGCATTGTACCTAACGTTTTGAAAATTTGTGCATAAATGGCATTACTTGCAGAACCATTGTCGTACCGCACTGCACTAAATAATTAACGAAAAACCTGAGTTGAACCACCGTCAGCCATTTTTGAACAAATTTGCTGTTATGTGTAGTGCTTCTTTTATAATTCATTTAATAAGTTATTTCGAGTGCTCAAAGCTAAAGTGCAAAAATTAGAACAACAAAAATTGTCAGATTTATAAACCAATATTTCTTAAACCAAGTTCGGAAAATAATACTTGTCAAGATGCTAACGCATATTAAACTATAATGCAAATAAGTAAAAGCATAAGCTAATAAAGTCATTGGAACTTGTTCCCCTCCTGAATGTCCAATGCTTAAGAGAGGAACGAATATTATGCAAAAAACAAAAAATATTATAAAGGTCAATGCGTAAATTCCTGTTGGACTTTTAATTAATTTTTTCATTCTTCAATTTTTTCAGAAAGTTCGTTTTAGCATTACACATAACGTTTTGCAAATTTGTGCAGAAATGGAATTACTTGCAGAACCATTGTCGCACCGCACTGAACCAAATAATTAACGAAAAACCTGAGTTGAACCACCGTCAGCCATTTTTGTGCAAATTTGCTGTTAGGTA
>NZ_LWHJ01000024.1 GCF_001652725.1 Pedobacter psychrophilus
ATAACGTTTTGCAAATTTGTGCAGAAATGGCATTGCTTGCAGAACCATTGTCGCACCGCACCAAAGTAAGTAAATAACTGATGAATTAACGTAAACCACCGTCAGCCATTTTTGAGCAAATTTGCTGTTATGCGGAGTTTATTTGAATATGTTTTTCAGTCTTTGCAAAAATGTGTTTTTTGTCTGCATGTTTGTTGGCTTTGGATTTATAGGTTCTTGATGAATTTCATTTTTGCTATCTTGTTTGTCAAGTTCTGCAAGGTATTGTGGAGTTTCTTCAAGAAGTAATTCTCTTGTGTATTTCATTTGGTCGTCCATATAGTAAACCAAAGCTCCACTTTGGTCTATCAAGGCGATTGAAATAAGTCCAATACAAGCACCTGCCACAAAGTCTGCACCCCAAACAAATGAAATTGCTGTGTCTTGGTTTGTTATATCTGGTTTAATCCAATCTGCTTCGTTGTCCATTATAGCATCGTCGGCAATTTCAATATAAGTTTCAAAATATGTTTGATGTCCGTTAATACTACATTCAAGTCCGTCTTGGTCTATTTGTTTCTCAAGTCCACTTAAAATTTTGAAGTCATATCCGAGTTTTTGGATAATGTCTTGAATTTGTCCGTTTGTAGGTTGGTCTGCTTTTCTTAAAAAAGCTATTTGTGTCATTGACATAGTTCGTCTGTTTTTAAATTACGCATAACG
>NZ_LWHJ01000025.1 GCF_001652725.1 Pedobacter psychrophilus
TAACGATTGGCGAATTTGTGTTGTAATGGCATAAAAAGCACAAACTTGTCTGCCCGTAGAAATTTAGTTAAATGTGATGAAATAACATAAAGCAGTTCAGCCATTATAATACAAATTTGTGGTTATGCCTAGTTTTTTCTATGCGTTCAATATCTAATATGTCAGATAACTTATTTATACTGATTTTTGATAATCTTCTGAACGTTAATTCTATAAATAAGAAACGTATAAAAATGAATATTAGAATTACAATAAGAATAGTCATTATTGAAAATCTTCCTTTTTCTGAAATTAGGTCGGCAATTAATAGAACAATTGGCAGACATAAAATAATACTTAATAAAATTTGAAAAGCTTTATTAATACTAATGTTCAGATGTCCGTTTTGATTGTCGACTTTACCTTCTAAAACACAAAATGCACCTTTCCCAATTTCAGATGAGATTATTCTAAATGTATTTTCTTCAATTATTCCACGAAAGGATTTGTCGGTTATTTGTGAAGTCAAACTTTTAGAAAATTCAGTTCGTCTTTTTAAACGTTCAATAGCTTCTATTTCACTTCCAGTTATTTTAAAATTGTAATCACTTTCTGGAAAGATTTTCATTGTCGTTCGTGTTTTTTAAAATTAGGCATAACG
>NZ_LWHJ01000026.1 GCF_001652725.1 Pedobacter psychrophilus
CTTGCAGAACCATTGTCGCACCGCACTGAACCAAATAATTAACGAAAAACCTGAGTTGAACCACCGTCAGCCATTTTTGTGCAAATTTGCTGTTAGGTACTGTGCTTTTTATCGTTTCTCAAATACTATTCCGTTGCATTCGTCTCCATCTCCAATAGTAATTGGAATAGAAATTCGGTCGTCCTTTTCACATAATGGTACCACACAAGTTCCTTGCAATTCAATCATACAATCATAAGATTTGTCACAACTGACACTCCAAGTTCCGTATTTGTTTTGAGTGCCATCAGAACCTTTCAAATCGTCATTCGATATTGAAGAAGGTACGTTTTCTAAATTAAATGATTTATCTGCGTTTAATTTTAAAATACAGATTTCGGGATTTAGTCCATGGTCTTTTAAATATGATTTTGATTTTTCGCTAAGTATATATATTCCAATTAATTTAGATTCGTTTGGTTCAACTTTTAGTTGCGTGTAGCCAAAGTCCCAAGAACAGCCTAAAGGATGACAGCTGGAAAGAGTCCACAGAAAAAAAATTGTCAGGAAGATATTTAGTCGAGTCTTTAGCATTGTACCTAACGTTTTGAAAATTT